>CAWJYH010000007.1:10000-217305 GCA_963847035.1 uncultured delta proteobacterium | reverse complement strand
TGGCAGGACGATCTTCCTTGGCGAGATTTTTTTGCCGGTCGGCGGAGGGCAACCGCAGGTCCATGATCAGACCCTGGGTGGAGAGGATGAGGATGCGCGGCTCGTCATCGATCCTGACCGGCTGCGGCAGGATGCGCAGTTGCAGCAGGGCCTGAATCTGCCTGGGTGTAAGCGTTATCCCTTTGCACTCCGCTGCAAGCACAAAGGGACAACCTTCTTCCCAGCCGGAGCAGCCGTAGGCCCGTTTCCCCTTGATAACCTCTTTGCCGCAGAGTGGGCAGCTGCCCCAGCGTGCGGGGTCCAGCCGCCGGGCGGAGCTGTGCTCGATCAGGGTGCGGATATAGCCGCTGATCCCGGCCATAAAGATATCGGGGTCGAGTTGGCTGCGCTCAATTTTTTTCAGTTTTTCCTCCCACTCGCCAGTCATCTCCGGCGATTTGAGCAGGGGGTCCTGGATGAGGGCGATCAGGCAGCGGCCCATGTCGGTGCAGCGCAGTTGTTTTTTCTCGCGCTGGATATAGCCGCGGCGGAGCAGGGTTTCGATGATGGCGGCGCGGGTGGCGGGCGTGCCGATGCCGCGCTCCTTGAGCGCCTCACGCAGGGTGTCGTCTTCGACAAACTTACCGGCGGCCTCCATGGCGCCGAGCAGCGAGTTTTCGGTGAAGTGACTGGGAGGTTTGGTCCTGCCTTCGCGCAGGGACGGCTCATGCGGGCCGGTTTCCCCTTTGGTAAAGGCCGGGAGGGCCTGGTCGTCGGCAGCGTCCTGGCTCATCTTCTTTTTCGGGAAGAGAATGGTCCAGCCTGGCTCAATAATCTGCGTTCCTTTGGCCTGAAATTGTACCTGCCGGCTGACGCCGTCAACCGTGGTCACCTGTTTGATGCAGACGGGATAGAAGGCGGCGATGAACTGGGTGGTGATTGCGTCATAGACGAGCTGATCATTGACGCCCAGGTTACGCGGCCTGACGCCGGTGGGGATGATGGCGTGATGGTCGGTCACCTTGGTGTCGTCGATGATCCGGGTGGTGAACGGCAGTTTGGCGAGGTTGAGCGGCGCGATCTGTTCGGCCCGTATGGCCTTGAGCTGTTCCATGATCTTGGCAACGCTCGTTTTCATATCTTTGCTCAGATAACGTGAATCGGTACGCGGATAGGTAACGAGTTTGGCCTCATACAGAGTCTGGGCGGCGGCGAGGGTGTCGGCCGCCGACAGGCCGTGCTGCTTGTTGACCTCGCGCTGCAGGGTGGTGAGATCGAAGAGCTGCGGCGGTTGCTCCTTGTTCTCTTTTCCGGCACTGCCGGTGATGACAAAGGGCTGGCCGTTTATCGTGTCGAGCAGGGCCTGGGCCTTCTCCGGTCGCTCGAAACGCTGGCCGCTGTACTTGAACACCACCTCGCGATAGCGGGTAGTGAGCTCCCAGAACGGCTGGGGACGGAATTGGAGGATGGTATCGTCACGTTCGACGATCATTGCCAGCACCGGCGTCTGCACCCGGCCTATACTCCAGAGGACGCGATCGCTGCCGCCGATCTGACCGTGGCGGACGGTGTAGTAGCGAGTGGCGTTGAGGCCGACAATCCAGTCGGACTCGCTGCGGCAGCGGGCGGCGGCATAGAGAGCGTCGTAGTCGTGGCCGTCCTTGAGGTCCTTGAACGCCGCCTGAATGGCCTCGGGGGTCAGCGAGTTGAGCCAGAGGCGGCGGATCGGTTTGTCTTCGCAGTGGCACAGCGCCAGGATGTACCGGAAGATCAGCTCTCCTTCCCGACCGGCATCAGTGGCGCAGACAATTTCCTCGGCCTGTTCGCACAAGGTCTTGATCAGCTGGAACTGCTCCGCCACGCCGTGGTTTTTGATCAGGGTGAGCTTGAATTCGTCGGGCACAAAGGGGAGGGTGTCGAGCGACCAGCGCTTGAGCGCCGGATCATATTCGCCCGGTTCCTGAAGGGTTACCAGATGCCCGAAGGCCCAGGTGACCGCGCAACCGCGGCCCTCGATATACCCTTTCTTCTTGGCGGTAATATTGAGAACCTTGGCAATATCGCGGGCCACGGACGGCTTTTCGGCAATAACAACTTTCATCGGACGATTTTCTCGCGATCTTTGATTCCTTCGGTTACGAAGGGGTCAGCATGATAACCGACCTCCCCCTTACTGAGTAGCAAACCTGGCAGCTGGCCCGGGGTATCGGTAAGCCGTTGTTTAAAAATAACCGTAACAGTGGATCGTCGATACCGGCATAGGGGGCAGTAACGAAATGGATGAATATGTAATGGTTATTTCGTAACGGCCCCTAAACGGTTGCAGAAGGTAATACCATTTCGATGGTTGGCATTTTCATGGAACGTAGAGTATTAAGAAGAGATAGTCTATGACAAAGGGATGTTCTGCTTTACCAGGGAACATTCATTTGTCGCGCCTGACCTGATCCCCTTTGTGCAATTTTCGCTGACTCCCCCGTGCTCTGCGGCGAATTTCTTCAATCAGTTCTGACTGACAAGAATAACATGACCGATAATAAGATTGTTGAATTAACCCCGTTCCGTGCCGATCTGATCCGTTCCCTGTCCCGCCGGGGCGAGCGGATTCTGGCTGCCGCCGACCTGGCCGAGGAAGTCGCAGCCCTCGAACCTTTGGAGGCATATTATATCGTCAGGGAGATCGGTCTGGATCAGGCCCTGCCCATCCTCCGCGAGTTGAGTCAGGAACAACTGGCGGCCTGTATCGATCTGGATTGCTGGAATCGTTACGACTTTGCCGTTGACAATCTTGATGAATGGCTGACGGCCTTTGCGCTGGCCGGTCCCGAAGCCCTGGCCAGGGCTTTTTTCTCCCTGGACTATGTGGTGCAGCTCCTTTATCTGGCCAAGACCGTCACGGTGTATGATCCTGATACCGATCAGGTTCCTGAAGAGGACAAAGAGAAAGACACGCCCCGTGCCGCGACCCCGGACGGTTTTTTTCTCCTCGATGTAAAGGATGAGGTGGCGCTGAAGACCCATCCTTTTTCGTTGCTGGACGCCCTGTACCAATACGATCCTTCCGCGTCCCATCGACTGCTGAGCGATATCCGGGTGGATCTGCCGACCCAGATCGAAGAAGAGGCCTTGCGCTTCCGTAACGGCCGTATGCAGGATATCGGCTTTGCGCCACCAGAGGAGGCCGCTGTCCTCTTCTCCCGCCCGGCCATCCGTCAACCCTTGCCCCGGCCCCAGAAACCGACAGACAGCGCTATCTCCCGGCTGCCGTCCGTGTATGCCGGCCCTTTGGTCGCAACCTCCCTGTTACAGCAGGCCCTGTCCCTGATTACCGATAAGGAACGGTTGTCAGGTCTGGAGCAGGAAATAGTTTGGGCCATCAACAGCGCGATCATTGCCTATGGAGAGAATGCCCGTGATATACAACAGATAACAGATATTGCCGAGCGGGTGCGGGACACCATTTCCCTGGGGATGGAATCGCTGTTGGTCCAGGAGGAAAACTGTCTGCCGGACGGCGCAGCGGCTAAGGCGGCCGATCTGCTGGAAGTCTGGAGCATAACCGATCTGTTCCGGCACGGTTTTGCTGCGACCCTGGGACTTCAGCAGGAGGCGCGGCAGTCCCTGGATAAGCCCCGGTTTCGTGCCTGGTATGATCTGGCCGAGACAAACCAGTCGGATGAGCCGGGTGATCGGCTGGAGCGCGCCTTTGTCACCGCGCTGCTCGGTCGTCACCCTTTATGCAGCGGTTTTAATCCGGCCCGCGCTGAAGCGGTCAAGGCCTTTGCCTGTCTCGCCGATATCGATGCAGCCCATGTCCGCCTGAAAAAGCTTGTTGCCCGAATTTGTCGATAATCAACGATCTTTCGCAACGGGAACAAATGACCGTTAAAGAGTAATCATCCCCAGTTGACACAGGTACCACCGGGATGGGATTTCTCGATCATCGCCACCTTTTTACCGGTCATTGCAGCTATTTTCGCTCCGGCAAAGGCCGTGGTGCCAGCACCAAGGATGATGATGTCGTGGTCATGAACCATGAAGCATCTCCACGTTGTCTGAAAAGAAAGCTGTCGGATCAATCTTGAGGAGCTGACTGACCACGTCCGGGTCTGGTGCCCGGGTCGATAGGGTGATCATGCCGGCAGGACCCCGGGAATCCGCCGGCATCAGAACCGCTGGCGACAGAAGGCGGCCCTATTTCTTTCCCAGTGCCTCGATCGTCACCAGGATATCAACGTCCTTGCCAACCACGCCCATGGTGTAATATTTCCCGTCCCCGACGGTATAGGCCAGTCGGTCAAGAGTCAAGATTGCCGTTGAAGCCTATCACTTCCATGCCTGGAGACAAGGGGTGATCCTTCCTGCCGCCATAGGTGAGAGGAAGAATCAGGTCGGAGGAAACGTCTTTTATGGTCAGCGTGCCGTTGACGTTGTAGGTGTCCCCCTCAGCCTTGGTGATGCTGGTGCTGGTGAACGTCATCAAGGGATATTTGGATGCATCTAAAAAATCGTCCGACAGTAAATGCTTGTCGCGTTTGCCGATGCCGGTGTCAACGCTCTTCACCTTGATCTCAAAAGAAATCTTACTGTCTTTGAGATTGTCGGGATCGAAAACTATCGTCCCGGTAAAATCGGTGAAACGGCCGCGGACCTTGGCATAGATGTGATCGACACTGAAATAGAAGTTTGTATGTTCCTTGTCGATTTCCCAGGAACGGGCTTCGGCAGGCCCGGGGGATCCGAATAATCCGACGAGAGCGGCGACAACGAGGGGAAACAGTATGTTCTTGTTCATATGTGCCTCCAATTGGTGAAAAGGATCGCCCTTTGACCGCGTGTGTGAACATCGCGGCGACCATCAGGAATGGGTGGGACGACTGCAATACTACGATAGTCGGTGATTACAGACAGGCAAGCCCGCCAGGTCAACTTGGCCGCAATGCTCCTGTATTCGCACGATAAACACTTTGGACCGATCATGCCAGGCAGCTGATGCGGACCGGCAGGTGTCTGCGGCCGGTTAGTTGAAATCCTGGAGAAATCCTGGCAGGAAGGTCTCCATCTCCGCATGGGGCAGCGGTTGATCGGGAAACAGGCCGGCCGTGTATCCCCGCTCACGGAACGGCTTCAATAAACGGGCGTTGCGGCTGATAACATGCACCGGCACCGACCAGGGCTCCCCCGGACCGGTAAGCTGCAGATTGGGTTGGTGATCGCCCAGAACGATGATCAGGGTGTCTCGCGCGATATACTGCGCAAGATAGTTGCCGAGGGTCTCGAATACGTAATCCAGCGATCGCAGGTAGGCATCGCCGGCATTGCTGAGATCCGGCCATTCGATGGGGTACGTGACGGGTTCGTGCACGTTGTAGAGGCTGCCGTCGCCGATAGTCTCCCAATCCTCGATGTAGGGCGGCTGGATACGGAACGAGGCATGGCTGCTGATCAGAACGTAGCGGGCGAAAACCGGTTGTGCCGGCGTGGTGAATTCGCGGCGTCGGACCCAATCGAGCACAAACTGGTCCGGCATCGGCGCCCAGCCGAAGGTGCGCCCTTGATAACCAAAATGCCAGGCGTAATAGGCCTGTCCATAACCGAACGCGGCCCCTTGCGGAAAGGCGAACCGGGTGCCCGGCATAACCGAGACGGTACGATAGCCGTTCCTGCGGAAAAGGGCGGCCATGGGCTGCAGGGAGGAGCGGAGCAGGGCGGTCTCTTCCAGGGTATTTTCCACCCGAACGCCAAACTCCAGGGTGGCATGGGCCAGCCACGAGGCGCCGCCGTAGGTGGGAGACAGCAGATAGGACGACACCGCCTCGAAGTCATGGCGGGCAAGGGTCCTGGCCAGTTTATTCATGCTGGACTCCATCGCCTGCCGGTAGTGAGGCTGGCTGAAGACGACGCGGCCATAGGATTCGATAAAAAACAGCAGGACATCCGCCCCTCCCAGGCCGTTGAGCGTGGCAGGATCGGCCGACCGCTGCCGGGAGATGTGCTCCAGTTGGTCGCTCAAGGCCTGCTGCTGTTCGCGCTGCTGGTGGGCGGAGCGAATTTCCTGTCCCAGGCGAACCAGTGCCGGCGGCTTGGCCGGCTGGACTCCCCGGATCAGGAACGTGCCGAGGAGGAGGGCTGATGCCCCCAGGAATGCGAGACGGAGCCGGCGGTCTGTCAGCGCCCAGGCGGCCCATTGCCAGACGAACCAACTGAGGGCACAAACTCCGAGCGTCACTATTGCCGCACCTGCCGCCAGCAGGAAGAAATCGCCCTCACGGGAGGAGGTCTTGAGCAGATCGTAGAGTCCGTAGAGATACGCGGAGTCGAGGTAGAGGTTGAAGGGACGATTGAAGTACATGGGCACGACGGTTTCGCCGATACGGAGCAGCCGCAGGGCAAGAAAGAGCGCCCATATCGGCAGCGTGGTCCAGAACAGGACCCGCTTCCCCCAGCAGGCCGCCAGGGCCAGTGGCAGCAGCAGGAGCCAGACGTCCACGGATGGCAGCAGCAGGCGCCAGGAAAAAAGGCGGTCAGCCGGATATGTAACGTTCAGCAGGATACTGAGTATGCCGGCGGCTGCGAAAAGGATCAGCAGCGGCGGCCAGGAGCGGATGCTCAGTTTCATGGCGGGGATGGTCGACGACGGGCGAGAAAATCGAGGTTGCGGGCCAGAAACGTCAAGGCGCCCGCTTCCACCTGCCGGTGCCGGGTGCGGGCCCACGCGGCCAGACCCGGCGGCGGGGGACCGCTTTTTCCGGCAAGTTCCTGTTCCACCCCTGCAATGAGGGCATGGAGGAACACCACTTCATCTCCGGAGTAGGCAAGGTTCCGGGGATGGATGATCCAGTCCGAACTGCCGGCGGCCAGCAGTTCGAGGCCCGGACCCTGCAGCATGCTGAGCAATCGCCGGCCGGTGCGGCTCGCCCCGGCCAGCCGCGCCTCCATCGAGGCATGATAGCGCCTCAGTATTTCCTGCTCTTCCCCTCCGGGGTATCCGGGCAGAAAGAGGGTGGTGCCGTCGAAGTTGCAGGTGAAATAGGCCAATCCGTTGTCGGTGAGTTGCGACAGGAGGCCGGGCAGCACGGCCGGCAGGTCGATCAGGTCGAGCACGGCATGGGCGATAACCAGGTGGAAGGTGCCCTCGGACTCGGTCCGGCGGGCCATCTCTTCGGCACGAATCGCCTCGAAAACCAGGGCAATTTCAGCCTGTGCGGTGCACAGGCGGCCGTGTTGCCTTTCCGGCCAGTGCAACGCATGGCCCCGCTCATCAGCCCAGGCTGCAAGGTAGCGTTGGGCGAGCCGCAGGTGGCCGGCATCGCAATCGGTGGCCAGGTAGGTGGCCGGGCCGGTCAGCAATCCCCAGTCGACCACTCGCGTCAGCATGGTGCCGATGCCGGCGCCGATCTCAACGATGTTCGCGGGCTCAGCGCCGGTTGTCTGCGGCAGGGCCTGGCAGAGTGCCTTCCAGACATAGCGGTTCAACGCCCGGTCATCAATGGACTTCTTGGCGGCCAGGTAATGGGGATCAAAGCCGGTCCCGGAATCATCCGCCACCTGCGGAGACGGCTGGCCGCCGGCAGAATTATCCGTTTCCATGGCCATCTCCAGGCTCAATGGTGCCGGCCGGCCGGACCGGTGCGACGCTTTTTCCTTTTGAGTGTCGACTCTTCATCTCCGCCAGAAAAGCGTGAATTACGGCGACGCTGTCCTGCCAGACGGGCCGGCCGGCATAGGTCTGGCGGGCGGCAAGGCTGAGCTGCAGCAATGCCTCGCGATCGTGCTGCAGCTGCACTATCAGCGGCGCCAGTCCCGCCAGGTCATCGGCCGCCAGCAGAAAGCCGTTGCTCCCGTGGCTGATGGTCTCGCCCGCCGCTCCATCCCGGCAGCCGATAGCCGGCAGGCCAAAGGCCATTCCCTCCAGAATGGCGATGCCGAACCCCTCATAGGCATAGGGCATGCAGAACAGATGGCTGGCGCGCAGGATCTCCACCAGGCGGTCACCCGAGCACGGGCCGACGAACCGGACCGAATCGGCCAGGCCCAGTTCATCGATCTGTTCCCGGACCGCGGCGGCATGGGCGGGATCGAAATCGAGGCCGCCCACCACGGTCAGACGCCAGAGCTCGCGGTCCACTCCGGCCAGGGCGCTGAGCAGGGGCAGCAGACCCTTCCGGGGGATGACGATGCCCAGAAAGAGCAATTGCAAGGGCCCGGGCTGGCGGGCCCTCCGGCTGATGCTGTCTGCGGAAAGAGGGCTGCCCATACGGTCCCCGGCCGGGTAGGCGACAACATGGGGCTGACCCTCGCCCACCAGGGCGGTCACTGTCCCGGCGGTGGTCTTCGAGTTGAAGATAAAGCCATCCACCGAGACCAGATACCGTTTTTCAACCAGGGCCAGGAGCCGGTTCTGCCACCAGGGACGTCGTTCACGGCACATCAGGTGGTGGACGATGGCGACCAGCGGAGGGCCGTGCAGGCGGCGCAATCGGCGGTTCACCCAGAAAAGGGAGGGATGGCAGAGTTCGTCCTGCAGGAGAATGTCGAACCGGCCGGCCAGCAGCCGCCGGAGGAGGCCGGACGTCAAACCATGGCCGAGCCGGCTGAGATACGGGCCGCCGGCGAGACTGATCACCTCCACCTCATGGCCCAGCCGCGCCAGGCCTTCGACCACCATCCGGTCATAGAGGTAGCCGCCGGTCAAGGTCTCCAGGCTGCCGTAGATGACCAGACCGATGCGCATCAGAGGGGGGCGCGGTAGGAGGTCCAGGCGATATCGTCCTCCCAGAGGGTGACGGTCAGGGCCTGCAAGCCGGAGATGGGCGAATCGTGTCCGAAAGGCGCCATGGAGGATGGTGGCCAGTCGCTCGATGCTGGGATTGAGGCCGGCAAAGGCGGCAAGATCGTTGAGGGTGTGGCCGGCAACATCGGCAACCACCGCCTCCAGGTGCTGTTCCACCTCGACGATATCGACCAGATAACCGTGTTGATCCAGGCTCGGGGCCTCGAGGACCAGTTCCATCCGATAATGATGGGTGTGCTCGCTGTTTTCCGCTCCCCAGTCGCCGCCGATCAGATAATGCCGGGCGCTGAATTCACGCCGCATTCCGAGACTGTACATGCTTTTTCTCCCTGCAAAAATTTCACCGCGTGCTTGCGGATGGGTGTTCGAAGATGACCTGGATGGTCTCGCCCGGGCTGCGGTCGATCAGCGCATAGGCCGCGGCGGCATCCGCCAGGGCGAAGCGATGGGTGATCAAGGACTGGGGCCGCACCTGGCGCAGCATCTGCCAGGCCACATCAAGGCGGCGATGGGCCTGCCACCGGGCCGAGAGCGCAGGGGCGATGCTGCTCACCTGGGAGCTGATCAGGGTAAGACGGCCGCGATGGAAGAACGAACCCAGATCCAGGCCAACCTTTTTGCTGCCGTACCAGGAGCCGACCACCACCCGGCCGCTGTGGCGCGTAATGGCCAGAGCCGTGTCCAGGCCTGCCGGGTTGCCGGAAAGCTCGAAGACCAGATCCGCCTGACCGCCCTGGCCGGGACTCGCACCCAGCCGGGGAAAAAGGTCCGGGGCCGCCGGATGAAGGCAGAGGGCGGCACCGAGACGGATCGAGGCCTCGCGCCGCAAGGGGTGCGATTCAAGGGTGGTGAGGGATGCCAGCGGAAAACGGGCGAGCAGGGCGGTGGCGAGCAGGCCGACGATGCCCTGGCCGATGACGACCACCTGTTCACCGATCAGGGGAGCGCCATCCAGCAGGAGGTTGACCGCGGTCTCCATGTTGGGAAGAAAGAGGGCGGCCTCATCGTCCAGATCATCGGGGATGGGATGCAGAAGCGAGGGGTGGGCGCAGAAGAGGTCTTCATGGGGATGGAAGGCAAAGACCCGGCGGCCAAGCCAGTCGCCGGTTACCGCCGATCCTGCCGCGATCACCCGGCCGACCGTGCAGTAGCCGTAGGTCAGGGGATAGGCAAAGGTGCCGGCCAGGGCCTCAAAGGTGGCGTCGACCGCGACCCCCTGCGGCCACTGCCCCCGATACACCAGCATCTCGGTCCCGGCACTGATTGCGGAGAGCCGGGCCTGCACCAGGACCTGATCCGCAGCCGGCTCCGGTGCCGGGTGCTCGTGCACCGCGACCCGGCCGGGGGCGACAAATTCCAGCCGATGCCGCCTCATGGGTCCTGCCACTGCGGTTGGGCCCAGAGAATGACGTCCGGGTCGCAGGGCTGGTAGGTCACGGTGGTCAGATGCAGCAGGGCCCCGTTGCGCACGGCCGGTCGGTCCAGCACCGGCAGGCCGCCGACCAGGCGGGGGGCGATGGTGATGATCATCTGATCCGCCAGGCGCGCCTCGATGAAGCTCGAAATCACCTGGCCGCCCCCTTCGACCATGAGGCTGCCGATCCCTCTCTCGCCAAGCTGCTGGAGCAGGTGCGGCAGATCTACCCGGCCCTGACGGTCGTGGCGGCAGCGGATGACCTCGGCTCCCCGGTTTTCCACCGCGCTGATGCGCCCGGGATCACCCTTTTCGGTACAGGCGACCCAGCAACCACGGTCGGTCCGTTCAAGCAGGCGGGCCTGCAGGGGGATGCGCAGCTGGCTGTCAAGGACGATGGGTTGGGGGCTTGGCCCATCGGTGAGACGGACGGTGAGCAAGGGGTCGTCGATCAGCAGGGTGTTGATGCCGATGACAATGGCGTCGCAGGCGGCGCGGATGCGATGGGTGACCACCATCGACTGGTGGCCGCTCAGCCGGAGTTGTTCCCGATTCCGGGTGGCGATGCTGCCGTCCACGCTCTGGGCATAGGAAACCGTGACCAGCGGCCGGCGATGCTCAGCCAGGAATTGTGCGGCCAGCAGCGGCAACTGATCGAACCATTGTTCCGGGTCGACCTTGCGGGCACTGGCGCCGGGAAGGGAGGAAGGGTGGTCTTGATGCCGCATGGTTTAAGATGGCCTGATCCCAAAGGATGTAATGGAAATGTGTTCTTCGGCCGCAATCTTTCATCCTGCATTTTTGGCCAGAGTACTGGCCCTGCCCGGACAAGTCAAATATTTCATGGTCAATCCCAATCCGGCCAGGCTGAAGAGGATATCGCGAACCCGGATGAGCAGGCAGAGGCTGAGACCGGGGACACTCCCCAGGCCCAGGGCGGCGGTTACCCAGGGCAGGGCGGATTCGAGGACACCGAGCCCCGCCGGCAAGGGGGTGAGAAAGGCCAGGCGGGCGGCAATCACGACACTCAGCAATTGCAGGAAAGACAACGGATGCCCCAGCAAGGCCGCCATCAGCCAGAATTCGACGAAAACCCCGAGCCAGTGGCCAAGGGAACAGAGGTTGGCAAGCACAAACGGGCGCCGATGCCGGTGGAGGAGGGATTCGGTCAGGGTCTCGCCTTGCATGAGGGCTTCCAGCAACCGTCCGGCGAAGCCGGTGGGTGCGCAATGGGCCATGCCGCATATCCGCATGAGCCATTGGCAGAGCCGGGAGAGAGGACGCTTGCCCATGCACAGGGCAGCCAGGAGAGCGGCAACAGCAGTCGCCAGGGTGACAGCCAGCGGAACTGCCCATCTCCCGGCAAAGGGCCCGCTACCGGTGACCGTCAGCATGATCAGGCCCAGACTCAGGACCACGATGCTGGCCAAAAGCTCGAGCATCCGGTCCAGGGCGACCGAGGTCGCGGCTGCAGGCAGCGGTAAACCCTGGCGTTGGCGCAGGAGATAGACAAGCAGCGGCTCACCGCCGAAATGGGGTCCGGGGGTGAGATAGCTGACTGCATTGCCGGCAAAGCGATAGGCGCAGAGTGTGCGCAGGCGGACCGGCGAGCCGAACGCCCGCAGGAGCTGCCACCAGCGGACGGTCATGAGCGGCAGCATCGCCATGTTGAACCCCAGCAGGATCAAGATGGCACCGGCACCCATCCCGGTGACCTGCCCCCAGGCCTGGTCCCAGGGCATACCGCGCAACGCCAGCCAGGCCAGAACCAGGCCGAGTACCAGCAGCAGTCCGCGCCAGCCGATGAGTGGGGAGAGGAACCCCGCAGCAGATGATGCGGCGCGCGCGATCATGCCATCCCGTTCCCCGCCGAGGAACCATCTCTGGCTGCGGCGATACAGGATTCCCTCTTCCGGGGACCAGAGGGACAGCGGACCGGTGCCGGTCAGCATCAGGGTGGCGGCAATGCCGAAAAGGACCAGCACCGGAAGATCAGTCCCGTAAGGGGTCAGGCTGCAGCTCAGCAACAGGGTAAGCAGCAACGCTGCAGAGCGGCCCAGCCATCCGATTCCGGCCAGCAGGCAGCAGAGGCTCTGTAGCCACAGCCAGACGGGATGCGGCAGGGAGGCAGCGCCTTGAACAAGGGTGGCGATGCCGCAGGCCAAAAGAAGCGGGCGCAGTAGCAGGGGAAGGAAACGGGCCGTCGCGACGCCAACCCAATGATCCAGGGCGGTGCGCTGATTGCCGTCGATGCGCAGCCGGCAGGAAACCACCAGCCAGTCGCGGCCAAAACCAACGAGGAGCGGCGTCATGACGAGAATGGCGGCGATGGAGGTGAAGGGTGGATTGAAGGGGGGCAGCAGCGCCAGGGCCACAAGTCCCATCTGGAAGCCGGCGATGATCCGCGAATAGGGCCGCGATTGCAGCGCGACCAGGGGCAGTTCCCGCTGTCGGCGCCACCGGATACCAAAGAGAAAGAGGTAATAGGCCAGTCCCACCAGGAGGGTGAAGGCCGGCAACCGATCCAGGCTGACGGCCACCAGCAGGGCCACCAGCAGCCCGGCGGCATCGGTCTCAATATCGAGGCGCTGGCCGAGTTCGGTCTGCCGCTGCTGCCTGCGGGCAACAAAACCGTCCAGCAGATCGGCCAGGGAAATGCCCAGATAGATCAGTCCCGGCGCCCAGGCCAGGGCCGCCGGCTGAGCCGGGGCAGGCAGAACGGCCATGGGCAGGAAACCGGCCAGGGCGACGACGGCCGTGCCGCGCAGCAGGGTGATCCAGTTGGCCGCCCCCAGGGTGGAGAAGAGCCGGTCCGCTTCGCCGCACCGGTGATTGGTCCCCAGATGGGATACCAGTTGCAGCTGCAGATAGATGGCCGCAATGAGTCCCGGCAGCAGGGACAAAATGGCGAGGGGATGCAGGGGAAGAAGGGGGGCGCAGAGGGAAAGGGTCGCCAGCCAGGGGCAGAACAGGAGCGCCGCGGCCAGCCACGCCTGCCGGCGCAGGGGCGACGGCACGTTTCGTGGCGGTCGCCGGGCCGGGGCCTTGCCGCTTTGACCGGTGGGGGCGGATGAGGGTGTCATTCGAGCAGGTTTGCCCGCAGGGCCGCGAGAGCGGCTTCGTCCAACCCGGCCCTGGACAGCAGGTAGTTGTCGACCGTGCCGTAGGCTGTGCGCAGGTGCGCCAGCATCGCGGCCAGGGGTTCCCGGGGTGCCTGCAGGTAGGGTGCGGCCTGCTCAGGCCCGATGCCCAGTTCGGCGAATCGGGCATAGATCGGTTGCAGGCGCTCGGCATTGCAGGCATTGGAGTGGTCGTGGTCGAGGAAGATATCAGCCTCTCCCACCCCCAGGGTCAGCAGCAGCAAGGTCGCGCAGATCCCGGTGCGATCCTTGCCGCCGGTGCAGTGGAAGACCAGGGGCAGATTCGCGGGAGCGGCAATGAGCCGCAGTATTCTGCCCCATACCGGAGCGAAATCGTCAAGATACTGCCGGTAAAGGCCGATGAAGAAATCGAGGGACAGCCAGTCGCGTTCTCCTGACCGCAGGCGATCCATGGCCAGGGCCGGATCAAAGCTTCCCGCCTGGACCGGCAGGTGATGCAGACGAATCGAACCATCCTGCGGTAGAAGGTCGGGTTGCCGCCGCTGTTCCTGGACGGTGCGCAGATCGCAGACTACCTTGAACTGGAGGCGCTGCAGCATCTGCTGGTCCTCTGCCGTCAGGCGGGACAGATGATCGGAGCGAAAGACCAGTCCCCGCTTCACCTGGCGGCCATCACCGGTCCGGTAGCCGCCAAGGTCACGGAAATTGACGGCCCCGGAAAGCGGCAGGCGTTGCGGGCAAAGGGGACGAGAGGCGGATGCTGTCATGGCAACAGGGGCGCAGAGGTCCGTCGCCGTACCCGCACAAGGCCAATGAACAGCATAAGGCCGATGCCGACGGTGACCAGCACCGTTCTCGGCAATCCCCGGGTAAAAGATTCACTGACAAAGAGCACATGGAAAAAAACAAGCACAAGGGAAATGTAACCCATGGGTTTATGGAGCATCCGCCATCGCGCATACTCCAGGTTGAACCACGATCTGAAACGGGAGGTGAGCACCATGGTGAGGAGAAAAAGGAAAAGCACCCCGCCGATCATTTCCGGCCAGTATTTTTTGCCGATCGGCAGGTTGTCGAATCCTTCAGGAGCCAACACCAGAAACACATGACTGCAGGCTGCACCGAAAATAAGCACACCATTCATCTGATGCCAGCGCAACAGGCGTGGCCCACCGAACAGCTGTTCAAACAGCTTTACCCGTAACGCCAGAAGGATTTGCCCAATCAACAGGACAAGGGCGAATAATCCAGCCAGCTGTCCGGATCGGAGCATAACCCTGTCGACTCCGACCTTGTACCACATCGTTTGCGTTTCGTAATAAAAAGGCACCGCAAGAGCCCCTCCCAGGAGAAGTGCCGCCCCGAGAAGAACCGCCATTTTGTAGAAAAGGGGCGGGAACCGTGATGGCTTGCCGGGAGCTTTCATTATTTCTTCCCTGATGATCCGCTTGTGTTGAAGGTCGTTGAACCGATCAGCTTGGATTGAGAACCTGTATGCGCGCCTATATTTTGTAAAGGTAGAACGATAATTAGTTTATTTTCAGAACGCCGTTCCAGTCAAGACCATGTACCTCAAAAATGTGGACAGTTGCTTCACCGAACCAGAAAAAAGACATCCGTCAAACATGGTTGAACAACAACGAAGGCAATTTGCCTGAATGGGCGGGGTAATATTCCTCGCCCATTTATCTCATAGGAGGAGTTTTAGGTTGGGGTGGATGCCGATTTGATACTGGTTCGGGTTGGTAACCTTAAGCTTCATCCCTTCACCGCACGGGGGATATATGCCTGTAGAATCAACCTCCTATGCGATCATTATTCCCGCCTGCAACGAGGCGGAGGCACTGCCCGTCACCCTGAATGCAGTACGCCGGGCCATGGCGGCGCAGGATCTCCCCGGCGAGTGCATCGTGGTGGACAATCATTCAGGCGATGATACCGCCGCGGTGGCCAAAGCCGGCGGAGCCGACCGGGTGGTGTTCGAGCCGGTCAATCAGAGCCCGGGCCCGCAATGCCGGGGCCGCTGCCACCGAGGCGGGTTATCTGGTCTTTGTCGATGCCGATACCCGGATCGAGGCGGCGCTGCTGACCAGGGCACTGCATCTTCTTCGCGAAGGACTCTGTGTCGGCGGCGGCGCCGTAGTCTGTTTCGAAGGCGAGACCACTGCCGTCGGCCGCCTGGCCATCGGTCTCTGGAAACAGATTTCCCTGTTTACCCGCACTGCGGCCGGCAGTTTTTAGTTCTGCCGCCGCGACGCCTTCCAAGCGGTCGGCGGTTTCGATCTCAGGCTCTATGCCGCCGAAGAAGTGCTGCTGTCACGCCAGTTGAGAAAATGGGGCCGCGCCCGAGGTCAGAGATTTACCATCATCACCGCCATGGCATCCATCGCTCCTATGATTATGAGCGCTGCTGCAAGTATGATTCGTATTGAACGTTTCATTATCACTGCCTCTAATGATTTGCATGCCTATTCGCCCAGCGCTCCGCACAACCGACTGGCAAAGAAGCCCAACGGACTTGCCAGTCTGAGTTAAATCGTTTTTTAGGCACTATTACTTCTTTTGCCCTCGCAGTGTTTCGGCGCAGTATCCCCAACCCTTGCAAGAAGGAACATCGATGAGTATGAGATCGGCCAGCTCGTCAGCCTTCAGGACAAGTGGTTCGTCGATATCGATTCGCGCTTGATCCTTCGAAGCCATCCAATAACCATTGGCCGACAGACGGCCTTTGGTTACATAGAGAAAGATTCGCCGTCTGGTTGTGTCTTTCAGCGTAACTTCCATACCTTTGTCAAGTTCACAGCGATAGCAAATTGCATCAGTGTGAAAAATTACCGTGCTTGACAGATCTTGCCCAGATGCTACCGGGATATTGCATTGACCTTCCCCGGTCGATTGTTCATGAGAATTTCAATGCTCAGACGGTGACTGTGGCAAGAGCAGGATGTTTATTTTTAACGTCCTTGTGCCCCTCGCCATGAGTTCATTGATCAGTTGCTCGGCGTCGACGGCACCGAGGAGTTCACCGTCTACCTTGCCTCGGCAGGCAAGGTCCGGCCCGTCGACGATCAACGAGGCGGTATCGTGAACCAGCCGCCTACCTCGGGGAGCAGAAACCGCTCTCGGTCAATCCCCTTGGCCAGTAGGGCTTCTGAAAGAGTCTGGCGCGGAGCGGCATAGGCTTCGTCGGCCATGGCGAAGACTTCGTGCTGGGTCCCCATAGCGTATCCCTCCCCAAGGTCGAGGTAGGTTTGCACCGCTTCGGCAGGGTTCATGTGGGCATACTGCATGAACCACCGCGGCTCGTAAGCCCCAACCGGTAACAGACTAAACCGAGGGGTTCCATACTTGGCTAGGAATTGCCCGGACAAGGCTTTCGCATAGCCAGCATCCGCAAGGAAATAGATGGGACCACCCGGCGCCTCAACCACAAAAGCACCCCACAGGGCTTCACGCCGGTCAAAGAGGCTGCGGGCCGACCAGTGCTGCATCGGTTCAAGCGTAAAGCGCACCTGGCGGCTAAGTTCAAAGCTCTCCCCCCAATCCAGCGCCTTGACCCGCATTCCGGGGATGGACTCGAGCATGGTGGCATCGTTACCGAGAGGGGCCAGTACCAGCGGATTGAAAGCCTTGAAGAGGCGCTCAAGAGTCGGCAGATCCATGTGATCGTAGTGGTTGTGGCTCACTAGCACCACGTCGATGGGGGGAAGATCTTCGAACCGAACACCGGGTACGGCGACCCGCTTCGGTCCGGCAAAGCTCAGCGGGCTGGCCCGCTCAGACCAGATCGGATCGGTTAGAATGTTCAAACCCTGGGTTTGCAGCAGTACGGTGCAGTGGCCAACATAGGTTACCCGGAGGGTGTGGCCGGGAATCCTTCCTGGAGGAGTTGAGGGGGTAACCGGTACAGACTCGGGCCAACGGCCACGATCGGCCGTCAAGCGCCATTTGAGGAATTCCCCGAAGCGGTCAGGCATTGGCGCCCAGGGGTTGTCGAACTTCCTACCATCAAAGTGAGCGGTCACGGGTCCGCTGTAATAGCTGTTGCCGCATCCGGAAAAAAGCAGGAAAACCAGCAGACAGAGACACGATTGTGCCGCCTTCGGTATGAGCCATTTCATATTCAACCTCCGCTCAGCTCCTCATTGAACTGACCTGGCCATATTATGAACAGATACAGGAGAAATATTGACTGCAAAATTTCGGTAACCCCTAAAACTGAAGTTGGTGATGATATCATTCTCCCTTATGTGGGTCAAAATACATAGGCGATGATGAAGATACCAACCATAGCAAAAGCCAGCATCAGTTTCATCCCGACGCCAAGGATAAAACCGAACCAGGTGGCGATTCCCACGAACCCAGCCTGTTCCATATTTCTTCGAACGATGAACTCGCCGATCACCGCGCCGATGAAAGGGCCAAAAAAGACGCCGACAAACCCGAAGAAAATACCCACAATGGTCCCAAGAAAGGCACCGATTACCGCCTCCCGGCTCGCCCCGACATGTTTAGCGCCAAGGCTGCCGGATACGAAATCGGCGACAAAGGCGACAAGCGTCAGTATGCCAAGGAAGATCATCGTCCCTATGCTGACATATTGGAAACCATCCCCCCAGGCAGCAAGCAGCAGGCCAATATAGATCAATGGCGTTCCGGGCACCGTAGGAAGAACAATACCAGCAACGCCGATGCCAACCAAACTTAGACTCGCCACCCAAAGCAAAGGTGTCATGTGTCTCTTCCCCGTATTAAAATGTTTTTGATTACAGCGGTCTACTATTCTATTTTGCTTTTTCCACCATGACTTCTGAACGATCTGCAATAACACTCGTGGGGGAGTACCAGGATCAGGTTTCCGCCGCCAAGCAGCCTTGATAGCACTCAACGGAGAAATTAGGGACCAGCCATCACTGCTTTTCCTTTCCTCTTAGCACCTTCAAAGTGATAAATGTTTGATCCTCTGAATTGGAAAAGGAGGAAGAGTTCTTTCGTAAAGTCATGTGCCTTGAAATTTTCTGAAGGTGT
Organism: uncultured delta proteobacterium; assembly: GCA_963847035.1. Classification (GTDB taxonomy): domain Bacteria; phylum Desulfobacterota; class Desulfobulbia; order Desulfobulbales; family Desulfocapsaceae; genus Desulfoprunum. Next base: position 198,989 of record CAWJYH010000007.1, on the reverse strand, counting down.
TTGGTTATACCACTTATCGCCGCTATTCCTGCCAGAGCCTGTCCAGAGTAGTTTTCGACGTCCAAGATGATGACCTTGCGCGCAATGGCGATAAGAGCAACGGCCATGACAATTTTCGCATGATTGGTGTTTTGGTTGGTGTAGGTATTGGCAATGGTTTCCAAGAGTTCGATTCCAATGAGCACCAGCATGAACAGGCCGAAAATCTCGAAAAGCTCATTGATTTCGAGAAGGAAAATTGGGGGAGTGATAATGTCTTTGATGATGATCCATCCCAGCTCGATGGTTGCGAGCAGCACAACCAAAGACATCATGGCGAGCAGGGAGATGAAAATGACTCTCTAAAATTTCTTGATTGCTTCTATTTTTGTATCTCCTTTGTCTGAGTACTTCCGTCTGCACTTCTGCGACTGATCCATTTGTCGAGTGATATAATCGGCAGCACGATTGCCCCGACCGCCATTGCGAACATCCAGGCCCGACCATCAAGCGGCGCGGAGTTGAAAAGCGTTTGCAGCGGCGGCAGGTAAATGAAGCAGGCCTGGAGCATCAGGAGGATGCCTATGCCGATAAATACGGGAGGGTTGCTGAAAAAGCCCTGGGCAAAGAGCGAAGAGTGCAGGGACCGGCAGTTGAGCAGGTAAAAAATCTGGGTGAAGGTGATGCTAGTCACGCAGAGGGTCTGCGCTTCGGAGAGGGCCAGAGCATGCCGGGCGCTTGTCACCGGCTCTGGGCCGACGATACGATAGTACTCCCAGAGGAACAGCCCGCAGGCGCCTGCCGCCATCAGTATTCCGACAATAAGCAGGCGGGTGACAATGAAACCCGAAAATACCGGTTCGTCGGGAGAACGCGGCCGTCGCCGCATGGCATTCGGCTCCAGCACCTCAAAGGACAGGGGAATTGACAGGGTAACACTTGCCACCAGATTGATCCACAGAGTCTGACTGGGAGACATGGCCATAAGAAGTTCATTGACACCATCAACCTGGATCGTCGGAAAGAAGAACATTGCAACCGACAGGGTGCAGGCCAGGCCGAGATTGGTGGGCAGCATAAAGGCCAGAGATTTGATGAGGTTGTCGTAGACCCGGCGGCCTTCCTCCACTGCCGCGGTGATGGAAGCAAAGTTGTCGTCCATGAGTACAACCTTGGCTGCTTCTTTCGAAACCGCTGTGCCGGTTATACCCATGGCAATGCCGATGTCGGCGCGCTTGAGGGCCGGTGCATCATTGACACCGTCACCGGTCATGGCAACAACATGGCGCTGGGCCTGCAGAGCCTCGACAAGCTGGATCTTGTGCTCCGGAGCCACCCTGGCAAAGACATTGGTACTCAAGGCCGCATCCTGCAGTTGCTTTTCGGAAAGACCGTCGAGGTCCCGGCCCGACATGGCGCTTTGCCCCTGCGGCAACAGACCGAGCTGGCGACCGATTGCCTCGGCGGTCACAGGATGATCGCCGGTTATCATTTTGACCGTAATTCCGGCGCTATGGCAGACCCGGATGGCGTCCATCGCCTCGGTTCGGGGTGGGTCGATCATGCAGAGCAAACCTGCAAACTGCAAACCACTGCGAACAGCCTCTGGTTGGATCTGGTCCGCAGAGACGTTTTTCTTGTGCGCAAAGGCGATCACCCGCATGCCCTGGCGGGCGTATGTGGCCATGGCTTCATTGATTCGTCTCAACTCCGCTTCGCTCAGGGTGCAGCGCTCAAGGACAGTTTCCGGAGCGCCCTTCAGGAGGATATGGTTTTCCCCGTCAATCTTGTGCAGGGTTGCCATGAATTTGCTGTCCGACTCGAACGGGATAACGTCCAGGCGAGCATGGTGACTGCGGAGATCCTGGCTCGGAAGGCCTGCCTTTTCAGCGGCAGCAACCAGTGCCGCCTCGGTTGGATCACCGGTGATAGTCCAGATGTTTTTCTCAAGGCGCACGACGGCATCATTGCAGAGGATGGCTATGGTGAGCAGATCATGCAGAGCGGTCGGGAGTTCAGTCAGGCGGGTACCATCGCGTTCGATTTCCCCGTCTGGAGCATAGCCGATGCCGGAAAACCGGTATTCCAGTCCGGCCAGCCATGCCACCTGCACCGTCATCTCATTGCGGGTCAGTGTGCCGGTCTTGTCAGAACAGATAACAGTGGTGGAGCCAAGCGTTTCCACCGCAGGGAGGTGCCGGACGACCGCATGCCTTTCGGCCATGCGCCTGACGCCTACGGCGAGGCATATGGTAATTACCGCCGGCAGACCTTCAGGGATTGCCGCCACTGCCAGAGAAACAGCAACCATGAGGGATTCGCCGATGGGGGCATCTTTTACCCAGATGCCGAAACTAATGAGGACGGCTACAACAGCTACGACAGCGGCAGTAATGCCATTGCTGACTTTGGTAAGTTGACGGGTCAGAGGGGTCTCCAACTGCTTCGTCTGGTTGAGCAGGGCATTGATCCGGCCCAGTTCTGTGCTGCCGCCGGTCGCGACCACTACCCCGGTGGCAGTGCCTTGCAAAACAAGTGTTCCACTAAAAGCCATGCCAATCCGGTCGCCAAGAGGCGCATTCCGGGCAACGGCATCGCTTCTCTTTGCCACAGGCAGCGACTCACCGGTGAGGGCGGCTTCCTCGACCAGGAGGTTCTTGACCCTGATCAGGCGCAGATCGGCAGGAACCTTGTCGCCGCTCTGCAAGGTCACGAGGTCGCCAGGGACCAGGTTTTCAGCGGGAACGGCAATTGACTGCCCGTCCCGAAGCGCGGTTGCAAATTCCGGCATCATGTCGGCAAGTGCTTCGATGGCCTTTCCTGCCCGGTACTCTTGCATAAAACCGATAATAGCGTTGACACCCACCGCACCGAAAACTACCAGGGCGTCGGTGATTTTTTGCAACCCGATCGCCAATGCACCAGAAGCAATGCAGGAGCCAGCCAATCGGGTTATTTATCTGACGCCAGAAAATCAGCCAGGGGCTATCATTTCCCTTGCGAAGGAGCGTGTTGGCACCATAGCGTTGCAACCTCTCTGCTGCTTCACTGCCACTTAACCCGCTGAGGCTTGTCTGTAACTCGGATATGACATCCTGATCTGATGAGGCATGCCAGAGCATACCATCTGATTTTGTAATGTTTTCTTGCATAATCAATTAATTAGGGGCAACACCAAAGGGCAGTTTTTTCAATTTTTCCGATGAGTTTGGCGGTAGTGCCGCCGGCTATAATATAATCCTTCAATAGGCCTTTTTCCCGGTTGCCATGCATACCGAGGGCAACCGCTGCATACCCCCCTTTTTCGCTTTCACTCTGAATGACTCCAGCGACGGAGACTCCCCATGTGCTGTTGCGGTTAATGCGTTCGTCGCCGATGCCATGTCCGTGCAAGATCTCTTCGCACCGGGTAAATATCTCCTTCGATTCTCGCCCGTCGACGTTATTGACATGCAAGAGGGTTATTCCATGCTGCTGCTGATTGTTAAGGATAAATCCCACATGGTCTACCGCTCGATAGGCATTCTCCGAGCCGTCTACACAGACCAGAACGTTTTTCCGACCAGGATGTGATTCCGGGCAGATCCATAGGGGCACATCACAGCAGCTGTCCTTTATCATCGCATGTGCCAGTTCCTCCGCCGGTCGCTCAAATATCCATTGCAGGGCATAGGTTGCTCGCCTGCCGAGAACAATGGCATCGTAATAGCCCTGTGAACCTTCTGTGAGAATGTCTTTAACCTTGCCGTAACGCTCTACCGCCATTTTTGTAAGAGTTCGGTCGATTGAGATATGGCCTTTGCCGAGAAGTTCCTGGGCCCGGTCGAGCGATCTTTTTAGGCCGCCAGTAATTTCACACTCGGTTTTCTCGCCCGGACTTAGCCACATCTCGTTCATCGCTTTCGACATGTCGTCGCTGTCTAGTCGGCAGATATGCAGCAGGGTCACCTTATGGTCTGAGGTGTTGTTGAAAAAAGAAGAGACAAAGCGTACGCCGAAAAGGTTGTCGGCGTCGTTACTGATAGTGACAAGGAAATGTTTATTCATTTTTTTTCGATGGTTAGTTTATTAATAGTGCTCTAAATCAGTTGCCTTCCAAATATAGTAATACCCTTTGCCGTGCGTGCAACGGAGGTCACCTCGGGGTGACGCAGTGGGTGAAAAATGCAGATAATTTCTAAAGGTATCTTCTGCTGACTCAATGATCTATTCCCCCTCACATGCATCCCTGTAGAGATATACCGGGCAGGCCGCTCAGGGAAGCGGCTTTTCGGTGAGCATAGCCCGGTGAAGGTCGGTCTATTGCTCTGGTGCCATGTGCGATTCAACATCCATTGACGATCCGCTCCAATGCGGCATTGACCAGAAAACCGCTGCGGGTTTCTCCCCTGGCGCTAACGTGCCTGTCGATACGGGACAGTACGCGTCGTGGAACGCTGATGTTGATCCTTTCCGTCTTGTCGTCAAGCAGGGCGCTGTCAATATCGACAATCGCCCATACCAACCCGGCATATTCAGGATTATGAACGTGATCGGCAATCCTTCCCGGTGCCGGTACGGACTCACCGGCGTCAAGCGCAGATTCGATCCACAGGGCGATTGCCTCTCGGCTGTTTTCAACCGCTTCGTCCATTGTATCGCCAGCGGAAAAACATCCGGGAAGATCCGGGACGATAACGCCGAACGCCGTGGTTTCGGAGCCTTCCTCGATAGCGATTGGATATTTCATGGTGTCACCTCGTAATTTCCTGCTTGTTTCAGGATCTTCGTCACCAATCCCGAGCCAAGATCTTTCTTGGGATGGGGGATGGTGATAACCCCTGACCTGTTCGGATGAGTGAGGATGTGGTGCGAACCTTTCACCCGTTGCACCGTCCACCCGGCATCCTCAAGCCGTCGAATCAATTCCCTGCTGTTCTGTTGTGTACAATACACACTCAATGGTAAGGCGTCAATGGGGGCGAGGATAGCGGCCCTTCGGAAGCTACCCTGGCTCGGTGAAATACGCTTGAAGCGTACTTGTGACTGACTCTCTGCTTTCGCTTGGTTGGCCCGATGGCGGATTGCTCAATCTCAATCTTTATTGCCATCATCTCTTCCATCCGCTCCGGCACTATGTTTGGAGTGGCAGAGTGCTCCGGCATGCAGGCGCAACCCCAGGCCCTTTATCACTTTCATTATCGTAACAAACTCCGGGTTGCCGTCAGTGCTCAACGCCCGATACAAACCTTCCCGAGACAGCCCGATCTCTCTGGCCAGCTTCGACATGTTACGGGCCTTGGCGATATCCCCCAAGGCCGCACGGATGAGGCTGCCGTCTCCGGGATCATCGTCAAGGCATGCTTCGAAGTACGCCATGATATCTTCTTCCGTTTTGAGATGATCCGAGGCGTCCCATCGGGTGAATTTCTCTGCCATGTTCGGTCCCCTCCATTCTTTCGCCAAGGCAAGAGTTAGAGGGGTGTACTGTTTTTCGACCGGCCAACGCCGATCTCTCCGTGGCGCTTTGCCGGTATCGCATTCCTTTGTCTTGCGATTTTTTCCATTCCGGCATACTTTCACCTTCTCGGCTTTGGCGAATCCGTAGGCCGCAGGTTCGAATCCTGCCGGGCGCGCCAGTAAGGTCAAGGGCTAAAGTCGATCAGGAAGAATCCTTGTTTTCCGGTCAGTTTGTACAACCTCTGTACAACTTTTTTGAATGCCGCTTGTGCCCGATATTGAAGGCTTTCAGATGTCTGGCGGTAAAGAGGAGGCATATATGCTGAAGGATCTCGTACAGGCAAGTCGAAGTTATCGCCGATTTGATCACCACGCCCCGGTTTCGATCAAGATCCTCGAAGAACTGGTGGAGCTTGCCAGGCTGTGCCCTTCGGCAGCCAACAGGCAGCCTCTGCGGTTTATTCTGAGCACCGCCCCCGCCGACAATGAGGCGATTTTTGCCTGTCTGAAATGGGCGGCCTATCTTACCGATTGGGACGGTCCGGTGCCGGCGGAGCGGCCGTCGGCCTATATCGTCATGATCAATACGGCCAAGGAGTGGGAGTTCGCCAGGTTCGACCTGGGCATCATGGCCCAGACCATGCTGCTGGGGGCGGCGGAAAAGGGGTTGGGCGGTTGCATGATCGGGGCGCTGAACCGGGAAAAACTGCGCGCCCATTTTTCTCTGCAACCGGAAATGGATGTCAGCCTGGTTCTGGCGCTCGGCAGACCCGTGGAGGATGTGCGAATCGTCGATGTCCCGGAAGACGGATCGATCCGATATTATCGCGATGAAGCGGGGGTTCACTACGTGCCGAAGCGGGGCCTGGCCGAGCTGATCTTGGATAAACGCTGTTAACTCGAGGTCATAAACATCTCTCATTGAACGACGTGTTTAATCTTCCGGGGCTGCTTCTCTCATGTGCACAATGATTGTCCTGTCGCCTTGTGATTGAAGAGTCAAAAAACTGCCGCAACAACAGGTGGAGGCGTATGAAAGCTGAAGATTGTATCGTTATCCAGAAGGTCGATATCACGACACTTGCCGTCGATGCCATCGTCAATGCGGCCAATTCGTCCCTGATGGGGGGCGGCGGTGTCGACGGGGCCATTCATCGGGCGGCCGGTGAGGGGCTGCTGGCTGAATGCGCCGGGCTCGGCGGTTGTGCGACGGGATCGGCCAAGATAACCGGGGGGTATAATCTCCCGGCCAGGTACGTCATCCATACCGTCGGGCCGATCTGGCGGGGAGGCAGGGCGCAGGAGAGTGTATTGCTTGCCTCCTGTTACAGTGAGAGCCTGAAGATTGCCGAGGAAAAAGGTCTGGCGACGATCGCTTTCCCCGCCATCAGCTGCGGGGTGTATGGGTTTCCCATCCCGGCGGCCTGCGCCATCGCGATCGCAACGGTCTGTTCCTATCTTGGCACAGCCCATTCCCTGCAGAAGGTCATCTTCGCCTGTTTTAACGATGAGGTCAAAAACGCATTGGAAAGAGCCCTGCGGGATCGGGTTGCGGCCACGAGCGCGTGAGCTGGAGATTTCAGCAAGAGAAAGTTTGATGCCCCCGAAAACCATCCTCGCCGTTCAATTATCTTGAAGATTCTCGGCGTTGCTGGTATCAATACGCGCCAAGCGGAGAAGTGCCGGAGCGGCTGAACGGGACGGTCTCGAAAACCGTTGTGGGGGTGACTCCACCCAGGGTTCGAATCCCTGCTTCTCCGCCAGATTGAAATGCAAGAAGTCCGAAAATATCCATCAAACCCGCATCCAGCAATGGTTAGCGGGTTTTTTGTTTCCTGCAATATCCAAGGCTGTCCCCTGCAACAGACAAGCAGTTGTCGGCATACATGTTGGAGCAAGAGCCCGTAGCTGGTTCTTGCACCAACAAGTTTTTCGAGCCTTGATTTGCAGGCCCTCGCGGTAATTTATCGCTATTCTTCGCATTGAGGATCAGGGCGACGGCGATCGTTCCATAGGCAACGAAGCTCCGGAAATATTCACCGAGGGCGGGGTTGCCGAAGAGATTCTGACCTGCCTGGGGCGATACCACGAACAGGGTGTGGAACAGGACGATACCGATCAAGGCATGACGGACCTTGGCCCTGGTGACGGTCGCCCCGCCGGCGAGCAACGCCGCGCAGGAAAAGATATCGGTGTTCAAGTGGGCGGTGTAGACATTGAGCATGCCGATATTCTGAATGAATATGATGTGACCCAGGCAGGCGATGACGGTGGAGAGGATGATCGCCTTGATCCTGATCAGGCGGGGATCGAGGCCGAGGGCCTCCACTCGGTCGCCGCTGAAACCGACGGCGGAGAAGTGTCTGCCGAGGCGGGTATGCAGGATATAGTTGACGACCAAAGCCATGAAACAGACAACGAGCAGCATGAACAGCGGCACCTCGATTTCCCCGAAGCGCAAGACCCAGATGGAGTCGAGCAGGTTCCGGAAGCGATCGAGATCGACCATGTTGCGGATGCCGACTCCCCGCGACAGCATCATCTCGGGGTTGCGGGGGGTGATGATGGTGCCGTAGCCGACCATGAATATCAGCTGATACATACTGGTGGCGAGGAAGCCGATCAGGATGGTGGTGATCATCTCCCGTCCCCGGGCCCTGTTCAGACAGAGCCCGATCAGATAACCCAGCAGAATGGAGAGAGCGACTCCGACGATCATGATCAGCGCCAGGCTTTCCAGCCCGCCCAGTTGATAGTCGACGGCCAGGATCAGGCCGACCTGGGCGCAGATGGCACCGACGACGATGGCGAAATTGAGGCCCATGCCGGCGGTGATCGGGATGATCAGGGCCAGGACCATGACGCCGTCGCGGATGAAGCGGGTGATGACCTCGTTGCAGACGAAGACCGGTCGCATCCCGGAGACTGCCAGTGCCGTCAGCGAGAGGACGACGAAAACCGCCGTTACCGGATTATAATGTCTCAGAAGGCCTTGCATGGCGTCCTCCGTGGTGGAGCATGGCGAAGAGGATGACGCCGGTAGTCATCATCAGCCGGAAGATCTCGGCCATCTCCGGCACCAGCAGATCGTTGGCCAGCGGTCCGGAGAGGACATACATCGTGTGAAAGAGGAATGTGCCGGCGACGACCTGGGCAACCGTCGCCCGGCCGGTTGTGCTGCCGCCGATCAGGATGGCGGATGCTGCCGGGAAGGCCATCATCATCGGGGCGTCATACAGTTCGATGAAACCGTAGCTTTGGGCGTAGACGCAGATACCGACCGCTCCGATGACGGTGGACAGGATGACCGCCAGCCGTCGCATCCGGTCGACATCGATCCCGCAGAGCCGGGCATACCCCTCGTTCTCGCCGATGGCGAGGATCGCCAGGCCTGGCGTTGTCTTGAAAAAGAGATGGACGAGGAGGCAGCACAGGCCGAAAAACAGCAGCAATCCGCAGGGAATGGTCAGCGGACCGATCTCCAGCGGCATCCATGTATTGAGAATTTTAGCGAAATAGCTTTTCAGGCCGATGGTCGGCCGCATCCCTATGCCGCCGATCGGCCACAGCATTGCCGGGTTGGTGAAGGGGGCGGTCGCCCAGAAGAAATTGGTCAGCGGAATGAAGGAAAAGCCGATAAAGGTCGCGGTAATTTCCTCCCGGCCCCGGACCCGGTTCAGCAACCGGCCGTAAACTTCACCAAGGCAGACGGCGATGACAGTGGAGAGCGCCAGGGCCATCGTGAACCCGAGAGAACCTGTCAGCTGCCAGTTCACCGCCAGGCACAGACCGAGGAGTCCGGCGACGATAGCCACCGGCAGGCCGAAGTTGATACCGATGCCGACATTGAGCATCGGCACCAGCGACAGGACGAGCACACCGTTCATCGCCAGTCTGACCAGGGCGTCATTGATGACCCACGGCAGCGGTATTTCCAGCAGCAGTGCCCCGCCTGCCATCGCGCACAGGAAAATGGCGATCACCAGTTGGGGAATGTGACGGGCACGAACGATCATCAGTGCAGGACCGGCTCGCCGGAGATGGCCCGGGAAAACAGCAGGTCGTCGGCGGTCGGTTCGAGGATGGCATGAAGTCGTCCCTGGTAGAGGACGGCGATGCGGTCGCAGACCCGCCGCAGTTCTTCCAGTTCGCTCGAGGCGATGACGATGGTCGTCCCGGCGCGATCGTTGATTGCCAGGAACATATCGAGGATGCGTTCCTTGGCAGCGATATCGACCCCTCGGGTCGGCTCGTTGACGATCATCAGCCGGGGCGAGAGGGTGAGGGCATGGGCGATCCGGACCTTCTGCTGATTGCCGCCGCTCAGTTCCCTCACCGGTTGGGCCGGACCGGTGCAGCGGATGTCAAACTCCCGTATGCAGCGTTCGCCATGCCGGCGGATGGCCCGGCGATCCGGCAGGCGCAGGCACCGCGGCAGCAGGGGTGAAGGAAGCGGTTGTCATGCTGCAGGGCGGAAAAGGCGATATTGTCCATGATCGAATGCCGTGGCAAGAGTCCGAGCCGGTTGCGGTCCTCGGACAGGAAAAAAACACCGCGGGCGATCATCGCGGCGCTGGAGGATGGGGGGATCGTCGCGCCATCCAGCTGCAGGCTGCCGCGGAAAGGGAGTTGCCCGATCACGCCGGCGCCGAACGCCAGTTTGCCATGTCCGGACAGACTGATGAGGCCGAGGATCTCGCCGCGCTGGACATCGAGGTCGAGGCCCAGCAGTTCTTCTCCGGCCATCGCGACCTGGAAATCCCGGATGGTCAGGATCGGATCGTCAGTCGGTCGGGAGCGGAACCGGCCAGCCTTGGTCACGCTTTCCCGGAGCATCAGGTGGGTGATGGCGCCAAGGGATGCCGTGCGGACATCGCAACAGCCGACAGTCCTGCCTTCCCGAAGGATCGTCAGGCGGTCGCAGAGGCCACGGATCTCCGGGAGCCGATGGGAGGTGAAGAGAATGGCGACCCCTTTGTCCGCCAGGTGGCGCAGCGTCGCCAGGAAGTTTCCGGCGTCGGCGGTGTTCAGTACCGCGGTTGGCTCATCGAGGAGCAACAGTCTCAGATTGTCGCGGGAGATCTCCCGGGCGATTTCGATGAACTGCCTGATATTCAGGGCGAGGTTGCCGGTTTTCTGGCGCGGATCGATCTTGAGGTCGAGGTATTCGAGCGCCCGACGCGCCTCATGGTCGTTCTTCCGCGGATCGAGCAGGGAAAAATCACGGGGAAAGAGCGTATCGGTGAGGGCAAATCCCTTTTCGCGGCTGAGCAGGATATTCTCGGCAACCGTCATTTCCGGGATCAGGGCGAACTCCTGGTGCACCATGCCGATTCCGGCTGCGATCGCCTGGGCAGGAGACGTGAAACGAAAGGGCTTTCCGTCGAGAAAACAGCTGCCATTGTAACCGCCTGTTTCGTGGATGAATGAGCTGCCGAAGAGGATATGGAGCAGGGTGCTCTTCCCCGATCCGTTCAGGCCGATCAGGCCGTGAATTTCCCCGGCGGCGATGCTCAGGCTTACCTCACTGAGGGCCGAGTGAGGGCCGAAGGTTTTGCTGATTCCTGTGAGTTCGAGCATGCAGCCGGCTGTTCTGCTCCGGTGCGACCCCGCAGGGCGAAGGTCGCACCGGGCTGGAGACCTGATAGGATGGCGTGTTGCAACCTGATCAATAGATGATCGAATCCATGATGATCAGGTAGTAATTGTCGATTTCCGGTTTCATCTTGTTGAAGGCGACCTCGACCCCGGCGACTTTTTTGGCGGTCTTCTTCATTTCCGCCATGTCGTAGTTCCTGACCTTGCCTTCGATCTTTTCGATGGCCAGCTCGGTGGAGAATTCCGGGAAGAAGTAGCCTACCGGCACCGGCCAGGTGGAGAGCCGGCCGGTCATCCCCGCAGCGGCGGCCTTTTCCTTGATGGTTGCATTGATCTTGTCGAAGTTGCCTGCGTCTTCCTTGGGTATCGCCAGTTCCATCGCCGCCGGATAGCCCTGGGTCGGGGTCGGGCAGCACTGTTCGGGCATGATGAACTTCAGCTCCAGGGCCTTGGCGATGATCACGTCCTGCATCGGGCAGTTGGTGCCGAAGATGGCGGTGTCCTTGCCGTATCTGGCGATCTGGCGCGGAATGTCCTCCTGCAGGAACTGCAGCATCGGCGACGGTCCGGCACCGGTGGTCGGGTCGGGGGTGGTGACCTCGACGAACTGCATGCCGAGTTTCGCGCAGGTGGCCTTCATCATGTCGTGCCGTTTGGCGATGACCTCCTTGGCCATGTGGGTCGGGAACGAGTAGTGGATGAAGGTCTTGGCCCCCATCTTCTGGGCCTTGGTCGGGATGCTGATGCCGCGCTGGACCCAGTCGGTGTCAAGCGCCAGATCGACATACTTGGCCATCATGTCGGGATCGTCCCAGATCGGGGCGGTGATCACCACCATCTCCGGGCGTTTTTCCTTGATCTTCTGGATGGCCGGGAGAATGCCGGAGTAGCCGGCGCAGATGACGATGGCCTTGACCTCGGGGTCGTCGCCGAGGCCGAGGATCTGGGTGATGGCGGTCTCCTGTTCTTCGCTGAAGTTGTCGGGCAGAGTGATATGCCTGATCATCCCGGGATGCTTGGCGGCGGTGCGTACCGCCCCGCGGAACTCGTCCTCGCTGGCGGACAGGGTCGGCGTGACGATCCCGATCTTGTAGGTCCCGGTCGCAGCCGCTGTGCCTGCCAGGAAACACAGGGACAGGATGAGGATGATGGTGGTCATGGTCAGGTTGTGCAGCATGTGTTCCTCCTTGTTGGTTAATTGAGCAGTTCGAGAAAGGCCTCGATCCGGGTCTTCAGCTGCCCGGTATCGTTTTCCGAATAATCGGTGATCACGTGCAGGTAAGGAAGGCCGATTGCCTGGACGCATTCCTCCACCTGGAAGGATTCCACGTTATAGGTGTGGCAACCGTCCCAGGTCAGTTCGACCACCCCGTCGATGCGGTAGTCGTGGATGATGGCCCGCAGCAGGCCGAGCCGGGCTCGATTCGGGGTCATGCAGGCACAGGGAATGCTCAGGTAATTGGCGGCGAGGTTTTCCAGGGGGTCTCCCTGTTCCGGCACCAGGCCGCCAACGGTCTTCAGCCCTCCGCAGCTCTCCATGGCCACCACGATCCCTCCGCAGTCCTCGAGGAGATGGAGAACCTTCCGGTTGGTGGTTGGACAGCCGGTCAGCAGAATGCGCGGCCGGCCGGCAACCGAGGCGATGTAGTCGTCATCCTTGTCGCGCTCCTTGATCTCGCCGATCGCCGCCGTGATTTCAGCTATCCGGGTCTCGAGATTCAGTTCGAATCCGGCGACCGAGGTGACCGTGTCCAGTTCCCGGCCGGACAGCAGGGGGATTGGGCCGGTGTTCAGCAGAAACGCCTCGTGAACGACCTTGCGCAGCCGGTTGTACAGCCTGATCTGCTTCCTGATGGCATCGTCGGTGATAACGGTTCCAGTTTCTTCTTCGAGGATGACCTTGATCCTCCGCAGTTCGCCGAGCCAGTAGGCATGGCTTTCGGCGGTGGCCGAGGTCTGCGGCAGCTGCAGCAGGTACAGGGGACGCTTGCGGCCGAGGAGTTCGAACATCTTCTTCTTGCCGTCGCAGGTGGCATCGGCAATCAGCAGGTCGGTGGCCCGGAAGTAGGGGCAGCTGTCACCGATGGCATGGCCGTAGCTCGACTTGATCAGGGCGCAGAGGTTGCGGGGCAGATGCTGCTCGGCAAGCGGGATCGGGAAGTCGGAGCCGGAGCAGAGGGCGACCGGGATCGCGCCGGCGGCCGCGATCAGCTCCTTCGGGGTAAAGGCGCAATAGACGCCGACCACCTTCGCCCCGGCGGTGCGGGCCGTCTCGGTGTCGCGCATCACCCGGTCTTCGATGCCGCCGAGGTAGTGATCGTCATATATGGTCATGCCGTTCCTTTCGTTGGAGTTTGGTGTCGCTGATCCGAACAGCCCGGCCCTCAGGCGCCTTCCTCGAGGAGCAGTGCCGCGCCGAGGGCCCCGACCATCTGCGGGTTGTCGGGAACGATGACCGGCACCTGCAGATCTTTTTCCAGCAGATGGCGGATGCAGCTGTTCCTGGCCACCCCACCGGCGAAAAAGATCGGGCCGCCGGGCCAGAGCCGCCGGATCATGCTCGCTGCCCGCTTGACTACTGCCTGGTGCAGACCGAGGGCGATATCTTCGCGATTTTCTCCCCGGCTGATCAGCGAGGTGACTTCCGATTCGGCAAAGACGGTGCACATGGCGTTGATGGTCAGCACCTTGCCGGCCTTCAGGGCGGAAGGGCCGAATTCTTCGAGGGAATAATTCAGGGCCTCGGCCATGACTTCGAGAAATTTGCCGGTGCCGGCGGCGCAGCGGTCGTTCATTTCGAAGCGCTGGACCTTTCCCCCCGGGCCAAGGATGATGCACTTGCTGTCCTGGCCGCCGATATCGAGGATGGTCATCGCTTCGGGGAAGAGATGGCGGGCGCCGCGGCCGTACGCCTTGATCTCGGTGACTGTTTTCGAGTCATAAGCGACTTCGAACAGATTGCGGCCATAACCTGTGGCCATGATCCGGTCGAAACTGACGCCTGCCAGCACGTTCTCGATCTGCCCTCGTGGATCGAAGGTTGTTGGGGCCTGACGAATCTCTCGAATTGCCCCATCTTCAATGACGACGCACTCAATCGTTCGCGATCCGATGTCTATCCCTGCGCTGAGCATAGCCGTATCCGTTTTCTGTTCTGTGTCGATGGTGAGTCTGCAGTTGTCGGTGGTTCCAGCTTCAGGCTTCCTGTTGACGAGGAAATAGACACCGCCGCACCGGGCCAGGGGAAAGACCCTGGCGTTGGCATTCAGCAGACAGTGACAGACAATCAGGATTTTTTTGCTGCGATGCATTTTTTTCCCATCATGGAGGAGATCGTTGTGGAGAAGGACTTAGCATAAGATGCAGCGATATGTCCAATTGTCAATTTGTATGATTAAGCGCGGAACGATCGGAAGAGTTGAGCCGGAAAGATGCTCGGTCGGCAATGATGGGATTGGCACTCCGGGGTGGATAGACGGGGTGATGTGGGGGGCGCCGCTGACGAAATCGGAAGAAGAGATGGAACACGATCAACTCATTAGATAATTCGATTTGTCAAAGGGAGGTTGGTCCATTATGTACGGGAGAAGTGATACTGTGACAGCACAGTCCTTGCTGCGTTGTCAGTCGCCCCGTCTTCCTCCTGGATCGTTCATGAATATCCTCCATGTCATCAGTCAGCACCCGGCAAGCACCGGCAGCGGCATCTACCTGCAGAACCTGCTGCGCCAGGCCGTTGCTGCCGGGCACCGCAATTTCCTGGTCGCCGGCATTACCGCTGGTGCCATCCCGGTTCTCGACGGAATCGACGGCCTCAGTTGCCGCTTTGTTACCTTTGATGGCGGTGATCTTGAGTTCGTCATCCCCGGGATGAGCGATGTCATGCCGTATGCCAGTTCGTGCTTCAGCGAGCTGACTGACGGATGAGATAGATCAGGTATGAACGGGTATTCGCAGAGAGAATCAGCGAAGTGGCGCATTCTTTTGCCATCGACATGGTCCACAGTCATCATCTCTGGCTGGTCAGCGCCGTCGCCAGGCGGACACTGCCGGATGTGCCGATGGTAACCTCCTGCCATTCGACGGATCTGCGGCAGTTTGTCAACTGCCCCCATCTGCGGGACAAAGTCCTTGCGGAGTGCGGGAAAATCGATCGTATCCTCGCCCTGAGTACTGGACAGGCGGACCAGATCGTCAGCCTGTACGGGATTGATCCGGAGCGGATCGATGTCATCGGTTCCGGCTTTGACGATCGCCTCTTCACGTTCAGCGAGAAAACGGGGCAGGGACCGGTGCAACTGCTCTACGCCGGCAAACTGAGCTACGCCAAAGGTGTCGACTGGCTGTTGCGGGTGTGCGCCGGCCTTGATGTCGATGATGCGCATCTGCATCTGGTCGGGGCCGGTTTCGGGGAGGAAGGTCAACGGTGTCTGGACCTGGCCCGTCGGTTGGGCGAGCGGGTGACGGTGCATGGGACGCTGAGCCAGCCGCAGTTGGCTGAGCTGATGCGGCATTGCCATGTCTTCATTTTGCCCTCCTTCTACGAGGGGCTGCCGCTGGTCCTTCTCGAGGCGTTGGCCTCGGGTTGCCGGATCGTCACCACGGCGTTGCCCGGCTGCCGTGAACTGCTGGCGGGTGCTGCGGCCGATCTGGTCGCCTTTGTCGACCTGGAGGCAATGGCGACGATTGATCGGCCGGACCCAGACGATTGGAACAAGCTGGATGTCCGGCTCGAAGCGACCATCAGGGATATGGTGCGCCGTGTCGCTGTTTCTCCCACTCCGTCATTGCAGGAGATAACAGCCATCACCGGCAGGGCGAAATGGGGGCTGGTGTTCAGCAGGATTGAGGCAGCTTACACTCGGGCGAGGCAACGCCATCAACCGTGACGGCGATTGCGGCAATGTCGTCATGCATCTTGAAACGGGGATAGCAGCGGCAGGCCGGATCCGTCTGCTGCACAGTGCGGACATGATCCCGGAGGGCGGTGAGACCGCCACGGCAGTAAATATCGGCGAAGGATTGCCAGTCGGTGAGGCCCGTGGGATCGGCCTTGGGCAGCATCAGGCCGTCGGTGAACAACAGGATATCGGAAAGACCGGCGAGGCTGTGATGCCCGTGCCGGAGAAAGCTCATCGCTTCCGGTTCGCCGTTGAGCACACCGTAGCTCACATTCATCTGCAGCCGAACCTTGGCGATCTGCTCGGCAAGCTGGGAATGGATGGGCCGGCTGGAATCGGGTGACTGTTGCCAGAGTGCCAGGGTTTCGCTGTCGATATCCAGTTCCGGGGAAAGCAGGCTGTGGCTGCCGTCGTGATGCAGTAACATGATCATGCAGTCGCCGGTGTGGCAGTATTCGAAGGATGATCCGTGCAGGCGGATGGCCGCGAGACTGGTCGACCACAGGCGGAGCCGCTGGTCCGGTGGAATGCGGTCATACCCCTGGGCAGTGCGGATGCGATGGTTGGCCACTTCGGCGGCCTGTGCCAATGGGCCGGCATGATGACGGAATGTTTCGGCGGCGATACTGGCGGCCTGGAATCCGCCCGAGATGCCATTCCGAGCGTAACTTTTCTCGAGGCTGGTCGCTCCATCGAAGACGCCACAGAGATTGCCCTCGCTGAGCAGGACATCCTCGTTGCAACTCCCACTGCCTTGTTCGTGGATGGTCGTCATGGTGAAGGACGGTGAGGATGCGACCGGAAATGAAGTGGAGTACTGATCGGTTGATAGGTACATGTCGATCCTGTGGTTGAGTCAAGGTACGAACCACTCTAATATCGAACGCACAGGAGGACAAATCGCTTGTTCCGATAGGCGTTCGCAGTTGCATCGGCGTAGAGCATATCAAGGATGGTGGTGACGTGATGCATAATGGGCTATGGACTTTTGATCGTTGTTCAATCCATCCGGATTATTTGTTTATATGGTTGAAATTGTAGATAATCCTGAACTTAGCGGTTGGCGTGACTACTGCGCCCGGCATCCGTCTGCGCAATTCGCTCACCTCTGGGAATGGGCGATGACGCTGGCTGCTGTCCATGATCTGCCTGCTTTTTTTCTGATTGCCAGCCAAACCGGGATGCCGATACGCTCCGTAGGTCTCCTCCCGCTTGTCCACTTTGCTCCCCCCGATGGCCCGGCCCGCCTCATCTCGTTACCGTATACCGACGGGGCGGGAATCCTTGCCGACGACCAGGCCGCCGGCAACCAACTGCTGGCTGCCGCCCTTGACCTGGCCGAGAAACTTGACGCGCCTCATCTCGAACTGCGGCAATATGGGCAGGCTTCGTTCGATCCCAAGATAGCTGAACCCACCTGGCTGCATCACGCCCATGCCTTCAAGGTCGGACTGCATCGACCATTACCGCCTGCAACGGCCGCGTTGTGGGACGGTCTGCCGGCCAAAGTCCGGAACCAGGTGCGCAAGGCCTGGCGCTGCGGTTGTGTCGGGCGAGTCGGTGGTGTGGAACTGCTCGATGATTTCTATGCCGTCTTCTCCGAAAACATGCGCGACCTCGGTTCACCAACCCATCCGGAGAACCTGTTTCGCCGGCTCATTGCCGAGCACAGGCTCGGGGCTCGCTTCCTGGTCATCTATAATCAGGATCTCCCGGTGGCTGCGTCGATGGTTTTCCCTATGGGCGACACACTTTGTAATCCCTGGGCAGCCTCGTTGCGAAGGTATCGCCCCATCTGCGCGAACATGCTGCTCTACTGGCTGATGCTGTGCCAGGGGGTTCGCAGTGGCTGCCGTCGTTTCGATTTCGGCCGTTCCTCGCAAGGAACTGCGACCTGCCGTTTCAAACTGCAATGGGGGGCGATGATGACACCGCTCACCTGGCACGTTTTTTCGCGGCCGGCCCATTACTGGCACCCGGCTGACGAGACACTGGTCGACGAAGCCTGGAAAAGCATGGATCTTTCGGCTTCGCGCCTCCAGGGACCAGCGATCCGCCGCTGGATCAGTCTTTGAGGTGCGGTTGATGATCCTCTATCAATCCGAAGAGTGTACCGTCGCCCTGCCGCTGCCGCTCTTCCTCGTCATTGAGGATGTCGGCTGGTGGGAAGGGGAGGATGGTTCCGGCCACAACGAGCCGTATCGTAACGCCTTGTGCCGCCGCCACTGTCTGGCGGATTACCAGGCCCTGGTCGACTTGTCCGAGCGGCTGTCAATGCGCATCGCCATCGCCATGGTGATCGGTGAATGGGACCGAACCAATCTGCTCAAAGACATCGCCGGGGCAACCTGGATGGGCCGCGCCTGGGACAATCGCCGCAATCAGGGGCCATGGCTGGATCAAGCGGCCGGTTATCTCCGCAGTTGTCAAAGAAATCTCGAGCTGGCGGTGCATGGCCTGTGCCATGAGTTCTGGCACAATGGGAATATGCAGCGTGCCGAATTTCATGACAATGACGGCTATATGCGGCCCCGGGAGATTGTCGTCAACCATCTCCAGGCCTATGCGGCAATCCTTATGCAGAATGGCTTCCTGAATTTTCCGCGGCTCTTCGTCCCTCCCGCCCTGAAACATAGTTTCGGCAACGGTGAGGACTCGATGCAGGCGGTGCTGAACAATTTCGGCATTACCCATGTGACAACGAGATTTGCCAAAGCACGGCAATACAGCCCTCCCGTTCATGCCAGGATCACCTGGGAATGCGGGGTGGCGATACTCGAACGCGGGTTGTCGCCGGTGGCATGGCACCAGATGGCGGCAGTCCCGGAAACGCTGCCGCTCAATCCGGTAGTCGCCCTCCATTGGGGCAACCTGCTGCACGCCGATCCCGAGCGCAATGGGGAAATCATCGAGCGGTGGGCGGCAAGGCTCCTCGCCGAGGCTGCAGGCTTCGGGAGGATTCTGTCCGCAGATGTGGCTGATTGCTGGCGTCAGGCCGCTGTCTATTACTTTGCCCGTGTTCGCCTGGATGACCGGGCAGTAATCATCGATCTCCGGGGCCTGCCGCCGCTTCCCTCGCTCAACGGCCCCTTTTCTCTGAAAATCCGGGAAAAGCGTCAGAGGGCATGGCGGTGCAGCGGCGCAGAGGTCATCAGCTGCCGCACCGACCAGGATCGCATCAGCACGGTCAGACTTCAGCCCGCGCCTGGATGTCTGGAGATCCGTATCGATCTGTTATGAGCGAGCGTTTTCCCGGTTCTGCAGGGCGGCAATCCTGCCGCCGGATTTGACACGCCATTCCCCTCCCTTTCCCGTCGACCACGAGTCCTCAATCTCCCTTGGTGCTGCGGGCAAATTTGTTCCCGGCAGCATGTATTCCCTCTTTCTCCCAGTTCGATACAGGGGAAAATGGCAATGACTGTCGGGTTTATTATAGATATTATCTATTTGACATATATTATTAAAATCATAGAATCGAGTGGTCTGCCATCCAGGGCAATGCAGGAGCGTACACCGCTCGAAGGGTTATGAGCAGTTCCATGCACTACTCGCGAAAGCTTCATCGGCAGACCATGCATGGTCGATCGGGGAAAAGAATGCCGAATTCCATCGGAGCCAAAATGAAAAGGGGGAAAGAAGATGAGTGACGACTATCGATCGATGTGGGCTGATCTCGGGCTTGATCTGGCCGCGCACGATATGCTGCTCGGTGTTTTAAGCGAGGCCTATGGCAAGATGTATCTGACCCAGGCCAACCGCCCCGCGGGGATGAGTTATTTCGATTTTGTCATGAGTGAGGTGCATGGCCTGCGCATCAAGGAACTCATCGACGAGAAAAAGGCAGGCCGCAAGATCATCGGTTCATATTGCGTATTTGTGCCGGAAGAGATCGTCCTTGCCGCCAACGCCACGCTCGTCGGCCTGTGTTCAGGGGCCGATTTTGCCATGGAGGAAGTGGAGAGACTGCTGCCGCGCAATACCTGCGCCTTGATTAAATCGGCCTTCGGCTTCAAGCTCGGCAAGGTCTGTCCGTACCTGGAGAGCGCCGATATGATTGTGGGCGAAAACACCTGTGACGGCAAGAAGAAGGCCTACGAGTCATTGGCGCAACTGGTGGATAACCTCTATGTGATGGATCTGCCGCAGGTCAAATCCGACAAGGGCAAGGACCTGCTCAAGGCTGAATATCATGCGTTTTCAGAAGGCCGTCGAACAGCTGACCGGTTCCCCGATAACCGTTGCTTCATTGCAGCAGGCGATCCGGACGGTCAATGCCAAGCGTGCGGCCATCCATCGCCTGTCGACCCTGAGGAAGGCCGATCCGGCGCCGATTTCAGGCATGGATGCCCTGTTGGTCAATCAGGTCTTTTTCTATGATAATCCTGCCCGTTTTACCGACGCTGTCAATAAAATCTGTGACGAACTGGAGCAGCGAATGAAGGCCAAGTCAGGCGTTTTTCCGACAAAAAATCCCCGTGTTATCGTTGCCGGCTGTCCTCAGGCGGTGCCTAACTGGAAATTGCCGATGCTCGTCGAAACCGCCGGTGCCGTCATCGTCGGCGAGGAGTCCTGTGTCGGCGAGCGGGGAACCCGTAACCTCACCGATGAAGGTGGAAATACGGTGGATGAATTGCTCGACAACATAGTTGACCGTTATTTCCAGATTGATTGCGCCATTTTTACCCCTAACCGGGATCGACTTCATCATATCCTGGAGATGGTTGAAAGGTATCAGGCTGATGGCGTGATTCATTATGGGCTGCAATTCTGCCAGCCCTACCTGATGGAGTCTTTGCCGATTGAAAAGGCATTGACGGAGAAGGGGGTGCCCTGTCTGCGGATTGAGACCGACTACAGCATGGAGGATATCGGGCAGTTGAAGACCCGGATTGAGGCCTTCGTCGAACAACTCAGTTAATCAAGGTCTTCCGCTCGAAGCCGCGGTTTCCTTCAGCAAAAGATCAAGCGGAAGAAAGAAAAGGGGGAAGGTGTTGAATGCCACTGTGGTCCTGAACTCGCCATGCCCGTATTGCCGGAAGATCCACAGGTACAGAGCCAAGGATCTGGCATGCCCCTTCGATGCCAACTCGGGGGCATCGATTCAATCGGCGGATCACGACTGATCCCGTAACGGTGGATACACGTCACCAGCCAATGATCTGAAGTTTGATGGGTTTGGAATTTACAAAAAAAACGATTATTGTCAGGCAAATAGAGAGGTAAGGAAATGGCAAAGACACTCGATGCCCGGGGGCTGGCATGTCCGGCTCCGGTTCTGATGGTCAAGGATGCGATTGAAAAGGAAGACCTTCCCGAACTGATGATCATGGTCGACAATGAGGCCTCCCGGGAGAATGTGACCAGGTTTTTCGAATCGCGGCAGTATGCAGTCACGAGCACCAGCCAGGGGAGTGATTATCTGCTGGCGGCCCATCGCGAAAACAACGCCTCCTCAACCATGCGGCAGGATGATGTTGGAACTCATGCGTCTGCCAGTACGAGCCGGAAAACCTTCATTATGGTGGCCGGTGACAAATTGGGCTCGGGCGATGATGAACTCGGGCGAAAACTGATGCTCAGTTTCATAAAAACCGTCAAGGAAATGGAAGATGACCTCTGGCGGCTGGTATTCGTCAACAACGGGGTAAAACTGACGATTGACACCTCTCCGGTGCTGGCAGATCTGCAGGCATATGAACAGGCAGGTCTCGTCATCCTCGTCTGCGGCACCTGCCTTACCCACTTCGATCTTATGGAGGCGAAAAAGGTTGGGCAAACAACCAATATGCTGGACATTGTTACGGCCATGCAACTGGCCGATAAAATCATCAGCATCGGCTGAACAGCAGGAAAGTAGAGATTCGGTGGAGAAAAGCCGGGGTTTCAGCAGCGCAGGGTGGCCGAAATACGCTGTGGATGTAAAAGAAGATTCAACGCATCAATAATACTCGGAATAACGATATCCGCAGCGAGAAGCGCCGGCGGCGCGGCCCCTTCCTGTTGGAACACGGCGATCCCCAGCCCTGCCTCCTCGAGCATGAGCCGATCGTTGCGGCCATTGCCGACACAGACTGACGCCTTGCTCCCCAGGCTCCGCACATACCATGCTTTGCCTTCCTCTTCGTTGCCCGGAGACAGGATATGGACCGTGAAGGCGGAGCCGGCAAAGGCGTGGCGTACACTGCCGTAGGTGTCGGCGGTAACAATATGGATCTGGAGATGTTCGGCCAGGAGTCCGAGGAGCTCGGCAACCCCGCTGATCAGCCGACCATCAAATGCCAGGGTGCCGTTATAATCGAGGACGAGGTGCTCCAGGCGCAGCTGGTCGAAACCAGGGATGTTGATCTCGATCATGCCTTCTCCCCCTTTCTGACCAGTGTGCCGTTGTGCAGCTCGATTACCGTGTCGGCGATTCGGGTTACCTGGTTGAGATAATGAGAAACGAGCAGGATGGTGCAGCTCTGCTTCAGTTCCAGGAGCAACTCTTCGATTGCCTCGGCGGTGGCGTGATCCAAGGCAGAGGTCGGTTCATCGAGCAGCAGCACTTCCGGTTGCAGAATCAGCGCGCGCGCAATGCACAGCCTCTGCTGCTGTCCTCCCGACAGATCAAGGGCGGAGGAATGAAGCCGGTCATGCACCTCGTCCCAGAGTCGCGCCTTCCGCAAACACTCCTCCACCCGGGCCCTGATCGTATCTTTCGTCAAGCCTCCCTTGAGCTGCAGGGGAAAGGCGACATTCCTGTAGATGCTCATCGGCAGCGGGTTGGGAATCTGGAACACCATGCCGACTTGCCTGCGCAGCCGGGTGACCGGGTAGCCCTCCCGGTAGATATCATGAAAACTGCCGTCGAATTTCATTGCAACCGTTCCCTGCAGGCTGCAGCGGGGCATGGCTTCCCAGAGGCGGTTCAAGGTCATCAGAAAGGTGGATTTGCCGGAACCGGACGGACCGACGATGGCGGTTATTTCCCTTTCGGCGAACTCAATCGAGGTTTTATGCAGAATCGTCCTGCCATTATAGGAGAAACAGAGGTTTTCCGTTCTGATCTTGACCGCTTTTTCCATTGCGACACTATGCCCTGTACAATGCGTGATATGAGACCTGCCTCTTGATGACGAAAGCCGTCAGAAAGAGAACCATGCAGATACAGAGGAGAATAATCGCCGCCCCGTATCCGGTCGCCAGTTCCTCCCTGTCGGTATACTGGGAGGATATATAATAGGACATCCCGGCAAATCTCACAGACCAAGATCTGCGCCGGGTGTTTTGCGGACTGGTGGAAGGGGCGAGAAAGCGGGTCTTGAAGGCTCAAGGTTTTTGAAAAAGAGGGTCTGATCATCCTTCATGATGCCCCAATCTTGTTAGAGAAGGACAGATGATGCGGTTGGAGTCCGGCTCGGTTCCGATTATCGCTGAAGCCCTGGAATTTGCCAGCATGGGTTTTGTCCCCCGCCGGGGCGTTCAATAAAACATTCCGGGAATATATGGTCCCCTTTGCCGGAAACGTGCCTCGCACGTTGCAGGACATCTGTTTCGCCCCCCAGACCTCAGGGAGGCTACTGATCAGCGTCAGGGAAACACATGCCCTCGCGCTGGTCAGGCATTGAAGGCCGGCGGCATAAAGGACGCCGCGCTGATCGGATTCCCTGCTTCGCCGAAATATGATTCAAAGGTATTCGCCAACGACCGAAGAACCCGCATCCAGAAATGGTTAGCGGGTTTTTTGTTGACCGGCGGGCTGCAGGGTGATTTGCTGATGTTCGCTCGTTGCTGATATATTGTACACACAGTTCCTTTATGGACGATCACGGACAACTATTACACAGGTGAGGATCATGAAAAACAGATCGATATGCGTACTGATACTGTTCCTGCTGATTGGTCTCGGGGCCTGCGGCGGCAATCAATCGGCGGTCGAGGGAAAACTGGTCGACTGGAACGGCAAGCCGGTCGCCGGCGTGAAGATCTCCGCCAATCAGGTTCAACCCCTCAAAGGCTACGCCCAATTGGAGGCGGTGACCAGATCCGACGGCACCTTCCGGTTGGACGGACTGTTTCCATCGTCAAAATATGTACTCAAACCCCAGTCCGACAAATGGACCTGCAACACCGCGGTCGAATTGGCCAGCGCCCCGCAGGGCGAGACGGCCCTGCTGCCGGAACCGATCAAGATCACCGAGGCGTTTTTGAAGGAAGGCGGCATCCCGGTGGTCGATCTTGCCACGGGGGCCACCCGGTTCACGGTTTCTGCGGACGGGGTGATCGCCGACTTCAATGCCGGTCTCGAATGGGTCCCTGGTCCGGACCAGGATACCAATTACGCTCAGGCCGAGCAGTGGGTCGCCGGATTCACCGCAGCCGGAGGCGGCTGGCGGCTGCCGACACGGGAGGAATTGCAAGGCCTGTATCAGCCCGACGCCGGTGAACGCAACATGCCCCCGGCCTTTAAGACGACCGGCTGGCTGGTCTGGGCGGAACCACGGGATGCCGCCTCGGCGTGGGCCTTCAATTTCAAAAGCGGCACCGAGTACTGGTACTACCGGGACTCCTCGGACGGCAATCGGGTGTTCGGGGTGCGCGCCAAGCCGAAGCAATGATGGCAATCGCCGGGCCTCGGCTAACGGAGAGTGAAGCGGTCTCCTTAACGTTCTCTTCGCTTCAATTGTCTCTGATTATCCTGCCGGTTCCAATACGGGGATGACATAGAACAGGATGGCGAAGAAGTGGAGAACGCTGCCGGCGAGGACAAAGAGATGCCAGACGGCATGGTTGTATGGCAGTCGTTTCCACTTGTAAAAGAGTATCCCGCCGGTATACGCCAGGCCGCCGGCCAGCAGCAGCCGAGACCGCCGCTGCCGACATGCTGCAGCAGCGGTTTGATTGCGGCGACCACCGCCCAGCCCATGATCAAATAGAGGGCGATCAACCCGGTACGGAAGCGCCGCAGCCGGGTGGTCTCGATGATGATGCCCAGCACGGCGAGGCCCCAGACCACGCCGAACAGCGTCCAGCCCCATGGGCCGCGCAGGCTGACCAGGTGAATGGGGTATAGGTGCCGGCAATGAGCACCAGGATGGCGGAGTGGTCGAAGATGCGGAGGATGGACTTGAGCGCCGGCTGCTGCACGGCATGGTACAATGTCGAGGCGGCATAGAGCAGGATCAGCGTCGCCCCGAAGATAGAGCAGCTGACGATATGCCAGGAGTTGCCGTATCGGCTGGCAAAGGCGATGAGCACGGCAAGTCCGCCGATGGACAGAATCGTGCCGAGACCATGGGTGATGCAGTTGGCGATTTCCTCGCTTCTGCTGTAGCGGGCGGCGAGATACGAGTCAGACGACATGTGAAAAGCGGTTTCCGTTGAATTGAAAGGTTGCCCGGGATGCCGGTACCCCTATCCTGTTACAGGAGTGCATAACGGCCGGTCTGTCGATCCCCATCTGGGTCAATCGGGGTGTTTTTCTGATTATATATCAAGTATATCAGATTGTTACGCGCTGAGGCCAGGGGGCCTTTCCGGCTTCGGGATGACTCGGCCATTCCCTTCGTCTCCTTGTCCGTGGAAGAAGCGAGGCCTTCTTACTGCATCGGCGCAGCTTCCTGTGACACGTTCATCTCTCTCTTCATGTCCGGAAACGGGCCGATCCCCTGGGAATGCACCGCCTCGACGAGGATTTCAGGATTGTTGGCGAAGGTGTTGCCGAGTGCGGCCTCCTGTTCGACGCAATCCTTGAAGGTCTTTATCAGGTTCTCGTGACTCCAGCGGGTCAGGTAGTAGACCACCAGGTCGGGCAGGCGGGTGAATATGGTCTCATTGGGCATCGGATCGACGAAGGACGATTCCTGCAGCCGTTTGCTCGACAGGGTCTGCGGTTTGTAAAAATTGTCGAGAAACATCAACTCGGGCGGCATGTTCGCCTTCAGGCCGATGCGGCGCAGCATTCTGAGGAGGACATCGAGCCCTCTCTGGCCGCTTTTCGCCATCCAGAATGGCACATAGATCTCCTTGGGCAGGCTCAGCTGCAGGTACGATTTGATCGTCAGTATCAGGGTGGCCAGGTCGACCGGATGTTTATCGACGAAGTTATAGGTACTGCCGCTGAACTCGGCCCGGTTCCCCAGGGCGTGGTGGATAAGGAACGGCAGCTTCCGGGCGTTGCTGTACGAATGGAAGGTGTGCCGTTTGGTGAACAGGGCCGGCATCGCTTCATCGGCGATGGAGAAGAACATCCGGTGAAATCCCTGGATCTTGTGGTCATGGGCGCCATAGACGATGGCCAGACGGATGCAGGTGTAATCGAGTCCCTCCTGTTCGGCCATGCGCCGCAAGGTCAGCTCGGCCATGAGTTTGGATTTGG
Organism: uncultured delta proteobacterium; assembly: GCA_963847035.1. Classification (GTDB taxonomy): domain Bacteria; phylum Desulfobacterota; class Desulfobulbia; order Desulfobulbales; family Desulfocapsaceae; genus Desulfoprunum. The sequence goes on along the minus strand of CAWJYH010000007.1, from coordinate 172,715 downwards.
CGTAGTTGCCGAGGTCGGGCGAGAGGGGCAGGGTATCCTCTTCCCGCAGGTTTTCACCGGTCGGCATGGTTGCCGAGGAGCTGATGTGGATATAGGGGATGTTGAGGGCGGTCGCCGCCCGGGCGAGATTGACGGGGCCGAGATAGTTGACCTCATAGGCCAGTTGACCGTCCGCCCCGAGGTTGGCCATGGCGGCATTGATGACGAAATCGGGATTGACGTCGGTCAGGTACTGGCGGATATCCTTATCGTCGCGGATCGATAATTTTTTGCTGCTTGGAGCGCGGATATCGATCGTCTCAGCGTATCTGGTCTTGTAGAAATTGACGATCGTGCCGCCGATGAGACCGGAGCCACCGATCAGGACACCGATTTTTTTGTTACCCATCTCTGTATTCCTCGCTTCGCTCCCCAATCCAAGGCCGGCCCGATCAGGTCGGTCTCAGATGCAGAATATGATGCCCCATGTTGTAGAACGAATAAGGGCCGGCCCGCCCTGTTGCAGGACCGGCCATGACCCGTACCGCTCTTGCTTTGCAATTACCCTGACGGCTGTCGTTGTGCCGAACAGCGGCCTATCGCTTCCGATGATCGGGAACCTTCAACGTTCATCCGTATGCCAGCCCGCTCAGGCAGAGTGCCGTGGCGCCCTGCCGCTGTCGCCTTGAGCCGGCAAGGGTATGGACGCGGGTATTTCAGGATTTCATTATACAGCCTGCTGTCGGTTTTGAGAAAAAGAAATACGGTACGCGGTGATAAAAACGGTGGTGGAAACCATTGCCGCGGGCCAATCATTGGGCGGATTCCCGCAGTCATAGTCGTGGCGGTGCCAGGCGCCCCTTGATTTCCGCCCGGGGATGGCGATCTTTACTGTCAGGATCTGAATGAACGGCGCGACCGGATTCGACCGGGACGCCGACCGGTTCGGCGGGCAGCCATAACCGCAGCGGGAGGGGCCATGTATCTTGCCAAAATCCGCCAGGGACAGGAGATACGGTATGTGCTCCGCCAGTCATACTTCGATCCGCGTCGGGACTGCTTTGTTTACCGGCAGATTTTTGATCTCGGACCGCGACCGGATGATTATATCGAGCATACCGATCAATGGTCGCCGTCCTTCGATGAAAAATTGGAAGAGGCGGTCGCCCGGGCGGAGCCCGGCAGGATGGCAGCGCTACAATTGGAACAACTGCTGTGGCGGTTTTTCACCACTGCGGAGCGGGACAGCCTCAATCGCCACTCACGGCACCAGCCTGGCAAGCTCATGCCCTTTACGGCGGAGGACGAAGAGCGACTGCGCCGGGAAATCCATCTCTTCGATCGTCGACGACTCTATGGCCTTCGTTTCGGGGCGGTCGATCAGACCCGCATCGGTCGCCTGCCCAAGAAGCTGTGCCGTCCCCTGTTCGGTCAGTGCCGGGATGAACGGGAGTTCTATTTTGCCGAGCAGGAAAAGGTCCTCCGTCCCGCCGAGTACCGCACCTATGTCTTCGCCATATTCGACCTGCAACGGTTCTTTGACCAATCCTTTGCCCGTTTTCTGCCGCAGGCCCTGGATCAGGACCTGATGGCCGACCGCCTGATAGAGGAAATTTGCCGGTTGAATGGCGATGAAGGCTTCTGGGGGGAGGTCCTGGAGCAAGGGAGTCTCCATCCGCACCTGCAGCGCTATCTGGTGATGTTCTTCGATCACGGGTATCCGCCAAGATCGTTCATCGATGATTTCGCCCGAGATTTTATCAACCGGCATCGACAGTTCCGCTGGCCGGAGTGGAAACCGGTGGATGCGACGGAGGTTGCCGCGATCTTCGGCCGGACCCTGGAAGAACTGCGGTCGATGCCGAACAGGGACCTGGCTCGTCTCTTCCGCCAGCGGGCCAAGGAACTGCATCCGGATGCCGGTGGTGACCACGAGCGCTTTGTCCAGCTGAACGAGATGTATGAACGGGTCAAAAAACGGTTCGGGTGACCATGACGCCAGGCGGGTGAGGTGCAGTCGTGTGCCTGCCCATGGCAATCATGCTGGGGGCGACGCCGCTGGTTCTGTGGTCCAATGAAAAGCCGCAATCGGATCCGTTGATCGCCCCCGGGGTTTGCCTTTACCGATGAGGCCGTCGACTCTTCCACATGCCGGTTCATGGAGTGGCATCGATCGTGCAGACATCGATGCTATCTATCCGGATCTTCATTGAAGCAGGTGGGGCGCCGCCGTCGGGCCGAGGTCCTCTCCCCCTGGTTCCGCCACCTTTGTTGCCAGGGCGATAGCCCCGGTCGGGACCGGTGCCGGCCGCTTCCTGATTGGTTGCGGGGAAGTTCGTGGTTTACGTAAAACGTTGGAAGAACCTCGGGCTACAATTGAACGGCGAGGGTCGATAGGAGCAATCTTTTTTCAGGCTGTGGTAACTCCTGTCATCATTCCAACCAATACAAATTCCACAGGAAATAAATTTATACAGAGGTTTCGTGGGGTCTGGGTGCGTCTCGGGAGAGCAATTTTTCGGAGGAAGAAAATTTGAATAGAAGTTGACTTAAACGTAAGGGTAAGGTATAGGGAAAAAAATGCCCATGATTCCTCTGGCATTGTTGTGAGGGTGGTAGTCTCAGAGCGTCATTTTCTTTATGGAGAAAAGCCATGGACCTTCTCTCGTACCAGTCAATTCCCGCGATTCTGAGGGAAAATGCCGTAAAGTTCGGCGACAAAACCGCCATCTCCTTCAAGAAGAGCGGTGTCTATACCTCCCTGACCTATGCCCAGTTCTACGAACGAGTGCTCCTGCTTGCCCGCGGGCTTGGCAAGGCCGGCGTGCAACGGGGTGACAAAGTGGCGGTTTTTTCGGAAAACCGTCTCGGCTGGGCCATCTCTGATTTCGGCATCCAGAGCGCCGGTGCGATCACCGTCCCGATATACGCCACCAACACCGGCAAGCAGGCGGCATACGTCATCAATCACAGCGAAGCCAAGGTCGTCTTTGTTTCCACCAAGGCCCAGTACGAGAAATTGCTGTCGGTGCGGGACACGATCCCGAATGTCGAATTGATCGTCTCCTACGAGCGGTATATCGGCGACCGCACGTTCCCGGCCTTCACCCAGAATCAGCTGTCCGAAATCGAGGCACCGCTGACGGCGGAGGAGCGGAATCGGATCGAGCAACAGATCGACGCCATCCGCCATGACGACATCATCACTATTATATATACCTCGGGGACGACCGGGGTGCCGAAAGGGGTTATCCTGACCCAGAGGAATTTCCTTTGCGACTGCGACTACGGGATGCGTCAGCTCGGCGGTCTGGGCAGCAACGAGACCTTCCTCAGTTTCCTGCCCCTGAGCCATGTTCTGGAACGGACCGCCGGCTACTATGCCGCCCTGCTCAGCGGCAACCATATCGCCTTTGCCGAGGACGCCAAAAAAGTCATGGAGAACATGGTGGAGATCCGGCCGACGGCGATGGTCAGTGTCCCGCGGCTGTTCGAGAAGATCCACTCGCGCATCCTCGACAGCGTCCACCAGTCGAGCCCGTTCAAGCGCAACCTTTTCCACTACGCGCTGAAGATCGGCGGTGAGTATGTGCGGACGAAATATATCGACAAGAAACCCGTCGGCCTCCTTGGTCTGCAATACCGCTTTTTCGATCGCCTCGTGTTCAGCAAGGTCCGGAACCGATTCGGCGGCCGCCTGCGGTTCTTCATCAGCGGCGGGGCCCCGCTCGACAAGACGATCAACGAATTCATGTGGATCCTCGGGATGCCGGTCTTTCAGGGCTACGGTCTGACCGAGACCAGCCCGGCGGTCACCCTCTGCTCGATCGATGATATCCGATTCGATTCGGTCGGCAAGCCGCTGCACAAGGTCGAGTTGAAACTGGCCGCAGACGGCGAGCTGATGATCAAGGGACCGATGGTCATGCAGGGATATTACAAGAACGAGGAGGCGACGAAGGAAACCTTCGAAGACGGCTGGCTGAAGACCGGCGACATCGCCACCATCGACGCCGACGGCTTCGTCTACATCATCGACCGCAAGAAGGAGCTGATCGTCACCGCCGGCGGCAAGAACATCGCACCCCAGCCGATCGAGAACGACCTGCGGCTCGACAAGTACATCTCCCAGGCCATCGTCTTCGGCGATCGCCGGCCATATCTGGTCGCAATCCTGACCCCCGATATCGAGCGGCTGCTCGATTTCGCCAAGGAGAAGAAGATCCAGTATCTCGATTTCGACGAGCTGGTCAACAACGATAAGGTCAAGCAGCTGTTCAGCGCCCGGGTCGAGGCGATCAACAAGCAGTATCCGCCCTACAAGACGATCAAGCACTTCGCCCTGGTCGCCCGGGACTTCTCGATCGAGGGCGGCGAACTGACGCCGACGCTGAAGCTCAAGCGCAAGGAGATCTTGAAAAAATACGCAGACATCGTTGAAGAACTGTACACAAAGAATGAGAGCGTTCTCGTCTTTCACCCGAAATCAACACATGGAGAAGAACAATGAGGCAGATCAATAGAGCCGCGGTCCTGGGTGCCGGCGTCATGGGCGCCACCATTGCCGCCCATCTGGCCAATGCGGGAGTCGAGGTCCTGATGCTCGACATCGTCCCCAGGGAACTGAACGAGCAGGAGGCGGCCAAAGGGCTGACCCTGGAGAGCCCGGCGGTCCGCAACCGCATCGCCGCAAACGGCCTCCAGGGACTGATCAAGATGAAACCGGCGCCGTTCTACCTGCCGGAATACCTCAACCTGATCCAGGTCGGCAACCTCGAGGATGACCTGGCAAAGCTGGCGACCTGCGACTGGATCGTCGAGGTCGTGGTCGAGTACATGCCGATCAAGCTCGAGCTGCTGCAGAAGATCGCCCCGCACATCTCCGCCACCGCGGTCCTCAGCACCAACACCAGCGGCCTGTCGGTCAACGAGATGGCCCAGGTCCTGCCCGACGACCTCAAAAAGCGCTTTCTCGTCACCCACTTCTTCAACCCGCCGCGCTATATGCGTCTGATGGAGATCGTCCCCTGCCGGGAGACCGATCCCCAGGTCGTGCAGGACCTGGCCGATTTCCTCGCTACCCGTACCGGCAAGGGCATCGTCTACGGCAAGGATACGGTGAACTTCATCGCCAACCGCATCGGGGTGTATGCGATCTACAAGGGCATCCAGCACATGATGGATCTCGGCATGACCGTCGAGGAGGTCGATGCGATGGCCGGCCCGGTCACCGCCCGGCCGAAGAGTGCGGCCTTCCGCACCGCCGACCTGGTCGGTCTCGATACCCTGGCCCATGTCGGCACCAACTCCTACAACCTGGCGCCGAACGACGAGGAGCGCGAGGTCTTCAAACTGCCGCCGTTCATGGCGAAGATGATCGAGAATAAACAGCTCGGCAACAAGACCAGACAGGGTTTCTACACCAAAAAAACCGTCGACGGCCGCAAGGAGATCCTCTATTTCGACTATACGACCGGCGAGTACAAGCCGATCGCCAGGCCCAAATACCCCTCGGCGCTGCTGGTCAAACAGATCGACGACCCGGCCAGAAGGTCAAGACGGTCCTCGGGGCCAGGGATACCGGGGCCGAATTCGCCTGGCGCAGCATCCGCGACACCCTGATCTACGCGGTCAACCGGATTCCCGAGATCGCCGATGATGTCGTCAACGTCGACAACGCGATGCGCTGGGGCTTCAACTGGGAGATCGGGCCGTTCGAGATGCTCGACGCCATCGGCGTCAGATCCTTCGTCAAGCGGGCCGAGGCCGACGGCGTCAAGGTCCCGGAGCAGCTGAAAAAGGTTGAGTCGTTCTATCGCTACGGCGAATCGGGCCGCAAGGAATTCTACGATTTCGCCACCGAGGGCTATCTGCCGGTGCCGGTGAAACCGGGCCAGATCCGCCTCGAGATCCTCAAGAAGGCCGGCAGGGTCGTCGAGAAGACCGCCAACTGCTCGGTGGTCGATCTCGGCGACGGCGTCTTCGGTTTCGAGTTCCACTCGAAGATGAACGCCATCAGCGGCGACATCCTCGCCATGACCCACAAGGCGGTCAAGCGGGCCGAGCAGGAAGGGGTCGGCCTGGTCATCGGCAACCACGGCGCCAACTTCTCGGTCGGGGCCAACCTGATGATGCTGGCCGTCGCCATCGCCGAAGGGGCCTACGATGACATCAACATGACCATCCGCTCGTTCCAGAAGGCAACGATGGCGGTCAAGTACGCCAAGGTGCCGGTCGTTGCCGCCCCGTTCAACATGGCGCTGGGCGGCGGTTGTGAGTTCTGCCTCCATGCCGATGCCGTCAATGCCTATGCCGAGACCTATATGGGTCTGGTCGAGATCGGCGTCGGCCTGCTGCCGGCCGGCGGCGGCACCAAGGAGATGTGTCTGCGGGCGGTCGAACTGGCGCAGCAGTACAATACCGATCCCCAGCCGTTCATCTTCAAATATTTCGAGCAGATCGCGAGTGCCAAGGTCTCCATGGGGGCCGCCGAGCTGTTCAATATGGGCTATCTGCGGCGGGGCGACAGCATCACGATGGATATCGACCGGCTGATCGCCGATGCCAAGCAGAAGGTCCTCGCCCTGGCCGTCAACTACCGGCCGAGGCTTCCGGCCGTGAACATCCCGGCCCCCGGCCGCGGCATCGCCGCCAGTATCAAGAGCCAGTTGTGGAACATGATGATGGGCAAGTTCATCACCGAATACGAGTTGGAGATGGGAACCCTGATCGCCCAGATCATCTGCGGCGGCGACGTCACTGCCGGCACCCTGGTCACCGAGGACTACCTGCTGCAACTGGAAAGAGAGGGCTTCCTCAAGCTCTGCGGCAACAAGAAGACTGTCGAACGGATCCAGCACATGCTGAAGAAGGGCAAGGCCCTCAGGAACTGATTGAGCCGATAACGCATTCCTATAGAGAGGATAGATATGAAAAAAGCATATATTCTGGCAAGCTACCGGACTCCTGGCTGCCGCGCCAAGAAGGGCAAATTCAAGGATGTGCGGCCTGACGATCTGGCCACCCTGGCGATCAAGGGTCTGGTCGAACGATCCGGCATCGACCCGGCTACCGTCGACGACGTCTACATCGGCTGCGCCTTCCCCGAGGCCGAGCAGGGCATGAACCTCGGCCGCATCGCCGCCCTCAAGGCCGGCCTGCCGGTGGAGGTGCCGGGGCAGACCATCAACCGTTTCTGCTCCTCCGGCCTGCAGACCATCGCGATGGCTGCGGAGCGGGTCATGCTCGGCTTTGCCGACTGCATCATCGCCGGCGGCGCCGAATCGATGTCCAGCGTGCCGATGGGCGGGCTGAAATACTCCGCCAATCCGGGAATGATGGTCGATTGGCCCGAGTCGTACTCGTCGATGGGAGTGACCGCCGAACTGGTGGCCGAGCAGTACGGCATCGACCGGGCGATGATGGACACCTTTGCCGCCGCCAGCCATCAGAAGGCCGCCGCGGCGATCGCCGCGGGCCGGTTCACCGATGAGATCATCCCGGTGGAGATCGAAAAAGAGACGTTGGTCGGGGGCAAGATCAAGCGGGTCAAGGAACTGGTCTCCGTCGACGACGGGGTCCGCCCCGGCACCACGGTCGAGAGCCTGGCCAAGCTGCGGCCGGTGTTCAAGATCGGCGGCCCGGTGACCGCCGGCAACTCGTCGCAGACGACCGACGGCGCCGCCTTCTCGCTGGTGGTGTCGGAGGAGTATCTGCAACGGCTCGGCAAGGACCCGATGGCCCGTTTTATCGCCTTTGCGGTCAAGGGCGTACCGCCCGAGGTCATGGGCATCGGCCCGATCGCCGCGATCCCGGCGGCGCTGAAGATGGCCGGAATGAAGCTGGAAGACATCGACCTGTTCGAGCTCAACGAGGCCTTTGCCGCCCAGGCCTTGGCCTGCATCAACACGCTCGGCATCAATCCCGAGATCACCAACGTCAACGGCGGGGCCATCGCCCTCGGCCACCCCCTGGGCTGCACCGGCGCCAAGTTGACGGCGACCCTGCTGCACGAGATGGGTCGGCGCAAGGCCCGATACGGTATCGTTTCGATGTGCATCGGCGGCGGCATGGGTGCCGCCGGAATCTTCGAGAGATTATAAAACCAAATTTAGAGGAGTAACCACCATGGCGGCACATATAGCAAAAGGCGGCGAGTACCTGATCGCCGAAACGGTCTGCACCGATGTCTTCACCCCCGAGGATTTCACCGATGAGCAGCGCTCGATGGCCGATACCACCGAGCAGTTCGTGGCCAACGAGATCATGCCCAATCTCGACGAGATCGAGCACCAGAATTTCGCTCTCGTTGTCGAGAAGATGAAAAAATGCGGCGACCTCGGCCTGCTGATGATGGATGCGCCGGAAGAGTACGGCGGCCTCGAACTCGACAAGGCCTCGACGATGCTTGTCGCCGAGAAGATCTCCTATGCCGGCTCATTCTCGGTGTCCTTCTCGGCCCACACCGGCATCGGCACCCTGCCGTTGATTTACTACGGTACCACGGCCCAGAAAGAGAAGTACCTCGGCAAAATCATCAGCGGCGAGTGGTGCGCCGCCTACTGTCTGACCGAGCCGGGTTCGGGCAGCGACGCCCTCGGCGCCCAGGCCACCGCCGTCCTGTCGGAGGACGGCAAGCACTACATCCTCAACGGTACCAAGCAGTTCATCACCAACGGCGGCTTTGCCAACCTGTTCACGATCTTCGCCAAGATCGACAAGGAGCATTTCACCGCCTTTCTGGTCGAGAAGGATTTCCCCGGCCTGGTCGTCGGTCCCGAGGAGAAGAAGCTCGGGATCAAGGGGTCGTCCACCACCCAGATCATCCTCGACAACTGCAAGGTGCCGGTGGGGAACCTGCTCGGCGAGATCGGCAAGGGCCACAAGATCGCCTTCAACGTCCTCAACGTCGGCCGCTTCAAGCTCGGCGCCGCGGTCACCGGCGCCGCCAAGATGGCCCTTTCGGTCGGCATCAAGTATGCCAACGAGCGGACCCAGTTCAAGCGCCGGATCAGCAGTTTCGGCGCCATCGCCGAGAAGATCGCCGATCTCAACGTCGACATCTTCGCCGCCGAGTCGCTGGTCTACCGTCTCGCCGGACTGCTCGACCGCAAACTCGAGACCATCGAGAAGGGAGGGGCGAACTATTACGACGAGTATCAGAAGGGCATCGAGGAGTACGCCTCCGAGTGCGGCATCGCCAAGGTCTTCTGCAGCGAGGTCCTGGCCAGGACCGTCGATGAGGTCGTCCAGATCCACGGCGGCTACGGTTTCGTCAGCGACTATCCGGCCGAGCGTTTCTACCGCGACGAGCGGATCAACCGGATCTTCGAGGGCACCAACGAGATCAACCGCCTGCTGATCCCCGGCATGATCCTGCGCAAGGCGATGAAGGGCGAGCTGCCGCTGCAGGCCCATGCGATGAAGGCCTTCGAGTCGCTGATGACCCCGAGTTTCGAGGAGATCGACGAGGATCAGCTCTTCGCCCGGGAAAAGGCCCTGCTGAACAATCTCAAGACATTGTTCCTGATCCTGTCCGGCATCGGCGTCCAGAAGTACATGGACAAGATCGCCGACGAGCAGGAGATCCTGATCGCCGCCGCCGATATGGCGATCCAGATCTTCGCTCTCGAGAGCGCGGTTCTGCGGGCCGAGAAGATCTATGCCGCATCGACTGCCCGCAAGCAGGAACTGCTGCAGGCGGCGGTCAAGGTCTTCGCCTTCACCGCGACCGAGGCGGTCGGTACGGCAGCGAAGAAGGGCGCGTTCTACATCGAGGAGGGCGACACCCTGACCATGGTCCTGTCCGGCATCCGGCGCTTTGCCAAGTACGACGCCACCGGCCTGCTCGCCGCCAAGCGGGCCCTGGCCAAGGCCGCCTGCGAGGAAGAAAAGTACCTTTTCTAGTCCCTGGGGAATATGCTCGACATGGATTGATACAGCATATTTCGTGAATGGGCCGGTCCCGCCCGTCGGGGCCGGCCCCTGCAAGCAGCCCGGGTACCGGTTACTCCTCCACGCGCCGGTCCCGGGCTGTCTTCAGGAATTTGTCCCTCTCGCAGATGCGGCAGCAGGCACTGATGCAGATCATCCAGCACACCATCAACACCCCCTATATAGTCGGGCCGGTCCACTGCTATACGGCGGTACTGGGCGGCGACCTGGTCCTGTTCGACACCGGCCCCCCCACCGAGGAGGGCCGGCACTATCTGCAGAAGCATGTCGATCTTCATCGTCTGCAGCACATCATCGTCACCCACTGCCATATCGACCACTACGGCCAGTTGTTCTGGCTGTCGGAACAGACCGATGCGGCGATCTATCTGCCCTACCGCGACAGCCTCAAGGTCGGCGACGAGCGGCTGATGGAGCGGATGGGTATCCTGCTGACGGAGATGGGGTTCGATGCCGGATATATCGCGTCGTTGCATGATTTTCTGCAGCGCAACGTCCTCTTTCCGCCTTTTCCCGAGGACTGTCTGATCGTCGAGCAGGATTTGCCGGAGCATCTCGGCATAACGGTCCTGAACTGCCCGGGCCACTCGCAGAGCGACCTGGTCTTGGTCGGCGACGAGTGGGCGGTGACCGGCGACATCCTGCTGCGCGGCATCTTCCAGTCGCCGCTGCTCGACATCGATCTTCAGAGCGGCGGTCGCTTCCGGAACTACGAGGCCTACTGCGCAACGCTGCTGAAGCTGGCCGACCTGCGTGACAAGCGGATCCTGCCGGGGCATCGGTACACGGTCGAGAGCGTCGATGCCTGCATCCGCTTCTATGTCGCCAAGATGCTGCAGCGGGTCGAGCAGCTGCGCCCCTACCGCCGTGAGGAGAACATCGCTGCGATCATTGAGAAGCTTTTCGGGGGGACGATGACCGAATTGTTCCATGTCTACCTCAAGGCCTCGGAGATCGTTTTCATGAAGGATTTTCTCGAACAGCCGCAGCAGCTGCGGGAGTCGCTCGAAGCGATCGGGCTGTTCGATGACATGGCCGAGCACTTCTGTCGTGCCGTCGGCCTGTAAGGAGACACACATGTCCGATTCCCTGTTCACGCCGATCGCGATCGGCGGCCTCTCCATCAAGAACCGCATCCTCATGCCGGCGATGCATATGAATATGTGCCGGAACTTCGAGGTCAGCGACCGGCTCATCCGTTTCTATCGCGAACGGGCCGAGGGCGGCGCCGGGGCGATTGTCGTCGGTTACGCCACCGTTGATGAATATTCGGGGGGGCCGGGCAATATCGGCTGTCACCACGACGATCACATCCCCGGCCTGACGCGGCTGGCGGCCGCGATCAAGGAAGGCGGGGCCCGGGCGGGGATCCAGTTGAACCACGCCGGCCGCTACAACCCGTCCTTCTTCCTCGGCGGCCGGTCGGCGGTGGCGCCGTCGGCGGTGCCCTCGCGCCTGACCCGGGAGACTCCGCGGGAATTGAGCCTCGACGAGATCGCCGCGACGATACGTCGCTTTGCCGACGCCGCCGGCCGGGCCAGGGAGGCGGGGTACGACCTGGTCGAACTCCTCGCCGGGACCGGCTACCTGATCAGTTCCTTCCTCTCGCCGCTGACCAATCGCCGCGAAGATCGCTACGGCGGCAGCCTCGAGAACCGGATGCGGTTCGGACTCGAGGTGCTGGCGGCGATAAAGGCGCGTCTCGGCGGAAAGGTTCCGGTCATCGTCCGGGTCAACGGCAACGATTTCATGGAGGGCGGCATCGGCCGTCCCGATCAGCAGGCCTTTGCCGCCGCCCTGGCCGCCGCCGGTGCCGATGCCGTCAGCATCAACGTCGGCTGGCATGAGGCCCAGGTGCCGCAGATCGTGGCCAAGGTGCCGCGCGGGGTCTTTGCCTACATGGCGCGGGAAATTAAAAAACAGGTGGCGGTGCCGATCATTGCCGGCCACCGGATCAACGACCCGCAGACCGCCCGGCGCCTGCTGAACGAGGGGTTCTGCGACCTGGTCGCCGTCGGCCGGGCCCTGATCGCCGATCCCCGTTTCCCGGAGAAGGCGGCGGCCAATCACGACGACCGGATCGTCCACTGTGTCGCCTGCGCGCAGGGATGCTTCGACCACATCTTCAAGAACAAGGCGGTGGAGTGCCTGTGCAATCCCCGGGCCGGCCATGAGGACGAGGAGATGGAGCCGGTCGCCGTACCGAAGCAGGTCATGGTGGTCGGCGGCGGCGCGGCCGGGATGTTTGCCGCCATTGCCGCCGCCGAAAAAGGCCACAGGGTGACCCTGCATGAAGCCGGCCTGCGGCTGGGCGGGCAGTTGCGTCTGGCCGGCCGTCCTCCCGGGCGGGGGGAGTTTCTGATTCTCGCCGATGACCTGGAGCGGCAACTGGCCGCGGCCGGTGTCGAGGTCAGGATGCATTCGATCGTCGATCGCCGGCTGCTGGATCGTCAACGTCCCGATGTCCTGATCCTGGCCACGGGCGGCGAGCCGATCGTACCGCCGATCCCCGGAGTCGATCTGCCCCATGTGGTCCAGGCCTGGGATATCCTTGCCGGCGCCCGACCGGCGGGACGAACGGTGGCGGTCCTCGGCGGTGGTGCGGTCGGAGTCGAGACGGCGCTGCTGCTGGCCGAGGAGGGGACGCTCTCCGGCGACGAGTTGAAATTCCTGCTGGTGCACGGGGCCGAGAAACCGGAAGAACTGCTGCGGCTGGCCACCGAGCACGACCGTGAGATCCACCTGCTCGAGATGACCGGTGCGATCGGCGCCAATTTCGGCAAGACGACCCGCTGGGGTATGCTCCAGGACGTCGAACGCTATGGCATCAAGCCGCTGGTCGGGGCCAAAGTCCTGGCCATCACCCCGACCGGCCTGCAGTTCGAGCAGGGAGAGCGGATCGTCGACCTGGAGGTCGAGACGGTCGTGCTGGCGGTCGGCACCAGGGCCCGCAATCCCCTCCAGCAGGTCGCCGAGGAACTCGGGCTGCGCTGTCTGGCGGTCGGTGATGCCGTGACCCCCGGCACCGTGTTCGAGGCCAGCCATCAAGGGTGGCAGGCCGGGAGGACCATTGGATGAACGGTTTCGCCCTGCTGCCGAAACTGACTGCCCGGGCCAAAACCTCGCCCGGGTGGTTGCGGCTCCTCAACCTCCTGCTCGGCCGGATCATCCCCTTCAACCGGCCGCACGGTTTTGTCATCGAGGAACTGCGCGACAACTATCTGCGCACCACCGCCCCCTATCGCCGCAGCAACCACAACCATCTGCGCGGCATCCACGCCTGTGCCATCGCCACCATTGCCGAGTTCTCCGGCGGCTACCTGCTGCTCAGCCGCCTCGATTCCCGGAAGTACCGGCTGATCATGTCGCGGATCGAGGTCGATTATGTCTACCAGGCCAAGGACCGGATCGTGTCGGAAAGCGATCTGCCCGAGGAGCGGCTGCAGCGGGAGATCATCGAGCCCCTGCAGGAGCAGGAGGCGGTCACCATCCGGATGGAGAGCCGGATCAGCGATGTGCAGGGCAACCGGATCGCCACCGCCGTCACGATCTGGCAGGTCAAGGGCTGGGACCGTGTGCGGACCAAAATCTGAGGTCAACCAGAGACGCGTGGCGGCCCGGCTGAAGCTGCTGCCGAAAGGAGAATGACAATGCTGCTGTTCAACCCGCAAGATTACCACCGCGACCATGCCGACCCGGAATCACGCCGGCTCGTCGAGAAAACGATCGCCTTCTTCGAGAACAAGGGCCTGCGCCGGATCAAGGAGGACGACCAGGCGATGGTCTGGTATGACGATTTCCTCAACTTTATCAAGGAGGAGGGGATCTTCGCCGAGCTGCTGACCCCGGCCGCCTACGGCCTGGGAGACCCGGGCCGGCGCTGGGACATGTGGCGGATCAGCGAGTTCAACGAGGTCCTCGCCTTTTACGGCCTCTGTTACTGGTATGCCTGGCAGGTGACGATCCTCGGCCTGGGGCCGATCTGGATGGGGAGCAACGAGGAGGCCAAAAAACGGACGGCACGATTGCTGGCGGCGGGCGGGGTCTTCGCCTTCGGCCTCTCCGAGAGGGCCCACGGCGCCGATCTCTACTCCACCGAGACGACCCTGACCCCGGCCGGCGATGGCCGCTGGCTGGCCAACGGTTCCAAGTACTATATCGGCAACGGCAACTGCGCCGCCCTGGTCTCGACCTTCGGCAAGCTTGCCGGTACCGGCGAATACGTGTTTTTCGTCGTCGATCCGCAGCAGCCGCAATATCGAATGCGTGAAGAAGATCGATACCTCGGGGGTCCGCCAGGCCTACGTCGCCGAATACAGCCTGCACGATTACCCGGTGGGTGACGCCGACATCCTGTCGCGCGGCGATCTGGCCTGGAATTCGTCGCTCAACACCATCAACGTCGGCAAGTTCGAGCTCGGCTGCGCCTCGATCGGCATCTGCACCCATGCCTTCTACGAGGCCCTCAACCATGCCGCCGGCCGCAACCTCTACGGCCGCTACGTCACCGATTTCCCCCATGTCCGGCGTCTCTTTACCGAGGCCTATGCCCGCCTGACGGCGATGAAGCTCTTTGCCATGCGGGCCGCCGATTACATGCGGACCGCGAGTGACGACGACCGTCGCTACCTCCTCTTCAACCCTGTGGTGAAGATGAAGGTCACCGGTCAGGGGGAGAAGGTCATCGCCCTGCTGCACGAGGTCATCGCCGCCCGGGGGTTCGAGCAGGACACCTACTTCGAGATGGCCCTGCGCGATATCGGCATGCTGCCCAAGCTCGAGGGCACCGAGCATGTCAACATGGCGCTGATCATCAAGTTCGTCAAAAACTACTTCTTTGATCCCCGGGCCTATCCGGAGGTGCCGCGGCGGGCCGAGGCCGGCGACGACGGCTATCTTTTCCGCCAGAGAACCGGCGGCCTGGCGCAGGTACGCTTTCCCGATTACCGGCTGGCCTATGCCGGCATGGAATCGCCGAACATCGCCGTCTTCCGCGACCAGGTCGAGCTGTTCCGCCGCCTGCTGATACAGGCGCCGCCGACCCCGGAACAGGCCGGCAATATCGACTACATGCTGGCTGCGGGCCAGCTCTTCACGCTGGTGATCTATGCCCAGCTGATTCTGGAAAACGCCAGGATCTATCAGCTCGACCCCGATCTCCGCGACCAGATCTTCGCCTTTTTGATCAGCGATTTCTCGACTTTCGCCCTGCAGATGACCCTCAATTATGAAAATACGGCGGAGCAGGGAGCAATCTACTCCTCAATGATGCAAAAACCTGTTATGAACAAAGATTCGGCGGCCCGGGTCTGGGCGGAGCAGGTGTATGCCCTGCGGGGCCGCTACACGATGCATGATTAATTGCAACAGCAAGGGGATACAGGCGTGGGTCACCATCATGAAGGCAAGAGCGATATCGTCCCGCTGATCGACCGGTTGAACCGCTATCCGATCGGATTGCCCGACAGCGAGACCCTGCGGCGGATCCTGGCGATCCTTTTTTCCGCCGACGAGGCCTACGTCGCCTCCCGTTTTCCGCTCCAGGAGGCGACCCTGGCCGAACTCGTGCGGGCGACCGGATGGGAGCCTGAGCGACTGACTCCCGTCCTCGAGAACATGGCCGACAAGGGCCTGATCATGGACCTGGTGTACGGTCATCGCACCTATTACCTGCTGCTGCCCGGGCTCATCGGTTTCTTCGAGTTCACCTTTATGAAACAGCGTCAGGACCTGCCGGTCGCGGAACTGGCCCAGCTGATGCACGAATATCTCTTCGAGGACCCGGACAACCGGATGGGCCGGGAATTCTTCGGCGGCGCCACGCCCTTGACCCGGGCCCTTCCGTATGAGGAGCATATCCCGGTCGAATCGGTCGTCACGACCTGGGAGAGCGCCCGCGAGATCATCCGTCGGGCCGGGTACGGCGCCGTCGGCATGTGCTATTGCCGCCACAAGAAGGAACATCTCGGCCGGTCCTGCGACAAGGGGGCCCCGACGAGGGAGATCTGCATCTCGCTCGGCAGCGCCGCCCGATTCATGGTCCGCCGCGGTTTCGCCGAGGAGCGCTCGGTGGAGCAATTGCTGGCGGTTATCGACCGGGCCAGGGACCTGCGGCTGACCCACATCACCGACAATATTCGCCACAAACCCTCCTTCATTTGCAACTGCTGTTCCTGCTGCTGCGAGTTGCTGGGCGGGGTGATGCGGGGATTTCCGAACGGCGTCGCCAAGAGCGGCTATACCATCGCCGGCGACACCGAAAAATGTCTCGGCTGCGGCCTCTGCGCCAAGGCCTGCAATGTCGAGGCGCTGGAGCTGGTCGGCCGCGACAACGGCAGCAAAAAGAAACGGATGCAGGTCAAGACCGGCCACTGTCTGGGGTGCGGTGCCTGTATTCCAGCCTGTCCGACGGGATCGCTGTCGCTGGTGCCGGCCGTCCGTCCGCCGGTGCCGGAGAAAAAGAAGGATCTTTTTGTCCGGATTCTCAAGGACAAGAAACGGTTCGCCCCCTATGTCGTCGCCGGCATTACGACCAGAGTGCGGCGGGTGCTCGGCCTGGGATGAACTTCTTCGCCGGAAGCCAGAAAACATAAACGCGAGAGTTGGTCTCGCGCCAATACAATATTGATTCAGGAGAGAATATCATGACAGAGAGGACCTATGCTGCCGGCCAGGCCTACAACTACCCCCTCATCATCAAGAAACTGCTGCAGACGGCGTTGGTCAACGCCACCGACGAGGAGATTGTCTACCGCGGCGAGCAGCGCTATTCCTATCGCGATTTCAACAACCGCATCCACCGGCTGGCCGGCGGGCTGACCGCGCTGGGGTTGAAACCGGGCGAGGTTGCGGCGGTCTTCGATTATGACAGCCCACGCTATCTCGAATGCTTTTTCGGTATCCCGATGATGGGATCGGTGCTGCAGACCGCCAACTGGCGGCTGTCCACCGACCAGATCGTCTACACAATCAACCACGCCGAGGCCGCGGTCATCATCTTCAACAGTGATTTCCTGCCGATTATCGACGCGATCAGGCCGCTGTTGACCACGGTGCGGAAGTATATACTGATCCGTGAAGGGGAGAGTATGGCCGATGCCTCCCGCTTTGACGGCGAATATGAGGCGATGCTCCAGGGGGCCGACGATCTTTTCGATTTTCCCGACCTGGATGAAAATACCCGTGCCACGACCTTCTATACCACCGGCACCACCGGCGACCCGAAAGGGGTCTACTTCTCCCATCGGCAGTTGGTGCTGCACTCGATGTCGCTGGCGATCGCCGCCGGCAGCTACGACAACCTGGGGCGTTTTCGCTCGAACGACGTCTATATGCCGCTGACGCCGATGTTCCATGTCCATGCCTGGGGCGTGCCCTACGTCGCGACGATGCTCGGCACCAAGCAGGTCTATCCCGGCCGCTACGAGCCGAAGAAGATCCTCGAGTTGATCCGGAGCGAGAAGGTCACCTTCTCCCACTGCGTCCCGACGATCCTGCAGATGCTGATGACCGACCCGGACTGCCGCCAGACCGATCTGTCGAACTGGAAGGTCATCATCGGCGGCTCCAAGCTCTCCAAGGGCCAGGCCAAGGCCGCCCGCGACCTGGGGATGACGGTGTTCACCGGCTACGGCATGTCCGAGACCTGCCCGATCATCTCCCTCGCCCTGCCGAAAAAATACATGGCCGACTGGGACGAGGACCGGATCCTCGATGTGATCACCAAGACCGGCACCCCGATCCCGCTGGTCGAGGTCGAGGTCGTCGACGAAGAGGACCGGCCCAAGCCGCACGACGGGGAGACGACCGGTGAGGTCGTGTTTCGGGCGCCGTGGCTGACCGAGGGCTATCACAAAGCGCCGGAGAAGACCATGGAGTTGTGGCGCAACGGCTATCTCCATTCGGGCGATGTCGGCCACATCGATGCCGCAGGCTACCTGCAGATCACCGACCGGATCAAGGATGTCATCAAGACCGGCGGCGAGTGGGTCAGTTCGCTCGACCTCGAGAATATCCTCAGTCAGCATGAGGCGGTCCTCGAATCGGCCGCCATCGGTATCGCCGATGCCAAGTGGGGCGAGCGGCCGCTGATGCTGGTCGTTCTCAAGGATATGTTCAAGGGGCAGGTAACCGAAGGCGATCTGAAGGCCTATATGAAGCAGGCGGCGAAAGATGGGCGTCTGCCCGCCTATGGGGTCCCGGACAATATCATGCTGCTCGATGCCCTGCCGAAGACCAGTGTCGGCAAGCTCAACAAGAAGCAGATGCGTCTCGATTTCACCGGCCCTGTGCTGTAGCGGGGAGCGCGGGATACGGCCGCCCGGCGGGGAGGATTCCAGGGGAATTCAAGCCGCAGGGCGGCAACAAAAATGCGGGCCGATGGGCGATCGTCAGTGTGTATCGGCCTTGGCGAGCAGGTCGGTGATACGGACCCGGTATTCGACGATATCCTGGCGTAATGACGAAAGATTGGCGATCTTGTCGTCGACCTTGGCGATGTGCTGATCAAGGATCTCGATCAGTTTCGGGGTGATGGTTTTGAAATTCTGGGCGTTTATATCGAAGATATTGGACAGTTCCTGGATCTCTTTGAGCGAGACGCCCATATCCTTCAATTTGAGGATGAACTTGAGGCGCAGGATGTCGTCCCGGGTGTAGGTTCGGGTCCCGCCGATCAGCCGATTCGATCTGCCCAGGATGCCGATTTCTTCATAGTAGCGGATGGTACGGGTGGTGATCCCGAGTTTTTTTGCCAGTGCGCCGATTTGGACTGATTCTTGGGAATTCATTGGCTATCCTTTCAGGAGTTCACGATTCGGTATCTCCGTATGGCAGCGTTCCAGCACACCTCAAGAGCCTGTCTCCAAATGCAGGCTGCCGGCCCATACAATGTTTTACCTTTACGTAATCTATGGGGCTACCATATCATGCTTTTTCCAGTTATGTCAAATTTTTTATTTTTTGAAAAATAGAGTTATACCAATGAGATGATTCGCAAAGTCGAGGAATGGAGGGAAAAATCTTGACCCTTACGTAAACTTTAGATATATAGGCAGCAGAATACATTGGACTTCCGCGGCCCACGGTGAAGGGAGTATAAGGATGGAGTCTGGACACACGGAAGAACGGCGGATGATGTTTTGACGCCGGGGTTCACCGAGATCCATGAAGGGCCGGATGAGATCCGGCGCCTGATCATTGCCACGGCCCTTGCCCGCAATAGGCGGCAACGAGAGTGATGAACGGTTCGATGATGGAGACGACGATGGAATTTACACGTGAGATTTACTGGAATGTCGGCCATGGAGCGGCCACCCTGGTGCCGATGTACCTGCTGGTGATCATCGCCCTGGCGGTACTGGTGTATGGTTTCAGGCAGCGGATCACGGTGTACCGGCAGGGTCTGCCGCTCGATCGCACCGACCATCTGGGAGAGCGGGTGGTCGAGATGCTGAAGAATGTCCTGCTGCAGACGAAGGTCACCCGGGTTCCCTGGCCGGGGCTGTTGCACGGCCTGTTCTTCTGGGGTTTCTTCCTGCTGCTGATCGGCACGACCCTGATCGTCATCCAGGCCGATTTCACCGACCTGCTGTTCGATATCAAATTCCTCAAGGGCACTTTCTATAAGATCTTCTCGATCGTCCTCGACCTCGCCGGCCTGGTCGCCATCGTCATGCTCGGCGGTCTGCTGTTCCGGCGCTATATTCTCAAACCGGAGGGCCTGATCACCAAGCCCGACGATGCGATCATGCACGGGCTGATGCTGACGATCCTGATCACCGGCTTTGTCATCGAAGGGGCGCGGATGGCGGTCACCGAAATGGGGACGCCGCTCGCCCCGTGGTCGCCGGTCGGCATGGCCTTTGCCGGTCTGCTGTCGGGGGCCGGGGAAGGGACCCTGCTGACGATTCACAAGCTGACCTGGTGGTTCCACCTGCTGCTGGTCATGGTCTTCATCGGCCTGATCCCGTTCACCAAGTTCCGCCACATCCTGACCACCAGCGCCAACTATCTCTTCGCCGACCGCGGCCCCAAGGGCAAGCTGGTCAGCCTCGACCTCGAGAACGAGGAGTCCGAGACCTTCGGCGCCACCAGCCTCAAGGAGATGACCTGGAAGGATATCTTCGACGCCGACGCCTGCACCCTGTGCAAGCGCTGCCAGGACCGCTGTCCGGCCTATGCCACCGGCAAGCCGCTGTCGCCGATGACGGTCGTCAACCAGATCGGGGAGGCGGCCTTCACCGCCCCCGACAGCCAGCTGATCGAGCTGATCGGCAAGGATGTGCTGTGGTCCTGCACGACCTGCCGGGCCTGCCAGGAGATCTGCCCGGCATCGATCGAGCATGTCGGCAAGATCATCGAGCTGCGGCGGAGCATGGTGCTGATGGAGGGCGAATTTCCCGGCGAAGAGGTCATGGCGGCGATGGAGGCCACCGAGGTCAACGGCAATCCGCTGGGCATCGGCTACGCCACGCGCGGCGACTGGGCCGAGGGCCTCGGGGTGAAGTCCGTGACCGAGGACGGCGACGTCGACATCCTCTACTTTGTCGGCTGCTACGCCAGCTTCGACAAGCGCAATATCGCCGTTGCCCGCAGCTTCATCCAGCTCTGCCAGGCGGCCGGGGTCAGGGTCGGGATCCTCGGCAAAGACGAGAAGTGCTGCGGCGAGCCGATGCGCAAGATGGGCAACGAGTACCTTTACCAGACCCTGGCTACCGAAATGGTCGAGCTGATCAACGGCTCCGGGGTGAAGAAGGTCGTCACGACCTGCCCCCACTGCTACAACACCCTGGCCAAGGACTACCGCGATCTGGGACTGGAGGTTGCGGTCGAGCCTTATACCGTCTTCCTGCAGGGGCTGCTGGGCGAGGGTCGGCTGAAGATCAAGGCCGACGATCTGGCCTGCACCTACCACGATTCCTGCTATCTCGGTCGCCACAACGATATCTACGACCCGCCGCGAGCCCTCATCCGGGCGGCCGGCGGTACCATCGTCGAGATGGAGCGGAATCGGGCCGAGGCCTTCTGCTGCAGCGCCGGCGGCGGCCGGATCATGGCCGAGGAGAAGATCGGCGAGCGGATCAACATCCGCCGGGTGCAGATGGCTCAGGCCACCGGTGTCGGGGTGCTGGTGTCGAACTGTCCCTTCTGCCTGACGATGTTCGAGGACGGGGTCAAGGGGGCGGGGGTCGAGGAGTCGCTGCGACCCCGGGATATTGCCGAGATCCTGGCGGAACGGATCGCGAAATAGGTTGTCGGCCGCTGCCGGCGTTATCAAAAAAGGGAGCTGTCCCACGAAGAACTGAAGGAGATACAATGAAGATTCTGGTGTGCATCAAGCAGGTTCCGGACATGGAATCGAAATTCAAAGTCGCGGCGAGCGGCAAGTGGTACGACACCGCCGATCTCGCCTGGCGTATGAACGAGTATGATGAGTATGCGGTCGAACAGGCGGTGCAGGTCAAGGAGCAGGTGGGGGATGCCGACCTGACGGTGCTCTGCATCGGTGGCGAGCAGGTCAAGGAGACGATGAAGAAGGCGCTGGCGATGGGCTGCGATCGCGGGGTCCATATCGCCGACGACAAGGCGGCGGAGAAGGAACCGTTCGAGATCGCCGGGATCATCGCCGAGGTTGCCCGGGACAAGCAGTTCGACCTGATCTTCACCGGGATGCAGTCGCAGGATCGCGGCAGTGCCCAGGTCGGGGTGCTGGTCGCGGAGATGCTGGGGATCCCGAGCATCTCGACGATCGTCCAGTTCACCTACGCCGATGGCCGGATCGAGACCAAACGTGAGCTCGAAGGCGGGGTCAAGGCGGTGGTCAAAGCCCCGGTCCCGGCACTGGTGACCTGCCAGCTCGGCCTCAATACCCCCCGTTATCCCACTCTTCCCAACATCATGAAGGCGAAGAAGAAAGAGCTGCTGTCGCTGCCCGTGGCCGACCTGCTGAAGGTCGATGCCCGCCAGGAGACAGGGAAGATGTACTTCCCGGTGAAGAAGGGCGGCGGACTGGTGCTGGAGGGAGAGATCGGGCAGCTGGCCGACCAGCTGATCCAGATTTTGAAGGAAAAAACCGGCGTTCTGGCCTAGGAGGAAACGATGAAGATATTGTTAGTTGCGGAATACAGGGATGGCAAGCTGCTGGGCAGCGTCAACGAACTGATCGCCTTTGCGGCGAAGATGGGCGGCGACAGCGCGATGTTTGTCGTTGGCACCGAGGCGGCGCTGCCCGCCTACACAGGAAAATTGTATCTGGCCGATGCTGCGGCCTGCGGCGAGTTCAATCCGGATGTCCACAAGCAGCTGCTGCTGGAGGTCGTGGCGAAGGAGCAGCCCGACATCATCGCCTTCAGCCATTCGTCCTACGGCTGGGACCTGGCGCCGCGGCTCGCCTTCGCCCTGAAGGCGGCGCAGGTGTCGGAGGTCGTCGAGGTCGAAGACGGGGTGCTGGTGGTGCCGGTGTGCAACGCCAAACTGCGCCGCACCGTCGGCCCGAAGACCAAGCAGATTGTGGTGACCCTGCAGGCCGGGGCCTTCGGCCTGGCCGAGGCGCCGTCCGGCAGTCCGACGGTGGAGAAGATCGGCGGCGCCGGTGGCGGCAGGCTCGAATTCGGCGGCTATGAGGCGGCCGAGGCGGGCGGGGTCGATCTGACGAAGGCCGAGATCATCGTCAGCGCCGGCCGCGGCATCGGCAAGCCGGAGAACGTCGAGATGATCGCCGCCCTGGCCAAGGCGCTGAAGGGCGAATACGGGGCGAGCCGGCCGGTCGTCGATTCCGGCTGGGTCGAGCACAAGCGCCAGGTCGGGACCACCGGCCAGACGGTGACGCCGAAGCTCTATCTCGCCTGCGGCATCTCCGGGGCGATCCAGCACCTCGCCGGGATGAAGAAATCGGAGTTCATCATCGCCATCAACACCGATAAGGATGCACCGATCGGTGATGTCGCCGACGTCCTTGTGGTCGCTGATCTCAAGCAGTTCGTCCCGCTGCTGACCGAGAAGATCAAGGCGCTGTAAGGGAGGTCGGGATGCTTGAAGAGATATTCGACCGGCTGCCGGAGGCCTTCGTTCCCGGTGTCGTCGACGCGCCGGTCAGCTTTTATTTCACGCTTGGGGAGACGAAGCGGACGGTTCAGGTCTCCCCCGATGCCTGCACGGTCGAGACGGGAAAGACCCTCGAAAATGCCGACTGCGTCTGCAAGACCAGCCCGGAATTCTTCCTGCGTATCTGGCAGGACGACTATCGGCCGGGGATGAAGGATTTTTTCTCCGGTACGATCAAGTCCAACAATCCTGGAGCATTGCAGTCTTTTCTGCGCTGTTTCGGTAAAAAAGCCTGAGGCGGCGGCAGGACGGGGATACCGCCTGCCGCTGTCAACGCATGGAAAACGGAGGGTTCTGCAGGATGGAATATTTGACCGAAATCAAGGTGAGAGGGTATCACGCCGATTTTTACGGCCATGTCAACAACGCCCGTTATCTCGAATTTTTCGAGGAAGATCGCTGGGCGCATCTGGAATCGACGATCGATCTCCTGGAATGGGCGGCGAAAGGCCAGGTCTTTCTCGTCGTCAACATCAATGTTAATTATCGCAAGGCCGTCGGCGTCGGAGAGATCGTCAATGTTTCGACCGAGATCGAGAAGATCGGCCGCAAGAGCGCGGTGCTGCTGCAGAAAATCATCCTCAAGAGGACAGGGGAGGTTGCCGCTGATGCCAAGATCACCTTCGTCATCACCGACCGTTCCGGTCGGGCGATGACCCTCGAAGGTGAAGTGCGCGAACAGATTGAAAGGCTGGGAGGGAGCGTGGCCAACTGAACGCATGAGTTGTAACGATGCACGGGGGAACGGTTGCCTGACGGTTGTATACTGTGGTGGACGGATATTGCTGCGGCAAAAGCAATTGTTGTTGACAGCGATCGTGCTGGTATATTACACAAACGTAAAGGTAAGCTAGTGCAGCGTAATTTCGTATGATTATGGATTCATGTACAAAACTGTCGCCTTATGGTGACGGTTCAGAGCGAGGAGGAGGCAGTATATCGACAGGGGGTGTTTACCGCTGAGGTGGACACGTAAAATGAACCCGCTCAAGGGGAGAGAAGCATGAAGAAGACAATTTCTGCATTGGCACTGATCTCATTGTTTACCGCAACTACCGCATTGGCGTCAGGCTACCGGATTCCGGAGCAGTCGGTCGATTCCTCGGCCAAGGCCGGAGCCAACGTGGCCTCCGCCAGCCGTGCCGACGCGGCGTATTACAATCCGGCCAACATGTCGTGGCTCAGTGACGGCTGGCAGGCCCAGGCCAACCTGACCTATATCCACCTGACTGCCATGTCGTATGAAGACTATCGCTCACCGTTGTTTGACGGCGAGTCCGAGGATGAGAATTTCCTCCTGCCCACCGGCTTTCTGGTCTCCCCCTTCTATGGTGATTTCCGATTCGGTCTGTCGATCACCGCCCCCTACGGCCTGGCCAAACGCTGGAATGATCCGTACCCACGGGCGACTGCCCAGGAATTCTCTCTCACCGTCATGGATTTCAACCCGACCGTCTCCTACAAGATCAACGACATGGTCTCGATCTCCGGCGGACCGCGGTTGCTCTACAGCGAGGCCAGGGTGGAGACCGATGCCCGGTATGTGGGAACCCCCGCTGCCATGACAGTGGATGGGGATACCGTGGAGTGGGGGTATAACCTCGCCGTCGCCGTCAAACCCTCCGAAGACCTGAATTTCTCCGCCACCTATCGGTCCAACGTCGACCTCGATTTCGAGGGTGATGTCGATCTTTATCTCGGCAGGACCCTGCCGACCAGAGATGGTGAGGTCTCTATCCCGGCCCCGGCGGTCCTGACCCTTGCCGCCGCCTTCGAGCCGGTCGAGGCCCTGACTGTCGAATTGTCCTGGGACCGGACCTTCTGGTCGGAGTACGAGGAGCTCGATTTCGATTTCTTCCCGGCCGTAGGTTCTCCTTTCGAAACGCCGAAGGCGAAAGATTGGGACGACAGCAGCGCCTATCGCATCGGCCTCAGTTACCAGCTCGACGAGACCTGGACCTTGATGGGCGGTATCGCCTATGACGAGACCCCGGTGCCGAAGAATACCGCCGGTTTCGAACTGCCCGATTCCGACGCCTGGCTGTTCTCGGTCGGCACCCAGTACAAGGTCAACGAGAAGATGGATGTCGGCATGGCGCTTCTCTACGATTACAAGACGGAGCGCGAGTTTACGGTAAGCCCGGCCTCGACGCTCTACGGCGAGATCACCGACGCCTCGGCGATCCTGGTGACCGTTGGCCTGAACTACAAGTTCTGATCTTTTTTCAACGGTAACAAAAAAGCCCTTGCCGCTCTGCGCTGCAAGGGCTTTTTTTGTGCGGGAGGGAGAGGTCTCAGAGACCGCGCATATATTCCGGTTTCAGGCCGATATTGCCCTGGAGGGCCTGGTCGATCAGGTTCAGTGTCCTGGCCTTGTCGTGCGGCAGATGGGCCTTGATCGGCAGATAGTTGGAGGCGTGGTTGGCGTGGAAATAGCCGTCGCTGAGATTGGTCGCCGCCAGCATCTGGCGCAGTTCCGCCAGCATCCCGTCCGGACTGGGGAGGACGAAACGACCCTCGCGCCAGTCGGTGTGGAGCGGTGTGCCGGGGAGCAGCATCAGGCTCAGCACCCCGACAAACTCGGGGTCGATCGCCGATAGTACCCGGCCGGTCTCCTCGGCATGAATCGCCGAGCGTCGTTCCTGGGCGATGCCGAGCAGGACGGTGATCGACAACTGGATCCCGGCGGCGCGGACCTTGCGGCCGGCCTGTATCATCTGGGCCGAATCCGCCCCCTTGATGATCGCCTGCAGGGTCACGTCGTCTCCCGATTCGAGCCCCATGTAGGCGATGGCGAGGCCGAGGTCGCGCAGTTCCTCGAGCTGTTCGGGGGTCTTGCTGCGGATGCTCCTGGTGTTGGCGTAGGTGCCGATCCGGGTCACCCAGGGGAGTCTGTCGCGGATGGCCGTCAGCAGCGCGACGAGGCGCTTCTGGGGCAGGATCAGGGCGTCGCCGTCGCAGAGGAACAGGCGGTTCTGGCGGCGGCAGTAGGTCCGGGCGAACTCGAGATCGCTGTCGATGGTCGCCTCGTCCTTCAGCGTAAAACGGGTGCCCTTGTAGAGCTCGCAGAAGGTGCACTTGTTGTGCGAGCATCCCCTCGTGACCTGCAGCAGGATTGAATTTGCCTCGCTCGGGGGGCGGAAGATGTTGCCTTGATAGTCCATGCCTGTTCCTTGTCGTTGCTCGGGAATCGATGATCTGCCGCCCAGCCTGCCGGGTGGCGTGTTGCCGGTGATGGTGAATTTTTACTTGATTGAGAACTTCCTATGCATACCACAGATTCAGCTTTTCCTCACCTGTTTCGGCCTCTTGACCTTGGCTTCATTACCATCCGCAACCGGGTCCTGATGGGATCGATGCATACCGGGCTGGAAGAGGAGCCGGACGGATTCAGGCGCATGGCCGCCTATTTCGGACTGCGGGCCGAGGGCGGAGCCGGTCTGATCGTCACCGGCGGCGTTGCCCCGAACCGCTCCGGTTGGGTCGCGCCCTTTTCGATCCGCCTGGCGTCAGCATCACAGATCGGCGGGCATACGTTGATTACCGAGGCGGTGCATCAGCAGGGCGGGGCTATCTGCATGCAGATCCTCCATGCCGGCCGCTATGGCTACCATCCGCTCTGTGTCGCGCCGTCGAAGCTGAAGGCGCCGATCAACCGTTTTTCACCCTGGGCCCTGAGCCAACGCGGAATCAGGAAGACTATCGACGATTTCGTCCGTTGCGCCGCCCTGGCGCACCAGGCCGGCTACGACGGGGTCGAGATCATGGGCTCGGAGGGCTACCTGATCAACGAGTTTATCACCGCCAAGACCAACAAACGCACCGACGAGTGGGGCGGCTCCTTTGCCAACCGCATCCGGTTGCCGGTGGCGATCGTCGAGGGCATCCGCGAGAAGGTGGGCGAGCGCTTCATCATCATCTACCGCCTGTCGATGCTGGACCTGGTCGACAACGGCAGTTCCTGGGAGGAGGTCGTCGAACTGGCGGTGGCGATCGAGAAGGCCGGGGCGTCTCTGATCAACACCGGCATCGGCTGGCATGAGGCCCGGGTGCCGACCATTGCGACCATCGTCCCCCGGGCGGCGTTCACCTGGGTCACCCGGCGTCTGATGGGCAAGGTCGGGATCCCGCTGATCACCAGCAACCGGATCAACACCCCGGAGGTCGCCGAGCAGGTGCTTGCCGTCGGAGCGGCGGACATGGTCAGCCTGGCCCGCCCCTTTCTCGCCGATCCCTTCTGGGTCCGCAAGGCCGGTCAGAACCAGGCCGACGAGATCAACACCTGCATTGCCTGCAACCAGGCCTGTCTCGACCATATCTTCACTCGGAAGACGGCCTCCTGCCTCGTCAATCCCCGTGCCTGCCATGAGACGATCCGACCTTTCGCCAAGGTCGGCTCATCGAAGCGGGTCGCGGTGATCGGCGGTGGGCCGGCCGGCCTGTCCTGCGCGGTGACCGCCGCGGCCCGCGGACACCGGGTCACCCTGTTCGAGGCCGCCGCGGAGATCGGTGGCCAGTTTCGGCTCGCCCGGGCAATCCCGGGCAAGGAGGAGTTCGCCGAGACGCTGCGCTATTTCCGGGTGCAGCTGGCCAGGAATGAGGTCGAGATCCGCCTGTCGTGCCGGGCGACAGTCGACGATGTACGGGAATACGACGAGATCGTCATCGCCACCGGGGTCAGGCCGCGGCCGGTGGCGATAAAGGGCGCCGATCTGCCCCACGTCCACGGCTATGCCGAGGTCATCGACGGCCGGCAGGCGGTCGGCCGGAGAGTCGCCATCATCGGCGCCGGCGGGATCGGCTTCGATACTGCCGCCTTTCTCCTTGAACAAGGTGCGGCAGCTTCCGGCATCGATGATTTTCTCGACGCCTGGGGGATCGACCGCCAGTATCGGCAACCTGGCGGACTGAAAAAGCCGGTGTGGCCCGAACCGCAACGCGAGATCCATCTCCTGCAGCGCACGTCGAGCAAGCCGGGTGCAAGGCTCGGCAAGACCACCGGGTGGATCCACCGTTCACTGCTGAAGAAGAGCGGGGTCAAATTCTGGAGCGGGGTCGAGTATCGGCGCATCGACCATGAGGGATTGTGGATCCGCCATGGCGGCGAGGAAAAACTGATCGCGGTCGATACGGTGGTGATCTGTGCCGGGCAGCTGTCGGACCGGGGACTGGCGGAGGAAATCGCGACCGTCGGCCGCGAGTGCCATATCATCGGCGGGGCGCTGGAGGCTGGAGAACTCGACGCCGAACGGGCGATCCTGCAGGGGATGGAACTGGCCGACAGGCTGTAACCCGGGTTTGGCCGCCGTCGCCTGGAGATGGTCCGGGGTTCAGAAGTCGATGCTCTCCTGCCGCTCCCGGGCGAGCAGCAGCTGTTCGCAGCGTTGGGCATACCGCTCTTCGCCGGCCAGTATCTCCTGTTCGAGTTGCCGGCACCTCTTTTTCTGGGCATCTTTCTTCCGCTGCAGGCCCCTGTCGGGATTTTTTTCCAACTCCCGTTTGATTTTCTTCAGTTTCTTCCACTGGCTGCGGTAGTTGTCGAACAGGGCTGCCCAGCGCTTCTCCTCGTCATCATCGTAGGCAACGATGCCAAGCTGGTCGGCACTGTAGGCGACGGAGAGGGTGGTCTCGCAGAACCGGCATTGGCCCTCCTGGATGAAACAGGTATGGGGCTCATATCTGCCGTCGAAACGCTTTCTCGCGGAAGCGTCGTATTGAAGGCTGTAGGATTTGTCGCAGACGGGGCAGAAAAAATAATACGTCGCCATTCCCCAGATCTCGCCTTCGCGCTGTGCGATCGTGTTCTTGCCTGTGTTTTTTTTGGCCATGCTGTACCTCCGGGACAGACCCGGGCGGAGTATTGGGCGGGATCGCCGCTTCCGGACTCAGAAAGGAACGCTGTCCTCCAGGCGGCGGGCAGTCATCAGCTGGTGGCATTGTTGCAGGTATGCCTCGTTTCTGGTGATCATCTTCATCTCCAGCCGTTCCAGCTTCTGCTTCATTTTGGATTTCTTCGCCCTCAGTTCGGCGGTCGGACTTTCCTTGAGCAGCTGCTTGATCTTTTTCATCTGCCGCTGCCGTTTGTCATGTCTGGCCGCGTAGCGGCGGCGGCGTTCCTCGGCCGCCGCATCATAGGCGAGGATACAGAGGTGATCGGCATCATAGGCGAGGTAGAGTGCTGTTTCGCAGTACCGGCAGCGGCCCTCCTTGATGAAACAGGTGTACTCGTCGTACTTGCCGTCATAGATTTTTCTGCCGGAGGCATCGTAGCGGATGCGGTACGGTTTGTCGCAGACCGGGCAGGAGAAATAACAGGTCTCAGGGATGCCGATTTCCTGATCCAGGCGGGCAATGTCGTCAATCATCGTATACCTCCCGGGGTGGTATATTTGTAAAGAACTCTATTGTAGCGAAGAAAATGGGCCGCAGTCAATCGGTTGTCGGCAGACACGGCGCTCCTCCGGCGGCATCGGCTCATTGTTTGTCGGGGAGATCCGGGCCGGTATCGTCTTCGTTCCTCTCCCCCTGTATCGCCTGTCCCGGCCCTGCCGGCGGAACCTGGTCCTGACCGTCGTCGTACAGGCGGGCGGCGGCGAGGAGCAGGAAGCCGATGGTGATGATCGGGGCGAGGAGGGCGAGGAATCCGCTCATCGCCGCATAACCGGCGGCAACGGCCATAGCGGGGGCGACGTGCTTCACCAGGACGTAGCCGGCGATCGCCATCAGCACGTAGCCCCACCAGGAAATCCGGGAGCAGAGCGACGCCTGACCCCGTGATCGCCCGCTCATAGTTCATCCAGCACGAGTGCGGCCATCTCCCGGACCTGCGGGTTGGGATCGGCAAGCCCGGCCCGCACCAGCTCGACCGCCTCCGCGGTGCCGATGATGCCGAGGATGCTGACCGCTTCGCCGCGCAGCAGCGGCTCTTCGCTGTGAAGCACCCGGCGGAGGGAAGGGATCGCCAGTGCCAGCTCCTCCGGCTGCAGGGACTTCAGTTCTTCGAACAGGATCGAGATCCCGAGCCGGACGGCAAAGCGCCGGTCGGCGAGGATCTCGCCGGTCCAGTCGTAGTAGCGGGGTTCCCGGCGGAACATGGCGACGATATTGTCGACATGGCCCATATCGAGGAAATCGGCGATCACCCGCTTCAGTTCATCATCGCTGACCTGGTCCATGCTGCTCCTGCGCGCCTCTGTTCCACTTCTCAAAGTTTTCCTTCTATCTTCTGACTGTGCTGGGAAAAATCGGCAAAGGCAAGGGAATTCTGCCGTCCGCAAACGGAAGGGGGCCATTGCTCGGGGTTCCGGGACCGGCCTATTCCCCGTTGCCGTTATGACGGTCCATGGCCACCAGCTCGGCATAGTAGCCGCCGGCGGCCATCAGTTCGTCGTGGCTGCCCTGCTCGACGATGCGGCCATGCCGCATGGCGATGATGTGATCGGCCCGGCGGATGGTGGAGAGGCGGTGGGCGATGACCAGCGAGGTCCGTCCCCGGAAACTGTCGGCGATCGCTTCCTCGAGGATGTTCTCCGATTCGGTGTCGATGGCGGCGGTGGCCTCGTCGAGGACGAGGATCGCGGGGGCGCGACAGAGGACACGGGCGAAGGCCAGCAGCTGTTTCTCGCCGGAGGACAGTTCGTGGCCCCCCTCGCCGATCAGGGTGTCGAGGCCGAGCGGCAGGCGGCCGACAAAGCGCGCCATCCCGGTCCGGGCGAGGATCGCCTCGACTTCCTGGCGGCTGCGGCCGCTGTTCATGACGATGTTGGCGAGCAGGCTGTCCTGCAGGAT
This sequence comes from uncultured delta proteobacterium, assembly GCA_963847035.1. Lineage (GTDB taxonomy): Bacteria > Desulfobacterota > Desulfobulbia > Desulfobulbales > Desulfocapsaceae > Desulfoprunum. The sequence continues at coordinate 141,890 of CAWJYH010000007.1, read as the reverse complement.
CAACACGTCCTGGAGGACGACGCCGACGATCGTGCGCAGGTCGGCCAGGGCGAAGCGGGCGATGGCGATGCCGTCGATCGTGATCGACCCGGCCTGCGGTTCATAGAAGCGCAGCAGCAGGTTGACCAGTGTCGTCTTGCCGGAGCCGGTGGTGCCGACCAGGGCGACGGCCTGACCGGGCCGCAGGGTCAGTGACAGGTCGTGAAGGACGGGCTGGTGCTGGTCGTAGCTGAAGCGGACCTTGTCGAACCGCAGCTCGCCGCGGATGACCGCCGGTCTGGCGATCGGGTGGTCAGGCTCGGCAATCCGGCTGGCGGTGTCGAGCAGCTGGAATATCCGTTCGGCCGAGGCCATCGCCGACTGGACGATGGAGTATTTCTGCGACAGCTCCCGCAGCGGCTGGAAAAACAGGCGCATATAGGAGATGAAGGCCACCAGTTCGCCGAGGGTGAGGCGGGAGCGGAGGATCTCGCCGCCGCCGTACCACAGGATCAGGGCGGTGGCGAGGCTGCTCATGAACTCGGTGATAGGCATGAAGGTGCCGAACAGGCGGATCTGGCTCAGCGTCCGCTCGAGATAGCCGTGGCTCAGGTCTTCGAATTCCCGGAGACTCTTGCCTTCCCGGCCGAACAGCTGGAGGATGGTCATGCCGCTGATCGCCTCCTGGAGAAAGCTGTTGAGACGGACGAGCTGGCGGCGGATCGCTCTGAATCCAGCGCGGGCCAGGCGGGCGAAGAGGATTGTGACGAGGGCCGAGACCGGGACGAAAATGGTCATCAGCAGGGCCAGTTCGACATTCATCAGAAACAGCAGGACAATGATGGCGAGCAGCCGGACCATTTCGTTGAACAGGGTGACCATCACCGAGGTGAACATCTCGTACATGTTCTGGATGTCGTTGGTCAGGCGGGTGACCAGACGGCCGGTGGGGTGGTCGTTGAAGAACTGCAGGTCGAGACGGAGGATATGGGCAAAGAGGTCCTGGCGGATGCGGTGCATGATCGTCTGGCCGATCCATTCCAGGACGATGGTCTGGACAAAGGTCGTACCGAAGACGAGGAGCACCAGCAGTCCATACCACAGCGAGGTCGAGGCCAGGCCGGCGAGCCGGGCGGCGCCGTATCGAGCTCCGTCGCCGTGATGAAACCGTCGATGCCGTGCTGGAGCAGGGCGGGGAGGGCCAGGGTGCCGCCGGTGACGAAGAAGGACAGCAGCACCGCGGAGGTGAGGGCCGGCCAGTGGCGGGTGCTGTACCTGAGAATGCGGCCCCAGATGTTGATATCGCTGAGCGAGCCGGCCCTGCCGTCCTCCTCGTCGCCGAAAGCCTTCATCCTCCCGCCTCCTCGCCGGCCTGCGGCCGCATCTGCTTGTCGTACATCGAGCGGTAGAGGGTGCTGGCGGCGAGGAGTTCGTCGTGGCCGCCGGCGCAGACGATTCGGCCCTCGTCGAGGACAACGATCCGGTCGGTGAGGGACAGCATCTTGATCCGGTTGGAGACGATCAGCACGGTCCTGTCGGCGAAGCGCTGGCGCAGGCCGGCGAAGACCTCATGCTCGGTGGCGACGTCGACCGCCGACAGGCCGTCGTCGATCACCAGCACCGGCCGGTTGCAGAGCAGGGCGCGGGCCAGGGCCAATCGTTGGCGCTGGCCGCCGGAGAGCTTGACGCCGCGCTCGCCGATGAGAGTGGCGTAGCCTTCGGGCAGATCGCGGATCTCGTCGTCGATTGCGGCACTGCGGGCCGCTTCGATGATCTCCTCCTCCGTCGCCTCCGGTCGGCCGAGGGCGATGTTGGCGGCGACGGTATCGGAGAACAGGATCGGTTCCTGGCCGACATAGGCGATATGGCGCCGGACAAAGGCCGGCGGCAGGGTGTTGACGTCGCGGTCGCCGAAATAGATCAGGCCGTCCGGCACGGGATAGAGGCGGGCGAGGAGCCGGCACAGGGTCGATTTGCCGCTGCCGGTGCGGCCGGTGATGCCATGGATGCCGGGTCCGATCTCGAGATCGACGTCGCCGAGGGCCGGCGGCAGTTCCGGGGCGTACCTGAAAGTCAGGCCCCGCAGACTGAAGGACGGCCGGAGCAGCGGCGGTTCGCCGCGGTCGGCGATATCGGGCAGGGCCGACTGACTGATCAGCAGGTGGTGGATGCGATTGAGCGAGGTCAGGCCGCGCTGGACGATATTGGCCACCCAGCCGATGGCCATCATCGGCCAGACCAGCATCGCCAGGTAGGAGATGAAGGCGACGAAGTCGCCCATCGTCAGGATTCCGGTGATGACCAGCCGGCCGCCGACGAAGAGGATGATCAGCATCCCGAGGTTGCCGGCCAGCGTGGCGATCGGGCTGATCAGGCCCTGGATGAAGGCGACGGCGATATTGCTCTTGACGTACTGACGACCGAGACTGGCCATCGCTGCGGCCTGGAACCTCTCCATCGTATAGGCCTTGATCAGGCGGATCGAGATCACGGCGGAGCGGGAGAATTCGGTCAGCAGGGAAAACTGTTCCTGCACCGTGGTGAAGCGGTGGTGCAGCCGCCCGGCCAGACTGCGGGTGAACCAGGCGAGAAAGGGCATCGGCAGCAGGGCCAGGAGGGTGAGCTGGACGTGGATATGGAGCATGAAGATGATCGTCGCCACCGACATCACCAGGGCGTCGGCTGCCGCCACCAGACCCATGCCGCAGGCCATCTGGACGGCGGCGAGGTCGTTGCTCGAGTGGGCCATCAGATCGCCCGGGGTGTGGCGCTCGAAAAACGGGGCGTCCATCTTGAGCAGATGCGAGAAGATCCGGTTGCGCAGCGATTCCTCGAGCAGGCGGGAAAAGCCGAAGATCAGGTAGCGCCAGACAAAGCGGAGAGTGGCGACGGCGATGGCGATGACGATGACCAGCATGGCCAGCCGCAGCAGGTCGTCGCGGCTGATGGTGAGGGCGGCGAGGCCGTCGACCCCGTGCTTGATGATCCGCGGGATGACGAGCTGGAGAAAATCGACGACCAACAGGGCGGTGAGGCCACCCGCGAGGCGCAGCCTGTGCCGGGTGAAGGAGGGCCGGAGCAGGTTCAGAAGCTGGGCGAGGCCGGCCCGGTTCGGGCGAGCCGGCCCGGGCCTGTCTGGAGAAATCGTTTCCACGGAGAAATCCGGGCACCATGTAGCGGGAGAGGCGGAAAGAATCGAAGGAGACCGTCTCGATGATTCAGCGGGCCATTGCCACAGCTATAACAGACAATGGTCTGAAACCCAAGGGGAAAGCGCGGTAGCGGGTGGGGCCGGACGGCAAATGGTCCATCGCAACGGTGCAGGGGTCGTTTTTTTCGATCAGGATGATTATGCTGTTCAGCACGCGGCGACAGGCGCTGTCAACCATCCCGGAGAGGCAGGAGCGGAAATGGCGGAAATCATCATCGAGACCAGAGACCTGGAGAAAGTATACACCATCGGCGAGCGGCGGGAACATATCCTGAAAGGGGTCAGCCTGCGGATCGAGGCCGGGGCCTTCATCGTCGTCGCCGGTTCGTCCGGCAGCGGCAAGACGACCCTGCTCAGCCTCCTCTCCGGCCTGGATCGGCCGACAGCGGGGACGATCATGCTGTCCGGCCGGGATATCACCGGACTGAGCGAGGACGAACTGGCACCGATACGCAACGTCGAGACCGGTTTCGTGTTCCAGGCCTTCCACCTGGTGCCGTCGCTGACCGCCGTCGAAAACGTCATGTTCCCGGCCGAGTTGCGCGGTGACCGCCAGGCCGGAGCCAAGGCCGAGGCCCTGCTGCGGCGGGTCGGCTTGTGGGAGCGGCGGGACAATTATCCGCAGCAGCTGTCGGGAGGCGAGAAACAGCGGGTGGCGATCTGCCGGGCCCTGATCAACCGGCCGAAGATCGTCTTTGCCGACGAGCCCACCGGCAATCTCGATTCCGAGAACAGCCGCGGCATCGTCGATCTGCTGGCCGGTCTGCATCGGGAGGAAAAAACGACCCTGATCCTCGCCACCCACAGCCCGGAGATCGCCGCCCGCGCCGACCGGGTCATCGTCCTGCGCGACGGCCGGATCGTCGAGGGCCGGGAGGGAAGCTGATGCTGCATCGTCGCTTTCTCCTCCGCGAGCTCTGGCAGGGCCGGAAACAGGCCCTGATCTTTATCTTTTGCGTCGCCCTGTCACTGGCGACGACCGTCGCCCTGAACGGCTTTCGCCGCGACATCGATCGCAGCATCACCGGTGACGCCCGCGCCCTCCATGGCGGCGACGTCATCCTCCATTCCCACTACGAGCTGTCGCCGGGCCTGCGCCAGGGTATCGACCGCCTGCAGCGGCAGGGAACGATCGCGGCCGTTGTCGATACCTATGGCTTTTACTCGCTGCTCCGCAGTTCCCGGGGAGGGCAGACCCTGTTCGCCAATCTCAAGGTCGTGGAGAGCGGCTACCCGTTCTACGGCCGGGTCGAGCTCCAGTCGGGGCGGCGACTGGACCAGGCGCTGCGGGCGGGAGAGGTCGTTGTCGCCCCCGAGGTCCTGCAGCGGTTGCAGCTGCAGATCGGCGACGAGATCGACATCGGCGCGGCCCGGCTGCGGGTCGGCGATGTCGTGACCTATGAGTCGGCGCGGCCGGTCGACCTGTTCAGTTTCGGGCCGCGGGTCTTTGTGGCCGGGGCCGACCTGGAGGCCCTCGATCTGATCAAAAAGGGCAGCCGGGTCAACTACGAAACCCTGATCAAGGCGAGCCGGGACAGCGCGGTCGAGCCGTTGGCGACGGAGCTGCGGGCCGCCGCGATCGCCGGCCAGGAACGGGTCGAGACCTTCCGCACCGCCGGGTCGCGGATCAAGCGCTTCTTCGACAACCTCCTGTTCTTTCTCTCGCTGATCTCGCTCTTCACCCTGCTCCTCGCCGGGATCGGGATGCAGAGTTCACTCACCGCCCTGCTGCGGGAAAAGGAGACGACCCTGGCTATCGTCAAGGCGCTGGGGGCGACGAGGGGGTTTCTCTACCGCCATTACCTCCTCCTGGCCCTGGTCCTCGGGCTGGTCGGCAGTCTGGCCGGCAGCGTTGCCGGGATGGTGCTCGAGGGCTTTCTGCCCCGGCTCTTCACCGGCCTGCTGCCCCCCGGCAGTCAGGTCGAGATCTCCATGCTCGACCTGCTGCAGGGTATGGGGCTCGGGCTTGTGGTCGTGGTTTTTTTCACCTTCCTGCCGCTGTCGCGCTTGAACCGGGTCAAACCGACCGCGATTTTCCGGCGGGAGGAGAGCGACGACAATCGGCGGGTCGTCTATTACCTCACCCGGCTTGTCGGTCTGGTCCTGCTTACGACCCTGGTCGTCCTCCAGCTCCGCGACCTCGAGGTCGGTCTGTGGTTCGTCGGCGGCAGTCTGGCGCTGATCCTGGTGGTGTCAGTGCTGACCCGGCTCGTCCTCCGGCTGAGCCGGAAGCTGTCGCCCCGGCCGCTCGCCCTGCGGCTGGCGATCCGCAGCCTGGTCCGGCCGGGCAACGCCACCCGCGCCATCGTCGTCACCCTGTCCTCGTCGCTGGCGATCCTGCTCGCCATTTTCCTGCTGGAGCGCAACCTGCGCCAGACCTTTATCGACTCCTATCCGACCGCGGCCCCCAACCTCTTCTGTCTCGACATCCAGAAAGATCAGCGTGACGGCTTCCGCGCCCTGGTCGGCACCGATGTCGAGCTCTTTCCGGTGGTGCGCGCCCGCCTGACTACGATCAACGGCCAGGCGGTGGTCCGGGAGCAGGGCGAGGCCCCCCGCGGCGACAGCCTGACCCGGGAGTTCAACCTGACCTATCGCGATGATCTCCTGGCCGACGAGGAACTGGTGCGCGGGCGCAGCCTGTTCCGCGCCGATCGGGACGGACGTGTCGGCCTGCAGGTGTCGATCCTCGACACCGTCGCCGAGATGGGCGACATGCAACTCGGTGACGTCCTGCGCTTCAGCATCCAGGGGGTGCCGCTGGAGGCCGAGGTGACGAGCATCAGGACCAGGACCAGGTCCAAGCTCTATCCCTTCTTTTACTTTGTCTTCCCGCCGCAGTACCTTCAGCAGGCGCCGCAGACCTATTTCGCCGCCCTCCACCGTGACAGGGCGGAGATCCCCGGGCTGGAGAGTCGCATCGTCACCGCCTTCCCCAATGTCAGCGTCATCAACATGGCCGCCAGTGCCGCTGAACTCGGCGGCCTGATGCACCGGCTGGCCGCCATCATCACCTTTTTCGCCGCCTTTTCGCTGCTGGCCGGGGCCCTGATCCTGGTCAGCTCGATCCTGGCGACGCGGATGGCCCGGGTCCGGGAGGCGGTGTACTACAAGATCCTCGGCGGCCGCTCCTCCTTCGTCCTCGCGGTATTTTTTCATGAGAACCTGCTGCTTGGGTTGACCAGCGCCGTTTTTGCCGTCGTCCTGGCCCAGGCGATCAACTGGGCCGTCTGCCGCTTTGTCCTCGAGATCGCGGTCAGGGTCGACTGGAGCGCGACGCTGGCGGTGATGACCGGGACGGTCGTGCTGGTGATCCTGCTCGGTGTGCTCAGCTCGGTCTTCATCCTGCGCCAGAAACCGGCCGATTTCCTGCGGCAACAGGGAGGAGAATAGCGGCCGCGGCGTCCCGGCGGCGACCGCGGCCTGCCGGGGAGGCCGCCCTTGATTTCAGGCCGTGCTGCTGCTACAGTCGAAGGGGGGTCGGACCGGGTCCGGTCCCTTTCCCGGCTCGGTCTTCATCGGCCGACCGCAAAGAATCCCGAGGACAGCCATGCTCCATCCCATCATCGCCATCAGCGTCGGGGCCTCCGCCGGAGCGGTGCTGCGCTGGCTGCTCGGCCTGGCCCTCAATGCCGTGTTCCCGACCATTCCGCTGGGGACGCTGGCCGCCAACCTGATCGGCGGGTATCTGATCGGCCTGGCGATGGCCGTGTTCGCCAGTCTGCCCGGTCTGGCGCCGGAATGGCGGCTTTTGATCATCACCGGCTTTCTCGGCGGACTGACGACCTTTTCCACTTTTTCCGCCGAGGTCACCGTCCTGCTCCAGCAGGGACGTTATCTCTGGGCCGGGGCGGCGATCTCCGTCCATGTCGCCGGCTCGCTGCTGATGACGCTGCTCGGCCTTGCCACCGTCGTGCTCGTCCAACGTATCTGATCAGGAGTGCGTATGCTTGGATTCCAGCTTACCTTCTTTACCCAGCAGGACCGCAAGCACCATGGCGTCCCGCTCGGCCAGTGGCTGCTCGCAGCGGCGCAGGATCTTGGCATCAACGGGGCGACGCTGATACCGGCGGCCGAAGGTTTCGGCCATGACCGCAAGATCCGCTCCGCGCATTTCTTCGAACTGGCCGATCAGCCGATCGAGGTGACGATGGCGGTCAGCGGGGGGGAGGCGGATCGCCTGTTCGCCCGCTTGCAGGACGAGGAGATCAATATCTTCTATATCAAGACCCCGATCGAATTCGGCATGACCGGAGAGCGCTGATGTTCGCCATGCTGCGCCGCTTGCCCCAGGCGGTATGGCTTGTCGGCCTGATCAGCCTGGTCAACGATACGGCGTCGGAGATGCTTTATCCGCTGATCCCCCTGTATCTCGCCTCGGTACTGATGGCCGGGCCGCGGGCGCTGGGGATCATCGAGGGCATCGCCGAGGCGACGGCCAGCATCCTGAAGCTGTTTTCGGGCATTATCGTCGATTATACCCGCCGCACCAAGCCCTGGATCGTGTTCGGCTATTCCCTGGCCGGGTTCAGCCGGCCGTTGATCGCCTTCATCTCGAGTTGGCCGTTGCTGCTCGCCATCCGTTTCGCCGACCGGGTCGGCAAGGGGGTGCGGACCTCGCCGCGGGATGCCCTGCTGGCGGCCAGCGCCGGACCGGACATGCGCGGCCTGGCATTCGGCCTGCACCGGGCGATGGACAACGCCGGGGCGGTCCTCGGTCCTGTGGTTGCCGCCTTGCTGCTGGGGCTCGGGATGTCGCTGAAGGACATCTTTCAGTGGTCGATTGTCCCCGCAGTCCTCTGTCTGGTGCTGGCCCTGAAAATTCGTGAACCCGAGCGGGTCACCCGCGGCCCGGCCGTGAAAATTTCCTGGCGGCTGAATGACATGCCGCCGGCCTTCCGGCGGTACCTGGTGATTGTCGGCATTTTTGCCCTGGGCAATTCGTCGAACATGTTTCTCCTGCTGCGGGCCCGGGAACTCGGGGTGCCGCCGGCCCAGGTACCGCTGCTGTGGGCCGCCGTCTCCGCCGTGGCGATGCTGTTTTCGACGCCGCTGTCGGCGCTGTCGGATCGCTGGGGACGGGTCCGCCTGCTGCTTGCCGGCTACCTGGCCTATGGGGTATTTTATCTGGCGATGGGGCTGATGCGCGGCAATGGCCTCGGCCTGTACGCCCTGTTCGGCTTTTACGGACTGTTCATGGCCGCCACCGAAGGGGTGGAGAAGGCGATGGTGGCCGATCTCGCCCCCGAGGGCCGGAGGGGCACGGCCTTCGGCTGGTTCAACCTGACCGCCGGCCTCATGCTGCTGCCGGCCTCGATTCTGTTCGGCTGGCTGTACGAGCGGTTCTCGTCGCTGTCGGCCTTCACTTTCTCCGGCGGCTGCTCGATCATCGCCGCCCTGCTGCTGCTTGGATGGTTTCGTCCCGGGAGGCAGGGGAAGTGGGGGGAAGTTTGGCCCCGCAACCCTGACGCCGGCACCGGCAAGGGAGGACAATGCGTATGAAGATGGAGTTTTTTCTGGTGCTGGTCGTGGTTCTGGGAGTCCTTGTCGCCTCGTGCCGCGATGCCTCTGAGCCACAGACGGTTGAGGCGGAGCAGGGGACGTCCTCCCTGACCATCGCCGCTGTCGGCGACAGCCTGACTGCCGGCTACGGCGTTGCCGAAAGCGAGGCCTATCCGGCCCTGCTCGAAACAAAGCTGCAGTCGGCCGGACTGGATGTGCGGGTGGTCAACGCCGGGGTGAGCGGCGAGACGACGAGCGGCACCCTGGCCCGGCTCGACTGGGTGCTGACCCTCGACCCCGACATCGTCATCCTCGAAACCGGCGCCAATGACGGTCTGCGCGGCCTCGACCCCGCCATGGTGCGTGACAACCTGCGGCAGATCGTCGACATCCTGCAAGGCAAGGATATCGTCGTTGTCCTCGCCGGCATGAAGATGGTGTGGAATCTCGGTCCGGCCTACACCGGCGAGTTCAACCGCATCTATCCCGACCTGGCGGCGGAAAAGGAGCTGATCTTCATGCCGTTTTTCCTGCAAGGGGTGGCCACTGATCCCGCCCTCAACCTCGACGACGGTATCCACCCCAACCCGGCCGGGTACCGGATCATCGCCGACAATATCCTCCCCTTCGTCAGGGAGGCGATCGCCGTTGCCGGCAGCAACGCAACCAGGTAAAGATCCCGCGGTCATGAGCACATCGACAACCCAGGACAGTATCACCAGCATCGCCAACGAGGTTATCCTCGAGAGCATATCGGACGGGGTCTTCACCGTCGATCATCAGTGGCGGATCACCTCGTTCAACCGGGCGGCCGAGGCGATCACCGGCGTTGCGCGCGACGAGGCCGTCGGCCGCTACTGCTGGGAGGTCTTCCGCTCGAATATGTGCGAAGGCGACTGTGCCCTGAAACGGACGATGAAGGAGGGGAAATCCTTCGTCAACTCGTCAACCTATATCGTCAACAGCGACAAGCGGCGAATTCCGATTTCGGTATCGACGTCGCTGCTCAAGGGCACCGACGGCAAAGTGCTCGGCGGGGTCGAGACCTTCCGCGATCTCAGTGTGGTCGAGGAACTGCGGCGGGAACTGAGCGGTTGCGTCCAACTCGGGGACATGGTCAGCCGCAACCGGACGATGAAGAATATCTTCTCGATCCTGCAACAGGTCGCCCGCAGTGACAGCACGGTGCTGATCGAAGGGGAGACCGGCACCGGCAAGGAACTGCTGGCCCGGGCCATCCACAACCTCTCGGCGCGCAGCGCCGGATCTTTCGTCGCCATCAACTGTGGCGCCCTGCCCGATACCCTGCTCGAGTCGGAACTGTTCGGCTACAGGGCCGGGGCCTTCACCGGGGCCGACCGGGACAAGCCGGGGTTGTTTGTCGCGGCGGAGGGGGGAACGATCCTGCTCGACGAGATGGGCGATACCAGTCCGGCCTTCCAGGTCAAGCTCCTGCGCGTTCTCGAAGAGCGGGAGTTCCAACCCCTCGGCGGGATTGCCAGCGTGCGGACCGATGTCCGGGTCATCGCCGCCACCAACCGCGATCTGTCACAGATGGTGGGGGACGGCATGTTCCGGCGCGACCTGTTCTATCGTATCAATATCATTCACCTGCACCTGCCGCCGCTGCGGGAGAGGCGCGAGGACATCCCGCTGTTGATCGAACGCGTCATCCCGCGGATGAACCGCCTCAAGGGCAAGGCGGTCAGCGGCATCGACAACGAGGCCCTGGCGCTGCTGATGTCGCATGATTATCCCGGTAATATCCGGGAGCTGGAAAATATCATCGAACATGCCTTCGTTCTCTGCGGCGACGGGACGATCGGCGTCCGTCACCTCCCCGCCGGGATCGTCACGGTGGCGAACACCCGGCGAGGTGAACGGCCGGCGGTCACCGGGGAGGTCCCGAGCCTGGAGAAGGCGATTCGCTCGACCGAGGCCGGAATCATCCTCGAAGCCCTGAAGCGCAACGACTATAACCGCCGGGCGACGGCGGAGGAATTGGGGATGCACAAGACCACCCTCTATCGCCGTCTCCGGATTCTGGGCATCAATCTCCCTGACCGCGATGGCCGATCGGTCCGCAAGCATCTCGACATATAGTTGCAGATCTGCATTTATGTGCAACTATATGCAACTATAAGGATTGCATTCCTGCTATTTTTCCACCCCGGTGTTTTCCTGTAAACACTCTCCTGCTCCATCTCCAACTCGCCATTTTTAAATAGAATAATCGGAAATCCAGGTGGATTCACGGTTCTGGCACGCCTCTTGCTGTGTATATGCTAATAATCTAGCGAAGGGGATCGGCCATGCGTGTTGCCATGACAGTCTGGGGAGACCGGGTTTCGCCGGTATTGGATTGTGCGCGGACCCTGCTCGTCGTTGAGATGGCGGGAAGCAAGGTCGTTGACAGAGCGGTGGAGTTCGTCGAGGCAGGATACCTTCCCGGGATGATCCGTATTATCAGGAAACACGGGGTCCAGGTGCTGATCTGCGGGGCGGTTTCGCAGGAGCTCGCCAATATCATCGAAACCTGTGACGTCGAGTTGATACCTTTTCTTGCCGGTGATGCGGAGACGATCCTTGAGACCTTCGCCCGGGGGCAATCGATATCGGCCTTTGCCATGCCGGGGTGTCGGTGTGCAGGAGGCTGCAGAAGACGCAATGAGTGGAGCGCGCTGAAAACATCGGGAAATCGTTCTCGGTGATGAATGGATCATAAACCCAGAGGAGGTTGGAACATGCCGGGAATGAATCGGAAAGGGGGGTGGAACGTGCCGGGAACCACTTTCGAGGAGCGAGAGGGGACACGACCGATGACCGGCGGAAGGCGCGGGATCTGTCGGAGAACCGGTGATGCTGCAGCGCAGAAGCGAGGAATGAACCAGAGCGGAGGCCGGGGGCCGGGAATCTGCCGGGGCCAGGGTGGTGGTCGGGGGCTCGGAAGCGCTGGCATGACTGGCGGGACTGCACCTGGCGCCGCAGACTTTACTCCAGAAGGAGATGCAGTTGGGGATGGGGAGTCGTCACGGCAGGGTGAGGCGAGTCGACGGGCACTTGAGGCAATCATGGCCGCAGTTCGACAACTGGAAGATAAAAACCGGAAAAAAGAAGGATAAGGGTGAATTCGATGCGGTCCATTGTGCTGGCCGGCAGCGACCATCGTGGGTTGGCGGGATTTGTGGCGGGTCTGGCGCAGACCGGGGATGTGGAGATCATCGGGGTCGATACCGCTGCCGCCGCCCTTGATGCCGTGCAAAGAAAACCGGTGCATCTGGTGGTGGTGGGAGAAGCACTTGCGGATACGGATCCCCTCGATTGTGTCAACAGGCTCGTTCGCCTCAATCCGATGATCAATTGTGCGATGATCAGCGCCTTGGCGGCGGATGACTTTCATGAGGCGACGGAGGGGCTTGGAGTGTTGATGCAGCTTCCGCCCAATCCTTCCGGCGCCGATGCCGCCGCCTTGATGGCGAAGGTGGAGATGCTCAATGCCCTGCTCGACCTGGATACCGTACAGGGGGCGCAGACATGATCATCAGTGTGGCAAGCGGCAAGGGCGGCACCGGCAAGACGACGGTTGCCACCAATATGGCAATCAGCATGGAAGGCGAGTGTACGCTCCTCGACTGTGATGTCGAAGAGCCCAATGTCCATCTCTTTCTCCATCCGGTCATCGAGCGCAGTGAAACGGTGACGACGTTCATCCCGGAGGTGGATGAAAGCTTGTGTACCTGGTGCCGCAAGTGCGCCGACATCTGTCGCTTCCGTGCCATTGCGGTCGTAGGGAAGAAAGTCCTTGTTTTCCCGGAGCTGTGTCACAGTTGCGGCGGCTGTCAGGTGATCTGCCCGGACCAGGCGATAGCTGAAGGCAGCCGGGAACTGGGTGTCGTCGAATGGGGGACCGGCGCCGGGGTGCCGGTAATCCAGGGGCGGATCAGGGTCGGCGAGGCGATGACGCCTCCTCTGATCCGAAAAGTTCGTGCCGCGGCAGACAGCCATGGGACCGTTATCATTGACGCCCCCCCGGGGACCTCCTGCCCGGTCATTGCGGCGATGCGCGGAGTCGACTTTGTCCTGCTGGTGACCGAACCGACACCGTTCGGGCTCCATGATCTCGAGCTCGCGGTCGGTGCGGTGCGACTGCTGGATATCCCCTGCGGCCTGGTCATCAACCGGGCCGACATGGGGGATGACCGGGTTCGGCAGTACGCCCGCCGGGAGGATCTGCCGATCCTGCTGGAAATTCCATTTGATCGCCGCATCGCCGAGATCTATTCCCGGGGCAGCATGATTGTCGAGGAAATGCCTGAGTGGAAAGAGAAATTCAAGAGTTTGTTCCGGCAGATCGAGGGAAGGGTCAAGGCGACACCACGGGGGAGGACAGCGCAATGAAAGAGCTGGTAATCGTCAGCGGTAAGGGCGGCACGGGCAAGACCAGCCTGACTGCTGCTTTTTCCTGCCTGGCCGGACGCCATATTCTCTGCGACGCCGATGTCGATGCGGCCGACCTGCATCTGCTGCTGGCGCCCGAGGTCGTACAACGGCACGACTTCATGGGCGGCGGCAAGGCGGTCATTGCCCCCGAACGTTGCAACGGTTGCGGCCAATGTCGCGATCTCTGCCGGTTTGCGGCCATAGACGGGGAATTCACCGTCGACCCGATCGCCTGCGAAGGCTGTGGTGTCTGCGTTGATCTCTGCCCGGCAGGAGCCATCGATTTTCCGATCCAGAAATGCGGCGAGTGGTTTGTCTCGGATACCCGCATGGGACCGATGGTCCATGCCCGGCTCGGGATCGCCGAAGAGAATTCCGGCAAGCTGGTCAGCTGTATCCGCCGCGAAGCCCGGCGTCTGGCGGAGGAACAGGAACTGGAGATCATCATCACCGATGGCCCCCCCGGCATCGGTTGTCCGGTCATTGCCGCCATCGGCGGCGCAACCGCCCTGGTACTGGTCGTCGAGCCGACGGTTTCCGGATTGCACGACATGTCCCGGCTGGTTGATCTTGCCCGGCATTTCAGGGTTCCCTGTCTCCTCTGTATCAACAAGTTCGACCTCAACCTGGAGATGACCCAAAAATTGGAAGATGAGGCCAGGGAGCGGAAGATGCTGATCGTCGGCCGCGTCCCCTTCGATCCGCTGTTCACCGAAGCGATGATCGCGGCCCGGACCGTCATTGAATATCAGCACGATTCCCGGATTGCCGTGGCAGTGCGGGAAATATGGCACAATATCGTCGCTTCGCCGGCGATGAACAATCCTGGCATACGGATAATGTAATCACATCAACACAACAACAAGGAGAAACAACAACATGGCACGGGTACGTATAGCAATTCCTTCTGAAGGCGAGGGTGGCCTCGACGGCATGCGGTCGGGACATTTCGGACATTGCGATGTCTTCACCTTCGTCGATCTCGAAGACGGGGTCATCAAGGAGGTGTCGACCATCCCCAACGTTGATCATACCCAGGGCGGCTGCATGGTTCCGGTCAGCCTGCTGGCCCAGCACAAGGTCAACGCCCTGGTGGTCGGCGGCATCGGCATGCGGCCGCTGATGGGTTTCCGGCAGGTCGGGATCACGGTCTTCCATGAGGACCAGCGGGCGGCGATCAGGCCGGTCGTCGAGGATCTGATCGCCGGCAAGCTCATGGTGATCGAGGATAACCAGGTCTGTGGCGGCGGCAATCGTTGAGCGGACCGGGCATAAGGAGAAAGACATGAAAATCGCGGTGACATCGATGGGCCGGGATCTCACCTCGGCGGTTGATCCCCGCTTTGGTCGCGCTGCCTATATCCTGATTGTCGACACCGACACGAAGGATTTCAAGGTCATTGACAATACGGTCAATGTCAGTGCCTTCAAGGGGGCGGGCATCCAGGCGGCGACGATGATTGCGGAAGAGGGGGCGGAGGTGTTGTTAACCGGATATTGCGGACCGAATGCCTTCCGGACACTGGAGGCGGCCGGTATCAAGGTCGGCAGTGACATAAGCGGAACGGTGGCGGATACCGTTGTCGCCTTTCTCGCAGGAAAGATTAATTACACGGAAACGGCCAACGCCGAAGGGCATTGGTAATCTTTGATCCTGCCGTCCTGGCTCGGTGCTTTGGGGCCGGGCCGGGCAGGGCAGGAGTGGTGAGTGAAAATGGCAATCGATGATGATGCGTTCGAGGCGGCAGTAGCAAAGATTCAGCAGGAGGTCTTCAGCGACGTCCGTCGCGCTTTCGGTGATGTCGGCTTCGAGCGCTGGCGCAAGACCCGGTACCACGGGCGGATGCATGATGCCGACAGTTTTGCCCGTATTCGCGGGGCGTGCGGCGATACGATGGAGATCTACTTGAAGTTCAGGGACGGTGTGGTGCAGAAAGCCACCTACTTCACCGACGGTTGCGGCTCGAGCGCGCTCTGCGGATCTTTTGCGGCAGAACTGGCCATGGGCCGAAATCCCGATGAGGTCTGCCGTATCACCGGGGCGGATGTGCTCAAAGAACTCGGCACCTTCCCCAAGGATGAGGAACACTGCGCGGCCCTGGCGGCCGAGACCCTGCAGGAGGCCCTCCATCAATACATGCTCAACCAAACGGAGCACAGGAGCCTGGAAGCCGAAAAATGACGTTGAGCCTGAAATCGTCGCGGCTGCATGCCGGCAGGATCAGCGCTACTGTGCCGTAGCGGTTCGTTGATCCTGCTGCAGGCCTCCTTCGCCACATTGGTCGCAATCGCCACCGGCACCTGCTCTTCCCTGTGATTTTTCCGCATCCTACCTGCGCGATCGCGGGAACCGGCCGTGGATGAGCTTGCCCATTGCCGCCGGCGCCGTTGCTTTCTCCTCGGATGTTCCAGCCTCTCTCTTCTCTCCCAGTCCCCGCGTCTTCATCTCATCCAGGAAACCGGCATACTTCTGCAGCTGGTCGATCGCCATCGGCAGGGTAAACAGGAGCACGGCCAACTGCCGGTCCGGGGTGTCATCCAGAGCGGCATCGGTCTCGGTAACGGCCTCCTTCATGATCTCCTGCGGCAGGCGGTCGAAGACAACGTTTCTGATCTCGGGCGCAAGCAACCCCTCCACCACCATCAGGCTGGACAGGACATCGTGGACCATACCCGGCGGCAGGGCCGACGATTCGTCCGGATCCCAGATCTCGGGGCGCAGGGATAAGGCCAGGTCGAAGCCGAGAGTCCAGTCCAGAATTGCATCGAACGTTTCAGCCCTGGAAGAAAAAATATCGAATGGAAAGGCGAGGCTGCCGTCATGGAAGGCGGCGGTGAAGGTATTCAGAACCTGCAGCAGGTCATCGCAGGTCTCCCGGGCCTGATCCAGCGCGGCAAATTCCGGAGTTTTGCCGGCGAAGATCAGTGGTATCCATTCGCTCGGCAGCAGGGTGTCCGGGGTAATGGCGATGCCGTACAGAAATCCGGTTAACTGGTCATAGGACAGAGCATTTTCCGGTTCAGGCGCCAGCCCAAGGAATTTCTTCAATATTGTATTGTCATTCCCAGTGATCAACATGTCCTGTTCCCGCTCTTGGGTGAAGAAGCTTCATGCGTCACGCCATCTTTCGCTCAGGTTTAAAGGACAGTGCCGGGAAAGAAAAGGAAAATTCACAGCTGGTGTCCCCATCGGCAACGACAACCTTCTTCTGCCGGGACGGCGCTGAGCAGGATTTTTATCTTTGCCTCGGCGCTCGGTGAAAAATGCTGGGATTGAGCGGTGGAGGCTGGTAGTATTGCCGTTTTTGCATCCGGTGATGGTTGTACCGCAATCGCGTGAGGAGGGTATGGAAGAGAACGATGTGTTTTCGCATCTTTTTGCGATCATTGAACAGTATTACAAAGAGCAGCAGTCGGGGACCTTTCTCGATTACCATAATCCGGAAGAACTCGCGAATCTGCTGCAGCTCGATGGTCCCGAAGGCAGTGAGAACTGGGAGGACCTCTTCGGCTGGGTGAAGAAATACCTGCGCTATGCGGTGAAGACCAACCACCCGTCGTTTGTCAACAGGATGTGGAGCGGGGCGAGCCTGCCGACCGTCATCGGCGAGATCGTCACCGCCATCTCCAATACCTCGGCCTGCACTTACGAGAGCGCCCCGGTCTCGACGCTGTTCGAGAACTATATGATCGACCGCATGCTCGATATCGTCGGTTTCACCGGCGGCCAGGGGCAGATGACGACCGGCTCGAGCAATGCCAACATGATTGCGATGATGTGTGCCCGCAACCTCCACGATCCGGCGGTAAAGGAGGAGGGGGTCAGCAGAGGCCGGCTCGTCGCCTTTGTCAACGCCGATGCCCACTATTCAATGGATCGGGCGGCCAATATCCTCGGGCTTGGTCTGCAACAGCTGGTCCGGGTCCCGGTGGATCGTCGCGGTCGCATGGATGTCGAGGTCCTGGCGCAGCGGCTGGCTGAGACCGAAGCCCAGGGCCGGCAGCCGTTTTTCGTCGCCGCCACTGCCGGGACGACGGTCCGGGGGGCCTTCGACCCGATCGAACCGCTCCTTCCCCTGCGGGCCAGGTACGGTTTCTGGCTCCATGTCGACGGGGCCTGGGGGGGAGCGACGGTGCTGAGCGAGACTCTGCGCCGCCGTTATCTGCAGGGGTTGGAAAATGCCGATTCCTTTACCATGGATTTTCACAAGATGCTCGGTTCGTCACTGATCTGCAATATCCTGATGCTGAACCGGGGGGAGAATATGCTTCGTTCGTCCCTGGCGGCTGGCGACGGCAGCTATCTCTTCCGCGACGATGGCGAGGACGGGCTGCTCGATCTCGGCCCTTCGTCGCTGCAGTGCGGTCGCCGGGTCGACAGCCTGAAATGGTTCCTCGACTGGAAGTTTTACGGCCGCGCCGGCCTGGCCGCCCGGATCGAGCGGTTTCTCGAGCTCTGCGCCTATGCCGAACAATGCCTGGGTCGCCATCCGGAGTTGGAACAGATGGCCCCGCGCGAGTCGTTCAATCTCTGTTTCCGTTACCGCTGGCCCGAGGCCGAGGCGAACCGGTTCAACCTCGCCCTGCGCACCAGGCTGTACCAGCGAGGGGTCAGCATGATCGGCTGCGCCTATGTCGAGGGCCGGCTCCTCCTGCGGCTGCTGATTACCAACGTCTCAATCGACGAGGGACACGTCGAGAGGTTCTTTGCCGATCTGGTGGGCTCCGGTCGGGCGCTGGCGGCCGAATGGATGGCGGCAACGTCGGGATGACGGGCGGTGGCCCCGGCGGGGAAGGGATTCAACCGGTTTTTTTCTTGAAGTCCTCCTTGTTCAGTCCCAGTCGTTTCATCTTGTTGTAGAGCCCTCGCGGATTCAGCCCGGCGAGCTGGGCGGCCCGGTTGACCCGGCCCTGGCTCTTGGTCAGCACCATCCGGAGGTAGAGATCCTCGACCTCATCGGTGACCTCCTGCTGCACCTGGGACAAGGTCTTGCCCTTCCAGGTGGCGGGCGCGGTCTTCTCCCCGTTCGGATGGGCGAGGGAGAAAAAATCCTCACTGTGAAAGACACTGGGCAGATCCTGCAACGATATCTCGTCGGTCCTGCACAACAGCATCGAGCGCTCGATCACATTCATCAGCTCGCGGATGTTGCCCGGCCAGTCGTAGCGGCACAGGGCCTTCATCGTCGGTTCGGAGATCTGCCGGATGTCCCGGCCGATTTTGTGCTTGTAATGCATCAGAAACCGGCGGGCGAGGGAGGGGATATCCTCCCGTCGGTACCTGAGCGACGGGATGTGCAGGGTGACGACGGAGAGGCGGTAGAAGAGGTCCTTGCGGAAATTGCCCTTGACGACCTCTTCTTCGAGGTTGCGGTTGGTCGCGGCGATGATCCGGACATCGACCCAGGTCGATTTCTCGGCCCCGATCGGTCTGATCTCGTAGTCCTGCAGGACCCGCAGCAGCTTGGCCTGCAGATGCAGGGGCATCTCGCCGATCTCGTCGAGGAAGATCGTGCCGCCATGGGCCTGCTCGAAGGCGCCCCGCCGCGAACGGGTGGCACCGGTGAAGGCCCCCTGCTTGTGGCCGAACAGTTCGCTCTCGAGGAGCTGTTCCGGCAGGGCGGCGGTGTTGACGGCGATGAAGGGGCCGGCAGCCCTCGGGCTTTCGGCGTGGATGACCTTGGCGAGATGTTCCTTGCCGACCCCGGTTTCCCCGGTGATCAGGAGCAGGGAGTCGCTGGGGGCGACCTGCTGCACCTCGTTCATGAAGATCTGCATGATCTCGCTCTTCGTGTTGAGATCATTGATCTTCGGCTTGGCCTGGCCCCGGTGGTCGAACCGTTCGAGCTGGAAGAACTGGCGCCGGGACTCGAGGGTCGCCTCGATCGCCTCGCTCAGGCTCTTGAGCGAAATGCCGGAGAAGAGCACGGCATCGGCGCCGGCGGCGATCAGCTGGGCCTGTTTTTCGGCGGAGTCGATATCGTGGAGGATGACCGTCGTCGGGTTTTCCGGGAGGTTGTTGAGGGTCGAGATCCCCGACTCGACAGGCTGGGGGATCAGGGCGTCGCTGATGACGATGATGTCACCGCAACTCTGGACGACCTTCTGCCATGGGTTTTTTTTGTGACCGAAGGATTCGATCTGCACATCGGCCACCATTGAAATGTTGTTTTCCAGCAGTCTCTGCAGTTCGGTGTCCTTCAGGGCAAAAATCAATCGGGTGAGCATGATATCCTGAAACGGTATTTCAGTTCCTGAAATCGGGATGTAAACCAGGGTCTCGATAAAAACGGTATGCAGATACCGATAAAATTCATGGAAATCCCTGACGGAGAAGGTTTGCAGCGAAAGAATATTTGTTATTGTATGTTGCTGTCGAATCGAAAATGCCTTTTTATTGTTGCGTCGATGATCCAGTCCGGCGTTGTATAAATACAGATTATTGGTAAAGAAAACAAGCTGGTAAAGCAGTAAAGGAAGTACAGTGCCGAAATTTCTCCGCCGCGAGGCGGAAAGGCTGTGCTTTCTGGGATGGAAAATGTTTGAAAACGGGTAGATACGTATGTGTAACGGATCTGGCACCATATATGCTACAGGCGATCCCGGTGCCAGGATACTATGAACGGGAAAAAGAGAGCCCTGCCGGCTGGAAACGATCGCCGGTGTGTGTCACGGCAGGGTGATCAATTGGTTACAGGAATGCTCACATGGCGAAGAACTGCATCAAGGAACCGGAAGTGAAACAGACGTCGGAAGCGGGGCTTGCCGACGTCGTGGCCTGCCAGTCGGATATCTGCTTTATCGACGGCGACAACTGCCGCCTGGTCTATCGCGGCTATAACGCCCTCGACCTGGCGATGAACAGTAATTTCGAGGAGGTCGCCTACCTGCTGTGGTACGGCTGTCTGCCGAGAATTACCGAGTACAAGGCCTTCCTCGCCGGTTTCACCGGGTCGATGGCCCTGCCCAGCAATACGGTCATGATCCTGCGGATGTTCCCGAAATCAGTGACGCCGATGGAGGTGCTCCGCACCGCCGTCTCTTCCCTGGGACACTGGGATCCGGACAGCGGCAATACCGCTCTCGATGCCTGTCTGCGCAAGGCCCAGCGCCTGACCCTGCGCATGCCTCTGCTGATCGCCGCCCACCAGCGTCTCCGCGAGGGGAACGAGCCGATCAATCCGATCCCCGGCCAGGGCATCGCCTACAACTTCCTGTACACCCTGCAGGGCAAGGTTCCTGATCCGAAGATCGTCGAGGCCTTCGATATGGCCCTCATCCTCCATGCCGACCATGAGTTGAATGCCTCCACCTTTGCGGCTCGGGTGACGGCGGCAACCATGGCCGATATCTACTCCTGCGTCACCAGCGCCATCGGGGCCCTGAAGGGACCGCTGCACGGCGGCGCCAACATGGAGGTGATGCAGTTGATCGAAGAGATCGGGACGCCGGAGAACGCCGAGCCCTATATTCTCGACAAACTCGAGAACAAGGTCAAGATCCCCGGCTTCGGTCACCGGGTCTACCGCTGTGAAGACCCCCGGGTCGCCGTTCTGCGCGACTGCGCCGAATCGATTTCGGAACTGGCCGGCGAGGGCAAGAATTACGCGATCACCCGGGAGATCGAGCGGGTCGTGCTCGAGAAGACCAAGGTCTATCCCAATGTCGACCTCTATACCGCCTCGCTGTACCATGCGATGGGGATCCCGACGGAGCTGTTCACCCCGATCTTCGCGATCAGCAGGGTCGTCGGCTGGACGTCGCATATCCTCGAACAGTGGTCGAACAACCGCCTGATCAGGCCGCGGGCGGAATATACCGGTCCCCGCGATCTGGTCTACTCGCCGATCGACCAGCGGACGCGGTAGGACAGGGGTATTTTACGACAGCGATGGGATTGAAGGCAGCCGCGCCGGGTTTGAAAACGATTGTGCAATGAATGTGTGTAATCACGCTGGAAGACCCGGTGGCGTCCACCGGGTTGGAATCGGCAAAGCTGCCTGGCTTCTTCCAGGTATTCTCAACATGGAGAGTAGTGAGAGACAATGTACCCATCGCATTTTGGCAATAATGTGTTGTTTCCGCGCCGGCAGGACTTCGAGGTGGTGGTCAAGGATGAAGTCGTCGGCAAGGGGGTCGTGGCCCGCAGAGGTTTTGCCAGCGGGGACCTGATTGCCGCCTTGGCCGGCGAAATCATTGATGACATCCGTCAGCATAGCCTGCAGATCCGACCCGGCGTCCACCTGTACGACGTCTATTTTTCCGGATATTTTCTGCACTCCTGTTCGCCGAATGTGCATCTCGACATGGAGAATATGGTGGTCCATGCCATCAGGGATATCCGCCCCGGCGATTTCCTCTACATGGACTATGCCCAGACCGAGGACGTGCTGTTCAGGCAGTTTCCCTGCAGTTGCGGCTCGGAAAACTGCCGCGGCTGGATCACCGGCCGAAAAGAGCAGACTGCCGGCTATATTGCCGAAACCCTGACAGATATCCCGATCAACAAGATCGTCGGCTGAGGGCGGCCATGAACGGATGGTGGGAGCGCGACGACCTGCGGTACGCCTCTGACCGCCTGATGTTCGCCGGCCGGGCGGCGGCGGATCTGGCGCATCAGTACGGCAGTCCTTCGTTTTTCTACAGTGCCCGCCGTGTGGCGGCGAACATGGCCCGACTGCATGGAGTTCTCGACGCGGCCGGTTTCGCCGGTCGGCATCGCCTCAACTATGCGATGAAGGCCAACCGTTTCGCCCCGTTGCTGACCTGGATGAAGACCAGCGGCCTCTGCCGTATCGACGCCTGCTCCCCGCAGGAGGTGGAGCATGCCGTCGGCTGCGGATTTTCCCCGGCCGAGATCTCGTTCACCGCGACGAGCCTGTCCGCCCGGGATTTCGATCGGTTGTCACGGCTCGACGGACTGGTCATGAACTGCGATTCCCTCCATTCGATCCGGCAATGGGGGGAGCGCGGACCGGGGCGAAAGATCGGCATCCGTGTCAATCCGGCGGTCGGCGTTGGCCGGGCCGACAACGAGCTGCTGCAGTACAGCGGTGGCCGGACGACCAAATTCGGGATCTACCGGGAGCAGTTCGCCGAGGCCCTCGAATTGGCGGCACGGTATGGCCTCACCATCGAACGGATCCACTTCCACACCGGCTGCGGCTACCTGACGCCGCAGCTCCCGGCCTGGGAACAGGTGGTGCAGGAATGCCTGTGGTTCGTCGACCGGATCGCAACGGTCACGACCGTCAATATCGGCGGCGGTCTCGGCGTCCCCCATACAGCTCAGGACCGCCCCCTCGACCTGGAGCGGTGGGCGGCAATCCTGACGCGGCATTTTCAGCCGCGCCGGCTGCAGATCGAAGTCGAACCCGGCGACTACCTGGTCAAGGATGCCGGGCTGCTGCTCCTCACGGTCAATGCGGTGGAAAGGAAGAAGGACACGGTCTTTGTCGGCGTCGATGCCGGCTTCAATATCGCGGTCGAACCGGCCGTCTATGGTCTCCCCTTTCAGCCGGTCCCGGTTAGGCGCCGGCCGGGCGAGGAGCCGTGCACCCTGGTCGGCAATATCAATGAGGCCCTTGATGTCTGGTATGCCGATGTTCCGATGCCACCGGTGACATCAGGCGATTTCCTGGCCCTGATCAACGCCGGGGCCTATTCGGCTTCGATGGCTTCCAATCATTGCATGCGCGGCGAGTTCAAGGAATTCCTGCTCCTCTGATATGCCGTCTCCATTACCGGAGACGCCTCGATCTCTGCCACCAGACGTCGCGCCGATGCCGTAGGTCATATCCGCCTGCACATGGACCAATCCACCATCTAAAGCAAGGTGCCGTCTGCACTCCGGTCAGTGATACTGTTCGCCACAATCGTTGCAATTGATTGATCCGTCACCTAGAATGAGTCCCGGAATGGTCGGCGTGTACGGGCACGGTCCCGTTGGTAAAGTGAAGGCAGCAAGGGAATTGAAGGAGATACGATCGATGGGAAATTCATTTCGGGAACAGTTGCTGAAGCTGGGTCTGGTCGAGAAGAAGCAGGTCGATCAGGTGAAGAAGAAGGAATACCTGACAAAGAAACAGCAGCAGAAAAGCCGGGCCCAGGAAATCGTCGACGAAAACAAGGCGCTGGCCCGGCAGGCACTGGCGGAGAAGAAGGAGAAGGAGCGGCTGCGCAACCAGCAGCGCGAGGAAGAACTGCGGCGCAAGCAGGAGGCGGAGCAGGCCAGGCAACTGATCGCCAGTCACTGCCTGGCTCAGGACCGCAAGGGAACGGCCTTTCGGTTTGCCGACGGCGGCAAGGTCCAGCGGATCTTTGTGGCGGCGGCGATGGTGGACGATCTCAGCCGGGGGAAGCTGGCCATTACCCGTTCCGGTGCCGCCTATGAAGTCATCCCAGCGGTCATCGCCGAGAAAATCACCCCGCTCGATCCGGCGGTCATCGTCCTGTGGAACAAGGATCGCAGCAGCGATGGAGCAACCGCCGACGATGCCTACGCCGGCTACGAGATCCCTGACGATCTGACGTGGTAGGGTCAGGACCTACCTGGTGCTTACCTCCGGCAGCAGGCTGAACTGCAGCATATCCCGGCGGGCCTCGATGTTGACGAATTTCATCCCGATGATCAGGGTCTTGCCGCCGCTTCTGGCCACCAGCGGTTTCATGTCCTGCATCGAGACCGGGAATTCGCGGCCATTGAGCAATGATACCAGGGCCTGGCCGAGATCGCCCTTGCCGCCGTTCTGGGTCGCGTTCATCCTGTCGACCACGGGCTTGATATACAGGATCTGGCGTTGCCGATCAAAACGCAGGCGGGCGTTGCAGTTGAAATCGAGTTCGACCTCCCCGACCTTGAGATTGATCTGGTGGCCGGCCAGTTCGGATACGATCCGCAGGTCGCTGCCGGCCACGTGCAGCCGGCAGGAGAGGTGCTTGTCGCCGAACTGCAGGTCGTCGATGCGAATGATCCTGATCGTTCCCTGGAGCCCTTCCGACCTGGCATCGATGTCCAGCGGCAGCACCGCCTGGACGGTCCTGGCCATCACGCTTTCCGGGAGATTGAGGGTGATCGTTTCATCCTTCTGCGCCAGGCTGACACCCGGGAGGAGAAGGGTAAAGAGGAGAAGGATCGCCTTGAGCGCCGTATTCATGATTGTCGTCCTTTGTCTGGTGGGAAAAATCGAGAAAATAATGCCAGTATAATCGTTTGCAGCATCAGAACACAAGCCAGAATAATCCCCAGCATCGAGGCTGGATCCCTGAACCGGTTGTGCAGCCGGTAGTCGGTGACCGCTACGGTATCCGCGGCGATGAACCGGCCCTGGATCGACACCGACCCGGATTGGTCCGGGATCGCTCCCGCCAGCCTGATCGTCTCGCCGCTGAAGATGGTGACGGTCCGGGTCGCCCGAGTATAGGGAACGCGATCGAATTCAACATACTTTCCGGGCCGGGCGGACTTATCTTCCAGGGTATGGAGAAAGTGGAAGTTTGTCTGTTCGAGATCGCCGAGAAAAATGAGCGGCCCGGTGAGGTAAAGAAGAAGACAGGTCATAGCGGCGACAATCCGGCCAGGCTTCATGGCGGCGGCCCAGATCTGCTGGCGGCAAATCCGCGGCCAGTACCACAACAGTGTGATCAGTCCGGCGACCGTCAGCGGGATGCCGAGGGGATGGTCGAGGTCGAACAGGTGGAACTGCTGCGCGGACCAGTCGAACGGCGCCAGGAGGTGGACGCCGTTGGCCCATTTGACCTGGGTCGCATCGAGCAGCAGGTGGAACAGGCAGTTGCCGGAAAGGATAGCAAACGTTGCCGCCGGCCGACGGGAGAACTGGGCCAGAAAAGCCGAAAAAAGAGTGCAGAAGAGGAGGCTGGCCTGGATGGTGGTGTAGGGCCTGATCGTGTATGGCGCCGCCAGTCCGAGGGCGAGAGATGCCCGGAGCAGGATCCAGGGGATGTCCGGGATGATGCAGCCGGCCACGACCCACGGCAGGACCTTGTCCGACAACGCGGCCCTGTGCACTGGCACCTGCAGGGCGATATGGCAGAGTGTGTTTGGCAAGCCCTTGTCCTTCGGGTAAGATGGTGCTGACAGCGGCCACTGCACCTCTGCGGCGGTGCCGGCAGCCAGGCGATAGTAGCCAATTCATCGACAGAGCACAAGCCACCTTTGATCGCCACCCTTCCCATGCAAACGCCGATCCTCACCGTGTCCGCCGACTGCCTTCTGGCAGGAATCGACACCGCTGTCGAACTGGAACTCAAGCGGCTGCTGACCATTGACAACCCCCGCTATGTCGCCGCCAAGCGCTATGGCCGGTGGATCGGCAAACGGCTCAAGCCGACGCTGGAATACTACGTCCAGGTTCCGGAAGGGCTCCGTTTCCCGCGCGGATTTTCCAACCAGGCGATCCTGCTGTGCCGGCAATTGATGGGATGCTCGCCGGAGATCGTCGACCACCGGCGCCTGCTGCCGGAAATCGATTTCCACTTTTCCGGCGGGCTGCGGCCCTATCAGCAGGAGGCGGTGGAAATCGCCCGGCGGCGATCTTTCGGCGTCATCGAGGCCGGAACCGGCAGCGGCAAGACGATCATGGCCCTGGCCCTGATTGCCGAGAGACGGCAGCCGGTTCTGGTTGTCGTCCATACCCGGGAACTGCTGTACCAGTGGCGGGATCGGGCCTGTGCATTCCTCGGTTGTCCGGTCGGGCTGGTAGGCGACGGCCATTTCGTCGTCGAGCCGTTCACGGTGGCCATTGTCAATTCGGCGCGCAAACACGTGGTGGAACTCGTCCCTCATTTCGGCCACCTCGTGGTCGATGAGTGTCACCGGGTGCCGGCGGCGCTGTTCACCGATGTCGTCTCGCATTTCGACAGCCATTACCTCCTCGGCCTCTCGGCCACCGCCTTTCGCAGCGATGACGGTTTCACGCGGCTGATCTATTATTTCATGGGTGACAGGATTCACAAGGTCGACCAGGATGAACTCGAGGCCAGCGGCGCCGTCCTCAGGCCGCGTTTGATCCAGCGGGAAACGGCGTTCACCTTCAGCTATCGCGGCGACTACCAGGCCCTGATCAGGGCGCTGGCCGGCCACGAGGGGCGGAATCTCCAGATTATCGAAGATATCTGCCGGACGGTGGCAGAACCGGATGCCGGAACGGCGCTGGTGGTCTCCGACCGCGTCGGCCATTGCGAAATCTTTGCCGATGAGCTCCGGCGCCGCGGGATCCGGGTCGAACTGCTGACCGGGCAGGTTTCCCAGGAGAGGCGCCATGCCGTGGTCGCCGCGGTCCAGAATGGGGAGCTCCAGGCCCTGGTCGCCACCCTGCAGCTGATCGGCGAGGGCTTCGATTGCCCCGGTCTCAGCAGCCTGTTCCTGACGACGCCGATCACCTTTGAGGGCCGGCTGCTGCAGGTCATCGGTCGGATCATGCGGCCTGCCGCCAACAAGGAGGCGAGGGTCTACGATTATGTCGACGGAGCAATTCCGGTGCTGCGACGATCGGCCGTTTCCCGCCGCATGGTTCTGAGCCGGTTGTAGGCAGAGGAGCAGGGCGCGCCGATTCAGTGTCCATTCGGCTTTTACTTGCCATCCGGCAATCATCGGAGTAATATATTCTGTTTTTGTTCGAAAATCCTTATTTCGATTTTCATCCCGGCACCCCTGTCCAGGTGAGTGTCTTTTTTGTTGTATCATCTCCGAACATGACCTCGCCGCCGTAGAACGCAGCGGCCCCGCAACTTCTTCAGGATAAAGAAATGGAACAGGCAAAGATACGCAACGTGGCGATCATCGCCCACGTTGATCATGGAAAGACGACCCTTGTTGATCAATTATTTAAACATTCAGGAATGTTCCGTGATAATCAGCAGGTGTCGGAACGGCTGATGGACTCGATGGATCTCGAGCGGGAACGCGGCATCACGATCACCGCGAAGAACGGCTCCTACCAATACAAGGATTTCTGGATCAACATCATCGATACGCCCGGGCATGCCGATTTCGGCGGCCAGGTCGAACGCGTATTGCGGATGGCCGACGGGGCCCTGCTGCTGGTCGATGCCCAGGAGGGGCCGATGCCGCAGACCTATTTCGTCCTCAAGAAGGCCCTGCAGAACCATCTGCCGGTCATTGTCGTCATCAACAAGATCGACAAGCCGGCGGCCCGCTGCAATTGGGTCGTCGACCAGGTCTTCGATCTTTTCGTCAAGCTCAATGCCCCCGACAATATTCTCGATTTCGCGGTCGTCTACGCCTCGGCCAAAGGGGGATATTCGATGCTCAGTCTCGAAGACGATGTCGAGACGCATCGCAACATGGACAGTGTGTCGGAGATGATCGTTGAGCATATCCCGGCCCCGCGGGGGGCGAGCGATCAGCCCCTGCAGATGCAGGTCGGGACCATCGAATACTCGCCCTACCTCGGCCGCCTGGGCATCGGCAAGGTCGTGAACGGGACGATGTCGATCAACCAGCCGATCGTCGTCGCCCGCCGCGACGGCTCGATCAAGCCGGTACGGATCTCGAAGATCTTCCGCTTCCAGAGTTCGGAGAAGGTCGCGGTCGACACGGTCGGAGTGGGGGAGATTGTCGCCATCGCCGGGATGGAGGATGTCACTGTCGGGGTGACGTTCACCGATCCGCTCGATCCCCGGCCGCTGCCGCTGATCACGATCGATCCGCCGACCATCTCGATGAACTTCATCCCCAACGATTCGCCCTTTGCCGGCAGGGAGGGAAAATTCGTCACCTCGCGGCATATCGAAGAGCGGTTGCAGCGGGAGACGCTGGCCGATGTCGCCCTCCGCTACGAGACCCTGAGCGATGCCGTGGGCTTCAAGGTCTCCGGCCGGGGCGAGCTGCACCTGTCGATACTGATCGAGAAGATGCGGCGCGAGGGTTATGAATTCCAGGTCACCCGGCCGCAGGTCATCATGAAGGAGGACGAGAACGGCCAGCTGTTGGAGCCTTACGAACGTCTGAGCGTCGATGTCGATGAACTCTACCAGGGAGCGGTGATTGAAAAACTGGGCAAGCTCAAGGGACAGATGGAGGAGATGAACACCGCCAACGGCATGGTGCGCTTGGTGTTCGTGATTCCGACCCGCGGCCTGCTCGGCTACCGGTCGCAGTTCATGACCGACACCAAGGGCATGGGGATCATGAATTACGTCTTTCATGAGTACGGCCCCTACGCCGGCGACATCGTCAACCGCGTCAACGGGGTGCTGGTGGTGAAGGAACCGTGCGTCGCCGTTGCCTATGCCCTGTTCAACCTCCAGGAGCGGGGGCGGCTGTTCATCAATCCCGGGGGCGCCCTGTACCCGGGGCAGATTATCGGTGAGCACTGCCGGTCGGTCGATCTCGTCGTCAACCCGGCCAAAGGCAAGAAGCTCACCAACATGCGGGCATCCGGTTCGGACGAGGCGGTCATCCTCACCCCGCCGGTGGCGATGAGCCTGGAAGAATGCATTGCCTATATCAATGACGACGAACTCGTCGAGGTGACGCCGGAATCGATCCGGCTGCGCAAGAAGAGCGGGGTCAAACTCAAGGCCTGAGGTGCGCCATGAAGGTGTTGCTTATTCTGCTCTGTTCGGTGGTGATCGGCATCGCCACTTTCGCCGTCATCGCCAGAAAGTACGGCAGCGACTGCATCCCCTGACTGCTGCTGTATGGATCCGTGGGCACGGGTCTGCTGGCGTTCTGGCTGTTGCAGATGATCTTTTAGGCGGTCTCTTTTTCGTCCTTCACCTTCCTGCCGCTTTTGCCGCATAGTAGTCGGCAAGGATCAGGGCGTGGTCAAAGGCCAGCTGCGGCAGGTTGTTGCTGGTGCAGAGGGCAACCTTGCCGGCGTCGTCGCCGGCGACCGGTTCACCTTTTGCCCGGCCGATGAAGACGGTCGAGGCGGTATGCTGCCGGGGGTCACGCCCCGGCTCGGAGTAGGTGTGAAACTGCCTGAGGTCGGTGACGGCGAGTCCGGTCTCTTCCATGGCCTCGCGCAGAGCCGCCTGTTCGTAGGATTCCCCGTAATCGACAAAACCCCCGGGCAGAGCCCAGCCATACGGCGGATTTTTCCGCTCGATCAGGACGATGCTGTCGCCGATCTCGATGATGATATCGACCGTCGGGGTCGGGTTGCGATGGAGGCTGATGGGTTGGTTGCAGTGGGGGCAGTGCATCGTTGTATTCCTTCTCCGGCCTCGAATCAAGCGTTGCCTTTCATTGGGAGAGGAGATTACCAGGTGATCAGTTGACGTATTTCCCGCCAGCTGGTTACCGAGCGCAGGTTCTGACTGTCCTGATTCCAGGGTTGAGAAAAGACCAGGGGGGTGATGTTTTCGATCGCCAGCTGCCGGCAGGTCTCAGCCCGATCGTCGACGAAGTAGCGGAGGCCGTGTTCGTGGATATACCGGGCCTTGTCGTCAGGGTCGCCCATGGCGATCAGGTTGATTGACCGGCTGACCTTCCCGGAAAAGTGGGCGTCGATCCAGTCCCTGGCCGGCTGCAGCAGCGGGCGGGCGGTGATGATCGTTACCGGAGCGGCGGCCGCGAGCTCGGTCATGACCTCGACTGCCCCCGGCATCGGCAGCAGGCCGGTGGCGAGAGAATCCTCGAGGATGTCGGTAAAGATCTGTTCGACCAGAGGTATAGGGATATCGAGACAATCCTCGACATGAAAGGAGGTGATGTCGGCCAGGGTGAACGAGCAGTAGTCGTGCTTCTCACACGCCAGACGGATGAAGGTGGCGGCGGTGTCGGCGATGACGCCGTCCAGATCGAAACCTATCTCGTGGGGAAAGATCTTCATGGCAGGTGATTTTTCACTCGGTCGCAGCATAGTTCGCCTCTATCTCCTTGATCTGCCCGACCAGGAGGAGGTTTTCCGGGGATTCCAGGCCGAGGGATCGCCCTTCCCTGACGATGGCTCCGTTGATGGCGTCAATTTCCGTCCGTCGTCGCCGCCGCACATCCTGGAGCATCGAGGAGATGTTGGCCGCCGTTCTCCGACAGACCTCGACGGTTGCGGTGAACGGATCACCGCTGACGGCGATGCCGCTGGCGCGGGCAACCTGCTCGGCCTCGTCCACCGCGGTCCGCATCCGTTCGGCGACGCCGGGGATAGTCAGCAGGTCGCCGTTGAGACAGCCATGGATGGCAGTCAGGGCGTTGATGCCGACGTTGATGAACAGTTTGGCCCAGAGGCGATGAAGGATGTCGGCGGTCACGGTCGTGGTCAGTCCGCCGCGGGCGCAGATCGCCGCCGTCTGGTGGAGGAGCGCGGTGCTGCGGGCATCGAACGGCGACGGGAAGCCGAGAAACGTGGCCCCATGACCGGCGTGGCGGACATGGCCCGGGCTGAGCAGTGTCGCTCCTTCCGTCGTCGTGCCGTATGCTATAACCGCATTGCCGGCTGCTTCACCGCAGTTGAGATGGCCGATCCCGTTCTGCAGGAAGAGTAAAACCGTCCCCTCAGCCAATAGAGGCCGGCAGGATGCAAGGCTGGCGAGGACATCGTAGGACTTGACGCAGAGAATGACGACATCGGCCGGACCGGCGGTCAATGGATCCGCCGTCACGGCAATGGGGAAACGGCGGCGCTCTCCATCCAGTTCGTACCAGATGCCCTCGCGGTTGAGGCGGTCGGCACGGGTGCGATCGTGGTCAAGGACTGACAGCCGGGATCCGGTTCCTTCCATTCCCCGGCTGATGGCGGTGGCAACAAGGCAACCGAGCGCCCCCGGACCGACGACAAGGATATGCATGTCCGTGGCTATACCTGTCAGGGGAGGAATTTTGCATCCTCGATGATTGCGGCATAGGCGTAACCGGCACCGAAGTCCTTGTCGGCAACCATTTTTCCTTCGGCGGTGACGATCGTCCCCTCGGTCGGGGTTGCGGCGGTGGTGACGACGAGGTCGTGGGTGTTGGTCAACGGATCGCCGGAACCATCCTGGAGGTGGATCCAGTTGCGGCCCATGATGTTCATGTTGACCTTCATGACCTTGCCTCGTATCCGGACGGTTTTGCCGTTCAAGTCTTTGGCTTTAAAGAATATTTCCTGTACCGTGTATCCATTAGGGCCACTGGCCTTGTCGACCGAGATCTCGGCGAAGGGGACGACAGCCCCGCCACTTCCTCCGGAAGTCGAAGCCGGCGGGGTATCGGCGGTTTTTTCGGCCTCGATTGCCGAGGCGAACGAGCTGCCGCCGCCGGATGGCGATGGTGCCGCTTTGGTTGCAGTATCCCCGGATGGCTTGTTCTCGAGCCCTGGTGAGAAAACGAGGGCGGCAAAGGTTCGGTCGAGAGTTTTGCTGTGAAAATCCTGCATTGTCATACCCGGCAGGTAGCGCACGGATTCGCCGGTTTTGACGGTGGTCTCGGGGATTGCCACCCAGGTTCTGTCCTTGCCGGCTTCGACCAGCAGATAGGTGTAGCCGCCCGAGTTCATTGTCTCGATGACCTTGCCTTCGCCGGCGCTGCCGCTCCCGGTGACGGTCGGGGGAGTCGCCGCTGTGGCGAAGCCGGCGAGGGCGAGAGTCAGGAGGAGAAAAAAGGTGGACATCGAAATACGTCTGCCATCGAAAAGTTGTCTCATCGTGTTCATCGTGAAGTAGAAAAGAAGAATGATTGTACCTTACTCATCATCTTGATCGATGAGGAAGGCGATATGTTCGAGCAGGGTCCTGGCCCAGATTTCATAGGCCTGGGGGGTCAGATGGACACCGTCTTCCCGAAACAGGTCTGCGTCCGACTGGGTGAACCTGGAGCAGACATCGAGATAGCAGCTGCCCGTCTGCATCGTCATCGCTCTGATATCGGCGTTGATCGTGGCAATCTCAGCAATGCCTGGAAAAGATAGGCGCATCGGAAGGAGGCTGGTGACGATGATCTCGGCGGTCGGGAAATCCCGGTTGAGTTGGACGACTATACGCCGCAGGTCGCCGATGAATTCGAACTGGCCGCCGAGGGCATCGTTGGTGCCGATCATAATCAGTATGACGGCCGGCGAGTCGACGCGCCCTCTCAGACCCGGCAGGGAGGCGAGGAGATCGTCGACGGTGGCGCCGGGCACACCGAAGTTGAGTACCTTCCAGAAGGGTATCCGACGCTGCCAGTTGTTGTCGGCGATCAGAGAGTCGCCGAGAAAGAGGAAGCTGCTGGTTGCGGCCTGACTGGTTCGGGCGAACATGTCGGTGTCGGCAAAATGTTATTATTATTGAAAAATGTTTTTTTGACGAGAAACAAAATGCGCATACATACTACCATGCCCGTCAGTTTCCTGCCAAAGGTTTTCTCGCCGTCCTGACCGCTGGCCGGGGGCCGGTTGCCGTGACCGCAGTCATGCACCGGGTCTGGACTGCAGTACCACGACGGACTGGGGCAGAACGGCGAGGGCCTGGCGACTGTCGAGAGGCGGATGGCGAGTGGGATCGACAAAGTCGTCCGGTGCGGCAGCGGCGGTGTTGATGATCCGGAACCAGGCGCGATCGGGGGCGTCTCCTGGGACGCCGGGGAGGGTGAACCGCAGCGTTTCCACGCGACTGCCGTTGATCATGATAAAGAAATCATCGTCCCGGATCATGCCCGGCCGGCGGCCGTGGAGGAGGAAGGCGAGCCCATGGCAGTCCGGCTCCCAGTTCGGTTGCCCGGGTTCGAGGTATTGCCAGGTAATCTCCGGGACATGGCCGGTTTCCGTATCTGCTTCGTGGTGGCGGAAAAATTCCTCCCGTCTGAAGACCGGGTGTTTCTTGCGCAGATCGATGCAGAGCCGGAAAAACCGGAGCAGATCCTTGTTCTTGTGGGCCAGTGTCCAGTCGATCCAACCGATTCCGTTGTCCTGACACCAGGCGTTGTTGTTCCCCTGCTGGCTGCGGCCGAATTCGTCGCCGGCGGTGAGCATCGGGATCCCCTGGGACAACAGGAGGATGGTCGCCAGGCTCCGCATGCGCCGAAAGCGGAGCCTGCTGACCGCCCTCGGGCCCGGATCTCCCTCGAAGCCGCTGTTCCAGCTGAGGTTGTGATTGTCGCCATCACGATTGTCCTCGCCGTTGGCCCGATTCCGTTTTTTTTCATAGCTCACCAGATCGTACAGGGTGAAGCCGTCATGACTGGTGATGAAGTTGATGGAGCTCAGGGGGCTGCGGCAGCTGGTCTGATACAGATCGGAACTGCCGGCGATGCGGGTGGCAAGCCGGGTCACCATGTCGTCATGACCGGCCATGAAGGCGCGAACGTCATCGCGAAAGCGGCCGTTCCACTCGGCCCAGCGGCTGTCGGTGGAAAAGGAGCCGACCTGGTACAGACCGGCGGCGTCCCAGGCCTCGGCGATGATTTTGGTGTCTCTCAGCAGCGGATCTTCGGCGATCATCTCGATCACCGGGGGGTTGGCGAGGACCTGGCCGTTACGGTCGCGGCCGAGGATCGAGGCGAGATCAAAACGGAACCCATCGACGTGCATCTCGATCACCCAGAAGCGAAGGGCATCGCGGATCAGGCTTCGGACCACCGGGTGATTGCAGTTGAGGGTGTTGCCGCAGCCGGAGAAGTTGAGATATGTCCGGTTTTCCGGGTCGAGGAGATAGTAGATGGCGTTGTCGATGCCGCGGAAGCTGGTCGTCGGGCCGTCGTATCCTCCCTCGCCGGTATGGTTGAAGACGATATCGAGGAAGACTTCGATTCCGGCCTGGTGCAGGCTTTTGACCATCGATTTGAACTCGTTGACATGGTTGCGGCAATCGGCGGCGTACCCCGATTTGAGAGCGAAGAAGGAGACAGGGTTGTAGCCCCAGAAGTTCTTCAGTGGTTCGGAACTGTCGGGATCGCGGAAGACGATATCGTTCTCGTCGAATTCCGTCACCGGCATCAATTCGACGGCGGTGATGCCGAGGGCCTGCAGATACGGAATCTTGTCGACGATCCCGAGATAGGTGCCGGGGTGGCGGACGCCGGCGCTGGGGTGCCGGGTGAACCCCCGGAGATGGAGTTCGTAGACTACCGTCTCCGGCAACGGGGTTTTCAGAGGCCGATCCCCTTCCCAGTCGAAAGCCGGACCGGCCGGGGTACAGGACGGGGCTTTGCCGTAGGTGCATTTTTCTCCCCATTGCCTCGGCAGGAGGTGAGAACACAACGGATCGATGAGGATAATGTCGGGATCATAGATGAGCCCGTTATGCGCCGGTGAAAAGGGCCCGTCCATGCGATAGCCGTAAGTGAATCGGTCCGGACCGGTTTCGAGCCGGACATGCCATATGTCTCCGGTCCTGTTTTCATCGGGATGCAGCGGGATTTCATGACGATCGTTTGCGGCCCCGGTCGCTGAGAAGAAATCGATGACGAGGACCACCGCGGTGGCATGGCGGCTGAACACGGCAAAATTGTAACCTCCCTCTGGAGAAGGGGAAACACCCAGCGGAACCGGGCTGCCTCTTTTTTTTCGAAAAGGGGAAGGGGTACTGGACATAAATAGTAATTATTCCTATCGTTAATATATGCAGAAGTATGGAAGAAGTGCGCGATGGAAGTGCGTCTGCATCATACACTACAATTTGTTTTGGAATAAAGTATTTCAGCAGGACAGCGCCTCTGATGAAATCACACAGTGGAGGAAACACCATGGCAGCGTTTCACCGAATGCAGTTCGGCCAGCGGACGATCAGCTCCATCGACTGGGAGATGACCCCAGACCTCAGTTTCGGCACCTACGAGTCCTGGGGGGGGAGAGAGAGGGTCCGCAATAACAAGGAATTTGTGTATTACTTCTTCATCGATAACTGGGGAGAAGAACCTAAACTGTGCCTGATGGAGCGAGCCGTCAAGCATGCCATGATTATCGCTGAAATCAAGGCCCCGGCCGATCTGCTGAGGAGATGCGTCGAAGGCCAGGGGCTTTCCTCGCGCTTCGAAAAGAGCTACGCCATCAATGACCAAGTCAGGCTGTGGCTGATCGACAATGTCCTTGAAGGCGGGGACGGGTCGCTGATCGTGCCTGTGAAGGAGAACGTCGATCTTGAGGACATGGGTCCTGCCCTGCCGTATCGTTCTGCGGTCGACGAGCCGCAGGATATAACCCTGCTGCCTGCCGTTGCCCGGGATATCAGGGATGAAGAGGCCGCGGCCATCGTCAGGCAGTGGAATTTTTATGATGCCGATCTCAATGGGCGGGGCCGGTTCGACAACCTGCTTGTTGGAGCCGATGACGGCCGGCTCGCAGTTGACCTGCGGACCTCATTGATGTGGCAGCGGCAGGGTTTCGATATCGCTTCCCTCCGGATGATGCAGAAGACCGTGGACGAAACCAATGCACAGGGGCTTGCCGGTTTCCATGATTGGCGTCTGCCGACCCTCGAGGAGGCGATGTCGCTGATGGAGCCGCAACGGAATGGCAAGGGTCTTTATCTTCACCCCTGTTTTTCGCGGGAGCAGCCGTTCATTTTTGTCGCTGCACGGAGAAAACCGAGCGGTCATTGGTTTGTCGATTATAAACAGGGGCGCTGTTTCTGGTCGTCCGCAACGATCCCTGGCGGCTTTGGCAGGCTGGTTCGATCGCT
Organism: uncultured delta proteobacterium; assembly: GCA_963847035.1. Taxonomy (GTDB): domain Bacteria; phylum Desulfobacterota; class Desulfobulbia; order Desulfobulbales; family Desulfocapsaceae; genus Desulfoprunum. Next base: position 106,198 of record CAWJYH010000007.1, on the reverse strand, counting down.
GGACTGAGGGGTTGCAGACGTTGGGGAGAGGGGTGCTGAAATTGGTCAATACATATCTCTCTCCTTCCGACAAACAATACGGGCGGTGTTTCCGGTGGCCTGTGTCCGGTTAATGGCACGGTGATCGCGATTGTTTTCATTTCCCATGTTGAGTATGAATGATGGAGGATTGGAAAAGAAGCCGCTGCGGGTATTTTTGTCTCATGACTTTTTGCGGGATGCCGTATAATTTGCAGTGGCAGGTTTTAAGATACGGTTTTTACTCGGTGGTATGTCATGCAACAAATACTGATTATCGATGATGAAGAAACATCTCTTGATATCCTTCGGCAGATCCTGGAGATCGAGGGTTATGGCGTCGTCGAGGCCAGAAATGGGCAGGAAGGGATCGAGATATTTCGAAAACAACCTTTCGACCTCGTCATTACCGATCTGGTCATGCCGGTGAAGGATGGATTGAAAACCATTCTGGAACTGCGTCAGACCGATCCTGATATTCCAGTCATCGCCATCTCCGGCGGTGGTGTCATCGACAAGGAGAGATATCTCGGTGTGGCCGGATACATCGATCGGGTAACGACTCTGTCGAAACCTTTCAGCCGCCTTGGCCTGGTTGATGCCGTCCACCGGCTGATCAGGCCGGTTCCCCCCTCAAACACCCTGCCTGCTTGAAAATGTCCGGAGCGGCAGGCCTGCCTGGATACTGAACCATGGAGCCGATAAAACAGAACGAAAAATTGAAAATCGGTGTCAGCGCCTGTCTTCTCGGCCAAAATGTTCGCTATGATGGTGGACACCAACTCAATCACTTCATCCGGGATATGTTGGGGCAACACATGGAGTTTGTGCCGGTATGTCCCGAGGTGGAATGCGGCATGCCGGTGCCGAGAGAGGCGATGCGTCTCGTGGGCGACACGGACAACCCCAGGCTCATTACCCGCCGGACAGGGATCGATCATAGCGAACGGATGTCGACCTGGGCGGAGACAAGGGTTCGGCAGTTGGAGAGCGAAGGACTCTGTGGCTTTATCTTCAAGAAAGGCTCACCGAGCAGCGGACTTTTGCGGGTCAAGATCTACAGAGAGGATGGAGTTCCCCAAGGTGCCGGAGTCGGGATGTTCGCCCGGGCCTTCGTCCGCCATTTTCCCCTCCTGCCGGTCGAGGAAGATGGTCGGCTCAATGATGACCGGTTGCGAGAGAACTTTATCGAGAGCGTCTTCGTTCACCGGCACTTCCGCGACCTCGTCGCCGAATCTTCCGGGAGGGGAGCGCTCGTCGATTTTCACACCCGTCATAAGCTGCTTCTGCTTGCCCACAGCCAGGAGCACTATCGCCGGATGGGCCGTTTCGTGGCCAACCTTCCTGAGGACCTGCAGGAGGCGTATCAAGGATACGGCGTCCTCCTCGCCGAGACATTGCGGGTTCTGACCACGCCGAAAAAGCATTGCAATGTTCTGCAGCATGCTCTTGGCTATTTTAAACACGATCTGTCGGCGGATGAGAAACAGGAGATGCTGGAGATCATCAATACCTACCGCAACGGCGATGTGCCGTTGATCGTCCCGATCACCCTGCTCAATCATTTCGTCCGCAAATACAACCAGCCCTATCTGCGGCAGCAGTACTATCTCCACCCCCATCCCCTCGATCTTCGCCTTCGCAGTTACATTTAGGGGCCGTTACGAGATAACCATTACATTTCAACCATTTCGTTACGGCTCCGTATGCCTGTAACGACGCTCGCTGTTACGGTTGATGTTATACAACGGCTGAGCCAGTGCATCCATCGCCCCCGGATGCTGGACATTCGGGGATGAAGGCCGCTCCGATGATCAGGGTTGGGGCGAGGGAATTACCGGCCCACCGGGAGCCGGTTTCTGCCCGGAAATGACAGGGGGGCAGGGACCACGACGGGACCCCGGCAGACCGGAAATGATCGGCTGCTTTCAGGGTAGATGAGATCGATGACGGGAATCAGGGTATCGACCGGGCAACAATCTCTTGCCCGGTAACTGTCGATGAAGGGGCCGCGGCAAGACGTTCCTGCAGAGAAAATCCATGCTGGACCAGTTTTTTGACATCGGCCCACATCGTTTCACAGCCCATGACTGCGATGACGATCTCCTGATCTCCACGTTTGAACTTGCCGACATAGGTCTGTCGGGCGGCATTGGTGAAACCGGTCTTGCCGCCCTGGGTGCCTTCAACCTGCCACAGGGCCTTGTTATGATTGCGGAGCAGGCTGCCATAGCTGGTTTTGACCTTGACTTGCTTCATTCGGGAGGCGAAGGCCGGATCCTGCATGAAATGCCGGAACATGACGGCGAGGTCGCGGGCGGTGGAGGTCTGCCCTGTGGCGGTGAGGCCGCTGGCGGTCTTGCAGACCGTGTTTTTTGCCCCCCACTCCCGGGCTTTTTTGGTCATCATTATGGCGAAGGAGGATTCGCTACCGGCGATTTTTTCGGCCAGGGCGACGCTGGCGTCGTTGGCGGAGGCCAACAGCACGGCGTTGATCAGGTCGTTCGCCCGGTAATGTTTTTCCGGATTGAGATCGACCTTCGAGCGCGGCTGGTCGGCGGCCCGGCGGCTGACGGATACCTGCTCGCTGCCGCTCAGGGATTTCAGCGCGATCATGCCGGTTACGATCTTGATGGTGCTGGCAGGTTGGCGTGGGTTGTCCGCATTCTTGGCGTAGAGGGTTCTGCCGCTCCTGGCATCGATGATGATGGCGCTTCGCGCCGATATGAGTTTGCCGATCCTGCTGTTATCGACAGGGGACGGGTTCGATTTCTTTTGAGGGCTGGAGACCGCCTGGAGTTGTGAGGGGGCAGGACATTCGGCTGATCGCAGCACCCGTTTTACCTTGCTGATATCGTTATATTTACCTAGAACAACGACCTTCGATGTGGTGGTTGTTCTTTTTTTGCTGTACCTTTTTTTGGTGGCGGCATCTGCATAATCAACGAGATTGAACAGGGATACGACGGTGAAGAGGAACAATGCAAGCAGGGTTGTGCCGGAAATGGTCAATCTGGTCATAATCTCTTGAGCGGTAGGGGGTTCATACCTGGGAATGAATGATGCGTGCCTCATAATTTGTAGCTGGACGATATGGCAAAGTCAAGTATTTTAAAGACTTCAGTGCAAAGTCTGGCCTCGGGCGGAACGGCGATAGACGTTTGACCGGGGTCTGCAGTTTGTGTAGAATCTGGGTACGGTTGTGGGATGACGGCAACGATACCCCTTGGGATGAGAGAGGGAGTACTCTGCATACAATATATTGAGGTGAGCCGATGACGGTTGCAACGGAAGTGCGGATGACGCTGAATTATGTCCTGGATTCGAGCTGCAGCAAGTATGGCGATACCCCGGCGGTCGGCATGGCCCTTGAACCGGCGCTCAGTTATAACGAGGTTCATGACCGCGTAATCGCCCTGGCCCTCCGGATGCAGCGCGAGGGTGTCGAAAAAGGTCATCGCATCGCCATCCTCGCCGAGAACTCGCATAACTGGGGGACCGCCTACTTCGCCGCGGTCCGGCTTGGCGCTGTCGTGGTCCCGCTGCTCCCGGATCTGCCGGAAAGCGACGTCCGCCATATCCTTGGCGAAATGCAGGTGAAGATCCTTTTCATAACTCAACGCCAGGTCGACAAGATCATAGAATTGAAGAACGGCGGGCCGGCCAAGATCATTACTCTCGATGATCATGTTCCTGATCTGGATCTGGTGCCGGTGGTGAGATATACCGACTACCTCGCCGAGGCCCGGACAATCCTGGCCGAGGCCGGTGATTCTCCGGTCTTTCCCGATGTCGACCAGGACGACCTGGCCGCGATCCTCTATACCTCGGGCACATCCGGCTACTCCAAGGCGGTCATGCTCAGTCACAAGAATCTCACCTCCAACGCCTACGCCGCCTCGGGCCTGATGCCGATCCCGCCGGGGTCGGTTTTCCTCTCCATCCTGCCGATGTCGCATACCTATGAATTCACCTGCGGATTCATCCTGCCGTTGATCACCGGCAGCCGCATTGCCTATGCCGGTAAGAGCCCGACGCCGGCCATCCTGCAGAAATTCTGCCAGCATGAGAAACCGTTGGTTATTTTCGCCGTCCCTCTCGTTCTCGAGAAGATCTACAAGAAACGGGTCCTGTCCCAGATCGAGAAGAGCCGATTGCTGACCTTGCTGCGCAGGACGACCTTCGGGCGGCGATTCATCCACCGCAAAATCGGTCGCAAACTCCTCGATTTCTTCGGCGGCAACCTCAAACTGATGGGCATCGGCGGCGCCGCCCTCAATCCCGAGGTCGAGAACTTCCTGGCGGAGGCAAAATTCCCGTATCTGGTCGGTTATGGTCTGACCGAGTCCTCGCCGCTACTGGCAGGAGGCCCGGCCGGAGATACGACCATTACGGTCGGTTCGACCGGGAAACCGCTTCCCGGGGTCAAGATCAGAATTGCCGACCCGGCTGCAGATACCGGTATCGGTGAAATCCGCGCCTGCGGTCCGAACATCATGCTTGGATACTACAACGACAGGGAGGCCACCGCCGAGGTGCTGTCGCCCGACGGCTGGCTGGCGACCGGCGATCTCGGCTTCATCGATGATGCCGGCAACCTCCACGTATGTGGCCGTTCCAAGAATGTCATCGTCCTGCCTAGCGGAGAAAACGTCTATCCGGAGGCAATCGAGCACAAGATCAACAGCTACAACTGGGTCGTGGAGGGACTGGTGCTCGAAAACAACGGCAGGTTGGAGGCTTGGATCTATCCGGATTACGAGGTGATCGACGAGGAGACGGCAGGATGCTCGAGGGCCGAGCGGCGGGAGCACATTGACGGACGGTTCGAACGAACGCGGCGTGAATTGAACGAACAGCTGCCGCCGGCGTCACGGATCACAAAAATCTATGAACGCCGGGAACCATTCGTCAAGACGGCGACGCACAAGATCAAGCGCTACCTCTACGACAGCCACAACGCCCTCCGTTGATCCTGCGGTCAGGAAAGGAGGAGGCTGTGGGCGAAGTCGATGATCGGCACGATGATCCTTGACAGGATACCGGTGAAGGCAAGGACCAGGATGAGGATGAATCCGAAGTGTTCAAGCCGGGAATATGCCGCCGCCAGGTTCTGCGGCAGGATGCCGGTGAGGATGCGGCTGCCGTCGAGCGGCGGAATCGGCAGGAAGTTGAAGATGCAGAGCACCAGATTGATCCAGACGCTGGCGACCAGCATCGCCTGGAACGGGACCAGGACAGCGGCGACGATCGGCGCCGAGGGCACCGCCTCCATCAACAGCCAGACCGCCTTGGTGGCGATGGCGCTGACGACGGCGACGATCAGATTGGTCGCCGGACCGGCCAGGGCCACCCAGAGCATATCCTGGCGCGGGTTGCGGAAATAGGCGGCGTTGACTGGAACGGGCTTGGCCCAGCCGATTTTGATCAGAAAAAAGGCGATGGTGCCGACGGGGTCAAGGTGTTTGAGCGGATTCAATGTCAGCCTGCCGGCCAGCCTTGCCGTCGGGTCGCCGAGGCGGTAGGCCACATAGCCATGTGCGAATTCATGGAGTGTGAGGGCCAGCAGCAGCGGTGGCGCGATGATGATCAGCTCGGTGATGAAGTTGTTCATGAGATACCTGGAAAAATGAATGCAACTATCGGCGCGGCAGGATCTCTTGCTGAAATGAGACTCTAAGCACGTGGACCGGCAGCGGCAAGGGAGTCCGGGGGGTAGGTCCGGTGGAGCAGGGCGATTTCCTCGTCGCGATTGTGGACCCGGTCGTCCAACCGGGCGTCGAGGAGGTCGTTGAGGATGGCCTTGAATTCCGGACCCGGCCGGTAGCCGAGGGCCATCAGGTCGTCACCCGTCAGGTCGGTTCGGATGGAGCGCAGGGTCGTGACGAAGTTCGATACCGCCTTCTTGACCTGGTTCTTGCGGGCCAGGGCCATCAGATACAGCAGGCCTTCGATGCTCAGTTCCTTCAGGAGCCAGTAGATCTCGCTGTTGGCGATGATTTCTCGTCTCGACAGCAGGTTGGCCGTTTTTTCGGCATGGACTTTCTGCCACAGGAGGCGGTCGGCAATTTTCTGCGGTATCTGGAACCGGCTGCAGAACGTCGTCAGCACCTCATCCGGGGATCTGCTCATGATGGCGAGGAGATAGACCATCCAGTTGTGGCAGGATTCATCGAGATAGAGCAGGCGAAACCAGGAGATCGCCCTCTGTGCCTGATGCAGGATATGGAGAAAGCGGCGGTCGACCTTCATGTGGGGTTTGAGTTCCGGCCAGAGGAAAGTGAAGAGATTGAACTCGGCCAGTCGCCGGATGGCCGGGACGGGGTCCTCCTCGGACAGAATCTGTTTGAGTTCAGAGAAAAATCGCGGGTCGTCGGTCTTGCCGAAGAGCTGCATGCTGACCGCGTTATGCATCAACCGCCGGGTGTGGGGGGCGATCTCGAAGGCCATGCGCGTCTCGAAGCGAATGGCCCGGAATATCCGGCTGGGATCTTCGACAAAGCTGAGATTGTGCAGGACCTTGATCGATCGTTGGTTGAGATCGTTCTGGCAGTTGAAGAAATCGATCAGGGTGCCGAAATGCTCGGGGTTGAGCTGGATCGCCATCGCGTTGATGGTGAAGTCCCGGCGATAGAGATCGAGTTTGATCGACGACAGTTCGACTGTCGGCAGCGCTGCCGGATATTCGTAGTACTCGAGCCGGGCGGTGGCGACATCGATCTTGGTGCCGTCCGGCAGCATGACCATGGCGGTGCCGAAGCGTTCATGGGTCTTGATCCTGCCCTGTAATTTCCCGGCGAGGTTCCTGGCGAATTGGATGCCGTCCCCTTCGATGACGATATCGAGATCGAGGTTGTTCTTCTTCAGCAGCAGATCGCGGACGAAACCGCCGACGGCAAAGGCGTTGAACTGCAGTTCATCGGCGGCGAGACCGATCTTCTGCAGCAGTTCGATCATCGTTTTGTTGAGGCACTCGATGATGATCGTGTTGAGATTGCGTTTGCGCTCGAGCGACGGGTGTTCCGATTCGTGCAGCAGGTTTTTGGGCAGGTGGGCGGGGTCGTTGACCAGGCGGTTGAGCAGGTCGGTGCGGGTGATGATGCCCTGGAGCACGCCGTTGTCGACGATGGGAATGAGACGCTGGCGGTGCTCGATGATCAGTTCCTGGATATCGGCGAGGGTCGCGTCGGGCGGCAGGGTGGCGATGTCGGAGGTCATGTAGGCGCTGACCGGCAGGTACCCGAGATCGTGGTGGATGGCCTTTTCGACAACCATGCGCGAGATGAACCCAAGGATTGTCCGGGGGGGCGGTGGGACCTTGTCGGTTTCGACGATGACGAGCGGCGACAGGACCGGCATGGCGGTGATGCTGTAGCGGGTCAGGATCTCGTTGGCCTCGGCGATCGTCGTATCGGCGGGGATGGTGATGGCCGGCTTCGACATCATCTCCCGGGCGATCGGCTGCGGCAGGACATGGCGGTGGAGCGTATGGATGAGTTTTTCCTGGGCCTCGGTCAGGGTCATGTCGCGCAGGGTGGCCGAAGCGGCGGTGGCATGGCCGCCGCCGCCGAGATCACGGGCGATGATGCCGACGTTGACCTCGGCGATACGGCTGCGGGCGATCAGGTAGATGCGGTCGGCCATCGAGATCAGGGCAAACAGGGTGTCGAGGTTCTCCATGTGCATGAATCGGCGGGCGATCATCGCAAAGTCGTCGACATAGGTCGGCAGCGACAGGGTGACGACGACGACCGGGATCCCCTGGATGGTGTACTGGATCGCCGTTTTCATCAGGCTGTGGAGCAGTTCGACCTGCGTGGAGGTCAGGTCGTAGGTGATGAACTGGGCGATGATGTCGAGCTTCGCCCCCTTTTCCAGCAACCAGGCGGCGGCGATGAGGTCGTCGGGAGTCGTGGTCAGATGGGTCAGTGAACCGGTGTCCTCGTAGATGCCGAGGCCGAGAATGGTCGCCTCTTCAACCGAGATGTCAATGTCCTGCTTTTTCAATTCGTCGACGAGGATGGTCGTCGTCGAGCCGACATCCCTGATAATCTCGAGGTCGCCCCGCATGTCGCTGGCAGTGGCGGGGTGGTGGTCGTACAGGTGGACCTTGATTCCGGGGTTGGCAAGGCAGGCGGCGAGGTGGCCGATTCGTTCGGACGATCTGGTATCAACGACAATGAGCGTGTCGACCCTGGCCAGGTCGATGTTCCTGGCCTTCTGGAATTCATAGCGGTAGAGCAGGGTCTGGGCGATGAACTCCCTGACGTTTTTTTCCTGCGATCCGGGAAAGGTCAGAAGGGCGTCGGGGTAGAGTTTCGAGGCGGCGATCATCGAGGCCAGGCTGTCGAAATCAGCATTGATGTGAGAGGTGATAAGGCGCATCGCAGAAGGATTCAGGCTGGTTGTTGACGGTCGGCTTCAGTGAAAGATCCTGTTACTGTATACCAATGCAGCCATCAATAGCCACGGGAAATCAGCCCCGGGGATGGTATTTGCGGTGGATCGATTTCAGTCGATCCTGGTCGATATGGGTATAGATCTGGGTTGTGGTGATATCGGAGTGACCAAGCATCATCTGCACCGAGCGCAGGTCGGCGCCATGGGCCAGGAGATGCGTGGCGAAGGAATGGCGGAGCATGTGCGGCGAGATATCCTTGGTGATCCCGGCGGCGAGCGCCGCTTTCCTGATGATCTGCCAGAACCGCAAGCGGGTCATGGCCGTGCCTCTGGCGGTGACGAAGAGAGCATTGCTGCGCCGACCGCCCAGGATCAGCGGCCGCCCCTGGCGGAGGTAGTTTTCGATCTGTTCCCTCGCCTGGATGCCGAAGGGGATGAGCCGTTCCTTGCCGCCCTTGCCGAAGACCCGGACAAAACCCGAGGCGAGATTGCAGGCGGCAAGGGGCAGGCCTACCAGTTCCGAGACGCGCAGGCCTGTGGAGTAGAGGAGAAAGATCATGGCGCGATCGCGGCAGGCGAGCGGCGAGGTTATCGCCGGCGGCGCCAGCAGTCTGTTGACCTCGGTCAGGGACAGGGCCTTGGGCAGGATCTGCCCGCTTTTCGGCAGATCGACCACCGCAAAAGGGTTGCGGTGAACCTGGTCCGTCCGGACCAGGAAGGAGAAGAAATGCCTGAGGGCGGAGATGCGGCGGGCATTGCTGCGATGGCCAATACCGTGCCCTCGGGCCTGTTCAAGAAAATCATGGATGACCGGGATGTCAATCAGTTCGAGATCGGCAATCGATGAGCGCCGGATAAAGTTCAGGAAAAAATCGACGTCGGCACCGTAGGCCTTGACGGTATTTTCGGCCAGACGCCTTTCGGAGATCAGATAGTGCAGGAACGATTCGGCGACGGCAGAAAGATGGTCGGGAAGGAGTGAGGATTCGATAATGGGTGAACTGTGCTGCCGGCGGTTGAGATCCGGTGTATGAGGTCCGGCGCGGAACCGGACCTCATACGCCTAGGGGGATCAGAGCGATTTTCTGATGCGATTGAATTTGCGGAGCTTTCGGCGGGCCTCCGCCTCTTTGCGACGCTTTTTGACGCTTGGTTTCTCGTAGTACTCCCGGCGTTTCAGTTCTCGTTTGATGCCGTCAATCTGCAGTTTTTTCTTCAGCTGTCGGATGGCGTACTCGAGATCGCCGCGAACTTCAACTTCAATCATCTGGGGGCTCCGTTGAACGAATTGGTTTCCTGGACCTGACGGGAAGATCCCGCAAGAGCGAGTCAGGCCAGACACATTTTCATGACAAGAATCTTCTTATATAAAAAGCCGAGCATCTTCTGTCAATGCCTTTCTTGGCCGGAGGGAGTCATAGTTCCAGCCGATCCGGCCCTGCCTCTCCGGCGAAATGTCCGGAAATTGCCGATCAGATAACGCCCCCGGGAAAGATCTTGCCTGGATTGAGGATGTTGCGCGGATCGAAGAGATGTTTGAGGTCTTTCATCAGCTTGATCGTCGCTTCATTGAGCTCCAGTGCCAGGAAAGGTGCCTTGCTGAGACCGATACCGTGCTCGCCGGAAAGGGTGCCGCCCAGGGCGATCGCCTGGCGGAACAGGCGCTCCTTGGCCGATTCGCCGCGCCGCAGCTGGTCCGGGTCCTCCTTGTCGAGCATAATGTTGACATGGATGTTGCCGTCGCCGGCATGACCGAAGGTCAAAATCGTCAGGCCAAGCTCCGCCGACAGCAGCTCGGTGAACGCGACGAGTTCGGGGATGCGGGTGCGCGGCACGGCGACGTCTTCGCTGATCTTATGCGGACTGAGATTGAAGGTCGCGGGCGAAATTGAACGCCGGGCCTGCCACAGCGCATCGACCTCGGCCTGGCCGGCGGCATGGTGGCAGTGACATTCCGGTTCGGCCGCGAGCAGGGTCTTGAGCCGGGCCGTCTGATGGTCGACGGTCTGGCGGTCGCCGTCCAGTTCGATCAGGAGCAGGGCCTCGGTGCCCGGCGGCGGCGGTGATGACAGCCGGTCGGTGACGACCCGGATCGCGGTCCGGTCCATGTACTCGAGGGTGCAGGGACGGATGTTGCTGTTGAGAATCTTGGCGACCAGGGCGGTGGTGCGGGCCAGTGACGTCGAGGTGACGAGGAATGTCTCCTTGTGCTCCGGCAGGGGGAGGAGGCGGAGGATGAGCCTGGTGATGATTCCCAGCGTCCCTTCGGAGCCGATGAACAGCCGGGTCAGATCGTAGCCTGTCACCCCCTTTTCGGTGCGGGTTCCGGCGGTCACAATGTCCCCTGAGGCGAGCACCGCCTCCAGGCCGACGACGAAGTCCTTGGTGACTCCGTATTTGACGGCCGAGGGGCCGCCGGCGCATTCGGCGGCATTGCCCCCGATCGTGCAGAATTTCAGGCTGGCGGGATCGGGGGGGTAGAAGAGCCCGAATTGCCGGACCGCCTGCTGCAGGTCGCCGGTGATGACCCCGGGTTCGACGATGGCGATCTGGTTGGCGGCATCGATCTCGACGATCCGGTTCATCCGGCTGAGGGCGAGGACGAGGCCGCCGCGGACCGGGACTGACCCGCCGGTCATGCCGGTGCCGGCGCCCCGCGGCACGACCGGAAACCCGTATTCGGAGGCCAGGCGCATGATGGCGGCGACCTCGGCGGTTGTTGCCGGAAAGGCGACGGCCTCGGGCAGAAAGATTTTACCCGCGCCGTCAAAGGAATAGCAGTGCAGGTCTTCCCGCCGTGTCGTGCAGAAGGCAGGACCGACAATCGCAGAAATTTTTTTGATGATAATCGGGTTCATCGGGGTAATATACAGATGGTTCGGCTGTCAAGTGCAGCCGGCGGGGAACACCGGGACGTCGTCGGTCCGGTGATGCGGATCGTGGTAAAGAATCGGTATCGATTAACATAAGGATTGTCGGCAATGCAAGAACAAAAGATGCGGATAGCCCTTCTCGCCGGCGGGACATCGGGTGAGAGGGAGGTATCATTGAACGGGGCGGCGGAAGTGGAAAGGGCTCTCGACCCGGGGCGGTTCCAGGTCAGAAGATACGATCCCGCCTGTGATCTGGCGAAACTGGTGGGCGATGCCGGCGAGATCGATTTCGCCTTCATTCTGCTCCATGGCATCAACGGCGAAGACGGGACGGTACAGGGGATGCTCGATCTGCTCGGCATCCCCTATCAGGGTTCAGGCGTGCTCGGCAGTGCCGTAGCGATGGACAAGTACCTGTCCAAGGAGCTGTATCGGCTTCATGGTCTGCCTGTTGCCGACTGTGTCGTCATCCGGCCGGGGGCGGGCGACAGCCTCCAGGGGATTGTCGACCGGCTTGGCCTGCCCGTGATCGTCAAGCCGGTCCGCGAGGGCTCGAGCCTGGGGCTGACGATCGCCGGAACGGTCGAAGAGCTGCGGACAGGGATCGAGACGGCGAAAAAACATGACCGCCAGGTCATGGTCGAGCAGTATATCAAGGGGCGTGAGATCACCGCCGCCGTCCTCGGCAACGACGATCCGACGGCCCTGCCGCTGATCGAGATCATCCCCGGCGACGGCTTCACCTTCTTCGACTATACGGCCAAATACCAGCCGGGGGCCTCGCGCGAGATCTGTCCCGCCCCGCTCAGTCCCGAGCTGACGGCAGAGGCGCAGCGGTATGCCCTGGCCGCCCATGCGGCCCTGCGTCTGCGGGGATATTCCCGGACCGACATGATCCTCGATCGAATCCGGACGGTTCTTCCTCCTCGAGACCAATACCATCCCGGGGATGACCGCCACCAGCCTGATGCCGCAGGCGGCGGCGAAGCATGGGCTCGATTTCCCGCAGTTTCTCGAGCGGCTGATCGAGCTGGCGGTCGAGGACAGGAAGGTGCAGGGGTAGTTCGCCGGCCGAGGCAGGGGCGGCTGTGCTCCGCCGCCGTCAGACGACGATCCTTTCCGGGGCGTTGAACACGTTCAGGCGATCGGGGCGGGCATAGGCCCCCAGAGTCAGTCCGGCCTGCCGGGCGATGGCCAGGCCGAGCGAGGAGGGGGCCGTTCGCGACAGCACGATCGGGATCCCCATCCGGGCGCATTTGAGCACCATATCCGAGGTCAGACGCCCGGTCGTATAGATTGCCCCCCTGATTGGCGCCTTGCCAAGGAGAATGGCCCCCAGGACCTTGTCGACGGCATTGTGCCTGCCGACGTCTTCATAGTAGACCAGGATTTCACCATCGGCCCAGAGCCCGCAGCCATGGACGCAATGGGTCTCCTGGCCGAGGGTCGAGATCAAGGGGGCCTGGGTGATGAACTTGCGCAGCTCCTCGAATGGGAGGGCGTAGTCCTGCAGCGGGTCGAAGGCCCCTTCCAGCATTTCCCGCGGTATCTTGCCGGTGCCGCCGCATCCGGAGGTGATGATGACCTCTTTCGGGCGGGTCGATACGACATCGGCATACACGGATATCCTGCCTTCCGGGCAGACGAAGACCTCCTTTACCTCCTCCGGCTTCCGGATATACCCCTGGCCAAAGAGAAAGCCGACTCCGAATTCGGCCAGGCCGACAGGCAGGACCATCGAGGCGCCGATGGTTTCGTCGTTCAACGCCACGGTATACGGTGTCTCAATGGCCAGTTGCTCTTCCTGCTGGTGGCTTCCCCGGGGGGTGATCACCGTCGTCAGGTGGGTAAGCGTGACGTTATTGTTCATGATAATGCGGTCGATGGCTTGAATGATCTCGGGGATGAATCGAGGGGCTGTTCTCGTCGCAAAGAATGTACATCCTATAGAGACTCGGTTTCGATTTCAACTGTTTCGAATGGTACACTCCGTCTTTCGGCGATTTTTTCTTGGGAGTTGTGCCCCTCCGATGGATATTGTACTCTTGAAGACGGTGCGGCGGCTTTTGCGCATCAAAAGGTCAAATTTGCGGTGGGGCGAGATGCGGGGCGATGCAGGGACGTCGGGGGGATTGAGATGTTGCTCGCTGACATCATCAGGACGGTGATCAGGACACAAGCGATGGTGCTGGCCATCCTCGCTCTGGCGTCTGTTCTCCCTGCCGCGGTGCGGGCGCAGGCCGCGCATCAGGAGCAGGTCCCCATCGTCCTGGGGCAGTCGTGCGTCCTGACCGGTCCCTCGAAGAATCTCGGTCTCGAATTACGGGCGGGCCTGCTGGCCGCCTTTTCCAAGGTCAATGATGATGGGGGCATCGGCGGCCGGGATATTCTCCTTGTCAGCCGCGATGACGGGTATGAGCCCGATCGCGCGGTCCGCAACACCAGGGCCTTTATCCAGGATGAGTCGATCTTCATGCTGATCGGCGAGGTGGGGACGCCGACCTCGAATGCCGTCCTTCCCTTGGTAGAACAGTACAAAATTCCTTTTTTCGCGCCGTTCACCGGCGCCGAGATCCTGCGGCAGCCGTTCCGGCAGTATGTCATCAACGTTCGCGCCAGTTATTATCAGGAGATGGAGAGGCTCGCCTCCTATCTCATCGAAAAGAAAAAAATTAAAAAAATCGCCTGTTTTTACCAGGATGACAGCTATGGTCTCGACGGACTGAAGGGAATCGAACTGGCCCTGGCGCGACGCGGCCTGCAGCTTGTGTCGAAGGGCAGTTATGAACGGAATACCGTTGCCGTACTGCGCGGACTGACCGATGTCCTGCAGGCCGACCCGGAGGCGGTGGTCCTGGCCGGGACCTATTCGGCCTGTGCCGAATTCATCAAACTCAGCAAGGCCCGGACCTCCAAGCGGCTGCTGTACTGCAATATCTCCTTTGTCGGTACCGAAAGCCTGAAGAACACCCTTGGCCGTTACGGCAGCGATGTCATCGTCTCTCAGGTCGTCCCCTATCCGCTCGACACCGAGATTCCTCTGATCCATGAGTATACCGACGCGATGGAAAAGTACCAGCACGACGCCCCGATCAGCTTCACCTCGCTCGAGGGGTATATGGCCGGCAAGCTGTTCGCGCAGATCGCGACCATGGTGCCGGGCGAACTGACCCGTGAAAAATTCATTGCGACGATGGAACAGGTGGGGACCTTCGATCTAGGGGGGGTGACCCTGCAGTTCGGACCGCAGGACCATCAGGGCATGGATACGATCTATCTGACCGAGATCAACCCTGATCTGAAAAAGGTCGTGAAGGAATGAAGACGGCAATGGTGATGGACCAGCCAGGGTTGAGGCATCCCGCCGGGTGATTCGATGACTGCCAGATCTCGACGTATCTCCTTGTCTTCGGCGCCGTTTTACGCCTCTCTCGTCGTTATTTTCTCGCTCGGCCTGTTCACCGGCACCTTCTGGGCGATCAACGAGTACCAGGCCTATCAGGAAAGTATCAGCTACATCCGCAGCAACTACCAGAAACAGTACCGGGACCGGTTGCAGGAAGAAATCGGCGGGGTCATGGACTTTATCCAGTACAAGCGCTCCCAGACCGATATCCTGATCGAAAACGAGATTCGCCAGAAGGTCCAGACCGCGTATACGACGGCCTCCCATATCTACAGTCAGTACAAGGATGAGAAGAGTATCGATGAGCTCCGGGTGATGGTGCTGGAAATCCTCCGGCCCATCCGCTGGAACAACGAACGCGGCTATTATTTTGCCGGCAGAGTGAAGGACCAGGTCATCGACCTCTTTGCCGACGACCCCTATTTTGAAGGAAAGAGCAGGGCCTGGTTCGAGAAAGAGACCGGAGTCGATGTCATCGGCGATATCATCAAGATTATCGAAGAAAAAGGCGCCGGGTTGTATCGCTATAACTGGGCAAAGCCGGAGTACATCGGTTCAAGCTACCAGAAGGTCTCGTTCGTCAAATATTTCCAGCCGTTCGATTGGTTCATCGGTGCCGGGATTTATATCGACGACATGGAGAAGCTGATCCAGGAGGACGTCCTGGCCCAGGTACAGAAGATGCATTTCGGAAGGGATGGCGAGGTCTTCGGGTTTCGCTACGACGGGACCATCATCTGCAACCGTGACGAACGGTTGATCGGCCGCTCGATCAAGGACCTGATCGGGGACAAGGGAGAGCCCTTCGGTGAAGAGATGTGGAAAGCCGGTATCAGCAGCGACCATGAGGATTATGTCAGTTATGCCGTATTGAGGCCGGCTGAGGCCAAGGTGTATCAGAAACTGAGCTACGTCAAGGCATTCAAGGAATGGGGCTGGGTCTTCGTCGCCACCATGAACATGGATGAGATGGAGAAGGCCATCGTCGATGAAACCAGGACCTATATCCGCATCGCCTTCAAGAACGCCTTTCTCTTTGTCCTGCTGTTCATGGTCGCGGTGTCGCTGCTGTTACTGATCGCCTACTTCTATTCGCTGAAGATCAAGCAGGGAATCAGCCTCTTCACCAATTTTTTCCGGGAGGCGGCGGATTCGAAGGTGAAGATCGAAAATTCCGATCTGGCCTTCGCCGAATTTGAAGATCTCGGGAACCTGGCGAACCGGATGATCGATGACCGCATCCAGAAGGAATTCCTCCTCCATCGTGACGAACTCCGGCTCGACACCCTGCTGCGCCTGGGGATGATGGAAAAGTATTCCCTGCAGGAGAAATACGATTTCATCATGCAGAGGATCATCCAGATTACCCGAAGCGAGGCCGGCTATATGGCGCTGGTCGATACCGGCCAGACCCGGCTGTCGCTGTGCAGTGTGTTCTCGAAAAACCGGCAGCGGCCGGAGGCAGCGGCACCTTGCCAGCCCAATGAATCGAGGCGGATTGAAGATGGTGGCCTGCCCGGCAATGCGGTGCGGCAGAAAAAAGCGATCATCGACAATGATTTCGAGGGGAACGACAATGGATCGGTCTACCCCTATCAGCTGCAGGTCCGGCGTCACCTCGATGTGCCGATATACAACAGCGGCAGGATTGTCGTCGTCGCCGGGGTCTGCAATAACAGCTCGGATTACGACAATTCCGATATCAGGCAGATGGCGATGCTGCTGGAAGGCATGTGGCTGCATGTGCTGAAAACGTCCTCGGAGATCGAGATGGCGAGGTTGGAGCGGCAGATCATGGCCGTCAGCCTCGAGGAGAGGAGCAAGGTGGGACGGGATCTGCATGACGACCTCGGCTCCCATCTCAGCGGCGTCGAGATGCTGGCCACGGTTCTGCAGAGAAAACTTGAGGCCGACGCCCCGGACAAGGCCAGACAGCTCCAGCGCATCCGCAACCTGATCCAGGAGGCGATTGAAAAAACCAGGCGCCTCGCCCGTGGGCTGTACCCGGTCCATATCATCGAACAGGGACTCGAGGCGGCGATCGAGGAGTTGATCGTCGAGGTCGAAAGTCTGTTCTATGTCGAATGCACGCTGTCGTTCAACAGCCCCAAAGATGCTATCGACAACAACGAGGCGACGCATATCTACTACATCATTCGTGAGGCGGTCTTCAACGCCGCCCGGCATGGCAAGGCCAAGAATATCATGATCACGATCTCCAAGGGTGCCGGCCACCTGAGCGTAACCATCAGCGACGACGGCGACGGGATAGCCGAGGCCGCCCAGCACCAGGGGATGGGCCTGCACACGATGAAGTACCGGGCGAAGGCTATCGGCGCCTCGCTGTCGATCACGCCTGGCGATCATGGCGGCACCGTCGTCTCCCTGGCCGGTGATGCCCAGGGATGAAAGGATTGCTGCAGGTGTTGATTATGGATGATAAGCGTGTGGCGGTCGAATGAATTTGAAGGGAATCGGCAACTCGCCGATGTATCGTGTATGTGAGGGAGACGAATGGCTAAGATACTGATTGTCGATGATCATCCGGTTTTTCGCATGGGGATGGAGGAATTGCTGAACCAGGAGGAAGACTTTACCGTCTGCGGGGTCGCTGAGGATATCCGCTCGGCAAGAAGGGAACTGATCGACAAGAAGCCGGATCTGGCAATCATCGATATATCGCTGGCGCAGGAAAATGGTCTCGATCTTGTCAAGGAGATCACGAGTATGCACCATTGCGTGCTGGTTCTCGTCCTCTCCATGCACGATGAATCGGTCTGGGCCGAACGGGCCATTCGTGCCGGGGCCCGAGGCTATGTCATGAAAAAGGAGGCCTCTGAGTCGATCATTCTGGCGATCCGCAATATTCTCAGAGGAAAAATCCACGTCAGTGCGAACATGATGTCGCATCTGCTCGACAAATTCCAGGTCAATCCCGATTTCCAGAGCGTGCAGTCGGAAGAGGTGCTGACTGACAGAGAACTCGAGGTGTTCCGACTCATCGGCCAAGGCCTGTCGACCCGGGCCATTGCCGACCAGATGAAACTCAGCATCAAGACCATCGGGACGTACAGAGACCGGATAAAACAGAAGCTCTGCCTCAAGAGCGCCGTGGAACTGACAAGGCGCGCGGTGCTGTGGACGGAAAAGGAGAATTTCAGTAAAGACACCTCCGAGAGCGTCAGGGAAATACCTAAAGAGACTTGATATTTCTGCCTACGGTTAAACACGCTTCTTCTGCATCCATTGGCTCAGGCATTCTGCGGATTCCCCTTGTCAGCCTGGGAGTCGGGGTTGTTGGCCACCCACCACATGAAGATCTGATAACCCAGTGCCAGCAGCGTTGCCCCGACGAACATGCCAAGGATGCCGGTGGTCGCCATGCCTCCAAGCGCACCCAGCAGGATCACCGGCATTGGCGCATCGACTCCGCGACCCAGCATAAGCGGCTTCAGCACGTTGTCGGCAACACCTGAGACAATCAGGAGCGCGGAATAACCGATCGCGGCGATCGTGCTGTAGTCGCCGCTGTACCAGATGTAGCCGACGACAGGCAAGGTAACCAGCACCGCCGGAAGCTGGGCTATCCCCAGTACCAGCGCAATCAAGGCCAGTACCCCCGCCCACGGAATGCCGGCTATGATCAAAGCCAAGCCGATGAGCAGAGCCTGGATGCAGGCAATGCCAATGACGCCCGCGGCTACCGTGCGTATGGTGGCGGTGGAGAGAATGACAAACCCTTTGCCGCGGTCGGTGCCGACAATGCGCTCGGAAATCTCCAGGGCGGCCCTGGCCCCGGATTCGCCGAAGGCCATGATGATCCCGGCAATAATGAAGGAAAAGAGAAATTGCAGAATCTTGCCTCCGGTGCCGGCAACGACGTCGAGAGAATGTTTTGCCAGTTCACCGATCTTCGGCTGCATGCTCTGAACCACTGCCGGAAGATCGGAATGCACCTGCGACCAGTACGAATGAACCTTTTTGCCGACGATCGGCCAGTCGACCACACCCGGAGACGGTGCGGGAATCTGCAGGGTATTGTTCTTGACGTTGTTGAAGAGCTCATACGTCGAATCGCCGAGGGAGCTGATCAGGACCGAGGATGGCGCCACGATCAGCACAATGCTGACCAACACGAGCAGGGTCGACGCAAGTCCCTGTTTTCCACCCAACCTCCTGGCGAGCTGCCGATGGATCGGATACATGGTGACCGCCAGTATCAACGCCCATAGCATCAATGGCAGGAAGGGGGCGAAAATCCTGTAACAGAGCATGGTCATCGCCAGCACCAGTCCCGCCCGGATAAGGACATCGAGCAGCCGGGCGGACAAGCGCTTTTCCAGGTCGTTATCAGGCGTGTAAGATGTGTTCATAGGCCGAATCCTTTGGGTGAGCAGGCGCAGCTGTGGCAACCGGATGTGCTTGTGAAAGTAACCACGCAGTCATAGAGTGGCGAGGTTTGCACCTGAGTTCTGATCATGAGCAAGTCAGGCAGGAATACTTCGGGTCCGTGCAAATACCTCAGGCAGGATGAGCTTATTGAATGTTCCCCTGAGGAAATCGAGGTTCGTCTCACCGTCCAGAGCTTGATCCGTGCGGTGCAGGAAGAGCGTCGCAAAGGCGTGGGCCCGGCGCATCACGTTGGCCGCGTTTTTGCTCACCGTTGGCGGCATGACCGACCGGTAAACTCGTCGGCTTCACGAAGCCTGTCGGCGATGATATTGTCAATGAAACAAAAACCGGGTCCAACTGTAGAAGATACGGTGAATTCGCCATCATTCCGGCCTGGCCTTGAAATGATGGCGAATGGACATCCGTTGAGCGGCACTACTTATTTGCCTGCACCATGCGCATTATCCAAGGTCACCCGGAGTCTTTTTGCCCAGAACTCAAAAGCCTCCTTGGTGGCGCCGAGCTTGCTGAAGCCGCTCATCTTCGAACCATTGAAGGTATCGATGGCGGCAGCAAGCCGCGCGTCAGCCATCGAATCGAGGAATTCGACCTCCATACTTGCGCCGCCCACCCCCGAATAGGAACCACCCACCGCCTTTTTGCCGACGCTGACGGCCAGGCCTACCGGCAGCACCGTGGTTATCCCGCTCACTGCCGGATTGCTCGTCACGATATCGGTGATCGCCACACGAATCCGCAGGACATCAGCCCCCGGCTCGGTGACTACGGGATAAGCGGTTCCCAGGGCCTCGAAGATCGCGCGATGAAAGGTATCGGCAAGTTCCTTCAGTTCGCTGGCCTGGAGCCCCTGTGTGGCGGCATCTTGCTTCAGGAAAAATTGGACTTCGTCCAGCATTACCCTGTTATATTTCCTCAGATCCGCCCCGGGCCTGATATAGATCTGGTCCATTCCGTCGGACGGCCCCGGTTGGAATTGGGGTAAATCTTGAAGAAACACGGATTGTTCGACCTTGGGCGTCGCGGCACAGCCGCAGAGTACGAACCCTGTCAACAGGATCACCAAAAGTTTCGAGACTGCTTGCATGTTGTTCATTGTGCACATCACCAAAAGTTTTCTCTGTGGGTTGGTTTCTTAATTTTCCGGAGTGATCCGAGTAATTTTGCTGCCCTGGATGCCGATGCCGGCCATCAGTCCTTTCTGACGGAAAATAAAGGCGTAGATCCCGGATTTGGCCGTGGTGGTCGTCAGTGAACGGGCAACCCCTTCATCTACGATGACAACGCTGGGGCCGACGCCTATCTCCCATCCCTTGCTTTGTTTGAGATGGTTCAACCCCGCATTGTCGATAAAAAACAGGGCATACCCGAACGATTGCGCCCCCGCCTGCAGACCGTAGGACGCTGCCACTGTCCTGTAATAGCCGAAGGTCTTGCCGCCGATACGAAGCGCGCCCTCGCCGTATTGCCCGCCAACGACGAGCCCCGCCTTGATGATGGAGGGAAAGACCAGGACGCCCTTGGCCACTCTTGCCAGATTTTTTGCCGCCGGAGTGGTTCGGTACAGGGTCTGCAGGGCCCCGTCCACGTCACGGTCGATTTCACCGGCCGTTGCCGCCTGCGACATCCGGGGCGCCGCCAGCAAGACAACCGTAAGCAACAGCGCTATGAATCCCGGCAGTCTTGTTTTCAAGGTTCCTTCCGTTGTTTGTTTCATGTGATTCTCTTCCTTTTTTGGCTGTGATTTTGAGGCCCTCTGTTCGGCGCTGTCTTCGTTGAAGCCAGTCTGCGCTGCCAGGAACCCCGACGTTACCGTAGTTCGGTTTTGTTCGGATTGCTGGATAGAACCGGTGGAATGGATCAAACGGAATCTCAAGGTCAAAACCTGCCTCGGCACAACTTCCAATGCTGTCCTTACGCTATTCTGGATAGCCGTCTGTGTATATCTCCTCCTGGCGTAGGTGAAATTCAGGGCTAATTTGGGACAGTCGTTTACGCAAATCCGCACGGATGAAGACATCGAGCAGGCGGGCGGACAAGCGCTTCTCCAGGTCGTTATCAGGCGCGTAAGGTGTGTTCATGAACCAAATCCTTCAGGTGAACAGGGGCAGTTGCGGCAACCGGATGTGCTTTTGAAAGTAAACAACCGCAGTCATAGAGTGCGAGTGTTTACACCTGAGTTCCGATCATGTGCAAGTCAAAAACATGATAACCCCAAGCCGGCATGTCCAGATACAGACCTTGTCCGGCCAGGTCGGTGCCGTTTCGTTCAAAAAGAACGGATCCCATTCGATCGCGCAGTCGCCATGTCTGTCCTTCAACTTCAGGCCAAGGAATTGCAACGTAGCATTGGCTCTGGTGATCAGAATAGTTGACGACGATCAGACGCTTCGCGCCATCCACTCCGGCCCAGGAATTGGCCACGAAGCAGTCGGCGGTCCAGTTGCCGTCCCAGGCCGGGCGGCATTCGAGCAACTGCCAGCGGCCATCGCGCACGACAGATTCGCGCAGTTCGGCCAGCAGCCGGTTGTAAAACTGTTCCAGGTCCTGATCGATCGGCTCCTCCGGACCTCTTGCCAGATGCGGTGAGATCCGTTTTCTGCGCCCTTGGAATTGTCCCTGGTGAAAGAAGCGTAAACCGGGAGAGAAGAAGGTGATGACTGCCGCAGCCTCGTGCACCTCGGGCGGAAAGGTCGAAGCCGCCCGCGGCTCATCGTGGTTTTCCAGGAAACGGGCCGAATGGTTCTGAAAATCGATATCGGCGCACAAATGCTCGCGCACCGGCCGGGCCTGCATCTCGCGGAGGCGATCGTACAACCGTTTGTCGTAGGTGTAATCGAAGCCCTGCTGCTGCAGTGTCCACTCCATATCCCAATAGACCTCGGCCATGAAGCAGAATCCCGGCACCCGATCCCGCACCCGTTGCGTTGCCATGGGCCAGAAGGGTTGCGTGGGAATACCCCAGGTCCGTGCAAAGACCTCCGGCAGAACCAGCATGGCCATGTCACAGCGGACGCCGTCGCATTGCTCGGCGATTCTCTCCAACTCGCCGATCATCGCCTGCTGCAATTCCGGGTTGCCGTAGTTGAGCTGCAGGGTGTCGGGCCAGCCGTCAAAGTACGGATCCCGGCCGTAGGCCAGCACCAGCGGCCCGTTTTTCGTCTGCACCGCGGCAGTAGTTCTGCGGCGAGCAGGCCAGATCCATCTCGCTGCCATGGACAAAAAACTCCGGGTGTTCGTCGATCCACGGGTGATCCGGAGCCATGTGGTTGGGGACAAAGTCGAGCATCAGCTTCAGTCCCCGGTCCCGCATTCGCTGCCGCAGTCCGGCGAGCGCCGCGGCGCCGCCGAGATCGCGATGCACGGTGTAGCTCTGGATGGCGAACCCGGAGCCGGCGATGTCCTCCTCCCTGAGATCCGGCAGCGTCTCGACGAATTCGCGACGCCACTGGGGATTGGCTCGCGAGATCGCCTGTGCCGCCGGGCCGGTCTGCCATACGCTCAGCAGCCAGACCCAGTCAAAACCCAGTTCGGCGAGGCGGTCCAGTTCGGCGTCCGCAATATCGTCCAGGGTCGCGTGCTTGCCCAGCATGCGAGACAATTCCGTCAGCCAGACGCGGGTGTTGATCTGATAGAGCGATGGAGCATGCATATTGGCCATATATTCCCCTACTTCTTGCCCGCGGTTTCCGACGTGCCTCCAAAGAACCCGGCCTGCTTGCCTACAGCCAAGGCCTTCTCCGCGTCCAGAAGGCCAAACAGCTGAATGGTCTTGGCCACAAGCCCGGTCCAGCCGGTCTGATGGCTTGCCCCGAGCCCGGCGCCGTTGTCGCCGTGGAAGTATTCGTAGAACAGGATCAGGTCGCGCCAGTGAGGATCTGCCTGGAACTTCTCGGTACCGCCGTAGACGGGTCGACGGCCGTTTTCGTCCTGCAGAAAGATCCGGCCGAGCCGATCGGCGATGTCCCGTGCGACCTCGAACAGGTTCATCATAGTGCCGGAGCCGGTGGGGCATTCGATCTTGAAGGTGTCGCCGTAGTACAGGTAGAAGTTCAGGAGCGACCGGATGATCATCGCGTTCACCGGCATCCAGACCGGTCCCCGCCAGTTGGAGTTGCCGCCGAACATGCCGGTGTTCGATTCGGCCGGCAGGTAGTCCACCCGGTATTCCTGGCCTTCAACGTGGAATATGAACGGGTTTTTCTCGTGGTACTTGGAGAGCGAGCGGATGCCGCAAGGACCCAGGAACTCGTTTTCGTCGAGCATCTTGGTCAGGATCCGCCGCAGCCGTTCCGGGTTGACCATGGCCAGGATTCCACGGTTCGCCACGCCGTAATGGCCAGGGCCGGTGGGGTGTATAGTTTCCACAAGCTCGGGAATCCGGCGCAAACGTTCCATAATCAGAGTAAACGCCCGCGGGATGCGCTCCCGCTGCCATTCTTCGATAATTGTGGTAGCGCAGAGGGGGAGTAGCCCCACCATGGAGCGGACCTTGAGCCGCCGGGAACTGCCGTCGGGGAGGCAGAGCAGGTCGTAGTAGAAGCCGTCTTCCTCGTCCCACATGCCGTCCGCTCCCGGTTTGTTCATGCCGGCGGCGATATAGTAGAAATGCTCCAGCAAACTTCAGGACCATGTCTTCGTAGATGGGGTCGTGGGCGGCGAGTTCCACGGCGAGTTCCAGCATGTTCTGGCTGAACAGCGCCATCCAGGCCGTGCCGTCCGCCTGCTCCAGGTGGCCGCCGGTGGGCAGCGGGGCGCTGCGGTCGAAGACGCCGATGTTGTCGAGGCCGAGGAAGCCCCCCTCGAAGACGTTCTTGCCGAACCGGTCCTTGCGGTTCACCCACCAGGTGAAGTTCAGGAGCAGTTTGTTGAAGGTCGCCCTGAGGAAATCGAGGTCCGTCTCGCCGCGCAGGGCCTGCTCGGTACGGTGCAGGAAGAGCGTCGCAAAGGCGTGAACCGGGGGATTCACGTCGCTGAAGTTCCACTCGTAGGCCGGCATCTGGCCGCTGGGGTGCAGGTAGACATTCTTCAGCATCAGTTTCATCTGCTTCTTGGCGAAGTCGGGATCGACGATGGAGAGCGGCAGGCAGTGGAAGGCCAGGTCCCAGGCCGCGTACCAGGGGTACTCCCACTTGTCCGGCATGGAAATGATGTCTTCGTTCAGCATGTGGAACCACTCGGAGTTCCGGGCGTTGTGGTAACCGGCATGGAGGGGGTTGGAGTGGTGCTCGTCCAGCCAGTTGTCGCCGTCGAAGAAGAAGAACTGTTTGCTCCAGAGCATGCCGGCGAGGGCCTGGCGCATCACGTTGGCCGCGTCTTCACTCACCGACGGCGGTGTGACCGACCGGTAAAACTCGTCGGCTTCACGAAGCCTGTCAGCGAAGAGTCTGTCGAAATCATTGCCGAAGGGTTCGCCCTGCCGGTCCGGTGAACGGAGCCGCAGGCGAATCACGATGGTCTGACCGGCGCCGACAGCAGCCCGGTAGTGCGCCGCTGCCTTGGTGCCCTGCTTGTCGGGGTTTACTGCCCCCTGCCGTCCCTGCACCACGCAGTCGTTGATGCCGTCCTTGACGTAGGGGCTCTCATTCGTATGTCCGGGGAAAAGCAGTTCGTGGTTTGTTTCGTTCTCGGTGAAGAGCAGAGGCGCATCGCCTTGGCAGTACAATACGAATTCCCCCAGCAGCGGATGAGCCGCGGCGACCGCTACTGCCCCCTCCGGGGCGTTGATCTGCCTGAGGTTCGGTTTCGAGGGAGATCTGTTGGATTCGGCAATCCAGGCTGACCAGTCATTGCGGAACCAGAGGGTCGGCAGAAGATGCAGTTCGGCCGCGTCCGGTCCCCGGTTGACCGCCGTGATCCGCACCAGGATGTCTTCGGCATCGCCCTTGGCGTACTCCACAAAGACGTCGAAATAGCGGTCTTCATTGAAAACGCCGGTGTCGAGGAGTTCATACTCCATCTCCTCCCGCGAGCGCCGGCTGTTCGTCTGCTACCAGGTCGGCGTAGGGATAGGCCGCCTGCGGGTACTTGTAGAGATACTTCATGTAGGAGTGGGTCGGCGTGCTGTCGAGGTAGAAATAGTACTCCTTCACATCCTCGCCATGGTTGCCCTCGCTGTTGGTCAGGCCGAACAGCCGTTCCTTGAGGATCGGGTCCTGGCCGTTCCACAGGGCCAGGCTGAAGCAGAGGTGCTGCTTGTCATCGGAGATGCCGGCGATGCCGTCCTCGCCCCAGCGGTAGGCGCGGGAGCGCGACTGATCATGGGTGAAAAAATTCCAGGCGTCACCGTTGCCGCTGTAGTCCTCCCGCACGGTTCCCCACTGCCTCTCGCTGAGGTAGGGCCCCCATTTTTTCCACGGGATTCCTGCCTCGCGTGCCTCATTCAGCCGTTTCTGCTCCGCGATGTCGATGATCTTTGACTTTTCCATAAGCTGTATCTCCTCGTGAAGTTGTATCGCCTATCGCGTCAAATCAAAACCATTCACCATCAGTGCTGTTATTCAAGGCGAATGAAGACCACGCCGAAAATTCAGTTCGTTTTGTCCGCCGAACACTCCATGAGGATGTCGGCGTAATCCCCGGCCGCCGTGGTTCGTGTGTTGTCTGTATCGGTCATGACCGCCACACCGATAACGGGTCCCGGTTCGGCGCCGAAAGCCTGCCGGTAGTCGTCGGCAAGATTGCGCTTCACCATCTGCCACCGGCCCAGGCCCTCGACACCGGAAGCAGCTACCAGCATCTTGATCTGGCTGGTGTGGGCAGAGGGAATCACCGTGCCCACAGGGACGTGGTCGCTCCAGATATACATCAGTAAGGCATACGGCAGGTTACGGCCGGAGAGCGATTTGGCGCGTTTGAACCGCTTCTTCTCGACTTCCGGCAATGTGGTGTGGTCGCCATCGAAGCCGACCATCACCCGCAGGGGGGCATCCTCTCGATTCTTTTCGCGATTATCGGCACCCGGCACCAACGCGTCGGTCTTCCATCTCCAACTGATGCTTGCCGGAACTTCCATGGTAGACTGGAAGCGTGACACAAAAAGCGAGGCCGAACTGACCGCCGCACCACGTACAATTGTGGGCCGGTCAGGGTGGGGCACCTGGTAAACCGTGTCCTTCTTGAATTTCGACAGCGGCACATGCGTCCAACCCGCCGACTTCTGGCTGAAATCCAGATTTCGCGTCCTGCACGGCTCGGCAGCCTGGGCGAGAAAGGTGCTGCTCATCAGCAGCCAGGCAAGATAAAAACCAATCAGTCGTTTCATATCGTACTCCCCGGAATAATGCCTTTCATGCCGTTTCACGACTGCTGCCTTCTCCTGCAAACAGCGCTTCCGTATCTCGAGCCATGAGGAGTGCCCTGGTCAGAGAAAGGGGTGTTGCTTTTCCCGTTCCGCAGACTTTGGCACTGCATCACCTCCAGTTTCAGTATAGAGGATTTGCCTTTAGGAAAGATGCTCGAAAAATTACTAGGTTTTTCATAAAAGTGGCTTAAATGAATGATATAGAGGATTGACTGCGAGGAGTGGGATGTGTTTCGGTGAGGTATTCCAACACACTGTGACATCAACCTGGGAAATTGTCGGACATCGAGGAACTTTGATTGTCAGGAATCAATCACCTACCTTGAATGATGGGCTGCAAATCATTGCCGATTGAAAATATCACTTGCAGGAGTCTCCGAACAGTAATGATAATGGCGAAGGAATCCGGTGTCCGCTATCGACGATTGACCTCGGATGAAACAAACTCTTACAAAAGGCGCAGGTAAACCTTGCCTTCTCAAGTTTTGAGACCAATGAAAGGATCGAAAACCGCTTTGCTGGGTGAACTTGAAGAACGGCTGCGATTCGAAACGCTGCTGGCGGACATTTCTACGCAATTTATCAATCTTCCCTCCGACCAGATAGACAGCGGCATCGAAGATGCCCAGCGCCGCGTCTGTGAATGCCTTGGCCTGGATATGTCCACGCTCTGGCAGTGGTCGGACGCGGACCAGCGTTACTTGACCTTGACCCATACATATTCCCCACCGGCAATCCCTTTGCGTCTCAAACGGCTCGATGCACAAGAGGCTTTGCCGTGGACAGTACAGAAGTTGCTGCGCAAGGAGACGCTCGTCTTTTCCTCCATCGATGAACTGCCGCCGGAGGCGGTGAGCGACCGGGAAATCCGCCGCCAATTCGGCGTCAGGTCGTCGGTCAGTATCCCGCTCTCCACAGGTGGCGGACCGCTCATCGGTGTACTGACATTCAATACTTTGCTGGCTGAACGTACGTGGCCTCCAGAGACAGTGAACCGGCTGAACCTGGTGGCACAGATCTTCAGCAACGCCCTGGCCCGGCAGCAATCGGACAGTAAACTGCGCGAAAGTGAAGCCAGACTGCGCCTGGCCGCTGATTCAGCCGGCGCAATTTTATGGGAACTGGAGATCGATACCGGGCACCTCTGGACCACCGAGCAGGGCAAGGAATTTTTCGGCTTTGCCCCGGACAGCCAACTGTCCCTGGACAGCTTCCTCCTTGTCGTTCATCCCGATGATCGCGGGATGCTCCGCCGGGGAGTGGCGGAGGCCATGCGATCGGGGTTGGAATGCAAATTTGAATATCGGATCGAACGCGCTCACGGGGATAACCGGTGGGTCATCTCCCTGGGACGGCCGTATTCAACTCCTGTTCCTCGCTTGATCGGCGCTTCCATCGACATTACCGAACGCAAAATGATTGAAGAGCGGATTCTTGGGAGCGAAGCGCGTCTGGCCGCCGCGATCGATACCGCCGCACTCGGTTTCTACGAATTGGGCGAAGACTACCGGATGATCTTCCTCGATGACCGGATGCGCGATATTTTAGGCGTAGCACCGGCAGATGAACAACACACGCGGCAATTCTGGCTGTCGCATATCCATCCGGAGGACCTTGCGTGGATAGTGGTCCAATCCCGGCAGGTACTGGAACAGGGTGTTGACCGTTTCATGGGCGAGTACCGTTACCTCCATCCAGAGCGGGGCGTTACCTGGCTGCGGCACGTTTCCCGCGTTCTGGAACGTGACGCCGCCGGCAGGGCGGTCCGGGTTATCGGAGTGATGCAGGACATTACCGAGCGCAAGCATGAGGAAGACAAGTTAAAGAAAAGCGAGGCGGCCCTGAAGCACAACCAGAAAGACCTGCAGCGGCTCGCGGGCAGATTGATATCGACTCAGGAAGAAGAACTGCGCCGTCTGTCTCGGGAACTCCATGACGACCTGACCCAGAGGCTGGCGGTGCTTGCCATCGATGCCGGCAAGTTGGAACAACGACTGGATAATGAAGAATCCACTGTGCCCATTGAATCGCTGCAGAAGATATCCCGGATAAAAGAGCAGCTGATCAGCATTTCGGAGGATGTGCACCGGATTTCGCGTCAACTCCATCCGACGATTCTGGATGACCTGGGTCTTATCCAGGCGATTGAATCGGAATGCGAAGCGATTCAAATGCGGGAGAATATCGAGATCATGTTCAGCCATGAAGGTGTTGTCGACAGGATTCGCGACGATATCGCTCTCTGCCTCTACCGGATAATTCAGGAGGGGCTGAAAAACATCATCCGCCATTCCGGGGCGACGAAATGCGAGATTATCCTGAAGGTCGTTGATGATACGCTGTGTCTCACAATCACGGATGAAGGAAGAGGGTTCGATGCAGTCGAGGAGAGGAAAAAGCCGGGACTTGGCCTTTCAAGCATGCGCGAGCGAGCACAGCTGGTCGACGGAGATTTTTCCATTGAATCATGGCCGGGCCAGGGAACAGTTATCCGTGTCAATGTATCTTTAACACAGGAGAGGACATGAAGCGGCCCCGCATACTTCTTGCCGATGATCACCGCATGGTCGCCGAAGGCCTGCGCAGCCTGATAGAGCCGGAATTTGAACTGGTCGGTATTGTTGAGGATGGTCATGCCTTGATTGCTGCCGCCGAGAAACTGCATCCTGACGTGATCGTCACCGATATCACGATGCCTCATATGAATGGAATCGAGGCCCTCCGCCAGATTCGAAAAACCGACCAGGATATCAAGTTTATCTTCCTGACCATGCACCCTGACGTCAAGTACGCGGTCAACGCCTTCGAAGCCGGGGCACTGGGTTACGTCCTCAAACACTCGGCGCCGTCCGAACTGAGCGCGGCTATTCGCAGCGCACTGAAGGGGAAGATCTATGTTACCTCGCTTCTTGCCGGTGAATTCATAGAGGGGAGGAAAAAAGGCTCCCAGGAGCGGTACGAAGAATCCTCCTACCTTACCCGGCGCCAGCGCGAAGTGCTGCAGTTGCTGGCAGAAGGCCGGAGTGCGAAGGAAATCGCATCGCTGCTGAATATCTCCACCAGGACCGCAGAATACCATAAATACCAGATGATGAAGGATCTCGGCATGAAAACTGTTGCCGATCTGGTCCGTTATGCAGTCAAGCACGGCATCATCGGTGAATGACATGCACTATGATCTCTCATCCTAACCTCGTAATTTTACGAGTTCCTTTCCTTTCCCGTCACCTGCTAGGATAAAAGCAGTTACAGGTCAATAATTTGCGGGAACCGGTAGAGTTTTGTTCAAGTAGCGAGTTCATCTGCTTATGGTTGCTTATTCAGGCGTGATACTGACCGCACTGACAGTATTGTCTGTAACAGTACCTGCCCATGCCGGGGAGATCGAACCGAGGGCCTATAGCAATGCTCCGCCCGGTGTCAATTTTCTCCTTGCCGGCTATGCCTACACCGAGGGCGGTTTGTCAACCGTTGCTTCGTCACCCCTTCAGGATGCACAACTTACAATTCACACCGAGGTCCTGGCCTATGCCCGGACACTGGATATGTGGGGCAAGTCAGGAAAGTTCGATGTCATCCTGCCGTATTCTCAACTTTCGGGAACCGCGATGTACGAGGGGATTCAGTATGAACGCAATGTTTCCGGCTTCAATAACCCGCTTTTCCGTTTCTCGACGAACTTCTACGGTGCTCCGGCAATGTCGTTGCAGGAATTTGCCAGATACCGGCAGGATCTGATCATCGGCGGCAGCATTCAGGTCTCTGCGCCATTGGGACAATATGATTCTGACAGACTGGTGAACATTGGCGTAAACCGCTGGTTTGTCAAACCTGAACTGGGGATTTCCAAGGCAGTGGGGCCGCTCACGCTTGAGCTGACCGCCGGAGTTACTTTTTTCACCGACAACGATGACTACTTCAATGGCAGGAGGCTTGAGCAGGATCCGGTCTACACCACGCAGCTGCACGCCACCTACAACTTTGGAAGAGGGATATGGATTGCTTTGAGCGGTGCTTACGACTTCGGGGGGACCACAACGGTAAATGGCGTATCCAAGGACGATCATTTGAGCAATTCGCGGGTGGGTGCGACTTTGTCGATGCCCGTTAATAAAAACAACTCGATCAAATTGTATGCCAGCAGCGGCGTTGCCACCCGCAGGGGCACTGATTACGACCTGATCGGCACCGTTTGGCAATACCGCTGGGGCAATGGGTTGTAGCGCATGCTGAGGATTTCCAATAATTCTGAATCAGGGCCCAAAGTAGAAAACTCGAGAGGAAAAGGCGAGAAGAAGTTGAGTAATAAACCCAAACGAAAGGAGAACTGTATGAAAATGCATCGATTGTTGATGGGTATCGCTCTGTTTTTCTTCACGATGGCCTCACCGTGCTTTGCCGAGAATGCCGAAACCGAGCTGTTGAATCAAGTCGCCTCTCTGCTGAAGCAGCATGATGAAGCATTCGCCGCACAGGACATCCAGGGGGTTATGAAGACGTACATATCCGGGCCGCAGATTTTCCTGATGGGGACCGGCCCCGGAGAGATCTATCGCGGGACGGAAGGGGTTGAGGGGGCATACAACCAGTTTTTCACCAAATTTGAAAAAGGGACGGTAGGATTCACCTACCCTTGGCTCAGTGCCGGTTCCATGGATGACTTTGCCTGGTTTGCCGCCGAGTACACGATTAAGGGCAAGGTAAAGGAAGAGGTGAAAGAGATCGGATTCAACGTTTCCGGGACCCTGCAGATGCAGAAAGGCAAATGGCATATCCTTGCCATGCACTTTTCCAGGCTGGGTGTCGTTGAGGAACCGGGTCAACCGCCGTCCAAGTGAGGCAATACGATCCTGAAGGGGAACGACCGGAGGGACGCAGATTAACATACCGCGAAGGCGGCAGTCGTTCTTCGGCTGCGGCTTTCCAATCGGAGGTCAGTCATGGAAGATGATAAAAAAGCAATCGATTCTCAAGAGGTTGATACCGGCGACGACGGGTTGTTGAATCGACGGGATTTTCTTGACGGTCTTGGCAAATGGTCGAAAATCGTCATCGGCGCCGCGGTTTTCGGCGGGGCACTGTTGAGTGCCGACGAAGAAGCGGAAGCCAGGTCGGCCTGGGCCAATCGCGGCGGCGGAGGCGGAGGCGGCGGCTGGGCGAATCGTGGCGGCGGGGGCGGCGGATGGGTCAATCGGAGCGGCGGAGGCGGCGGTTGGATCAATGGCGGCGGCGGAGGCGGCGGCTGGATCAATCGCGGCGGTGGTTGGATCAATGGCGGAGGTTCCTGGATCAACCGGTATTAGATCAGTGGAACAGCCGAAAACCGAGGATATTCCGGAGTGAGACCGGAAGACGACATGAATGATATCACGTACAACATCCCGGTCTCACAGGTCGCAGGTTTTCGTGGGCGAAAAATGATTGTCCGCTCCCATGATCCGGCCGAAATTGTAAAGAACGTCACCGAGAGAGATCTGGCCGATATTGCCTTTGTCAAGCTGCTCTCTCTGAATGAAAAAACCGACAGCCTCATGGGCTGGGGGACCGCGATCCCGGTAGAACTGGTCGTTTCGGACACCGGCCGGGATCTTCCCCTGCTGTATCGGTATGCCCCCTTGCTGGCCAACCACCCGATCCGGGTGTCAGTCCCTCTCACGCCTGGGTTCGGCAGGGTCGTAAAGCTGGCAATCTCGCTGAACTTTGCGGTCAAACTGGAAGGCGGACAGCCCGATGCGTCGCTGGTGGAGGAAATGCAGCGGATCGCCTTGCTCTATCTCCATCAGTCAACAGTTTCCGAACCCATCGAGTTTTTCCACAGTCTGTTCCTGGCATTCTATCACCGGGACCCGATCACGCTCTGGACCATCCAGGAGGAGGACCCCTCACTGGTACGATACATCACCGACAGGGGAGAAGAGACGATGCCCGGCCGGCTGGCTGGGATCGAGGGCATTGAGGATTTCCCCACATTCATGCACCAGATAATGAAAGGGCCGGCAGGTGAAGAGGGCGAATGCGCCGGATGCGAGTTTCTCGGGCATTGCCGGGGATATTTCAAGTGGCCGCTTCGGGACTATCGCTGCGACGGCGTGAAGGCGCTGCTGCGCACCCTGCGGGACGCGGCAGAGGAATTGCGATCCGATATCGCTTCCTTCCCTTCTCCGGGAGGAGGCGGGCGGACATGAGCGGGTCGCATTTTTCCATCATCCTGCTCCCTACCCTGGGATGCAATGCCGACTGCGAGTACTGTTTCGAGAACAAGAGCGACACGCACCTCGCCCTTGATGACCTCACGGTACTTACCGACAAGGTCATGGACTTCCTGGAGCGGAAGCATATCGGACGATTGTCCATATACTGGCAAGGGGGGGAGGTCATGACCCTGCCGCCGGAATGGTTCGAACAGGCACACAGTATCATTCGCCAGCGCGCTGAGGCGCGAAAGAAAGAGGTCGTCCATTACCTCCAATCCAACATGATCGGCTACAGCGGCAAATGGAACAAGGTCCTCCTGGAGATGTTCGGCAACAGTGTCGGTTCTTCCATGGATTTCCCCAACCTCCACCGCAGACTCAAAGGCGGTGTACCTGCGGAATACGAAACGCTCTGGACCCGGAAAGTGCGGGAGGCCAGGGCGGCCGGCATCAAGGTCAGCGTCATCGCCATCCCCAACGATAAAACCCTGCAGATGGGTGCGGAGCGGTTCTATTCCCATTTTGTCGACGAACTCGGGATCACCGAGTTTCAGGTCAATCTCCCCTTCCCCGGCGGATCCTCCAACCAGGTGAAGGATGGCTACCCGCTTGATGCGGAGCGGCTGGGGCGCTTTCTTCTCGATCTGGCAACGGTATGGAGAGACAGGGGTTTTGACAGGGAAGTGCAGGTTGGTCCCTTCGACAGGCTTATGGAGTACTTTGTCCATGGGAACAAGAACCTGCTCTGCATCTGGCAGGCCAATTGCGCCAACGATTTCGTCTGTATCGACCCGCAGGGGTATGTCTCCCAGTGCGACTGCTGGGCGGCAAGCTATCCAGGTTTCCGGTTTGGAAATATTTTCGGACGTGACAGCCTTTTCGACATCCTTGAAAACAGCGAGGCCCGCCGCCAACTTCAGGAGAGGCCGGGGGTGTTGATTCAGCGTGAAGACTGCATCGACTGCCGCTATCTGGGGATCTGCCATGGCGGATGTCCGATACGGGCGTATACGATGCAGGGCGATCTCCACCGGAAGGATCCGTATTGTCCGGTCTATCTAACGCTGTTCGATGGGATGGAAAGGCTTGCGGCCATCCGTCCATAACTTTCGTCCTGATACACGGAAAACAACAGACCACTACAGGAATGGAGAAACACATGTCGACCAATCAGCCGAATCACCTGCTCGGAGTCATTCTCATGACACTTGTATTTTGTTGCTCGACCGCAGCCTGCGCATTGGCGAGCAATCAGGATCTGCTCGTCGATACAGCCTTCGTCAAGGACAAGATCGGTAAACCCGGCTGGGTCATCGTAGACATGAGGTTTCCCGACGAATATGCCGCCGGCCATATCCCCGGGGCGGTTCTGCTTCCCGGTTGGATATCCAGGCTGTATGCCGACGATACCAAGCGGTCCGAAACAGTGCTCCCCCTGCTGGAGAAAGAGCTGGGGACCATGGGGATGGATAACGGCAGCCATGTCATACTGTACGGCGAGGTGAAGAGGACAAGTTGGAATGCGGTGATGTTCTGGGTGTTGGAGGCGATGGGCTGCAACAGTTCACTTGCCGGGTGTACCGTGCATTTTTATGACAATGGTTTCGAGGGATGGCAGAAAGAAGGCCAACGGATCGACCAGGGAGAGTCACCGGTAAAAGCGGCGGCGTTCAAGGCAGTACCGGGAACCAACAGGGGCGTCAGGGTCGATGAACTGATGCAGGTGGTCGAGGGCAGGAAGAAAGCGGTCATTGTTGATGTCAGGACGGCCGGGGAATACGCTGGGACCGATATTCGCGCCCTGCGTGGCGGCCACATCCCAGCGGCTGTCAATATCGATTTCTCCCGGAACTTCGACGCCGAGTCCTTTCGCCTGCGGCCGCTGCCCGAATTGAAGACCATCTACAGGGACATTTCGCTCGACAGCCGCGTCATCACCCATTGCCAGACCGGTCAGCGTGCGGCCTACACCTATCTTGTCTTGAGAATTCTGGGCTATCAGGATGTCGCCATCTACCATGACGGCTGGCGGGTTTACGGCAGCAACCTGAATCTCCCGATCGAAAATGAGACCTGGTTCGATTTCCATAAGATCAACACGATGATCAAGACCGTCCAGGAAATGCAGGAAGAGATGGAATGAGTCCAGGCCAGAGATGTCGATGTGTTCCAGGGCAACAGCTCACCGCTAGGTGGAAGGATTCTAGAAACCGGAATTCCGGAAAAATTTATCATTTTCAGGAGGAAACATGAGAGGGACTGTGCTTATTGGGTTGCTGACAACACTGTTGTCCTTGTCGGGCTTGCTGTACTGCGGGCAGTTGGCAGCGAGCGCAGCTGCCACGACTGATACGGATGCGGATCTGGCCAAGCAATTGGCGAATCCGATTGCCAGTCTGATCAGTTTCCCGTTGCAATACAATTACGATGAACATTACGGGGCCGATGATGAAGGCTCCAAACACGTACTCAATATCCAGCCTGTCGCCCCGTTCACCCTGAATGCAAACTGGAATGTCATCACCCGGACGATCGTCCCTCTGATCGATGCCGACAATATACCGACGGGCTCCAGCGAATCCGGCCTCGGCGACATTCTGGCGAGTCAGTTCTTTTCACCCAAAGCACCGACCGCCGGCGGTCTGATCTGGGGTGTCGGACCGGTAGAACTGCTGCCGTCAGCATCTGATGAAAGCCTGGGCGGAGAAAAATGGGGTCTCGGACCGACCTTTATCGGGCTCAAACAGAGCGGCCACTGGACTGTCGGTATGCTCGCGAACCATATCTGGTCGGTTGGCGGCGAAGAGGACCGTGAAGATATCACCTCGACATTTCTCCAGCCTTTTGTCGCCTATATCACCTCCACCAAGACGACATTGACCTTCAACACCGAATCGACCTATGACTGGGAAGGGGAAAGCTGGTCCGTTCCACTGAATTTCTATGTTTCCCAGTTGCTGAGGATCGGCAGTCAGCCCATCAGCGTCAGCGCCGGAGTACGGTACTGGGCCGATTCGCCGGAGAACGGACCTGAAGACTGGGGTGCCCGCCTGGTGCTGACCTTTCTTTTTCCGAAATGAATCAAGCAAGGCGATACGGCAGGTCATCGGCGAGTGACATTCCCCGGTATTCCCGTTCCCTAACCTCGTAATTTTACGAGTTCACTTCCTGTCACCCGTTGGGATAAAAGATATGACAGGGATTGGGGGGCAGGCAGAGTATTCCCTGCGGACCATACAAAGTGATTCC
The DNA here is from genome assembly GCA_963847035.1 of uncultured delta proteobacterium. Lineage (GTDB taxonomy): Bacteria > Desulfobacterota > Desulfobulbia > Desulfobulbales > Desulfocapsaceae > Desulfoprunum. The sequence goes on along the minus strand of CAWJYH010000007.1, from coordinate 70,345 downwards.
GCATAGGAAGGGGTCGCGGCCGAATGCGGCCAGTCGAGATTTTCTCGTTTGCAGAGGGAGGTTGAATATGAAGGACCAGAGCGGAAGCAGAAAGATGATACTGGCAGTGGCGACCTTGGCGATGCTGCTGCCGTTCATGTGCGAGGCCAAGGCGCAGCAGGCGATTTCATCCTCACTGGGAGTGATTGTCTATCCGGCAAAGGGACAGGGCGCCCAACAGCTGAGCTGGGATGAGGGGGAATGCTACGCCTGGTCGAAGCAGCAGACAGGAATCGATCCGGTGGCGGTGGCGAACGCTCCCGTAGAGCAGAGTGGCCCTGCTGTCGGTGGGGGTGAGCGGGTGGCCGGCGCAGCCCGGGGTGCCCTCGGCGGAGTGGCAATCGGCGCCATTGCCGGGGATGCGGGCGAGGGAGCGGCTATCGGGGCCGTGGCCGGCACCATGCTTGGCGGGCGCAAGGCCAGGCAGAACAGGTCGGCCCAGCAACAGCAGGCGCAGCAGTCCAAGGCCTCGACACTGCAGCATTTCAACAAGGCCTTCGGTGTATGCATGGAGGCTCGGGGCTACACTGTCAAATAATTGAGCTCACGGAGGAACTTGCAATGCGATTAGGTCAAGGCATGCTCGTGCTGATTTTTTTGCTCATGACATCATCGGCTATCGCTGAGGAACTATTCGACGGCACGAAAACACTGCTCTGCGCAAGCGTGGAGGCGATGGACTGTGTGTCGGGCGAATCGTGTGTCAGAGACCTGCCTGAAGTCATTGGCGCGCCCCAATTCCTGAGGATCGATTTTGCCGGCAAAAAGGTCATCGGCCCCAAGCACACAACACCAATTCTCAAAATGGAAAAAGAAGAGGGACAAATCCTGCTCCAGGGCATCGAGCTCAACATGGGGTGGGTATTCGCCCTCAATCAAACCACCGGCAGGTTCACCGCTACGCTCGCCGATGAGGAAGGCGCATTTGTGATCTTCGGTGCCTGCACCCCGCTGTAAGAACTGGTTTGAGGACGGGAAGAAACTGCAATGCGACAGAATTGCCGCCGGGGCGGACGAGCTGACAGGTGGAAAAATGTCGAGATTCGTAAGGATGAACGCATCCAGGGAAACGTTTGTCCTCTGGGGCGGATGCCTGACAAAGTTCCTGGATAATTCCAGGAGATGGAAATCGCGACAAGCTATTGCCATCTGGAGTATGTATCCGGGAGGGAAGACCTCGTGCTGTTGTACTGAGGAAATGAATGGAAACCGTAAAGAAGGAGGAGAGAACATGAAGAAAACATTGTGCGTTATCACCGCAGCAACTTGTGTATTGGCAGCAGGTGCGGCCTTCGCCGCCAATCCAAACTATATCAAGTTGTCAGGTAAATACACCAAGGTCGGTGACATGGAAATCACCGATCAGGTGGAACTTGACAGCGACGAGGGGTATGGGTTCGGCGCGGCGATCGGCAGGCATATCGAGTGGTTCAAAGTCGAGGCGGAAATAGCGACCCAGGAATCCGATATCAATAATTTCGAAGTTTACGGGAGAAGCGGAAGGGCCTTCTATTCAGGGGATTTTGGGCTTGATACCCTCCTGCTCAACGTGTATTTCGACGTCCCCGTGTCCGGCGATTGGTCGGTGTATGCCGGTGGAGGCGCTGGTGCCGCCAACGTCACATTCAGCGCGTACGATCGTGAGATTGACGAAACCGTATTCGCCTACAAATTCGCCGCCGGTGTATCCTATGCCTTTACTGATAGTTTTGGAACCGAGCTCGGGTATGAATATCTGGCGACTGAGGACATAGGATATGACCTTTTGGAAGTGAAAGATATTTACAGCAGTAATCTTGTTCTTTCCTTCAAGTTCATGTTCTAGCCTCAACCGATCGTAAAACGGCTGTCCCGGTCGGCCATGCAAACGCCGATCGGGATTTGTCCGTATTTTCCATCCTGATGCCCGCCCCCGACAGTTTACCTTCTCCTCTGCCTACACGAAAATTGAAAGGTCAGCTGTGAAAGGGAGACAACGTGCCGATCACGGCGATTGTACCGATCGATTGAACGCATATCCACAGCTGCCTTGCCGGGTGCCGGTGGTATGATTGCCCTGGCCGTCCGTTGTAGATTTACCCTGGAAATCGATTTCTTGTTCATCCACCTCTGGATATCACCTGTAGGCGCGGACTTTCTGCCGGCCGAAGAATGAAAGCCTGCCATGGCTGGTCTGACCCCGGGTTGGCTGGGCCGCTGGAGAGCGGATACGCTGCAATGTCCGTGAGCAATGACCCGCACTCGTTTGTGTCCATGTATCCAAACCCAGTAATTTTACGAGTTCCTTTTGCGCACAGGTATCTGCTAGAAAATAAACAGGATTGACAGATGTATCGCACTACCCTTGCAGAATCCGTCGTTGTTGACTCAAGGTGACATCTGTGGTGACTGTGCGGCGGTACTGTTAGTCCGAAATCATCTCGCTATTGTCAAATATGAGATTGAATGCGCCCAAGAGAGAGGAGCACGGGATGAAACAGGGGAGAGTACTTCTTGCCGACAATCACCAGAACATGCTCGAAGGGGTGAGAACCCTCATGGAGAATATGTTCGAAAGGGTGTTCATGGTTGCCGACGAGGCCTCACTCCTGGAGGCAGCCGAGAAGATCGGACCTGACCTCATCGTTGCCGATCTTTCTCTTCCTGTCACCAGAGAGATAAATATCGTCCGTCGGCTGAAAAAGACCTTCCCTGCAATCAAATTGATCATCCTGAGCGTACATGATGAACGAAACGCAATCGATGAATGTCTTGAAGCAGGGGCGGCGGCCTTTGTCCTCAAGAGAACTGCGGTCAAAGACCTCGTTCCGGCAATCGAGGCAGTGCTGCGCAATACTACGTATATCTCGCCATCGGCGGTGACAAGGTCGGCGGGGAATCCTGCCCGTGGTAAAAAAATCTAGATTCACGTCATACATGCAACTTGAATCTTGTGGGGGGGATGAAGATATGAGACAAGAAATAAATGAAACCGAAACCTATCCGCCGCCGCTACCGAAAAGCTTTATAACGGCTTTATGTTCAGCACGCGGTACAGGTGTACCTCGTGGGATTGCCCGCCTGGGAGTGTGGTCGGGCGTCGCGAGGGTTCGCTCCAGTGGGAGTCTGGGAATCATCGTGAATGAGGAAGTGGTTGATTGACCGATCAGAGTCGAGGAGAGGTGTATCGTCTACATGTCGCAGAGGAGGTTCATCTTGATGCACAGCAGCAAACTACCCCGAAACGGGGCACAGCAGGTTGCAGATAAAGTCCGGATTGGGAACGCGGCTGAAATTGTCGGCCATAGTGGTGATGACAATTTTTATCCACACTTCGCCGGTCCATGCCTCGATGTTCAAGGGCGAGGCCTTGGACAAGGCCGCCAATGTCCTGGCCTGGGTGGTGCTGATCATTGTCCCGATAGTCGGCATCGTCGCTTTCTGGCTGGTCCATATCCTGCCGGAGAAGATCGCCGAGAAAAAGAAGCACCCTCAGGCCAAGGCGATTCAGACCCTGTGTCTGCTGTCGCTGGTCTTCGGCGGCATGCTGTGGCCGCTGGCCTGGCTGTGGGCGTATACCAAGCCGGTGCTGTACAAGCTGGCCTACGGCACCGACACTGTCGAGCATGATCATGGAAAGGCACCGGTCTCCGCCGCACCGGCAGTCGATACCGTCGAACTGCAGCTGCTGCGGGCGAAGGTGAAGGAACTGGAAACGAAACTGGCCGGTAAACAGGCGCAACAGGGAGGCGCGGTCTGATATGGAAATTCTCCTTCTCGGCATCTACTCGTTCTTCGCTTGGTTGATCTTCTTCAAGTTCCGCCTGCTGCCGTGGAACATCGTCTCCCAGGTCATCACCATCACCATCCCGATCATCGGCATCACCTGCCTGATCCTGTTTCTGAACATCTATGCCCCGTCCTCCCATGACGTTCGGGTGGTCAACTACGTGGTGCCGATCAACGCGCGGGTCAACGGCCTGGTCACCGAAGTGCCGATCGAACCGAACCGGCCGGTCAAGAAAGGCCAGATCCTGTTCAAGATCGACCCGGTACCCTACGAGATAGAGGTGCAGAACTACGAGGCCCAGTTGGCCCAGCTGAAGGTGCAGCTGATCACCGCCGAGGCCGGGGTCCGCAGCACCCAGGAACAGCTGAAGTCTGCCACCGGCAAGAAGGAGGCTACCGCCGCGAAACTGGAACTGGCCCGCCTGCGGGTGAAACAGCTCAAGGAGCTGGCCGATACCGGCGCCGGCAACCATTTCGACTACGAACAGGCCCTGGCCGATGCCGCCAACCAGGAAGGGGAACTGGCATCGGCTGCCGCCAGCGAGTCGCAGATCCGCGAGACCCTGTCGGGCAAGACGCCGGAAGGCGAGCAGGACACGGTGGCCAATATCAAGGCCCAGATCGCCAAAGCCGAGGCCCAACTGGCCAATGCGAAGTGGAACCTGTCCCAGACCATCTACCGGGCACCGGCCAACGGCACGGTGGTGGCACTGACCCTGCGCCCCGGAGCGATGGCGGTGCCGTTGCCGATGGTGCCGGCGATGAACTTCATCGAGGATGAACAGTGGATCCTCGCCATCTACAGCCAGAACGAGGTGCGGGTGGTCAAACCTGGCCAGGAGGCGGAGATCGCCTTCAAGATGTACCCGGGACGGATCGTCAAGTGTACGGTCGATTCGATCATGTGGGCGACAGCCCAGGGGCAACTGCCGATCGGCAGCATGAACATGAATGCCGGCGTGGCGCCGATCCCGCCCTATGGCCTGGCGGTGCGGCTGCTGCCCGAAGGAAAGGACAAGGATATCTTCCTTGCCGCCGGGGCCCGGGGGGCCGGGGCGGTGTATACCGACGGCGGCCAGATGATCCACATCCTGCGCAAGGTCTTCCTCCGCGTCAGCGCCAAGCTCGATTGGCTGATCCTGAAACTGCACTGAGAGGCGACTATGCAACGAACAGTTTCCGTTGAGAAGTGTCTGCCCCGCCTGGCCCTGGCGCTCGCTGCCTCGACCATGCTGCTGGTTTCCGGCTGTGCGGTGAAAGAGCCGCCTTCTTCCGGGGAAATCCGCCAGGAGGCCCTGTCCGGAGTTGAGCTGCCCGCGGCCTGGAAGGCGGGCGGCCAGCCCGGAGAGATCCGGGACAACTGGCTGGCCCCGTTCAGTGATCCCCAGCTCTCCGCCCTGGTGGATGAGGCGCTGCAGCACAACCCGGATCTGCGGGTCTCCGCCACCCGGGTGGAGCAGGCCGCCGAGTATGTCAACCTGGCGAAGTCAGCCCTCTATCCCGCGATCAACCTGCTCGGTACCGGCGGGGTGAAATCCGGCGGCGGCGATCTCAGCTCGGCCATCCAGGGCGTTGCCCTGCCGGTCTCCTGGGAACTCGATCTCTGGGGTCGGTTGCGTTACGCCCGCAATGCCGCCGAGGAAGACTCCCGTTCGGTTCAGGCCGATTTCGCGTATGCCCGGCAGTCGCTTGCCGCCGCAGTGGCGAGGAGCTGGTTCACCGCCAGCGAGACCTGGCTGCAGAAGCAGATTGCCGGCGAGATGGTGCAGTCGGCTGAGCAGTTGTTGTCGCTTGCCGAAATCCGGCATAGGGTGGGAGCCGGCAGCGAGCAGGATGTAGCCCTGGCCCGGGCCAGCCTCGGTACCCTGCGCGACGGCGCCAAACAGATCGAACTGGCGCACCGGCAGGCGATCCGGGCTTTGGAACTGCTGGTCGGTCGGTATCCGTCAGCCGAACTCCAGGCCCGCGGGGAACTGACCGCATTGCCCGGACCCGTCCCGGTCGGCATGCCGCTGTCGATGCTCGAGCGCCGTCCCGATCTGGTCGCCGCTGAAAGGCGTGTGGCCGCGGCCTTCAACCGGGTCGGCGAAGCCAAGGCCGCCCGTCTGCCGACGCTCACCCTCAACGCCAGTGCCGCATGGATGACGAGTGAGATAATCGAGATGAAAGAGAATTACAAAAACCCTACCAAAGGCGCCGGGGCCCGTCTCATCGCCCCGGTGTACCGGGGTGGGGAACTGGTGACCCAGGTGGAGATCCGCACCCTGGAACAGAAGGAGGCCGTGGCCGCCTATGCCGCAAGTGCCTTGAAGGCCCTGGGCGATGTCGAGAACGCGCTTGCCGCAGGCGGCAACCTCTCGGAGCGCGAGAGCCTGCTGCAGCGGGCCGTCGCCGACAACCGGCGGGCGCTCGATCTGGTTGAGACCAGCTACAAGACCGGCAAGGCCGATATGCGGGCGGTGCAGCAGCAGCTGCTCGATCTCCAGTCCGCCCGCCTGAGCCTGCTCCGGGTGCGGAGCGAGGAGCTTGCCCAACGGGTGAACCTGCATCTGGCATTGGGCGGCAATTTTGAAACCGCCGGCAGTGTAGCTTCGGCTGAGGCACAATGACCGGCACTTTTAGGATTACGATGTGATTGCATCCCAACATCAGATATTACCTGGCCTGTAAACTGGAGAAGGAGAGAGGAAGGATCAGTCAGAAAGGAAAATTTCAATACATTCCGTTTCGGTGGCTCGCCGGCTGTGCCGAAGATTGTCGGTCGTGTCACCGCCAGGTGATTATCAATCTTAGAGTGGCTCGACTGGATATGATGCGACAGACCTATCGGAGGGACAAAAACCAAGGCCGGGTATGGAGGTTTCTGGGGTGGTTCTGTGTCTGGCTTATCCTCCTCATGACGGCGGGCTGGGCGGTTATGGCCATCTGGCTGTTACAATCGACACCGGTACTGCGGTCGATTACGGTTGCGCTCATCATTCTGGGGATGCTCATGCCACCCCTGCTGCTTCGTCCCCGATGGCGCGGGTTGGCAGTTTCGTCCGCTGTCTTCGCTGGCGTCGTCATCTGGTTCCTCTCTCTTCCTCCATCACACGACCGGGACTGGCAGCCGGATGTGACCGTCCTTCCCTGGTCGGAAATGACCGGGGATACCATCACTCTGCATAATATCCGCAATTGTGACTACCGGACCGAGACCGATTTCACCTGCACCTACTACGACCGGACCTTTGATCTCGCCAGACTCCGGACGCTTGATCTGTTCCTCGTCTACTGGGGTTCGCCGAACATTGCCCACACGATGTTCAGCTTCGGTTTCGAAGGGCAAGGCAACGTCTGTTTTTCGATTGAAACCCGCAAGGAAAAGGGGGAGGACTATTCCTCCATCAAGGGATTTTTCCGCCAGTACGAGAAGATGTATGTGATGGCGGATGAACGTGATGTGGTCCGTCTGCGCACGAATTTTCGGCATGAGGACGTCTACCTGTACCGCCTGAGGGTCAAGCCCGAGACAATCCGCAAGGTGTTTCTCGATTATCTCAAAGAAGTGAATCGCATCAAGGAGCAACCCGAGTGGTACAACGCCCTCACCGGCAACTGTACCACCAGCATCCGCCAGCACACTGTGCCGTATAACCCCGATGCTCGTCTGGACTGGCGGATGATCGTCAACGGCTATATCGACAAAATGATCTATGAACGGGGCTTCATCAGTCAGGAACTGCCGTTTGAAGAATTGAAAAAACGGAGTTTTATCAATCAGAAAGCCCAGTCTGCCGACAACGCTCCTGATTTCTCGCGGCGTATCCGGGAAGGTCTGCCAGAAATTTCACTGTAGGTGTGCCATGATTTATCCACGCAAAACGACTCCTCAATCAGCCTGTTTCCACATCCTCACCTTTCTCCTCGTCGCCAGTGTCCTGTCCGGATGTGCCGGCCCGATCGGTGTAGCCAGGCTGTCACCGCAGGACTCCTATAAGTACAGCACTGATAATGCGCTTGGTGCAGGGAAGATGAGCGACAGCACCAAGACTGTCCTGCAAAGATACAATCTCCTGGCAACGTTGGCCGAAGATTCGCTGAAGACGATCCAGACCCTGCACAATATCAGCAAAACCGATGACCGCCGGGACATTCTTTTCGCTTTGTCCGAATTGAGTTATCTGAAGGGCGGAAAAATGCTGACTGTACATACGAATGACAACGGGCGGCAAGCGCAGGATATGTTTCTCCAGTCAGCCGTCTATGCCTATTTTTACCTGCTGGGCGATGGCCGGGAGCCGCCTCCCACCGCCTATGACAGCCGTTTCCGGGGGGCCTGTGATCTGTATAATCGTTCGCTGTGGCAAGCGTTCCCGGTCAATGACGACAAGAGCCTGAACCTCTCGGGTGGGGTGAGAAATCTGCCTGCCGGAAAACTGCCCTTGAGTATCAGGACCGATACCCTGGCCTGGAAATTTGATAATTTTGAAGGATTTTTCCCATCCGATGAGTATGCCGTGCGCGGTTTTATTGTCCGCGATCGCACCCCCGGTCTTGGCATGCCCCTGGTTGGGCTGACTACAAAATCCAATGAATCCCCAAACGGCGGGGCCCTGCCGCTTACTGCAATTCTCAGGATGTCTGGAAATCTGCGGGACTACCAGCAGGGAAAATCCCAGGCATTTCTGGAGATGTATTCGGCGCTGGATTCTGCCGAGGTGCAGATAAACGACCGCTCGGTACCGCTGGAGACCGACATTACGACACCGCTTGCCTATAAATTGTCGGGGTCCAAGGTGTGGAACGTCGGCGTGACACGATTCATCACCGGCGCCGGAGTCCCCGTGCGCGTTCTGCTCATCCAACCCTACGAGCCGGGGCGGATACCGGTGGTGTTTGTCCATGGCACGGCGAGCAGTCCAGCCTGGTGGGCGGAGATGCTGAACTCTCTGCGGGCGGACCCCGAGATCCGAAAATATTTCCAGTTCTGGTTCTATCAGTACAACAGCAGTAATCTGGTGACCCTTTCGGGCGCAGAGTTGCGTGAAACTCTGATTGAAAAAGTGGCGCAACTCGACCCGCAACGGAAAGACCCGGCCCTGCAGAAAATGGTGGTAATCGGTCACAGTCAGGGCGGACTTCTTACTAAAATGGCGGTGGTTAATCCAGGTGAGCATCTCTGGAATGCCGTCAGCGACCAAAGCTTTGATGAGATTGTGCTGGAACCGAAGATGAGGGATTTCGCCCAACGGCTGCTCTTGTATAAGCCTTTGCCTTTCGTCAAACGGGTCGTGTTTATATCCACACCGCACAGGGGGAGTTATCTGACGAAAGACTGGGTCCGTGCCCTCGTGAGAAAAGTGGTGAACCTTCCCGTCAATATGGTGGTGAACAGCCAGCAATTACTCGATACGTTAAATACCAAGTTAAAACTCCCCAGTTCGATGAAAGGGAACATCCCCACCAGCATAGACGGGATGTCGGAAGAGAATCCTCTGCTCAAAGGGCTGGTGGCTCTGCCGCTCGAGCCTGGTGTGGTTGGTCATTCCATCATCGCGGTGAAACCGGGGATGGACATTGCCACAGGAAACGACGGGGTGGTCGAATACAAAAGCGCCCATATCGATGGGGTGGAATCCGAGTTCATTGTTCGTTCCGAGCATTCCTGCCAGAGCCATCCCTTTACCATAGAGGAGGTCCGGAGAATTCTCCTGAAGCACATCGGCATATACACTGCCTGGCAGGCCCCTGCCGAAAAAGCTCCCGCCCCTTCGGTATCGTTGTCACCAAATCAGGCGCAGCCGGAAATTTCGACCGCAAAATAGTTTGCAGCAAGGGAGGATCGCAACACAGGGTTCGTGGCAGGAAAGTATCCTTGATGGCAGTATCACGCAAGGTAGATGCCAGTGTGAAATCGAACTGTACAATCCGGAGGTCAGGAGTACCATGAACGATCCATTGCCGATGAATACCGGGACACCCACTGGCTTCGCGACCCTGCGATTCGACATTGTCGCCGGATTGACGGCGGCAGCTGTTGTTCTGCCCAAGGCGATGGCCTATGCCACCGTGGCCGGCCTCCCCGTCGCCGTAGGTCTGTATACCGCTTTCATCCCCATGGCGATCTACGCCTTTCTTGGTACTTCCAGGGTGCTCAGCGTCAGTTCCACCACCACCCTCGCGATCCTGACCGGTACCCAGCTTGGCCTGGTGGCGCCGGATGGCGATCCCGCCCGGTTGATCACTGCCGCTGCGACCCTGACCGCCCTGGTTGGAGTGATGCTACTGCTGGCCGCAGTGATGAAACTGGGGTTTGTCGCCAACTTTATCTCGACGCCGGTGCTCACAGGGTTCAAGGCCGGCATCGGTCTGGTCATCGTCCTTGATCAGGTGCCGAAACTCCTCGGTGTCCATCTGACCAAGACGGGGTTCTTTCGTGATGTCCTGTCCCTGGTCCAGCACCTGCCCGAGACGTCGCTGCTTACCCTGGCTGTGGCGGCTGCGACATTCCTTGTGCTGATCGGCATGGAGGTCCTCTGGCCGCATTCACCGGCACCGCTGGTCGCAGTGGGAGGTGGGATTGCCGCCTCGTGGTACTTTGGCCTCGGTGATCAGGGTGTTGCTGCGGTCGGCTTGATTCCTCAGGGATTCCCGTCATTGACTCTGCCTGACCTGAACCTTGTCGAACAATTGCTGCCGGGTGCGCTGGGTATCGCCCTGATGAGTTTCACCGAATCGATCGCCGCCGGGCGGGCCTTTGCCGACCGTACGGATCCACCGGTCAATGCCAACCGGGAACTGATCGCCACCGGTGCGGCGAACCTGGGAGGGGCCCTGTTCGGCGCCATGCCGGCTGGAGGCGGCACGTCGCAGACCGCTGTCGTACGGGCCGCCGGTGCCCGATCGCAGAAGGCCTCGATCGTCACCGCTGCCACGGCTGTCGCGACCATGCTGCTGCTCGCGCCCCTGCTGGGGCTTATGCCCAACGCGACACTGGCGGCTGTGGTCATCGTCTACTCTGTCGGATTGATCCAGCCGAAAGAGTTCCTCTCCATCCTCAAGATCCGCCGGATGGAGTTCCGCTGGGCCTTGGTGGCCTGCCTTGGAGTCCTGTTTTTCGGTACCCTGAAGGGGATTGTCGTGGCGATCATCATCTCGCTGATCGGATTGCTTTCCCAGACTGCCAACCCGCCGGTTTATGTCATCGGGCGCAAACGCGGTGCCGACGTGCTTCGTCCGCTGTCTCCTGACAACCCCGACGACGAAATTTTCGAGGGGCTGCTGATTGTGCGGCCGGAGGGTCGGATCTATTTTGCCAATGCCCAGAATATAGCTGAGAAGATCAATGCACTGGTAGACCAATACAAGCCGCGGGTGGTGACGCTGGATATGAGCCGGGTGCCGGATTTTGAATATTCAGCCCTGCAGATGCTGCTCGAGGGGGAAAGGCGCACGACCGAACGTGGAATGACAATGTGGCTTGCAGCCCTCAACCCCGGCGTGCTCAAAGTGGTACGTCAGTCCGGCCTGGCCGAGCGCCTTGGGCGTGAACGCCTGCTTTTCAACGCCCGTGAGGCAATCGAACGCTTTCAGACACTCCAGACAGAAGGGGGCGACAGAAACCGGACTGTCGACTCGTGATAAAGGCGAGGAGCACCAGACAGTTGGAAGACCGATCGCGATAAAGTGCTCATCCGACTCGATCTCCATACCATATTTCTGGATTTTCCAGGAACGAACGATCGTATTCCCGGATCAACGGGATAACCACCGCCGGTGGGGTCGAGCAGGGGCTTGGATGCTTCGTGATTGCAGCCCTGTCAGGTATTTCGATCAGCCCTGCGGGGAGCATCTGCTGACGCATCGAGACGAATTCAGATTCCTAACCGGGGAGATCGGCACCATGTTCAATTCAGGAATCACATGGCTGCGCCAGGAGATTGACAGCCTGCAGCGCAATCGATTGCGCCGACAGGTCCTGCTCAAGGCGGTCGAGGAGGTTGTCGAAATCGCCGACCCGATCATTCGTCTCGCTCATCGCTACCGCAGGACCTTGCTTCCATCAGTGGAAACTGCCATGGGATATTGCCATCACATCGTCAATGCAATCCCTGGTCCTGTTCGTCTGCAGAGAAAAACCTTCGATGATGACCCTGTGGTGAAGGCACTTTTTCTCTCGGTCGAGAACATGGAAACGATTCTGCAGCAGGCCAGGAAGAACGCTGCCCCCGGAGAGAGCGAGGAATTGTTCGCCCTTCTGACCATGATGACAACAGAGAGGACCGTGTACGGTCATAAACAACAGGGTGAAATGATCCTGCGTGATGTCCCGATGCAGGCCGTCACCTTCGTTGACCACCGCATTATTGCGCAGGCTCCCGACCTGCAGGCGACCTTGAGCCAGCTTGAACAGCGCAGTCTTGAGCTGCTGGCCGGCGTCGCCATGGAAAAAATCGCCTCCCTCAGGTTGAATCTGGCGGAGTTGCGTGAGCGTCGGGCACGCCTGAGTTCAATGCATCGTATTCTCTGCGGCAAACGCCAGACTTTTGAACTTCTTGCCCAGCCCGATCCGGAAAATGCGGCCAAGATTTATGAATTGAAGGCGTTGTTGAGCGAAACCGAAAAAGATATCGAATCGGCGAGGAAGGATCTTGAAACTCCGGACGATACCCTTGAGCACCTCAAACGAATCATGGCCTCACCGGCCGACACTTTGGTGTATCGCGAACAATCCCTGCGACTGAACTGGATGAACATCATTACCAAGGACGGAGAGGAAGGGGAAAGTTATCAGCTCAATCTTGCCGAATTGTCGTTGAGCGAGGAATTAAAACGTTCGGTTGTCCTGGTGCGTTTTGATCGATAGGGAAGTCTCGAACTATTGGATCTCGAATGTGAAAGGGACAAGGGCCAGACCAGGTTTTGTGCAGTTGTTGGTGAAAGGGGGTGCCCATCAGTTCTAATAAAAAAGATCCGATTTCCGTTGTCATATTCAGTTGATGGTTACACAAGAATTCTTTGGGGCATGTCGCCGACAAATGGAGGAACCTGCTATGGGTAAAAAGAAGAAGAAACAAGAAAAAATAACCGAGAACGAGGACAACCTGAACAACAAGGTGGTGGAGCCTGCTATGGGTAAAAAGAAGAAGAAACAAGAAAAAACAACCGAGAACAAGGTCAACCTGAGCAACAAGGATTACGAACGTGAACTGGCGAAGCTGCACGGTGAACTGGTGAAGCTGCAGCAATGGGTTTTGCACAAGGGTCTCAAAGTTTGTGTTGTGTTTGAGGGGCGTGACGGCGCCGGCAAGGGCGGAGTGATCAAGGCCCTCACCGAGCGGGTAAGTCCGAGGGTATACCGGGTCGTGGCGCTGCCGGCCCCGACGGAACGGGAGAAATCGCAGATGTACGCCCAGCGCTACCTGCCCCACCTGCCGGCTGCAGGCGAGATAGTGATCTTTGACCGGAGCTGGTACAACCGGGCTGGTGTCGAGAGGGTGATGGGGTTCTGTTCCGAGGAGCAGGCCAGACAATTTCTCGATAACATACCCGGTTTTGAGAAACTGATGATTAATTCGGGAATCATCCTGCTGAAATACTGGCTGGAGGTCGACCCGGACGAGCAGACCCGGCGACTTACCGCCCGGATCGACGATCCTCGCAAGATCTGGAAATTGTCGCCGATGGATATCAAATCCTATGATCGCTGGGACGACTATACCAAGGCCCGTGATGAGATGTTTGTCAAGACCGATGTTCCCTGGGCGCCTTGGAATGTCACCAATTCTAACGACAAGAAGCGGGCCCGCCTGAACATTATCAGTCATCTGCTCAACTCGATCGAATACAAGAAACTCGACATGGAGAAGGTGAAACTGCCAAAGCGCAAGATTGGCAAGGACTACGAGGAGAAACCCTATCCTTTCAAGTTCATCCCTGAAAAATTCTGAGCAGCCCATCTGTGATGCACGGCGATCGTACTGCAGGGCCCTGAAAAATTGGGTCCTGTAAAGCCGGGGGGCAAGAATACTTGCAGCTCAAACCTTCTCCGGCGCTCTGAGGATTGCAGCCTGTGTCGCGGCAGGAAACGAGGCGGTGGCAACCCGGAGTAGGACGATTCGGGTTTGCGCCGAACAATTCGCGAACGGGGGAGTTGAGCACGGTGGTCCGGGTGGCCACGGCCGACTTCCAGTCGATACCCCCGGGGCCGGTATCTTTTCTACAAAACCCAGTAATTTTTCGAGCATATTTCTGCCCTGCAAACCCTTTATACTTGATCATTCGGTTGCATTCCCGTTTCTCTTCATCCGAATGCAATGGATGCGGTATTTGCAGCTCTGTTCAGGCGGTTCTTGGGCCTGGCTTTGATAGTTGGCGACAGGGCGTGATGGCCTGAATTGGATGGCTTGATGGCAATCCGAATCGGGCCGGATGTACTGTGTACGATGCGGCATGCGACCTTCAGGAACAAGATCCTGAGATACGGTGTGGAAAACACTTTCCGATCAAAACATGACAAATGAGGTTGAAACGAGATGGTAGACAATCACAATGAAATACCCGAACGAACATGGCGTGCTCTCTATACGATATTTCTGGTCGCGCTCTGTCTGCTACTGAATCAGCAGACTGCTGGTGCCCAGCCCCAGGCAGGGTTTGAACAGAGCTCCAGGCTCAGGGCATCGTCACTGATCAGTCCCGATCTGCTCAAGAGCAACCTCTATACCGTCGATGAAGAGGTGATCAATGACGGTCTGCTCAACCACTACACGGTACGCTCTATCTATGGTGTTTTCAGACCGATTTCGACTCCGGCGTTGATACAGGTTCTGCATGAAATCCGGGCCATTGCGGCAATGAAGAAGATCGAAACAAAGAGTACCGCCAAGGACGCGGTGGTACAGTCCGGAAAAAATACCGTCGATGCAGTGGCCAACCTGGTCACCGACCCGAAAGAGACACTGGAAGGAGCGGCCGCCGGCGTCAGCAGTCTGTTCAACCGAGCATCTCAGGTAGTCGGCAAGCGCCAGACAACCGCTGCCGAAGACAGTCGGGTTGAACAATTCATCGGCAAATCGAAATCAAAAGGTGAAATTGCCACCAAATACGGGGTAAGTGTCTATTCCACCAATCCGATATTGCAGAAGGAACTCGAGCGGCTGGGTTGGGCCGATTATCTCGGCGGCATCGGCGTCGGTCTGGCCCAGAGCGCGGTTCCAGGAGCCGGCGGCCTGCTGCTGACAGCCTCGGGGACGACCCGTCTCCTCAATGAAGTCATCAATAATACCCCGGCATCCGAGCTGTGGGTGCGCAATAAAAATAAACTGGAGGCTATGGGAGTGGACTCCGACACGGTCCAGCTCTACCTCAACAACCCGTCATTCTCGCCTGCCTACCAGACGATCATGGTTGAGGCTCTGGAGCGCCTGGCGGGTGTTGCCAACCGTGTTCTTTTTGTCAAGATTTCGCTGCAGGCCAATACCCAACAGATGGCCAGAGTCATCACCGACATAGCGACGATGACAGCCGGCTATCATCAAAATATCGCCCCGCTGCAGGGCTTAGCTCCTGTAGGCCGGGTCCTCTACGCCAAAACGAGGAAAGGAGCGACTGTCCTGGTGGTTCCGGTAGATCATGTCCTGTGGAGTGCGAAGGTTGCCGATATAGCTACCTGGCTCCAGGAGCCGGTGCAAGGTCAGACAAAAGCTACAGGATATCAGTTGTGGGTCCTTGGAGATTTCAGCAATAAAGCCCAGGCTGAATTGAAGGGGCTGGGCTGGGAACTGCATCCTGAATCTCAGGGCAGATTGTTCCCGGACAGGAAGCAGAAATCTTGATGCTGATGCGATCTCTTTTCAAGAGAGATTGAAAGAACATAATTTACAACACCAAGGGGTGAACAATGCAGAAAACCGGCTGGTTGTTGCTGATGATCATAATCGCCGTGAGTCTGTCGGCCTGCGCCGACAGCACAAGCAAAAAAGACCTGAAAATCGAACGGGCGGATGCCATGTCGGTGACGGCAACTGTTGAAGCGATCGACCTGAAGACGAGGATGGTGACTCTGCGAGGTTCCAATGGTACAGGCTATGCGGTCCACGCCGGCGAGGAAGTTGTCAATCTGCCGCAGGTCCGGGTTGGCGACGAGGTAGTGCTGGTCTATGTCAACGCAGTGTCTGTGCGGATGGCGGAATCGGGGGAATACTGGGACGAGAGCGTCAAGGAAATAGCCCGGGCGAAACCGGGGGATAAACCGGGCGTCATCGAAGTCAACGAGGAAACATTTACAGCTACGATCGAGGATATTGACAAAGCCCTCGAGACTGTAACTCTCAAGATGCCGGGTGGCAGTCTCAACGTCGTGAAAGTGAAGGACCCAGCCAACCTTGATAAAGTCAAGGTGGGAGACAAGATCGTTGTCACGTATTCAGAAGCTGTTGGTATTTCAGTACAAAAACCTGAAAATTGAGTAAAGATGGACTCCATCCCTGACTGGGGCCAATCGTCAAGATCCGAGCTGCGGCGGCTTGATTATTGAGAATGAATGCCGCGATTGGAATTTCCGCAAGGGTCGGGAAGGCTGGTCGGCTGTCTGTCGGCGGCAAAATCGTTGCACAGCCATTGTAGAAGTGACGACCTCAATGTCGATATCGTCCTGGACGGCAATTCTGGCCGCAGTCAGGGGATATTGATTATCTGTTCCTGAAGGATTTCGGTTGCATACATAAGTAGAATGGTCAGCAAACTCCTCATTTCATTTTTCCTGGTAGCCTTATGTGTGATAGCCCATGCGAGCGTCATAACCAAGTCGGTTCGCAACATCGATCGTGAAATGAGCTGGCCGACCCACGCTTCTGGGTGCCGACCTGGTGCCTGATCCGGATCGCCGGTTTGCTCATTTTACTGCATATTTTTGAAATGAGCCTGTGGGCCGCATTCTACCTGATCGGACAGGCCATGCCGGATGCGGCGGCGGCCTTATACTTCAGTTCGGTAACCTATACGACCGTGGGCTACGGCGATCTGGTGCTGCCTCAAAAATGGCGCCTGGTCGGGGGTGTCGAGGCCCTCACGGGAATCCTCATGTGCGGCTGGTCTACCGGTTTTTTCTTTACCGTCGTGACTCGCATGCAGCAAACCCGGAAGAACGATATTTCCGGCAACTGATTAAACGGAAGGATATTGCCATGAAAAATCGAATGCTGTTCCTCATCCTGGCCCTGCTGTTCGTGATGTCTCCAGTACCTTTCGCACGTTCCGTAGAACCCCCGCCGACAGATCCTGGTTGGCCGCGGCTTGTTCAGGCATACGGCAAGGAACTGGTCATCTACCAGCCTCAGGTGGATTATTGGACCGATTACAAGGTCCTGCATTTCCGCTGCGCCATTGCGGTGAAAACCGGCAAAAACGCAGTGGAGAAATTCGGTGTGGCGGAGATTGAGGCGGACACCGTGGTTGATCAGGAAAACCGTACCGTGGCCCTGCTGCCGAAATTGCGCCTGCTGCGTTTCCCCAACGTCTCGGATGCGGAAGAGAGCACCTTGCGACAAGCGGTTGAGGAACTCTATCCCAGGAGGGGCGCCATGACTATATCGCTTGACCGCATCCTGCCCTATCTCGACCCCGCCAGGCAACCGCAGCAGCAGACCGTGGAACTGAACCTCGATCCGCCGAAGATCTTCTTCAGCAGCAGACCTGCCATCCTCGTCATGTTCATGGGAGAGCCCCAACTGCAGCCGGTGGTGAAAGACAGAAACGACCTGATGTTTGCCGTGAACAGCAACTGGCCGGTCTTCTTTGATGTCAGCCGCCAGCGTTATTATTTGCTGAACGGCGACAACTGGTTGATGACTGCCGATGCAGCCAAGGGACCATGGGCCCCGGCAGGGGCGCTGCCAGATGGGCTTTCATCCCTGCCGGCCGATGAAAACTGGGCCGAGGTGCGGGCGCAGGTGCCGGGCAAACGCCTCTCAAAGGCCCCTGTTGTATTTATCAGCAAGGAGCCGGCGGAGTTGATTCTTACTCAGGGTGAGCCGACTTTCACTCCCATCCCCGGCACCAGACTGATGCAGGTTGCAAATACCGAATCGGCAGTATTTCTGAACAGCGGCGACAGGAAATATTACCTGCTGACTGCCGGCCGCTGGTTTCGGGCCTCCGGTCTCAATGGTCCCTGGTCCTCGGCCAGCACCGATCTGCCGAGGGACTTCGCCAGGATTCCGGACGACAATCCGGCCGCCTTCGTCAAGGCCTCCGTACCGGGCACTACCGAGGCCAAGGATGCGGTCCTGCTGGCCTCCATCCCCACCAAGACGGTGACGACGATGGCCGATCCTCCCCCGCTGCAGGTGAGCTATGACGGGCAGCCGAAGTTTCAGACCATAGCATCGACGACGGTCCAGTACGCCGTCAACTCGCCGAGCGCGGTCTTTCTTGTCGATGGCAGCTATTACTGCTGCAATGAAGGTGTCTGGTTTGTCAGTCGCACCGCCACAGGACCGTGGACCCTCTGCACCAGTGTGCCGTCAGTTATTTACACCATTCCTGCCTCCCATCCGATGCATAACGTGACCTATGTCGTCGTGCAGGATACCACGCCGACGACGGTAATCTACACCCAGACCGCCGGTTACAGCGGGGAATACGTGGCAGCCAACGGGGTGTTGATGTTCGGTGCCGGAATGTTGATGGGGGCGATGATCGCCGATCACCACGATTATCACTCGTATTACTCTTACGGTTGGGGGGCCAGGTACGATTATCATCACGGCGGCTATTACCGGGCCGGCCACGTTGCCTATGGACCGTATGCGGGAGGAGGAACCGGTGTCGCCTACAATCCCCGCACCGGCACGTATTCGCGCGGCGCCTATGCCTACGGGCCCGGCGGCAGCGCCTCGGCCAGGCGGGCGTACAATCCCTACACGGGCGCCCGTGCCAGTGGCGCCCGGGTCGACACGGCCTATGGATCGGCGGGCAGGGCTGCGGCCTATAATCCCTCTACCGGTACTGCCGCCCGTGGTGGCTATCGGAGCACCGACCGAGGGACTGCCGCTGCCGTTCAGACCAACAGGGGCACGGGGGCCGTTGGTGTCAGATCAAGCAGCGGCGCCGGCGCTGCCGCCTGGGACACCCGCTACGGCCAGGGCGCGGTGGCCAAGGATCGCCAGGGGAATGTCTATGCCGGCAAGGACGGAAACGTCTACAGAAAGGACAACTCAGGCAACTGGAGTTCGAATACCGGCAGTGGCTGGCAGTCGACGTCCAGGCAGCAGCAGACCCGCGATCTCAATTCGCAGGCCGGGGCGCGGGCACGCGGCAACCAGATGAGCCGAGGCGGAGGAGGATATCGGGGCGGCGGCGGTGGTGGCCGGAGAAGATAACCCTCGGTCTCCGTCCCTCAAGGGTTTGAAGGTGCTCCTCATTCTGGCGATGCAGTCCAAGTTTTGATCAAAACAATGAGGGACCAGATCAAACATTTTTTTAATTTCTTTCACCTTTACCATGGAGAAAGTTACAGCCTCGGAAAAATGAACAAGACGTCAAGAAGAAAATCTGCTACCAATAAGGCCCGTTGTGAACCGGGTAACCAAACTCAATTTAAACTTTGGCTTGTTTTGGACCGCAGTGGGTTTTTGAGTTGTATGAATCATTAGTAGTTCATCTGTAAGGAAAGCTATGACGCCAATCGTCACCTTTATCGGCTGGCATGACAGCGGCAAAACCACCTTGGCGAGCCAGGTTGTCAGCCATCTGAAAGGAATGGGATACCGTGTCGCGGTCATCAAGTCCAGCAAGGAACCGGGCGTTCTTTTCGATACCCCGGGGACGGACACCGCCAAGCACAGAATGGCCGGGGCCGACTCGGTGATGTTCGTCGGGCCGGACAAGATGGTGCTGCAGGCCGCAAACGATAACCTGCCTCTGGTGGCGTTGGCGTACAGATATTTCGCCGATGTCGATATCGTCATCGGCGAAGGATTCAAGGATACACCGAAAGTTGCAAAGATAGAGGTGCTGCGGGACCGAGGGCGGATGCTGCGCAAAAAAGTCAGTGGGGTTGTCGCTGTCGCTACGGATCTGGATGATGTCGAGGGCGAAAATGTCTTCCGCCTCGATCAGAGCCTGGAACTGGCGCAGTTCATTGAGAAACGGTTTCTGCTGGGGCATCGCAACGGCCAGGACAGGGCCGTTCTCTTGGTCAACGGCACAAGGATACCGTTGAAGATTTTCGTACAGGAGGCCCTGGCGAGCACCGTGACCGGCTTTGTCGGCTCGCTCAAATGTACCAGTCAGATCGAAGAGATCGAACTCCGCATCCGCCTGCCGAAGGCCTGAATCGCAGCTGCCTGCATTAAAATCGCTTTTCGAAATACGGTTTCAGGATCTCGGGCAGGGCGATGTTCCCATCCTCCTGCTGATAGTTTTCCAGGATTGCCAGCAGTGTCCGGCCGATCGCCAGGCCCGATCCGTTCAGGGTATGGACCAGTCTGCTTTTCTTCTGCCCGTCCGGGCGATAGCGGATGGACCCGCGTCGCGCCTGGAAGTCGAGGAAATTCGAGCAGGACGAGATCTCCCGGTAGGTATTCTGGCCCGGCAGCCAGACCTCGATGTCGTAGGTCTTGGCGGAGGAAAAACCGAGATCGCCGGAACACAGGCTGACGACCCGGTAATGGAGGCCGAGCAATTGGAGGACCTCCTCGGCATCGTTGAGGAGCCTTTCCAACTCCAACATCGATGTCTCGGGGGTGGTGAACTTCACCAGTTCGACCTTGTCGAACTGGTGCTGGCGGATCAGGCCGCGGGTGTCACGGCCGTAGGACCCGGCCTCGGAGCGGAAGCATGGGGTATAGGCGGCGTAGTAGCGCGGCAGGTCCCGTTCCTCGAGCGTCTCGTCCCGGTGGATGTTGGTGACCGGCACCTCCGCCGTCGGAATCAGGTAGAGATCCCAGCCGTCGATCTTGAACAGGTCTTCGGCGAATTTCGGCAGCTGTCCCGTTGCCGTCAGCGAGGCGGTGTTGGCCATGAAGGGCGGAAGCACCTCGGTATATCCATGCCGTTGGGTGTGGAGATCGAGCATGAAGTTGATCAGCGCCCGCTCGAGACGTGAGGCGAAACCGGTCAGCAGGGCGAAGCGCGCCCCGGCCAGTTTGGCGGCCCTGTCGAAATCGAGAACACCCAGTTGCTCGCCGATTTCCCAGTGCGGTTTCGGAGAGAAGGTGAATGCAGGTTTGGTGCCCCAGGTTCTGATCTCGACATTGTCGGTCTCGTTCTGACCGATGGGGACACTGTCGTCGCAGAGATTGGGGATAGCCATCACGATGTTCTGCAACTGCTCTTCGATCAGGGACAGGTCCTGATCGAGATCCTTGATCCGCTGATTGGCGTCGCGCATTTCGACAATGAGGGCCTCGGCCTTCGCTGCGTCTTCCCCTTTTGCCTGTTTCAGTACCGAAATTTCTTTGGAGACCGTGTTGCGGCGGTTTTTCAGCCCTTCGACCTCGGCTAACAGCGACAGTCGACGCTGATCGAGGGCGGCGAATTGATCCAGCGTCTCCGGCGCCTGTCCGCGTCGCGCCGTCTTATCCTTGACCAGATCAAGATTTTCCCGTATGAATCGCAATTCGAGCATGGCTGTATATCTGGGTGAAAGGTTCACAGAAGAGGGTTGTTTTTCCCTCCCTGTTTATCATGGCCGGGTGCTGAGCGCAACCTCTATCAAATTGCATTTCCGATCTGTTTTTGCTATTTTACAAGGCTCATCGCCCATTTTTCCTTCTGAAGAGCCGCACATTCATGGCCCATACAAGCCCTCTCGTCATCATTCTGCTTGAACTCCGTCGGACGATCAGGACACTTATTCTGACGACCTTCGTTTTGACGCTGGTCATTTTTATCCTGTCGCCTTCTCTGCTTGATATCGTCCAGTCCCACCTCGCCGAGAAATTGTACTTTTTCTCGGTCGCCGAGCCGTTTCTCTCCCATGTCAAATTGTCTCTGTTTGCCGCGCTCTACGGGCTGATTCCATGGGCGGCAACCCTTTTCTGGATGGCGATCGGCAAGCCGTTCAGCGTGCGGAGACGAGATACCGTCCTGTTCGTGGTCTTTACCTGCCTGTTGTTTTATGTCGGCACCCTGTTCTGCTATTTCGTCACCCTGCCTTTGGGGATCAAGTTCCTGCTGGGATTTGGTTCTGCGGAACTGCAGCCGGTGATATCGATCAGCAGATTCGTCAATTTCAGCACCATATTCATCCTGGCCTTCGGCGGGATATTCGAACTCCCCCTGCTGATGATATTCTGTGCTCGCGTGGGAGTGTGCACACGGCAGTTTTTTGAACGGCACCGGAGGGTGGCCGTGCTGGTCATTGCCATCATTGCGGCAATGCTTACCCCGACCCCCGACATCGTCAATATGCTGATGATGGGAGGTCCTCTCTATCTCCTTTATGAAGCCGGGATCGTTACCCTGATGCTGATGCGGATCAGGTAGGATGCCTGTTTGGGATCCCCTTGCCGCGGCGAAATTTCGCCCACGTGGCCGTCGGTACAGTGCCGGACACCTGCCGAAATGAGGGTGAAGTTGCCGCCGGCGGTGCCTCCGGAACTCCAGCATCCCGTTGACCTTGACGAGAGCTGCGGCCTTCCGCGGAACGCTGTTCGGTGATCAAATCTTCTCGACGTTTCCGGCGATTTCTGTTCTTCTAGGACTGAGATTTGCGGAAAAAATGAACCGGCACGGCAGACACTGACGAGGGAAATGGTATGTTCAGGGATTGGCTCCGGTATGGATACAGGGTTGATTCAATGAAGAAAAGTCTGAGACTCTCCTTGTCCCCATTGCAGGAAAGGTTGTTTGTCAGGATTATGGCCGTCTTGCTCGTGGCCGCTCTTGCCTGGATTATCCTGGCCCCGCGGTCCGGGATTCTCGCGTATCTGCAGCAGCGTTCAGAATTGCGTGAACTTCGAGAAAAGACGGTCTTTCTTGAACAGAGCAACGAGAAACTTAAAGAAGAGGTAGACAGGTTGCGTGATGACCCTGCCTATCTTGAGGAGGTCGCACGGCGCGAACATGGTTTGTTGAAAAAAAATGAATACATATACGACTTTTCTCAACAACGGAAAAAAGAATCGAAATGACCCGAACCGGGTCAAGTTTATTGCGCTCAGGAAAATCCGCCTCTTGCTTTGCCTCCGCATTGAGCGCCTGCCGAAGACGATGATCCCGAACGGAGCCTGAAACTGCTGCCGGAGAGGATCTTTCTGATATTTGCACCCTTGCAGCGACTGCAGACAACCTTGTCGCAATTTGTGGCAGATGTTACCAGGGTCTCAAAGATGGTGTTGCAGTCATTGCATTGATATTCATAAATGGGCATTCGTCCGCTCTCCTGTTCGTATCATTTGAGTGATCATCCATCGCCATCCATTATAGTTAATGCTTAAATAGAAGGCAATGCTTTGAAAAAATATTTACCGGTGGATGGCGGGGTGGCGACGAATATTTTTCGGTGAGAAGATGCCGGTTATTCCAGGAGCGAGAGAAAGATCGGGCAGGCTTTGCAGACTTCGAGTTTATCCCTGCTATTCGATTGCTGAGTGCACTGGCACAGTGTACCATTCAGGAACCAGCAGAGATGACCGCTTTGAAACTCCCAGGCGGGGCAAAGTTCCCGCTCGGCGCATTGTTTTTTCTCCCAGCACGGAATCCGATTGGTATTTCTTCCGCGCTGATTGATGAGGAGAAAGAAGAGTTGGCGTTCGATATGGGTGGGAACTGTTCGCCATCCCTGCTCATAGCTGTGTATGGTTTTGAGTGACATGCCGAGCAGTTCCGCCAGCTGTTTCTGGGTCTTGCCAAGTTTTTTTCTGAATGATCCGAATTCTTCCTTGTTCAAGGCAATTGGTCCTTACGAAATTTGGGCGCAGACAGATAAATGGCCGGACTGTTGGATGTATCTAGCAAGGAGACTATAGAAATGATTGTATAACCGGTATTTATCGTACCATATAGCCCGGTCTTTGGTCTCTCATTTTTTCAAAACCAAATTGAGAAAATGTTCTGTCGTTCCTTTATGACCAGAAACGAAATTTTGCGGGCGGAGGACTTAGTGCCCATCTTTGTGTGTCTTGTCTTCAAGGGCTTCGGGCAAGTGCTCCAGAAACATGAGTTGTTGCTCCGGTCCATTCAAGAGCTGACGAGATCGACGCAGTTGAAGTATTATCATTTAAATAAAATATTTACGCCATAGTTATCGTGTGCTCTTGAATTGTGTGACCACCGGAGCAACAGTTACCGCCAGCGGAGCGATAGATGCGCTTATCCGAATACTTACAACAATTGCACACGCTGCTGCAGTATCATCGCAGTTCCGGGGTAACTCATTATCCGCGTGATGAGGGAACAGAACGGTTTATTCGAGCGGCGAGTGGAGATCAATTGCCCCTGCCTCCGGCTGATGGCGAGGAATATGTTGCAAAAGAATCGTTCCCCCGGCCCTCCGTTTCGGGAGAGGTGAAAGAGGGCTCGACGGATGGAGATGCAGTCCTTGCCGCTCTCGTCGAGGAAGTTGCTGTATGCCGGGCCTGCAGCCTCAGTCGCCATCGTCTTGTCGCTCGGGCCGGGAAGGGTGGCGGGTCCGGGGTGCGTCTGATGATTGTCGGTGATTGGCTCAGATGCGGAAGCGATACCGCCGTCCCTGATTCAGTAATGTTCGGCGTTGAAGAAGATCGAATGCTTGCGCGGATGCTCGAGGCAATCCACCTGCCGCTGGAGAGCGTTTATATCTCCAATGTTATCAAGTGCGTGGTTCCGGAAACGCATCAACCCGCAGCCGACCATATAAGAACCTGTTCATCGTATCTTCAGCGCCAGATCACGCTGCTGGAGCCTGAATGTATCTGCGCGATGGGATTGGTGGCGGCAAGGGCCCTTGTGGGCGGATCTCTGTCACTTTCACAACTCAGGGGGCGTTTGCACTCAATTGTCGTTGGGGAAGGACGCCAGGTTTCGGTGATGGCAACCTATCACCCATCGTTTCTGTTGAAAAATCCGGAGATGAAAAGAGCCGCCTGGGTCGATCTCCAGGGGATAGGAAGACGGTTGAAACTGCTGCCGTGATGAAGATGACTTGGCCCGGCTCCGTGGTGGAGGTAAGGCCGGCCCTGGATGTTGAGTTTTGACGAAAAAAAGCCTCTCCTTGAAAGGAGAGGCTTTTGAAGGCAGTCGAGGATGTGGTCTGGTCAGAAGCTCATTGTCAGTTGATTGCTGATCATGATGATACTTTCGACATCTGTATACGTATTCCGCTCTTTGAAAATGTCCCCGGTGTCCATATAGCCGAAATGCATTTCGTATTGGAGATTGCTGAACATCTTGTAGATCACGCCGAGGTTGGCTTCCCAACTGGATTTGTTTTCTGCGGTGCTGGCTTCCCAACTGTTTTTCGTGACACCGACGACACCCTGGATGGCAAGTTTCGACAGGGGCGAATATTCGGCGGCGATGGCAAAGCCATTGGCCGGTCCTCTTTCGTCGGCTGTCCCCAACGCAACATCTCTGAACCGATCGGCACCGAGCACATCGGCCTTGGTGCTGGTGATCAGAAGCGGTTTGTATCTGGATGAACGTACAGGCGAAAAATCCTGAAAATCGACGGCCGTTCCAAGGTTATAGGTTGTAACCTTATACAGACTGTGGGTGGAAGACTCTTCCGCCTGTATGTATGGCGCTGCTGCCATCAAAAAAGCGAGGGTGCAGAGCAACTGGAAGGGAAATTTCATTGTTTTCATCGTCGGCAATTCAGCATGGCCCATACCTGTTACGGTCGGGTACAAATTATTATACTATGAATATGCGTTGTTTGATGATGAAAGTCAAGATTAAAGTATCGCTCGCTTCGTTTGCTGAGGCTTCTTTCGAAGGATGGCGCAGCATAGGCGGATACGGCTGATCTGCAGGGATTATTGCGGGGATTGCGAATTGATGACCAGTTGCGGGAGACAGGAAAGTGCGATATAGGTAACATGTCGCATCATAAAAGGTGTGAGGCGAAGCAGGCGACGGATGAACAACGAAAACAGGTGATGTGTATGCTGAATAGATTTCTGGCAATTATGGTGTGTATGCTGATCCTCTGTGGCGGTTCGGCGGCTCTTGGTGAAGAAAGTGCCGGGGCTTCCCGCTTTCTCTTTCTTCCCTTCGATAGTGGTTCCGCCGGCAAATTTGCCTACCTTGCCGATGGGGTTCATTCCATGCTGGCGAGCCGGCTGGCCGCCAAGAGCGGGGTGAAGGTGGTCGATGCATCGGTGCATGCCTCGGATCTGAAACAATTGGAGGCGGCTGGGGGCGATAGCCTGCAGGCCGCCGCCGTGTTCACCAGGCTGCAGACAGACTTTCTCGTGTCCGGGGCGGTGTATGCAACCGATGCCGGGTTGAAGGTCCAGGCGGTGGTCTCTTCGGCTGGATCGACGGCCGATCCACAGAGCTTTGCGGCAGTGGCCGAGAATGAAGATCAGATCATTGCCGCAATCACCTCGCTTGCCGACGACATTGTCGACAAAGTCATCAACCGACAGCAGCCCGGTTCGGTGCAGCCGGTCGAGGGCGAGGCGGAGGGGATGGCTGGGTTTCAGACCGAGCATCCTGAGAAACAATACAAAAAAGGATTGTATGGTGGGGGATCGATCGTCAGCAGCGAGGGCAGCGATGTCAATGTGACATCGAAAGGGGTCAAGAGGAGTTCGACGATCCCGGTGGTCATTGTCGGGATGGACACCGGTGATCTCGATGGCGATGGTGCGGTCGAGATTGTCTTTGTTTCCGGTACCGAATTGCAGATATTCAGATACAACGAGGGGAAATTCCGGAAGATCGGGAGTCATACCTTCAGGCCCACCTTCAAAATACATGCTGTCAATACCGCTGATCTCGATCGGGACGGAAAGGCGGAGATATATATAAGTGCGAACGACCAGTTCAGGGTTGCCTCGATGATACTGCGATGGTCGGCTGCCGACGGTTTGACAGTACAGCAGGACAATATCGCCTGGTTCCTGCGGCCGCTGCAACTGCCCGACGGGAGTTGGATCCTGGCGGGCCAGATGTCGAGCAACGATCCGGCACGAGGCTTTGTTGCGCCGGGAATTTACCGGCTCGAGAAAAAAGGTGACCGCAAGATTCATCGTGGTGCTCAATTACCGGTGCCCGCTCGGGTCAACCTGTTCGATTTCGTCTGGGCCGATATCGATGGTGACCGGAGCAGCGAGATTGTGGCGATCGATCGGAATGAGAAGCTGTTGGTCTACGACGACAAGAGCAACCTCACCTGGGTCAGTGAAGGAAATTATGGCGGCAGCAGGAATTATTTCGGTCCGGCGAGATCCGATGGAGAGCGGGGCGGCGCACACAGCGTTGCATCGGTATCTGCAGATGACAGGGATCTCGCCTTTATCCCGACAAGGCTGGTGGCCCGAGATATTGACGGCGATGGCAAACAGGAGATACTCATCGGCAGAAACAAGCGAAAGACGCCGTTTTTCTTGCGCAATTTCCGGGAATATGACGGAGGCAGCATTGCCTGTCTCGGCTGGCGCAGTTCAGCTATGAGCGAGATATGGACCACCAATACCATCCCAGGCTACATCAGCGATTACAGTTTTAACCTCGCCAAGGATGCGGAAACGGGGACGACAGGTGGGGCAATAGCGCAACTGATTGTCGGCGAGGTGCCGGACAGCACCTTCCTGGGATTCCTTGCCTCAAAAGAGAGCAAGATCCTGGTGTATGAAATCGAACTGCCGAAAAAGTAATTTGGTAACCCGGGACGGGTATAAATTTTTTAACCCTTGGTAAAAATTACTTGACACAAGGAGGGATCAAGTATACAAACTGATAAAGCTTTTTCTCTTTCTTTTGGTGCAAGACCTTGCTGTTGTGCCGGTGAGAATGAGAAGGATTTTTCGTCAGCCCCAAATCAATGGGGGAAATACAGCTATCAAGGAGAAAATGAGATGAAGAAATTAATTGTTGCCGCAGCCGGCTTGATGCTGGTAGGTACCATGGTTTCAAACGCCTCGGCAGAGGCAGGTGTAAGTTTCAAGGGCGACGCCCGTGCCCGTGGTCTGTACAGGCAGGATTACAATTTTATCGATTCCGACACCAGTGTGTGGCAGTCCCGCGTCCGCCTGATCTTCCAGGGCGAGTCCAAGGGCGGCGCCTACGCCAATGCCCGGGTCCGCTTTGCCGACTCGACATGGGATGGGACCCAGAGGACCCGCGCCCTGGGCGAGGGCTCCAATATCTATACCGACTGGGCCTATGTCGGCACCCCGATGGGACCGCTTGCAATCGAGGCCGGTCTCCTGCCCTGGAACCTCACCAGGTGGTCCCAGTGGGACCAGCCGTGTTGATGGTCTCAACGTCAAATATGTCAACGACATGACGACCGTCATGGCCTTCTATCAGAAGATGGACGAGATTGACGAAACGGATATCGTTAGTCGTACCTGTGGTCAAAGCCGATGGTACTGCGGGAGTCCCCCTTGTTTTTAATAATGATATCGTCGAAGATGATGATATGGACCGTTACGGTGTCTAGCTCAATCAGAAGTTTGACGGCGGCTGGGCTGTTGCCGGTGCGGTCCAGATGCAGGCTGACGACCAGGGCACGGGTGAGCGTGACGGCGTTATCGCCTATGCCGAGGTCACCGGCGCGATCGGCAACGTTGCCGTCCTCGCCGATGGCCATTGGCAGGAAGCTGACGTCGAGCCCACGCTTCGTTCAAATGGTGATGATCCTTACGGCGCTTATCTCCAGGCCGTTGTCCCGGTCGGCGCAGTCAACCTGCTCGCCGGCGTTGGTATGACCGAGAACGGTTTCCTGGTTGACGGCGATTTCCAACAGTTCATCATGCTGAGCGATGACAGCAGCATCGCCACCCAATATCGTATCGGTGGCTTTGGTGACACCGCCTTCGTTGTCCTGTCGCCGAGCATGAAGGTCAGCGAGCAGTTGACCCTGACCGGGGTTGCCGCGTATCTCGATATCGATGCTAATGACATCTTTGCTGAAGCTGATTCAGCTTTTGAGATTTCAGGTCGCGCTTCCTATGCGGTAACTGATGGTGCCACCCTGTCGGCTGAAGCCGGTTATCTTGACGTTGACGGTTTCGAAGAGCCGGCTATCGGTGCAGGTCTGATCCTTGTTATCGGTTTCTAATAACGATTTCAGAAACCTGAAGTAGAAAGTCTGAAGCGGGCCTCCTTGTGGGGTCCGCTTTTTTTTGTTTGGTCTGGCGGGTAAGGTGCGATGGCAGCGGTGAATCGCAGGAGATGGCCGTATTTTTTCATGGTGGCTGCAGGCGTCCTGATCTCGACAATGGACAGCAGCATGATCAATGTCGCCCTGCCCAGCATCATGCGTTCTTTCTCCACCTCCCTTCCAGCTACTGAACTGGTCGTTCTCGTCTACCTTTCGACAATTACCATCACCCTCGTCGTATGGGGCCATCTCGCTGATATCTACGGCAGAGGCAGAACCTTTCTTCTCGGCATCCTGATCTTTTCAGGTGCCGCTCTCGGATGTTCATTTGCCGGATCCCTTGCCCAACTGGTGGTCATGCGCAGTATTCAAGGCGTCGGTGCGGCGATGATGATGTCGTCCGGACCGGCAATCATCAAGATGGTTTTCCCCCCCGATCAACTTGGCCGTGGTCTGGGGCTCGTCGGTCTGGCCACATCGTGTGGACTGATGAGCGGACCAGTGGTAAGCGGCTTGCTGATTCAATATTTTTCGTGGAGGGGAATATTTCTGGTGACGTTGCCGTTGAGCCTGGCAATGTTCGTTGTCGGCAGATTTCTATTGCAGCTCAATCAGGAGGAGCCGGCGGCAAGGCTCAATCGCAGGTACGACTGGAAAGGATTTCTTCTGTGGGCGGTGGCGATCCTTCTGTTTGTAGGAATGATCAGTTTTTATGAGCTCATGTCTGTCCGGATAAGCGCCTTTATTTTTACGTGTTTTCTGCTCGTTTCGATTGCATTTGTCCTGGTGGAAAGACACGTTCAGGACCCTCTGATGCCCTGGATTCTCTTCCGGCGAAGGTACTTTTCGACCGCCACGATTACCGCGGCCTTGTCGTTTTCCGTGCTTTTCATCGTCATCCTCCTCATTCCTTTTTATCTTGATTATACCCTCAAGCTGCCGGCGGACCGTATCGGTCTCGTCATGCTTGCCCTGCCATCGAGCCTGGTCATCGTTTCACCGCTGGCTGGGTGGCTCTACGATCACATCGGGGCGAGGATACTGACAACATCAGGGTTGGCCGTTTGCTGCCTGGCAATTGTATCAATGGCGCGGTTCGATACGCAAACCCCGATCATTGAAATTCTCGTTAAACTATCTCTTCTTGGTGCAGGGCAGGCGATCTTTTTATCGCCAAACAGCGCTTCGATTCTCTCCAGGGTGGAAGAGCGGTATACCGGCATTGCCTCGGGGATTCTCGCCACCGCCAGAAACCTTGGCATGCTGGTCGGGGTTGGATTGGCCGGGTCTGTATTTTCGCTGTTTTTTGCCCGATACAGTGGGGGAGGTGATCTGCATACCTTCCAGGCAGAGCACATCCCGCATTTCCTTCTCGCTCTGCAATGGACATTCTACCTGGCAGCGTCACTGTCAGCAGTCGGCTGCTTACTTTCAAGTCTAAGGAATAGTTGATGAAAACAAGGGAAGGGTGACGGCCGCGATCATCCCCCCTTTGGGGTGCGGTCGCAGTTGCAGGCTGCCCCGGTGCATGGTCAGGATGCGTTGGACGAGTGCCAACCCCATTCCGGTTCCGTATACCTTGGTGGTATAAAATGGATCGGTCGCATGCTGGAGGGCTGTTTCTGAGATTCCAACGCCGGTGTCTTTGATGGTGATCTGGCAAAAATCGTTTTCTTCGGCAGCCCTGACTGTCAGGGTTCCACCTTTCGGCATGGCTTCGATGGCGTTGCGGATGAGGTGCAGCAGGGCGAGCTTGATGCGGGAGGCGTCGATCTGCACGACGATGTCATCAACCGGGAGATCGAGATCATAGGTGATGTCGGCCTTTCTCATCATCAGGTAGAAGGCCATGAGACAACGACGGATCAGCGGGTTGATGGGCTGACTGGCAAGCTCAAGTTTGTGATCCTGGGCGAAGCTCAAAAGATCTTCAAGTATTGTTTCAATCTTCGAGGCTTCTTTGGTTATGATACCGAGGAAGTTGATCGTGTAGGGATCATCGCTTTTTCTGGCAAGAAGACGGGCGGTGCCACCGATTGATGTGATGGGATTGCGAATGGCATGGGCGAGTTGAGCCGACATGTGTCCGATCGCCGAATATTTTTCGGCCTCGACCAGGAGATCCTTGCTGTGTTCGAGCTCCTGGCTGACGAGTTCGAGTTCGTCGATCTTCTGGAGCATGTCCTTGTAGAGGTGACTGTGTTCGATAGCCAGGCTGGCTTGGCTCGCAAATATTTCGAGTGAACTGATATCATCGGCGGTAATGGGTTTACCGGTAATGAAATTGTCGACGATGATAACGCCGAGTGAACGGCTGGGAGAATACAGGGGGATTATGACAAAGGTGTTTTCCTGGAGAAGTTGCAGCAACTCCTCGGGAACGTGTGCCTTCTTCAGCCCTTGCGGCGGTGACGAGAATGCTCTTGCGCCGCCTGGCGGCTAAAATCAGAACATGGTCGCGGTCCGAGGATGGTATCTGTAATAACTGTACGATTCGGTTGACCTCGACATCCCTTTCTTGGTATTCGCTTCGCCAGTGCGCTATTATGTCGGGAAGATGCAGATCCCGTTCCTTGATCGAGCTCCATACCCTGCCTGCGTCCTCACGATTGGAAGGG
The DNA here is from genome assembly GCA_963847035.1 of uncultured delta proteobacterium. Lineage (GTDB taxonomy): Bacteria > Desulfobacterota > Desulfobulbia > Desulfobulbales > Desulfocapsaceae > Desulfoprunum. Next base: position 38,677 of record CAWJYH010000007.1, on the reverse strand, counting down.
CCGATGGCGATACGCCCCTGGAGGATATCACCGCTGTCATTGAACAGAGCGAGGAAGGCACGGTTGAACTGGAGCCCTTCCTCGGAAGTAATGCCGACCAGGATGGCCTGGAGGATTCCGGTGAGTTCGACCGTCCCGAGGTAGGCCGAATTCATCTTCTGGTTGAGTTGGTGGAGGAATTGCATTCTATAATTGGTCGCTTCGAGTTCCCGCTGGAAAATGCGGTTATCGATGGCCAATCGTCTTTTTTTCAGGGTGTTGTTGACGGTATAGTTGAGCTGGTCCATGGTCACGGGTTTGGTCAGATAGTCGTCGGCTCCGCGCCGAAGGCAGTCCAGCGCCGTTTGCAGATCGAATGAGCCCGTAACCATGATGATGCCGAGATCCTGGTGATTGGCGACGAGATCGTCGAGAATCACATTGCCGTCACTATCGGGAAGCCCGATATCGAGGAGAACCAAAGCTACCTTTTTGTGCTGAAGATGAGCGTACAGTTCATGGGCTGAACTGGCCTGATAAACGGTCAGCCCCTGGTTGGTGAGGCAATGATTGAGGAGGAGGATAATTTCCGGCGAATCATCAACGATGACGACACACTCGTCGGGATCGAGGAGGGCGGCGGTCGGCAGCGAGGTACGTGTGTCTTTGCGAGATAGAAGCTCAACCATGGATGGGTGTTGGAGCCGAATTCGATACCGTTGCATCAGGGGCCGGTTCGAGTCCCTGCCGGGCAATTATTGAAAAAAATATCTGCTCAAATATGAGTCTTATATGTCATTTATGACAGGTCTATCCGAAAATGAAAAGAAAAAATGATACGTATCAGATCCGAGGTACTCTTCAGGATTTATTCAGAAACCGAAAAGAGAAGGATAGCCGCTGTTTCTTGATTCCCTGCGGCAGGGGAGGGGAATGAGGGAAATATTTGCCCAGAATGGTGTGCTGGCGAGCCAACTGGAGTATTTCGAGGCCCGGTCAGGTCAGCTGGCCATGGCCGAGGCGGTGGCCGATCTGCTGACAGGCGATAAGGAAGAATTTGCTCTCCAGCCGGCACAGGTGCTTGTCGTCGAGGCGGAGACCGGGATCGGCAAGACCCTTGCCTACCTGATACCGGCGATCCTGTCGGGCAGGAAGATGGTTATCTCAACTGCCACCTTGAACCTCCAGGATCAGATTCTCAACAAGGAGATCCCGCTGATTGAAAAGGTGCTGAAGCAGCAGGTTCCGGTTCTGTGCGTCAAGGGCCGGCAGAATTATCTCTGTCATTATCGCTGGTTTCAGTATCGCGCGTCGATGCGGATGTCTCTTCTTGACGATCCGGAGGGAGACAGGATCGAGAAGTGGCTGGAAGACACCACGACCGGCGACCGGTCGGAACTGGCCTGGCTTCCTGACAGGTCGGCGCTCTGGCCGAAGATCTCGGCCCAGTCCAGTCAGTGCCTGGGGGGGGATTGTCCGGAATCGTCCTTCTGTTTCATCAACCAGTTGCGGAAAAAAGCGGGATCAGTGCGCTTGCTCATCGTCAACCATCATCTGTTTTTTTCCGACCTGGCCCTGCGCAGCTCCGGATTCGGGGAGGTACTGCCGCGCTATGAAGGGGTGATCTTCGATGAAGCCCACCATATCGAAAATGTGGCAACCCTGTTTTTCGGGCGGACGTTCAGTCAGTACCAACTCCTCGACCTGTTTGCCGATCTCGAACGACAGGCCGAACAGGATCTTGACCCGGCCGCTGTCGGTGTCCTGCGCAAAACGGTGCAGGGGCTGTCCCAGCGGCTGGATCATTTTCTCCGCCTTTTCCCGCAAGAGCGAGGGCGGTACCATCTCGACGCCCTGGTAGAGCGGATCTCGGACGCTGCCTGGAGAAGCGAGATTGACCAGCTATTGCTTGCCCTCAAGCGCCTGCAGGCGGAGATTGCCGGCTATGATGGCCATGGCGAGGGGTGGGGCAATTTCGACAAGCGGATAGTGGAACTGAAGGAAAACCTGCAGCACATCGCCCTGCCGGCAGAGACGGGGACGGTCCGCTACGTGCACTGGTATGAACGCCGGGAGCGGGCGATCACCCTGTCGGCAACCCCCGTTGAAATCGCCAGTCATCTTCGGGAGCACCTCTATGGAGCGGTTCGATTCTGCGTCATGACCTCCGCCACTCTTTCATCCGGAGGATCGTTTGATTATGTCAAGGACAGACTCGGGCTTGATGACCAGGCTGAATATTTACGATTCAATTCTCCTTTCGATTATCGAACACGGACACTGATGTACATTCCTGACTCGAGCTTTCCTGAACCGACTGGCCGCGATTATCAGGAACGGACCGGCGAACGGGTGCTTGATATCCTTCGGATCAGTCGCGGCCGGGCTCTGGTTCTCTTTACCAGTCTGAAGGCGATGGACTGGGTGGCGGATTTCCTTGACGGCCGTCTGAGCTATCCTGTACTTGTACAGGGCAGGGCTTCCAGGCACAATCTGCTCGATACCTTCCGCCATACTACCGATTCGGTCCTCCTCGCCGTCGCCAGCTTCTGGGAGGGAGTCGATGTCGCCGGTGAATCATTGAGCTGTGTGATCATCGACAAACTGCCGTTCGAGGTGCCGTCCGATCCGGTGCTCCAGGCCAGGGTGCGTACCATCAGTGACAATGGCGGCAACGCTTTCTTCGATCTTCAGGTGCCTCGGGCCATTCTCAGTCTACGACAGGGGGTGGGCCGGTTGATGCGATCGGCAACCGACCGGGGTGTGATCGCCATCCTCGATGTACGTCTCTTTTCCAAAGGATACGGCCGGATATTTCTCAAAAGCCTCCCGCCGTCGCCGGTCGTTCGGTCCCTGAAGGAGTTGTCGACTTTTTTTCGGCCCTGAAGGCCGGGTTGTGTGATGCATACGGTAATTGGAGGCATAGGGCTATGTCGGCGATGGAATTGATGTTGGAAACGATCCGCACCGAATCACGGCGGGTGGATGCTGCGATGCGGTCTGATCTGGAAGAGATGGCGCCGGAGGTTGACCCTCTACTGATAAAGGTTCTCCAGTACTGTCTGTTCAATGGCGGCAAACGGATCCGCCCGCTGCTCGCGGTGCTGGCGGCGCGCATCTGCGGCAGACGCGATCCTGCGATCTATCGGCTGGCCCGGGCATTTGAATACCTGCATGCGGCAACCTTGATGCATGACGATGTGATCGACAACGCCGATACCCGGAGGGGGAAGCCGGCCGTGCACATCCAATTCGGCATCGTCGCGGCCATTCTCGCCGGCGACTTTCTTCACGCCAGATCGATGGCGATCGTCGGCTCCCAGGCGGGGGCCGAGGCCCTTGACGTCTTTTCTGCGGCGACTGCAAAGATGGTTGACGGTGAGTTCCTGCAGTTGCGCAACGCCGCCCGTTTCAACCTGTCGGAAGACGACTATCGTCAGGCTATCCTCGGAAAAACCGGCGTCCTGATTTCAGCAGCCTGTGAGGTAGGGGCTTTATGGGCAGAGGCCGGCCGCAAGCAGCAGGCGGCCCTGCGGGATTACGGCATTTATCTTGGCTGCGCTTTCCAGATGATCGATGACCTGCTCGATTACCAGGGCGACCGGGGAAAGACCGGCAAAAAAACAGGGAACGATCTTGCCGAGGGGAAAATGACCCTGCCGTTGATCCTTACGGTCGAGCGCGCTGACCGGGAGGATCGCGCTCGTCTGCAGGAGATCCTCGGCGAAGAAACCGGGAGGCGGAAGGGGCTGGAGGAGGTCAGCGGGCTGATCACGAAATACGATGGCTTCGCACTGACCCGAACCAGGGCGGAACAGATGGGGGCATTGGCCCTGGCGCAACTCGATCTCTTTCCCGACGAGACGTGTGCGGAAGAGAGAATGGTACTGCAAGGCCTGGTGAACTTTGTTCTTAAACGGGAAAAGTGAGGTGGTTGCTGCCGTTTCCGGTAATACGGTACATATCTGGTGTGAAACGGCGACAGCCCGGTGCGCGGTGAAGTAGGGATCTATGCCGTCCAGGTCGGCGAGGCGTGCCTCGTGTCGATGGGGGATAGGCGATGGATACAGGTTCAGGAAGAGAAGAAGATGTCGAGAAAAGCCAGGACCCAGAGGACCAGGGCGAGAAGGAGCGAGAACAGGACGGCGGCGCTGCCCATGTCCTTGGCCCTCTTGGCATAGATGTTGTAATCCGGTGAGACCAGGTCAACCACTGATTCGATTGCCGAGTTGAGCAGTTCGACGACCAGGACCAGGGTGTTGACGGCCAGCAGCAGGCCTTTATACAGCAGCGGCAGGGGCAGGAAATAGAGCAGCGGCAGGAGCAGGACGTAGAGGAGCGACTCCTGGCGGAAGGCCGCCTCATGCCTGAAAGCGGCGCCGATGCCGTCGGCGGAGTAGGTGAAGGCGGCGAGGATGCGGGCGATTCCGGTTTTGTTGGCTTTCATTTCTCGGGGATCGTTCGATTAGTACCGGCGGCGCCAATCCGGATGTTGATGAAGGGGCAATAAAAGGTTGGAGTGCGAACCTCCAACCTTGTAACCGCTTTGCGTCAATAGCGCATTTATTTTCTTTATTTCCGGCAACCGTTTCAGTGCTTGAACGACCGCTGGCCGGTGAACATCATCGCCACCTGCGGCTCCGCCTCGTTGCAGGCCTCGATGGTCTCGAAATCCCGCATCGAGCCGCCGGCCTGCAGGATCGCCGACACTCCCTGCCTGATGCCGACATCGGCGCCATCACGAAAGGGGAAAAAGGCGTCGGAGATCATCACCGAACCGGGGATGCCGCCCTTGTCTCGCCGCACCTGGATGTCGATCGCCTCTTTCTCCGCCTGATCCCGTTTGCCCCTGCTGACAGCCAGTTCCAGATCGGCATAGGGAATGCCGTAGGTATCGAAACAGAGGATGTCGGCATATTTGATATAGGCCTTGTGGACGGCAATCTCGGCCACGCCGACACGGTCCTGCTCGCCGGTGCCGATACCGACGGTACAACCGTCCTTGACATAGAGGACGGAGTTGGATGTGACACCGTGCTCAACCGCCCAGCCAAAGAGCATATCGTCGATCTCCCTTTTGGTCGGCTGCCGATCGCAGCGGTATTCCCGGCCCTGCCAACTGGCGACGGCGGGTTTCAGGTCAGCCGGGGTGCGGATGGAGTTGATGGCCGACTGCTGAACGATAATGCCGCCGTCGATCAGACTCTTGAAATCGACAAAGCGGAACCGCTCAAAGTCGGCGAGGCGATCGATAGCGGCTATCCGGATGATACGCAGGTTCTTGCTCTTTTTGAGGATATCCAGGGTCCCTGCCTCAAAATCCGGGGCGCAGACGACCTCGAGATAGTTTGCGGCCAGCAGTTCCGCAGTGTCTTTGTCGCAGGCCCGACTCATGACCACGGCCCCGCCAAAGGCCGCGATCCGGTCGCAACGGTTGGCCCGGTCGAAGGCCCGGGCCAGTGTTTCGCCGTAGGCGGCGCCGCAGGGGTTGTTGTGTTTGAGGATGACGGCGGCCGGCCGGTCCATCAGATACTTGAGAATGTTGAGGCCGTTGTCGATATCGGTCAGGTTGATCTTTCCCGGATGCTTGCCGACCTGCAGCATGTCTTCGACCGTGATCGCCGAGACGAGCCCGTTGCCTGGCTCGATGAAGAAGCAGTCGCCGAGGACCAGGTTGCCGTTGACCAACTCGTACAGGGCCGCTTCCTGATCGGGGTTCTCCCCATAGCGCACCCCTCGCTCGTCGACGGAGCCATCCTCTTGCGGAATTTTCCAGGTCTTCTTGCGGTAGACGAGGGACTGGCCGCCGAAGGAGATGGTCATCTCCATTGGGAAATGATCGCCAAGTATCGTTGAATACATCGATTTCAGGGTACTCATAGCTCATTCTCCGGTATGGATTGTCAGGTGGTGCAGGTTGGGCCCCGAACAGGAACATGCGAATCCCGTGTCAGGTGCTGCAGTCCTATCAAAAACAGGTTTCACGATCATGGTGTGGATTGTTTCGGCCCCGATACTGTCGAATGCGGCGCGATAACGGCCCGTGTCTCCAGTATGCAATCGGACAGGCAACTGTAGGCACCGACCCGCACCTCGTCTTCCACCAGGCAGTTGTCAAGGATGACTCCTGGTTCGATGTGGCAGAACCTGCCGACCCTGGTAGTGCCACGGATCTGTGTGCCGGCCTGCAGGACGGTGTCCTCGCCGATGACGGCGCCAAGCGAGACAAAGGTCGTTTCAGGGCTCAGCATCGTCACACCCTGCAGCATGAGATCGCGATTGCGTCTGGACTGCAGTTCCCGGTGGGCTGCGGCAAGCTCGACCCGTGAATTGACGCCAAGCACATCGCCGGGATGCGGGGCGGTGAACCCATGGACGCTGAGGCCGTCAGCGACCGCAATGGAGATTATATCGGTGAGGTAGACCTCCCCCTGGCTGTTGTCGGTTCCGACCTGGTGCAAGGACTGGAACAGGAACCGGCTGTCGGTGAGATAGATCCCGGCATTGATCTCTCGGATCGCTCTCTGCTCCGCCGTTGCGTCCTTTTCCTCGATGATGGCGGTGATTTTGCCGTCGGCGCCATGGAGAATCCGCCCATAGTTGGTCGGGTTGTCGAGGAGTGTGGTCATCAGGGTGACGGCGGCGCCGCTGTCCTGGTGGGCGGTGTACATGTCGCACAGGGTCTGGGGACGGATCAGCGGAGTGTCGCCGCAGAGGATCAAAACGGTCCAGTTCCCGCCGGCCAGCGATTGTTCCGCAGCCAGAACCGCGTCTCCCGTCCCCCGCTGCTGTTTCTGCTCAACGCTCTCGACATCGAAGCCGGTCAAAGTCGCCTCGACCGCGTCACGCTGGTGGCCGACAACGACCAGTGTCCGATCCGGATGCAGCGGGGCTATTGCATAGAGGACATGATGGAGCATCGGCACCGCCATGACCTCATGGAGCACTTTGGCCCTGGTAGATTTCATCCGGGTGCCTTTACCGGCAGCCAGGACAATTGCGACAAGCGGGGTTGCTCGAACCATCGGCATTCAGTCGTCCCTGGAAATTCTTTGCGAATGGATATGAATCAAGATTTTTTTGAAAGTGTAACTCTACCTGATAGGTTCGAGAGGCGTCAAGCGGCCATTTTCCGGGTGCTCGATGCGATTGCCACGTTCCAGGCTGGCAGGATGATGGATGATCACGATGACGGTGCGGTTGGCGAAGAGTTCACCGTTGTCTTTGACGCTTCGGGGGCGTTGCGGGCGGTGGCCTTGCCGCTCGGATGACAGCGGAGTCATCTGCCTGATAGCTGTCGAAAAGGATATTTTCCTTGCACTGCTGTTGACCAGCCGCACCTGCTGTTGCACCAGATCAATCTGTGAACACAGCCTGTCAAGGCGGACCTCGGCGATTCCGTCATTCAGGAGGCGTGAACACAATACTGTCCTTTTTATTTGACTTTTTCATTTTTATCACGTACGAGTTTGAAGAAGTCCATTTGTCAGCATATTGATTGATTATTCAATATGTTATGGAAATACGATTAATTCCGTGTTGAAGTGTAAAGTCACGCTGTTTTTTTCTCTTGCCAAACGACAAACAAGAAAAAGACCTTGGAGGGAGGGCGATCCGTCGATATCAGGCTGATTGCGAATTGTAATTCAATTTTTAACAAAAGGAGAAGAAGATGAAGTTTTCAATCCGGAAATCTTACAAGGTGATGGCGCTGACCCCCGCGATCTTGGGACTCGGCGTGCTCGCCATGGGTTCCCCGGCACAAGCCGATGAAGTCTCCGAGTTAAAAGCGCAATTGAAGGTCCTGCAGCAGAGGATCGAAGCTCTGGAAAAACGTCCGGTTGAGCCCCAGGTCGTGACCGCCACCGGCCAGATGGCCGCCCCGGCCAAACCGGCGCAGAAGGGATACTTTGTCATTCCCGGCACCGAGACCAGCCTCAAGATCGGCGGCTACGCCAAACTCGACGCCATCTACAGCGACAAAAGCGTTGCGGATAACAGCGCCGGGGATCAACTCTTCCTGGCATATACCATTCCGCTGGATAAAGACAATCCCAATGATGACCAGACCGTACTGCACGCCCGCCAGACCCGCTTTAACGTGGGCACGACTACGGACACCACCTACGGCAAACTGAACTCCTTTTTCGAGGGTGACTTTTTTGGCACCGGCACGAGTGCCAATACTGCTGATTTTCGGGTCCGCCATGCCTTTGGAGAGCTGGGGAGACTCCTGGCCGGTCAGACCTGGTCCACCTTTCAAATCGTGGATGCCGTACCCGACACCCTGGATTTCGGCGGCCCGGCTGCCCAGACCTTCATGCGTCAGGGCCAGATCCGCTGGACCGAGCCCTTTGCCTGGGGCTCTGTGCAGTTCGCGGTTGAAGATCCAAGCGCTACACTGGATAATTCCGCCGAAACAGATGACGACCATGTCGCCGATATGATCGCCCGCGTGAATTATAAATCCGACTATGGCTCCTATTCCGCAGCGGTCATGGCCCGAGAATTAAGCGCTGATGACGGTACCACCGTCGATGACTCAACATGGGGCGGCGCCGCGGTCTGTGGGCGGCAAGATCCCCACCTTCGGCAAGGATGACCTGCGCTTCCAGCTCCACTACGGCAATGCCCTGGGCCGGTATATGGCCACGAAGTTTAAAGACGCGGAATTCGATGCAACTACAGGTGAGACTGGAGACCTTCGATCAGTTCGGTGGCTTTCTCGCCTACCGCCATTTCTGGATCGACAATCTCCGTTCCAACCTGGTCTACTCCTATGGTGCCGCCGACAATGATCTGTCGATCGTCGCCGATACTGTCAACAAGGAATTCCAGTCCGTTCATGCCAACCTTATCTGGAGCCCGGTTCCCTCTGTCGATCTCGGTATCGAGTACCTGTACGGCTACCGTGAAATTGAAAGCGGCGATGAAGGCGAGCTCAACCGTATTCAGGTCAGCGCCACCTATAATTTCTTTTAAACGGGACGCACAGATCAGCGCCTGAGACTTGAGCACGGCTGGAGCGGGATAATTCCGCTCCAGCCGTGCTTTTTTTATTGGTCACAGGATATTGATTCCTTTTTCGCTCCCAGATAAAACCTGCATGGCGTTACTGTGGTGACCACTCACCCCAATAACGCCACTTTCCTTTCTCCCCAACCCACCGGCTGACGCGTCCTCAGACATGTCGACATCGGGAAGACCGCCGAGAAAGAATCTGGGCTTTCCAGGCAATCTGCCGAACCTCTCGGGGCAAACCTTCCATACGAGCCAGCAGGACTTGGCTTTCTCTGGCCGGATAAAAGAAATCCAGGCGGGCCAAGCCGCAGTTGACTTTCCAGGATCATACCCAACATCCGGTCGGACGGGTCGGAACTCCTGAAGATATAGCCGCTATGGTCTCCTTCCTGGTCTCTCCGGGGGCTGGTTTCATCACCGGCCAGAACTATATTGTGGATGGCGGCATGGCGCGTAAAATGATCTACGTCGAATAACGATGCCCCTGGACTCTCAATCATCGGTCTCCGAGAAGAAGGTTTCTTCTGCCGATCTCTGTTGAGAACAGCTGCTTTCGCTGGTCCGACCATAAGTGGTCCGTTCAGGGAGTGAATTATGCTTTCACCCTCCTCCTTTTCCGAAAGAACATTGAAATGGGACGGAAAAAGATTTACGATCGTCCACACTGTAAATCTGGTTTATCGCCTGGGATTACCCTATTCAAGCCGTCATATTTTAGACTCCACAAGAAGGATTGCTCTATGCGTTCAGTCGTCATCAGCGGGACAGGTCTGTTCACCCCCACTCATATCATTACCAATGACGAGTTGGTCGCCGCGTTCAACTCGTATGCCGATGCCCACAACGACAGAAACAAGGATGCCATAGAACGTGGTGAAATCTCCGCCGTGCCGCATTCAAGCAGCGAATTTATCGAGAAGGCCTCGGGGATCAAACGGCGCTATGTCATGGTCAAGGACGGCATTCTCGACTTTGAACGAATGATGCCCATCATTCCCAGACGTGATGAAACCGACCAGTCTTTTACCGCCGGAATGGCCGTTGCCGCGGCGAAAGAGGCCATCGAAAAGGCTGGAAAGCAGCCCGCAGATATAGACCTGGTGATATGCGGCGCTTCGACGTCGGAACGGCCCTGGCCTGCAGTGGCGGTTGAGATCCAGGCGGCGCTCGGCTGCTCAGGCTATGCCTTCGATATGACCGTTGCCTGCTCGACTGCGACCTTCGCCATCTCTACCGCGATGGACGCCCTGTTGTCCGGCTCTGCACGTTGCGCTTTGGTGGTCAATCCTGAGTTTGCCTCCCCCCAGATCAACTATCGCGATCGTGACAGCCATTTTATCTTTGGCGATGTCGCCACGGCATGCCTCCTCGAACTTGAGGAAACGTCGACGGCAACACATCGTTTTCGGATCATCGACCGGCAATTGAAAACGTATTTCTCCAATAATATCAGGACTAGTGTCAACTTTCTCACCAAGGCCGAACCCGACATCACTTTGGAGCGATTTTTCGAACGCGATCAATTTTTCGCCCAACAGGGCCGTAAGGTGTTCAAGGAATTGCTGCCGCTGATCTACACGCTGGTGGATGGGCAGTTGCAGAAAGAAAGGATCGACATCGGGGAGATCAAGCGATTGTGGTTGCATCAGGCCAATATCAATATGAACCTGTTCGTCATCCGCCACCTGCTCGGTCGTGATGCGGCAACCGGTGAGGCGCCGGTCGTTCTTGATGAGTATGCCAATACCGCCTCAGCCGGATCGATCATCGCCTTCCACAAATACCATGATGATCTGGCATCGGGGGACAAAGGCATCATCTGCTCTTTCGGCGCCGGATATTCGATTGGCAGCCTGATCGTTGAAAAAGTCTGAACTCCATCCCCTGTCCTACGACAGCGTGAAGGAAATTCTTATTCTTCCTGCTGAGCCCTCTGGACCGCTCCTTTGACCGATATCGCATAGGGCTTGTATCCGCGGAGAAATTCCGGAATAGTATTCCTTGCATTGCGGGCAGCGGTCATCGTCGGATACTCGCCATAGTACACGTACTGCACCCCGGGATTTGATTCTTTCCTCAAAATGTAGAACTTGTCCGCCTCCTCCCGGTACTGTTTTTCGCCCAGCATCGCCTTCAGTTTTTTCTCCGCATCACCAGATGTTATGACCATAAGGCGAACCGTGTAGCGATCGTTCTTGAGGCCTGATAACCATGAGGCGCCGGCAGCCACCCGTCTTGTGTAGACCTTGTCAACACTCTCGGTCTTTTTTGGTTTTTCTGGTACCGTTATGGCAACCTTCTCCGGTTCCACCGCCTGAGGGCTCTGTTCGGTCGAAGGTGCCGGTATAGGCTCCACCACCGACTCTTTCTTCTGCTCAACCGCCCTGATTGTAGTCGGGGCAGCCGGCATCTCAACAGCATCAGGCTCCTCCTCCTGCTTCAGGATTTTTACCCGCTGACTGGCGATCGTCTCGCGAATCGCAGGAGCAAGCTCCTCTCGGTGTTTGATGACTTCCCGAGCCTTGATCATTTGAGGAACTATTGGGGCTTCCTCGATTGCAGCCGCAGGCTGATCGGTTTCCTCGGCAACAACGGCGATTTCCTGTCGCGGAGGCTGACTCTGTGATGCGGAATCGACCGTGGCTGACTCTTCAACCGCCGTTTCCGCTGCAGGTTCGAGTTGCCGGTCAGCTTCAACAGGCGCAGCCGGCAGCTTTTCCTCTTGCTCCGCCTCCCGTTCAGGGATACCTTCGGCTGCAGTTGCCGGCAGTTTCTTTTCCTCTGCCTCAAGCCTTGTTCCGGCGGCGGGAGCCTCAGGTTGCTGCGGAATCGACACAACCACCGGTTCGATCGGAGCTGATAGTGCCGCTGGTCCCGGTTCCACGGTTTCAGGGGCTGGAGCCGAATTCGACTCCAGCGCCCGCTGATTATTTTCACCGCTATGGGCAGCAGGGGCTTCTTCCTTTTCCTGTTTCTCTTGATCTTTTTGCTCTATGGCCTCGGCATCGGACTCAACCTTCTCCACCTCTTCAGGTTTTGAGATGTCAATGGCGGTCTCGGAGTCCTGAACAACTGCAACTTGAGGCCCGTCCGTTTCCCCCTCCGGACGGAACAGCAGAAAGGCCAGAGCAATGCAGATCGCACCACCTCCCCATGCCAGGTATCGCCAATTGAGCGAAAATTTGGGCAATGAAACAACGGGACGTTGCAACCGTCGACGTGGTTTGTCCTGCCCGATTGTCTTCTCCTGTCCATTATCCCCATCAGGGTTTAGTTGTTCCCTGCCCGCGGTTTTTCTCAATGACCCATCGGCAAGGTGGTTGATCGTCCGGAGATTACCTCGACTCGAAGCGAAAATTGCGGCTGCTGCCTTGCGGCTGAAAAAAGACCTTTTCTCCGGCTCTTCATCAACCATGGCGTAGGTGAGATACTCGTACGTCTCATCTTCCGTCAGCGGCTCGAGGGAGAAGTGCCTTTCCTCGGCCGGTTGGAAGTTGACCAACGCCAGGTTCCTGAAATTGTGATGGAGACCGCTGCGACCGGACATGACCATCTGGACGAAGATTCCACCATCGTTGGTGAGGTCGAGCATTTTGCGAACCCGCTCCAAAGTGGCGAGAAAGATACGCTCGGCTTCATCGAAGATAAGGACTACGCGGAGGTTGTGGTCATGCAGGTGCGATACGATGCTCTGCAGCAACTCGGCTCTGTTTTTAGGCGCTGGATCAGTGGCTAAACCAAGTTTCCGGACTATCGCCTTCAATACGTCCTCGAACGAATCAGCCGGTTGGGGGAAATAGACAGGAATAAAACCGGAGCTCAGCCGGTCCTCAAGCAGCCGGCACAATACGGTCTTGCCGCTTCCCTCTTCGCCGGTCAATGTCACAATGGGAATACCGCCGGCGAGGGCGCCCGCAATCTCATCGAAAACCTTCCGGCGCATGCCGCCTGGAAAAAATTTTATGGTTTCAGCAGATTCACTGAAGGGAGAGTACTCGTTCGGTACCTGCTCTCGCTCGTGGGGTTCTTGAGTATCCATGAATATCGTTAATACTTGGAGCCTTAGGCATATCGTAATTGATCATCCCTGTCACGCCATTTGAACAGGCACTCACAGTTGATCTTTGTAAACGGAATCAGCTGCTGAAAAACTATCAATTATACCATCTCGAAGCAGGCCGGCGCACTTTTTTCTGCCCGCACTCCTTCACCACTGCCGACAACAGGGTATGACAAAGTTCTTAGGACGTAGAGCCTCTCGCTCACATGTTTCCTGGGCTGCCATGTTGACTTTGCCGACAAAGGCAGGTAATACTGCGGAATGCCAGTATTTCGTTTGTCCAAACAGGTCTCTTTTCCGCCCCCGGCACTGGCAGAAGAGAGTGGTCTTCTCGCTGTCGGAGGCGACCTCAGTTCGGAAAGACTGATCGCTGCATACAGCCGCGGGATATTTCCCTGGTACGGCGAAGGCGACCCGATTCTCTGGTGGTTCACTTCTCCTCGTCTGGTGCTCTTTCCGTCCGAGTTGAAGGTTTCGCGACGACTGGCCCGATATCTGCGAACGACCGGACTTCGGGTCACTGTTGATGCAGCGTTCTCCGAGGTGATCGGCATGTGCGCCGAGGTCCGGACCGATACCCGACGGGAAACCTGGATTTCGACCGAAATGCAACAGGCCTATATTCGCTTGCACGATCTCGGTTATGCTCACTCCGTCGAATGCTGGAGCGACGGCACCCTGGCCGGAGGGCTGTATGGGGTGGCGTTGGACCGGGTCTTCTTTGGGGAATCGATGTTCTCAACAATCAGCAACGCCTCGAAAATCGCCCTGATTCACCTGGTCGCCCACCTCCGGGAACGATCCTTTCAATTGATAGATTGCCAGATGACGACTCAGCACCTGCTGCGACTCGGCGCCCGGGAAATCACCGGTGAAAGCTTCCGCGAACTGCTGCGCCATTATATTCAATCAACAGCCCCAGACGGTAACTGGACCAATGACACGAAAAAAAACTCATGACCGATGCGACGGATGCGGCCAGACCAAAGATCTTTTTCCGCTCAACACCCGGATGCTCTGCCAGGGGTGCGGCGATCTCATCACCGGGGTCTTCGATAATCCCGGAGATCTGGAGCGGTTACTGAAGACGGCGGAAACGAAGGCGCGGGAATTGCCCGACGTTCTCGATGCGGTCCGCTACCGGACAACCGACAGAGATCGCAATACCTGGTATGTGTCCGTCAGTGAGCTTGACGGCCATCCGGTAGAGATATTCGCTTCGACGGCCTTCGACCGCGATCAGCATCTGCAGTCCCGGATCTCGAACCTGACCACCATCACCCGGCTTATTTCCCTCATTCTCCGCCACATCTTTCTAGGCGAGCCCCTGACCCTGGAAAAGACGCTGACCCAGTTGCACCGGAGTTCACGACAGAAAAACGATCTTCCTGAGATGCTGGCCCAGGTGCTCAGCAACTATACCAGGAAACAGAACCTCAATTCAGAAAAGGATGTTGACTCGCCGTAGATAGGATGGGTGCCGAGGAAGCACGAAGCCGTTGGGTAAAAAATAACCATAACAGTAGAGCGTCGTTGCCGGTATAAGGGGCGGTAACGAAATAGGTCGATATATAGTGGTTATTTCGTAACGGGCCCTAACTTTCAAGATAAAACTCAAACGGAATCGTTGACCTGCCGAAAATTCGGAGGACACGCGAGAGGACATGGAGATCGGGGACGGAAAATATCAGTTCCCATGACGGATGCAGGGAAGAATAACTGGAGAGCACTTTCAGGTTGATGACTTCCATCTCCTCCGGCAGAGTACTTACCACATCCATCACCTCCTGTCGCGAGGCCTTGAGAATATAGAGAACCTGCCGCTTGATAACCTGTGTTTCTCTCAGTTTCCAGGTAATATTGACCGCATCTTCACGCTGGAACTTGATCTCATGAAGTCGGCTGCATTTCTTGTGATGGACGGAGAGACCTTTTTCCGTCAACAAGGCGCAGTTGTCCTTCGCGGTCGGATTCGGTTTGCAGCAGGATGAAAGCTTGACCGATACCGGGTCAAGCGTCGTCAGTTCAATCCGGTTGAAGGCTCCAGTCGGAGTGACCAGCGGGGATATCCCGCCAAAAAGATCTTCCTTGATCCGATCGATGACTTCGCGCAGTCGCAACCGGCCCTCGCCGATCCGGATGTAGAGATCCTCGATATTTTCTGCGGACAGTTTTTGTGACAGGCTCTGAAAACCGTCGCCGGCAAGGATATCGAAAGGAATTCCATAGCGCAGCATCTCCTGGCGCAGGAGAGAGTACCCAACCTCGTGTGACACTTTCCTGCGCCGGAGGCGGAAGCCCTTCGCCAACTCGGCACGGCTCCGGGGAGTCTTGCAGTCGTTGAGGATCATGGGGTCGAAGTGGACCGGTGTGTCGGCACGAATAATCCTCACCATATCACCGTCATGCAGGATGTGATCAGGCGGGACCCGCTTGTTTCTGATCATCGCGCCGAGGCATGTAGTACCGATCTGAGTATGAACCCGGAAGGCAAAATCGAGCACGGTCGATCTGAACGGCAGACAGACCAGATCTCCCTGTGGAGTGTAGGTATATATTTCCTTCTTGCCGCTGGCGGCAATGACATCCCGATACGAGACGAAATCCTCTGAACCCAACACATCGAACATCTCCTGGATTTCCCGGATAAACTGCCCCTGTTTTCCTGATTTGGAGGTCCAGTTGCTAATCAACCCGCGCTGAGCCCGGTGGGCCATTTCCCTCGTCCGGATCTTGAACAGAAATTTCTGTCCCTTGATGATTGCCCGGGCATGCAACCCCTGATATCCAGTGGGTTTCGGGTTGGCGATGAAATCCCGGATGGTCCGTGGGATAGGGCGGAAGGTCTGGCTGACGACCCCGAGAGCCTGGTAGCAGGACATCGTATCTTCAACGACGATCAGGATTTCCATCGGCGTGTCGATCCGCTTGAGCAGCAACCGGTTGCTCATATCATAGTAGGCCCACAACTCCTTGACCCTGACCGTCACCTCACAGGCGACATGGTATTCCTGAGCCTGTCGCTGCAGTTCGGCAACAATCTCACCGCCGATCGGATCCTGCATCAACTGCCGGATATGCCCTCTGAGTTTGGCCCCCTGCTTAGGAAACTTATAGGAAAGGGCCAGGTTGTACATCTCGCGTTTCAGGTTGAACAGGCCGAAGATCGTAGCGAGCGGGGCGTAGATATCGATGGTCTCGTCGGCTATGCGCTGCCGTTTTCTCTCCGGCAGGGCCTTGAGGGTGCGGAGGTTATGCAGTCGATCGGCAAGCTTGACCAGCATGACTTCCGGTCTGAGCGCCGCTCCGGAAAAGATTTTGCGATGGGTGCGCCGGTGGTCCAACTGGCTGTCCCCGGAAACATGGGTTACCTTCGTGCAGCCCTCGACGATGGCCTGAACGTAGGAACCGAATTTCTGCCCGACGACCTCGGCGGTAACCTCTTCGACATCTTCGACGGTATCGTGCAGGAGAGCGGCTGCAAGGATCTCGGGGTGGAGAATATCCATCTCCTCGGCAAGGATTTTCGCTACCGAACAGGGATGGTATATGTAGGCATCGCCGGACTTGCGCCACTGGTCAAAGTGTGCCGATGTCGCGAAATCGAGGGCTTCCCAGAAAACCGGCGCACCGGCGGACCCGGCGAGCAGCGTCTGCATCTGGTTGCGATACGCCGCAAGATCGAAGGGGATGCGTCGCATATTCTCCTGGTTTCGAGATGGAAAAGCAAAACAGGACAAGGGGCATTCAATCCCTTGTCCATCTTATTTCTTTGCCTGTCTTCCGCGCCCTATGCTACACTGAAACACAGATTCAAAGTGGATATTGTCATAATCCACAATCAGTCTAACAAAAAACAAATAGCGGGGGAATCAAAAATACTGATGGCCAGGAAAAGACCCCACAGCAAGACAGGTTCCCAAAGGCCTCGAATCAAGGAGAAGAGAAATTCGGCCGAATCTCCCGTATCGATCGACAGCGATGTCCTCGCCTTTTTGTATCAGCACGGCGCTCCAGCAACAATCGACGTTTTGATGGCCGGGTCAGGCTATGACCATGCAGGAAAAACCGACCTGGAAACCGCCATTGAACGCCTGATCGCCGACAAACTCGTCATAAAGAGCGGTAAACGAGAATACTCCCTCTGCAAGCATGCACCCCTCTATGAGGCTGTGCTTGAGCAGAACCCTCGAGGATTCGGATTCGGGGCGCATTGTACAAGCACTGTCGATGCGCCGGCACTCAAGCGGGATCCCTTTATTTCCGCATCCCGGATGAGATTGGCCCGCCAGGGGGACCGGATACTGATCCGGGTCCACCGCACACGCAGCGATGAACGACCGGAGGCCTCGGTCGTCAAGATCCTGGCCCGGGGAACAGAGCGGCTGGCGGGTTTTTTCGTCCAGGACCGGGCCGGTGGTCATGTCGTTCCCGAAGATATCCGCTTTCCGTTTACAGTCTCCGTTGACATCCGCAAGTATCCGGATCTCCGCGATGGCGAGGTCGTCATCGTCAGAATAGACGAGAGCGACGAATCCTACAGAAACGTCAGGGGTGAGATACTCGAAGTCCTCGGTCCAGCAGACAATATCGATGTCCAGATGCGGCTGGTGATCGAGAAATTCAGACTTCCGCATGTATTCAGCGAGCAGACGGAGAAGGAAACAGCCGCACTGACGGCCGAAATCGCCCCGGAACCAGGCAGGGAAGATCTGCGCGATATCCTTCACGTGACAATCGACGGGGAGACGGCCAAGGATTTCGACGATGCCATCGCCGTGATCAAGACGAAGACCGGTTACCGGCTGTATGTGTCGATCGCTGATGTCAGTCATTTCGTTGAAGCCGGATCGGCAATCGACCGCGATGCCTACGAGAGGGGAACATCCATCTATTTCCCCGGCAGGGTCATTCCCATGCTGCCGGAAAAACTCTCCAACAATCTCTGCAGCCTGGTGCCCGATCAGGACCGGTTGACCCTCTCCGCTATCCTCAATTTCGATCGCCAGGGCACGCTGAAAGACAAACGTCTGGTACGGTCGATCATCCGCAGCCGGCAACGATTTACTTACACAACCGTGTCGAAGATATTAGTCGATCAGGACAAGGAGACCCGCAACACCTTCAAACCATTTCTCACTCCGCTCAAGTGGGCCGGCGAACTGGCAAGGACCTTGCGTCAGAAACGGCGGGACCGTGGTGCCCTCGGCTTCACCCTGCCGGAGGCAGACATCGAACTTGAAGAAGACGGGCGGATCAGGGCGATCAAGAGGGCTGAACACAATTTCGCCCATCAGGTCATCGAGGAGTTCATGTTGGCGGCCAATGAAGCGGTGGCCGCAACCTTTACCGAGCAGAAAAGGGAAAGCCTCTATCGCATTCATGAACTGCCGGACCCGGACAAGGTCGAGGAATTCAGCATTTTCGCCAAGACCCTCGGGCTCCAGTTGCCGAAGGTGGAAAACAGCCCGCACTGGTTCGCCAGGGTCCTCGACCTGTGCAGCGGCAGTCCGAAGGAATATATCGTCAATAATCTCCTGCTGAGGACCATGCAGCAGGCGCGGTACTCACCTGACAACGCCGGCCACTTCGGTCTTGCCGCCACCGACTATACCCATTTCACTTCGCCGATCAGAAGGTATCCCGACCTGATAGTCCACCGCGAGGTATGTCGGATGATCAATCAGCAGCACGACAAAGGGACATCCCGCCGGAAACATTTAGCCTTGAAGGAGGCCGGCGACTTCCTTTCGGCCCGCGAACGGACCGCCATCAGTGCCGAACGCGAAATTACGGACCGATTAAAACTGATCTTCATGGAAAAGCATCTCGGAGAAACCTTTGATGCAGTGATCTCTGGCGTCACCGACTCTCTTCTCTTTGTCGAGCTGCTGCAATTGTTTGTCAACGGCGCCGTCGCCGTCGAGGACATCGAGGGCGAGCATTTCTTTCACGATCCCCGTCATCATCGTCTTACGGGTGAAGTCAGTCGAAAGGTGTATCAGATCGGCAATCTCGTGCGTGTGGTGTTAATCGATGTCGACAGATCGCGGAAACGGATCTCTTTCAAACTGGCGTCTGACAAGGAGGATACCCCCAGATAAAACAGAACAGGCTGTTACCGCTAAAAAAAACAAATATTTTGCCACTGTATTTCCAACTTGACGCAGGCGGATAATTCTCATAAATAATCTGGATACGATCGATAGTTAATGCTATCCCCATCGCAAGGGAGTCTTCTCGATATGGAAGAGAAAAACCTGATCGATTTTTTTTTCGGAAGCCTATTTACCCAAGGTCTGGCCCTTGGTCTTTTTTTCTGCATTGTCATCTATATCCGCGGCTTTCTGCGGCGGCGCGAACTGACGAAAGAGGTCGGCCGCCTGCGGTCTCATCTGCATACCAAGCTCGAAATCGATTCCGCCGACAATGAACGTCGGAAAAACGAGATGAACGCCCTCCGGCAGGAGCGCGACAACCTGCGAATCACAGTGCAATCCCTGAACCAGAAACCGGGTCGAAAAGAAATTCGCCAATACTTTATCTACCAGACAGCTCTCGATATCATGTTTGAGAAAGCGCCCGGGTTCGCACCTGCCTGGCAGATCACCCTCAAGGAGGCCGAGAGCCTTTTCGAGAAATCGGAACGGGGAGTCGTGCCCCTGCTCAAGCGCCTGATGCCGACAACCCCAGACAAGCAGGCAGAAGAATACGAAAAAATCAGTAGACTCAGCATCGCAGATACGGTCCACAAATAGTGGAATCGCGATCCAGGTTTTTCTGTCCTTCACCGTTTCGTCGCTGACGGATGGGTACGGAGTCATAACCAGCGATATCCGTAAAGTGATAGTACGCAATTTAATGAAAGATTTATTATATCAGTATCTTTACTATTTTTAGCTTCAATATCCCGTTGGGGATATTACGGATATTTTCATATTTTTATGCATATCGACGTCTCGTTGCTCGACCATTTCGCCATCGTCCTCGTTAATCCCAAATTTGCCGAAAACATCGGGGCCACCGCTCGTATCGCTTATAACATGGGGCTTTCCCGACTCATCATCGTTCGCGATAGCACGCCCGATTACGAAACTATGGCCAAAATGGCCACTCACAAGGCGGTCCATCTTATCGACACCATGGAACGACACGCCACCTTGGAGCAAGCCCTGGCGCCTTTTTCCATCGTCATCGGAACGACTGCCCGGCGGGGGCGCCAGCGTCTTCTCGAGAAGAACCCTCGAACAGTCGTCGAAGAACTGCTGCCGCAGATTGGCGTCAACCAAATCGCCTTTGTCTTCGGACCGGAAAACTACGGCCTGTCCAACGACGACCTGAAATACTGCCAGATGACCTCCGCCATCCCTACTGCCGAGTTTTCTTCTCTGAATCTGGCCCAGGCCGTGGCGATTCACTGCTATGAACTGTATTACGGTATCATCCATGCCCAAAAGGACATGAAGCCTGCGCCCCAGTTCGCCTCGACCTTCGAACTGGAGGGGATGTACGGCCATCTCGAGGCCGTTCTGCTGCAGATCAGTTTTCTCCACGAGAAAAGCCACACCTACTGGATGAACAATATCCGCCAGTTCCTCAACCGGGTACGCCTGACACCCAAAGACACAAACATCATCAGGGGTATATGCCGACAATTTCTCTGGCATCAATCCCATACTGACGTCAAGCCCTCACAGGAACACAACCCCACATGACCAGGCCACTGCCGAATCTCGAGAACATCCCTTCGAACAAGTTTTATCCTCCCCACATTGATGGTTCACGGTCTCTGCTCCGGACGGGACTCCTCACCACACGGCTGAACGACGCGCTTGCATCCGACAAGGCCATCGTCATTGAAGCACAGGCCGGCCAGGGAAAGACTGTCCTGATCGCCCAGTTCCTGACCTATCACCGCCTCAACCATATCTGGTACCAGATCGGGCCCGAGGATGCCGACCCCTTCTGTGTTCTCTCCTCTCTTCTCTTCAATCTCAATAAAAGATACCCGGAAGTTGCCGGAACCGAACTCGAAGCGATTCTCTGCAACGGCGATCTGGGATCTCTTGATCTCCAGAGATGTGCCAACATGCTACTCCATGAGATCGATAAACGTCTCCCCCATAATCTCTATATCGTCTTTGACGATATCCATCTCCTTGCCGACAACCACCTGACCAATACCCTGCTTGATCACCTCATCGACACCTCACCGCCAAAATTGAGGTTTGTTTTGACCAGTCGGTTTTCACTGCAGTTGAAGTGCAGGGCCCTGCGCAACAACACCTCGGTCTGCCGCCTGGGGAACGGGGACCTTGCCTTCACTGGAGGGGAGATTGAAGAGTACTTGACTTCCGTCCTGAAGAAAAAACCCGACAAAAAACGTGTCGAAGGCATTCTCCGCCTTACCGGTGGATGGGTCATGGGCGTCGTCCTCGCCGGCCACGCCAGCGACGGCTGGGACAAATTGCCGTCGGAGACTGCCGCCTCCGGTTCGATGCCTCCCGTCGAACAACAGTTTTTATTTGATTTTTTTCGGGATGAGATCTTCGCCCAGATCCCGGCAGACCTGCATGACGCCCTCCTGAAACTCTCCTGCCTCTCCGACGATATACCCCTCCAACTAGCACGGATCATTGGTGGGAGAGAGGATATTGACTCCGTTCTTGCCGATCTTGTTGTCCGGAACCTCTTTATATACCGGCAGGAAAGGCATCCGCCGACCTTTCGCCTGCATCAGCTCTTCCAGGCATTTCTACAACAGCAGGCAACAACCCGGCTCTCGCCGGATACATTGAGGAATGTTCAAATCTGTGAAGCCGAATATTACCTCGAACAGGGAACAGTGGACAAAGCGATTCTCAGCTACATTCAGGCTGGCGATTTCACTGAGATCGAATCGGTGCTGAACGAAGGAGGGAGCGCTCTCCTCAACAGGAAGACCATGGTCAACATCCTCTCCGCCCTCGAATCAATACCCGAGGCGACCATCCTTCGCTACAACTGGATCGCACTCTATGTCGGTCTACTGCGGTTCGATCTGGTCCCGCACACCACCCTGCCTTTCTTTGAGTCGGCGCAAGCCGCATTCTCCCGCACCGGTGAGGAGAAGGGGGAGATCATGAGCCTGGCGATGATCACCTACTACCACATCATAGTCTCAGGCAATTATCGCGCCGGAGCCTCCTTTTTGCCGCGCTTGAACGAACTCCTGCTGAAAAATGCGGCAACACTACCCCTGCCTATCAGGAACATGGCGGCCCGCAGCCTGGCTTTCGGTTTTTTCCTCTTTGCCGGGAAAACCAAAAAGGCCCGCTCCTGCCTTGCATTACAGTGTTCGCAGGAAGGGAGACAGCAGCAGTCAGCGATTGCCGGAGGCAGGTTTATCCGCGGATATATCGAAATGTTCAGCGGCAGCCATGCCGTATGCATGAAGGAAGTAGAGGCCTGTTATGCCCTCCTCAGCCACCCACTCGTGGCCATGTCTGACAAACTGTTTATTCGAACGCTGCTCCTCTGTCGTCTGTCGATGATCGGAGATCAACTCAATTTCTCGGCGGAACTCAAGGCTATTGAACGGATGTTCACCCCTAAGGTGCTGGAACGGACATTTGCGGCACTGCACTTTCATGCCTGGGAGAGCAGCAATCTCTTCGCACTGGGCAGGACCGCGGAAGCCATGGATATCCTTTATCGGGGAATGGCGATCGCTGTACAGAAAACGACACCGTATATGCAGAGCCAGATCCTCCAATGGAAGGCTTTCGGTCATGCCCTGCTTGGCCAGAAGGATGAGGCGCTGATGGCTATAAAGCGCTCCATCCATCTGCACAACGAGGCGGGAGGTTCGCTCCACCAGACCTTCAACGCGATAATCGCCGGAGCGGTCTACTCCCGTCTCGGTATGGCAGATGAGGCGGAATCCTGCTTCGAACAAGGTCTGGAGGGAGCCAAATGTATAACCTCCCATTATTCTCTCATCTGTGTGTATCTCAATCGGAGCTACCACAAACTTGTCACCAGGGGACCGGAACCGGCGCTCGATGACCTCAGGACCGGCCTGGTGTTGATGCGGATGAACCAGGTCGAGCACTTCTGGACCTGGGAACCGGCTATGATGAACCAGCTCTTGTCACTTGCGGTGGAAAACGATATCGAAAAGGATTTTGTCACTGCCCTGTCGAAAAAGAAACTCGATATCTCAGTAAACGATTCCGGGGATCTGATGCCCCAACTTCACTTCTTCCTGCTCGACCATTTCCATATCAGTCTCGGCGGCCGAACGATTTTTCAGGCCAGCAACTTTTCACCATCGCAGCGCGAATTGCTGAGCATCCTGCTTACCACCAAAGGACAGCAGATAAACCAGGAACAAGTCCAGCTTGCTCTCTGGCCCGACACCCCTCCAATCAATGCCAGGAGAAGCTTCGACACCCTTCTGACCCGCCTGCGAAACCGGATTGATCCAGCCCTGCCGTACTCGGCCAAGCTGTATCTGGTTTTAAAGAAGGGAATACTCGAACTTGCCCATTCCCAGACAGATGCGTTGCAATTCATCGCCGCTGCCCGGGCCGGACTGTGCCATGCCCGGGCCAGAGAAAGGTGGCAGGCCGGCAATGCCTTCCGAACGGCTTTCAGCCTTCTCAACGGCTTGTGGCCTGAGGACATCTTCTGCAGCGAAAAAGCGGTATCCCTGAATGATCAGATCATCAGCATCCTTATCGAAGCGACCATCTCCTGGGCTGCCATCATGATCAAGGCCGGAGAGACCGAGGAAGCGCTTTCTCTCGTTGAACGGTCTGTGAACATCTATTTTTACGATGAGCGATTGGTCAGCCTGCTCTATGCCCTTTACAGGGAAAGCAACAACCATCTCAAGGCCGGGGATATCCTCAAACGCTACAGATCGGTTTTGAAGAGAAACAAATACACAGATGAAGAAATTGATGATCTGCAGGACGAAATAATCTCGTTTACCCTCGGGAATCTGCTCGACCTGACGGGTTAAGCAGTATCTCCGTTCATATCGTTGAACCCTCTGAGCGGACAGCGATCGCACAGGGGGTTTGTCTTTTTGCAAAAATGCTTGCCAGTCATGACGATAAGTGCATGAAACTCGTTATACAAGGCAGGATCTCGGGGGAGACGACTCTCGAACACCTCCTGGATACGATCATAATCACTCTCTTCCGCGACCAGGCCATGGCGGGAAAATATGCGGTGGGTATAGGTATCGATCACAAATACCGGATGCCCACCGGCGTACAGCAGAATCGAATCGGCTGTCTCCGGACCGATCCCCTGGACGGAAAGTAGGTTCTCACGGGCCGTTGCAGTCTGATCGGCAAGCAGTCCGTCGAGATTCCCGCCGTAGTTGTCACGGATCATGCACAGGAGGTTCTTCAACCGCCTGGCCTTGATATTGTAGTATCCGGATGGCCGGACATACTCCGCCAGTATCTCCGGAGGCAACTCGAGAAGACTATACAAATCGAGCACACCGCCGTCCTTGAGGTTGACGATCGCCTTCCTGACATTCTCCCAGTTGGTATTCTGGGTCAGGACCGCCCCGACTACGATCTCAATTGGCGTCTCTCCCGGCCACCATCCCTGGGCACCAAAGTGTTCGAACAGCCGGGTATATGCTTCGATGAAGGCATTTCCGCCACCCACGGCCAAATCCTCCCTAGGCGATCGGCATTTCAATGCCACTGTCGCCAAGGCAGATACCGATCTCGCGGGCTGTCAGGACCTTATCGTCATCAAGGTTGACCTTTTTCCGGGCCCTTATTGCCTCGGCGATCGGAACGGCGATCATCCGTGAGTTGCTGAGAGCCACCATGTGATCGAAGGTCCTCTGCTCAATCATGCGAACGGCGGCGGCACCAAAGCGCAAGGCCAGCAGACGGTCGAATGTCGTCGGCGAACCACCGCGCTGGAGGTGGCCAAGTACCAGCGAACGGGTATCCTTGTCGGTCCGCTTGCGTATTTCGCTGGCTACCCATTCGCCGACCCCTCCCAGGATCACCTCTTCCCGACCGAGTTCACCGCTCCCCCTGTTGAAGGCCTTGCCGTCAGATGTCACTGCCCCTTCGGCGACGACAACGATGGCATAATGCTTATCATGGAGGGCGTTGTCGGCAATCTTGTCACAAACCTGCTCCATATCAAAGGGGATCTCCGGGATGAGAATGACATCGGCTCCCCCGGAAATACCGGAATACAGCGCAATCCATCCGGAATCACGTCCCATGACCTCGACCACCATCACCCGATCGTGGGACTTTGCCGTCGAGTGCAGCTTGTCGATGGCATCGGTCGCCGTAGCTACGGCCGTATCGAAACCGAATGTGCGACTGGTGGCCATCAGGTCGTTGTCGATAGTTTTCGGCACACCAATGACCGGCATCCCCTTCAGGGCAAAACGGTGCGCGATCTCAAGGCTGCCATCGCCGCCAATGGCAATATGGCAATCGAATTTCATACGATTGAAATTTCGAAGAATCTTGTCCGATATATCGACAATCTGGATCTCGCCGGCAAGGTTTTCAACCGGCTTGGAAAACGGATTGCCCTTGTTGGTCGACCCCAGGATGGTGCCACCGGTGGCGTAGATCCCCTCGACATCCTTCAAGGTAAGGCGAACCATCTCATCGACATTCATCAACCCGCCATAGCCGCTGCGGCTGCCGTATACTTCCCACCCACGCCTGTAGCAGGAATGGACTACTGCATATATCACCGCGTTCAGGCCGGGAGCATCGCCTCCACCGGTGGAAATCACGATCTTTTTCATACTGTTCTCCGGGTTGTAATCCGTGGATGGATTCGGTGCCGATTGGTCGGCCTGGGTTGTGCAGGGCTTCATCCGATCAGCGTCGCCAAACAGCCGGACAATGAACGGTTTTTCTGTTTTCGCTTTGCAAGATTTAGAACTTTATCATTCCATATTTTGGCAAGGCAAGGAAAAACAGCATATTTCCAACCGCTTTTCCTTGCCATCGCCGGAAAATTCCTTTATCGATGAAAATCGAGTCATAAGAAATTTTCGAGGAGTGGTCAATTGACTTCTTTTCGGGCTGATCTTACTATTTCGTAAACGAACCGCTTCCCCGCGGAAGCATCCATGACAACCGCAGACAATCCCTTTAGCCATAGAGAACAAGGAGGCTTTTACATGTCTGAATTCAGCGTCACAACACTGGCAGTAGAAAAACTCAAGGAGTACATGGAGCAGAACAATATAGATTCTGCCCTTCGTGTCGCCCTGATGCAGGGCGGCTGATCCGGTCCCTCCCTGGGATTGGCTCTGGATGAGCCAAAGACAAACGACAAGGTGTACGAAAACAACTCCCTAAAATTCCTGGTCGAAGAAGGCCTGCTTCGTACCTGTGGTTCGATCAAGGTAGATTTCATCGATGCCGGACCTCGTTCCGGTTTCGGCATTACCTCGGCCAACCCCATCGGGGGTGGCGGATGCAGCTCCGGATCTTGTGGATCCGGTAGTTGCGGTTGATACCATTCTGAGCTACAGGTGCCGTTTCACTGGATAAAGATTGATCCGGTGATTTCAGGCAAAATCAGAAATTCAAAAGGGCGGGTCTTTTTTCAAAGATCCGCCCTTTCTCTATTCAGATCAACTACTTCTTGAAATCCTCCTCCTTGACTGGCCAAGCATCAATCCTTAGATTGTTCGTACCCTTGAAGCACAAAGTCAACAGATTGCATCACTACAGAATACAGTATCGGAGGATTTTATGCAGTTTGACAAATTCACCCTGAAATCACAGGAAGCAATCCAGGCGGCGCAGCAACTGGCTCAGGACAATTCCAATCAGGAGATCCATCCCGCCCATCTCGTCAAGGCCATCCTGGTCCAGCCGAATGGTTCGGTCGTCCCGGTATTACAGAAGATGGGGGTCGATCCTTCACTCGTCCTCATGGGCACCAACAGGCTGATCGAACAGATCCCCCGAGTATCAGGCAGCGGGGCCGGACAGGTCTACGCCTCGCCGGAACTGAAGAGAATCCTCGATTCGTCCTTTGCCATCGCCAGTCAGATGCAGGACGCGTATGTCAGCCAGGAGCACCTCTTCCTGGCCCTCATCCGTGACCAGAAAAGCAGTGTCGTGGCGATGCTCACCCAGAATGGGGTCGACGAAAAGAGATTCCTCGAGGCCTTGCAGACCATCCGCGGAGAACATCGGGTAACCGATCAGTATCCGGAGGAAAAATACCAGGCACTTGAAAAATACGGCCGCAACCTTACCGACATCGCCAAGCGCGGCAAGCTCGATCCGGTGATTGGCCGTGATGAAGAAATCCGTCGGATCATCCAGGTCCTGTCACGCCGCACCAAGAACAATCCGGTGCTGATCGGTGAGCCGGGAGTCGGGAAGACCGCCATTGTCGAGGGGCTGGCGCAGAGGATCGTCAACGGCGATATCCCTGCCACACTGAAGAACAAACAGGTCATCACCCTCGATCTCGGCGCGCTGGTCGCTGGGGCCAAATACCGCGGCGAATTCGAGGACCGACTCAAGGCCGTCCTCAAGGAGGTCGAAAAACGCGCCGGGGAGATCATCCTGTTCATCGACGAGATCCACACCCTGGTCGGCGCCGGGGCCGCCGAAGGATCGATGGATGCCTCCAACATGTTGAAACCGGCGCTGGCACGTGGTGAACTCCATTGTGTCGGGGCGACGACCCTCGATGAGTACCGGAAGTATATCGAGAAGGACAGCGCCCTCGAACGCCGGTTCCAGCCGGTCCTGGTTGTCGAGCCGAGCGTCGAGGACACCATCGCCATTCTGCGCGGCATCAAGGAGAAGTATGAGGTCCACCATGGCGTGCGGATCCAGGATGCCGCGACCGTCGCCGCCGTCATGCTCTCCAACCGCTATATAACCGACCGTTTTCTGCCCGACAAGGCCATCGACCTGATCGACGAGGCGGCATCAAAACTGCGCATCGAGATCGATTCGATGCCGCTGGAAATCGATGAGTTGGAACGTCATAAAATCAAACTCGAGATTGAACAGGAGGCCCTGAAAAAGGAAACCGACAAGGCTTCTCAGGAACGTCTTGGTGATGTGCGAAAAAAACTCGCCGAACTCAACGAGCGTCTGGTGGCGATGCGGGGACAGTGGACGCTCGAACGGGATACCATCCAGAGCATCCGCAAGATCAAGGAAACGATGGAGGCGGCCCAGGTCGAGGAACAACGGGCGGAAAGGGCCGGCGACCTGAGCAAGGTAGCGGAAATCCGCTACGGGCGAATCGTCCAGTTGCAGAGGGATCTTGAAAACGCCAACAACAAACTTCAGGAGATACAGGCCAATCACAGGATGCTGAAGGAAGAAGTCGGCGCCGAAGATGTGGCAAGCGTCGTCGCCAAATGGACTGGAATCCCCGTAGACCGACTGCTCGAAGGGGAAAAAGACAAACTCATCCATGCCGAAACAAATCTGAAAAAACGGGTCATCGGCCAGGATGAGGCCATCGTTGCCGTTGCCAACGCCGTGCGCCGTGCCCGGGCCGGGCTGCAGGACCCCGACCGCCCCCTCGGTTCCTTCCTCTTCCTCGGTCCGACCGGTGTCGGTAAAACTGAATTGGCC
>CAWJYH010000007.1:0-5000 GCA_963847035.1 uncultured delta proteobacterium | reverse complement strand
ACGTGGGCTCGGTCACCGCCCAGGCGCTGGTGGAGCGGTTCCCGAGCATGGATGCGCTCCTGGCCGCCGAGGCCGTGAACCTGGCGTTGGTCCCGGGTATAGGGCCGTGGTCGCCGAGGCGGTGGAGCAGTTCTTCGGCGACGAGCACAACCGCGAGACGATCGAGAAGCTGCGCGCGGCCGGCGTCCGTCTCGTCGAGGAGCGCCCGGCGCGGGCGGCGGGTCCGCTGACCGGAACGACGTTCGTGCTCACCGGCAAGCTGCCGCGCTCACCCGCGGGCAGGCGCAGGAGCTCATCGAGTCGGCCGGCGGTCAGGTGAGCAGTTCGGTGAGCCGGGCGACCGGCTACGTCGTCGCCGGCGAGGACCCGGGGTCCAAGCTCGACAAGGCGAACGCCCTGGGCGTCGCCGTCATCGACGAGGCCGGCCTGCTGGAGCTGGCGGCCGGCCCGGGCGGTCCGGAGGGGCAGTTCAGACTGGTTTGATTGGAGTTATCGACTTCGGCCGTCCAAAACGGTCATGAACCTCCACGAAACGACCTCCCCGAGGAAGAGCAATCAGGCTGCTTGGTTCATATCCGTTAACATTTGGTTAACGGCTTCGAACACGTCGCTTCTACTGTCCTCCTGCGACGCTTCCCGTCTCCGAGAAGCCCGCTGCCAGCGCCAAGTGCTGGTACCTCCTATCTCTTGGTTCGCCCCGGCCCCGGGCGAACCACGGCCTGAGGGCCGGCGGGCGGCCGCCCCAAACGGCCCGGTCCGCCGGCCTTCGGCCAATCTTCAGGGCGCGGACCCGACCCTACCCCTGGGTCCCCGCCTGCCCTGTAACCGGCGGGCAATCTTCTTCTTCTCGCGCGTTCGCGCCGCTTCACGCGGGCGCAACATTCATTGGGCAAGATGTGAGTGGCTCCTTTCGCTGGCAAGCGAAGAACCCCCCCAACGAGGGTTTGCCCCAAAGCCCTTGTACGAGGCCCCGTTCCCCGCGGGGCCTCGCCCCTTTTGTGGGGTCGTCTCGCTCACTACCGGCTCTTGCCGTAGCGGTTGCCGTACCTTTGCGCCGTGTCGCCGTGAACTTTGCCGAAGTATCGGCCACTGACAGCCGCCGGGAGCCCTGTAGCCTCGGGAAGCCGCCGGAGGGGCCGCGACAGAGGTCGCGGCCGGCGCCGGCGGCGGGCACGCTGTCAGACGGACGGAGGGCCGATGGAAGGCATCCCGACGCGTATGGGCGACGGGTCGCTGGTGCGGTTGACCCGCGCCGAGATGGAAGCCGACATCCACGCGGGCGTCGAAGCCGGTGCGAAGCGGGCCAAGGTGGAGCCGCTAGCAACGGACGAGATCGCTCACCTCGTCGACATCTTCGCGAGCCGCTCCCGCTTCAGCGCCGTCGACATCGGTGACGAGGTCGTCCTGAGCTCGGACGGCGTGGGCAGCCAGGACGTGGTGTGCGTACAACGACCTGCAGACCTTCGAGCAGACTGTCTGCACCGACACGGTCGAGCTGTATCACCACGACTACTCGTTCAAGTCGGTCAAGCCGGTGCTGCCGTTCGAGCAGGAGACCATGCGCCGGGCGCAGCTGCTGCTCACCATCCCCTGCCAGTACGGCGCCATGCCTGACCTCGGCGTACACGGTGCCGGATGGGCCGGTCCCCAACTGGGCCCAACGGCTGCCGCCGGGCCGCATCGACGAGGCGCGGGCGGCCCAGGAGGAGGCGGTCGGCCATGCGGTGGAAGACATCGTGTACGTGGCCGCGGGCATGTACGAGGCCGGCGCCGACGGCATCAACCTGGACACCGCCGGGGCGGCCGGCGACGCCGACTCCCTGGCCGCCCTCAAGGCGATCGAGCGCATCCGCGCGAGTAGGGGCGGCGGTAGGGCGCACGGCTGTGCGCCCTGGCGGCGCGACGGCCCATTTCGCCCGGTCGCCCGGGCCAACGGCAGGGGTGGCGGCAGGGGCGCACCGCTGTGCGCCCTCGCGGCGCGCCAGCGCCGCTTTCGCCCGGTCGCCCGGGCCAACGGCAGGGGCGGCGGCAGGGGCGCACGGCTGTGCGCCCTGGCGGCGCGCCAGCGCCGCTTTCGCCCGATCGCCCGGGCCAACGGCAGGGGTGGCGGTAGGGGCGCACGGCTGTGCGCCCTGGCGGCGCGCCAGCGCCGCATTTGCCCGGTCACCCGGGCCAACGGCAGGGGTGGCGGTAGGGGCGCACGGCTGTGCGCCCTGGCGGCGCGCCAGCGCCGCTGCGACCCCGCGGCCTTCGGGCACCGAGAGCGCCGTACGGATGGCACGGGAACCCCTTCTCCTGAACGTCGCTCGGCGACCTCAGGAGAAGGGAGAAGGGGAAGAGGCCGGTGGCTTACTTCAGTAACCTTGGTCAGTATCAAGCTGATGATGCTGATGACCAGCGCGCCCACGAGGGCGGCACGAAACCGTCCACGCGGAAGCCGAGGCCCACGCGTGCCGCCGCCTCGCTGGTCAGCCACAGCATGCCGGCGTTGACCACCAGGGTGAACAGCCCCAGCGTCACCAGGTTGATCAGGCAGGTCACGGCCAGGGTCAGCGGCCGGATCAGCGCGTTCACCACGCCAAAGATCAGCGCCACCAGGAACACCGTCTGCCAGTCATTGGCGCGGGTAAATGAGATGCCGGGCACCACCTGCGCGGCCACGTACAGGGCCACCGCGTTCACCAACAGCCGGGCCACCAGGGAACCCAGGCCGCCGCCGATCGTTCGCGGGTCTTGCCATCTTCTTCCTCCTAGTCTACGAAGACTTCCACGTGCTCGCCGTCTTCCTCGTCCTCGATGTCCACCAGCTTGCCCTGGGCGCCCGCGCACCATGTTCATGATCTCTGTAGTTCAATGTCGCCCATCTCCGACGCCGTGGCGGGCGCCGAAGCGCATGCCCATGCGCGCCCCCACCTCGGCCAGGCCGATGGGGATGTTCACGTTCACCTTGCGCTTGCCCGTCTGCAGGTCGGTCACGCGCACGCGAAACCAGCGGTTCTTGCCATCGCGGGCGGACCGGCCTGGTCCTTGGTGCTCGTCGTCCAGCGCCGAGAGCAGCTTGCCGCCTCCTCGGCCGTGATCGTGCCCTCCTGCACCATCTTCAGGATCTGCATCCGTTCGTCGTTCACCGTGGCTCTCCCTGTCAGCTTGTCGGCGCGTCCCGGGTCTCCTGCCCTATCACGTCTTCCAGCTTCTTCAGCGCCTCGTCCACCGACAATTCCCCCGTTCCACCGCCGGCAGTCACGCCATCTCTTCAGCTTCTCAGCGGCGGGCTCCACCGCGCCGCTCCAGTCCGCCGTCTCAGTTTCCGGCGCTCGCACCCGCCGGCCGGCTCGGCCGGTCGCGCCTCGGGATGGCTCGCGCCGGCGGCCCCTTCGCCTCGGCCCGGCCATGCCCACCAGCAGGCTGCCGCTCACCGAGTGGAAGTCCACCTCGGGCCGCCGCCGTTGAGCATGCCGCGCCAGATGCCGCGCCGCGACTCGCTCGACCGTGCAGGCCAGGTCGCACTGGATGCCTGCCCGCTGGTGCTGCTCAGCTGGATGGTGGCGCGGGTGTCCGCGGGCAAGAACAGGTGGAGGTCGCCGCTGACGGTGCTGCACCGCGTAGGCGTCCCTCCGGATCCAGCGGAGACTCCAGCGGACATGTCGCCGCTCACCGTCTTGGCGGAAAGCGAGGCCAGGCGGCTCTGCCGAACGCTGATGGCGCCTTCCACCGTCCGCGCTCCCAGGTTGCCGGCCAGACTCCTGGCCGCTGACCGCGGCCGTTGACGCCATGCACCATGGCGTTGCCGGTGATGTTCTGCAGATACAGGTCGCCGTTCACCGACGCACGTAGACCGACCCTGAATGTCCGTTGATCTGCACCGGCCCGCTCACCGTCCGCACCGCCACCTCGCTCTTGACGCGGCACCTGCACGGTATAGTCCACCTCCGGCGGGGTGGTGCCCAGGCCGATCCAGGCGAAGGGGTTGAAGCCCCGGGCCATGCGCGTGCGAAGTCACCACCGGGCCCTCCTGTCCATGACCACGTCGGTCTCGTCGAAGGCCTGCTGGGCGCCCATGTAGTTGCCCAGGCGCTTCACCGCCACCACGCTACCTCCGGCCTGTCCCAGCCCAGTACTTCGATCGCTGCCCCGGACATTGTCAAGGCTCAGCTCGCAGTGCGCGCCGGTGGCAAATACGTCTTTTCGTAGCGTTCTTCGGTATTCATGCCATACTCCTTACCAGGTCCCCAGAACCGGGTTCTCCGGCCGGCCGGATCGTGCTGCCGCCCGCCGACAGTCCACTTTCCCTTCAGTAGCTTCGCCGCTTCGTCAGCGGTCAGCTTTCCCTGGGCCAACTGGTCCAGGATCTCGCGCCGCTTCTCGGGCGCCACGGTCTCCTCCGGCGTCACCGCGAAGCCCAGCGCGGCCATCACCTCTTCCAGCCTGCAGCGGGCAGCCGCATAGGGCATGGCCAGCTCCTCCGCGGCCTTCAGCACGTTGGCGCGGTTCTTTAGCAGCACCTCCACGAAGCGCATCTGCTCCGCGTTCAGGCGGTACAGGCTGCCCAGGGCGAACTGGCCGTGCAGCTCGCTGCCGCAGCCGTGGCATTCCAGACGGCTCACCATCATTTCCTCGCCGCACACCGGGCACTTGCCCATCACAGATGGCATCGTCGTCCTCCGTTCGACCGGCGCGGGCCGGTCCCCAATTACCCGTTCAACAGCGGCTGGTCCAGGAGCAGCGAGCCCCACTGCCGCTGAATTTCGCTCCGCGCGGCGGCGGCATCCTGCGCCTGCGGTGGATGGCCAGCGCCCGCTCAACCCCACCGGGCTTGGCCGGCGGCTGCTGAGCAAGGATAGCCGCCACCCGCGCCACTCCCACGCCCACATCCGCGGCGCCGCAGCTGCGTTTGACATCATTGCCGCCACCTCCAGATCAACTATTGCGCTTGCCGCAACAATAATATAGCATGTAGCGCAATTGTTGTCAAGGGGTTTGGTGACAATTATTGAGGCAAG
>CAWJYH010000006.1:0-57748 GCA_963847035.1 uncultured delta proteobacterium | reverse complement strand
GGGATGCAGTCCATTTAACAAAAAAAATATCTATCTGTTATCAATATGTTTTTATATTCGAAAAATTGCATGATACCCCTAAAAATACCCCCAAAATCAGAACTGTCCCGAATATTCAGACTTGAAAAATTGGTCAACGACAACAACATCGACGCGATACTCATAATGACCGAGGACAGATTTAGCACAATCCCCACCCAAATTCAAATTAGATCTGGTTGCAAACAATCTCGATGCTCTTTGAGCGAAGCAGGAATCAGGTTTTCCACCCAAGTGAACAAAGTTGGCGATTAACAGTAGCAATCTCAAGTGGAACAAAAAGTAAATTTGAAATAGGTAACTTTTGGAAATGTTAAACCAATCTGCTCGCCGGCTTTAGTCGATAATCCGCTTACAGAATTATTATCCTGTTCCGTTGATGTGCGGAGTTCTTGGGGTAACGGCCAGTGGTTATTACGCCTGGCTTCCCCGCCCTTTGTCGCACCGACAGCCGCTGCCGGCGGCGCAGGTCTCCCCGCCGCCTTCAGCTCGATCTCCATAGGATTGCCCGATATGCCGAAGATGGTGGGCTTTCCCATGGCGCTCGCCGGCATCTGGTTCGTCTCCAGGCCGTCGGACGGGAACATGACTGCGAGATCGGAGGGCTCGTTCATGCAGTTGTCGCCGGGATCGGTTCGGGGGATACTTTATTATCCTCGCCCAGGTCGAGCAAGGCCTGGTGTTCGGACCGCTTGCGTTCGCGAAGTCCGACTCGCTGACTCTTGCTGTCGTCATTCTCCTGCTCAGACGGGACCGCGTCCCTGCGCTCACCAGCAGTCCTCTCGCCCTCCTGACCGGGGTTTTCGATGCCGGAGGCAACGCCTTTTCCATGCTCGCGCGGCAGTATACCACTCGATGTGGCAGCCGTGCTCACCTCCATGTACCCTGCGGTCACCGTTGTTCTCGCAAGACTGGTCCACAAGGAAAAGGTGTGCGCATCCCAGTTGGCAGGAATTATTCTCTACCTGATCGCTATCGTCCTCATCAGCTTCTGAAGAAGAGTCGACTGTCCTAAGGAGCCTCCGTTCCCAGACATTACTGATTGACCAGTGACGGATCTCAGCAGATCGCAGTCTGCCAAGATGCTCCAGCTAATCCCTATTTATTCGGGATGCGCTTCAAGGTCTCGGCCAACAAATGATATACTTTACCCACCGAGAAAATCTCAAGCTGCTCTTCCGGGGAGTGGACATTCTGAAGAGTCGGGCCCACAGAGACCATGACCATTTCCGGATACTTGGCGCTAATGACACTGGTTTCCAAACCTGCATGTACCGCAACAAGTCCTGCTTCTTTCCCGAAGGTCTTCTGATATACGTCTTTCAACAGGACGAGCAGCGGGGACTTCACATCGGGACGCCAGCCCGAGTAAGAGCCGTGTGTCTTCACATCTGCACCGGCCAACCGCATGACTGCAGAGAGTTTGTCCACAGTATCATCTCGGGCGGAATCAACGGCGCTCCGGACCAATATGCCGGCCTTCCACTCACCCTTATCTGCAGTAAAGATACCCAGGTTGCATGAGGTCTCTACCAGATCGGGGACACTGTCGCTCATGCGCTGAACGCCATGAACACTGCCGTAGATGGCATTGAGCATCACAACCTGGGATTTGTCATTCATCACCTTTACCGGTCTGTCAGTTGAAACGGCGCTTATGTTCAGGGCTGGTTCCGTAGAGGCGAGTTCGCTCTTGGCCGTCTTTTCGAAAGAACGGATAAAGTTCTCAAAATCAGTTTCCTGTGCCTCGGGCACAGCAACCACTGCAACGGCATCACGCGCGATGGCATTATACCTGTCTCCGCTATTGATGGAAGCGATGCGCATATTGAAACTGCCTGCCGACCACAACAACCGTGCAACCAGTTTAGTCGCACTGCCGCCGCCCTTGTTGATATCCATCCCGGAATGGCCGCCATGTAGTCCTGTTATGCTGATCCGGTATCCAACCATATTTGATGGTGTAGTCTCCAGTTTGTATTTCCCCGCTGCATCCACGTATTCACCACCAGCGCTGCCGATGGCGAACGTCCCTTCGGTTTCCCAGTCGATGTTTATCAGATAATCACCCTTGAGCATCCCGGGTGCCAGTCCGTTGACGCCCGCGAACCCGTCTTCTTCATCGACCGTGAACAGCGCTTCGATGGGTCCGTGATCCATGTCTTTATCCTGCAGAATGGCCATGATGGTGGCTACTCCGATGCCATCGTCAGCGCCCAAGGTCGTCCGGTCTGCTGTCAACCAGCCGTCCTTGACGTAGGCAGTGATGGGATCTTTCAGAAAGTCATGGGTTTTGTCCGCGGTCTTTTGCGGGACCACGTCCATGTGCGCCTGAAGCACCACGGTGTGTCTGTCTTCATATCCTTCGGTGGCGGGTTTGCGGATAATAACATTCCCTAAGTCATCGGTGATGGTTTCCAGATTGAGTGAATGTCCGAAAGCGGCAAGAAATGCGGTGGCCTTCTCCTCATTGTGGGATGGTCTGGGTATTTGGGTCAGGTCATAAAAGTTCTTGAACACGGCCGCAGGTTGCATTTGATCCAGACTATCGACCATCGGCTTCATGGCATTGTCCAGTGTCGAGGCGGCATTTGCCCGGATGAGGTATCCTGTGGATGCCGGGATCATGATGTTGATCATAATAATGGCAAAGAGCAATTTTCTTGCAGAAACTTGATTCATGCGGAACCTCCTTCACCTGCTTTTGGTGATGGTGATAAGTAGCTGCTTTTTGCGGCAGCCCTAAATAAATATAAACAAAATATTTACGGCTGTTGACAATTTTATTCCTGAGAATCTTCAATTCCGGACTCAGTGGGTAAACTTAACAAGTTGGAGTTAAGATTTGCCAGCGCAATGGCCGATATAATGGAATCCGTATCAGGGTTCTTGTGTCCAATCACCAGAATTGGTTGGGCCGTCGCACATATAACACTGCTCGCGAGAACAACGAAGACTGCAATCAGATGTTCAATATGTCGTTTCATATGAGTATTATATCAGGATAAAGGTGACTCTTGGGGGTACCGGGGACGAAACGCCATAAAAGGTTCGTTGATGAACTTCTTCATGTTGCCGATCATGATGTGCACCAAGGGTAGCCAGACATTTACCTCTTTGATTTTAAATTGGATTTGGTCACTATTATTCATGCCTCCCTGCTCATTCCTCTTTTTCTACGGCGCTTAGACCTTGCCAATCTTCTAACTCTTGATCAGGTTTTTCGGCCCGAAATCGAGCGTAAAGCGCAATCCCCTGTTTGTCCTCCAAAATGTCCACGTGAACTCCTTTCTCCCGCAAAAACGATTCATTACCACTTGCGTTCGTTACATCCCCCACGACTACGCGGCTAAAGCCTCTCATGTAAATTAATGTTGCGCAGATGTCACACGGACTGAGGCTGGTAAATAGGGTTGTGTTGCCAAAATTTATCCGTCCAGCATCTCGAATAGCGGATGTTTCACCGTGGTTGTAAGGATGGTTTTCTTGAACGAGAGTGTTGTGCCCCTTTCCTACGATTTGTCTTGTCAAAGTTATCAATTATCACCGCGCCAATCGGACAGCCTCCTTCATCATAACTTTTTTCTGCGAGAAATACTGCGACACGCATAAAATCAGCATCTGTTAACCTTCGCACAAAATCATTGTCCATTAAAACTGGTAGGCTTTTGGTCGGCATATGGGCTATTGTTCTTAACACTTCTTCACTTTTATCTGTCAGCTTATTTAAGAGGCTCTTCACATTCCGTCCTTAGGCAATTTTTCTCGTATTGATATTGGATAACGTAGTCTTAACAGGCGGAAAAGGAGTTCAGCGGTATCCCGTCCGGGTGAAAGGAATCATAGGTATTTGAGCCACCAATCTCGACGTCGGGCTTTGATACCGGCAAACCATACGCAAGCTGGGTAGATAACCAGGACGGTGATGCCCCATACGATGTAGACACCACCAAGTGAAACCCCATAATTTGCTGGATTATCGAGGAATATAACAGCCATATCGCGTAGGCTGAATCCTTGCCACAGCCCGATTACAATGGCAATCGTGTGAATCAGGTAGAGGTGAATGACATAATAGAAGAAAGAAACCCGTCCGATTATGATCAATCTTTCAGCGATCTTCCCGCTACATTTTTCAAACCACCCAAGCAGCATAAAGGCGGGTCCCAAGGTCATCAATAAATAGTGCAGAGACGGTGGATACTTCGTAACGCTGAAGAAACTAATGAGCGTCGCGATGGCACTTGAATGTGAATCCCATTTAACTGGTTCGCCGTAAACATTCATCGCACGAAGCAAGAGAAAGGAAAAGGTCAGGAGCAGGCCGATCTGAAAAAGACGTTTGGGACGGTCAGTATTAGGTTCCATAAAGTATGAACCGATTGCATAGCCGACCGCCATCACGCCAATCCATGGAATCAACGGATAGATGATGTTAGCCACTTGAGCGCCGCCGATTGTAAGGGGGCCAGGAATGTGCAAAATAACCCAGGCGGGAGAAGCATCGGAGATCAGAGGTTGGATATAGTCAAGCCCGTTATGCAGCACAATTATCAATACGCCGATGACCCCAATGGCAAGCTTGGGTAGATAGACTAGCCCCGCAAGCGCGATCATCGACCAGCCAATGGCCCAAATTACTTGCAGAAGGGGCAAGGTCCGCAGATTGAACGCCCAGGCAAAGCTGATTACCGTTATCTCCATGAAGATGAGCCAGGCGCCGCGGCTTAGCAAAAAAAGCCCGACTTCACCTGTAGGACGTCGCCGTTTTGCACCGTAAAGGAAGGCGCTCACTCCTGCGAGCAAAACGAATGTCGGCGCACAAATGTTAGTAATCCAGCGGGTAAAGAACAACGTCCCAGCGGAAGCGGTAAAGTCTACGGCAGATGAATAGTTTGTACTGAGCGGGTGAGTAACCATATCTCGTACATGGTCGAGCGCCATAATCACTAGGACTAAGCCGCGCAACATGTCGATAGAGTCGAGACGACTTCTACCAGACGGAACTATGGAGCCTGATTCAGCCATGATAAACACCTTCAGTTTTTATTTGAGCAGTTCTAGCTGGTTACTACACCATATGAAGGTTTTTAATCAGGAAAGGTTTTTTCAGACGAGCGAATCGCTTTTCGGCTGCGCATCCCCTACTACAGGGGGCTGGGCATTATCGGGCATGAATTTTTTCACAAAGTCGCTGATCGCTTCCTGCTGACTGGCAAGACTTTCTTCCATGACCTGACGATAGATATGTTCATCGAGTGGAAGCTCGAGCTCGACGCGTACGGCAGACAAAACCGGGATAACCGCCTGTCCGAGGCTGGTTGTATGGACAGCGCATTCACGCATAAACTCTAGTTGTTTCGGGTAAAGGGCTCCAGCCAGTTCAGTGCGGCGCGACAGGCAGTCCTTGATTCGCAGCTGTTCAAGCTCGAATTTTTCCTGTAGATTCTTCCAGCCCTGCTCATCGACTACGCCCTCGATGTTGTGCTGCTTGATCAGTTCCAGGATGTGATCCCGTGCTTTTCCGATTTCGGCGATCTGACCATCCAGGATGGCGATGGCATTCTTTTCTCTGAGCAGATCATACCTTCTGGCAAAAAGCGTGAAATACAGCGCGCCGAGCTTGCTGGTGAAACCAAGGAAAGCCTGCACTGTATCGATGCGGGCGATGACGTGCACCTTGGAAATTGCCGGGGCCTTTTCCGCATAAGCGCTGGTGATCTGGTCGTTTGAAAGGTCAAAGTTGGCCAGGCGGCCAATGGCTTCCATACCTGCGGCAACCGCTTCAGCGGCGGCAAGATAGACATCCTTCCGCAATGCCATTTCCCCGTCCCGTATCTTTTGCTTTCTCGCGTACTCGAACTGGGTGCGGAGGCGGCGGTCACTCGCCCGGTTCGCAATCGCCACGCCGGCGAGCGAGAAAAACGAGCCAATGACAACACCCCAGAAGGATGATGGTATCTGTTGAATAATAAGAAAAACGTCCTGAAAGAAGTTCATGCTGAACAACATTACGTTTAACCTGACGCGCCCGGGCTTCCCGCGGCCAGGTTTTTGGGATGCGATAGGCGGTGTGCCCGTCAGTAATAGGTCCCCTTGACTCGGTAGTTCTCCCGCCGTTCGGCTGCCAGTTGGCGGGCGTATGTGTCGAATGCCGGACGGTCCTCAAAATACATCTTCACAAAATCACGAATCTCCTGAGGAAAGACTATATCAAAGGACTTCTTTGCCACCTCCGCGAGGATGTACTCAACCGCTTCCTGAACCGATACCGCGCCAGGCGGCGGAGCTGATTTGCCGAAGATAGCCGTCGCCACATTGCCGGGGCAGATGACGCTGAAAGAGATGCCCTCGACCTCCAACTCGTATCGCAGGGATTCAGTCATTTTCACCACGGCAGCCTTTGTGGCCACATACAACGCCTGATACGGCACCGGCACCAGTCCCGCGACGGAGGCGGTGTTCACTATATGCCCGAAGCCCTGCTTCCGCATAATGGGGAGAGCGGCATAGGTGCCATAGATCACCCCCATCTGATTCAGGTTCACTATGAACTGCCAGAGTTCAGGGGTGACCTGTTCCGTGGGAATTGTCATGCCCATGCCCGCGTTGTTGAACACGAAATCAAGGTGCCCGTCATGGTTGGTGGCGCTGCTGATGAGCTTTTCCACCTGCTCCCGGTCCGTCACGTCCGTGGGCAGGGCAAACGCCTTCCCCGGAAAACGCTCATTGAGCACAGCGGATTCCCGATTCAGGCTTTCCTCGTCCTTATCCGCCATATAGACAGCCATTGCCCCCCGTTCCAGGAGACCAGTGGCAATGCCGAGGCCTATGCCGGATGCGGCGCCTGTAACTGCGGCTACCTTGCCCTGGTAATACTCGTTCATCATGGAACTCCCTTCATAATAACAATATGATACGCCCGCCTTTTCATGAAATCACGGTAGCGTTCTGGAGTCGCCAACGTTGAGCTGCGCGGAGGCCTTGGCCATGGCGGCTCCGAGATATTTTACCACCGGCAGACGGGACATGGCCCGGATGATGCCGCACTGCAGGAGGTGCTGCTCCTCCGTCAACTCAGTCCAGGTCAGCTTGCCCTCCCCGTACCACATCTGTTTCAGGAACACCTGCTGCGGATAGAGCGTGGCATGACTCAGCGTCGCTCCGCCCCTGCCGAGGTTTGGCAGATACCGCCAGGCAAAATAATTGATGTTGGGATTTTTCATCGCCTGCGCCATGGCGGCCTCGTTTACCTCGCTCTGCTTGCAGAAATCGATCTGCAGAAAGGTGTTGCATTCATAGCTCGCCCGGGTGAACCAGTGGTCGCCCCCATGGCGCTCGACGGCTATGTCGGCAAAGATCTTGGGCATACCATCCTCTTCCCGGCCGCCGATGATGGGACATGCCTTATTCTCCCAGATCACAAGGACATATTCTCCGATCAGACCCTCGTCGTTACCAAGATACTTCACAGGCACCGAGGCCTGTATCAGCCTGTATTCGCCGCCGGACATCCATTCCACCTCTCGGGCATTGGCATATTGGACGATGACCTTGGGTTCCAGGATCTCAAACGCATCCGGTATATATTCTGCAAGCTTGTCGAGATCGGTTTCAAAGGAGATGGCAATACTCGTCATATCCCCATAGAGCGTACGAATAGGGACGAAGGGATGCCCACCGAAATGCACAGGCATTTTGTAAACGTGATCATCTTTCAGTGTGAATTTACCTTTCATGCCCGCTCCCCTGACCAGGAAATCTACAAATCATGTATGCCGACGAAGAAGAATTTGCTTTTATATAATGATATGGGAAAGGGATTTAGCGAGTCAAGGTGATTCACAACATACGCAATCACGATCAAGGTTAACATTGATTTTGAATATTGCTATAATTCTGATAATTGATTGATGTCTAATAGCGGTGTATTTCAAAAGGTGCATAAAATGACGAACAACTGGCTTTTGCTTGATTCCAGGCTCCCGCTTGAGGTCGTTATTTTATTGATCTGCAGCATGTCGATGCTGATTTCAGGGGCCCTCCTGTTTCCTGTGCATGCCGGCATCCTGCCATACTATGAAGGAGGGCTGATTGGTCTGCTTCTGTTTGTATTTGCCCTGCAGACCATCACTCTTGGAAAAACACCGTTTGGAGACGCAGCCAGATCCTGGCTTGTGATTGCCGCAGGAACTGTAATCGCCGTGATAGGCATAGTTGCCTGCTTTATCCCGGATGCAATGGGAAAGGTTCCGAGAATGTTATTGATCAGCTTTTTCGGGATCGGGGGGATGTCGCTGCTTCTGCAACTCTTTCTTTCCAAAAGCAAATTCAGGATATGGCGCAAATACGGAGGATTCTTCCATCACCTGACCATCGCATGCGCCCTCGTATACATCCTCTCAATTGTGATGGCCGTGTTTCTCTACGACACAGGACTTGCGACAACACCGCAGATTGCGTCAACTGCCCTGATCTTTGGCCTTGCAATCTTGTATCTTTCGTGGGTTCTCCAGAAAATCTACAGCAACCAGCCAAGCCAGGGCGCCCTCCCCTGCCGGACAAAAGGAAGACTGCTTGCAACGGCTGATGTGTCGATTGACAATATCCTGCTGATGGTGCTTGGATTGTTCATTCTGATTCTTGGGATCCTGCTGATTCCGGTGAATCTTGGGATGCTGCCCTTTTCCGGAAGCGCACAGCTTGGATTGATGATGGTGATTTTTTCCGTTCAGATGATCGCCCTCGGAAACACACCTATAGGTCCGTTCCGCCGGTCACGGCTGATAGTGATAACAGGGCTGTTGTTTGCAGCGCTTGGCATTACCTCATGCATCATCCCGGAAATTCTGGTTCCATCGCTCACAATGCTAATCGGATTCCTGAATCTCATCGGCGGAATTGCAGCAATCGTAAAAATCGTCACTCTGGCGCTGAAAGTACCTCAATCACAATCAGCACCTAACAAAACCCAAACGCAGATTACCATGGCAACACTGACCATGAATATTCTCACGATTGTCTTTGGTGCATCAATGCTGATTCCGAATATCATACCAGGTTTGATCCTGGGAGCCGTGCTAACAGCAGACGGCTGCGTTCTGCTCTTTCTGGTCTCCCTTTTGGTAAGAATTGATCAGGATTCCCGGGGCCACTTCTTCCCACGGCATTGCGAAAAGTAATTGCGTCCATTCAGGTGTTCACGGTTACAACGCCCCGTCCCAACATAGGCATCAGTTCATTGATGACGCGGGCGACCCCATCACCGGGATCAACATCACCGTCAGGGCCGTATCGCCTGGAGAGGTCAAAAAAACACGAGGGAAGGAGGAGATATCCCACCGGGATACTTCGCCGCTCGTCAAAAGAGGGGAACGGCGATCGATCGTTT
The DNA here is from genome assembly GCA_963847035.1 of uncultured delta proteobacterium. Lineage (GTDB taxonomy): Bacteria > Desulfobacterota > Desulfobulbia > Desulfobulbales > Desulfocapsaceae > Desulfoprunum. Next base: position 48,318 of record CAWJYH010000006.1, on the reverse strand, counting down.
CCTGCAACGCCAACTATTTGAGGAAAGACGCCGCAGTTCGTGAGGTAATCATCGCCAACGCGAAATTTACAGTAGAAACATAAACCTGAGGGAAAGTCGATTACGCTGAGGTTGGTCTTGCCAATCTTAAACCTCTACCTCAATTTTGATACGGAAGTACTATCATTGTCCGATGCTGGAAGAATGGAGCAACTCTCTCGGTAATCTCTGGAATTATCTTTGATTCCCGAAGTGGTAAATCAGACTGAAAGGACCAGGTAAACTTCACCCACAGAATTTCTGATTACGTAACCCGTGTCCTTTTTTTCCGGAATGGCGGCAAAAACCCGGAAAAACGGACAATAGCTTGTGTTTCAAAACACCTGCGTTAGGGTTATCTGGTTGAAATCTCATATACAGTTAATTGATGCTAATCAAGGCACAATTTTTGCTATGTAGTCCATAACATCTCTTCTACCACCACACCTCAAAAAAAATTCTGTCATGTCTCCATTCCCTCTGAAATGTAAATCATTCGAGGGAGTAACATGGGGAAGCTATTTGTACGGTTGATTGCTCTCGGGGTACTGATTTTTTTTAACTGGTTCATCCGGCTGAAGCGTTCTTTTCTTTGTTGACTCTTATCCTGTAGCACCCTTGATAGTAATCAAAATGCCTGATGTGCAGAATAGCCCCGTTCATCTCATCGGGATGCTCTGCAACGAGTACTACCAGAACTGACTCGGCGACAACCGGGACGCCGCCTATCAACTGTTGCCACCCAGATCTCTCGATAGCGGTGAGATCTGCGCCGTCGCCGAAACCTGGGGACGGAAATCGGGAATGCGACCTACGTCGCCCTCAGCATCAATCAGAGATCGCGCCTCAAAGGGGTCAAGAACATCCCCCATGAAGACATAGATGGCACCGCGGAAGGTACAGCGCAGAAGTAGGCAATGCCGACAAGCTCTTTCAGGTCTATTTCACCCGGGACTGCTCCGGCCTGGAAGAGATGACGGACGGTCACTGCATCGAGGTCCCGACCACCTTGATCCAAGCGAGAGACAGCATCGTCCTCGGGGGTGCGCGACTACATCAAACAGGGAAAGCAGTGGGGCCCGACTCGTCGCTCGTTCTGCCCTCGAGGGTGCTCCATTTTCAGAGGCCTTACCCATGACCAGGAGAGGACCAATGCGGAGAAAATGGTTTAAGAGGTTGATGTTTCTTGCGGTTTTTTTCCCGTTTACAGCGACGGCTCAGGAATTCCCGTCGGGCAAATTCAACATGGCTCCAGGGAGAAACTCCGAGGGCACCATTTTTACCCTGGATCCCCAGGCCTTGGGCGTAATCGAGACGATCAACAACATCGTCAACCTCACGGTGGTCTCCAGGGACGAAAACGACCTCAAGGCCGAGTATCGGGCCGGCTTCGTTCAGGGCAAGTTGCAGGGGACAACCATCATCTCGGCCCGGGACAACGCCTGGGACAACGCCTACCTCTTCGATCCTTCCCACAACTTCCCCAAGCAGCACGGCCCGAGCGAAGATGAGTTAACTCTCGCCGCCGAGGTTCTGAACGCGAACTATGCGGCCTTTCTCCAGTACCTTAAGAAACTCCCGAGACTTCCACCGAGGTATTGACGGCCCACCGGCTCAAGCGGCTCCTCTTCCGGATGCTCGGCATCTATCACGGGGTCGTGCACGAGCAGCCGGACGATCTCGACTTTTCCGGAAACTGGCTTCCCGACGATCGATACTTTGCAGGCCTGGGAGCTTGTCCTTGGGTATGAAAAAGCGGGACCTCACCTTCATGGATATCTATTTCGTGAACGCCTTCTGCGACCTGCTGGACGTCATCTCCTTTTCCCCGAGCTGGCGCCAGACCGGCGTGCGGCTCAGTGATCATCCGGACAAATGCTCCGCCTTTCTGAAGCGCAGCGGGGATGAGGTCATTCTCACCCACAACACCTGGGCGGGATTCCTCTCCCAGACCATGGCCCAGACCCTCGGCGGTCAACGACGACCTTCACCTTCAACGCCCTGCAACCCCGGGCCTGATCGGCTCCAACACCGATTTCGGCTACAACAACAAGGGCATCATGTTCAACGAGACCACCCACCGGGCGGCCTACAGCGAGGTCAAGCCCCTGGGACTCTGGGTCTTTTGGCGGGCAGCCCTGGCGGAGCAGTTTTCTGGCTCCATAGACGATTTCTTCGCCGCCATCTCCCTGGACAACACCGGCACCTATCAGAACGGCTACATGCTGGCGGACGCCAATACCGGAGAGACCGGCCTGGTGGAGATGTCCTATCGCTGCTTCGTCTTCTATCGCTCGGACGGCGGGCCCTACACGGTCAGCACCCTGTCGATGGACGGCGAAGCCTGTGCCAACGACTACGACGGCGAGATGGTTACGCCGGATTACCTGATGGGTATCAACTATCCGGCCTCGCTGCAGGTAAGGGAGGACCTTCTATCCACCGACAACCGACCAGCGCGGAGGGAACAGTTCAAAAAACTCCTCCCACAGGTGAATAACGTGCAGAGAGCCAAGCGGGTCATCACCTACACCGACCCGAACAATCCCCTCTCGATTTTCGGGCGTTGGGACCTCGGTTACGGCGAGACCGATTATCCCAAGCAGATCCCCGACGGGGCGCTCGACGCGAAGGTCGGCTCGACGGAGATGGTGCACGACTTCATGGATTTATCCGGAGACCTCGATCTTTCATCCAGGAATACCGGCTTCTGGATGCTCTACGGCACCCCCCGGGTGAAGGGACAGCCGTTCGTCTGGAGCGAGTCGCTCTGGAACTGGCAGCTGCTGCGCGACGTCCCTGACCGCCTGGAAGGCAAATTCACGTTGATGCCTCTGCATCTGAGGTAATTGAAAAACGGAGTTCGAATTTTTTCCGAAACAGAATTCTAACAATAGAGGAGATCCCCCATGAAGAACTCAATCGTCACAAGGGCTTCCGCAGGACTCGTGTCATTATTAATCCTAGCCCTGGGATTTTCAACGGCGATGGCCGAAAGCACCTATCCTGTTGCGGCACGTGCAATACCGAACAGTTCCATTCTTCCCAATCAGAAATTTTCTCCTGTCCCGATGTTCATCGGTGAAACGGCAACGGCGAAACCGGTGCTGGGCACGACGGATGTCCCGAAGAACCCCTATATGGCCGAAAACCCTTGGAACTGCATGCACAATGACAGTTACCAGAGCGATGTCTATCCGACGACAACTCCGGGGCCGCTCGGCAGTTATCCTGTCGTTTCATCGACCTGGCTCGGTCCCCCGGACGGTATCCAGGCGATCGTCGTCGGCATGACATTCGACAGTACAAATAATCTTTTGATTGCGGCCTCTATCAAGGTGTTGAGAGAGCAGGGAGTTGCCTTTGTTCAGCTGACCCTGATCGATACCGGGAGCCTGGCGACCTTGGCCCGATTCGACCTTCCCCGCGAGACCGTGACAGGAACCGGCTTCAGGCCGGCAGGGGCCTATTTCTACATGGACAAGGACAATCGGATCGTCATCGGAACCAAGGACCGGACCATCTGGCTGGTCTCCTACTCCTTTGATGGAACGGGGTGGTCCTTTCATCATGACAATGAAGCGGACCCGTGGGACCTGAGTGCCCATATCCCTGAAGGCGACTCGATCAAGGCCCTGCAGCCAGATTGGTCGGGGCTTCTCTGGTTCACCAGCAAGGGCGGTGTTGTGGGCACGCTGGACATGGATACGGGACTGGTGATCGATTCCCTGCAGCTCCCGGGTGAGCGGATCGTGAACGGTCACGCCGCCGGAGAAGAGGGAGGGGTTTACATCGCCTCCACCCTGGCAATGTACCGTTTTGATGCAGACGTCGACGGAGCCCCCTCCATTACCTGGAGGAAAACATATGACGCCGGGACCCATGTCAAAGAGGGGCAGACGGATATCGGGACCGGAACCACCCCGACTCTGATGGGCGACAGTTTCGTAACCATTACCGATAACGGACAGCCGCAAATGCATGTACTCGTGTACGACCGTGAAGATGGACGTCTGGTGTGCTCCGAGCCGGTATTCAAGCCCGGTCAGGCCTCCAACGAAAATTCGCTGGTTGCCACCGACACCTCCATCATTGTGGAAAACAATTTCGGCTACAAGGACCCGCTGAAGGATACGACCCACGGCCGAACCACAACCCCGGGTCTCGCCCGGATCGATGTGGAGTATGACGCGTGCCGAACGGTGTGGACGAATGAATCCGAGAGCATCCCGTCCCTGATCACGAAGATGTCGCTGGCCACTGGTCTCATTTACACCTATACCAAGCCGAAGGGCCCCGCTGCCACCGATCCCTGGTACTTCACGGCCATTGATTTCGAAACCGGAGAAACCGTGTGGAAGGTTCTTGCCGGCCTGGGGGTCCTCTACAACAATCATTACGCGGGAGCCTACCTGGGCCCCGATGGAACGCTATATGTAGGTGTTCTGGGCGGCATTGTCGCGATGCGTGACGGGGAGTAAGGAGGGATTACGATCCTGTCCCCAGGGATGGAAGAATGTGTAGCCATTACAACCATTGAATAGGGTGCGATTATGAACAAGACAATGTCGAATTTCCTCTATCTGCTGGCAGTTCCGCTGCTTCTGGGCACATTTGCGTTGCCGCCCCAGGCTCAGAGTCGCGCCGCGGCGCCAAAGGACAAGCAACAGAACGGCAGCCAATGGACTGAGGCGGAGCCTGCGATGAATGGTGAGTTTACTGAAATGCTCATCTCTGACCTTGTGGCAAGCGGATTCCAGGTCAGCCAGGGCTATCCGGCGCTTTACACCCAGCAGGACTGTTACGACCGTACCTACCCGATCCTGAAGAACTGCTTTCAAGCCAACCCCGCGGCCCCCTATGTCATACCGGTTGTGAAGTCATGGCCGGGCGAGTACGTGAACCAGGCTACGGTGAATGCGTTCGTCGAGACGAAGCCCGGGTACAGCGCCACCTACCGGCTCGACCCAAGGGAGGCGATTGTCATATACGGCCTGATGCCGCCCCCAGGCCGCTACATGGGGCTGCAGACATGGGAATTCAGCGAGCACGGGCAGTGGCGGCCCAAGGATTACGACCTCTGGGCAAACACGCCGGATCTGCCTTTCCCCATACAGTACTTGTTCAGCTCGATCCCGCCGGACGACCCGAAGTCCCACCGCATAATCACTCTTTCCTCCCTCGGGGATGTCGTCAACAACGTGGTCATGGAGCGGCAGTCGGGCTACCCCTTCGGGGAAATCCGGTATTTCATCATCACCCCGAGCGCCGCGACGGACAACGCGATCCGCCTCGTGTTGCAGGCGCAGGGGGTTCCGGACAGCCACATTTTCACCGAGCAGATTCCCCGTACGGATGACTTCGGTCCCATCGGTCCGATCGGGATGGGGGAGAATGCCATCGACTTTGTCACCGCGTTCCGTTACGCCGTCCCCGACGACACTGATGATGCTGAATCATGGCGAGAGGAACTTCCGGTAACGGTGCTGCGCGTGCGTGCCCCCGACTCACTGGGCCCCGTGCAGCGCTACGGGTCGCTGACCTTCGAGCCGAGAACGGCGAACAGCGAGGCCTATCTGGCGGACGACCTGCAGAACCTCGTCAATGGGGTGTGCGCCAGTGTCAGCAGCCTTGCGAACCTCACCAGTCCCGATTGCGGACAGTCGCCGCCGGCATCGTCCTTCATGTGGGATCTGGTACGTGACTACGGGTGGACCGGGCCGTACTGCCGCGACATCGGCATGGACTGCCTGGGCGACCAGCAAGAGGCGGCCTACTTCTTCTCAGTACCCCGGCCGACTGGTTCCGGAGAGGTCTACGCGGTGGTCGCCACACTTGCCACTGAAACCGGAAACGCCACCTACGTGGGCTTGTCCGCCAATGACGCTTCGATCATGGGTGGCGTTCCGAACGGGACCCTCCTGGACACGCAACTCAAAGGATCCGCAGACGTTTACGCGTCCACGGTGGACAGTACCGGCAAATTCTTCGTGCGCTACTTTACCGATGACTGCGACGTACTCGAGGACGTACCCGGCGGATGGGAGAACTGCACCGAGATCAGCGGCATGTCCACCCAGGGAGACCCGGCCCTGCAGGGGATGATCATTATCAGTCTGCGCAACTACATCGCCCCCGGAACAACCAGCGGGCCGGATGCCTCCGAACTTCTGACCCCGAGGATACTCACGTTCACGCAGCAGTAATCGGCGGCTAGGAACATACAGGGATTCTACCCCAACCTTCACTAACCCAAGCTGGAAAGGAAGGAAACAATGAAAACCTCTACCTGGATCGGAATTTTCGGCTGCCTCATGGCTCTCGCGTTCCTGCTCAATCCCCATGTCGTTCGCGCCCAGGATTTTAACTATCGAGGCTGTGCGTGGCCGCTCGAACTCTCGCCAGAAGGATCTGGTAACGTGCAGGGCCCTGACGGTGCTGCCCGGTATTGGCTCATGCCCTTTGATCCGCAGTACGAAACAATGACGATCAAGGGCACCTATCCCAATATCCGGTATTTTTCTTTCGCCGCTTACGAAACGATAGACTACGACGCTACAAATAATACAAATCAGGGATTTCAACCTCGTGGAACATCATCTGTACGATGCCCAGATCGCCCCTGATCCGGGCAGCATCAACCCGTTCGTCCCACCGGGCGGTCGCAACGGCACCTATACTGTCGTCATCTCGCGCACCGGCCCGAGTTCGGGGAATACGATCGGGGTTTCCTCAGACCTTGTCTGGGTAGTCCTGCGGATGTACGTAGCGGACGCCGATCCATCCCTGAGCGGTCAAAGTCTGATGGGCGGGGTGCCGCTGCCCACCATAACGCTGACGGACCAGACCGGCGCCAGCAAGCAGTTGGAGGCCTGCTTGCCGATCAACAAATGGTCAGATATGAGTGCCTTTGCCCAATTTCTCTTTCCACCGGCCATCGATCTGAGCATCGATGAAGGCACGCCGTCCTCCGATCGGCTGTGGTTTGCGTCACCGGTAAACCCGCCGTCGATTCTATGGCCCAATCCGGACGGCAAATACCTGATGATGTGGCCGGGGGACAAATACCAGCCCGGGCGGATCATTGTCATCCATGGCAAAGCTCCGGGTTTCCCCGACACATTCGAGGGTTCGCCGATTTGGGAGCCGTCGCGGGGCTTCCGGACCGTCGACATGCGGTATTGGGCCGTGTGCGAACAGGACTTTGCGCCGCCGCTTTCGCTGGTTGATTGCGCAACCGATCTGACAACTCGTCTTGAAGGCGGCTATTATACGATCGTCATATCGGACGATCGGCAGCGCCCGGACTGGTTAAGGCCCAATGTCAACTGGCTGCCGTATGGCGATGAGCAGTATCCCAAGTTTGTGGTTATCCGCAACATGCTGCCTGCGCCCGATTTCCCCTATGCTATCCAAAATGCCTGGGCGGCCCCAGACTGCACGTTTGATTTCACGTTCCCGAACCTTCCGGACCGAAAAGCTCTGGACGACCAAGGGGCCATGCGCCCAGGAAGTGATGGGCGATTATTACCCGGTCGCCGTCTGGTGCGATAAATCGACCTTTGTGCACGGTGGCTGGCAAGCCTGCATGAAAGGGCGATAACAAGGAGCGGACCGATGCCCGGATCGGCGCAATGCGCTAAGAAAGAGGGAAGACCTGTCCAAGGAGGATCAGATGGACAGAAGACTCACTAGGCAAGCCTTTCTGACCTTGGGTCTGGTTTGCCTTTCGGCTCCCTTGCTCCCCGCCGCCGCCTTCCTGGAATCAGGCCACCCTCCCCTACATTTCCGTCCGGCTGGGGGCACGTGTGGGGCTTGACAATCTGCAGGAAATGTGGGGAAGCGTCGCGCCGGATTTCTTGAACTACATCTTCGACTCGGCGGTTTGCCCCGGCTGGGTGTCGGGCCAGACCCATGGCACGTATGCGGAGACGTTCCTCAAGGTCTGGGACGCGGCATCGTCAGAGAAGGAAGATACTCTCGCCTGCGGGTTCCTCAAACACAACCAGCAATGGGGAGCCGATTACGTCGCCCATATCAGCTGTCGGAGATGAATGCAGCAGTTCCACTACCTTGAAAGGATTTGGTCTTCGAAGAAGGCAAGTATCATTCGGCACGGGGTTATTGCCGACAACGTCACTGGAATTGTCGGAGTGGTCAGCACTCGGAGTGTCGTTAGCTTGTGAATGCTTGCTCACATGGGCCGAGCAGTCGTCCAGTAGCGGTCTGATCTGCAAATGCGGGGCCGAATTCACAAGCTTGTTAAATACTGACTCGTACCCATGGGGTCCATCAGAGTGAGGCCAACCACAAAACTGAGAGAGATGATCATGAACAAGTTTATGAAGGATTTTGATGCTCGGGCCGACCAGTTCACCAAGCTGAAAATCCACCACGCGGGCTGGTTCTGCTTTCCGGTGGCGCTGGTGTGCTTCATGTTGCTTGCTGCAGCCTGCGGCAATATCGGTCCCCTGCCGCTGCAAACGCTTGACCGCCACCAACCCTTGGTGATCGCTCATCGCGGCGCTTCCGGCTACTTACCCGAGCACACCCTTGAGGCCTACCAGAGAGCGATCGATCTCGGCGCCGATGTCATCGAACCCGATCTGATCTCTACCAAGGACGGCATACTGATCGCCAGCCACTACCCCAATCTGGCCATGAACACAGATGTTGCCGCTCACCCGGAATTCGCAAGCCGTAAGCGCGAGGACTGGAAGGTGGATGGTGAGACACAGACCGGCTGGTTCGCTCATGACTTCACCCTCGCCGAAATCAAGACCTTGGGAGTCGTGACCACAGACCCTGAGCGTCCGCAACAGTACAACGGAAAGCTCCGGATGGTCACCCTGCAGGAAGTCATCGACCTGGTCAAGGCGGAGATCACCAGGCTCGGGCGCTCCATTGCCCTGTACCCCGAGACAAAGAACCCCTCCTATCATCGCGACCTCGGTCTGCCGCTCGAGAACAAGCTCATCGCCGCCATCCAATCCGCGAACTGGAACAGCAGTTCTGCACCCGTCTTCGTGCAGAGCTTCGAGCCGAGCAGTCTGAAGGAGATGCGGGCCAAAGGGTTAAACGTGCGCATGGTGCAACTCATCGACGCCGACGGCTACAACCTCAAGACGGGTGATCTCACCTATGCTGCCCCCTACCACCGCCCCTACGACTGGGAAAAAGCAGGCGACCAACGCCTGTTCAGTGACATGGTGACGCCTGCCGGCCTTGCCGAAATCAAAACCTACGCTGATGGGATCGGTCCATGGAAACCGTACATCGTACCGGTGAAAGGCCAACTCGCTGCGGACGGCCAGCTCAAAGATATCAACGGTGACGGGAAAGCCGATGTGATGGATGCCGGCACTCAGGATCCCACCTCGCTGATCGCCGACGCCCATAAATTGGGGCTGATCGTTCACGCTTTCACGTTCCGGAACGAGAAACGCCACTTGGCCCACAGCTACGAGGGAGACCCTCAGCGCGAGTACCTGCAGTTCTTTCATTTGGGCGTCGACGGCGTGTTCAGCGAATTCCCCGACACCGCACTAGACGCGCGCGCCAGATACCTTAAAGAGACAAGGCGCTAAGGTTCCCAATAAATTGCTTGCTCCTCACATCCGCACGGCGAAGCATTTCGTTGGAATCCCAAAAGATGTGGGTAAAATGAAAGTTAGGTGCGTTGCTTCCTATTGCTGCTCGGTGCCACCACGACATCTTCCTTTTCGTGGGCGGATTTACCGCTACCGGCAGACATTATCAAAGTCTCACCTGGCCCCGAGATTTGAAGGGAAATTTCTTCGTTTTCCGGCAACTGGATTGGCAAATGGAGTGGAAAGCTCTATGCGGTACTGATCATTGAAAGGGTGGAGAGATAGGGCCGCTCCTGACAGCGGTCGTCGGCCGGCGATGTCACTGCCGAGCCGTCGGCCGGTCGCGCCACTGATCGTCACAGTTCTGCTCGCGCTCATCGTCCTCTGCGGGTGCGGAGCCGGGCATCCCCCTGCCGGCACCGGCGCACCCGCCCACCTGGTTGTTCTCGGCGATCCCCATCTGCCCGGTAACAATCCGGCCGCCAAGCGGGCGGTGCTGGCGCGGATCAATTCCTGGCGGGATGTCGCCCTGGTTGTTGCCGTCGGCGACCTTACCGAAAGGTACGGCACCGATAGGGAATATGCCGCCGCCGCTACCTATTTCCGCAACCTGCGCCACCCCCTGGCCGCGATTGTCGGCAACCACGACTATTACTTCAAAACGCCTTATCCGCTTGCGGCCATGGGGTATGTCCGTGCCCCCTTTGTTTTCCAGCAGGCGAAGCTGGCCAAATTCCGGCAAACCTTCGGCCTTGGCCAGCACTATTACAAGCTGGAAATCGGCGGCTATCTGCTCCTTTTTCTCTCCACCGATCATGACCGTGTTGGCACCGGCATCGGCGAAGCGCAACTGGCATGGCTCCGCATTCAGCTCCTCCGGCACCGCCACCAACCGACCATCATCTTCGCCCACCCTCCGCTTCACGGGACCCAGACCAGATTCAGGCGTTATGTCAATCGTCCCGGTGCCGTTATCCAGCCGGCGGCCTGGATGCACATGCTCCTGATCACCAACCCCCAGATCTTTCTCTGGGTGTCCGGTCATACCCACACCCCGCCTACTGAAGCCAGTTATGCCTCCTTCATCAACATCTACGCCGATCGGATCATCAATATTCACAACAACAGCATGAAGGGCGACACGATCTGGACCAACTCCCTCTACCTGTATCCGGATCGGGTCCAGGTCCGCACCTTCAACCATAGTGAAAACCGCTGGCAGGCCGAATTTGACCGCACCATCCTCGTGCCGCCCCCGCGCTGACCCGGCGCGGAAAAGCTTCACAAACGGCGGGGAACACAGTTTCAGTGTTTGAATATAATTACGGATTGGTCAACGAAAGGCGTACAGTAGTAGTGTAAGGTCTGGGCGATGGTAAAATATTCAGATCTTCGGTCCGGCTATATTAACACTTCGCTCAGGCGCGCACAATAGCGCCGCCCGCAAAGCCTAGATGAACAAGAAGGCGATGCGCTTTTGTGCGCGCCTGGAGCCGATTGTTAACCACTTCAGAGGGAGTCATATATCCGGCGAACTTCTTCCGGACCATGAGTGCGTTCGAGCCGCCGGACTATGAAATGCCCTCTGCCCATGTCTTGGAAGTGACCGATGAACATAGTGTTGACGAATGCGCCGCCAGCCGCGCCGACTATCGGAACGGCCTGCGCAGCTGCCTTCTCTGAGACGACGATTGAGAAGCGGGATGCCACTTTAGCAATGAGTTTAATAAGGGCGGGAGCGCCCTTCTGTGCGAAGCCCTTCTCGGCAAGATGTGATGTAGCCTCCGAGAGTGCTTTTGCGAGCGCCGCACGGGCTGCAAAGTACCCGGTTTCCGCCCTATCATCACTCTTTGAGTTCCCGCCGAGCGCTAGCACTTGTAAGCACTGGAGTTTTCCCTCAGGGAATCGAAGGTCCTCGCCTTCACTGCGCGCAATATCCGCAATGGATCGGAGCATGATAGTTGTTGATACCGGCAACTCAATGGCTAACGCAGGCAGACCGAAAAAGCCTCCGGCGGCCCCTGTGGTGCCAACAGCAAACTTGTGCCACCAGTTTGATGGTGGTGTCCGTTCACTTTGATCCATGGTCCAGATGGCAACATCCAGAGCCTTTTCTATCGATTTCTTCGTTGCGTCGTTTACTGCGACGCTCCAGTTCTTAGGGAGCTTGTCAAATGCAATTTCGATTGGAGTCCCTAGCAAGCTGCCTATTTTTGCAGTAAGACTCGGGTATTCTAAAAGTTCCTTCGCAACGCGAAGTTCTTTGATCTCGTCTTCTGACAATGCCATCGTCTGGTGTTCCTATGTTGTGATTAACGTTGATGGACTCGTAACAACTCAGTCTGTCGGTATTTACACAACCAACTGATATTTTTATCAATTTATAAATAAAGCGCTTGCGTTTTTCGCTGGTTTATGGTCTAGTTGTCATGTAATTTCAAATAGATATTATGGAACAGCCATGATCAGAATCAAAGACCACAAAACCCGCTACATGTTTGACCCGTTCGCGCATCTGGGGCCAAAACGACGCAAGATGATCGACGAGTCCTGGGCCGGGGTGTTCAGGAAGCATATCCTCACTGAACTCCCCGTCAAGCAGTTGGCCAAGCACTTTCCCTCTCGGGAGGGACATCCCACCAAGGAGTTGTACGCCATGATGGGAGCGCTGCTTATTCAGCAGATGTTCGATCTGACCGACGAAGAGACGGCCAGACAATTTGCCTTCAACATCGAATGGCATTACGCCCTGGACATCACCGACAATTCGGATGAAAGCGCCTATGTCAGCCTGAAGACGATCTGGAACATGCGAGAACTCATCACCCGGGCTGGTCTTCACGATATCATCTTCGACAAGGTGGCGGAAAAGCTTATCGCCGAATTCAACGTTTCCCCCGAGAAGCAGCGACTGGACTCGATGCATATCACCTCCAACATGCGCCATCTTGGACGGATCGGCATCTTCGTCCAATGCATCAGGAAGTTTCTGGTCAACCTCAAGCGTCACCACCAGGAACTCCTCGAGACGCTGGACCCGGATTTGATCGGCAAATATCTCGACCGGAAGCAGGGAAATGCTTTTTCCATGGTCAAGCCCTCGGAGTCATCCCGCACCCTGGAACAGCTGGCCGAAGATCTCTTTCATCTCGTTGAGCGTTTCCGGGGCGACGCCGGCGTCAACGCGATGACCAGCTATCACCTGCTGGTTCGGGTACTCGAGGAGCAGTGCCTTGTGGCCGCCGCCGGGAGCGGTCAGTTACGGGTGACGGTCAGGAAAAACAAGGAAATCGCCTCCTCGTCCCTGCAGAATCCGTCCGATCCTGATGCCGGGTATGATGCCCACAAGGGCAAGGGCTATCAGGTGCAGTTAGCCGAGACCTATACCACCGCGGCAGAAGAGGACGGCCGGCGCCCCCTGGCTCTTCTCACCTACGCCGAAGCCGAACCGGCCCATCACAGTGATGCCAAGGCCCTCAAGCCGATGCTTGACCGGGTAGAGGAACAAGGGCAGAAGCCGGAACGGTTACTGGCCGATACCATCTACGGCTCTGACGACAACTGCGACTATGCCGGCAAGAAAAACACCGAATTAGTCGCTCCGGCCATGGGCACCCTCAAGGGCGACAAGAAGATCGGTCTCGATATGTTCTCTTTTGCGGACAATGGTGAGGTGATCTCCTGCCCGGCAGGGCACCCTCCCTTTCAAATTCACAACAACGCCAAAAAAGAGAGGATCAGCGCCTGTTTCCGGCAGGATTTCTGCCGCGAATGCGACAAGAGCAACGATTGCCCAACCCTTCCCGCCAAGAAAGGCCGTTACCTCCGCTACCGCCATAAGGACATCCGGCTTCTACGCCGCCGAGCCTTTGAGCAGACCGCCGAATTCCATGAGAAATACCGTTATCGATCCGGCATCGAGGCGACCAACTCCGAGATAGCTTGACGAACCGGGATCAAAAAACTTCGGATCCGTGGCATGGCGAAGGTGGGGTACTGCGTCAAACTCAAGGCCAGCGGTTTAAATATTCTGAGGGCCGCCGCCTACAGGCGCAGAAAAGGGGGCCGAAACCTCGGGTTCCTGCCGCCATTTCCCTTGGTGCGAATCTTTGTGGTTGTCAAAGAACAAATTTCCAGCCGGATCAGGCAATTTTTGCAAAAATCGATATTTCATCCGGCCAATTTAATCTCTCACCCCGCTTGCTCGGGTTGAGTTGCTACGAGGTCATCAAAGTTAAACACTGTAATGATGAGTGAGAGTGATGCTGTTCGGTACTTTGATACTGAATAGAAAACCCGGTGGCACCGATTCGGCGTATTCGCGCACGACGTCATCCCGGGGCAGAACCGGCATGTCGGTCTTGAACAGGGACCAGAACCACTGGTCAACTTCGACGGTGGTGTAATGCTGGCAGTACTGTTCAAGGTAGGTTACCGCCCCGAATGCCAGAATATACCAACCCTTCCCAGGAATCGTATTTCCAGCTGCAGGTGCCTATTCTAAGGGATTCGTAGGTGTCCATATTGAGGACAATAAGATTTTTCCCATCAAGAACAACCCGATCCATTTTCTCGTTCTGATCGCCCCTCTTTATTCGAGGCGATACATGCTTGATTACGTCAAGTAGTCACGACAATTGAATTCACCAGTATTGCATGGGCCAATCAGCAGGCTTAATTCAGATTTGTGCAGAACCACAACAATCACTGTCCTGAAAAGGCTAAAAATATTCCAGTAGCCCCTGCGGAGTTTTTTCAAAAACCAATAGATCATCCCAGATGTCCTGCTGCGGCAGTTCGGAGGAGGATTGTATTTTCAGAAGAAAGACTCTGGCGAACAATTCTGCCTGGTCTTGATCGAGTTCAAAGCCGGCATGGTGTTTTTCCCGTTCGAGGACGATACTCTTGGTTGGACTGAGTTCAATGGTGGTGAAAGGGTTGCGGTATGTCAGAGACGACCTCTGATAAGCGGCGCTATGGGCAACCAGCAGCCTCAATCCTTCAGGATTAACAAGTGACCAGAGGCTTGGATGGAGAGTCAATCGATCTTTGGCACCGTTCAGGCTCCAGAGAGTATCAGAATTGTTCTGCTGGCGGAAGCCACTGATGAGGTAGTCCAGTTTCGTCGGCTCACCCAACAGGGTAAGAGTGCGGATAAAGCCATTCTCGGTTATGGCTTCAAATTCCTTGATCAGAAAGGAAGCATTGCGTTGTCTGTAGGCACGGCTCTGGAAGCGGTTTTTGTAGGGGAAGGAACAGTAGTTAATCGGCAGATCGATACCCACCCGGATGCTATGGAGAAGAATTTCCAGAGCCGCCAGTTCAGAATCGAGCACAGTGACCTTCTCGCCATGAATATAGCGATAATTGCGGACCTGCAGGTTGTCAAAATTAAAAGGGGTCAGGCGGAGTTGGTGCAGGTTGAGGTGCTGAACGCCAGCATCTCGCAATTCGCCAAGCATACCTTTCAGCCGTTCCTTTTCCTCCGGAATGGCTGGAATCTCAACCGTTACCGTCGGGATCAGCCCGACAGCTCTATGCAGGGGGTTAAGGTTGTAGTCGATAGCGCCAATATCAAATCGGATCTCATCTAGCCCCGCATCCCGCAATTCCATCAGTATGTCTGTCGTGGCCAGTGTACCGTTGGTGTAAAGCCAGACATGCATGGTCGGGCCGAAACGATCTTTGATCGCCCTGATAAAGGCAATTGAGCGCTCCGGGGTCATGAGAGGCTCTCCGCCACTGATACTCGATCCGGTAAAACCTAATCTTTCGAGGTAGGCCACATAGTCGGCGGGATGGACAAACTCAACCGAGTTGGTGGTCGCTTCTCCTACCTCGTCCTGGGCGGTTGGACAATAGAAACAATGACAGTTGCATTTGCCACTGATGAAAAGGCATGACCAGCCCCCTTCCGTGCAGATGCGACATCCAGGCGACAGCCGGCGCATGTCGAGTTTGGTGCCTGCTGCGCCGAGAACAGCCTTTTCCTGCAATTCCGACAGACAATCCAACCGTTTCTGGTTTACTACCTGTAATGCGAGGCTATCTGGAAAAACAAGACGCTGGTACTGTTCTCCAAATTCCCTCTGATTTTGAGTCAGTATTTTTTCGCGCTGTTTTGCTGATAATGCCATTGTTCCCTCTTGTGGAAAACATGCCTTCCTTACAGGAACGTCTATTGACTAGGATGATGTGTATACCATACCGGATTAATCAGCCCTTACGAGAGAATTTCGATATATACCGATACTCGGCAAGGTGTATGATTCTGAAGCGATTAAGGTGGATCTAGACTCTGTATGGATAGTCCATACGCTGAGGGGGAGGTCGCGCCCCCCTCAGCATGAACCTACACGGTTTCCACAGTGAACAGTAGATCTATGAACGTAAAGGCAGTTTGATCTTTTCAGATATTCGAGGTGTGGGACATGGAACATTTTCATGGCAAATGAACCACTGGCTGGAATACGGATGGTCGAGGTAACCGACCGAAAAACCAAGGTGGAGTGGGCGTTTTTCGTCGAGAAAATCGCTTCCCGTTACGAAGACGCCGAAAAAATCACGCTGGTGATGGACAACCTGAATACCCATACACCCGGTTCGCTATACGAGGCGTTCGCGCCGGAAAAGGCTAAGGCCCTTTGGGATCGTTTCGAGTTTGTTTACACACCGAAGCATGGAAGTTGGTTGAACATGGCCGAAATCGAGTTGAACGTTCTGATCGGGCAATGCCTGAACCGCCGGATTGCCAAGATTGAGGTTATGCACAATGAGGTCAAGGCATGGGAGTCAGCAAGAAATGGGATGAATGCTGGGGTTAACTGGCAGTTCACTGCTGAAGATGCCCGGATCAAACTGAACCGACTTTATCCAACATTAGATATGTGACATGACAGTAGTATCGTAGAAGAAGTTCTTGATGCGGCCAGTATGACTGGTGATCCTACGCCGGCAGCAGCTGAAGATGTAAAGGAAAAAATTGCCTCCAAAAGCTGAGTCCGGGGTTCTACATAACAGGAAAGGTTTTAGGGAGATTCCTCGTCAAGAGGCATTGTCACGTGAACGACTTCCTGCTCATTCTCCTGCCGGACTGGCAAACCACTGTGACGAAAAACCTTCAGCATTGATATGTTCTGAGCAAGCACTTCGGCTGTGAATTGCGCGATACCTTTCTGGCGGGCGATGGCTGTCAAATGCTGTATCAAAATAGTGGCCATGCCCTGGCCATGATAATCCTCTTCAACGGAAAGTACAGATAATATGTACAATACTGGCAACAAATTATTTGCAATTATATAAGAGAGTTCAAAATTTGAGAATACCATTTTCCGAGGCATTTAAACCGAAACAGCGAACGTATTCCTTTTTGCCCTGTCATCATCCCCCATACAACTTTGAAGACATCTTTAATGAGGGTCATATATGACCAAGCGGTCAAGTATGACCTGATTCTGCGCCTGTTTGCCCCTGCTTTGAGAGTCCTTTTTAAACAAATTATTTATATAAATAAGAACGTTACATAACAAACAATTAAGTGATCGAACTCTGGCATGAAATTTGAATATATATAGGGGGAGGGAATTAACATGAGTACTACAACGCTCATCATCATGGTCGTAGTGTTGATCCTGTTGTTCGGCGGGGGCGGCGGTTACTATTGGAGGAGACGAAAGTAGGTGTAACTGCTCAAATTAAGGATAATTTAGCGCGAAAGAAAGGAGAAGCTGACATGAATATTTTTTACATCATTGGTGTTATTGTTGTTGTGCTTTTCGTAGCAGGCTTTTTAGGACTGAGGTAGCCCCGGCACTCTCAAGATCAGGATTATTAATGGCGCAGAGGACTATATTGGAACCCTCGCCAGGGTCTATGATGAGTATTTTTCATATTATTTCGGATTCTGGCGGACCTATATCGGGCAGGTGATCTATCGATAAAGGGTGTGAATTCAAACTTCTGATTTTCCTTCGCCTTTTGGCACGAATTTACATGATCTGTTTTGGGATGGGGGTATAAGTTAACGAAGGGCTATGTAAGCCTTTTGGGATGTGAAAAAAAGAGGGGGGAATATAATAACTGGAGTTTCTCCTTACCATGACGAAGGACAATCGACAGGCAACGAAACGGAACCGGTATTCGGTACTGGCATCCTTCTACAACTTCAGCATCAACACCGGGTTGCCTGCCCTCACCAATCCCTGCAACGGTTCCGTCATCAGAAAGATCTTCAAACGCCCAAAAGCTATTCAGTGGAATATTGTCGATAGAGAGACGGTCGATGAGATCGTCTTCAGGACCACAAACGCTCGGAACCGGCTTATGCTGGAGTTGATGGCCAGAGGAGGTATGCGGGTCGGCGAAGTTCTGAATCTGAAACCGGCAGATATCCAAGAGAGAAGCTTGGCCATCCAGAACCCCAAAAGTGGCCGAACTGGTGAGAAGGTTTATGTTCCACGGAAAATATTGGTAAGGTTAACTGCCTACACAAAAGCCAGGGATATCGTCAGCAATGCCCGCATCTTTCCCATTTCTTATGTCGCCGCCTGGTCGATGGTGAAAAAGGCTGGCAGGATGGTCAATATCGAGCTGCGTCCACATGATCTCCGACGGCATGCTGCGACCTAAGCTTCGAGATCTGGCACCCCCATCGAGATCGTCAGCAAAGTGATTCTGCGGCATGCGGACCTTTCAACCACCCAACGGTATCTCGGGAAGGTAAATGACACGGAAGCCATTCGGTGGATCGAGACACTTTACGGATAGGTGTGCCTCAACGGGAGAGGATCGCCCCTCTCCTGTTGAAAGCAACAGTAGATATCTCTAATTTCGGAATTGGCAAGAAAGCATTATGTTCAGCGTGGATATATAAACCGTAGGACTTGGCCCATTCCCCTGCCTTTTGTAGGGATCATGAAAGATAGAACAGCATCATAGATTGGTTACCCGAGTCCCCGACGGCGGGCAGTGTGATCGACCGGCGCTGACAAGGCTGTGCTTGGAGCAGCCACCGGGAAAGGAACTGATGCCGGAAGATATTGTCAGCAATGAAAGAAGAGCAGTCTCAAGCCTGCCGGCTAGCAGTTTCAAGCGAATCCTGTGCCAAAGGCTGCCGCCCCAGGCAGGTCGTCAGACCCATTCCCCCCGCCCTTCCAACTCTCGGCAGCGGTCAATGAGTTCGTTGATGCCGGTGAACACCACCGCCACATCTTGCGACAGGTCAGCCGCCACGCATCGTCGCATGGTCTCGCCGTTGCGCTGGGCGGCGATGACGTCATGAATCTCCTGCAGCGGCAGGACTACCCTGCGTGTCAGGCTGCGGATAAAGATCACACCGGCCAAAAAGGCCGACAGGGCCATGAATACCACACCCCAGGCCCCCGCCCGGCCGAGTTGCTGCGCCCGCCGGTCAGCAGCGGCCATCGCCTCGCGATTGATCCTTCCGAGTTCAAGCACATCGGCGACAACTGCTTCTCGACTTGCCATCTCACCTTTCAGCAGCGACTCCAGCCTTGGCTCGATCTTATCGAGTATCCGCGGCTCCTCGGGTTCGGTGACATTGCTCTTCACCCGTTCGAACGCGGACCGGAAGACACGGGCAGGTTCCGCTGATAGAGATGTGCCCGTCCCGCTGACCGCGAGTACCGCCAACATCTCCTCACAGGCCTTGAGCGAGCGGTCATTGTGTTCAATGATGACAGCGATGGCCGGCGCCATCCTGGTGAAGATGCCGATAGTGCCGACCGCCATCAGCAGGTTGATACCGATAAGCAGCCACGCCCCGACCCGTACCGCCTGCGCCAGACGCATCTCACACCTCCCCGGCGAGTTTGGTAACCGCGACCTCGCTCGAGACAATGATGAGACGGTCGTTATTCTCCAGGGGTTCATGAGGAGAAGGCTGGAGCACCCTGCTGGGGGAACCCCTGCGGATGGCGACTACCATGATGCCGAACCTTTTTGGCAGAGCCAGCTCAACCAGGTTTTTCCCGACCATCGACGGGTTGACCAGCAGTTCGGTCAGATGCAGGTCGTCGCTGAGCGGCATGTCAGCTATGATATTGCGGTTGATCACCCGGTTGGCGAACCGCCTGCCGAATTCCTCCTCCGGATTGACCACCAGGTGGGCGCCGACCAGTTGCAGAATACGCCTGTGCATGGCGTTGTTGGCCCGGCCGATGACCCAGGGTGCTCCCATCTGCCGGAGCAGGGCCGTGCAGATGATCGATGCCTCCTTCGAATCATCACCGATGGCGCACACCGAACAGTCGCGGCGTGCCGGCTGAAGCCTGGCCAGTTCAACCTCGTCGGTGGCATCGAACATCACCGTTTCGGTAGCAAACGCCGAGGCCTCATCCACCAGATCCTTCCGCCGGTCGACGGCCAACACTTCCGTTCCCTTTTCAGAAAGGGTGCGGGCAAGCGACATGCCGAACTGTCCGAGACCGATGATGAGCACTTGCTGGGGCATGATCTTTCTCTCAGGTTAAAGTGATGCGGGCATCCAGGTAACGGGCATCCGCCCGCGCCGTTTCCCAGCTCAGCAGGGTGAACAGGGTCATCGGCCCGACGCGGCCGATAAACATGGTCAGGATGATGATGATCTTACCGATCCCATCGAGGTGCGGCGTTGCGCCGATCGACAGTCCGACCGTACCCAGGGCGGACGTCACCTCGAAGGCCAGCGCCCGGGAGGGGATCTGCTGGGTGATCTCGAGCGCCATCAGGGCGAGGAGCCAGACCAGCAGACCGGAGGCGACCACGGTCACCGCACGGTTGACGGTACTCTGCGGTATCCGCCGGTTCTGAACGATGATGTCGTTTCGGCCGGTGACACTTGCCCAGAATGTCAGCGCCAGGACACCGACGGTCGTCGTCTTGATGCCGCCGGCGGTGCCGCCGGGGCTGCCGCCGATAAACATGAGGCCAAGCATCACGAGATAGGTCGGGCCGATCACTCCGCCGATATCGACCGAGTTGAAGCCGGCGGTCCGCAGGGTAACGGACTGGAACCAGGCGTTGTGCAGCTTGTCGGCGGGCGAAAGACCGACAAGGCTGTTTCCCCACTCGAACACCAGGTACAGGATCGTTCCTGAGAGGAGCAGAGCTGCCGTTGTCACCATCGCGATCCGTGGCCCCACCGGCACCGTGCGGCCCCTCAGCCACTGCGGTAACAGCAGGCTTGCAGCCGGTGCCAGGCCGCCGAGAACGATCAGTGCTGCGACAGTGTGCAGGACCAGCGGATTTGTCCGATAGGGGATAAGGTTATCGCTCTGCAGGGCAAAACCGGCATTGCAGAAGGCGGAAACTGCAGTGAAGAGCCCACGCCAGAGTGCCTGTCCCCAGGTGTCGCCTGCCTTGAGAAAACTCGCGGACAGGATGACTGCCCCGGCCAGTTCGACGAGCAAAGTGAAGCGGACTATCAACAGCAGCGAATCAATCAGATCGCTGTGACTGGTCTCGGTCAATGTGGTCATGAGACGTTCCTGGCGCAGGCTGAGCCGTTTGCCCATCGCGTGCAGCGCCACCGTGGAGATCGTCATGATGCCGAAACCACCCAGCTGGATAAGCAGGAGAATCAAAGCCTGGCCCAACAGAGTGAAATCGTTCGGAGTGTCCAGCACAGTCAGGCCGGTGACGCAGACCGCGCTCACCGAGGTGAAGGCCGCGTCGATCGGTTCGATTCCACCACGCGCCGAAGCCCACGGAATCTGAAGCACGATGGTGCCAAAGAGACACAGCCCGAAAAAGGTGCTGATGAGGATACGGGCCGGGTGGTTGAGCAGAGGCTCCCACCACTCCTCGCCGATGGTAAGCGGACGCTGTGGCGAGGGCAGAACGGCAAGGGCAACCAGGCTGATGACGGCAGCCGTCGGCCTGACCAGACCGTTCACCAGGGCCAGATAACCGGCACCTGCGAGTAAAAAAGGCAGGGTAAGCGATACTGCCAGCCACCCTTCCTTCCGGTTTCTCCACATCCAGTGCGCAATCATTCCCTGGCTGAGCAGCAGAGCTGCCGCAACCGCCACTTCTCCTGTCACCTGCCCTTGTGTATCGAGGATGAAGGATAAGCCCGCGATCGACACCACGGCCCACAAAGCCCCCCTTGCCCGTTGCAGGCTCCTGCTCTCCGGTTGATTCAGTAAGTCCTGCTGCCGAGGAAGATGGTAATCGGCAATGGTGAATCCGGCCTGAATCAGAGCGACGCCGGCCAACAGGGCGATACTAGGATCTCCCAGGAAAAACGGTGCCCCGGCGACGCCGCAGCCGGCAGCGGCAAGACACGCCAATGTTTTTCCCAGCACCCACTTCCGGAAAAAACAGTAGGACGCCCCCAGGCAGCATAGAGAAGCTGCCGCAGCGACGGCCATTCTCCAAGCGGCGGGTTCTTCCCCGCCGGTCCCGGCACATGCCAGCAGGAAAGGAAAAGCCGCCATGGTCAGCAGGACGCCTTCGATTGCCACATTGGCCAGGGGTGCCCGCAACACTGGCGACGGATTCACAGCTGCTGATCTGGAGACTGGAGGAAAAAACAGGAGGTAACGGCCTGCCGACGTGGATGCATGAGGAAAATAACCTAATAAACCAAGTCTTGAGTTTATTGATACAATCGTTTCATGAACCAGAAAATTGCAGCCACCATACCCCCGTAGTAGCTGATTTCGCAACAGGGATTTTCGATCTCATCCCGTCAGCAACTACAAACGAGAAGAGACCGCTGTACGATGCAACTGATCGTACCGGATTCATTCGGAATTGTCACACTTTACTCCGCTTTTTTAACTATTGTTGGAGTGATGCGCGTATATCAACGTTGCCATCGCTGGATCAGCGGAGCCGCAGCAGAAGTGATTGCTTTAGCAAGTTTCGGCCTATTACATTAGCCACTTAGTCGATGAGATTCCAAAATGGAAAATATTGAGAAGATGTGAACTGCCAACCTAAGGGGTAGCAACGAGCAGTTTTGATAAGATATTTCCTGACCAGATGTTGCTGGAGGCCAGTTGGAAAACTGCCGGCTGAACGATTAGCCTGAGGTTTTGGCGAACAGTAGAAGCTTTAACCATGGGTGTATTGAGCAGTTCTTGAGCTTATGATCGGCAAGGTTAATGTCCATTTTTCCGTGCCACTGCAACTTTTTCAATGGTAGATGTCTCGGTCATATTGACTCAGAGAGATGGGCACTATCCAGAACTACCGGATTTTCCAGGTCCATAAACTTCAATCCTTAGACACAGGACTACGGAGCACGATCAAATTACCCACAAGTACCTGAACGGCTTCGTTGTTTTGATTCAGCGTCGTGGTCTTCACCTTGATGACTCCTTGGTCGGGGCGAGATTTGGAGGCTCGCACTTCAAGCACTTCGCTTTCGACCCGAAGCTCATCGCCTGGCCGAACCGGTTGCAGCCAGCGGAATTCGTCAAAGCTGGCGCCGACGATGCCGCCGGCAGGTTTGAGATCGCCTTCAACCAGAAGTTTCATCGTGATCGCGGCCGTGTGCCAACCGCTTGCGACAAGACCACGAAATATCGAGTCGGTGGCGGCTCTTTCGTCGAGATGGAACGGTTGCGGATCAAATTCGGCGGCAAAGCTCTTGATGCGGTCCACATCGATACGGATACGCTCGGACTGAAAGGTTTGTCCAGCTTCAAAATCTTCCAGGTATCGTTCCTTCATATCGCCAGTCTCCATAGTTCCTTTATTTGTCAAAAATTGAACAAAAATCGAGATCAAGACTGCCAGGGCTTCAAAATCGATACATTGAGTTGCGTGAGCATCAAGCAGCAGGGTTGCGCGGGCAGGAAATTCATCGTCTTTATCGTAGAAGATGAGTTGAAGCAATACGTTGGGCAGTACATCAAAGATTACGCTTACGGAACCAGATCCGGAAATTCCACCCTCGTGACCACCGATAGATGCTGCTATTGATAGCAATTCCTGAATGCGTCCCTGGAATCGTTTAATTATAGGGCCTTCCAAGGCACTGTGAGAAAAACTGCTGTTTCTGAATAATGGCCCGGCAAGTTCGGCTAAGGGCACAAATCTACCTGCCGGTAGATTTCTGCAGCCTGTCAGCACATAGTGGATCAATGCACTCGCCGTGACATCCGAGCACCTTCTCCGATCAAACCTCCGGACACCTGTATTGGATATCAGGTAGGTTGCACCCAGAAATGGAACTTCGATCTCTCCAACAGTGTTTATCGGAAGATTGACATGCCTGGCTAATGTAGCGATATCCGCATTTTCCAAGCGCTTGACAAGATCTTCATAGATTTTTCTGTGACCGCCAAAGCCTGAGACGTCCGTCATCATCTACTCCAATTCTTTACAAGTGGTGCTTTCAGGCAGGCCGGACAGTTTTTTTCGGAAACCTCTTGCTTACCGCTGTCGCTTGCTCCTGGCCGGGAAGAACATAGACGTTCTCGTTCCTTTCCTGAAGAGGCTTGACAACACTTTGTATGTATTCATTTCGATTATCGAGATAGGGCCCGAGCAGGTCCTGGCCTGCCGGGCAGACACTCATGCAATAGCCACATCGATATCCGCCGCCATAGGTGAGACTCTGCCAGACCGCCATTGTTTCACCGTCTGTTCGTTTTTCCCGATATTCTTCCATGTTTTGGCTGGTGACAAGGGATTCGACCCAATTTAAAAAACCTCCCAGCCGATCCCGGTAGGCATGAACCAGACATTTGACAAACGCGAAGGACCCGTCCGGGGCTATGGCTCCGGTTGGACAGGTAGCAACGCAGAGTTTGCAATCGATGCATGGATTGTAGTCGATGGGTTGGTCATAGACCTCCATGGCTGTATCTATGATTATCGTACCCAAACAAAGATGACTGCCGAATATTGGATGGATCAACAGTCGATGGTGGCCGATCATACCGAGGCCTGCCGCTTCCGCTACCGGTTTATGTGAAACCGTCAGCATCCTGCCTTGCCATTTACTCATATCCTGGGGAAAGCATTCGGAAGGAGTGACCGCGGTGATCCCTTCACCCCTCAACGCTTTGACGACGGTGCGGGAAATATGCAGCATTTCCGCGTCGTAGGCTATGAACTCTCCATCCACCAATGATCTGTCGTTTGAGCGGATCTGTGCCTCATTCATCCGACAAATAAAACTGACAAGGGTTTTTGCTCGTGGAAAAGCCTGTAGGATCGCCTCCTTCTGGTCTTGCAGAGACGGGCGGTCAATTTCTACAACACCGACATCATCGGCCCCGGCCTCCAGGACGATAGCCTTCAGTCGTCTCGATGTCATTGCTTCGGGTTGGTTATTCTGCTGCCTCTGTCGAAAGGCTATTACATCTGGATGGTCGTTCAAATTCATAATCTCCTCCTTGTATCGTTAAGTTTGACCACCGCCTGCACCTACTTTCAACTGACGAAGGATCATGCAGGTGGCTGTAGCATGAGCGAGTATTTTGCCATCGCCATCCTGTAATCTCCCCTCAGAGACGGCCAGACGACCGGACATGTTGATAACCTTCCCTATGGCGGTCAGTTCCTGGTCGCGCGGGACGGGCCTGATCATTTTGACATTCAGATCTACCGTTGCATATCCGACACCCGCTTCGAGAAGACTATGCACCGCACAGCCGGTTACGGAGTCGAGAACGGTCGCGGCAAAACCGCCATGTACTCCGCCCAATGGGTTAAGATGCTGCTGTCCAGCGGTTGCGGTGAAAATAACCTCACCAGGCACCACCGAAATAATGGTCATAGGGATAGTTCGTGCCATCGGTGGCATAGGCGCTTTACCATCGACTATTGACTGCAAAAGCTCGAACCCGCTTAAATCTCCCTGAACCATTCGATCATTTTCTTTCATCGTATTCTCCTTCTGGCATGATGTTAGCGTGATGGTATCATTTGCCTGGATTTGGCAAAAGTGGCATAATTGACAAAAAACGATCCATAAACGCCATAATGGTACTGATAACAAAGTGAGACTGTCATGCCTCAGGGGGACTCATGGCAAACATCACCTTTATCGTCGATACAGGTTGTCAATTTTCCGGGATTTCGGGACTGATTGACAGTTTCACAATAGCGAATCGCTGGCATGCAACAAACACCGGGGAATGGTCGGCACCTCTCTTTACGACACGAATTCTTAGCCAGGATGGAAAGGCGGTTAAAGTAAGTGGAGGGTTTCAGGTCATACCTGATGGCGCGTTTCAAGATTCCCTGCAAACTGATGTTGTTGTCGTCCCGCCATATCTTCCCAACGCCGATCTTCTTCCTGCCAATGCCAGGCCATTGCTGGACTGGATCGTTGCCAGGTATGAACAGGGGGTAACGATTGCGAGTGTTTGTACCGGGAGTTTTGTCCTTGCGGAGACCGGGTTGCTGGATGGCAGACTGGCAACCACTCACTGGTTTTACGCAAAACTCTTCAAACGCCGTTATCCAAAGGTTCTCTTGGAGCCGGACAGAGTCCTCACGCGGGACAAAGGCTTGATCTGTTCCGGCTCTGTTTCGGCCTTTTACTATCTGGGACTGCATCTGATCGAAAGTTTCGGTTCTTCGCACCTTGCGGCGCAATGCTCAAAGTCGTTACTGGTCGATCCAAGCAAGGCAAGCCAGTCCTCTTATGCGGTGTTTAATGTCCACAAAGGTCATGGCGACCAAGAAATCTTGCGAGCTCAGGAATTGATAGAGTCCCATTTCGCCGATGCAATCAAGCATGAAAGACCTTGCGAGAAAGGTAGGGATAAGTCCCAGACACTTTATCCGCCGGTTCAAAAAGGCCACCGATGAAACACCTTTGAGCTACCTGCAGCAGATCCGTATCGAAAGGGCAAAAGACTACCTGGAGACGACCTTGGAGACGGTGAACGAGATAACCCAGGTTATAGGCTATGAAAACAGCAGTAGTTTTAGAAAATTATTCAAGGAAGCAACCGGCCTGTCACCCAGTGAATATCGAAACAGGTTCACTCGTGGTGATGGTGTAGCATCGAGCGTTCATTGAGATATCCTTCGGCAAGCTCAGATTATGGAACAAGGATCAGTCGTCTGAGTATACGCCAAACTCGCTGAAGGAAACCAGCGATCGATCACTTGCTCCGTTATCAGTTTGGTGCCACAGTAACAATATCTATAATTTTAAATAGATATTGTTAACGCTCAGATCATCGACGCAAGTGGACAAACTATCGGTTGTATAGAGGTTTGACCTCCCCCGTGGTCTGGCGAAGCGATAGGATATGAAAGTATAAGGGTGTCTGATTGCCGGCAGCCAAAAATGCTTTAAAACGAAAAAGAGAACCTGATTTTGAGAAACGAGCTGTCGAATCCTCAAAACCCATAATGTTACACGATCATTTTACGATTCTGTCGTGTTTTGGGCCGCAGTGTTTTCCTCAGTTACACAGCCATCGTGCTCTTTGCCACAGTCAGTGCAATTAACGGGCACTTTATCCTTGGTGTCGCCATATTTTTCCCGGAATTCATCAGGTGTCATATTTTTTATAAGGCCACATCCGCATTCAGGGCATTCCGATTTGATCTGGTATCTTTCTTTTGTCATGTTGTATCTCCTTCGCATTGTTTTTTCTATTGTTCCTGCCACTGGGCCATTTCTTCGAGGTTTTGAAACGTATTCAGCCGTTTTCCGGCGCAACGAAGCGTCTGCACTCACTGCAAATCATCTCGCATTCATCCGGCGCATGTGATCTCCGCTCCTTTAACTTTGCGCAACATTCCGGGCCTCTGAGTTCAATAGGAGAGGGGATAAGTCGGTGCTTTTCAGAAAGCCCCCAAAAGCAGATTCCTACTCGCAGCCGCTGCATTTACAGGCACCAGATTATCCTTTTCAGGCAGATCTCACAAGATTTTCTTCCTTCTCTATAGTCCCAAGCCAGGGGCTCCACTTTCTCGATCCTCCATTGCTTCACACCGAATTTCCTTGGTTCCAAGGCTGTACATCAACAAAATGATAGTAATATTCAGGCCGGCCAGCTGAATGCCCCAAAGAATGGAAAACCGACGGGGAAGGTGCCAATTGGCAATATCAACATTTTTCTCGTACTCAAAAGCTTAGGTATTTCCTGAGCCGGTAGCGTCTCCCGGTAGCCTATTTGGATCATGGTGTATATTCCAAGTGTGAGCATACCGCTCATAGAACCCCAACCACACGAGGTGCAACATGAATGTTTTCCAAGCCGTCGATTTCCATCTGCAGTACCACAGAGCCAACTCGAAAAAAAAATACCATCAAGACATGTGAGTTCGTGCTCCGCCGATTTACTGGGCGATTTGGTCAACGTGACCTCGACAGCATCACCCGGGGGGAGGTCCTGGAGTTTCTTCTTCCCATGACGAAGGACAATCGACAGGCAACGAAACGGAACGGTTACTCGGTATGGCATCCTTCTACAACTTGCGGACCTTTGAACCACCCAACGGTATCTCGGGAAGGTAAATGACACGGAAGCCATTCGGTGGATCGAGACACTTTACGGATAGGTGTGCCTCAACGGGAGAGGATCGCCCCTCTCCTGTTGCATCTAAAAGAGGTTGGGATTCGGTTTGGCAACCTGAAATTATCGAGGTTCGTTCGCTCAAAAGTGATATGTTATAAAATATTTCTCTGATCAACCTTCCCTGAAGAGCAGTAGACAGTTCTACCCCCTGATGCTATCATCAATACCACCCATTTCGTCTTCATTACTGTCCTAAACAACCCCAAGATGCGAACACAGGCGGCGGCTGATTGCGCCGGTTATTTCCGTAAAACCACCCCAGGGGCCAAAGTGCTTGCTGCAATCCGCCGGGCGATTGAGGTGAGAGAGTGAGGTTGGTAAAGGATACATGACTCGTTGATGTTTCGACGGAGAGATCACGGGGAGAAAAGATCTATGGCGACGGCAGATAAAAATGCAGGAAATGGAACCATAAAATGATCAACCATTTCCAACCAGAACTGATTCTGCCGCCGCAACCGGAAGGCTATAGACACCGTTTCCATGCGATGGTCAAGCCAATCGGTTCGCGATGTAATCTGGACTGTACCTACTGCTACTATCTTCATAAAGGTGATCTCCTCCAGCAGGCAACCGCCCCAAGGATGTCCGATGAGATTCTCGAGCAGCATATCCGCCAGTATATCGAGGCCCAGACCGGCGATGAGGCTGTGTTTTCCTGGCAGGGCGGCGAGCCCACCCTGCTCGGGCTCGATTTCTTTCACAAGGTCGTCGATCTGCAGGCCCAATATAAAAAGCCTTCCCAGAGTATCGAAAACGACCTGCAGACCAATGGCACCCTGCTCGACGCCGAATGGGCTGCCTTCCTGAAGCAGTACAATTTCCTCGTCGGCCTCAGTTGTGACGGCCCGGCACGTCTGCATGACCATTATCGGGTGAGTAAAGGTGGGGAACCGACCCACGCCAAAGTCATGGCAGCCGCCAACCTCCTGCGCCAGTATGATGTACCGTTCAACGCCCTCTGCGTCGTCAACCGGGAAAACGTCAAATATCCTCTCGATGTATATCGTTTTCTGACCCGCGAACTGCGTGTATGGCGGGTGCAATTTATCTCCTGTGTCGAGCCGAGAGTCTTTCATGATACCGCTCCCCAGCACTGGGATACCAACAGCCTGCCGATCGTCGGCACACCACAGGCCGGACCTGCCGCAGAGGATTCGGTAGTCACTCCCTGGTCGGTCGACCCGGACGACTGGGGCCGCTTTCTCTGCAAGGTATGGGACGACTGGTACAACCGTGATTTCGGCAAGGTCCATATAGACCTCTTTGAGACCGCCGTCGCCCAATCACTCGGCTGGCCTTCACAGCGCTGCATCACCGCCGAGTTCTGCGGCAAAGGTCTGGCCGTTGAGTACAACGGTGATGTCTTTGCCTGTGACCACTATGTCTACCCTGAATATCGGCTTGGCAATATCGGTGAGACCCATTGGAGCCAGATGGCCTACTCGGAGGGGCAGAAGAGCTTTGCTTTTGCCAAACGTCACTCATTACCGCAGTTTTGTCAGCAATGTCCCCACCTGCGGCTCTGCTGGGGCGAGTGCCCGAAAAACAGGTTGGTGCGTACTCTGGATGGCGAGATCGGTTTGAATTACCTGTGCCCCGGCCTGAAACGTTTCTATGGCCATATCCAGCGAGATATGCCGGAAATCCTGCGAAGAGTTAAGAATGGCCAGGTAAAAAACAGCTAAGATAAGGAGGCCCTGGGGCAAAACCACGAACAGACGGCAAGGCAAAAAACCAGGAGAGCAACAAAGGTACATTAACCTTCCAAAGAACAAGGAGATATTTATGCCAAAAAGCCGGAAATCTTCGAAGTGGGAAATGTTAATGGGGTTGAGCAGGCCGAAAAGCCTGCTGACCGGTCTGTGTATTGCCGGTGGGATGGCTCTTGCGGCAAGCGCCTTACCGTCGTGGGCTGAGGCAGCGCCTGCCGAATTCAAAAAACCCAACATCGTTGTCATCATGGGCGACGACATTGGCGTGTGGAACATCAGCGCCTACAACCAGGGCATGATGGGTTACCGAACGCCCAATATTGACAGCCTCGCTGAAGCAGGTGCGTTATTCACGGACTTTTATGGCCAGCAGAGCTGCACTGCCGGACGCGCGGCATTTATCACGGGCCAGAGCGGCTTCCGCACCGGTCTGTTGAAAATCGGCATGCCCGGCGGAAAAGAAGGCCTGTCCCCGAAAGATCCGACCTTGGCCGAACTGCTCAAGCGCCAAGGCTACGTGACCGGCCAATTCGGCAAGAATCACCTCGGCGACCTCAATGAGTTCCTGCCCACGGTTCACGGGTTTGATGAATTCTTCGGCAACCTCTACCACCTTAATGCCGAGGAAGAGCCGGAGAACGCAGACTACCCGAAGGATGCCCAGTTCAAGGCCAAGTTCGCCCCGCGGGGTGTCATCGAAAGCTTCGCGTCGACCAAGGATGATCCGACTGTGGATGGACGCAATGGTCGCATTGGCAGGCAGACCGTCAAGGACACCGGCCCACTGACCAAGAAGCGCATGGAAACCATTGATGAGGAGGTCACCGCCAAAACGCTCGATTTCCTGACGCGCGCCAAGAAGGCCGACAAGCCTTTCTTTTGCTGGTACAACACCACCCGTATGCACATTTGGACGCATTTGAAGCCGGGCTCGGATGGCAAGACCGGCCTGGGCATTGCGGCAGATGCAATGACCGAACATGACGGCATGGTCGGGCAGGTGCTCAACAAACTCAAGGAACTTGGCGTCGACGAGAACACCATCGTCATTTACACCTCCGACAACGGAGCCGAGGTATTTTCCTGGCCTGATGGCGGCACTACCACGTTTCGTAACGAGAAGAACTCCAACTGGGAGGGCGGCTATCGCATGCCAGCGCTCGTCCGCTGGCCCGGAGTCATCAAACCCGGCACGCAGATCAACGACATAACCTCGTTGGAGGACATGGTGCCTACTTTGATGGCTGCTGCTGGCGAGCCTGACATCAAGGAAAAGCTGCTTACCGGTTACACCGCCGGCGACCAGACCTACAAGGTGCATCTCGACGGTTACAACCTGATGCCTGCGCTGCAGGGGAAAGGTGCATGGCCGCGTCATGAGTTCTTCTATTGGAACGACGGGGGCGATCTCGTGGGCCTCCGCTACGATCGTTGGAAGGTCGTCTTCCAGGAGCAACGCGCCCATGGCTTTGATGTGTGGCAGGAACCCATGGTGACCCTGCGCATGCCGAAACTGTTCGACTTGCGCGCCGATCCGTTTGAACGTGCCGATCATGAGTCCATCGGTTATGACAAATGGCGTATTGAACATGCCTACGCACTGCTCCCTGCCGCGAACTACGTGGGCCAGCATCTCGCTACCTACGTGGAATTCCCACCCCGGCAAAAAGTTGGCACCTTCGGCCTCGAACAGGTGCTGCAGAAATTACAGGAGGGCGTTGGCCGGTAGATTAGCGCGAACCTCGCAGGAATTTTGACTTGAACCACCAAGCCGGACCCGTTGCAAGCGGGTTCGGCTTATTCAATAATAAACAAAAAATATGAAAAATGAATGACATGCGAATGAAGTCGGGGAACAGGAAACAGATCTCGGCAAAGGAGTGCAAGGAGGACAGGCCCTCCATGTCACGCACCACTGTCTTCCAAGGCGAGTTCCCGGCCGGCTCGACGGCCTTTGACCATCCTTCCTGCACACCAGCGACTAGCACGCGATCTTCATCGGTATGGGGTCGGCTCTGCGGACTACACACCGTTCACGCACAGAAGGCCACATATCCAAAGGAGAATGTTGGCATGAAAAAATCACTCTATATGTCCATGGCAGTCATGTTTTTCATGGGACTGACTGGCCAGGCCCAGGCCGGCGGCCTGTACCTGTATGAGATTGGCACCGAGGATCTCGGGCTTGCCAATGCCGGCACCGCCGCACGAGCCCAGGATGCCTCCACCGTCGCCGGCAATCCAGCCGGTATGACCCGTCTTGCCGGCGATCAGCTGACCCTCGGAGCTCAGGTTTTGTACGGGGATCTCCCCTACGAACTGGATAATCCATATCTGGAAGAGCCGGGGAATGTCGTCGGCTGGCTGCCTGCAGCAAGTGCATTTTACAGTCACAGCATCAGTGACGATTTCAAAGTCGGAATGGCCTTGTACGGCAATTTCGGTCTGAGCCTGGGATTTGATGATGACTGGGCCGGCCGTAATCTCGTCACAGATACTACCATGATGGGCCTGACCCTGCAGCCTGCCTTGGCCTACCGGATCAACACGATGTGGTCCGTCGGCGCAGGTCTGGGAATCAATCTCGGATTTTTTTCGCTGACCCGCGACAAGCTGATCACCGGTGAAGAGGTTACCCTCGATGACACCGACTGGGCCCCCAATGGCAAACTGAGCGTACTGTTTGAGCCCTGTCAATATGCCCGTCTCGGCCTGACCTATACCAGCAAAGTAGATTATGAGTTCGATGTCGATGCCAGCGGAAATCTGCCGGTGAGTGGAATGCCCTGGACGCTTCCCATTGATGCCTCGGTCGATGCGCCCCAGCAGGCCATGTTCAGTACTGTGCTGGTACTCAATGAGAAATGGTCCCTGCTTGGCAACATCGGCTGGCAGGATTGGGGTTCGTTCAGTGATCTGGCGGTAAGCGTTGGCCCTGTGACACGATCCTCCAATCTGGAACTCCAGGATACCTGGCATGGCGCGCTCGGCACCCAGTTCCAGATGACAGCGGCAACCCGCCTGAATTTCGGAATAGCCTATGATACCAGCATGTACGAAGATCAGAACAACACCTCGTTCACCATGCCTTCAGGCGCCACCTGGCGCTTCGGCACCGGTGTGCAACAGCAGCTCAACGAAAAGTCATCCATCGGGGTGGCCCTTGAATATGCGTTGAACGAGGATGCCTCTGTGCCGTCTCCGGCTCTGCTTGCCGGCAGCTATGACAATCCTGAAATGTTCTTTATGTCGGTTAATTACAATTATCGTTTTTAGCTGATTCGGCCGTATAAATGTGGAGTTGGATCGACACGCCTGGCTGGACAAAGGGCTTCATAAACCGGATGACATTCAGAGAAACATACCATTTTTGTTGGATACCAGATGCACGCAATTATAAACCGGCTCGCATATCACACAAATGGATTCATCTTCTTCAACTTACACCAAGAGAATTTGTGCAATGCAACGACAATCGTATACAACAATAATTACAGCCATTGCTGCAATCAGCGTACTATTCCTGCTTGCATGGGTGCCGATCTCGCAGGCTAAAGAGGAAGTCAAAGAAACATATGCGCTTGACCTCCCCTCAAAATCCTGGCTGGGCGATCTGGACGGTATGACCGTCAGACGGCAGATACGGGTCCTGGTGGTCTACAGCAAGACGCTGTACTTCGTCGACAAGGGGGTTCAGCGGGGTATCAGCTACGAGTCATTCCGTGAATTCGAGGAGCAGTTCAATACCAAACTCAAGACCAAGCACATCCGAGTCAATGTCGTCTTCATCCCGATTTCACGTGACCAACTGCTTACGGCCCTGATGGAAGGCCACGGTGATATCGCTGTCGCCAACCTGACCGACACCGAAGAGCGCCGGAAATTGGTTGATTTCACCGCCCCTGTGCTAAAAAATGTCAAAGAGATCGTGGTAACCGGCCCAAAGTCACCCTCGCTCAGCACAATCGACGACCTCGCCGGCCGCACCGTGTTTGTCCGTAAATCGAGCAGCTACTTCGATAGTCTCATGGCTTTGAATCAACGCTTCAAAAGTGAAGGGAAGGCCGAAGTCGTCATCGAGGAAGCACCTGAAAACCTTGAGGATGAGGATCTCCTCGAAATGCTCCAGGCCGGCCTCATTGAGATGATGGTGGTCGATGATCATAAGGCGAAATTCTGGCAGCAGATTTTTCCGCAACTGACCCTGCATGAGGACATCGCCCTGCGCAGCGGCGGCAATATCGCCTATGCGATCCGCAAAGACTCTCCCAAATTGAAAGCCGAATTGAATGATTTTATCGCCATGCATCGAAAGGGCACGGTATTCGGCAATGTGCTTTTTCAGCGCTATCTCAAGAACACCAAGTTCGTCAAGAGTGCCACCAATGAAGAGGAGATGAAGAAGTTTCGCGATCTGCTGCAATATTTCGAAAAGTATGGTGATCAGTATGAACTCGATTGGATTTTAATGGCCGCCCAAGGCTATCAGGAATCTCGTCTGGATCAAAACGTCAAGAGCCCGGTGGGCGCCATCGGCGTCATGCAGGTTATGCCGGCGACCGGCAAGGAGATGAAAGTCGGTGACATCCGCAAGAAAGAAGAAAATATCCATGCCGGCGTCAAATACATCCGCTTCATGATCGATCGGTATTACAAGAATGAACCTATGGATGCCCTCAATAAGGGACTGTTCGCCTTCGCCTCGTATAATGCCGGTCCGACACGGATCAGATCGCTGCGCCAGGAGGCCGCCGGTCGCGGTCTCGACCCCAACCTGTGGTTCAACAATGTCGAATTGGTCGCGGCGGAAAGAATAGGTCGGGAAACGGTGACCTATGTCAGCAACATCTATAAATACTACATCGCCTATAAACTGGCCCAAAAGCAGTATACGGAACGAAAAGAGACGAAAAAGCAGCTGAAGAAATCAGAATAGGAGGCTGCTACCGGGAAAAAGCCGAACTTTCCTGCCGAACATGGTTTCGATGAATTTTTCGGCAACCATTATCACCTCAATGCCGATATGGATAAAAAGTACCACAAGGACGACAATCTATGAAACCAGACAGGAGATCGACCCTCATTGGCATGACAGTGATCCTGCTCGTCTTGGCGGCAACGATAGTTTATGCTCAGGATCCGCTGCCTTCCTGGAATGACGGCTCGAGCAAACAGGCGATAATGACCTTTGTCAAAAGCGTTACACAGCAAGGCTCGCCAGACTTCGTCTTGCCAGCTGAACGTATCGCTACTTTCGACAACGACGGCACGCTCTGGGCCGAACAGCCGATGTATTTCCAGGCTTTCTTCATCTTTGATCGGATCAAGGCTCTTGCACCGCAGCACCCGGAATGGAAAGACAAGGAACCCTATGCCTCTGTGCTCAAGGGTGATCTGAAGGTCGCACTGGCCGGCGGCGAGCATGCCCTGCTGGAAATGATCATGGCTACCCATAGCGGCATGACCACCGAAGAATTTACCCGGATTGTCAAAGACTGGCTGGTTCAGGCAAAGCATCCCAAAACCGGAAGGGCCTTTACCGAGATGGTCTTTCAGCCTATGCTCGAGCTCCTTGCCTACCTGCGGGCCAACGATTTCAAGACCTTCATTGTCTCCGGTGGTGGTGTTGAGTTCATGCGACCGTGGGTGGAGACGGTCTACGGAATCCCGCCTGAGCAGATCATCGGCAGCAGCATCAAAACTGAATTCGAGATGCAGGACGGCAGACCCGTGCTCATGCGCCTGCCGGAGCTGAATTTCATCGACGACAAGGCCGGCAAACCGGTTGGCATCAACCAGCATATCGGTCGCCGGCCGCTCGCCGCCTTCGGAAATTCCGACGGCGACCTGCAGATGCTCCAGTGGACCGCGGCCGGTGAAGGACCTCGGTTCTGTCTCTATGTCCACCACAACGACGCTGAACGGGAATGGGCCTATGACCGGAAATCCCACATTGGCCGTCTTGATAAGGGCTTGGACGAAGCAACGGCGAGGGGATGGACGGTGGTCAGCATGAAAGACGACTGGAGACGAATCTTCCCGTATGACCATTAAGAGGTCACCGGCTAATGACTACGAACGTACCGGGACTGCAGCCGCTACCCCTGTCATCTCTAGAGAAAGATTCATGATGATGCATACATCGGCGGTTAGTCTTGTCCTGAGCGTTTCCCTTTTGGCCCAAATGCCCTTGCCGGCGGCCTTATGCTCTACGAAACCGGAACTCCAGAGGCCGGACTCGCGAACCGGCAGCTGATATGTTCCTGAGAGTCACAAAGTTGGTTTACTTGCCATTTTATGCTCTTGACTGCGACATGCTGTTCCATTGAGGCCCTCGATATCCAAGGTATTTGATGCCGTAATAATCAAGTTCTGGGGTAATAATCGGTAGATCCCTTCAGCTTTGAACATGAATGAAATCTTGATATTCAAACTGGAAATTTTTATGCAATGGTGTCGGCAACCTGTAATGGCAACGAAATGCTTCATGCTATTACACTTGCCTGGAATAGTTTTTCCGACAGCTGGCAGCTGTTTCATCATCGCTATTCGTCGGTACATTGATGCTCAAATGGATTGTTTCGGTTCGATTCATTTTTTAAACAGGGTTACAGAATCAGCTTTGGCCCATAAACCGAAATGACCGTGGAGGCTCCTTTCCGCCTGGTAATCGAAAACTACCACCCCATTGACCATGCATGTTGCTGAATTGCCGGTTATTCCGACATCCATTGCATACCATTTGTTCCTGGCCACGGGCAGTTCATATCGGGCTCGTTCGACCCGGTTGTTGTTGACGAATTCAAATAGAATGGCGTTGTTTTCCAGGGCATTGATGCGGAAGACAAAATAGTTGCCGATGTCCCGCAGGCCAAAGACCAGCCCGCCTGCCTGATCGATGCTGCCATGGAGTGGTTTGATTTTGAAAGAGATCACTCCATTGCCCATCTCGCCGCTTTTGCTGATGGCCAGAGGAAAGTAGTTGTAGGCGCCGATGGTGTCGAGCAGTTCCTGGTAGGATTTCCCCAGGGCCTTGGACATCAGGCCGGAGACTCCGATTGCGAGTGTCCCCATCCCGCGCGAGCCGTCGACCATCCAGCAGAGTTCTCCTTCTTCCTCAACCTGCCGCCAATGCCCGAGGTGGGTATAAAATTCCTGCAGCGGTATCTGTTCCTTTCGATTGAGCAGATCGTACTTGCCGGCCAGGAAGTCGGCAGCCAGGGCATCGACATCCTCCGGGTTGGTGATCGCCATGTCGAGCAGGCGGCTGCTGGCCAGGAGGCGACCGATCTGATCGAGCCGTTCCAGCATGTCGGCACGGCCATGGCGATTGAGTGTGGCTTCGAGCAGATCACCCTGGATGGTCACAGTGCATCCCAACTCGTCCAACACTTTGCCGAGGAACTGCAGGCGCAGGGTCTTGCCGAACAGGGAGCCGGCACCGCCGGAAAACTGGAGGCTGAGGTAGTTGTGATCCGGTTCGTCGCCGCAGAAGGTGTCGAGCGTGGCGAAGTGGTAGCCGAATTTGGCAGAGAGATTGAGATAGTCGGTTCCGATCAGGGCGTAGCTGTCGCCGCCGGGTTCCGGACCGAACTCCGAGGTTGCCGCGGCAGCCAGGCGGGTGAGGAATCGGCTGCCGTCAAATTGCACGGTGCCATGCCAGTTGATGCCGGGATGGGTGAAGCCGCGCCAGAGGGCCTGGATCGGTGCCGAGGCAAAATGGTCGGCTGTCACCGTATCACAGGTGGAGAGGCCGGGTTCGAGGCCGCCGCCGAGATCGATCAGGTTGAACGCCAGGGGGATATGGGTGGTCAGGCGAATCGAGACCGCTTCGGCTTCGGCTTCGGTCGACAGGGTGAACATTTCGCGCACCGCCTGCTCATGGGCGAAGCGGATGATGTCATGGATCGAGGCGCAGTTCTCCGGCTTGAACTTTGGCGCGTTGGGATCGGTGAGATGGAGCGGCGAAAGGAGGTCGAGCACGGCCCGCAGCGTCCGATGTACCGAGCTGTCCATGATCCGGCGCCTGACCGGCTGATGATCGATCAACAATCCGCGGTAGACTGCCGGCCGTTCCTGGACAAAGAGGGTGATCTCAGTATCCGCTTCCAGGCAATCGACAGCCCCGGAGACATTCACCGCCATGGGCACCCCGAACTCCCGGGCGACTGAAGCCAGATGGCAGGTGGTGCTGCCGACCTCGGTGATCAGGCCGCTGATGCGCCCCATGATCTCGGCATAGCGCGGGGCGGCGGTTGTCGCCACCACCATGGCGTGATCTGGGACTGACGAGAGATCGGTCCGGGCGTCAACGATCTGTACCTTCCCGGCGGCAATGCCATGCGAGGCGCACAGTCCCCCCTGCAGCAAGGGCGGGGCGTCTGGTTCGGGGACAGGCTCAGCCGCCTTGATCGCCACCTGCAGGGGACGGCTCTGGAGGATGAACAGCTGTCGTTGCCGGTCAATGGCCCATTCGATGTCCTGCGGATTGCCGAACAAGGCCTCCAGTCGGCTGCCGGCCTGGGCCAGAAGGACCGCTTCCTCATCGCTGATCGCGGGCTGTTCCGCCTCGCCTGCCGCTACTTCGTGCTCCGCGATGCCGCCTTGGACTGCGTCCATGCGCGCTGCCTTGATCGCGATCTCCCGGCCAATGATTGTGCCACCTTCCCGATCGTAGATGAACTTGTCGGCGGTGGCGTTGCCGCTGACCAGCAATTCACCCAGCCCATGGATGGCGCTGATCTGCATCGTCTGCGCCTGGCCGTTGGCGGGGTCGGCGGTGTAGAGCACGCCACTGGCCGCCACGTCGACCATGGCCAGACCAAGCACGCACATCGGCGTCTCGGCGAGGTCGATGCCGGCCATCTGGCGATAGCTGATGGCCCGGGGCGAAAAGGAACTGGCCACCACCTCTTTGTAGGCATCGGCCAGACCATCACCGCCCACATTGAGCACGGAACGGTACTGACCGGCAAAGGACGCGTCGGAGTCCTCCCGCACTGCGCTGCTGCGCATGGCCAGCCGGATACCGGGCCTGGTCCGCTGCTCGATGGTTCGATAATGGGCCTGCATCGAGGCCACCAGGTCTTCGGGAACAACGGCATTCAGGATCAGGTTGACGAGGCGGTCACTGACCGCGGCCAGCCGGGAGTCGCCGGGAGACAATTCCGCCAGCTCGTCGAGGACCAGCTGCTCGAGCCGGTTGGCCTTGAGAAAGCGGTCGTAGCCGCCGACGGTGACCACGAATCCCGGCGGTACCAGCAAGTCGGTGTCCCGGGCGATCCGCGCCAGACTGACCGCCTTGCCGCCGGCATCACCGATCGCGGCAGCGGGCAGATCGGCCAGCGCCACCACCGGCGGCAGATCGTGCCGGATCACCGGGGGACGGAAAATTTTCCCAATCTGCGCGTTGATGGCATCGGCCTGCTGATGCAGTGATGCATACCGGCGCTCCGACAAGTCGTTCAACGCATCGATCAGACCGCGTACCTGGCCGAACAGCTGCTCATACTGAAAGGCGATATCGGCGGCGCTGAAGGATTGCCCGCTGTAATAGAGCATCTCCAGCCGGGCTAGAGCGCGCAGGGCGTTGCGGTTGCCGACGAGAAACTCCCTGAAGTGCCCGAACTTCTGCACGTGCCTGCCAGAGGCTCCGGCCAAGGGGGTGCACCGGTCCTTCTGCGTGAACATCCGCAATAATCCTTTCATTGTCTTGCTCCGTAAGGTTGAGCCGGCTGCTGATCCGATGAGGCTGTCATTTGCCGGTCGTTGAACAATAATTCTTTCTTTCTCGCTTGACAATGAAACAAGTGTAACATAATTTCTGTTCACTATGAAAAATAAATGGATTCTCTTCTCATATTCGATTCCCGCCGCCAATGCCAAGGCACGGATGCGTACCTGGCGGCGTATCTCGGCCACCGGCGCGGCACAACTGAAGACCGGGCTCCAGATTCTCCCTTATCGTGAGGATCTGCAGGAGAATATCACCTGGCTGATTGGCGAGGTCACCGCCCTGGGAGGTGAGGCCATCGCTCTCCAATGCGCCCGGGTCGAAGGCATGGCCGAGCAGCAGATCGAGCAGTTGTTCCAGGCTCAGGTCGATCCCGAGTTCGAGCAGATCCAGGCCGAAGCCAGGGCGTTGCTTGCCACGGCGGACGCTCAGGGGGAAGGCGTGAACGTCAAGGAACTGTCGGCTGCCCTGCGCAAACTGCGCAAACGATGCGAGGCGGTGCGGGAACGCGACTTTTTCCCCTCCGGCGCGGCAGCCAAGACCTTGAAGGTGCTCGACTCCATCTCGGAGCGGTTGCGCCGGCCGGAACAGACCAACCTGCCGGTTGCCAGGCTCGATCGTTCGCACTACCAGGGCAGGACCTGGGTCACCCGTGCCCGGCCCTATATCGACCGTCTGGGTTCCGCCTGGCTCATCCGGCGGTTCATCGACCCCCAGGCCCGGTTTCGTTTTCTCCTTGCCGGGGAAACCGCGCACCTTCATCAGGGCGAACTGCCCTTTGACATGGCAATGGGCGACTTCACCCATCAGGGTGAGCTGATCACCTTCGAGGTCCTGCTGCGGGATTTTGCCCTGCACGACCAGGCCCTGGCCAAGATCAGTGAACTGGTCAAATATATCGATATCCAGGAGGGTGCTCTGCCTGAGGATGCCGTCCTGCTGAAGACCATGCTCGATGGATTGGTTGGGCTGACTGCCGACGACCATCAGCTCCTGGATCGCGCTTCACTGCTCTTTGACGCCCTCCACGCGGGTTATGCCAAAGCAGTTCAAGGAGAATCACCATAAACCCGGTCGCTTCTCAACCCAAACCCTATCAATCCATAATATTCTCAAGGAGAACCATCATGCCTCCCTATGCAAAACATCTCGAAACCAGCGCCGGGCGGACCGGCAACGACTACCAGCAGATGCACGACTGGCTGGACAATTATCCCGACCACAAGGCAGCCCGCCACGACCTGGCCGCGCTCGCTGAAAACAGGGCTTATGTCAAGGAGACCTGGGGCGAGGAAGCGGTGGCCGAGTTCTTTCTCCATGTCGCCGAGGATCTGCTGATGAAGGAAATCGCGACACTGCAGGGAGCAGGTTGCCCTGATGAAGCGGTGCAGCACAGCCTGGAGGTGGCGCGCAAGTCTCTGGAAATCGCCAGCCGGGTAAAGATCCCGGTCAACCGACATCTGCTGGCAAGAGGCGCCGTATTCCATGATCTCGGCAAAGCCAGGACCTACGGCATGGAGCACGGCGAAATCGGTGCGAAGATGGCCGAGGAACTGGGCCTGGAAGAGGAAATCCGCCAGATCATCCTCAAGCATAT
This sequence comes from uncultured delta proteobacterium, assembly GCA_963847035.1. GTDB lineage: Bacteria > Desulfobacterota > Desulfobulbia > Desulfobulbales > Desulfocapsaceae > Desulfoprunum. Next base: position 7,162 of record CAWJYH010000006.1, on the reverse strand, counting down.
CCGGGGCGGGCTCACCGAGGCCGAGGCCAGGGAACTGGGCTTGCCGGTTCGGGACTACACCCTGCGGACGCCGGAAGAGAAGATCGTCATCTATGCCGACCGGATGGTGGACATCTACACCGACGGCATCGTTCCGGATACGGACGAGAAGAAGGCGGAAGAGCGCTATGCCGACATTCTCAACACCTACGAGAAGTACGGCAAGAATCCGACCACCCTGCAGCGCTACCTGGCCCTGCATGCGGAGATCCAGGGCTGGATGGCCTGATGCACCTCCCCCCGGAGCCAGCCATTTCCGGGGGGAAGGGCGATTACCACCATGAATATCGTCACTACGGACATCATTCTTCTCTTTGCCGCCAGAATCATCCGGCTGTTCGCCTACGGATTCATCTCGGTTGTACTGGCGCTCTATCTCGCCGCCACCGGTCTGAGTGCGTCCGGCGTCGGGGCCATTCTCAGCGCGACGCTGGCCGGCGATATCCTCGTCTCCCTCTGGGTGACCATGGTGGCCGACCGGGTCGGTCGCAGGAACATGCTCCTGCTCGGTGCGTTCCTGATGATCCTCGCCGGCCTGGTCTTTCTCCTCACCACCGATCCGGTGTGGATCACCATTGCGGCAATCATCGGCATCGTCAGCCCCAGCGGCGGCGAAATCGGTCCGTTTCTGTCGATCGAGCAGGCGGCGCTCTCCCAACTGGTCCCGGACAGCCGGCGCACCAGGGTCTTCGGCTGGTACAATCTCGCCGGGTCGTTCGCCACCGCCGCCGGCGCCCTGGCCGGCGGTTGGCTGGCGCAATGGCTGCAGACCGTCGGCTGGAGCGGACTGGAGGCGTACCGGGTCATCATGGGCGGATATGCCGGTTGTGGCCTGGCGCTGATGCTGTTCTTCATCTTTTTGTCCCGGCACGCGGAGGTGGTTCCGGTTGCAGAGGCAACTGGGGGTGCAATCAAAAGAACCATGGGCCTGCACCGCTCGAAAGCGGTGGTATTCAGGCTCAGCTCCCTCTTTGCCCTCGATGCCTTTGCCGGCGGCTTCGTGATCCAGAGCATGATCGCCTGGTGGCTCCATGTCCGCTATGGGGTCAATGAAGGGATGCTCGGCACCCTGTTTTTCGGGGCCAACCTGCTGGCCGGGGTATCGGCGTTGCTGGCCGCCAGGCTTGCCGACCGGATCGGCCTGGTGCGGACCATGGTCTACACCCACATTCCCTCGAATATCCTGCTCTGCCTGGTGCCGCTGATGCCGAATTTCTGGCTGGCCATCGCCGTCCTGCTGCTCAGGTCCACCATCTCCCAGATGGATGTGCCGGCACGCCAGTCCTACACCATGGCGGTGGTCGCCCCGGACGAACGGTCGGCCGCCTCGGGCATCACCACGGTGGCCCGGTCGATGGGCGCGGCCGTTGCGCCGCTGCTCGGTGGCCTGCTCATGGCCAATCCCCTGCTGTTCAGCGCTCCATTCTTTGTCGCCGGGGGCCTGAAAATCATCTACGATATGATGCTGTACCAGCTGTTCAAGGATATGGAGGAGTAAACAGCCTCCTGCGAGCTAATTTTCTGCGAAAGGTGATATCATGCCATTGTTCAAAAAGTGGAAAACCGGCGATGCCTGCCGGTTGCTGCCGACCCTGGATGCAGAACAAACCAACCGGTATCGGCGGTTTCGCCGGCTTCTCGAGCATAACCGGACCGCCCTGGCCCTGCAGGCCGACCTGGAACAGATCTACTACGACAACCGGCCGTTCGTGCCGCAGATGGTGGAGAAAAAGAGCCGGCAACTGCTGCTGGAGGTCGACGGCATGGTCAATGCCCTTTCGGGGATGACCGGGAAGGATTACGAACCGCTGTTCGGTGTGCTGCGCAGTATCGAACGAGCGGTGCACCAGGAGTGGGCGGGGTTGCATCGGCACCCGACCGACGACCTGGTTCTGCCGCTTGCCAACATCGGGCTGGAGCAGATGCCGGTGGTGGGGGCTAAGGCGGCCAATCTCGCCCATATCGGCAGGGCTTTGCAATTGCCGACGCCACAGGGCTTCGCCGTGACCACCACGGCCTGCCGTCAGTTCCTGCAGGAGACCGGGCTGTCCGAGGAGATCGACAGCCTGTTGGCGGATCTCGTCGATGACGATCCGGCGGGCATGGAGGCCGCCAGCCATAATCTTGGTCAACGGATCCTGACAACCCCGCTGCCCCAGAATATCGACCAGGCCCTGCAGGCCGCTGCCGGCCATTTCCCGCCCGGGCAACGGTTTGCGGTCCGCAGTTCCGCCATCGGCGAGGATGGAGAAATCTCCTTTGCCGGCCAGTACACCTCGGTGCTCAATGTCGCCGTCCCGGATCTATCCCATGCCTACCGGCAAGTCATCTCCAGCCTCTACTCCGCCTCCGCGCTCTCCTATCGCATGCACCATGGTCTGGATGACCGGGAAACCCCGATGGGCGTTCTGATTCTGGCCATGGTGCAACCGCAATACAGCGGCGTGCTCTACACCGCCGATCCCACCGGCGACGACAGGGAACATATCAGAATCAGTGCCGTTTCCGGGCTTGGCGATCAGCTGGTCGGGGGCGACGCCTCACCGGAGCGGATGTTCAGCCTCGACAAAAAGAGCCTTGCCGTCCTGGAAGCCAAAGGGCTTGCAGATCCCGATCATCCCGGATTTCTGCGGGAACTGGCCGGCCATGCCTTGCGCATGGAGGAGCACTATCAACGACCGCTCGATATCGAATGGGCGGTCGATCAATCGGATCGGGTCTTCATCCTGCAGGTTCGACCGTTGCTGGTTGTGATCGAAGAGGATCATGGAAACGAGAAGAATGTTCTGGAATACCCGGATCACCCCGTACTTCTTCATGGCGGCAAGTGCGCTGCCGGAGGGGTGGTGAGCGGACGAGTCCTGCTCAAGACTGCAATTGATCTGGATAACAGTGCTCCGCCGCTTGAACCGGATACCATTCTCGTCGTCCGGACGGCCTCCACCACGTTTACTCCGTGGGTGAGCAAAGTCCGGGGCATCATCACCGACGTCGGCGGGACGGCCAGCCATCTCGCCTCGGTGGCGAGGGAATTCGGAGTCCCTGCCTTGTTCGACACCAAAACCGCGACGTCGATCCTGCACGACGGAGAAGAGATCACCCTCTGGGCCAGCCAGGGACGGGTCTACCGGGGAACCGTGCAGGAACTGGTGCAGGGGGTACATCAGGTCAAACGCCCCATTTTTAACACACCCGCCCATCTGCGTCTGCAGCGATTGCTCGATCTGATTTCACCCCTCAATCTGACGGACCCCAACTCAGCCGATTTCTCGCCGGATATGTGCCGGACCGTCCATGATATCATCCGCTATTGCCATGAGCACTCGGTCCGCCAGATGTTCAACCTCGGCGAGACCATCGGCCACACCCGTAACGCGGTGCGGCTCAAGGTGAATATCCCGCTCATCCTCTTTGCCCTCGACATGGGCGGCGGGCTGCGCCCCGGCCTGACGACCTGTGATGAAATCAATGCCCATGATGTAACCAGCGTGCCGTTTACCGCCCTCTGGCGGGGTTTCAGCTACCCCGGCATCAACTGGAGCAGTGCCGTGGCCGTGGGCGCCCAGGGGTTCATGTCGCTGATGGCGGCAGGTGCGCGGCCGCAGGACACCAGCCGGCTCGGAGGCGCGAGTTACGCCATCCTCTCCGGCGACTATCTCAACCTCAACGTCCGTTTCGGCTACCATTTCGCCACGGTGGACGCCCTCTGCAGCGCCGATATCGAACACAACTACGTCACCCTGAGCTTTGCCGGCGGCGCCGGGGCCTACCATGGCCGATCGCTGCGCATCCAGTTTCTCGCCGATGTCCTGACCCGGCTCGGGTTCGAGATCACCATCAAGGGCGATCTGATCGAGGCTTCGCTGATGCGTCTTGACCAGCCGGCAATGGAAACAGCGCTCGACCAGTTGGGCCGGCTGCTGGGCACCAGCCGTTTGCTCGACATGGCATTGAAGACACCGGAACAGGTCGTGGCCCTCACCGAATCGTTCTTCCAGGGCCGATATGATTTTCTCGAACCCGAACGCCCGGATGCGCCGTCCAACTTCTTCCTGATCACCGGCGACTGGAAAAACAGCGATCCCGGCATGGAGCCCGGCATCCTCCAGGACGGCTCCCGTTTCGTCTCGGCGCTCTCCGTCGGTGTCACTCAGACCATGGCCCGGTTCATGGGCAAACGGTACCAGGAGTTTCTCGACAACATCGAGGCCTATTGTTACTTCCCGCTGATCATCGCCAAGGAGAGCAGCATGGGCGACGGCAGCGCCGAAGTCTGGATCAAGCCTTTGGCGGGTGTTATTGACCAGGCGGGTGGACTTGCCTTTGCGATCCGGGATTGGGCCAATTATTTTGTCTTCCGGATCAATGCCCTGGAAGACAACGCCGTCCTGTTCGAGTTCAGAAACGGCAAACGTTTCGAGCGGCAGAGTGTTGAAATACCGGTTCCCCGCGACCAATGGCATCGGCTGCGCATCGAAACCCAGGGGCAACAGATCCGTGCTCTGCTGAACGACCGGCAGCTTCTGGAGTACCAGGCGGAACGCAGCCTGAACGGCTATCTCGGCCTCTGGACCAAGGCGGATTCGGTAACCCTGTTCAAGGGGCTGACCATGCAACCCCGGGAAGGGCTTCTGTGTCATCTCGTTTAAGGAGGCGAGATGTCATTGAAAAACAAGTGATTCCGTGATTTTGTCTCTTTCGGCCAGGCATTCACGGTCTTGACCAGCATCGGTTTCCTGAGTTTCGGCGGCCGGACAAGATTCACGGCCGCGGTCAAGTGATAACAGCGGGTTATATCGCGCCTTGCACAGGATCGACCATTCAAAAAAGTGCAACCTCAACCGCGGCACGCCGCCTCAATTGCAGCGATGTCGATCTTTGTCATCTGCATCATCGCCTCGAACGCGCGCTTGGCGACAGCGGGATCGGGGTTGGTTACCGCCTGCGTCAGGGTGATCGGCGTGATCTGCCAGGACAGGCCCCATTTGTCCTTGCACCAGCCGCACGCACTTTCCTGGCCGCCGTTGCCGACGATCGCGCTCCAGTAACGATCCGTTTCGGCCTGGTCAACGGTTGCGACCTGAAACGAGAACGCTTCGCTGTGCTTGAACGCAGGTCCGCCGTTGAGCCCGAGGCAGGGAATCCCCATGACGGTAAACTCGACGGTCAACACGTCCCCTTCTTTCCCGAAGGAAAGTCACCCGGGGCGCGGTGCACCGCGCCGACGGACGAATCGGGAAAGGTCTCGGCGTAAAACCGCGCCGCTTCCTCGGCGTCGCCATCGTACCACAGACAAATCGTATTCTTTGCTTGCTTGACCATGTCACTTCTCCTTCACAATGACCCCGACGCTGCCAGAATGGAACACACTGTGGGAAGATTTCGATATAACACCATTATAACGAGAATCCGCCACCGCAGATGAGGATCTGGCCACTGACGTAGTTCGACTCGGGACAGCACATCAGATACACAGCTCCTGCGGCCTCATCGACAGTTCCGGCACGACCCATCGGGATCATACGTTTGAAGCCTTCAATGACCTTGGGAGGCAAGCCGACAGCAGCCTCCTTCCCCCCGTCCACCTTGATGCTCACCTTCTCCTCGGTGGCCTGGGTGAGACGGGTCTCGATATAACCGAAGGCGACGCAGTTGACGTTAACCTTGTAACGGCCCCACTCCTTGGAGAGGGATTTGGTGAGGCCGACAACACCCGCCTTCATCGACGAATAGTTGGCCTGGCCGACGTTACCGCCGGTCCCGGCAACCGAAGAGATATTGACCACCTTGCGAAAGATCTCCCTGCCTTCTTCCGCTTCCTGCCGGGCGGCGCCGACGATGAAACCGGATGCGGCCCGCAGGATCTGAAACGGGGCCTTGAGGTGGACGTTGTACATGGCGTCGAAGGCCTCGTCGGTCATCTTGCCTATCAGCGAGTCCATGGTGTAACCGGCATTGTTGACGATAACATCGATACCGCCAAAGCTGTCCAGGGCGGTCTTGACGAAACGATCGGCAAACCCGGCTTCGGTGACATTGCCGATACAGGCAACTGCCTCGCCGCCGGCGGCCGTGATTTCGGCAACGACTTCATTGGCCGGGCCTTCGTCGAGGTCGTTGACGACAATCCTGGCCCCTTCAGAGGCAAGCTTGTGCGCGACAGCGCGACCGATACCACGGCCGGAACCGGTGATCAGGGCGACTTTATTATCCATCTTCCCCATTTGAGTTGTATCCTTTTCTGGTATTCAGCGGTGTGATCATCACAGAGAGCCTGTTTCCCTTTTGATAACAGGCTCTCTCGGATGATCTTTGTCCGGCATAGTGCAAGAGCAATCAATATTACATTCCAAATTCAAGTAGATGCACAAAGGCACGCTGCAACCGGATGCGCCCATGATGTTTTTGCCGGGTAAGCTCACGTCTTTACCCTTATTGGGGGAGGCTGTTACGAGCTACTATGCCTTGAAGGAAATCTGTTTTTCGGGATGTTTACCTGTGATATTTGCGTAATAAGCCCTGATTTCCGCCATGTCTTTTTCGATATCTCCAGTGGTGGTGACAAAAGGACCAACTCCTCCGCATTTTCTTTTGTAGTCGATAAAGCCGAGGGCAATCGGAACACCGGCTCCATGGGCGATATGGTAAAAGCCTGTTTTCCAGTACTGAACCTTGTTTCGTGTTCCAGACGGGGGGATAACCATAACGAGGTCGTCCTGCTGGTTGAATGTTTCAATGGTCTGAGCGACGACATTGTTTGATCGGGACCTGTCGATGGGAATAATTCCGAGCCAGAGCATCACGGGGCCAAACGGTCCTTCGGTCAAGGATTTTTTGCCCATGGCGTAAACCTTGAGTTTGAGGGCGAATGCCAACAGCAGGGTGAAGAAAAAATCCCAGTTACTGGTGTGGGGTGCAGCGATAACCACGTATTTTCGCACTGGCTGCGGATTGGCCTGGTATGTCCAGCCCAAAGAAAACAAAACGATCCGAGCGATATAATGCATCGCATGACTGATTACCGGTGTGTAGAAGATTGTTTTTTTCATTGCCATTACCTGCCAGTAGCGATTGAGAAAGTAAAGTGAAAAATCTTTCGTGCATCGTAATAATGCTCGGTTGT
>CAWJYH010000005.1:5000-109869 GCA_963847035.1 uncultured delta proteobacterium | reverse complement strand
CCCCCGGCAGGAATCGGACCTGCGGCACCAGGATTAGGAATCCTGTGCTCTATCCACTGAGCTACGAGGGCGTATGTTCTTCAGAACGTGCGGAATATTACCTTCATTTTGCAAAACCGCAATATTTTTCAACTCCAGCGCCTGGTTTCAGCTGATCTCGCCATCCTTGGACATGGTTTCTCCGGTATCGATTTTCTTTTGCCTGAACGATTCTCGACGACAGTAGGAATCGATGACACAGTTGCGACCGACCTTGACACCGGCCGGCAGACCAACCCCCTTCCCGACCAGGGTAATCCCGGTGTAGAGATGCTTCGGGTGCTGCCGGTTGGGGATATCGTGGCCCTCACCGACCCCGATTTGCGCCCCTTCCCCAACCTCCACCTGTTTGTCAAAGACCGCCAGGTCGATTACCGCTTTCTTTTTGACGATACAGTCGGAAAAGAGAATAGAATTCCGGACAATTGCACCTTTTTCAACAACAACGCCGGGAGAAAGCACGGAGTTGATGACCGTTCCCTGGATGGTGCACCCCGAGGAGATCAGTGAAGTCTGCACCTGCGCCTCTGCCCCGAAGCGGACAGGCGGACGATCCGCCGCCCGCCCCTCGGCCTCGAAATTGGTTCGTATCCGCCATTTTTCCGGGGAAATACCGCTCTCCTTTTTGATGATGTCCATATTGGCTTCCCAGTAGGCCTGGATCGTTCCGACATCACGCCAATACCCGTAGAATGGATAGGCAAAGGTGTTGTCATTGGCAATGGCGTGGGGCAGGATATGCATGCCGAAATCGACATCCTTTTTGTCTCGGGCCAGAGAGTCGAGAAGATACCGGCGATCGAAGACGTAAATCCCCATCGAGGCCAGGTTAGTCCGCGGCACCTTCGGCTTCTCTTCCCATTCGACGATCCGGTTGCGGTTATCGGTGATGCCCGCCCCGAATTGATGGATCTGGCTTTTCGGCACCACCATCATCGCCACCGTGACGTCGGCCTTCTTCGAGCGGTGGTATTCGATCATCGCATCGAAATCCATATGATAGATATGATCACCGGACAGGATCACGACCTCATCGGTTGGATTCGATTCTATGAAGTCGATATTGCGGCGGATAGCATCGGCCGTCCCCTTGTACCAGTCGGAGTCCTTCGATCCGGTGCGGGGAGGCAGGATCTTGACACCGCGGGTCCGGCCGGTCAGGTCCCAGGCCTCGCCGGAACCGAGATGGCTCATCAGCGACAAAGGTTTGTACTGGGTCAGCACCCCGACCTTTTTCAGACCGGAGTTGACCACGTTGCTCATGCTGAAATCGATGATCCGGTAGATGCCGCCGAAGGGCACGGCCGGCTTGGCCCGATTCTGCACCAGGATGTTGAGCCGACTGCCGACACCGCCCGCAAGCAGGAGAACCAGAGCTTCTTTCGCTGCAATCATCTGAGCACCTCCCCCGCTGCTATCACCTTCTTCCACCGCCCGCTCCCTAGAAGCGGATAGACCGTGGCCCCTTCGCCGATGACGACCTGATTGGGAACGATGTTGTTCCAACCGACGACCGTCACCGCTTCCGCCTGCCGTCCGGCTTCGGCGCCGACCACAACACCTTCGCCGAAGGTGTTGTTGACATCGGCGACCACCTTGTTCAGCCGGCAATTGCGACCGATGTGGTTGTTGAAGAAGAGGACCGAATCTTCGACGACCGCCCCTTTTTCGATGATGACGCCGGGGAAGATGATCGATCGCCGCACCGTGCCGTCGACCACACTGCCGTTGTACACCAGACTGTCATGCACCGTGGCGTCGTCGCCGATCACCACCGGCTGGAAATCGCGGATGCCGCGATGATCGAGGTTGGTCCGAAAGCCCCATTTCTCCATGTCGATGAGCGGCGCCTGGCCCAGCAGATCCATGTTGGACTGCCAGTATTCCTCGATGGTCCGGGTGTATCCCCAGTAACCGCAGAACTTGTAGGCATAGACCCGCCCGCCGGCCTTCATCAATCTGGTGATGATATCCCGGCCGAATTCGAATGAATCGTCGTTCTGATTCTCGTTCAGCAACCGGTACATCACCTCGGGTTTGAAACAAAGCACCGTCAACGAGGCCCAATCCGACTCGGGCTTTTGCGGCTTCTCCCAATAGGATAGGACCCTGCCGCCCCGCTCCCCATCCTCGTCATCAAGCGCGGCGATCCCGAATCGGTGAGCCTGATCCGGCCTCACCCGGATGACCCCCATGGTCAGATCGGCATCCTTTTCGCGATGATAGGCGATCAGATGCTGGTAATCCATCTTGTAGATGTGGTCGCCGGAAAGGATGAGAATCTGCTCCGGTTCATAATATTGGACGAAATCGATATTCCTGTAAACCGCATCGGCAGATCCGCGGTACCAGTTCGTCTGCTCCGAGCCGATATAGGGGGGAAGAATCGAGATGCCGCGGTTGCGGCCAAGCATGTCCCAGGCTGCGCCGGTGCCGATGTGGTTGATCAAGGAATAGCTGCGGTACTGGCTGAGGATCGCCACCCGTTCGATCCCGGAGTTCATCAGGTTGCTGAGGGCGAAATCGATGACCCGACCGAAACCGCCAAATGGCAAGGCCGATTTCGGCCTGTAGTAGGTCAACACGTTGAGCTCGTCGACCCGGCCTCCCGCCAGAATCATTGCTAGTGTCGTCGGCTTCAGCATTCATTCCCCCATTATGAAATGCATACAGGTAACGTATTTGAGCGGGGATGAACCCAGCGCACAAACCATCTTCAGACAACTATCGGCTTCGATCCTGTCGTCACCGCCAGGCCAATTCAGATATGACTGCTGATCAGTCGTTTCAGACTGTCCGAGTTGAACGGCCGGTCACCCAGGGCAAGGTTTTTCAACGGCACTTCCGCCCGTGCCGCTTCCTTATGTCCTCCCGCGGACCCGACCGAGCTGAATATCCTTGTGGCCAGTTTACCGGCACTTTTGCGATAGCCGTCGCAACGGAAGATCACAATCAGCCTCTCACCATGGATTCCGGAGACGAACACCCAATCGATCTCGCCCACATGATTAAGAAAATCAGCAATAATAACAAGAACATCGGGACTGCGGACCTTGCCGAGATGGGTATAATAACGCCGCTTGGAGTATTTCAATTCATGCAGGGCGAGAGTGAAATAGCGGAGTTCGGAACGTCTCAGGTCCGTCAGTTCGAATTTGCGAACCAAGTCCCGGTTGGCAATATTGAAGAGGTAGCGAAAGGCGATGCCGTCGGCCAGCAATGATCTCTTCTCAAAATTCTCAGTATCGACCTTGATGCCGTAAAACAGCGCTGTTGCCAGAGATACAGAGGGTTTCAGTTCGGCAGCCCGGAGATACTCGACCAGCATGGTCGACGTCGAGCCGTAATCGGCACGTATGTCGACAAACCGAACGCCCTCCCATTTGCTGGTCGGCGGATGATGATCGATAATGACATCGAAATAGATTTTTTCGAAACAGGGCAGATGATCGGGCTGGGAGTCGACCATGACCTTTTTGCTGTAGTCATTCAGCTTGACACTGTTCAGTCGTTCGATCGGGATCTTCAGCCGCTCGACCATTGCGACGTTGTTGAGGCGGCGGATCTCGTTGGGATGGGCGATGACGACGTTCTTGACCCGGTAACGGAGCAGCCTCTTGACCGCCATGGCACCGGCCAGAGCGTCCGGATCGGCATTGATCACCACAAGGACGTCGTCATCTCTGTCGAAGACATTCCAGAAGGCCTGAAGGCGTTCTTTCGCGGTCTGTTTCGAAGCAATCGTGCCGAGGGAAGAGACAACGTTTTTATGATTTTTTGCCATGTGCTACAGCATTGGCATCCGGTGTAGGAGGATCGCGCAGCAACCTGCTGACCCTCCTTTCGGGGGAAACAGGCGCACAAACAGGGCTGAGTGCGAACATTTAGGAGCAGCCCGGGTCATTACCGCCGATACAACCCGCCACCGACGCAACAGATCCCCCCGACTTGTTCCCGAGGTTCGCATTGTGGCGCCGATGCTGCAATTGCCGGAATTGCCAGCCACCTCCTTGAAGTTTCAGCCCCGCCGTCACACCTGGTATGGATGCAGCGGAACAGCCAGATGCCAGGTGTTTCCGGCCGTTGATACCAGCCGGATCGCAAGCATCGCCACAGGTGTTTAATATAGCACACGGATTTTCCAAAAAGCAAGGTTTAGCCGCTGCCCTCTCATTCCGCCTGACAGCGCCGCACCGCGCTGGAGCGGTCTCCCGGGCCGCCGTGGAAGGCCCTTGACGCAAGGTGCCGATAATGGTACCTAGACTGGATTGGCGGGGAATTCTCTTCCTGGCCTGACGATCTCTTGGCCGTTACCGGGGGTCGCTGCCAACACATGTCAACATCGTTCAACCGCCGGAGTGTTTCCTTCCTTCTCACCGGGACCACATTCGTACCGAAAGGGTGTCACGCAGTTTCGCCTTCCCCCCTACACTCCCTGCACCGGAAACAGTCCCAGCACCGCCATTACCCTTAACGGAGCCATACCGCCTTGAAATTGCTCGACCGCTACCTTCTTGCTCAATTCATTAAATATTTTTTCACTGTCAATGTCGCCTTTGTCGCCATCTACCTGCTGATCGATTTTTTCGAGAAAATCGATAACTTCTCCAGGGCCGGAAAATCCTTTGTGCTGGCGATGCAATTTTTTCTCCTCAATATCCCCTTCATCATCGACCAGATCGGGCCGATCCTCGTTCTCCTCTCCGGCGTCATCACTCTCGGTATCCTCAATCACACCCGGGAATTGAACGCCATGAAAGCCGGCGGCATCCCCCTCAAACTGATCGTCAAGCCCCTGCTCATCGGCGGTTTCTGCCTTACCCTGCTCTTCCTTGCCGCGGCCCAGTTCCTGTTGCCCAAAACCATCTCGGCGACCAACAACATCTGGTACGAACAGGTCAAGGGCAAGGTGCCCCTCGGCATCCACCGGAACGGCCGGTTTTATTACAAGGGCAGCGAAGGTTTCTACTCCTTCGAATGGCCGCACACCGGCACGTATGTCTTCAAGAACTTTTCCTATTCCCGCTGGGACGAAAACTACAATATCCGGACCCTGATCAGCGCCGATTGGGCGGATTGGAATGAGCAACGGGGCGAATGGGTGCTGAAGGAAGGCCAGATCCAGGTGGCCAATGAAGGTGCGACCTACCAGGTCAGGAATTTCGAGTACTGGCAGACCAAGCTGCCGGAACATCCCGAAAACTTTCTCGTCCCCGAGTACCAATCGGCCGAGTTGTCCCTGACCGGGCTCTTCCTCGACATTTTCAAAAAGGAAACCGACCATGAAAAACACCGTGCCTGGGCGGAATTCCTGAGCCGGATCTCCTATATTTTTCTCGGCTTCCCGCTGCTCCTGCTGGGACTCCCGATCCTGCTCATTTCTTACCAGAAATGGGGGCGCGACCTCTCCATCGCCATCCCCGCCAGCTGCGGCCTCGCCTTCTTCGCCTGGGGGGCATGGGGCGCCCTCCAGTCCCTGGCGAGGGCGGCCTATATCCCACCGCTGTTCGCCGCCGCCATCATCCATCTGATCTTCGCCGGCATCGGCATCTATCTCCTGAGAATGCAGGACCAGTGATGAAGAAGGTCATCAACGACACCATGCGGGTCGGGATCGTCGGTATTCCTCCCCTGGCGATCATCGGCATGCTCGAGGAGAGCGGCGCCCAGGTCTTCGATCTCGACGAACCCATCATCAGAAAGGATATCGACGCGGCGTCACCGCATCTGCCCCGGGTGTACTGCGCTATCCTGCGGACCGTGGTGATCAATGCCATGGCCCTCGAACTGGACCGGATCTACATCGATGTCGGTCCCGGCAAGTGCGACAGCGCCCTCCATACCGCCACCATCCTGGCCGATCTTCTGCCCGGCACAACCGTCATCCCGACCAGGAACCGGGACAGCGTCGATTTCGGCACCCCCCTGTGCCGGACGAGGATGCCGCTCATCGACAAGATGTCGGCCATCACCGCGGCGGTACGGAAAACGAATCCGGCTGTCGATCTCCCTCCCTGTCTTCCCGCCGCCGGCTTCTGGGGAGTACCGCCACGGGATTTTTCCCTGCTGGCCCTCTTTCCGGACACCACCCATATCTACGGCTGGGCCCGCTGCATGGAAAACAAGACCCCTGACAACAAGGAACTGGAGGAGCATTACAACCCCGAAGTGCCGACCGTGTTCTTCGCCCAATCCTTCTGTGCCAAAACGGCACTGGCCCAGCATCTGGCGAGACGGCATCCCCGCGGGCTGTACCTCGACTGCGACGTGACCGTCGGCAACAGCGCCAAATCCAAGATCCAGGCATTTCTCGAACTTTCGGGGGTCCGCTGTGCTCCTCGCTGATTTCGGCACTTCCTACATCAAGCTCCTCGACACCGCGCAGGAGGGGATCGGTCCACGGGTCATCCCCACCCGGGACTTCAATCGTGATCGGCGGGTGGACATTGCCACCGGCCATAACGGCAGAAAGTATGCCGACTATTACGTCAACGAACTGACCGCTCTGGCCCGCGGCGGCGAACGGCTGATCCGCGAAGACTGTTATACTCTGCTCGATTGCGGTAGCCGGGACATCAAGTTCGTCCGCTACGAGCACGGACAGGTCAAGGACATGGGATGGAACGCCGAGTGCGGCGCCTCGATGGGCTTTACCATCGAACTGCTCGAGAAGTACTATGACCTCGACTTCTCCTCACTCGCCGTACCGGCCGTGTCGTTCTCGGTGACCTGCGGCGTCCTTGGGATGAGCCACATCTTCGATGCGGTCATCAACGGCCAGAGCGAATCCGAGGCGGTGGCCAGGTTCGTCAAAGGGATTGCCCTCAATGCCTACAATTTCGCCGGCAAACCCGACCGGCTCTATCTTTCCGGCGGTCTCTGCTCCAATCCCCTGTTTATCCGCTCCTTCCCCTGCAACCTGGTGCCGCTCGGCCGCTTTGTCCTTCTCGAAGGACTGAAGGGATCACTCGCCCTCATCGGCGAACACCCTCGCTGAAAACCGGGTCATTGTCGCTGTTCAACAAAAAAGGCCTGCAGGAAGGAATATCCCGCAGGCCTTTTTTGGTACCGTGTGCAGCAGAGGGTTATTTCTTGGCTGCCGGCTGTTCGATGGAGCGCAGATCAACCTCGAAGACCAGGACCGCCCCAGGTTCGATGACCGGAGGGGCGCCGTTATCGCCATACGCCAGGTTGGCGGGGATGACTATCTTGTATTTCGACCCGACGTTCATCAACTGCAGGGCCTCGCTCCAGCCGGGGATGACCTGGCCCACCGAAAACACGGCCGGCTCTCCCCGCTTGATCGAATTGTCGAACTCCTTGCCGTCAACCAGGGTGCCGACATAATCAACCTTGACGGTGTCGGTCGCCTTCGGCTTGGGGCCGTCGCCCTGCTTCAGGACCTCGTACTGCAGACCGCTTGCGGTAACGGCAACCCCCTTTTTCTTCTTGTTCTCTTCCAGAAAGGCAAGTCCCGCCTTCTTGTTCTTTTCCTGCAGTTCTTTCATCTTCTGCGCCTGACGAGCCTGCATCTTCTCAGCATACTCCTTCTGCACTGCGGCGATCTCCTCCTCGGTCAGAAGCTTCTTCGAACCGCCATAGGCATCCTGAATTCCCTTCATCAGGGTATCGATGGTGATATCGTCACCCATGCCCTTGAAATAGGTGCCAACATCCAGACCCATGCTGTAGCTCAATTTTTCCTGAAATGTCGATAGCTTCCCTGCTTCTTTAGCCTGCTCGGCGGCGACAACGGCCATCGGGCCACCACACAGCAGACTGACCGCGATCAGTAGTATGATTCTCTTCATTCCTCACTCCTTTTGTCCTCTGACGGATATGCAGGCGTCGCGCCCGGCGCCTCTCTTTTTGCTCCCCTTCAACAACGGTTTTCCGGCAAAATATCCGGCGAAACCATCATCCACCAACGAATTCCTCCCTATACTGTATTTACAGTAAAAATACATCTGTCAATACTTCCGCCCTAAATATTCTCTCACCAGGTCCATCCTGTCGATAAAGACAAAGGCGGAACTGGAGTGGCTACAGGACCACCGTAGTGATGCCGGGATTGGGGGCTGCAAGTTCGCGATCATGGCGAAGGTGGGGGTAGCGGCGGAACAGCGCCTTCACTGGTCCCGATTTGATGCCGCCATCGCCGGGGACAAAATCATTGATCTCCTTGTGACGGCGCATATGCTCCAGAAGTTTCCGGCATTCCTCGCGGATGATGCCTCCCTTGCCGCTCGACCCGTATCCGTGGACCAGGACAAGGACGGTGACCCCCTCATTCCTGGCATTTTCGATCTCCACCGCCAATCGACCGAGGGCGATCTCGACAATAGGGCGACCGCGCTTCAGATTGACGGCCTTTTTCAGAAACGGTACCCTGCCCGGTTGTGATTCCCCTTCCTGCCTGCTGCCGCAGAATCTGCAGGCCGGACTGCCCCGCTCAATCTCGTTGCCGCAGACTTGACAGACCGTCACCTCCCGCCTAGAGCCTCCGCACGGTAATCACATGCTCCATCTGCCGCAGATGCTGCATCAGCGAGTGGAGGTGATCGAGGTTGGCGACCTCTATGGATATGGTCAGATCGGCGATGTCGGTCGGGGTCACATGGGCCGCCACCTCCAGGATGTTGGCGTTGTCGGCGCTGATCGCCGAGCTGACTGCAGCGAAGATCCCGCGGGTGTTTTCGGCACTGATATGGATACCGACCTTGTAATGTTTGTCCTCGATGCCGTCCCAGGAGACCTTGATCCACCGCAACGGATCGGTGCTCAGGAGATTGCCGCAATCGGCCTTATGGACCGAGACTCCCCGCCCTGTCGTGATGAAACCGACGATCGGATCTCCCGGCACCGGGCTGCAGCACTGGCTGATCTTGACCAGCATGCCGTCGATGCCGTCGATGCTGATCCCCGGTTTTCCCGGCCCCTTGTCCGATGACTGCTGGCTGACCATCTGGGCCGCCAGCACCGCCGGCGGCAGTTCGGCCGCCGTCTTTTCCTTCTCCTGCTGGAGTTCCGGCGGCTGCAGGGCCTTCACCAGCGTGCCGACGGTGATGGCGCCGCTACCGACCTTGATCAGCATATCATCGAGCGTATTGCAGTGCAGCGACTTCAACAGAAGTCGGATATGCCCGCTTTTGACGATCTTGCGGAAGGTCGTGTTGTTGTTGCGCAACTCCCGCTCGCAGATTTCGCGGCCGAGTTTGAGTGCCTTTTCCTTCTCCTCCTTGCGCAGCCAGTTGCGGATCCGCGATCTGGCCCTGCTGGTCTTGACGAAGTCGAGCCAGCCGCGGCGCGGCCGTTGGTTCGGCGATGTGATGATCTCGACGATATCGCCCGTCTGCAGATGATGCTTGAGCGGGACCAGGCGCCCGTTGACCTTGGCGCCGACACAGTGATCGCCGACCTCGGTATGGACGGCGTAGGCGAAATCGATGGGGCAGCTGCCGATCGACAGCTCCTTGACCTGACCGCCGGGGGTGAGGGCGAAAATATCAGGCTCGTACAGCTCCCCCCTGACGCTGTCGAGGAATTCGCGCGGATCTTCGACCTCATGCAGAGACGTGACCAGCTTCTTCAGTTCACGGAACAGTCGGGCATCGCTGCTGCTGACCTTCTGCCCTTCCTTGTAGGCCCAATGGGCGGCAACCCCCTCCTGGGCCACCCGGTCCATCTCTTCGGTACGGATCTGGATCTCGATGAAATGACCGCTCGGCCCGACAACCGTAGTGTGCATCGACTGGTAGTTGTTGGCCTTGGGCGAGGAGATGAAATCCTTGATCCTCCCCGGCACCGGCGCCCAATTGGCATGAATGACCCCCAAGGCCTCATAGCACTGGCTGACCGTCTCGACGATGATACGGAAGGCCACCTTGTCGTAGACCCTTTCCAGCGGAATGTTCTGGACCACCAGCTTCTTGTAGATCGAATAGAGGTGCTTCGGTCTGCCGATGATCCTGACCGCCGTGATTTCGCTCTCGGCCAGTTTATCGTGGAGGATGCCGATGACCTCGTCAACATACCGTTGCCGCTCGTCCAGGGAGTTCTCGAGTCTCCCGGCAAGGTCGGCATACTCCTGCGGATGCAGGTACTTGAAGGAGAGATCCTCCAACTCCCTCTTCATCCAGTCGATACCGATGCGACTGGCCAGAGGAGCGTACAGATCCATCGTCTCCCGGGCCGTATCTATCTGGGTTTCCCGATCGACGGAATCGAGCAGAAACATGTCCTGGAGACGATCGACCAGTTTCACCAGAAGGACCCGGATGTCGGCGGCAATGGCGAAGAGCAGTTTGCGGACGTTCTCGGCCTGGCTCGCCAGCTTGCTGTCATACTGGACCTCGGTGATACGGGTCGAGCCGTTGACGATGGCGGCGACATCGTGACCGAATTTCTCTTCCAGTTCCTCGACAATCATTCCTTCCTTCAACACCCCGTGCAGCAGTCCCGCCAGGATCGTATCGAGATCCAGGTGCATGGAGGCCAGCATCGATGCGACATCGAGGGCGTGCGTCAGGTACGGTTCGCCTGAGAAATGCTGCTTGCCGCCATGGACCTTGACCACGACATCCCAGGCCTGATCGATCAATGACAGATCGGCGTCCTGAAGATAGTTGGCGGTCAGGATCTTGAGACCCTGGGGATTGATCATTGCCCCTGGCATGGAAACGGCCATTTTGGAGGTTATCGGTTGATCGCTTCGATAATTCTGGGCGGAAGCACCATCAGCAGTTGCCCGGGAGACAGTTCTTCGACCTCTCCGCCCTTCCGCTCGCGCAGCTCGACGATCCCGTCCTGCAGATATTTCTTGCCGACGGTGATCCGATAGGGGATGCCGAGAAGATCGGCATCCTTGAATTTGGCGCCGGGCCGCTCATCCCGGTCGTCGAGCAGCACGTCGATCCCTTGTGCAACCAGCCCCTCTGTACAGATCCTGAGCCGCGGCATCAATTCTTTCGTCCCGGGGATCGAGATCGAGGATGATCGCCTTGAACGGCGCCAGCGGCACCGGGAAGATGATGCCGTTGGCGTCGTGGTTCTGTTCGATCGCAGCGGCGACAACACGGCTGACGCCGATGCCGTAACAACCCATGACAAACGGTTTTTCGGTACCGTCACTGTCCTGAAACATCGCCTGCATCTTCTCGGAATACGAGGTCCCCAGTTTGAAGATATGACCGACCTCAATGCCCTCGGTCAGTTCCAGACGCCCGCCGCAGACGGGACAGGGGTCGTCGGTGGTGATCTGGCGCAGATCGGTGAAGGCCTCGGCCTGGAAATCCCGGCCGGGGTTGACGTTTTTGAGGTGATGATTCTTCTGGTTGGCGCCGGTCACGGCATTGCGCATCCGGGCCACTTCCTGATCGGCCACGATCCGGATGGCAAGACCGACCGGACCGATGTAGCCGGTCGGCACGCCGGTGGCGTCAAATGCCTGCTTGTCGTCGGCCAGTTCGACATCGGCGACCTGGAGCAGGTTCTTGAGCTTGACCTCCTCGACCTCCCGATCGCCACGGACCAGCACCGCTACCGGCCGGCCGTCGGCGAGGTAGATCATCGTCTTGATCAGCCGCGACGGCGGGATACCGAGAAACTCACAGACCGATTCGACCTTGCGCTTGCCGGGGGTTTCGACCATCACGGTCTCGAGCATGGCCTCCACCTCGATCGTGGCCCGCGGCATCCGGACCTCGGCCTTTTCCATATTGGCGGCGTACTCACAGGCCGTACAGACAACGATCGTGTCCTCGCCCGTCTCAGCCAGTACCATGAACTCGTGGGAAAAATTTCCTCCTATCGCCCCCGAATCGGCCTGCACGGCGCGGAAGTTGAGGCCGCAGCGGGTGAAGATGCGCCGGTAGGCCTCGTACATCTTCATATAGCTGATCTCAGCCTGCTCGTCGCTGACATCGAAGGAGTAGGCGTCCTTCATGACGAACTCCCGCCCTCGCATCAGACCGAACCGTGGCCGGATCTCATCCCTGAACTTGCTCTGAATCTGATAGAAGTTGACCGGCAGGTCACGATAGGAATGGAGTTCCCGACGAACGATATCGGTGATGACCTCCTCGTGGGTCGGTCCCAGGCAGGATTCCCGTTCGTGCCGATCGACAAACCGCAGCAGTTCCGGACCATATTTTTCGTACCGGCCGGTCTCCTTCCACAGGTCGGCAGGCTGCACCATCGGCATCAGCAGTTCCTGGGCGCCGGCGCGGTTCATCTCCTCGCGGACGATCTGCTCGACGCGGCGCAGAGCCGCCAGTCCATAGGGCAGATAGGTATAGACACCGGCGCTGAGCTTGCGGATGAATCCTGCCCGCAGCATCAGGCGATGGCTGACGACTTCGGCCTCGGCCGGGGTTTCCTTCAATGTCGGCAAAAACAGCTGTGAATAGCGCATATGCAGTCAGATAGAGTGTGAAAGTTCTGTTACGCGGTCCTTGCCGACCGCCCGGCAACGAGTCAAGAGACGAAAGGAATGTAGCAGATTTTCAGCTTTTTTGCCCTTCATCTTCCATCTTTTTCAGTTCGGCAAGGAAGACCTGAAGCAGATCGTGTTCGGCAACCTTCCTGAATATCTCGCCCTTTTTGAAGATAATGCCGACCCCGTGGCCGCCGGCGACGCCGATATCGGCCTCGCGCGCCTCCCCTGGGCCGTTGACTACGCATCCCATGACCGCCACCTTGAGGGGGACGGTCATCGTCTGGACATACTGCTCGACCTTTTCCGCCAGACCGAAAAGATCGATCCGGGTCCGGCCGCAGGTCGGGCAGGAGATCAATTCCGGCCCGCGCTCCCGGATCTTCAGCGACCGCAGCAGTTCAAAGCCGACCCGAACTTCCTCGATCGGGTCGCGGGTCAACGACACCCGGAACGTGTCGCCGATCCCCTGGCTGAGCAGGATGCCGAGGGCCACACTCGATTTGACGGTGCCGGCGATCAGGCCACCGGCCTCGGTCACCCCGAGATGCAACGGATAATCGGTCTCCTGCGACAGCTGCTGATAGCCGTTTATCGTTGTCAGCACATCGGAGGACTTGATGGAGATCTTCAGCACGTCATAGCCGAGATCCTCGATCATCCGGACATTGCGGAGGGCGCTGGCGATCAGGGCCTTCGGGTTGTCCGCAGTCGGATAGCCGTGGACCTTGAGCAGATCCTTTTCAATCGAACCGCTGTTGACCCCGACCCGGATCGGCACATGATGCTGTTTCGCCGCCGCCACAACCCGGGCAAGCTTATCGCTGCCGCCGAGGTTGCCGGGATTGATGCGGATGCCCTGAGCGCCGTGCTCCATCGCCGCCACGGCCAGGCGGGAATCGAAATGGATGTCGGCGATAAGCGGAATGGCGATGGCCTCACGGATCGGGCGCAACGCCGCCGCCGCCGCCATATCCGGCACCGCCACCCGGATCAGGTCGCAGCCGGCGGCCTGAAGGCGGTGAATCTGGGCCACCGTGGCCTCGACATCGGTCGTATAGGTATTGGTCATCGACTGGACCGACACCGGGTGACCGTTGCCGATTTTGACCGCGCCGATGGCGATCTCTCGCGTCTGCCGTCGTCTGATCATGGCTGTATCGTTGCGCGCTGCGGCAGACAACCGGATCCCGTCGCCGCCAGGTTGAGCTCCGCCTCGGAGGCCCGGACATACAGGGGGACGGCCGATCCGGGATCAAGCAGATCGCCGCGCTGCAGTTGGTCGGCGGCAATCAGGCCGAGGGACGCCGCCGACGGCAGATGCAGCTGAGCGGGAGCCGCTTCGTAGCGATCGCCGAGGATCTCGCGCCAATATTCTCCATAGACGGCGACGGCATCGCCCACCATGAAGACCGGCTCATCGATGGCCGCGGCCAAATGTTCGGGGGCGACAACGACCGTTGCCGTTATCTGCTCCGATTTCCCAGAGGGCAAGCGGCGAAAAAAGGCGGCATACACCTGTTGTTTGCGGGCATCGAGAACCGCACAGATCCTCTTGCCGGTGCTGCAGGACAAGGCCAGGCCGGTGAGGGTCGAGACACCAAGGAGCGGCCTGTTGCCGGCGAAGGCCAGTCCTTTCGCCGTCGCCATGCCGATCCGCAGCCCGGTGAAACTGCCCGGGCCGATGCTCACCGCAATCCCGTCGAGCTTCGTCCAGGTGATGGCCGTCTCATCGAGCAGTTGAGCGATCCTGGTCAGTAGCCGCCGTGAGTGGGTAACGGTGCCGCACAGGGTCAAGGCGGCGAGGACCCGGCCGCCTTGCTCACCGCCTTCGGTGATCGCCACCGAACAGCACGGCGTGGCCGTCTCGATGGCCAGTATCAGCGGACGACCCAATTGGCTCACTGCAGGATCCTGATGATATCGTTGTAGAAGACAAAGATCATCAGGGCGCCGAGAAGGGCGATGCCGACCTGCTGGGCGATGATCTGGGCCCGCTCATGCACCGGCCGGCGCAGAACCCCCTCGATGGAGAGGAAGACCAGATGGCCGCCATCGAGCACGGGAATCGGCAGGAGATTGAGGATGCCGAGGTTGACGCTGAGCAGCCCCATGAAATAGACCAGATTGATCCAGCCGGCCTTCATCTGCTCGCCGGCGATCTGGGCGATAAGGATGGGCCCGCCGAGTTCCGACGCCGGCACCACCCGTTGGATGATCTTGATGAATCCCAGGGCCGTCAGCGAAACGTACATCCAGGTCTGGCGGCAGGCATCGACAAAGGCCTGCACCGGGCCGACACGATTGTACTCGACCTTGTCATCCTTGACGATGCCGATCATGTACCGCTGCTCGACCTCCTCGCCGAAGACATTCTTGACGCTGTCCCGTTGCGGTACGACCGACAGCGTCTTCTCTTCCTGGCCCCGCCGGATGGCCATCGTCAGCTGCCGCCCCTCGCTGCGCTTGACCCCCTCGAGGACGTCTTCCCAATGGAGAGTCGGCCTGCCGTCGATACTGAGGATTTCGTCACCGGCCTTGAGACCGGCGGCAAAGGCCGGTGAGTCTGCGTTGACTTTCCCGACCAGGGTGGTGTCGACCGGCTGCGGGACGCCAATGACGATGAACAGGCCGAAGAACAGCACAACGGCAAACAACAGGTTAAACAGCGGCCCGGCGACAACGATGCAGAATCTCGCCATAACTGACTTATGCGAGAAGGACACCTTCCGGTCAGCCTCGTCGATTTGCTGCTCGTCGGGGTTTTCGCCGAACATCTTGACAAAGCCGCCAAGGGGAAACGCCGAAATAACGTATTCGGTGCCGCCGACCACCTTCCCCAGGAGTTTGGGGCCGAAACCGAGGGAGAATTTGAGGACCCTCACCCCGAAGAGTTTGGCGAAGATGAAGTGGCCAAGTTCATGCACAAAGATCAGGACACCCAGAACCAGGATAAAGGAAACTATTGTATTCATATATATTCGGCCCCTGCAGTGGGATCATTTCAAGGCTGCAGTAACAAGGAAAGAGGAAGGTCAGCGGTGTATGGCCAGACCGGAAAGCGCGGATGCCCTGAGGCGAGCCTCGGCATCAGCCTCAAGGATGTCTTCGAGATTTTCTTCACTGCCACCGGGCATCCGGTCCATAGTGGAAGATACTATATCGACGATAGAGGTAAAATCAATACGGCCCTGCAGAAATGCCTCGACGGCAACCTCATTTGCGGCGTTGAGCACCGCGGGCTGGACGCCTCCGGAGCGGAGGGCGCCGAAGGCCAGATCAAGGGCCGGGAAGGAACGGCGGTCAGGCTGGTAAAAATCCAACCTGGCGCATTCGGCGAGATTCAACGACGGCAGGGGCAAATCCAGGCGTTCAGGATAGGACAGGGCGTAGGTTATCGGGATACGCATGTCGGGAATGCCGAGCTGGGCGATCACGGATCCATCCCGGAACTCCACCAGGGAATGGACGATTGACTGGGGATGGACCAGGACCTCGATGGAGTCGACCGGCGTACCGAACAGCCATTTCGCCTCGATGACCTCAAGTCCTTTGTTCATCAATGTCGCCGAATCGATGGAAATCTTCCGTCCCATCTTCCATTTCGGGTGGTTGAGGGCATCCTCCATCGTTACCCGCTGCAATTCTTCAGGCTTTTTCCCTCGGAACGGTCCACCGGATGCGGTCAGGATGATTTTTCTCACATCCTCTCGCCGTCCGGCCTGAAGGGCCTGAAATATGGCACTGTGCTCGGAGTCCACCGGCAGCATCCGCACCCCCCGTGCCGCGACCGCGTCCATGACGATCCTGCCGGCCATGACCAGGGTCTCCTTGTTGGCCAGACCGACATCCTTTCCGGCCCCGATCGCCGCCAGAGTCGGTTTCAGTCCGGCCGCACCGACAATCGCCGAGACGGTCATATCCGCCGTTTCATGGGCAGCGACGATCCGGTTGCCCTCGTCGCCCCAGAAAATGCGGTTATGCCAGACGGACGGCAGTCTGTCGTGGAGTAGTTTCGCGTGCCACTCATCGCAGACGGAGACGCATTCAGGAGAAAATTCTACGACCTGGGCGGCAAGGGCCTCGACGTTACATCCGGCGGCGAGACCGACAATCTTGAAGCGATCGGGAAAACGGCGAACGATGTCGAGAACATTGACACCGATTGAACCGGTCGATCCCAGCAGGGATATGCGCCGCATCATTGGGTGACGGCCAGCAGGAAGTAAAGTACCGGAGCACAAAACAGCAGTGAATCTATACGATCAAGAATTCCGCCATGTCCGCCAAGGCAATGGCCGGAGTCCTTGACCCCGGTACCCCGTTTGATGATCGACTCGGTGAGGTCGCCGGCGATACCGGCCCCGGTGAGGACGAAGGCCGCGATGGTAATGATGAGCCACGGAGGGTCGACCAGAAAGATCCCGGCGAAGAGGACCGCTGCCGGGACAGCCAAGGCAAATCCTCCGACGGCTCCCTCCCGCGTCTTGTTGGGACTGATGAACGGGCAGAGCTTGCTCTTGCCATAAGCTCGACCGACGTAATACGCCCCGGTATCCGATCCCGCTGTGATGGCAGTCAGCACCAGGAGCCAGCTTCCGCCTTCAGGGAGGAGGCGCAGACCGAGGACAAAGGCGCTCAGCACCCCGAGGTATATCGTTCCAAAGGCCATCCGACAGAAAAGATCATAGCTGTCGGCAAAATCTGCATAGGTGGCGAAGGTGAAAAGAGTGAGGAGACCGAAGGCGAGCAGCAGCCCGGAGAGCACCCCGGTGGCGACGTCCCCTGTCATCATGGTCGCGAAAAGAGGCAGGGGGAGGATGACATCGAGCAGGATTCGCTGCAGGGGAGAAAACCGCTGGCCGCCAGCCATCCGCACGTATTCATCGGTGGCCCAGACCGCAACAACGGCGATAACCGCTACGAACAGGGCAATCGAACCTTTGAAGAGGAGAAAAAACCAGCAGAGAGCAATCAGGATTCCGGGAACGACTCGTTTCATTAATGGCTCTTTTTGAGTTGTGCTCCTGTGCGCCCATACCTTCTTTCTCGTTTCTGAAAATCGGCGATCGCCTTCAGGAAGATATCCCGCCGAAAATCGGGCCACATCACATCGGTGAAATATATCTCGGCATAGGAAAGCTGCCACAGCAGAAAATTCGACAACCTGGCCTCTCCTCCGGTCCGGATCAATAGATCGGGATCGGGCAGGTCAGCGGTATACAGATAGGAATTGACCTGCTCGATAGTGATGTCGGAAGACTGCAACCGACCGGCGGCACATTCCTCGGCCAGCAGGCGAACGGCCCTGGTGATCTCGTCCCTGGCCCCATAACTCAAGGCCAGATTGAGTACCATCTCCGTATTGGAGGAAGTTGTGGCAATGGAGTCCAGCAGGGTCTCTCTGACCGCGGATGGGAGTTTTTCCATCTCACCGATGCATGACAGGCGTATGCCGTTTTTCTGCATCCGCGATAGCTCAGAAACAAGAAATTTCTTTAAAATCGTCATCAATCCGGAAACTTCCTGCACCGGTCGTTTCCAGTTTTCGGACGAAAAAGCGTAGAGGGTCAACACCTCAATACCGAGTTCCCGTGCTGCCTCGACAATATCACGGACCGACTCTGCCCCGGCCTTATGGCCGTACAGACGAGGTTCGTGCCTCTTCTCCGCCCACCTGCCGTTGCCATCCATGATGATCGCAACGTGCCGGGGCAGCCGATTGAGATCGACAGCTGAATCCTTGGGCATAGATATGTTCAAACCCCGCCAGGGAGTGGTACCGGGAATCGTCTGAACAATCAGACCTCCATTACTTCCTTTTCTTTTGAGGCGGCAACCTCATCGATCTTCTTGATGGTGCTATCCGTTTCGTGCTGGGCCTCGTCCTGCAGTTTGAAAAGATCGTCCTCGGAAAGTTCCTTGTCCTTCTTCAACTTTTTCAGGACATCGAGGGTATCCCGCCGAATATTGCGCACGGCCACACGGTATTCCTCGGCAACTTTCTTGACCTGCTTGACGATGTCCTTGCGCCGCTCTTCAGTCAATTGTGGAATATTGAGCCGGACGACCTTGCCGTCACTTGCGGGGGTGAGACCGATATCCGATTTAAGGATCGCCTTTTCGATCGCCGGGAGCGTCTGCGGATCCCATGGCTGGATAGCGATGGTTCTGCTTTCCGGGATTGTCAGAGAGCCGACTTGATTCAAGGGCATATGACTGCCATAGACTGCTACGGTGATTCCATCGAGAAGCCCGAGAGAGGCGCGTCCGGTACGAACCTTGGACAACTCGGCCTTCAATGCCTCGACACTCTTTTCCATCTTCTCGGACATTTCAAAAATTGCTTCGTGCATATCACCCTCCTATTCCCCCAGGATCTTCGGAGATTTTCGTGAACTGATCAAGGTTCCCACCATTTCGCCGCAAACGGCCCTCCGAATATTTCCAGGGACATTCATGTTCAGAACCATGATGGGTTTATCGTCGTCCATCGCCAGCGCGATTCCAGCGGCATCCATGACCGTAAGGCCTCTTCCGAGCACCTCTGAGTAGGTAAGATGGTCAAATTTGACCGCATCCGGTTCGCGTACCGGATCCTTGTCATAGACCCCATCAACCTTGGTCGCCTTGATGATGATATCGGCATCGATCTCGAGGGCTCGCAGCACACCGGCGGAATCGGTTGTAAAATAAGGATTTCCAGTACCTGCTGCAAAAATGACGACCCTGCCTTTTTCAAGATGCCGGGTAGCCCTTCTCCGGATATACGGTTCACAGACGGACTGCATGGGGATTGCCGACATGACACGGGTGATGACATCCATACGTTCAAGAGCGTCCTGCATCGCCAGACTGTTCATGACGGTGGCAAGCATGCCCATATTGTCGGCTGTTGTCCTGTCCATGCCTTTGCTGGCGCCGGCAACACCTCGAAAGATGTTGCCGGCGCCGATGACAAGTCCGGGCTCGACCCCCATCCTGACAATCTCTTTAACTTCAGCCGCAACGAATTCAAGGACCGAGGTATTGATGCCGAAAGCATCATCACCCATCAAGGCTTCACCGCTCAACTTCAGCATAATCCTTTTATACTGCAACGGCATGAGGAACTCCTTGGCTGTTATGCATCTTCTCCGGGAAACATCAGAGAATGCTTCAGGATATGGTCATCAAACGACGGAGGGAGGAGACTATTCGACGCCTACCTGAAAACGGGCAAAACGCTTGATCGAAATATTCTCCCCCATCTTGCCGACAACCTCATTGAGCAGATCCTGAATAGAGAGATCCTGATTCTTGACATATTTCTGCTCGAGGAGGCAGACTTCGGCCAGAAATTTTTCTATCTTGCCTGCTACCATTTTCTCGGCAATATTGGCTGGTTTGCCTGTATCGAGAGCCTGCTGAATATAAATATCCTTTTCCCGTACCAAGACGGATTCAGGAACCTCATTTCGGGAAATCGAAACCGGATTCGTAGCCGCAATATGCATGGCAACATCACGGGCAAATTCTCGGAAGGTATCAGTCTTGGCGACAAAATCGGTCTCACAACCGAGCTCAACCATGACTCCAAGCTTTCCACCAGCGTGAATATACGTCTCAATGACGCCCTCGCTCGTCGCCCGCCCGGCCCTTTTAGCAGCCACGGCAAGTCCTTTCTGGCGGAGCAGGTCTACAGCCTTCTCCATATCTCCATTCGTCTCTGTCAGCGCTTTTTTGCAATCCATCATACCTGCTGCGGTCTTATCACGCAGATCTTTGACCATCTGGCTTGTAATGTTCATAGCAAACCTCCTCAATAGCGACGCATTTGCGTCTTATCGTTTTCGATTTTTATCACTGCAGAATCAAGTGTGAGTAGCGAATTCCTCTCTATCGGACAATAAAAAGGGGCTGTCGAAGGACGCCCCTTTTTATCTAAATCAGAACCTCAGCGGTTCTCCCGTTGAGGAGAAATGTCGATCACTGTTCATCCGAGGCGTTTTCTTCGATAAAGTCAACTCCACTATCATTGACGGCTACCGCCATAGCCTCCTCTGAGGCATTCTCACCTTCCCGCTCGGCCTGGCCGCGCAGGATCGCCTCAGCGACATACGAACTGACAAGCTTGATTGACCGTATGGCGTCGTCATTTCCGGGGATGAGATAATCGATTCCGTCCGGATCGCAGTTTGTGTCTGCGACTGCAACGACCGGAATACTCAGTTTTTTTGCCTCTGTAATGGCAATTGATTCTTTTCGAGGATCGATTACGAAAATAACGCTCGGCAGATTCCTCATGTCTTTGATCCCGCCAACGTTACGTTCCAGTTTGATCCGCTCTTTCTCCATGAGCAGAATCTCTTTTTTGGGAAATCTATTGATGGACCCATCTGCCTGCATCGATTCGATTGCTTTCAGACGCTCTATACTACGTTTGATTGTCTGGAAATTGGTCAACATTCCACCGAGCCAACGGTGATCAACATAAAACATCCCGCACCGTTGCGCTTCTTCACTGATAATCGACTGAGCTTGGCGCTTGGTACCGACAAAGAGAATCGTTCCTCCTTTTTTCACTTCCTGGGATACAAAGTTGCAAGCTTTATCAAAGAGTTTTTTTGTCAGATCAAGGTTGATGATGTAGATTCCGTTTCGTGGCCCATAAATATACGGCTTCATCTTTGGATTCCAGCGTCTGGTCTGATGCCCGAAGTGAAGTCCTGCCTGCAGCATGTCTCTTACTGTCGCACTTGCCATTATTCCTCCATTTTCCTGGTTTGGCCTCCATCTTCTCATGATCACCGCAGAGTGACAACCTAGAACTTTCTCATGCTGCAATGACACCAGTACTTATTACGAAGATGTGTGTTAAGAAAAAATTAAACGGTTAAAAACCACCCAAAAAACGACCTTATTTTATACCATACTATGAGTCTGATGGCAACTCCTCAATTTGAGTTTAATATAGAATGAATTCTACCTCTTAATGAGTGACGATCTGCCTGTAAGGAAAAATTTCAACCATTCAAATCCGAATTTCATCAGTTCAACATCATTTGTGCCAATATTTTTTCTAACTTCCTTGGAGACTACGAACTGCTCGACTATTTTTTTTTCTTCAACCAGGTTGCGAAAGCGATCGATATCATAGCAGACCATGAACGCCAGTTGCTGTCTCATTCCGGCATGATCTTCACCCTGCCAAGGATTACCGGAAAAGATTGTATCGATCTCCGTCCACAGCTCATTCAGTACATTATAATCGTGCAGGCGCTGATCTCGAATCCACTCCCGAACTGTGTAGGTCTTTTCCTCTCGATGCCCCATACAATAAGGATGTTTAACCAGAAAGAAGTATTCTTTGACTCCTCGCTTGTCAGGCCTCCTGTCAACTGCACGTTCAAGCGGATACATACGGCACGCCGAAGGCCGATCATGGTACACGCTACACCCTACTGGTGACAGAAATGGACATGCTCTGTCAGGATCATCATTGACCCGAAGCATGACAGTGGGAAAATAGGGATTATCACCATCAACTACACGGGTATAGTTCTGCAGAAAGATCGATGACTTAATGTGCAATACGGTTTTCAACCGAATGATGTCATATGGATAGAGTATCATATCGACATTCTTGCAACATCTGGTAAAGCACTGAATAGTGGGGAAGCAGGAAAATGAAAAACGGTTGTCGCCAAGAGGTTGCATTCCATCAGGAAACAATTTCGAATCGGCCATATGAGTCCACGTAGGGGTAACAAATAAAAAAAGGCTGACTGAAATCGTCTTCAGGCAGCCTTATCTCACTGAAAGTGATGAAAAACTAATTTTCTTTCTCTACCTTCTCAGTTTTTTCCTGATAACCAACAAGTTCGATAATCGCCATTTGCGCTGCGTCCCCTTGTCGTACTCCGGTAAGCAGAATCCGTGTATATCCGCCAGCTCGATCGGCGAATTGGGATTGAATGGTTGTAAAGAGCTTCTCTACAACTCCTTTACTCCGAATGAATCCTAGAGCCTGCCTCCGTGCGTGTTGATCTCCTCGCTTGGCAAGGGTAATCATCTTTTCAGCTATGGGACGTAATTCCTTGGCCTTTTCTTTCGTTGTCGTGATGCGCTCATGCTCAAACAACGAGGTAACCATGTTTCTCAACATGGCCTCTCGATGTGAACTGGTCCGTCCAAGTTTTCTTCCCGAGTTATTATGTCTCATATCTCTTTCCTTCGGTTTCTTTCCAGGATTTAACCAGGAGTAATTGACTATTTGAATGTACTATTCCGAAACAGAAGGCTTATTGCCCCTGATCCTCTGTCTTTTCACGTACTGGAGGTGGGGACCAGCTCTCGAACTTCATCCCGAGAGTAAGATCCATTTCTGCAAGTAACGCTTTGATTTCATTAAGCGACTTTCTACCGAAATTCTTAGTTTTAAGCATTTCCTGATCTGTTTTCTGAGCGAGATCACCGATAAAATTAATTTCCGCATTTTTAAGGCAATTTGCCGATCTTACCGAAAGTTCAAGGTCCTCAACCGGTTTATCAAGATAAGGATTTAACGGAACCGGCGGACCAGCAATGACATTAATATCGGGTTCTGCCTTGTCTTCATCAAAGTTGATAAAAATTGTCAATTGATCTTTCAATATCTTTGCGGCATAGGCCAGTGCGTTCTCAGGACGAACACTACCGTCAGTTTCTATCTCAAGCGTCAATTTATCGTAATCTGTCTGATGCCCAACCCTTGCCTGAGAAACAACATACTGGATCTTCCTTACAGGAGTAAATATAGCATCAATTGGAATCTGCCCAACTGCCAGATTCTCCTTTTCCTGTTTTTCAGCGGGTTGATACCCCTTCCCCCATTCAACTGTCAATTCAGCATGAAATGTAGTATCACCTGTTACTGTACATATAACCTGATCAGGGTTCATAATTTCAACAGCACTCGACCCGGTAATATCCCCGGCAACTACTTTACAAGGCCCGCTCTTGTCGATAAAGACCTTTAGCGACTCTAGCGTGTTCAACTTGATCCGTATCTGTTTGATATTCAGTATTATCTCACTAACATCCTCCATGACATCCTTCATGGAGGTAAACTCATGCAGAGCGCCTTCAATTTTTACCGTTGTTATCGCCGCGCCCTGGATAGATGAGAGCAGGATTCTTCTCAAAGAGTTACCAATGGTAGATGCAAATCCTCGCTCGAGTGGTTGACATATAAATTTTCCATACGTTTCAGTATGTTTTGACTTGTCAACTTCAAGCTTCTCAGGCTTTATCAGCTCATGCCAATTCCGGTAGAATGGAAGTTTTTCGTCGGTGGCCTGGGTCATATATTTCCCTTCTTACGCTGTATTTCCGAAGAATAAAAAGTAAAAAATCACGAGAAACGAAATACTCACGTTTCTCGTGGTCGAGGAGAAAAAGTTCAAAGGGGGACACTTTTCAATTTAGAAAAATACCCCTTGTCTCTTTGCTATTTAGAATACAATTCGACGATTAGATGTTCCTGAATGGGCAGTGTCAGCTCTTCACGGTTTGGAAGAGCTTTGACCTTGGCCTTGACAGTTTCTTTATCAAGTTCGAGCCAACTTGGTACTCCTCTCCTCGCGACAGCCTCAAGATTTTCGACAATCAGACTGTTCGTTTTACTTTTTTCCTTTAAAGTTATTTCGTCTCCAACAGAAACTAAAAATGAAGGAATGTTAACCTTCCTACCGTTAACAAGAATATGCTTATGCCTGACTAGTTGCCTGGCCTGGTTCCTTGATGATGCCATCCCGAGTCTGAAAATTGCACTATCCAGTCTTCTTTCGAGCAGCACCAGAAGGTTTTCACCGGTAACGCCTTTCTGTCGTTCTGCACGTTCAAAGGTGAGGCGAAATTGACCTTCCACCATACCATACATGCTTTTTACCTTTTGTTTTTCACGCAACTGAACGGCATAATCGGAAAGCTTCTTGAATTTTGACTGTCCATGCTGGCCTGGACCAAACGCTCTTCTCTCAAAGGCACACTTGTCTGAGTAGCACCTATCACCTTTAAGGTACAGTTTTAAATTTTCACGCCTACAAATCCGGCAAGCTGGGCCTATATTTCTAGCCAATTTTGGCCTCCATTAATGTATTAATACGTATAAACAAAGTCCCGATCAAACACGTCGGCGCTTGGGAGGTTTGCAACCGTTGTGAGGGACTGGTGTCACGTCATAGATACGACTGACTTCAAATCCGGTATTCACAAGCGCTCGTAATGCAGCTTCTCTTCCTGGACCAGGACCTTTCACTTTCACTTCGACTTTTCGCATTCCATAATCAGAAGCTTTTTTTGCAGCATCTGCGACGGCGTTCTGGGCTGCAAAAGGAGTGCTCTTTCTTGACCCTTTAAATCCCAACACTCCAGCGCTGCACCAGGATATGACGTTCCCTAGCTTATCTGATATTGTTACGATCGTATTATTGAACGTAGAATATATGAACACTACGCCCTCAGGGATATTTTTCTTTACCTTTTTTTTCACTCGTGCCTCAGCACGTTTTGCTCCTGCCATTTTTTATACCATCCGATTGTTATTATTTTCGGCGAGCTGCAGCACCGCGACGTGGTCCTTTTCGGGTCCTGGCATTAGTTTTCGTTCTTTGTCCACGACACGGCAACCCAGCCCTGTGTCTTCGCCCTCTGTAGCATCCAAGATCAGTAAGACGCTTTATGTCCATCGAGACTTCTCGACGAAGGTCACCCTCGACAACAAACTCGTCTTCTATGACCTTACGTATCCGGTTCACATCGTCAGCATCCAGATCGTCACTGTTCATCGAGTAGGGAAGGTCAACTTTATCAAGAATAGTCCTCGCAGAGGCTAAACCAATACCATGGATGTACGTCAATGCACGATCAATGTGTTTGTTTTTTGGAAGGTCAATTCCAGCTATCCGAGCCAATGTCTATCTCCTTAAAAGAAGCAAGAAAACTATATGCAACTTCTGATTATCCCTGTTTCTGTTTATGTTTCTTAACCTTACAGGAAACACGAACTATTCCATTACGTTTGAATATTTTACAGTCACTACAGATTTTTTTAACAGATGAACGTACTTTCATAACATTCAGACTCTCTATTTTTTCTTTTTGGCATTTTTTGCCCTGAACGTGACCCTGCCTCTCGTAAGATCATAGGGAGAGAGCTCGATAGTCACCCTGTCACCCGGCAGGATCTTAATAAAATGCATGCGCATCTTTCCAGAAATATGAGCAAGAACTTTATGACCATTGTCCAATTCGACGCGAAACATCGCATTCGGCAGTGGCTCAATTATAGTACCTTCGACCTCAATAGCCTCTTCTTTAGCCATGGACTCTCCTGGAAATAAATTTTTTCTCGAAAACAGGAGATATTAATCTATTTTTCTGCAAAAGAGAAGCATTTTTTATTCTAATCATTCCTGCGACTCAACACTACTGGACCATCTTCAGTGACGGCCACGGAATGTTCAAAATGAGCAGACGATCTGCCATCTGCCGTTACAACCGTCCATCCATCGCGAAGAACCTTCACCTTTGAAGTACCTAGGTTGACCATCGGCTCAATCGCCATAACCATTCCAGGCACCAACCTCGGTGATTGTACTCCTTGCAGAAAATTCGGAATCTCGGGTCCTTCGTGAAGGGATGTACCGATACCATGTCCAACAAACTGGCGGACTACGGAAAAGCCACGCTTTTCGACATATTCCTGAACGGCTATTGAGATATCAGCAACTCTGTTCCCAACGACAGCTTTTTCGATTGCACGCTCCAATGACTCTTCGGTCGCATGGAGGAGATTCTCCTCATCCTGGCCAATCTTGCCTACAGGCACTGTAATTGCCGAATCACCAAAATAACCTTTGTACTTGACGCCAAAATCCAAAGAGATGATGTCACCCTTCTTTAGCTTACGTTTTCGTGAAGGGATGCCATGCACTACCTCTTCATTTATAGACGTACACAAACTGCCTGGAAAACCACGATACCCCTTGAAGGCTGGTGTCGCATTTTTACTTTTACAATAATCTTCAGCAACCTTATCAAGTTCTAAGGTTGTCACTCCCGGTGCAACCATCTTTTGTACCAGTGTCAACGTCTCTGCTACGATCTGATTCGCATCTAGCATAATCATGATTTCATCATGACTCTTAACAACGATGACCTTACCATTGTTATGATCTGTCATAAAGGTACTTACTTCCTACCCCGAATTCGACCTTGTTTCATGAATCCTTCGTAATTTCTCATGACAAGATGAGATTCAATCTGCGCGATAGTATCAATCGCAACACCGACTATGATGAGTAAAGCCGTACCGCCGAAATAAAATGGGATGTTAAATTTTGAAATCAAAACAGTAGGAAGCACACAAATTGTACTCAGATAGATCGCTCCAACCACGGTTATACGCGTCAGAATTCTGTCTATGAATTCTGCAGTCTTCTTGCCGGGCCTGATACCAGGTACAAATCCCCCGTTCTTTTTAAGATTCTCAGCGACATCATCGGGTTTGAAAGTTACCGCCGTATAAAAAAAACAGAAGAACACAATCATTACAATATAAAGGAAATAGTATAACGGGTGTCCTGGGCTCATCATCGCCGAGGCTCTCTGGACCCAATCAACCTGAACAAACTGCCCAATCGTTCCAGGGAACATCATGATTGATGATGCAAAAATCGGAGGAATTACACCAGAGACATTAATTTTCAACGGCAAATGTGTGCTTTGCCCGCCATAAACCTTTTTCCCAACAACTCTTTTGGCATACTGTATTGGGATCCTTCGCTGCGAAGTTTCGAAAAAAACTACCAGCGCCATTATAATGAACATAAAGGCAAGCAGAAATGGGACAAAGAAGACGGTAATCTCTCCAGCCTTGATAAGTTGGATTGAATTAACTATTGCAGCAGGCCCACGGGCAACGATTCCGGCAAAAATGATCAATGAAATACCGTTACCAATCCCCCTCTCAGTCATCTGCTCCCCGAGCCACATGATGAATGCGGTCCCTGAAGTCAGTGTGAGCATGGTCATGAGTTTAAACTCAATCCCCGGCTGCAGGACAATCGCCTCGCCTCCGGGCCCTGCCATGCCTTCAAGGCCTACGGCTATAAACATACCTTGTACTATACTTAACAGAACTGTGCCGTAACGGGTGTACTGCGTAATTTTCCTCCGTCCTGATTCGCCTTCTTTTTTTAAAGCCTCAAGTTGAGGGACAACAACGGTCAAGAGTTGAATAATGATCGATGCACTGATATAGGGCATGATTCCCAGCGCGAATATGGAGAAATTTTCCAAGGCCCCGCCGGAAAACATGTTGAACATCCCGAAAAGCGTCCCACCATTCTTTTCGAAAAAGGCTGCCAGGGCATCTCCATTAATCCCGGGGGTAGGAATCTCCACCCCAACCCGGTAAACGGCAAGCATGATTAAGGTAAACAGAATCCTCTTCCGTAATTCGGGAATATTGGCAGCCCTTTGTAATCCACTCATTCGTCTTTCCTGTAAAAAAACTCAGAAACTTGTATGTATCAACTTTACGAAAGTATCAGTGACGAGGACAAAGTCATCTTTTCCCAGCACCATTTATTCCTCTACGAAGAGGACTTTACCTCCAGCATTTTCAATTTGAGCCTTCGCCTGAGCACTAACCTTGTCAACCTTGACTGATACAGCCTTTGTGATTTCACCATTTGCAAGGATCTTAACCAAACTTCCTTTTGATACAAATCCCGCTTCTACCAATTTGGCGATGTCAATTTCGGTACCGGCATCAAATTTATCCAATTGACTCAACGAAACGATTTCACATAACTTTGCGTGAATGTTGGTGAACCCCCGTTTCGGCAGACGTCTATACAATGGCATCTGACCGCCTTCGAAGCCAGGTTTAATCCCAGAACCAGATCGGGCCTTGAACCCTTTGTGTCCACGACCAGCTGTTTTACCGTGACCAGATCCTGGTCCACGACCTACACGTTTTTTTTGTTTGGTTGACCCTTCCTGCGGTGATAAATTAGAAAGCGTGATCATCCTACACCTCTTCTATCCGAACGAGATGATTGACCTTCGCGAGCATTCCCCTCAACTCAGGCGTATTTTTTCTCGTCACTCTTTTATTAAGTTTCGTCAATCCTAAACCAACCAAGGTAGCCCGTATTTTTTCAGTACTGCCGATGCAGCTCTTTACCATGGTAAAAGTTATTGTCTCTGCCATTTTGTTACCTTATCAATAATAATTCGAAGAAATATCTATTCAACACAGCTCGTCAGGGTACTGCAGAGCATTTGTTTTCTTATGCCCGAAACTCTTCGACGCTTTTACCGCGCAGATCGGCAATAGCCTTGACAGAACGTAATGAACGCAATCCATCAAGGGTAGCTTTTACCATGTTATGAGGATTGTGTGAGCCGAGACATTTGGTCAGAATGTTTGAAACTCCTGCCGCCTCGAGAACAGCCCGCACTGGCCCACCGGCAATCAGACCTGTACCATCAGATGCAGGTTTGAGCATCACTTTACCTGCACCATAAGTTCCAACAATCTCATGGGGAATTGAAGATGTTGTCAATGATACCAAGGACATGTCTTTTCTCGCTTTTTCAACTCCCTTTCTAATGGCTTCAGGAACCTGATTAGCCTTACCCAAGCCGTATCCGACCTTTCCCTTGCCATCACCAACGACGACTATGGCACTGAAGCTGAATCGACGTCCACCCTTTACAACTTTGGCTACTCGATTGATGAATACAATTTTCTCTATCAGTTCTTCGGAACTTTCATTCTTGGAACGCTTAAACTCAGACAAGGGACACCCCCATATGTAAAAATAACATTAAAAAATCAATCCACCTTCTCGAGCCCCCTCGGAGAGGGATTTAACGCGACCGTGATATATATAACCACCCCGATCAAAGACAACCTTTTCAATGCCTGCAGCCCTTGCACGCTCTGCAAGCACATACCCTACCATTTTTGCAGCCGCGGATTTCCCCTTCACGTCATCGCTAGGCGAGTATCCTTTATCAACTGTCGACATTGCAATTAATGTCTTTCCAGTCTCATCATTGATAATCTGCGCGTATATATGCTTGTTGCTTTTGAAGACTCTCAGGCGAGGTCTTTCAATCGTTCCATCAATCTTTTTACGGATCCGACTGATCCTCTTTGCCCTGGCCGTGATTTTTAAATTCGTCTTCGCCATAATAATATTCCATCAAAAAGTAAATGGTTGAAAACAGACAACCTTATTTCTTAGAACCAGATTTGCCGACTTTTCTGACAATGTGCTCGCCTTCATAGCGAATACCCTTCCCCTTGTAAGGTTCCGGCTTTCTGACCTGTCTAATTTTCGCTGCAATCAGTCCCAGCAATTCCTTGTCGATCGACTCTAACACAATCCTGTTATTCCCTTCTACCGTTGCAGTGACCTCGCTCGGAACGTTAAACTCGACTGGACTAGAATAACCGACATTCAGAGTCAGATTTGTGCCGACGGCATTAGCTTTGTAGCCAACACCTTCGATGAGCAGAACTTTCTTAAACCCTTCTTCAACACCAACAACCATGTTGTTGACAAGACTTCTAGTCAATCCTCTGAAGGCATTGACGGTTTTCCCTTCAAATTTGTTGTTGATGTTTATGACATTTCCTTCACAGACAACTTCAACCTCCGGCTGAATAGTTCTCACCAGTTTACCCTTCTTCCCAGTGACCGTAACCAGTTGTCCGCTGATATCGACCTTCACACCGACAGGTACTGTAATTGGTTGTTTCCCTATCCGAGACATTCGTCAATTCCTCCATTTTCCGTGAAAATTACCACACTTCACAGAGTATCTCTCCGCCAGTGTTCAAATTCCTCGCGGCTTTATCGGTAATTATACCTTTCGATGTACTGATGATGGAAATGCCAAGCCCGTTCAACACGGTCGGCACTTCTTTCGCCTTGGCATATCGCCTCAGCCCGGGTTTGCTGATACGTTTAATACCCGTAATAACAGATTCCCTGTTCGGACCATATTTCAGATCTAGAGCCAAAGTCCCCTGAGGACCTGACTCTAAAATACGATATTCACGAATGAAGCCTTCCTCTTTCAACACTCGGGCAATATCAACTTTGACATTTGATTTGGGCATTTCAACATGGTCAAACTTCACCATCGTAGCATTACGTACCCTGGTCAGCATATCTGCCAGGGGATCGCTCATTGACATAGCGAACACTCCTTCAATTTTTCTGAATTATCGACTGAAAACCGGAGACCACTTCCTACCAGCTGGACTTCGTCACACCAGTGATTTCTCCGCTTGACGCCAATTTCCGAAAGCAGATTCTGCATATCCCGAACTTCCGGATAAATGAACGGGGTCGACCACACAATGGACATCTGTTATATTGCCGCACCCCAAATTTCTGTTTGCGTTGGGCCTTTGCAATAATGGATTTTTTAGCCAAACTGACCTCCAGAATATTTCTAATATAATCTTTAATTAATATATAAACTACTTACGGAAAGGCATCCCTATCGACTTCAGCAGAAAACGTCCTTCCTCATCTGATTTTGCCGTAGTTACAAAGGTGATATTCAAACCTTTGAGCTTGTCAATCTTATCGTAATCAATCTCTGGAAAAATAATCTGCTCTTTAACACCCATCGAGTAATTTCCTCGGCCATCAAACCACTTTGGCGACAGGCCTCTGAAGTCGCGAACTCGAGGCAGAGCGATATTGATCAGCTTACTGATGAAGCTATACATTTTTTCACCACGCAGCGTAACACAGCAACCGATCGGCATTCCTGCACGGAGTTTAAATGTTGCAATAGACTTCTTCGCCTTTGTAACCACCGCACGCTGACCTGCAATCTTGGTAAGTTCTTCGACCGCCCCCTCGATAATCTTCGGGTTCTGCACCGCTTCTCCCAACCCCATATTGAGAACTACTTTCTCAATTTTTGGAATCTGCATTGGGTTGGTGTAGCCAAACTCCTGTTTCAATGCAGGTACACACTCATTATTGTAGTAATCCTTCAACGCACCCATGAATAACTCCTGGTGTTAGTGTCTTTACGATTTTATGCTTTCTTTTCGATGGATTCACCGCAGCTCTTGCAAAAGCGGATCTTGGCGCCATCATCAAGGATCTTTTTTCCGATACGGCCGGTCTTGGTGCATTCTGGACAGATCAACTGCAAATTCGACACATGAATCGGTGATTCTTTTTCTACTATCTGACCCTGCTGATTCATCTCTCTGGCCTTGGTATGCCTTTTGACCATATTAACTCTTTCCACTACGGCCTTGTCCTCATCAGGCAACACCTTCAAAACCTTGCCTACTCTTCCCTTATCCTTGCCAGCAATTACCTCAACCTGATCATTTTTTTTCAGGTATGTTCTACCCTGTCTCATTGCGTATATTCTCCAGTCAATGGATCTCACCCAAGTAGGGCGTGGACGGTTACAGTACTTCCGGAGCAAGGGAGATGATTTTCATGAATCCTTGATTTCTCAATTCTCTCGCCACCGGTCCAAAAATTCGCGTACCCACCGGTTCACCAGATGATGCCAGAATAACTGCTGCATTTTCGTCAAATTTTACCCAGGTATCGTCAGGACGTTTGATTTCTTTGACTGTGCGAACAATTACAGCCTTCATAACATCGCCTTTCTTTACCTTGGCATGTGGTATAGCCTCTTTGACTGTAACGACGATTACATCACCAATACGTGCATATCGTTTCCTGGTCCCGCCAAGAACTCGAATACACAGTACTTTTTTAGCACCTGAATTATCGGCCACATTGAGGACTGTTTCTGTTTGTATCATAATTTCACCAGGTATTTCTTCAGCTGCAACTTAATATCCCCTCGCTCACACTAGAAGACAGTGTATTACACAGCCTGCTCAAGTATCGTTCTTACACGCCATCGTTTCTTCTTGCTTAGTGGTCGACATTCCTCTATTAGAACTGTATCGCCGATGTTACAGCGGTTTTCAGGGTCATCAGCAAGATACTTCACACTCGTTTTTACATACTTGCCGTATAGTTTATGGCGTACCTTTCGTTCAACCAGAACGACCACGCTTTTTTCCATTCTGTTGCTGACAACAGAACCAGTTCGAGTTTTTTTCGATTTTGTATTTTCACTCATAGTATATTCGTTTCAAAATGATTTAGTGCATGGACAATCCGAAATCACAGGTATTTTTAACTTGTGGTTAGGCTATATTGCCCTTCTGATTGACGACGGTATTTATCCTTGCAATATCTTTTCTAATTTTTCTTAATCTTGAAGTATCTTCCAAGGGACGTATACGATGATGAAAGGAGAGATTTCCGAGCTCTTTTCGCAGATCAGCTAACTTTTTCCCCAATTCCTCTTCGGACATTTTTCTCAATTCTTCAGCTTTCATAATATGTTCCTCTTGGCAACGACCTTGGTGGCAAACGGTAATTTGTTCCCCGCAAGAGTCAAGGCCCTTACAGCGAGCTCCTCATCAACTCCGGCCAGTTCATAAAGGATCTTCCCCGGCTGAATTGGAGCAACCCAGTATTCCGGACTACCTTTACCCTTTCCCATCCGAGTTTCGGCAGGTTTTTTTGTGATCGGTTTTGCAGGAAAAACCCTGATCCAAACTTTACCACCGCGCTTTATCTTCCTGTTGATTGCAATTCGAGCAGCCTCTATCTGTTGAGCCGTCATCTTGCCGCAATCCAAGGCTTTCAAGGCGAATTCACCAAATGAAATCGATGAACCTCGCAAGGCCACCCCTTTCATTCTTCCTTTGAAGACCTTCCTATGTTTTACCTTTTTAGGACTTAACATTCTCTACTCCACTGTCAATACTGCTTAACCCGAAGACTGTCAGCATCGTCACTGCTGGACGTTGCCAAAGTCCTTATCACCAAGCACTTCACCTTTGAATATCCATACTTTGACGCCAATAATACCGTACGTTGTGTTTGCTTCGGCGAGTGCATAATCCACGTCTGCCCTGAGGGTGTGAAGCGGCACCCTACCTTCTCTCACCCACTCGCACCGCGACATTTCAGCCCCGCCCAAGCGCCCGGAACATGAGATCTTAATTCCTTGGACACCAAAACGCAATGCTGAGTTTACCGCTTTCTTCATCGCACGCCTGAAGGCAACACGGCGCACCAACTGGGAGGCGATGCTTTCAGCAACAAGTTGTGCATCAGCTTCAGGTCGACGTACCTCCTGAATATCCAAGGTGACTTTGCGTTGTACAAGTTTTTCTAGATCCTTTTTTAGAATTTCGATCTCCGCCCCTTTCTTACCTATAACGATCCCAGGTCTCGCGGTAAATAATTTCGTTCGGACTTTATCCCCTGTCCTTTCGATGATCACCTTCGATAACCCGGCATGCTGAAGCTTCTCCTTAAGAAATTTCTTAATCTTCTGATCTTCAATAAGGTAAGCAGAATAATCTTTCGATGCATACCAAATTGAATCCCATGTCCGGGTAATATTCAGTCTCAGTCCTAATGGATTAACCTTCTGCCCCAAAACAATCCTCCAGATTATTCATTATTCAAATTGCTTAGCTGAAAATTTTTTGATTTTATCTCTTCAGAGATGATCAATTTTCTCCCAGCACGACGGTAATGTGACTTGACCTCTTGATAATACCGGTAGCCCTTCCCATTGCCCTAGGTGTAATACGCTTCAGGGATGGTCCTCCGTCAATCAGAATCTTCTTAACGAACAGATCGTCCACGTCAACTTGATCATTCTGAGTGGCATTAGCTACAGCTGATTCGATGACTTTACGCAATATCCCAGCACCTTTTTTCGGCATGAACCGAAGCGTCGTTATTGCCTTATCGACTGCCATTCCCCTTACCACATCTGCTACCAATCGTGCTTTCTGTGGTGATATTCTAATATATTTTCCTACGGCTTTTGCTTCCATAGTATTTACCCCTAAAGAGTTCTGCCTGAGAACCGAAATTATCTTTTATTTTTTACCTTTCTTATCGGCAGAATGCCCATAATAGGTTCGAGTCGGAGAAAACTCTCCTAATTTGTGGCCTACCATGTTTTCAGATATAAACACCGGGATGAACTTTTTCCCGTTATGCACTGCAAATGTCAGGCCGACCATTTCAGGAATAATATCTGATCGCCTCGACCAGGTTTTTATAACCTTCCTAGAGCCGCTGTCTATTGCCTGCTCGACCTTTTTCATAACATGCTCGTCAATAAAAGGTCCTTTTCTAACTGAGCGTGACATTATTCACTCCTTTCGTATTAAGATCTCTTCTTGACTATGAATTTATCAGAAGATGTATTCTTCCTGGTCTTGTATCCCTTAGTCGGATACCCCCATGGAGTACAGGGATGTCGTCCTCCGGAACTCTTGCCTTCGCCACCGCCCATCGGGTGATCTACCGGATTCATGGCAACACCCCGAACATGCGGTCTCTTTCCGGCCCATCGGGCACGACCGGCTTTTCCAAGTTTTTTACTTTCGTGCTCCCGATTTCCAACCTGACCAATGCATGCTCGGCAGAGCCGGTTGAATTTCCTTACCTCTCCTGATGGCAACCGAACGAGGACATACTGTCCTTCCTTGGCCATAAGCTGCGCTGCAGATCCTGCACTGCGAACGAGCTGAGCCCCTTTTCCGATTTTCATTTCGATATTATGAATAATCGTGCCAAGCGGAATGTTTGCCATTGGTAAACAATTACCGGGCTGAATGTCTACATTGTCACCGGCAACGATCTGATCGCCTACAGCAATTCCATCGGGAGAGAGAATGTATGTTTTTTCTCCATCTAGATAACTCAGCAATGCTATATTTGCCGACCTGTTCGGATCATATTCAATTGAGATCACCTTCGCGGCAATGTCAATTTTATTTCTCTTGAAGTCTATAATTCGGTATTTGCGTTTATGGCCGCCGCCTATATGTCGTGCAGTAACTCGTCCATAATTATTTCTTCCACCGGACTTCGACAAACTTACAACAAGAGCCTTTTCAGGACGACATTGCGACAGTTCTGGACTCATTGTCGAAACGTGATGCCTTTTTCCGGCCGACGTAGGTTTATATGTTTTAATAGCCATGATTTCCCAATCGCTCCATCATCAATAATTTGATAGAATCTCAAAAGAACTTCTATGCACGTAAACTGTATATCGAAAATTACAGTTCATCGGCAAAATTGATCTTTCCTTCCGACAAGGTAACATAGGCCTTTTTCCAATCTTTCGTTTTACCTATGAATTTACCAACCCGCTTTCGTTTTCCATGCATATTGGCAGTCGTTATGCTCTTTACTTTGACTTTAAACATTTCTTCGACTGCGTTCTTGATCTCTATTTTATTAGCTTCAGGTCGAACTCTAAAAACTATTTTCCCATTCGATTCCTGTAACTGATTTGCTTTTTCAGTCAACCTGGGGCCCATCAATACGCCGTAAATATTTTTCATGCTATCAACCTCTTTTCAAGGTCCTCTATTACTGGTTGCACGAGGACAAGTTTCTTGTGCAACAATATATCGTAGACATTCAGCCCTTCACTCGGCAATACCTTGAATCCATTTACATTGCGTGCTGATTTGTTGAGATTGTCGCTAGCTCCTTCGGCAATGATTAGACCGTTCTCGATATTCAAAACCTTCATCACATCAACGAAATCCTTGGTTTTGATAACATCCATCGAAAAATCATCAAGAACGACAAGATTACCTTCTTGGAATCTGGCACTCATGGCCATGGCAAGAGCTTGTTTTTTTACTTTTTTATTAAGCTTGAAACTATAGTCACGCGGTTTCGGGCCAAAGATAACCCCTCCACCTCTCCACAAGGGAGACCGTCGACTTCCAGCTCTGGCCCGGCCAGTACCTTTTTGCCTCCAAGGTTTAGCCCCACCGCCACTAACTTCAACCCGGGTTTTTGTACACGCAGTGCCGGCCCTACGTCCTGCAAGCTGCATTCGGACAACATCATGCAAAAGATATTCTTTCACTTCGAGATTAAAAATACTTTCATTTAATTCAATCTCGCCGACCCTTTCATTTTTGGTGTTCACTATATTTACAGTTGACATTCTTATCTCCTCGAACCTTCAAGTTCCGTCATCATTTACTTTGAAAATATTTTCAACAGGCCGTTTTTAGCCCCCGGAACCGGTCCTTTCAATAACACAATGTTTTCTTCGGAGCGCACATCAACAACTACAACATTTTTCCTCAAGACCGTATTGTTGCCCATCCGACCAGGAAGTTTCTTTCCCTTGACGACCCGACTTGGCCAGGCACTGCAACCAATCGAGCCAGGAGCTCGATGGAATGTTGATCCATGTCCGGCTCCACCGCCCTTGAAACCATGTCGCTTCATTACACCTTGGAATCCATGTCCTTTGCTGGTTCCTTGAACATCGACATTCATTCCTGTCTGGAGGATGGTATCGAGAGCGATTTCCTGCCCCAGTATATACTGGGCAGGATCAACTACCCTGAATTCACGAATATGGTAGAATCCGACCGCACCTGCCTTGGTCGCATGTCCAGCCGCCGGCTTGTTGACACGGGAAGCCTTTTTCTCGACGAATCCAACCTGGATGGCATTATATCCGTCCGTCTTTTCACTTTTAACCTGCAGTACCTTGCAGGGACCAGCCTCAATGACCGTTACAGGCACAACATTTCCCAGTTCGTCAAAGATCCGGGTCATTCCAATTTTTTTCCCTAAAATACCTATAGTCTTTGGCATAATATATCCCGACTCTTCTTTTGCTTTTTTATCGGCCAACTACGGCAGCTTTATCTCGACATCGACACCCGCGGACAGCTCTAATTTCATCAGCAGGTCAATGGTTTGCTGTGTTGGCTCAAGAATATCCAGCAACCTCCGGTGAGTTCTCATCTCGAACTGCTCACGCGACTTTTTATCGACATGGGGCGACCGTAAGACACAGAACTTATTAACAGACGTCGGCAAAGGAATAGGTCCTGCAACCGCAGATCCAGTCCGTCGCGCAGTTTCTACTATTTCTGAGGTAGACTGATCAAGAAGTTTGTGGTCATACGCCTTTAAGCGTATCCTTATTTTTTCCGTAGGTATCATCATCCACCCTATTTAGGCTATTATTTCACTGATAACGCCAGCACCGACCGTCCGGCCACCCTCGCGGATTGCAAAACGTAAACCGGCATCCATTGCGATCGGGGTGATCAACTCGGCATCAACCGATATATTGTCACCAGGCATGACCATCTCCACACCTTCAGGCAAGGTC
Organism: uncultured delta proteobacterium; assembly: GCA_963847035.1. Lineage (GTDB taxonomy): Bacteria > Desulfobacterota > Desulfobulbia > Desulfobulbales > Desulfocapsaceae > Desulfoprunum. Next base: position 72,092 of record CAWJYH010000005.1, on the reverse strand, counting down.
ACGACACCTGTAACATCCGTCGTCCGAAAATAGAACTGCGGTCGATATCCATTGAAAAACGGCGTATGACGCCCACCCTCGTCCTTGCCAAGAATATAGCACTCAGCCTTGAACTTCGTGTGCGGAGTGATCGATTTCGGCGCAGCAAGGACCTGACCGCGCTCGATCTCATCACGTTTCACCCCTCGAAGCAGTGCGCCAATGTTGTCACCGGCTCGCCCTTCATCAAGTAGCTTACGGAACATTTCGACACCGGTGACCGTCGTCTTCACCGTCGGCTTGATACCGACAATCTCAACTTCCTCGCCAACCTTGATCACCCCTCGCTCGATCCTTCCAGTTGCAACCGTTCCCCGGCCGGAAATCGAGAAGACATCCTCTATCGGCATCAGGAAAGGTTTGGCAACATCACGCTCCGGCTCAGGAATGTAGGTGTCGATCGCATCCATCAACTCCCAGATACACTTCGCAGAAGCCTCGTCCTCGGGATTCTCAAGCGCCTTCAACGCCGAGCCCTTGACAAAGGGTACATCGTCTCCAGGAAATTCATACTTGTCAAGCAACTCGCGCAGTTCCATTTCGACAAGTTCGATCAGTTCCTCGTCGTCAACCATGTCGCACTTGTTCAGGAACACAACAATCGCCGGAACACCTACCTGGCGGGCAAGGAGAATATGCTCACGGGTCTGGGGCATGGCACCGTCGGTGGCCGCAACCACCAGAATCGCTCCGTCCATCTGCGCCGCACCGGTGATCATGTTCTTGATATAGTCGGCATGGCCAGGACAATCCACATGCGCATAGTGCCGTTTCGTCGTCTCATACTCAACGTGGGCCGTCGCGATCGTGATCCCACGCTCCTTCTCCTCCGGTGCCTTATCTATCTCGCTGAAATCCGTGAACTTCGCCATTCCCTTCGTCGACAACACCCGGGTGATAGCTGCAGTCAAAGTAGTCTTGCCATGATCAATATGACCGACCGTTCCAACATTGACATGCGGTTTTGTCCTTTGAAATTTTTCCTTTGACATGTTTGTCCCTCGATATTTTTATTCTATATTCCTCTGATTTTCTTAATTATCGCTTCTGCTTTTGCGGCAGGCACAACATTATATTCCAAAAACTGCATTGTAAAATTGGCACGCCCCTGAGTAGCTGAACGCAAAGCCGTCGAGTACCCGAACATCTCGGACAACGGAACATGGGCCTTCAACATCTGATAATGACTTGCGGCATCAACCCCGATAATCTTTGCTCGCTTACTGTTCAGATCAGAGATCACATCACCCACATACTCTTCGGGAGTTACTACCTCCAGATCCATTACCGGTTCAAGCAGGACCGGCTTCGCTTCCAAAGCGGCTCGCCGCATCGCCATCGAAGTCGAAATGCCGAAGGCCATGTCCGTCGACTCGTCATCGTGATACGATCCACCAACTAGGCTGATTTTGACGTCGGTCAGAGGATACCCGAGCAGTGGCCCGGCATCGAGGCTGTCTACGACGCTTTTCCGTATGGCGGCGAGAAAAATTGAAGGTATCTGTGCATCATCAACCAAGCTGACGAACTCGAATCCTTGCCCTCGCCCCAGTGGTTCGATCTCGAGTACGACATGCCCGTACTGTCCTTTCGCCCCAGTCAGTTGGTCGAATTTCCCTTCCGCTTTTCCCTTGGCAGTCAGACTTTCTTTATAGGCTACCTGCGGCTTGCCGATGTTTGCAGAAACTTTGAAGTCGTTTACCAACCGGTCAACAATTATTTCCAAATGCAACTCGCCCATACCGGAAATTATTGTCTGGCCGGTATCGCCATTGACGCTGATGGTAAAGGACGGGTCTTCCAGTGCTATCTTCTTCAGCGTTTCTTCAAGCTTTTTTTCTTCAGCCTTGCTTTTTGGCTCTATTGCAACACCGATTACCGGTTCGGGAAAATCCATGCTTTCCAGCACGATGAAATCCCCTTTTTCGCATAACGTATCACCTGTCGTCGTAAACTTCAGCCCGACGATGGCCCCGATGTCACCTGCCGCCAACTGGGGAATTTCTTCACGTTTATTGGCATGAAGTTTCAGGATTTTGGCGATCTTTTCCTGCTTCCCTTTACAGGAATTATATAACTTATCACCTACTGTGATACATCCCGAATACAGTCTGATAAAAGCCAAATTCTCGACGAAGGCATCGCTCATCAGCTTGAATACAAGGCCGCAAAATTTTCCGCCTGCATCCGTTTCCCTGCTAACAGGGTTACCATCTTGGTCAAGTCCAGCTACCGGAGGAACGTCCAAGGGCGAGGGCAGATACTGTATGATTCCGTCAAGCAACGGTTGTACCCCTTTGTTTTTAAAGGCACTTCCGCACAAGACCGGCACCACCTGCAGCGCCAGCGTCGCCTTTCTCACAGCAGCGTATATTTCTGATTTCGATACCGATGTATCTTCAACAAATTTTTCCATGACACTCTCATCGAAGTCGGCCAACTTCTCGATGAGTGCCATACGTGCGGCCGTGAATTCTTCTATGTAAGGTGCAGGAATTTCCTTCTCTATGATTTCCTGCCCGAGAGACTGCTCAGTAAAAAGCAGCATCTTCTCTTCAATGAGGTCGATGACCCCTTCGAATTCGGTTTCCTTTCCCACTGGCAGCTGCAGGGGAAGGGGACAAGCACCGAGCCTGTCCGCGATCATTGACACACATCGATGGAAGTCGGCACCGATCCGATCCATCTTGTTAATAAAGGCGATCCGCGGTATTCGATACCTGTCGGCCTGCCTCCACACTGTTTCCGACTGTGGCTCTACCCCTCCCACAGCACAGAAAACAGCTATTACCCCGTCCAGTACTCGCAGGCATCGTTCCACTTCGACAGTAAAGTCGACATGCCCTGGAGTGTCAATGATGTTGATTTTTCTATCTTTCCAGAAACAGGTGGTTGCTGCCGAGGTTATGGTGATTCCCCGCTCCTGTTCCTGTTCCATCCAGTCCATGACGGCTGTGCCTTCATGAACCTCACCAATCTTGTACGACTTGCCGGTATAATACAGTATCCGCTCAGTCGTGGTAGTCTTTCCAGCGTCAATATGGGCCATTATGCCGATATTGCGCGTATTCGCCAGCTGTTCGCTATGGGTCGCCATCGACGTTCCTCAAAATAGCATCTTGCGCCGTTGACGCGGACCCTCTTCGTCTGACGTTAGAGCCCTACCATCGATAATGGGCAAAGGCTTTGTTAGCCTCAGCCATACGATGCGTATCATCACGTTTTTTGACAGACGCCCCGCGGTTATTGTAGGCATCGATAATCTCGGCCGCCAATTTTTCTGACATCGATTTCCCGGAGCGCGATTTGGAATAATTGATGATCCATCGTATCGCAAGAGCGTTCCGACGAGTCTGACGCACCTCCATCGGGACCTGATACGTGGCGCCACCGACACGCCGAGACTTCACCTCAACCTTGGGGCGAACCTTTTCCATTGCCTCCTCGAATACCGTCAGGGCATCGGCTTCCTGTACCTTCGAGGTGACAATGTCCATCGCATCATAAAAAATACGCTGGGCAATGCTTTTTTTCCCTCTTTCCATCAGGCCGTTGGTAAATTTGCTCACCAACACACTGCCAAAACGCTCATCGGCGTCAATTGGCCGCCTCTCTGCTGTCTTTCTACGCGACATTCCTACCTCTCTTTTTCAGCAATCAGCCATCAAGAAGGCCTTTTTGCCCCATATTTCGAACGACCCTGTCGTCGTGCAGCCACACCCAGTGTATCCAAGGTGCCACGAATAATATGATAGCGAACACCAGGAAGGTCCTTGACCCTGCCCCCACGAATCAGGACTACCGAATGCTCCTGAAGGTTATGTCCGATACCGGGAATATAGGATGTCACCTCAATACCATTGGTGAGCCTCACCCTCGCAACCTTACGAAGAGCCGAGTTCGGTTTTTTCGGGGTTGTGGTATACACACGTACACAGACCCCTCTTTTCTGAGGAGATCCTTTCAAGGCAGGGGTGTTTGTCTTTTTGACAATCTTTTCCCTCCCCAGCCTTACTAGTTGATTAATTGTCGGCATTGCGTTTACAGCTCCTGTTTTCCTTTCTTTTTCCTCTTTGTCCGGCTATCGGGATGCAGGTCAGTAGACAAATTGCAGCACGAAAGCAGAAATAATTACTCTAACTCCTGTTAAGTGTCAAGACGAAAAAATAACGATCCAAAAGGAATTATTGCTCTATCCCATTACCCTTCAGACCGGTTCCTGCGGAAATAAGCCGCCCCATGATGACATTTTCTTTCAATCCAGCGAGTTCGTCAATCTTTCCAGCCATCGCCGCATTTGTCAGAACTTTCGTCGTTTCCTGGAAGGAGGCAGCGGAAATGAAACTCTCGGTAGACAGTGAGGCTTTCGTCACACCTAACAACATCGGTTCCGCAACCGGAGGCATCTGACCAACGGCGATCAGTCGATCACGTTCGTCCTCAAATTTCCACCACTCCACCTGTTCTCCGATCATGAATCTGGAATCGCCAGCCGAGGTGATCTGAACCCTCCGCAGCATCTGACGAACGATAACTTCGATATGTTTGTCATTGATTTTGACGCCCTGCAACCGGTAAACCTCCTGGATCTCATTAACGAGAAATTTGGCAAGTTCTTTAACGCCGAGAACCCGAAGGATGTCGTTGGGGACAACAGTACCCTCCATCAGAGGTTCGCCAGCCTGCACGTAGTCACCCTCATGGACAATGATATGCTTGGACTTTGGTACGAGATATTCCTGGGGCTCACCATATTCAGGTGTGATAAGAACCCTTCTTTTCCCCTTCAACTCCTTGCCGAAACTCACACGACCGTCTATTTCCGAAATAATGGCCGGCTCCTTAGGCTTGCGGACTTCGAACAGCTCTGCAACCCGAGGCAGACCACCGGTAATATCCTTCGTCTTTGAAGTCTCACGCGGAATTTTTCCAACAACCGTTCCCGGCATGATCACATCGCCCTCATTGACAGATATGATCGATCCGACAGGAAGGCTGTAGCGTGCGTAGACCTCGGAATCCGGAAGTTTGAGAGTTTTGCCCTTATCACCCTTAACTGAAATACGGGGGTTGAGCTGGGAACTTCCAGCTGAATGGATGATGACCATCGACGATTTTCCGGTGACGACATCCACCTTTTCCTGCATCGTGATGCCCTCGAAAATGTCCCCGTATTTGATCGTTCCACCAACCTCGGCAACGATCGGAATGGTGTAGGCATCCCAGTCGGCGAGTATGGTTCCGGCAGCGACCTCCGCACTCTCTTCGACGATTATCTGGGCACCGTAGTTAACCTTGAACCGTTCACGCTCGCGCCCTAGTTCATCCATGATCGAAATCTCGGCATTGCGGTTCATGACGATCTTCACGCCTTCAGCATTCTCAACAAAGTGGAGATTTTTGAAGCCGACCTTGCCCCCACGCTGTGTCTTCAGCTCGGCCTGCTCAACGGAACGGCGAGCAGTACCGCCAATATGGAAAGTACGCATGGTCAGCTGAGTACCGGGTTCACCGATCGACTGGGCGGCGATGACACCGATCGCCTCACCGATATTGACCATATGACCACGACCAAGATCACGACCGTAGCAGGCGGCACAGACGCCCCTTCGCGACCGGCAGGAGAGCACCGACCTGATCATGATCCGATCTATACCAGCCTCCTCGACCAGGCGCACCTTTTCCTCGGTGATCTCGTTTCCAGCCTCGACCAGAACCTCATTCGTATAGGGGTCGCAGACATCTTCCAAAGCAACCCGCCCGAGGATGCGATCGCCGAGAGGAACGATAATCTCCCCGCCATCAAGAAGCGGTTCGGAGACAATGCCATCCAGGGTCTGGCAATCCCGCTCGACGATGGTCGACTCCTGGGCTACGTCGACAAGACGCCTGGTCAGGTACCCGGAGTTGGCTGTCTTGAGTGCCGTATCGGCGAGACCCTTGCGTGCACCATGAGTCGAAATGAAGTATTCAAGAACACCAAGACCTTCACGGAAATTTGCCTTGATCGGAGTCTCGATAATGGCACCGGATGGCTTGGCCATCAGACCGCGCATGCCTGCGAGCTGACGGATCTGATCTCGCGACCCACGGGCACCTGAGTCAGCCATGATGAAGATCGAATTGAAACTTGGAGATTCAACGAGTTTGTTGTCCTTGTCACGAAAGTATTCGACCTTGATTTCATTCATCATCTCGTTGGCCACATCTTCCGTGACCTTCGACCAGATATCTACAACCTTGTTATACTTTTCACCGGAGGTGATAAGACCATCGGTGTACTGTTGCTCCACATCGAGCACGTCCTTTTCGGCCTTCTCGATAAAGTCTTCCTTGCTCAGCGGAATCTTCATGTCATTGATGCAGATCGATATCCCCGCCTTCGTCGCATACTCATAGCCGATATCCTTGAGACGATCGGCGACAATAACGGTGTCCTTGGTTCCGGCATTGCGATATGTGAAATCAATGAGCTGGGCCAAAGCCTTCTTGCTCAGGACCCGATTGACCTCCTTAAACGGAACGCTGGACGGCAGGAGCTGCCCGAGAATGATCCGCCCCATCGTGGTATCGATCATCTCACCGTTCATCCTGACCTTTATCTTGGCCTGGAGATGCACCTGTTCATAGTCATAGGCAATCACCGCCTCGACAGGGCTGGAGAAGATCTTGCCCTCACCAACTACATTGATCCGCTCGCGGGTCATGTAATAGAGGCCGAGAACGATATCCTGCGACGGGATGATGACCGGTTCGCCATTCGCCGGAGAAAGAATGTTGTTGGTCGACATCATCAGGACCCTGGCCTCGACCTGTGCCTCAACTGACAGCGGCACATGGACGGCCATCTGATCGCCATCGAAGTCGGCATTGAAGGCCATGCACACCAACGGGTGCAGCTGGATGGCCTTGCCCTCGATCAGGACCGCCTCAAAGGCCTGCATGCCGAGGCGGTGAAGGGTTGGGGCACGGTTGAGGATGACCGGATATTCAGTGACCACCTCATCCAGGACATCCCACACCTCCTTGACCCCTTTCTCGACCATCTTTCGCGCACTCTTGATCGTCGTGACAAACCCTTTGCGCTCAAGTTTGTTGTAAATAAAGGGCTTGAACAGCTCGAGGGCCATTTTTTTCGGAATTCCGCACTGATGCAACCGCAGATGGGGGCCGACGACAATGACCGACCGTCCCGAATAATCGACACGTTTGCCGAGCAGATTCTGTCTGAACCGTCCCTGCTTGCCTTTCAGCATATCGGAGAGGGATTTCAACGGCCGCTTGTTAGCTCCGGTGATAACCCGGCCGCGGCGGCCGTTATCAAAGAGAACATCGACGGCCTCCTGCAGCATCCGCTTCTCGTTGCGTATAATGATATCCGGAGCATCGAGCTCAAGAAGCCGTTTGAGTCGATTGTTGCGGTTGATCACTCGACGATAGAGGTCATTGAGATCGGAGGTGGCAAATCGGCCGCCCTCCAGGGGAACCAGCGGACGGAGGTCGGGTGGCAGAACCGGAATGACCTCCAGCACCATCCACTCCGGCTTGTTGCCGGAATCGCAGAACGACTCGATGACAAACAACCGTTTGCCGAGCTTCTGCCGCTTGGTCTGGGAATTGGTAGTCGCCATCTCCTCCCGCAGTTCCTTCGACAGCGCCACCAGATCCTTACTGGCGAGCAGGTCCCGAATCGCTTCAGCGCCAATGCCGACGCGAAACTTGCCGGGAAATTCCTCCCGCATCTGCCGATACTGATCCTCACTGAGCAATTTGCCCTGTGGCAGGCTCTCGACCTCGGATTCGACCACGGCATACTGCTCGAAATACAGGATCTTTTCGAGCTGCTTGAGCGTCATGTCAAGAACCGCACCGATCTTGCTCGGCAGACTTTTAAGAAACCAGATGTGGGCCACCGGGGCGGCAAGTTTGATATGGCCGAGCCTTTCCCTTCTGACCTTCGACTGGATGACCTCGACCCCACATTTTTCACAGACAACCCCGCGATGCTTCATGCGCTTGTATTTGCCGCAGTTGCATTCGAAGTCCTTGACCGGGCCAAAAATCTTGGCACAGAAAAGCCCGTCCCGTTCAGGTTTGAATGTCCGGTAGTTGATGGTCTCCGGCTTCTTGACCTCGCCATGCGACCAATCCATGATCTTCTCCGGTGAAGCAAGCGAGATCTTCACCTTCTTGAACTGTGCGGGGGCTTTTGGTTTCTGAAAAAAATTAAAAAGCTCTTCCACGCTATCACCTCTCCCTTTACAAAGGATTCATCCGACAGCAGGAGCTGCCGTCGGATCTTGAAGAGATTGTCCCCTAAACGGGCAATATCGAAATTGACTCAGGTGTCGGACGACTTCCGAAAAGCTGTGCCGCTATTCTTCAATCAGTTCCATGTTCAGACACAATCCCTGCAACTCTTTGACAAGAACATGGAATGATTCCGGCAGACCGGTCGTCAGGAAATTATTGCCTTTGACTATCCGCTCGTACATGGTAGTCCGGCCCTCGACATCGTCTGATTTCGCCGTGAGAAATTCCTTCAAGGTATAGGCTGCACCATAAGCTTCCATCGCCCAGACTTCCATCTCGCCCAAGCGTTGGCCACCGAATTGGGCTTTGCCCCCCAACGGTTGCTGCGTCACCAGTGAATAGGGGCCTGTCGATCGGGCATGAATCTTGTTGTCGACAAGATGATGGAGTTTCAGCATATACATGACGCCAACGGTTACCTTGTTGGCAAAGGGTTCCCCCGTCAGACCATCATAGAGTTGGCTCTGTCCGACCTCATCGACCCCTGCCTCAACCAGCAGTCGGCGGATCTGTCCTTCCTCCGCTCCGTCAAAGACCGGAGTCGCCATAAACAGGCCATTCTGGTGTTCCCTGGTCCAGGCAATCAGGTCTTCATCATTCTTTTCAGATACGATGACCTCATACTCTTCCGGACTGTAGACCAGGGCCAACTTCTTTTTGATCGCATCCGCTGCATGTTCGTTGGCCAAATCAGCCAGTTGTTCACCCAGTTTTTTAGCCGCAAATCCAAGGTGAACTTCAAGCACCTGGCCGACATTCATACGAGAAGGGACACCAAGAGGATTGAGCACGATGTCAACTGAAGTACCATCGGCAAAAAAGGGCATATCTTCCTCGGGCAGTAACCGGGAGACAACACCTTTGTTGCCATGCCGTCCGGCCATCTTGTCGCCAACGGACAGCTTTCGCTTCGTAGCCACATAGACTTTCACCATTTTGACCACACCTGGAGGCAGATCGTCCCCCTTCCGCATCCGATCGATAATCCCCTCATATCGATCAGAAATCAAACGAGCCTGTTTTTCATATCGGGAAAAAGCAGCATCAATCAGGTCTTCGTACTTTGATTTTTCAGAAAAATCGATATCCCGCAGATTATGAAAGCCGATCTCCAATGCCATATCGGCCGAGATCTTTTTTCCCAGTTTGACGACAACTTGTCCATCAATCCCAACGATATCGGCTTTAGCGGTACGGCCTTCAATGATATTACCAATTTCTCTGCACACGCCTCGTTTCAGGCTCCGTATCTCATCGATCTTGTCCTGGTTGAGTTTGTCAATCTCTAGATCCTCGATCATCAGCGAACGCTCGTCCTTGTCGACACCTTTACGGGAAAACACCTTGGCATCGATAACAATTCCGGATACCCCGGGTGGAACCCGCAACGATGAATCTTTCACATCCTGGGCTTTTTCACCAAAGATCGCCCTTAAGAGCTTTTCCTCAGGAGACAGAACCGTTTCCCCCTTCGGCGTAACCTTGCCGACAAGGGTGTCACCGGCCTTGACCTCGGCACCGATTCTGACGATACCGGAATCATCAAGGTTTCGAAGCGTCTCCTCACTGACATTGGGAATATCCCTGGTAATCTCTTCCTTACCAAGTTTGGTATCACGAGCCATTGTCTCAAACACCTCGATATGAACCGAGGTGAAGGTGTCTTCCTTGAGCAGTCGCTCGTTGACGAGGATCGAATCCTCGAAGTTGAATCCGCGCCAAGGCATGAAGGCGATTGTCACATTCTTGCCCAGGGCAAGTTCGCCCTGATCACAAGATGGGCCGTCCGCCAATACCGTCCCCAGAGTAACCCGAGTTCCGGGAACAGTCAGAGGTGTCTGATTGAAGCAGGTGTTCTGATTAGATTTTTTGTACTTGCCTAAACGATATACGGCAACCCCGGTATCGTAACCATCAACGCCCGGTTTGTCATAGCGGACAACAATTCTGTTGGAGTCGGCCTCTTCGACAACTCCATCGCCAGCACTGAGCAGACAGGCGCCTGAATCTCTAGCAACGTATCGCTCCATACCGGTGCCGACCAGTGGCGCCTTCGTCACCATCAACGGTACAGCCTGTCGTTGCATGTTCGACCCCATCAGGGCGCGGTTGGCATCATCGTTTTCCAGAAAAGGAATAAGGGACGCGGCGACACTGACCAGCTGATTCGGAGCAATGTCCATATAGGTGATCTTGTCCGCCGTTGAGGTAACAACCTCACCGTCCTCGCGAACGATGAGATTGTCCGGTGTAATCCTTCTCTGCTCATCCATTTCGACCAGAGCAGGGGCGATGACATGCTTCTGTTCCTGAAGGGCACTCAGATACTTTACCTCGTCGAGGACGATCCTCTCTTCAACCTTTCTGTACGGGGTTTCGATAAAACCGTATGGATTTATCCGGGCATAGGTCGCGAGGGAGACGATCAAACCGATGTTAGGCCCCTCAGGGGTCTCGACGGGACAGATTCGTCCATAATGGGTTGGATGAACATCGCGAACCTCAAACCCTGCCCGTTCCCTGGAGAGACCTCCAGGTCCAAGGGCACTCAGACGCCTCTTATGGGTAACCTCGGACAACGGATTGGTCTGATCCATAAACTGAGACAGCTGACTGGTACCGAAGAACTCCTTGATTGCAGCGGATATGGGTTTCGGATTGACCAGATCATGCGGCATGAGGGTTTCCACATCTTGCAGAGTCATCCTCTCCTTGATCGCACGTTCCATTCTGACAAGACCCATGCGGTACTGGTTTTCAACTAGTTCGCCAACCGTACGCACCCTCCGGTTACCGAGATGATCGATATCATCGACTCCCCCTTGCGTATCCTTCAGCCGAACGAGATGACGGATTGAATAGATGATGTCTTCTCGCGTCAGGGCCCGGTTGGAAATGTCGATATCGAGACCGAGTTTGGCATTGATCTTGTAGCGGCCGACTTCAGAAAGGTCATACAGATCCTGATTGAAAAACAAATTGTCAAAGAAAGATTGAGCCACTTCGACGGTCGGAGGACTCGACGGTCGAAGACGCCTGTATATCTCCAGCAGAGCCTCCTCCGTGCCGGCGACCTTGTCGGAGGCCAAAGTCTTGCTGAAGGAGTCAGAATACTTAACTCCATCAATCATCAGGGTTTGAAATTCGGAAATACCAGCATCCTTCAGAGTATCGAGCAGGGTGTCGGTAATTTCGGTATTGCAGAGAGTAAGAGCTTCACCGGTTATCGGATTAAAAATCCCTTTCGCAAGGATTCTCGTAACAACCGCCTCCTTCGAGATCTTCAGGTATTCAATGCCGGCGGACTTTATTTTCTTACATAGATTCGAAGTAACTTTCCGACCTTTCTTTGACAAAATCTCACCATCAACCGGATTGACCAGATCAAATTCAAGCCTCTGATTAATTGCGGTTTCTTCGTCAAAACTGCAGAAAAAATCGTCCCCGTTCCGTTTTATGGTGTTGATCGGATAGAATTCCTGCAACAACTCTTCAGAGGAATACCCTATCGCCTTGAGCAGCGTAGTCGCAGGAAACTTTCGACGTCGGTCAATTCGGACATGCAGTATATCCTTGATATCGAACTCCAGATCGATCCATGAGCCTCTAACTGGTATGATCCTTGCCGAATACAGAAGCTTGCCACTGGCGTGACTCTTGCCGTTGTCATGGGTATAAAATAGACCGGGTGAGCGCTGGAGCTGCGATACGATGACTCTTTCCGTTCCATTGATAACAAAAACTCCATCGCCAGTCATCAATGGCAATGAACCGAGAAAAACCTCTTGTTCCTTGATGTCACGGATGGATTGGACACCGGTTTCTTCATCTACATCGTATGTAATCAAACGAACTACGATTTTAAGGGGAATTTCATAACTCATCCCTCGCTGCTGACATTCTTCTACGGTGTATTTTGGTTCTCCAAATTTATAGCGCACAAACTCGAGAGAGCATTGCCCGTTAAAATCTCTTATAGGAAAAATAGACTTAAGAATTGCCTGCAAACCATAATCTTCACGATCATCTGGCTCACGATCCATTTGCAGGAACTTTTCATAGGAAATTCGCTGCATTGAAATCAAATGTGGTGGTTCAATAATGCAATCCGCTGTTGCAAAATTTTTTCTTACTCGTTCCATAGTTTTCCTCGAGGTTGCCGTAAGATCTTGAAACTAAATGTTTTCAGTTGGATCTTAAACTAGCTTAAGCGTGGAGATCTGAGAGGCAGATAGTGCAATGCAGAAAAAATACGAGGTTGAAAGGAAAATCAATGGCTGTTCCCGCACTGAAAGAGTACAGTTTAATTTAAGCATTGTATTTCCTTTCTCAACGGTAGACTAAGGTAGACAACAGCATTAGAGTCACACCTCAGTTGTTTGATTTAATATAACTAATTTTAAACTACCTTTCTTGCTTTACTAAACGCGACACGCTACGAGTACAAACCCGTAGCGTGTCAGTTACCAAAAGTTGTCATCCAAAAAGATGACAATGAATGGATAAATTACTTGATCTCGATAGCTCCACCTGCTTCTTCAATCTGTTTCTTGATTGCCGCAGCCTCATCCTTGGATACGCCTTCTTTCACTGTCTGAGGAGCGCCTTCAACCAAGTCTTTTGCCTCCTTCAGTCCCAGACCAGTGATAGCCCGTACCTCCTTAATGACCTTGATCTTCTGGTCACCTGCAGATGTCAAGATAACATCAAATTCAGTCTTTTCTTCAACCGCAGCCTCTGCAACAACAGGACCTGCAGTAGCAACTGCAACCGGAGCAGCTGCAGAAACACCAAATTTGTCTTCCAGTTCCTTGATCAGAACAGAGAGTTCAAGAACGGACATGTTTGCTATAAAATCAATTACATCTTCTTTTGTAACGGCCATTTAATTATACCTCGCTTGAATTGTAAATTTCACTATCATATTCATGCAGTCACGGCATGATCGATTAGCTTGCAACCTGTTCTTTTTGGTCTTTTATCGCCTGCAGTCCATAGAGGAAAGTCCGTGGGACACCTGAGAGTACACGTACAAGACCTGTGGGCACGGCGTTCATCACTGATAGCAGTTGTCCAAGCAACACATCTTTCGTCGGCAGTTTGGATAAGGCGACCAATTCCGCAACACCAAGTTTCCCACCTTCAAAAGAAGCAGATCTAATTTTGAACTTGTCATGTTCATCCGCAAATTTTGCGACAACTTTTGCGGGAATCACAGGATCACCGTAGGCAATCACAACAGCAGTTGTTCCAGAAAAATCGGCACTGAGCGAAACACTATCGGTGTTTTGAACTGCTTTTTTTAAAAGAGTATTCTTGGCAACGCGTATTTCAGAGTCGCAGTTTCTCAGATCGATGCGTATCTGCTGCAATTCTGAAACTTTCAAACCACAATAGTCAGCAACAACCGCAAATTTAGCACGGCTGAAAGAATCGTTCAATTCCGCAACTATTGCTGTTTTTTCATCACGATTCAAAGTACTCCTCCTGATTGGTTGAATTTTAAAAGATTTCAAAGAAGCAGTTACAATGTTCAAGAGAGGCATAAAACCCATTGCATTCAATTTCACATATGGGCTAAATGTTTCTATTCACCTTTGTCTCGGCAGGACGCATGAAACCCTATGCGATTAAACGATTGTTCCCGCTGTCTTCGACGTTAGCCTGACTACAATGTAATATAAAAATATTATTTTTATACTTTATTTAACAAGACTTCTGACATTGAGCGGATCTATTTTGACCCCTGGCCCCATTGTCGTAGACAGTGTAACAGAACGAAGATATATCCCTTTGCTTGTCGACGGTTTCAACTGAATAATCTTCTCTACAAGGGATAAAATATTATCAAATAATTTTTTTTCCCCAAAGGAGACCTTCCCGAGACCGGCATGAATTATTCCTGCTTTATCGACCTTGAAGTCAACTTTCCCACTCTTGATATCTTTGACAACATTAGCGACATCAAAAGTCACAGTACCAAGTTTGGCATTTGGCATCAGATTCCGAGGTCCGAGAATACGACCAATCTTTCCAACTGTGCCCATCATATCCGGAGTAGCTACAGTCTTGTCGAAATCCAACCACCCTCCTTGAATTTTTGCAACGAGATCATCAGCCCCTACGAAATCAGCGCCAGCTTCAAGTGCTTCCGTTTCTTTTGGTCCTTTTGCAAAGACAAGTACCCTGGTAACCTTTCCGGTACCATGGGGCAAAACCACCGAGGAGCGAATCATCTGGTCAGCGTGTCTGGGATCAACGCCGAGTTTCATTGCGATATCGAATGTTTCATCAAATTTGGCGTAGCTTGATGCCAATGCCCTTTTGATTCCATCTTCGAGGGTATGGAGAATAGTGCGGTCTATGTTTGCGATTTTGTTTCTATGGTTTTTTCCGTGTTTCGGCATATCGCCTCCTACTTTTGACGAAGCAATTCTAAAGCTTCGTTCAGCAGTTTAGTTGAATATATTAATCGACTATTGTAATGCCTACACTCCGTGCAGTACCTTCTATAATTTTCATGGCACTCGGAAGATCGTAGGCGTTAAGGTCTGGCATTTTCATCTCTGCGATTTCGCGTATTTTTTCTCTGCTCAATTCAGCGACTCGATCAACCTTTGGATTGCTTGATCCTTTCTGTAAACCAGCAGCCTTCTTCAACAACACAGAAGCCGGCGGGGTCTTCGTAATGAAAGTGAATGAACGATCTTGATACACAGTAATCACAACTGGGACAATGGTATCTCCCATTGACTGCGTTTTTGCGTTGAACGCTTTACAGAATTCCATAATATTGACACCTTGTTGTCCCAAGGCAGGACCAACTGGTGGAGAAGGATTTGCCTTCCCCGCCGGAATCTGTAATTTGACATATGCAGTAATTTTCTTTGCCATTTTATCTCAACCTCTCACAATTCAATATCGTAGTACAATTCGGAAGGTATAAATTATAGCGACAAAATGCTTTTTTGACCTTCCTACTACCCTTTTTATGAATTCGATACTTGAACGAATTCCAATTCAACCGGAGTCTCACGCCCAAAAATCGACACCATAACACGTACACGGCCTTTTTCCGGAAAAACCTCGTCCACAACCCCTTGAAAATTTGCGAACGGACCATCAATGACTCGAACAACTTCACCTATATCAAATATGACCTTCGGCCTCGGTCTTTCAGAGCCGTCCTGAATCCGACCGATTATTTTTGCAGCATCTTCATCAGAAAGAGGCACCGGATTGATATCATCTCCTACGAACCCCACAACCCTGGGCATATTTTCATGTACGGTATGCCAAGTCCTGTCATTAAGGACCATACTTACAAGCATGTATCCAGGGAAGAACCTCCTTGACGAAGTTTTTCTGGATCCTTTTATCATTTCAACGACTTGTTCAGTAGGGATAAGAAACCCGCCAAAAAACTCATCAAGGCCTTCCTTGCGAATTCTTTCCTCAAGTGTTGCCTTCACCTTTTCTTCAAATCCAGAATGAACCTGAAGTATATACCATTTTTTTTCCATTATAATTTCAGAAAAGCTTTATATGCTGGCATTGTCTCGGTTACGTTCTCTAAACGTTATCTAAAAACATCAAAATTTACATATCTTATCGAAGTAAACTACCTACGATTTTACCGATAACGAGATCTATTGATCCTAGATAAAAAGATAGCACCATTGCCATAACAACAACTACTCCGGTTAGCCCTAGTGTCATTTTTTTGTCAGGCCAAACAATCTTTCCAAATTCAACTTTCACTTCCAGAACGAACTTCTTAATCTGGGTTGGTGAATAAGGAGAAATTGCATCGACACTCTCAGCAACTGCCTTTTTATCTTTCGCCTTAATTGTCATACTTTCTGCGCCTGTTATCGCGAGAACCGAAACTTGCTTGATGACATTATCTTTTCACCAAGCTTTCAAATAGAATATAAATTACAACTGGCAGGCCAGGAGGGACTCGAACCCCCAACCCCCGGATTTGGAGTCCGGTGCTCTACCATTCGAGCTACTGGCCTATCACCTTATTTCGTTTCCTTGTGCGGTAAATGTGCTCGGCAAAATGGACAGAACTTCTTGAATTCCAGTTTATTTGGAGTATTTTTCTTGTTTTTGGTCGTAGTGTAATTCCTGCGTTTGCAGGTTCCACATGCCAGCGTAATGATGTCTCGCATATTCGTCCCTAAATAAAAACCACCCTGCTCTTTTGCGAAAGCAGGGTGGAGAGCTTGTGCTTAAGAAATTAGGCTATTATTTCACTGATAACGCCAGCACCGACCGTCCGGCCACCCTCGCGGATTGCAAAACGTAAACCGGCATCCATTGCGATCGGGGTGATCAACTCGGCATCAACCGATATATTGTCACCAGGCATGACCATCTCCACACCTTCAGGCAAGGTCACGACACCTGTAACATCCGTCGTCCGAAAATAGAACTGCGGTCGATATCCATTGAAAAACGGCGTATGACGCCCACCCTCGTCCTTGCCAAGAATATAGCACTCAGCCTTGAACTTCGTGTGCGGAGTGATCGATTTCGGCGCAGCAAGGACCTGACCGCGCTCGATCTCATCACGTTTCACCCCTCGAAGCAGTGCGCCAATGTTGTCACCGGCTCGCCCTTCATCAAGTAGCTTACGGAACATTTCGACACCGGTGACCGTCGTCTTCACCGTCGGCTTGATACCGACAATCTCAACTTCCTCGCCAACCTTGATCACCCCTCGCTCGATCCTTCCAGTTGCAACCGTTCCCCGGCCGGAAATCGAGAAGACATCCTCTATCGGCATCAGGAAAGGTTTGGCAACATCACGCTCCGGCTCAGGAATGTAGGTGTCGATCGCATCCATCAACTCCCAGATACACTTCGCAGAAGCCTCGTCCTCGGGATTCTCAAGCGCCTTCAACGCCGAGCCCTTGACAAAGGGTACATCGTCTCCAGGAAATTCATACTTGTCAAGCAACTCGCGCAGTTCCATTTCGACAAGTTCGATCAGTTCCTCGTCGTCAACCATGTCGCACTTGTTCAGGAACACAACAATCGCCGGAACACCTACCTGGCGGGCAAGGAGAATATGCTCACGGGTCTGGGGCATGGCACCGTCAGTGGCCGCAACCACCAGAATCGCTCCGTCCATCTGCGCCGCACCGGTGATCATGTTCTTGATATAGTCGGCATGGCCAGGACAATCCACATGCGCATAGTGCCGTTTCGTCGTCTCATACTCAACGTGGGCCGTCGCGATCGTGATCCCACGCTCCTTCTCCTCCGGTGCCTTATCTATCTCGCTGAAATCCGTGAACTTCGCCATTCCCTTCGTCGACAACACCCGGGTGATAGCTGCAGTCAAAGTAGTCTTGCCATGATCAATATGACCGACCGTTCCAACATTGACATGCGGTTTTGTCCTTTGAAATTTTTCCTTTGACATGTTCCTTGTCTCCTCAGGCCGTTGAATATTTAATTATTTTTTTTCATTGTCTAGATGGAGCCCACGACCGGAATCGAACCGGTGACCTCATCCTTACCAAGGATGCGCTCTACCATCTGAGCTACGTGGGCGCCTGTACAAAAAGAGCAAAAAATGGAGCGGGAAACGAGACTCGAACCCGCAACCCTCAGCTTGGAAGGCTGATGCTCTACCATTGAGCTATTCCCGCCCAGTATTTGCAAGACTTAAAAAGAAATGGTGGAGGGGGGAGGATTCGAACCTCCGAAGGCGCTGCCGACAGATTTACAGTCTGTTCCCTTTAGCCACTCGGGAACCCCTCCAAGAGGTCTGCCTGAAAAAAGGCAGCTTCTCATTATCTCTTCAAATCTCTTTTGTAAAGACTTATTATTGGAGCTGGCGATGGGACTTGAACCCGCAACCTGCTGATTACAAATCAGCTGCTCTGCCAGTTGAGCTACGCCAGCTCATAAAGCAGAGGAGTATACCCAGACTGATCGCGTTTTTCAATACGTTTTTAGACCAGCTTGAAGTGTTTTTGCTTTTCATCTCAAAAATACATAGTGAGCTATTGATAATCGTTGATGATCATAAAGACAAAGAAAAGCCGAAACAATCTATTGCTTCGGCTTTTCCACTCTGCCTCAAAACAAGTTAATAGACTATTTTTGCATTGCAAACGCACTCTCTCGATATCTTTCGAAGGCAAGGGCAGTTGTCCTGTACACTATATGGGCAAATTTGGTGTACGGCATATAGAGAAACAACATCATGACCGAAACCAGATGCAGGAAATACACCACATAACCGATTGTTGGCAATCCCAGCCAACGAAGAATCTCTGCACCAAACCCTGTAACTCCGACCGCCATGATCTCCCAGATCAGAAACCAATCGTAAAACGTTCCAGTGCTGAGCCCTTCGCTTTCAGATTTGGAACGATTGGTCCAAAGCACGTATGCGCCGAAGATCAGGGCAATTGCTGAAACATTGGCCATTATTTTAATTGGATCATAAATCGGCAATGGCCCATGCAATGATGGCCAGATTAGCCCCAGCACATCATTTTTTAGCAAAGACCAGCAGGTAGTAATGAAAAGACCGATAAATGCCAACATGATAGGAAGGTGTCCTCTTACCCGATCGATGTTGACCTTACACTCACGAAAACGGTTGTGCTTGATTATATCAACAATTGATGGCCACAGAAAACTGGAAATGAATTGTCCAGCCGATGGGCGAAAACTTGGAATAATTCCAGCCTGAGACGACATAGCCTTCCACAGTTTGGTTACCCCCATGAATGCAGACAAAACAGCCAATCCGGCAGCCGGAACCATGATCAAAACGATGAAAAAGATGTTCTTTGCATACCATTTAAAGTCCCAGGAACCAAAAAACTGTTGATAGCCATGACTGGCAAAATGTTCTTTCGTCGGAATATGCATTGCTCCGGAAAGCATCCACATAACAAAAATAATGGCTGCAGGAATACCAATCAGCACTGGCAGATTCTTGGCACTGGTCGCAAGTTTAGCCAACCCGCTCGGCCATCCATAGAAGGTGTACGCATAGGCACGGATCGCCCCGAGAACATCGCCTGGTTTTGCCCCACGAGGACAGTATGCGGAACAATCCCCGCATTGGTGGCAAAGAAAAATGTCGGCATCAGCTACCAGATTATCTTTAAGTCCCCATTGGGACCAGATCATCTCCTTACGCGGAAATGGCTTGTCATCCTTTGAAAGTGGGCAGACAACAGAACAGGTCGCGCATTGATAACACTTTTTAAGAGTGTCGCCTCCCGCGCTTTGTAGATATTTTATAAATTCGAGATCGGGTTGAACGTTCATTCTTTTCCTCCTGAGATTCATCAAACCCAGAATTAATAACCAATACAACAATTCCAGGCTGCATACTCGTTTTTAATACAGCCGACAGCATGCACCGTGGACGTTATCAGAAACCCTTGAATGGGTTCGGACCCATCTCAACAATTTGATCGACAAAATCATTGAGTATTGCCGGTATCTTGTCATAATCGGTGATTGCAACCTGTTCTGCAGCGCACCGTTCAGATTCAAGTCCCAGACTTGATAATGTGTCCCCGATATTTTCCATTCGTTTGTTTGCAATCTCGGAGCCTTTGACGAAATGGCACTGGTAGTTGTCACCATATGTACAACCAAGGAGCATCGCACCATCCATTCCGGCCGACAGAGCATCACGGATCCATGCCATATTGACTGAACCGAGGCAGCGAACTGGAATCACCCGGACCATGTGATTTATACCGTTTCGTTTCATGCCCGACATATCAAGCGCTGGATACGCATCATTTTCACAGGCAAAAACAATTATCCTCAGTCGATCTTCATCGTCCTCCGGAACATCTATTGCCTTGACCATCGAACCGATCAGATCGATGTTGTAGTCCTTAAAGCCGATGATCCTTTCAGGACAAGCTCCCATGCAGGTACCGCAACGCCGGCAACGGGTCGGATTCGGCAGCGGAGTTCCCTTTGCGTCATCATCAAGTGCGCCGAATGGACACTCTTCAGTACATCGCTTACACTGTGTACATCGTTGCATGAAGAATTCAGGATAGGTTGCGTCACCAGACCGCGGATGAACGGAAACTCCTCGATCAGTAGATTCAATACATTGTATTGCCTTCAATGCTGCACCGGTTGCATCATCAATAGTCTCTTCGATCGTTTCCGCTTTCCGCACTCCGCCGCATGTATAAATACCAGTGCGTCTTGTTTCATAGGGAAAACATATAAAATGCGAATCGGCATAGCCATCGAATAAATCGAGATCAGAGAAGGCAGGGCCCTGGCGGTAGGCCAGATTGATAGTGTTTTCATGAAGAGTGGTCGGTTCCATGCCGGCAGCGAGGACAACCATATCAACTTCCAGATCCAGATTTTCACCAAGAAGTGTATTTTCTGCTACCACAGCCAATTTTCCAGCCCTCTCCTCGACCTTGGTGACACTGGCCTTGGTCATGAAAATGCCGTTGTTCTGTTGGGCGCTTTTGTAGAAAAGCTCCATATGTCCCGGCGTCCGCATATGCTGATACAGAATATATGCTTTCCCGTCCTGGTTGTCGGAACAGACATACTGTGCCTGTTTGAGAGCAACCATCGATGTTACTGAATTGCAGTAAGGAAAGTCCTTGTCGTCATCGGCACCACCAGGGCTCTGAACGAAGGCGACATTGGCTGGTACCTTACCGGCTTTGGCTAACTGTTCAAACTCAACATTGGTTACTACATTCTTGATGGCACCATAACCAAGATGTTCATACTGAGAAACATCGGCAGGTTTCCAGCCAGTTGCCAGCACAACCGAACCAACGATCGTCGCCGCCGGGTCAACCTCGGTATATTTTTGCAAACCTGCATTAGGGTCCTCTTTCTGCCCCTTGTCGATAAGGTCCTGCTCATCGACTCCAACTTTTGCCGGAGCATTCCACTCGCTTTTTGTCCCCGTTGGTTTGAACGAAACAGCAAAATTTCCTGGTGCCCCTCCAATACGGGCGACCTCAGTCCCAGTTTTTATAGAGATATTGCTATCAGAGGTAACTTTTGCTATAAGCGCATCTATAGGATTTTCCTCAAGATCAGTCCACGGAGCCTTGGTTGGAAACGATTTTCTCCAACCAGCTGCTTTTCCTCCAAGTTTGTCTTCTTTTTCAACGAGAAGGACTTGATAGCCTGCGGCTGAGGCCTCAGAAGCGGCAGTCAAACCGGCAATGCCGCCACCCATGACCATGATCGTTTTATTTACCGTCTCAAGTTTGTACGGCTCAGGCAGTTCGGTTTTCTTGGCGCGAGTGCACGCCATCCGCATGTAATCGGCGGCAGTTTCCTGAAGGAAGGCGGCGGCTTCCTTGTGAGGTTCTTGGCCCTCTGCCGGTTTGACTTCTGACCATATGACCTGTTCGCGGAGATTTGCTCTGACCACGATTTTGTCCTCTCCAAAATCGAACTCCTTGGTCATGACCCGTGGAGAACAAGCCCCGATAACGATGGCATTTACACCTTCTTCGATGTCTTTCTGAATAAGCCCTCTGCCGTCAGCGCCGCACATGCAGGGGTGAACCTTGCATTCCATCGACATCTCTTTGGAAACAACTCCATTAAGTTCATCGAGATCAAGAGCATCTCCGATCCCGCAACCTGAACACAGATATGCACAGTATTTTTTTGACATTGATTCTACCTCCTGGAAACCTGAATGGCCTTGAGAGCGGCTGCGGTGGATGATTGAGTAGTTGTCACGACATCAGCAGCCTTTTTGGCACAACCAGCTGCAATGATGCCCTTATCTATATCAGAGATGACAAAACCACTGTTGTCGAGATCCATTGCGATCGGAGCACCCTGTACCGCAAGTTCAGGTTGCATACCGGTTGCCAGAACGACCATATCCACTTTTTGCGACATTTTTTCTCCGGTAACTGCATTCTCGGCAACTACTGTTACACCGCCATCTGACTCGGAATTGATCTGTGCCACTTTGCCCTTGATAAAAAGGGCATTTGCGTCGCTCATTCTTTCTTCACGAAATTTTTCGTATTTTCCAGGAGTACGAAGATCTATATAGAATACATAGATCTTTGCATCGGGATATTGCTCTCTTACATAGGACATCTGTTTGAAAGTTGCCATGCAACAGATATGTGAACAATATTCGAGATGATTCTCATCTCGAGACCCTGCACACTGAACAAATGCGACGGAATCGATCGCCTTCCCGTCACCAGGACGACTGATGACCCCTTTGGTGGGTCCATTGGCAGAGGCCATCCGTTCCATCATCATGTTGGTGATAATGGCATCAGATGTTCCGAATTTGAGATTGTCTATCTTTTTGGCATCATAAGGAACCCAACCTGTAGCCCAGATAATTGAAGCAACCTGAATTTTGACAGTTTCGGTCTTCATTTCGAGATCGATGGCGTCATATTTACAGGCGGCCTTGACCGCCTCAGTACCGGCTGTGGATAATGACGCCTTATCGATAACATAACGTCTCGGAAATGCCATTTCATGGGGTAAATACGCGGCTTTACATTTGTTCATGCCAAAGTTGAAGGCATTTGGAATCTCATCCGGGCAGGACTCAGCGCAATCCCCACAGGCTGTACAGTTGCTGTTCACATAGCGGGGAGCAATTTCAAGCGTTACTTCATAATTACCAGGACCACCAGCAACTGACTTTACCGTGGTCAAGGAATAGGTTCGGATTCGCCTATTAGCCTTTATCCTCTTGAAATTGATCTCAAGCCCACAACTTGGCGGACAAAGTTTCGGAAAGTACTTATTCAATTGAGCAACACGCCCACCAAAACTTGGTCCCTTCTCTATTAAAACCACGTCATTCCCGACTTCAGCGGCCTCCAGGGCTGCAGTCAGCCCACTGATACCTCCGCCTACGACCAAAATTGCACCGGAGGTGCCTTGCTCGTCAGTCATACTTTCCTCCATTGATTTCACTTAAAATATGTGCTATCGACATGTCTCCTAACATCACCCAGCCATCGGGCAGTGAAAAAAACATATCAACTGTTGGCCTTGAATTTCATCACACAAACAACCTTTTATCCTATATCGGACTGAGAACCTAGATATTTCTCAAACCGCTATAAAATAAAAGACTACATAATAAAAATCTCCAGGAATCAAAGACTCCTGGAGATTTTCACATCAAACAACTACATCAAAGACTATGTATTACAGCCATGGATCAGTCGGGATGATGTTCACGTTTTCCACCTTCTCGACCTTCCATTCCTTGGTATCGGGATTGAAGGTAGAGTTGACGAAACACTTCCAGTTTTCATCATCACAGGTGGGGAAATCAGACCTGTAGTAGAATCCTGGATACCGTGATTCCTTACGGAATTCGATGTGACGAATATGGGACTCGACACACAAGATACGATGGTAATTTTCCCAGCAACGGAGGAGCTCATGGAGATCACCAGCTGCCATTTTCTCAGAATCCTCACGGAGCAGGCGGAGCAGATCGAGGCAGATGTTGAGCAGTTTCCCTGAGGTCATATAGTAGGTAGCAACACCACCACCATACTCGTCGGTAGCCTTCATCAAGCGCATCATCAGGCCGGACGGCTTGCAGTAGTTCGGGTTGACATCGGCAGCTGTGGAAGCACCGACGAATTCAACATAGCGCCGTACCGGTGCATAGATCTCATCTGCCAGTTCTTTGGCACTCTGCTTCAGTTCAGGCTTGAAGCTGGCGTTGTCACGGACGAATTTTACCATCTGCTTGGCAGCGATACGGCCCTCGGCATGGGACCCGGAGCTGAACTTATGACCGGAGGCACCGACCCCATCACCAGCGGTGAAAAGACCATCGACGGTGGTCATGCGGTTGTAACCCCATTTAAACTTATGCGCACGGGAAGGATTCTGAATGTCCGGGACCCAGGACTCTTCCGGACCAGATGTCCAGATACCGCAGCAACCGGAGTGGGAACCAAGCATGTAAGGTTCGGTCGGCATGATCTCAGATCCGATCTTCTCAGGCTCGATATTCATACCGGCCCACAGACCGGCCTGGCCACAAGACATGTCAAGGAAGTCCTCCCATGCCTCAGACTCGAGGTGTTTCCAGTATTTCTGCACTGCCTTCTCGTCCATACCCTTGGCGCGACGCTCTTCAAGGAAGGCATTCAAAGCGACATCGGTAGCCATGTAGATCGGACCACGTCCAGCCTTTAACTCGTTGAGCATCAGGTGGTTACGCAGACAGGTCGGGGTAACCGGTGACCCACCATACGGCATGAACTTGCCGAGTTCATCCTTCACGGAGTCACTGTTGGCATAGAACTCACCGAGACCATTCTGTACCTTGGCCTTGAACAGCAGGAACCATGCACCAACCGGGCCATAACCGTCTTTGAAACGAGATGGGGTGAAGCGGTTTTCCATCATCGTCAGCGTAGCGCCGACCTCAGCGGCCAGTGTATAGGTGGAACCTGCGTTCCATACCGGATACCATGCACGGCCCTTGCCCTCACCGGTAGACCGGGGACGGAAGATGTTTACTGCACCACCACAGGCTATGCAGCATGCTTTGCAACGGAAGATGTGGACGGCATTTTCACGGGTGGAGAAACCAACCGCACCTGCGATCTGGTTCGGTTTGTTTTTGTCAAGGAGCAGCTTGACGATAAAGATACGCTCGAGAATATTGTCAGCCCCCAGAGCGGTCTTGGCGGGCTCAGCAACGATGCACTTATAGGATTCACCGTTGATCATGATCTGCCACTTGCCGGTTCGAACCGGCTCTCCACCCTCGCGCAGGGTCGGTGCCGGCTTGGCGCCATCAAGTGTCTCACCGTTGGCGTCCTTCTTCCAAATCGGAAGACCCCACTCTTCGAACAACTTTACAGACTCGTCTACGTGGCGACCACAGTCATAAACGAGGTCTTCACGAATAACGCCCATCAAGTCGTTCCGGACCATCTTGACATAGCTTTCAATCGGGTTGCTGCCAATGTACGTATTGATTGCAGAAAGGCCCTGGGCAACAGCCCCAGAACGCTCAAGAGCTGCCTTGTCAACCAAAACAATTTTCATGTCAGCCGGCGCCCACTTCTTAACCTCGAAAGCAGCACCACAAGCAGCCATACCGCCACCGACGATCAGAATATCCACATCATGCTCAACGATCTGCGGATCCACTACGGCAGGAATTTCACCTTTGGGTTTATTTGGCAATGCCATATCTACATCTCCTGTAAACTAAAGATTATGTTGGAATTTCGAACTCTATCCTAACCGATGTTATTTAGGGGTAGGAAGGTTAGCCTCGAGAAGCAGACATTCATCATCCAGACTACCGCCCACCTGACCTACATAAGCATTGGCGGCACCTTCAGCAGTGGTACGAACCGGAAATTTAAAGCGTTTGATGTTCCCATTACGGAATTTAACCGTCCACATGATGGAATCGGCGCTGCGCATCGGATGCACCTGGCCGCCCATCGGGACAAAGTCGTCATAGCCACGAACAAAAATCGCACCCTGGGGACAGATCTTGACACAGGAGTAACACTCCCAACATGCATCAGGCTCTTGATTGTAAGCCTTCATCTCTGCTTTCTCAAGGACCATGAGGTCATTGGGACAGATGTACATGCATGCGGTCTTGTCTCCACCTTTGCAGCCATCACATTTGGAAGGATCTACATAACTTGGCATTAAACTACCTCCTCAGTTTGTTTTCACTGTTGTGATCCTGCACATGCAGGACCAACTTTACCTATACTCAATTCGAGTCACTGCAAAACTACAACCTGGTAATCAGCCAGATAATCTGCCCAACCACCAATTGACACCGTGAAGTAATTTTAACCCAAAAAAGACCGACTGAATAAATGAATGATTACTCATTTTTCCAAGAACTTTTTTATATATTGTTACCCTGTAATTGTCAAGATAATTTCAACAAACCCCGCAGCTAGCACACTATGTGTAATCGTTTCGCACCAATACTTCCCGCGCCTTCGAACCATCCGCCGGTCCTATGACTCCCTCCTGCTCCATTGCCTCAATCATCCGTGCAGCTCGATTGTATCCAACCCGTAGCCTTCTCTGCAGCATTGAAATGGAAGCTTGGCCGGATTCGGTTACAATGGCAACTGCTTCGTCGTACCGTTCATCCTGTTCCTGAGGATCATCGCCGCCACATCCCTCATCAACGGCTTCTATCTCATCGAGAATCGATTCGTCATAGGCAAATCCGCCTTGGTTCTTCAAGAATTCGACCACTCTTGTCGTTTCGGCTTCCGATATGTACGCCCCGTGAATTCTCTTTAGGGTGGAGGTTCCCGGAGCGAGAAAAAGCATGTCACCTGCGCCGAGAAGGTGTTCAGCTCCCGATGCGTCCAGAATAGTGCGCGAGTCAATCTTCGACGACACCTTGAACGAGATCCTGGTGGGAAAATTGGCCTTGATCAAACCCGTCAACACGTCAACTGAGGGTCGCTGAGTGGCAAGGATCAAATGAATGCCCGCCGCTCGCGCCATTTGAGCGAGGCGGGCAATCGCCGTTTCAACGTCTTTTGACGCGACCATCATCAAATCAGCAAGCTCATCAACAATAACGACGATATATGGTATCTTTTCGACGGTCTGCTTATTATACGAATCAAAATTCTTTACCTTGGCCTCCTCAAGTAGACGATACCGTCGTTCCATCTCCCTCACAGCCCAGTTCAGCGCCTTTGAGGCCAACCGCGGATCAACCACGACCGGATGCAACAGATGGGGAATACCTTCATACCCTGACAATTCAATCCTCTTCGGATCTATCATCAGGAATCGAACCTCCGCCGGGGTTGCGTTAAAGAGAATGGAGGCAATGATCGTATTGATACCGACACTCTTGCCGGCACCGGTGGCCCCGGCAATCAGGAGATGAGGCATCTTGGCCAGGTTGTCCATGACCAGATTTCCGACGACGTCCAATCCGAGAGCGATACTGAGTTTACCGGAATTGTGACGATACGCCTCCTCTCCTATCAGGTCCCGGATATAAACGATCTGCCTTTTTTCATTAGGTATTTCTATACCCAAGGCCGCTTTTCCCGGTACCGACCCGACCACCCGGACCGACTTTGCCCGTAGACCGAGAGCGAGATCATCCGCTAAGCCAACTATTTTGTTTATTTTTACTCCAGGAGCCGGAGAATATTCGTAGGTCGTAACTACTGGGCCTGGAGATATGCCGATGACTTTCCCAGAAACTCCGAAATTACCCAGTTGCTCTTCAAGCTGCTGAGATATCTTGTAATAGATTTCTTTTCCGACCTTTTCCTGAATCTGCGGATTTGCATCCAGCAGCGTCAGTGGAGGAAGTTGCCAATCGCCGCGGGTCTGCGGTCGCGGGGGAGTTCTTTCATCTGCGATCCTGGCTTCCTGCGGCGCGGCTATTTCCTTGACCACTGGAACAGCCTCTGCATTCTGGGACAAATGTTCGACAACGCCTCCCTTGCTTCGACGGCAGCGTGCTACCGTCGGTTGGACAACGAGGTCGGGCTCATCCCTCTTCACCAGACGGCGTGGCACATTAGTCGCGATACGCCATAATTCTGTGAAAAATTGATACGGTGAAAACCGGGTGGCGAGCATCATCGACAGAAGAAGGACGAGGGCTAGAAAGAGGACTGTCCCCGGTCCGCCAATGATGGATTGGAAAAATGAGTAAATCGAAGTCCCGAGCAAACCTCCAGCCTCGATAAGCAGGACATTTTTCAAGGCAAGCGACGACAGTAAGCCACAAAAGGCGGCCAATGCAAGTCCAAGCCCAGAAACGACCTCAAGCAGACGTGTTATGGTAATTTTAGGCCTGAAAAGATGGAGAGCGAAAAGGAACAGTAGAAAAACGATGAAATAGGCGCCCCAGCCGGTGAGACCGAGAAGAGTCCGGGAGATGGTTGCCCCTATCTCTCCACACCAGTTCTCTTCCTTTTTGAGAGTACTGGAGACAATGCTGAGAAGGAGGAAAAGGGCACCAAAGACGCCGAGAAGGGCAAGTGTTTCCTGTTTGAATCCTGGTTGTGATTTTTCTGATGATGCCATAAACAGCGCCATACTCCGAATAACGTCTCTTGGCTCCTGATCAATTATCTAATTGATATAACGGGAGTATGCAGAAAATGCAAGCCGGGGTGGAGCGCGACTTTCACCCGCGGAGGATTTTTCTCACTGCATCAAGGACACCGTTGACAAATGAAGGGGAGTCATCACCACCAAAACGTTTGGCTATCTCGACGGCCTCGTTGATAGCCACTTCATCCGGCACATCTTCGATATAAAGCATTTCACAGACAGCCAGTCTGAGAATGTTCCTGTCGGCTGCGGCGATCCTCGACAATCTCCAGTTGACAGCGGCCTGCCGTATCAGTTCATCGATTCTTTCACGGTTCGCGACGGATAACCGTAATAATTCCAAGGCATACGAACGGCCCTTTTTGCTGACATGAAAAAGTCCACAAAAAAGGGCAAACCGATCAGCCAGGTCTTCCCGTTCCAGTTCGGCCGGTTTTGAAAAGTCCTCCTGAAAGAGGTACTGGAGAGCGGCCTCACGTGATTGTCGGCGAATTCCCATAGATAATGAACGACAAAGGGCGAGGCATCAAAACCGGCATTGCATCAATAACTTCAACGCGGTGCAAGGCCAGTTGATGCCGAAAGAAAAGAAGATCCGCTCTCAAATAGAACGAAAATGATTACAGAAGGTTGGAGATCAGGTTGGCCATCTCGATCGCTGCCACCGCAACATCCGCCCCCTTGTTGCCAGCTTTGGTGCCGCTGCGTTCAATCGCCTGCTCTATCGTTTCGGTAGTCAATACCCCGAAGAGGACCGGCACCCCTGTATCGAGACCAACTTGGGCGGCTCCTTTGGAAACCTCGTTGACGACCACATCAAAATGAGGGGTCGCCCCACGAATGACTACCCCAAGGCAGATGATCGCGTCGTATTTCTGCGATCCCGCCAGTTTTTTTGCAATCAGGGGAATCTCGAATGCGCCCGGGACCCGCACGACATCAATGTCTGAGGCTTGAGCCCCGGAACGTTGAAGAGTATCAAGAGCCCCCTCGAGAAGCTTTTCAGATATAAAGGAATTGAAGCGGGCTATGACAATCCCGAACTTCTTTCCATCAGCCTTCAAATTCCCTTCGATAAAATTTGCCATTCTTCTCACCAGAAATATTCAAAATCGGTAATTGCCCACAGAACTCTCTGAAAATTAGTCAAGAACCTCAAACAGGTGACCCATTCTATCACGCTTGCACTGCAGGTATTCCCTGTTCTCCGGATTTGACAAGATCTCGATCGGATATCGAGCTACCACTTCGATGCCGTATCCTTCCAGGCCAATAATCTTTTTGGGGTTATTGGTCAACAGAGCCATCTTTTTCACTCCCAGATCCCTGAGGATCTGGGCCCCGATGCCATAGTCCCGCAAATCGGCCTTGAATCCGAGTTTGAGGTTAGCCTCGACGGTATCCATCCCCTGGCTGTCTTGCAGATGATACGCCTTCAGCTTGTTGATGAGCCCTATCCCTCTCCCTTCCTGTCGCATGTAGACAAGAATTCCGCATCCTTCCTGGTCGATCATTCTCATCGCCGCACTCAATTGGACTCCGCAATCACATCGCGAAGACCCAAAGACATCACCGGTCAAACACTCTGAATGAACCCGCACCAGGACACGGTCGGCCTTCGAGATATCCCCTTTGACCAAGGCGACGTGGTGGTGCTGGTCGACATCGTTGGTATAGACGATAGCCGTAAAATCCCCGGCATGCTCGGTCGGTAAACGTGCCTGAGCAGCCCGGTGGACAAGGATATCCTGCCGCAACCGATAGGCGACGAGATCGGCTATCGTCGCGATCTTCAGACCATGCTTGACTGCAAATTTCTCGAGATCAGGCATCCGTGACATCGTCCCGTCATCGTTCATTATCTCGCAGATAACACCAGCCGTAGTCATGCCGGCGAGCCTGGCGAGATCGACAGAACCCTCCGTCTGCCCGGTCCGCACCAACACCCCACCCTGCTTGGCTCGCAGCGGGAAGATATGCCCAGGGCTCACCAGGTCGCTCGGCTTGGCATCTTTTGCCACCGCCGCCTGCACTGTTCGGGCCCTGTCGGCAGCGGATATCCCGGTCGACACTCCGGTTCTGGCCTCTATACTGATGGTAAAACCGGTACCGTAGGGCGATTTATTATCACTGACCATCATCGGCAGCTGTAACTTGTCGACAAGATCCGGACTGAGGGTCAGGCAAATCAGACCTCGCCCATAGGTCGCCATGAAATTGATCGCTTCGTCGGTTACCGCCTCGGCCGCCATACAGAGGTCGCCCTCATTTTCACGGTCTTCGTCATCAACCAGGATGATCATCTTCCCGGCCTTTATATCTTCAATTACTTCCTCAATCGAACTCACGGCCATAATAGTCACATATCAGAAAAAGTTTATTTTCCCCGCTGTCGGTTCACCTGAAAAACCCATGCTCCGCAAGGAAAGCGGCATCTATGCCAGGCCCGCTTTCGTCGATGGCGGATGGCTGGATCTGCGCCCCGAGGAGTTTCTCGACATACTTGCCGATGATATCCACTTCAATATTGACACGTTGTCCGACCTTCAACGAACCCAGCGTCGTCATTTTCACGGTGTGCGGAATAATCGACACGGAAAATTGACCTGCAGCACAGGAATTGACCGTCAAGCTGATCCCATCGACCGCAATCGAACCCTTCTCGACAATATAACGGCTCTGCGCTTGTGGCAATGAAAAGGTGAAGATCGTATAATCACCGAGCGGCTTTCGACTGCTGACCACGGCGACACAGTCGACATGTCCGGAGACCAGATGCCCACCTAATCGATCGGAAAGCCGAAGCGCCCTCTCCATATTGACGAGATCCCCACTGCTCAATCCTCCGAGCCGGGTACGGGACAGTGTCTCGGGGGAGACGTCGGCGCTGAAACGACGTCCGCTTATGTTGTAGGCAGTCAGGCATACCCCATTGATGGCAATGGATTCGCCTTCCTGAGGGTCATCGAGCGCAAACCCGGCCTCGAGGTCGAAGGCGATCCCTCCACCGATCACCCTTTTCCCGAGGAGCCTGCCCATCCCTTGAATTATCCCGGTAAACATCGCTCTACATCCAGTTTTGATCAGGCGCCCTGTTCAATATCTTCCGCCTTTTTCTCATAGCTTTTCGCTATGCTGTGATGTCGAAAATTCCGGTGGATCGAGGCCACGGTGCGGTAGGCATCAGCAGCTTTCCCCCGGTTGCCGGAGTCGAGATAGATCAATGCCATCTCCTCAAGTATCTCCACCGTGCCGCGCGGATCATTGTTGCGATGATAGCTGTCGAGCAGATCAAGACAGGCCTTGATCGCCTTTGAGTGATCATTGAGTCCGCGAAAGACTTTGATGAGTTTCTTCTCCAGCGCAATCAGGCTCATCTGGTCCTGTAACTTGTCGCAAATCCCCCAGGCCCGCTGATAATGCTCCAGCGCCTGCGAGAACTCCTGCCGTGCCAGGCAGACGTGGCCCAGCTGGTTGGAGGCGTTGGCGATCCCCGCCTCATCACCTCTCTCCTCAAAACCCACGAAGGCATTGTGCAGGGCGACAGCCGCCTGGGCGAATTCCTGGTTCTGCAGAAATCGTCGTCCTTCTTCATAGTCAACTCGAACAGGATCGGCAGGATCGGAGTTTTTCCCGCCTGCCATCGGAGCAATGGAACCGATATTCTGTAACGTTGTGGTCATGCTTCTTTTCCTCCGTGGATCGCGCTAATTGCCTTCGCAGCCTCATCGGCAACCGTCGTTGTAAATGCCTTTCCGTTTTCCCTGACAATCAACCCGGCATTATCGTCCCGCAGGACCATCAATTGCAAAGCGGCCTCCGTGGCTTTGATTCGCCCCAAAAGCCGGGAAACAAGGCCACGCACTTGGGGATCCGGATGCTGCAGAAAATGGAAAAAATTATAAAAAGGCGTCTCCCGAATAAGATCCGGCCGTGTGCGTGCAATCTCCCCCATCGCCCATATAACCTGAATCTGAGTTGATTGTTCGCCGATATAGCGAAGAAGGTACCGGGTAAAGGCCCCGAAGATATCCGGCCGCTCGGCAATGACATACCCGATCGTCTCGACCATCCCCCACGGCGTGGCGGCAGAGTCGGAGCAGGCCTCGAACAGGCGGTGCAGGAGTTCTGATACCTGGCCGGGCTCACGGGTCGCCACCCGGGCGCAGACCTGCCCGATCATCCAAGCCGTGTTCCAGCGTTTTTCCTCGTCAGGATCATAGAGCAGCCGCTGCATCAGGCGCAGGGTCTTTTTGTCGTCAAAACATAACGCTACCAAGCCGTCACTATCACTCCTTTCAACCATTTCCCTGACCGCCTGTTTCGTCGCTTTTCGGCGGACCCGATCCTTTACCGGAGCGGGCTCGATTACAGGGGGATGAATCTTGCCAATGGTAGCGGACTCGGCTACCTGGTGTTCTTTTTTCTCCTTCAGTCGACGGGCCAATTCCGACATCTCGGTGTGCAACCGGACAAAATACAGCACTCCACGGACATAGCGGCCATCGATATTCTTCATCTCGACGACCTGATGCAAGGTCTCGTCGTAATTTTCGATGCGGCCGGTCAGATAGTCGTCCTCCGGCATCAGTTCCCAGGCCAGATCCCAATTATCACCGCAGGCGTAGACCAGGGCCTCGACCATCGCCGCCCCTACATTATGCCCGGTAGCGTCACACGTATAGACTGCACCGCACTGGCAGGTTCCGACCGGAAACTCCGTCATCTTGCGAGCAGGGGCCTCCGTTGGACGTCCGACCGTCTGTCCGCAGAAGGGGCACCACGGCCTTTTCTTCAACTGTTCCTTTGCCATACGTTCCTGCTTTCCGACCCTGTACTATCGGATCAGTTCATTTTTTCACGCAGTCGGGCGGCAAAGTTCGGATCAACGGAATAACCAAGCTCCTTTGCCTTTTCGAGATGCTTCATTGCCGTCGCATATTCCCCGCTGAAATACAGGGCAACGGCAAGGTTATTGTGAGCTAGGGCAGAGTCAGGTTCCAATTCCAGTCCCTTACGAGCGGCGGCGAGGGCCCTCTCATCCTCCCCCTTCATTGTCAGAAGAGAAGTAAGGTTCATCCACACGGTGGCCAGCTGAGGATTATACTGGAGAGCCTTTTCGTAAGCCTCGAGCGCCTGGTCCAGCTCGTTGCACTGCTGCCTGATCAACCCAAGATTGGCATAGGCCTGAGCACCTTCGGGGTGAACCGCGATCGCCTTTTCATTGAGCGCAAGCGCCTTGTCAAGTTTCCCCAAGCCAAAATAGATGGCTCCGAGGTTGATCATTGCGTCCCCATTCAAAGGGTCAATCTCGATCGCCTTCTCCAGGGCGGTAATCGCCTCTTCCGTTCTGCCTGCCTTCATGTAAACGAGGCCGAGATGATGATACGCCGAGACCGACTTGGGATTCTCCCGGCACTTCTTCTCCAATTCAGCAATAACCTTTGGCAAATCCTCCCGCAATTGTTCCGTCATGCTCTATCCTCAAAGTTTTTATTCTCATCAATTGATCATCTGCCGCCACAAAACCAACCGCAATCAAGA
This sequence comes from uncultured delta proteobacterium, assembly GCA_963847035.1. Taxonomy (GTDB): domain Bacteria; phylum Desulfobacterota; class Desulfobulbia; order Desulfobulbales; family Desulfocapsaceae; genus Desulfoprunum. Next base: position 38,090 of record CAWJYH010000005.1, on the reverse strand, counting down.
ATTCGAACCGAAATGGCGGGCAGTTAAATTTAACATGGACACTCAGCAGTCGTGCAGGTGCACAGAGTTGACCTCATCTTCAGGCGGGTACACTATAGACACCTTCATCCCACTTGCAAGGGGAAAATGGCCGTTGAACTCTACTCGCCGGGGCTGCGCCTTCTTCAGGAATGGATATTCTCCGAGCAGGAAATATTCAGCTCCTTCTGCTGTTCCGCCAGCACCGTTTTCGCACAGATGACATCCCTGCCGATCTGTGCTGCGAGCTCGGCGACACTGGGAAATTTGTGCTCACCACGAAGGAATTTCAGTAGATTTATCTTGATTGGCTTACCATAGATATCCTGATCAAAATCAAAGATATGGGTTTCCGCAACCAGTGCCTGACCACCGAAAGTCGGGTTGTGACCGATATTCAGCACCCCGCCGTAGCATTTTCCCTCGCAGATGACCTGAGATACATAGACGCCGTGTTTCGGTACCAGATCTTCCGGATCGACCTGCAGGTTTGCCGTGGGGAAGCCGACCTCCTTCCCCCCCCGCTGTTTGCCAATCTGAACTTCTCCCCGAATCTGGTATGGCCGTCCGAGAAGTATCCGGGCATCCTCTACCCGCCCTTCGGCAACAAGCTCCCTGATCTTCGTTGAACTTACCAGTACGCCGTCGAGATAATAGGCTTCAACCACTGTCACCGGAAAACCTTTCAACCTGCCCTGCTCCTGGAGAAAGGCAATATTTCCGCTCCGCCCCTTGCCGAAGGCGTAATCATATCCCACGACCAATTCCTTCATGCCGATTCGACGAAGAAGGATATCATCGACGAAATGTTCCGCCGATGTCGCCGCAAACTCGAGGTTGAATGGAATGATGAGCAGAGTATCGATGCCGGCCATCTGAATGAGTTCGATTTTCTGTTCACAGCTTGAGATTAGTTTGATGCCACCGGGACGCAGGATCCGAAGCGGGTGCGGTTCGAAGGTGACGGCCAGGCTCGAGCCTTTCCTCTTGCAGGCTTTATTTGCCACCTCTGCAAACAGCATCTGGTGCCCAAGATGCACACCGTCAAAATTGCCAATGGTAACGCAAACATCGGCAAATGGTTCGAGTATATCTTCTATCCTTCTGTAGATATGCATACTATCCAATATGGGTGTTCTTTTTTTTAATCTGCCACAAGAAAATCTTGACAAACGGAGGTTCAGGAAGCATATTCTAGCGCGTTGCCGAAGTGGCGGAATTGGTAGACGCGCTAGGTTCAGGGTCTAGTGGGGGTATCCTCGTGGAAGTTCGAGTCTTCTCTTCGGCACCATTCTAAGTTCCAAAGTCTTCCCCTGAAGTCCATAAAGCCCGCAGCCGTAAAAGGTTTGCGGGCTTTTCTCGTTGCTGGTTCTTCCACAAGGTCCTGTTGCCGTCCGTTGGCATTCGCTAATTTGGGGGATGGGTGCGGGTAGAGGCCTGACAGAACCGAATACCCAACAGCAAAACATTTAGGAACAGGCAAGCAGCCACAGGCCGCTTGCCCTCTCTTGTTTCCTCGTCTAAAACCGTCCCCCTCTCCACCGGCCGACCGCCTCGAACCAACGTCACCCAAAACCAAAAGGGCATGAAGATACTCCGAAACCGACCGCAGAAGGTGGTCAAGGACCCAGCACACCTGGCGACAACCCAGTCTGACACTACAAACCGTCAGCCTGAAGAAATGAGTCAGCCCTGAATTGACAGCAAAGTCATAAAAATAACTTTAATCCGTTGTTAAGTCAACAAACACCACCGTCCTGGCAACTGCGGAAAAAAGAACCACAATATCTTCCCATCACCTGAAGCGGACCAAAGTCCAATCCCGCTTTTTTCCTTCAGGCCGGTAAAGGCCCAACAACAGCGCTTGGCAGACCTTATCTATGCCTTGACTGGCAAAATAAAAAAACCTATTATTGCTGCAGTCTGCAAACCGCCTCTTCTCTCGACTGCCATCGAAAGATCTCGCGCAAAAGTATTTTATATCTAATATATCAAGGAGTTAAGTATGCTCGAACTCAGAAAAGGTGACGACATCCTGACCGCCGTAGGTGCTATCAACTCGATTGACGCAGCCAGGAATCTATTTGATGCAAAACTGGACCAGGCGAATAAAGACAAACTGGCCGTAATTACCAATGAAGAAGCCCTTCTCAAGATTGCCAATGCGATCTCGATCTGCGGCCCCGACACGGTCTTCATAAACACCGGCAGTGAAGCGGATGTCCAGTGGATTCGAAAGCATGCATTGGAAAAAGGAGAAGAGCGGCCACTTGCCAAGAAAGGCCATACCATCCATTTCGATCTCCCTGAAGATCAGGCGCGACTGGTCAATCAGACATACTATATCATCAACGAAGGCGAGAAGATGAGCTCTCTCGCCAAATCAATCCTTCGAGCCGAAGCCCTCGCCTACGTTCAGCAGCACATGCGGAACATCATGAACGGCATGACGATGATGGTCGGGTTCTACAGCCGTGGGCCGGTAGGGGCTGCGGCAGCCCAGCCGGCGATCGAGATGTCATCGTCCGCCTATGTCCTGCACTCGGCGGAACTGCTGTACCGGAACTGTTATGCCGACTTTGATGCCGAGGCCATCCGTGCCGGCCTGTTCTATACCAACCTCCACTCGGAGGGACCGAACAGATCCGAGGATGTACCCAAAGCCAGGATCTTCATGGACCGAAGCTGGATGACGACCTTTTCCACCTTCTGCACCTATGCCGGCAACACCTTGCTCCTTAAGAAAGGCAATCACCGCTTCACCGTCGACTATGTCACCTACTATAAGGTCGAAGAGCAACTGTCCGAACATATGTTCATCACCGGCTTGACCGGTCCCGGCGGCCGCAAGACCTTCTTCGCCGGGGCTGCTCCCTCCGGTTGCGGCAAGACCACGACCGCCATGGTCGGAACCGATTTCATCGGTGACGACCTGGCCCAGTTCTGGATCGCCGATGACGGTACATTGCGTGCCATCAACCCGGAAAAAGGAATCTTCGGCATCGTCGAGGATGTCAATCGTGAAGGTGACCCCTACCTGATGGACTGTCTACGGGGAGAAGGCACCGAGGTCATCTGGTCGAATGTGCTTGTCGATGCGGACGGTGTCCCCCACTGGGTAGGTCACGGGGAAGAGGTTCCGACAAGCGGCTCCAACTTCATGGGCGAGTGGTATGAAGGAAAAGTCGATCACGAAGGCAACGTGGTTCCCCTGTCGCACAAGAATTCCCGTTGCACGCTTCTGGCCTCGGCTATCGCCAACCACGCTTCCCATGTTGCCGAAGACCCGATGGGAGCACCCGTCAAGGTCATCACTTACTCAGGGCGGGACTCGGACACCATGCCGCCGGTATGGGTTGCCAGGACCGCCGACGAAGGCGTCGTCATCGGCGCCTCGATCGTCTCCAAGGCCACGGCGACCGAGGTCGGTGCCACCGGGGTACGACGCCAGCCCTGGGCTAATGCACCGTTTATCCCAGGCGCCCTGGCCGACTATATGGCGGCCCAATTCCAATTCTTCAATTCATCCAAATTCAGTGATGCCGGACGGCCCATCATGGCGGGGTTGAACTATTTCCTCACCCACGAAAACCGGCAAGGACCAGGCAAGGGGCTGCTCGGGGAGAAAAAGGACGTCAAGGTCTGGCTGGGATGGCTCGAACTTTTCGCCCACGGCGAAGTCACCGCCATTGCCACCCCTGTCGGCTATCTGCCACGCTACGATGACCTGAAACCGCTGTTCGCAGGCATCGGCAAAGAATACCCGAAAGAACTGTACAACATGCAATTCTCTCTTTACATTGACAAGATCATCGCCAGGATCGACCTTCAACGCGATGCCTACAGCAAGGAAGCAGAGATCCCTGCCAAGCTCTTTGAAATATACGCCCGGCAAAAAGACGAGTTGAGCGCACTGAAAGAAAAATACGGTTCAGTTGTGCCCATTGACGTCCTGGCATAACTCCTTTTTTTTCGACTACCCGCCCCGAATGCCGTCATCCTCACACACCGGCATTCGGGGTGATCTTTTTCGACCCACCCATCTTCCTGATCTCAGGCCACACTTTTCCCCGCTGCCGGATAATCCGGTACCACCGGGGGTGAACCAATGGCGGTTCTATTCGGGCAGCAGGGAGACCAGTACTTTGTCCACCCGATTGTGGTCCATATCAACGACCTCGAAACGGCAACTTCCATGTTCGACAAAATCGCCTTCCGAAGGGATCTTACCAAGAAGGTAAATAATCAGGCCGCCGGTCGTGATATAGGCGTTCTTTTTCTCCCCGGGAAAGGTCTCATCAATTTTCAGTTGCATCTTCAGACGCTCAACCGCCACACTGCCGTCGACCAGCCACGATCCGTCTTCCCGTTTCACAAAATCCTTTTCGTCAGTATTATCGGACGAGGCCAGATCTCCGACGATGGAGGCAAATACGTCGGTTAACGTCGCTAAGCCCTGCACTTCTCCGTATTCATCAACGACAAGCGCGCACTCCGAGTTGGCCTTCCTCATATTTTCGATCAGTTGCGTTGTCGTCACCCCTTCCCACAAATACAACGGCGGCTGCAGCCAGCGTTCGACGGCCAGTCGCTCATGTCCCAGCGCCGCCGTGAGAAGGTCACGGATCCGGAGGATACCGAGAATACGATCCAGACCGCCACGGCAGACAACCACCTGAGCGAAGGGGCAACCGGCAAGTTGTTTCAGGATCTCCGGTTCGGGGTGGTCGAGATCTATCAAGTAGATCTCCTGGCGAGGCGTCATGACTGCCCTCACACTCTGCTCATCAAGGCGAAGGACGTTGGCGACCAGCATCTTCTCGCTCTCATGGAAGACCCCTGCTTCCGCACCCTGTTTCATCAACAACCGTATCTCGGCGTTGGTGACCGGCGGTTCCTGTCCTCTATCCTGTCTGAGAATGCGCAGAACCAGATTCGAAGAGGCCGACAGGAGCCAGATCAGGGGCTGAGTCACATACGCCAGCAGCTTCATCGGCAGGGCTATGATCATGGCTATCTTCTCCGGCGCCATGAGACCCAGCTGCTTGGGGACAAGTTCTCCAACCACGACGGAAAAAAAGGTCAGGGTGACAATGACGACCACAATTGCAATGCCTCTGGCATACGGCTGTACCGAGGGGAATCCGGTAAGCCATAACGAGAATGGATCGACCAGGGCCGTTTCACCGATGGTGCCGCTGAGAATGCCAACCATCGTTATCCCGACCTGAACCGTGGACAAAAAAGGAACAGGGTCAGTCTTCAAGCTCAGCGCCGCCTGGGCCCGACGATTCCCCGTGTTGGACAGCTTCTGCAGGCGAAACTTGCGACAGGATATGACGGCAATCTCCGACATCGAAAACAGCCCATTCAACAGGATGAGCATCAGCAAGACGAATATATCCATAATGAACAATCTCCTCGGTCATTGACAGGGCCGGTCGCAGTTTGCTACAAACACCATTTCGAATTTTTCGATTCTACAGCCCCTTTCCAATAAAAGCCAACGAGATACCATTCCTCCTGGCGATGTAAACTGCATTCCATCGTTGTCGATTTGATTTGCAATCCGGAAGAGGAATACTTATCTTCTTTGTGTTTTAAAGATTCCCTGCAATTCCAACAGAAAAGAATGACCAAAGCAAAGGTGTCGTCCATGGCGAGCCCTTTGCCGGTCTCAATTTACCATCAGCCGCGAATTCAGATCGGGAGAAACCGTTTATGTCCAATCAAGATCAACAGCCACCCTGGGGCAGAAGAAACCGACCGCAAAGCCCCGAGGAACTGGTCGCCCAACTCATTAAAAAACTCCAGGAATTCTTTTCCGAATCGAAAAAACCGACGCCGGAAGGCGGGAACGGCAGCTCTCCCGCCGGCAATGCCATCAACCCGTTCGCCAACATAGGGAAGATCTTCACCGTCATACTGGTGCTGATCCTGCTGCAGGGGGTTTATCTCTCGGTCTTCAAGATCGCCCCGGGGGAGATAGGTGTGGTGCTGCGACTGGGCCAATACCTGCGAAGCGCCGCGCCAGGCCTGCATTTCAAGATTCCCTATGTCGACACCCTGTACAAGGTCGATACCGAAAGCATCAGGAAGGAAGAGTTCGGGTTCCGCACCCGGACGGGAGGCCAAACATCGTTCGAAAGAACCGGCTATGAGGCGGAATCGCTCATGCTGACCGCCGACAAAAACGTCATCAACGTTGCCTGGATCGTCCAGTACAAGGTCAGCGATCCTTACTCCTTCCTCTTTCAGGTTCGGAATGTGCAGCAGGCGATCCGCGACGCCTCGGAAAGCGTGACCCGCCGGATCGTCGGCAATATGGACTTCGACTATGTCCTCAGCTACCGCGAGCTGCTCGCGGCGGAGGTGAAGAAGGAACTGCAGGCCCTGCTCGACAAACTGGAAGCCGGTGTCGGCATCGTCACCGTCCAGTTCCAGGACATCAACCCCCCCGACCCGGTCAAACCTGCGTTCAACGAAGTCAACGAGGCCGACCAGGACATGAAACGGCTGGTTAACGAGGCTCAGGAGACCTATAATCGGGTCATCCCAAAGGCCAGCGGCGACGCCAAAAAGATCATCCAGGAATCGTACGGCTATGCTGCAGCCAGAGTAAATAATGCCAAAGGCGAGACCCAGAGGTTCACCGACATTCTCAAGGAATACAAAAATTCCCCCGATGTCACCAGGCAGCGCTTATATCTCGAGGCCATGCAGGAGATCCTGCCCAACGTCGACTCCGTCTATATCATCGACAAGGACCAGCAATCGCCACTCCCCCTCCTGAATCTCTCCGGCGCGAAAGGATTAGCCGCCCCGGAAGCGAAACAGCCGCTCAATTAAGAGGAACCCTTTATGAAACATATACTACGCTTAGCACTTGCCGGTGTCGTTCTGTTCGCAATCATCGTCGTCTACGACGGCGTGTACGTTCTTGAAGAAGGAAAACAGGTCGTTGTTACCCAGTTCGGCGCCCCGGTGGGCACCCCGGTCACCAAAGCCGGACTGCATTTCAAGATCCCCTTCATCCAGATCGCAAATTACTTTGAGAAGAAAATACTTATCTGGGACGGTGAGCCCAACCAGATTCCGACGAACGATAAAACCTACATCTTTCTCGATGTCACCGCCCGCTGGCGGATCACCGATGCCTTGAAGTTCATGCAGGCGGTGAAGACGGAAACCAAGGCCCAGTCGCTGCTCGATGACATCATCGGCGGCACGGTGCGCGACATGGTGAACAAGAACGACCTCATCGAGATTATCCGCAGTTCCGACTGGTCTCCGGAATCGATGTCGCCGACTACGGACGTTATCGGCACCAAACCGAAACAGGGACGCGACAAGATCGCCATCACCGTCCTCGACCAGGCCGCAAAGCTGACCCCGCAATACGGTATCACCCTGATCGATGTCATGATCAAGCGGGTCAACTATATCGACTCCGTGCAGCTCACGGTCTTCAACCGCATGATCTCGGAGCGGAAACGGATCGCCGCGGAAAAACGCTCGATGGGGGAAGGCCAGAAGGCTGAAATTCTCGGCCGGGTGGACAAGGAATTGAAGCAGATCATATCGGAGGCCAACCGGGAGGCAACCACGATCCGCGGCAAGGCCGATGCCGAAGCGACCAAAATCTACGGCCAGGCCTACGCCCAGGATCCCGAATTCTACGCCTTTCAGAAAACGCTGGAAAGCTATCGGGATATTGTCGGCAAAAACACCTCTCTTGTGCTCTCTTCGGATACCGATCTGTACCAGTACCTGAAGAGCATCACTGGACAACGGCAGTAATGCCTGCCCCAGGGGAAGAGGCGGAACCGAAAGCCTCTTCCCGTCCCATCTCTTTTTTCCGTTTGCTCATGTTCGGGGAAATCAGCTTTCCCCCTGATCAAGCCCTTCACTCATGCCCGGATAGGCCGGAGCCTGGTCCCGGCTGTAACGGACGCGCCCTTTGGCGATCAGCAGGCGCTGGAACCTTGCGAGTTCCTCGTCGTCCAGTATCTGTTCCACCCCCAACTGGTCAAAACGACAATTGCAATGATTGAGCTGCCCCATACACCAGGGGCAGACCTCCACCGGACAGCCGAACTGGTGATACTCCCCTTCCAGGGTGAAACAGACCGGACACTTCTCCTTCCCTGACGGCACGACCGAGCTGTAATCGATCAGCTCTCTCAAGGAATTGCAGGCCTTATGAAAATCTTCCTGCGCCGGGTAACCGAAAAAAGCCAGATACTCCTCGTCAAGATCGGGCCCGTTTTCGCTGATAAATACCACCTGCTCGCCATCCATCGCATACAGATACTCAAACCCGTGGGTGATAACGGCCAGCAGTTTTACCCCTTGATGGGAGGCCAACTCGACAATCTTTTCCGCCGGTTCTTCCCGCACCTCGGGCAATGAACGGTAGAACTCACGGAGGAGATGGAGCGCCGGGATATCATCGCTGTAGCGTGCAACCACCTGCATCGCCTCACCGTAGCTCTGTTCCGCTACTGCATACCGCACGAAAATCTCGACCTCCTCCGTCAATTTCCGGGCTCGACCGTTGTTTCTCACTGCCGCCATACTAATTTGTATCCATTATTATTGGTTAAATTCACCACCAACCGATCTCGCCCCAGCCAGTGTCATTTGGCCAGATTCGGTCCCACCGCACAGTTCACCACCAGCGGCACATCCAGAGGCAGTGCCTGTTCCATCGCCGCCCGGATCGGTCCGGTGCATGTATCCAGATCCGCCGGCGGCAGTTCGAATACCAGCTCGTCATGGACCTGGAGCAGCATGCGCGCCGGAAGTCCGTTCTTGCTGATGACCTGGTCGACGGCAACCATTGCCAGCTTGATGATATCCGCCGCAGTGCCCTGGATCGGGGTGTTGATGGCGGTCCTTTCAGCGAATTCCCGTTTCACCCGATTGCTGCTGCCGATGTCCGGCAGGTTGCGGCGTCGCCCCAGCAGGGTGGTGACATATCCATCCTTGCGGGCCTGGGCAACAACATCGCCCATGAATCGCTTAACCCCTTCATAAAGACGGAAATACCGATCGATGAAGGTCTGCGCCTCCTTGCGGCCGATATTGAGCTGTTCGGAGAGACCGAAACTGCTCATGCCATAGACGATACCGAAATTGATGCTCTTTGCCACCCGACGCATATCGGTCGTTATCAGTAATGGCGACACACCGAAGATCTCGGCGGCGGTGCGGGCATGAATGTCCTCTCCGGCCCGGAAGGCCCCGATAAGCGCCTTATCCTGTGAGTAATGGGCCAGGACTCGGAGATCGATCTGCGAATAATCGGCTGACAGAAACACCATCCCCTCCGCCGGCACAAAGGCCTGGCGGATACGGTTGCCATCCTCGGAACGGATCGGAATGTTCTGCAGATTGGGATTGCTGCTCGACAGCCGCCCGGTGGCGGTAACGGTCTGGTTGAAGGAGGTGTGCACCCTGCCGGTCGCCGGGTCCTGCAGCAGAGCCAATCGCTCGACATAGGTCGACTGGAGTTTGGCCAGGGTACGATAATCGAGGATACGGGCCGGAAGATCGTGGCGCACCGCCAATCTTTCGAGGACCTTGACATCCGTCGAGTAACCGGTCTTGGTTTTTCGTCCATACGGGAGGTGGAGCTCGTCAAAGAGTATCTGCCCCAGCTGACGCGGCGAGTTGATGTTGAATTCCCGACCGGCAACGGCATAGATCTCCTGTTCGAGGACCACCAGCTTGGCGGAGAATTCGGCGGAGAGTCTCGCCAGGACATCAGGATCGATGCTGATTCCGACGATCTCCATTTTTGCAAGGATCGGCACCAGAGGCATTTCGATTTCGTAGAAAAGTCGCCCCAGGCCCATCTCCTGCAGGCGCGGCTCATACTGCCGCCACAGCAGCAGCGCGGCATAGACATCCTCGCAGCTGTAATCGCAGGCGGCCTGGATGTCGACATAGGCAAAACAGTCAGGCCGCTTATCCCCGCCGGTCACCTGCCCGAACGAGGTCATCCGGATTCCTCGTTCAAGCATGAGATCGTCGAGCTTGAAGGATCGTCCGGCCTCCTCGATAAGGTAGGCCGCGATCAAGGAGTCGTACAGAGGGCCTTTCAAGGTCAGGCCGCCAGACTGGAGCAGAACGGTGTAATCGTATTTCAGGTTATGCCCGAGTTTGGGCAGCGTGGGAGACTCGAGAAACGGTCGTAAGACCTCAACGACCGTGGCCAGTTCCAGCTGGCCACTGCACAGCCTGCCATCGGCATCCCGATGTCCGACCGGGATGTACCAGCTCCGGTCGAGATCGAAGCAGAGGGAAATACCAACCAGCTGTGCGGTTCTGGCATCGAGGGCGGTGGTTTCGGTATCGACACAGAGAATGGTTGCGGACATCAGGGCCTTCACCATTTTCTCCAGGTCGCTGTCGTCCCGGACGCAGATGAATCCTTGACGCGGCACCGCCGAGAACGACTGGACCTCCTTCAGCAGGCTGGTGAACTCCAGTTCCGAATACAGATCCCGGATCTGGTCCGTGTCTGGAGATGCGAAAGCATAGGCGGAGAGCCGTTCAGGCACGGCCACATCGGATTTGAGACGGATGAGATCACGGGCCAGAAATGCGGAATCCCTGCCTTGAACCAGTTTATCGACCAGTTTCGGTTGGTTCAGCAGCCCAATGTCTTCGTAGATCTTTTCCAGCGTACCAAACTGGTTTATCAGTTTTTCTGCAGTTTTCGGGCCGATACCGGGGACGCCGGGAATATTGTCGGCACTGTCGCCGATCAGGGCAAAGCAGTCAAGGAGCTGTTTCGGGGCGACGTTGTATTTTTTCTCCACTTCGGCGGAATCCATCACCTTGTCCTTCATCGGATCCCACATGATCACCCGGTCGCTGACCAGTTGGAGCAGATCCTTATCGCCGGAAACGATGACGACCCTATGGCCTTCCCGCTGCAGACACCTGACGGCGGAAGCGATCAGATCATCCGCCTCGACACCGACCTGTTCGAGGATAGGGAGATTTGCCGCCGCCACATATTTCCGGATATACGGTATCTGCTCGGCGAGATCGGCCGGCATCGGCGGACGGTTGGCCTTATAGTCACCATAGATATCATGCCGGAAAACCGGTCCTCGGCTATCAAAGGCCACGGCAACATAACGGGGAGTCCTTTCCTTGAACAGTCGCCGGAGAATACTGATAAAACCGTAAATGGCATGGGTGGCCAGCCCCCTGCTGTTGGAGAGAGGACTGAGGGCATGATAGGCACGATAGATGTAAGCGCTGCCATCGATGAGATAAATTTCTTCCTGCACAATAAAGGTCTCCGGTTGAAATAAACAACTGCAATCCGCGGCAAGGGTCTATCTATACTGCATCCACCCTGCTCGCGCACCGGATTTCATCCCCTTGGCGGTTGTCCAAAAATCTGACGACGGAATAAATTCAGAGTGGTGAACAATCATCGTCCTGGGCACTGCACAAAAAGCAACGACCGCAGGCGAAATGCCTGCGGTCGCGGATTATGTTTATCCGTTTAACTTTCTATGCCATCATCGGGTCGGCCGCACCCATGATGCCTGCGGCCCTTTGTCGCCGATGGTTTCACCGAAAATAACGCTGTCCCCTTCCGACAGCGCCTCTATCGCGATATTTTTCAAAGCGTTCTCATGGAAATATATCTCTCTTTCATCGCTGGCAGTGATAAAGCCATAGGATTCATGGGGCGAAATCTTCCTGATTATACCGACCTTTTCTCCCTCAAGATCGGTCTCACTCTGTTTGACGGTCTTTCGCTTTTTCCGCAGGATCTCCTTCAATTGTCCGGTCAACACATCGAAGGCCTCGATCAGCAGGGGTCGTACGCCCTCCCCTCGCCGGACCACGACAACCGTATCATTCGGCACTGTTGCGATCAATTTGATCTCAAACCCTCCTTCCTTGTGATGCGTTGTAGCCTCAATGCTGGCGCGAAGGTGAAGGACATAGTTCGCATACAGACGGACAATCTTTTCTTTTTCTTCTTCAATCTTGTCCTGCCAGCTTTTTCGCAACTCCACATTCCGGGCCTCGATCTTCAGTTCCATAAAGTTCCTCCGTCAAAAGCTCTAACGATGGCGTTCACCACCGTCACATCCGTGCCCGCAGGCACCATCCCGGCAGAACCACCTCCTCCTTATTGGTACAGCGAGAAGGTGGAGCACTCGCATGCTCACCATGATCCGCCTTTACTTTCATTATATTCCCCCCCATCCGATAATCAAGAGAACCACGTCTCTTTCTCCCAAACCATCATACTGGGCCGACAAATATCGCAAATAATGCCAGAGAACATGGATATTGCCCCACACATCCGGTACAATTGCGCAGGCAGGCCGAAAAATCATTGAACATGGCGAGACAATGCAGAAACAACGGATCGGGATACTCCTCCTCAATATGGGTGGACCGGAAAAACAGGCTGATGTGGCACCATTCCTGTACAATCTCTTCTCCGACCGCGAAATCATCCGGTTGGGGCCGCCCTGGCTGCAGAAGCCGCTCGCATGGTATATCGCCAGGAAAAGGGCGGGAAAGAGCCGCCAGGCCTACGCCAGTATCGGCGGAGGGTCGCCACTGAAGCGACTCACCATGGACCAGGCACGGAGCCTGCAGGCCGTCCTGCAGAGCGATGGCGACTATACTGTGGCAGTAGCGATGCGCTACTGGCAGCCGCGGGCCGCTGAAGCCGTCACGACGCTGCTGAGCCGGGGCATCGAGAGAATCATTGCCCTGACCCTGTATCCCCATTACTCCCGAGCGACCACCGGCTCCTCGATCAGAGATTTGAAAACGGAGATCGACCGCCTGTGCCCGGGCATGGCCTGCGGCACCATCGAGTCCTGGCCTGATCATCCGCTGTATATCGACGCCCTGATCGACAGCATCAACCAGGGCCTGAGCCGCTTTGACGGCCAGGACGTCCAGATTGTCTACAGCGCCCACAGCCTCCCGGTCTCCTTCATCCGGGAAGGGGACCCCTATGTCGAAGACATTCTCAGAACTCTGCGGGCAATCGAGAAACGGACCGGGCGGCCGGGCCACCTCTGCTACCAGAGTCGAAGCGGCCCGGTCGAATGGCTGTCACCATCGACCCCGGAGATGATCGAAACGCTGGCCCGGGAAGGGGTGAAGAACATCCTCATGGTCCCGATCAGCTTCGTTTCCGACCACATCGAAACCCTTTATGAGATCGACATCCTGTACAAAAACCAGGCGGAACAACTCGGCATACGGCTGCAGTCGAGCCCCGCACTGAACTCGCACCCGTCCCTTATCGCCTGCCTGAAAGATCTCGTCTTACAGAGAAGCCGGCAATAAGCGGCCGACCGCGCGCGAAGATCGACTCCACAACCTGGTCAGATCTGGAATCGCCGCATACGGATATTCATCAGGATCGCGAAACCTATCATCGTGGTCAGCAGGGAAGAGCCACCATAGGAAACAAGGGGCAGGGGGATGCCGACGACCGGCAGAAAACCCAGGATCATCAGGATGTTGATGACGGCCTGCCAGAATATCAATATGACCACGCCAAAGGCCAGCAGCACTCCGAAACGATCCCTCGCATTCATCGCGATATACAACCCCCATACCAGCAGGAAAAAGTAGACCCCGAGAAAGATCAGGCTGCCGACGAAGCCCCACTCCTCTCCCCACACCGCAAAGGCGAAGTCGGTATGTCGCTCCGGAAGGAAGTGGAGATGCCCCTGCGTCCCTTCAAGATACCCCTTGCCGAACTTGCCGCCGCTCCCCACCGCAATCTTTGACTGCAGGATCTGGTAGCCATTGCCCATCGGATCGTCCTCCGGATGAAGAAATGTCTGTATCCTCTGTTTCTGATAGGGCTTAAGGACCTTTTCCCAGGCAAAGATGACAAGGGTAACGGCAGTGGCACCGAGGATCATGTAGGTCGATAATTTAAGCCGGACGAAGACCGTCATCGAAACGAAGATGATGGCAATCATCATCGCCGTCCCGAGGTCTGGCTGGAGCAGGATGAGGAGAAACGGGAGGCCGGTCAGGACAATAGGAACAATCAGCTGCTTGAGCGAGTATCCGTCGACCACTTCCTTGCGGGCGTAATAGCTCGCCAGCGTGATGACCATGATCATTTTCGCCGGTTCCGATGGCTGGAGCTTGAAGAAGCCGAGGTTGATCCACCGCTGGGAGCCGTTAGCCTCGTGGCCCATGAAAATGGCGAAGACGAGGAGAAGGAGGACCAGAACATACATGGGATAATTCCAGAACAGCAATTCCTGATAGTCAATGCAGATAATCACCAGAAATATGGCAAAGCTGATAAGTAGAAAAATGCCCTGCTTGATATACGGAGTTGTCGCCAGCGATTTGGGGGGGTAGGAGGCGCTGTAGAGGTTGCTCAGTGCCGCGGCACAGACAACCAGCAGCAGGATCAGCAAGACAAAATCAAAATTTGCCAGCAATCTTCTATCAATACGCAGCATGTCTTTCATTTTGTTCTTCATCTGCATCGTCCCTGTAAACCTCAATCACCGTATTTCCTTGACGATCCCTTCATCCGGCACAGACAGGCGATCCCTGAAGTACTCTTTCATAACAGCCGTCGCGATCGGCGCAGCCCCGGAACCTCCATGCAGGCCGTGTTCGACAAGAACGGTTACCGCGATCTCGGGGTCCTCTGCCGGAGCAAAACTGGTAAACCAGGCATGATCACGGAATTTATAAGGAATATCGGCTTCTTTTAAATGTCTATAGGCAGCGACCTTGACAACCTGGGCCGTCCCGGTTTTCCCGGCAACAGTTATTCCGTCGATCTTTGCACCGCGAGCGGTTCCGTGCGGACCATTGACGACCCCGATCAAACCTTCGCGGATGATTGCCATATAGTTGTCCAACCCCTTTACCTCTTCAAGCAGCTCGGGTTGGAAAGTCTGCACCACCTTACCATCAGGCTCGGTAACCTGCTCGACCAGTTGAGGGCGAAACAGTTTGCCGCCATTGGCCACCGTGGCCGTCATCTGACAGATCTGGAGCGGGCTGGCGAGATTGAAGCCCTGACCGATAGCCGTCGATAGGGTTTCTCCATCCTGCCACTTGGTCTGGTAACGGGAGATTTTCCATTTTTTAGTCGGGGTCAGACCGCTTTTTTCATGTTCCAGTTCAATCCCGGTCTTGCGCCCCAGCCCTAATTTGCCGGCGTACTCGGCCAGAGTATCAACCCCGACTCGTTGCCCTACCTGATAAAAATAGACGTCACAGGACTCCTCGATCGCCCGTTTCAAGGTCACGGTTCCATGCCCTCCTCTTTTCCAGCATCCATACCGACGATTGCCGAAAAAGTAAGACCCGGGGCAATAAATAGGCGTGTCCGGCGTGACGACACCGGTTGCAAGACCAGCCAGGGCGGTGACCATCTTGTAAGTCGAGCCCGGGGGATAGGTCGCCTGCACCGTCTTGTTGATCAGGGGATGTTTCTCGTTGGTAAGCAGTTCCTGCCATTTGTCATGGGATATGCCGCCGACGAAATCGTTGAGGCGGATATGCGGCGTCGAGGCGAGAGCCAGAATCCTGCCGGTCTTGACCTCCATGGCCACAACCGCGCCGGATTTTTCACCGATCTCCATCAGGTTTTCGGCTGCCTGCTGCAGATCGACATCGATCGTCAAGCGGATTTCACGTCCCGGCAACGGCTCATAACTCTTCAACAGCTTGCGCTCGAAACCTCTGGCATCGACCTCTGAATAGCTGTTGCCCTTTTCTCCTCTGAGATCAGCCTCTCTGAGCTTTTCAAGACCCATTTTACCGATGAGATCACCACCGCGATAGACGGTTTGGTCGGCATTCTCCAACTCGGTCTTGCTGATAGCCCCAAGATAGCCGATGATATTGGCAGCCAGGTCCTGGTAATGAAAAACCCGGACAGGTTGGACTTCAATCCGTATCCCCGAAAACTCCTTATTGTGATTTTCCAGGTACGCCAGGGTCTTCCAGTCAACATCCTCTTTCAATCGGATCGGGAGATAGCGAGGGGTCCCTTCGGCCTCCCTGACCCTGCTCCACAGGGACGAGACCTCGTCGTTCAGAATCGGGGCAAGGCGCTTGAGAACATCGTCAAGGTCACGGGAATCCTCCCTCATCAGCACCACATCGAAAGATGGTCGATTGGTGACGATTTCACGACCCTTGCGATCAAGGATGTGACCGCGGGGAGCAACAACCTGACGAATACGGACCCTGTTGGAGTCGGCTCGGTTCTTGTATTCTTCTCCATGGTTGATCTGCAGAGACCAGAGCCTGACAACGATCAGGGAAAAAAAGATCAGCACGACAACGATGGCACCGCTTACCCTGCGCCGCAGGTTATCGAGAGAAGCTGGATCACGTTCTGTGATTTCTTCCGCTTCTTTTGAAAAAAGCTCTCTGAATATCATTGTGATATCACGGGATGATCAAACATCACGTCCTCCGTTTAAGCGGTCGAGGCTGTGTCTTCCGCTTCTGCAGATACTCACCGAGGGCGTTGAGCAGGATGAAACATGGAATTGTAGCCACCAGGAGAATGCCAGTCTCGGCAAACAATTTCCCCCAGGACCATTCCGGCAGCAATTCAGGTTTTGTTAACAGATACAGTATATACCGAACCAACTGAACAATGAAATAACTGAGTCCGACAAGTGGAATCTGATACGTCGATTCCCGCAAGGGATTGTTGGTGGTCATCGCCTTCAGACTGATAAAAACAAGAAGAACTTCCAATGGATAGATGCCAAGATCAATCCCTGTCAGCACGTCCATGATCCATCCCAGAGAGAACACCAGGAGCAGTCCGGGGATCCATGCGAAACGATAAGCAGTAAACGCGACCAAGATGTAAATAAAATCAGGACGTCCTAACCATGAGGGAAATGAGTGCAGCAGAGTGGTTTCCAGGACAATCAGCAGGACGCCGAGAAGAAAAAAGCAAAGAGTCAACACTTGCAATCCGTGTCACTCGACCGTCAGATTCATTTCACGCAGAATTTTCTGCCTGTCGGTCGGATCGATGAATACATATTCCAGTTTCTGGAAATCAACGGCAGGCTGCACTTCGATCTCCAGGAACATCCCTCGTTCCTTCTCCCTCACCGCGGAGACGGTCCCAAGGGGAATGCCGGCGGCGAATACACCTCCAATGCCTGCAGTGACGATTTGGTCTCCTTCTGCGACATCGGTTTTTTTCAGCACATAGTTGAGAACAAAACCTTTCTCTCCCGCTCCTTTCAAAATACCACGGGCCCTGCTTTTCTGCACCATCGCATCAATGGCACTGCTTGGAGCATTGGCAAGAAGTACCTTGGCGTAGTGCTCTGCCACATGGATAACCTGGCCGACGACACCCTGCGGGGTCAGAACAACCATGCCTTGCTCAATATCATCCGCCTTCCCCCGATCCACCAGAATTGTCTGGAACCAGTAGGCTGGGTCTTTGCCGATGACCCTGGCGGAAAGCAATTTGAATTCCTGTTTTTCCTTGAACTCGAGCAGATTCTGCAAATGCAGGTATGTTCTGTAGGCTTCACGGTATTCGCCAAGCTCATTCATATATTTGTCAACGAGCAGGCGCAGCCGTTTGTTTTCCGCTTTGACGCTCCACAAATCGATATAATCACGGGAAAAATCGGAAAATCCGCCGAACGCCTTCGTGACCACCTTCTGGAGAGGGCTGACAACATCGAGCGTCAACTGGTGGACCACGCCGAACCTGCCACCGATCATGGATGCAAATACGAGAAGGGCAACCGTCAACGCAGTCACACCCAGAAGAAGCAGCCTGACAGTTGCTGTCCGGGAATTGCCTTTTTTGCCGTTAGCTCGCTTTCTCACAGGTCCCAACAAAGAAGGAGCAGCTAAGCCCCGTGAATATTACCGATTGAAGAAACAGCCGATTTGGAAACTTCTTCAGTCAAGCCATTCCGATCAATCAATGGTAACTTCACGAAGAATATCGAGATTGTCAAGGGCCTTGCCGGTACCAAGCACAACTGACGACAGGGGGTCATCGGCAACAATGATCGGCATTCCTGTTGCTTCTTTCAGAAGTTTATCAAGATTCTTCATCAGGGCGCCACCGCCAGTGAGGACGATTCCCTGGTCAACGATATCGGCCGCCAATTCGGGGGGGGTGACCTCGAGGGCAATGCGAACCGCCTCGACAATGACTTCAATCTGCTCGGAGATCGCCGACCGGATCTCATCGGCGTTGATGGTCAAGGTCTTCGGGATACCGGAGACCAGATCACGCCCTTTGATATCCATCGTCTCGTACGGTTCCTCCGGCATGACATTACCGATGGTCGTCTTGATCAGTTCGGCAGTTCGCTCACCGATGGCGAGATTGTGCTTGCGTTTGATATACTGAAGAATTGCCTCGTCCATCTTGTCTCCTGCAACCCTGACCGATTTGGCATAGACTATGCCCGCCAGGGAGATCACGGCCACTTCCGTCGTCCCGCCGCCGATATCGATGATCATGTTGGCTGTGGGTTCGGTAATCGGCAGATTGGCCCCGATCGCTGCAGCCATCGGTTCCTCGATAAGGTAGACCTCACGCGCACCGGCTGATTCGGCGGATTCACGGACTGCCCGCTTTTCAACCTGGGTTATGCCTGAAGGCACGGAAATCATTATTCGCGGATGGACGAGGGTCCGGCGGTTGTGCACCTTGTTGATGAAATAGCGCAGCATCGCCTCGGTCACCTCGAAGTCGGCAATAACGCCATCCTTCATTGGACGGATGGCAGTGATGTTTCCAGGAGTTTTTCCCAGCATCATCTTGGCTTCATGGCCGACAGCCAGAACCTTGTTTATCCTCCCGTCCTGCCTGACGGCTACGACTGAAGGCTCTCTGAGCACAATGCCCTTCCCTTTGACATACAGGACGGTATTTGCAGTACCAAGATCGATTGCCAGATCGTTGGACAACCACCCAAACAAGAAATTAAAAGGTGAAAACATATTTCCTTCCTCGCAATGAAGAACGCTCTAAGGTGGTATATTGGGTAACTGCCCGGCCAGGAAAGCGGTCCCGGGCTGCAGAAGAAATAGTCACACGGAATGATTGAAAAATACACTAAATAAGATTGGGGAGCATACCAAGAATCCACTGCCTTAGCAACATATATGCATTTTCAGTCCATCAAAATTGGAAAATTAATTGACACACCGATGAAAGATTGGTATCTATGGCGAACATTTTCGGAAACGAATAATGGGGTTATAGCTCAGCTGGGAGAGCGCTTGAATGGCATTCAAGAGGTCGTCGGTTCGATCCCGACTAGCTCCACCAATTAAAAAAGGGGGATTACGCAATGATTTGTGTAATTCCCCTTTTTTTTCAAAAAGCATAGGGACCTTACACCGCTTTGGCTTCCACATGCCGTCACTCGGTAGAGACTGCTCAGTCATCTATCTTGTCAGTATTCCTATAGGTTCAAAATAATAGAGCCTTCCTTTCGCCAGCGCGGAAAAACCATACAGCAACTCCCCTGTTCAGTTCTTTTTTAACACTCAGACTGCATGGAATTTCTCGCCTTTGCCGTAGCAAACATACTCCAATAAAAGGTTATTCGCGCCAAAACGATTTCCGCAAAAACTCTTGACAATGGAAAAAGTCAGGGGCAGGCTAAAAAAACGTACCGAATATGATCTGACAGATACCTGTCACAAACCGTCATGTTGTTGATAGTAAAGAATATACGGCAGTTTCTCTTGATCAAAAGCGATTGTATAGCATTGGATCCGGCAACATGCCTGTACATCAAATCGCCCGAGCGTACACCCAGCCCACTATATATAAAGAGGGATCTATGGCAAAAACAATTACCTTCAGGGTTATAAACAATCGCCTGCTGTTCAAATGCACTTTCTGCCAAGCCAAGAAAATGATAACCCTTCCCCAGGATATCCACCGCAAAAGCATCCGCTGCCATAAATGCGGGGAACTATCACATTGTTTCCTAAACCACCGCCTTACACCAAGAGAACCGCAGACCGGCAAGGCCGTAATGGTTTTCAGTGATGGCCGTGAGGTCAATATCGACCTCACTGATGTCTCGCCGAGCGGTGTCGGCTTCGAGATCCCGAGCGGCAACAGGGACGTATCACTCGGCCAGGAGATAAGGCTGAAGTGCGCCTGGAATTCCCGCTTGCTTGATCAGGGGAGATACATTGTCAGAAACATAAAGGGCCGCCGAATAGGAGTAGAATTGATCGAAAAGAAATATAAATTTTGATGGATACGTTAATCCGTAATCACCTGCACTTAAACTATTAACAAGGACCCGCTCCATGAGAAGAGTAGCTATTCTCTGCATTATTGTTCTGATGTTTTCAACAGGATGCGCCAGAGGTCCTTTCGGCAGTTTCCTCCAATCTAAACCACAGAAACAACGGCAACTGACACGTGCCGAACTGCATCATGAAGCGGCTACCTGGAAAAAGGTCATAGCGGCAAATCCTGCCGATGCCTCGGCACAATACACCTACGGGCAGGTCCTCCTCGCCCTGGATGAGCCTCGCCAGGCGCTGCCCCATCTTAAAAAAGCGAACACCCTCACCAGAGACAATACCGATTATCTGCTGTGGCTCGGTATCGCTTATGGGAAGAGCGGAATATTGTCCGAAGAGCAGGTCAGCTATTCAAAGGTGCTGCAGCTTCACCCGGAACACACCCAGGCCCTGGTCTATCTCGGCAACAGTTATCTCAAAGCGAAAAAATACCAGCCTGCGCTGAACTGCTACCAGCGCGCCCTGACGCTTCAGCCCGACAATGAGCAGGCCCTCTTCAACCGGGCCATCATCTATAAACAACTGCAGCGTAAGACCGCGGAAAGGCTGGCATGGAACCTATATCTTCAAAGACATCCCACTGGGTCGCTCGCCATCAAGGCCGTTGAACATCTCAACCGCCTTGATGATTTTTCGTTTAGAAACCATCATCTCGGCCGCCGTATTGTCACCCTCCCCGCAATGTCGTTCACCCCTTTCACCGCCGACTTGACTCGATCCGACCGGGCAAACCTCGACACGATCGGGTCCATTGCCGTCAATATGAAATCAGGCCCGCTCGATATCATCGTCTATCTGAAAAACGACGGGAATCTCGCCCGCGCCAAGGCCTTCAGTATCAAACGCTATCTCGAGAAAGAATTTCCGCCTCTGGCTACCGATGACCGTATTCGGATCAGTTGGTTCGATGTTCCCGAAAAACTGTCATTTTCCGGCCATCGCATCACGATTGACGACTCAACGGTGTTCTTTCTTTCTCAAACGCCTGCAGAATCGCCCAAATTGAAAAACCGGAGCAAGAAAAAATGATACACCCAAAGATTTTTTACAGCCCCAATGTGACCTTCCATCCCTGCCAATCGTTTATCGGTTAACAGCTTCCTCCAACCATTCATCTCAACAGTCTATCCTGGCAGGATGCATCGCACAGACGAAGAGATTGTCACAGAAGTCCTGGCCGGGAGAAAACAGCAATACGCGGAAATCGTAACCAGGTATCAAAAACCTGTTTTCAATCTCATGTTTCGGTATACCCGTCATGAACTTGATGCTGCCGATCTCACCCAGGACGTGTTTTTCAAGGCTTTTAACCGGTTATCGACCTACCGGCAGGAACGGAGTCTTTTCTCCTGGCTCTATACGTTGGCGATCAACGTGGCCAACGACTGGGGCCGAGCCAGAACACGGGTGCAGACAAAAACACCTCGATTTGAAGAGCTGCATACTCCTCACCCGGCAATTCATAATCCAGCGATACGATTAGAGGATCGCGAACAGCACGAGCTGCTTGATCAAGCCCTGGCCTTAATCTCGGACGAAACCAGGGAGATCCTGGTCCTGCGGTATCGGCACGAACAACCTGTCAAAGAAGTGGCGGCAATCTTTGGGATGAGCGAAAGCGCTGTCAAGATGCGGATCAAACGGGGCTTGGAACAACTGCAGAAAATCATGCAGGAGAACAACGATCATGAACAATGATTCTTTCGATAGAGAAAAAATCGAAATGCTGCTGAGCAGGCTTCCTGAACGCGATGTTCCTGCTGGACTGCATGAACAAATCATCGACAACCTGCCCACCGGCTACAAACCGCAGAGCATCCCATCAACGCTGAGAAATTGTTGGGAAAGACTGATGCTGCTTTATCCAATGCCGATCAAAGCAGGTGTAATTCTGGCGATGACCGCTGCCGCCTTCTGGCTGGGAACCGAGGTAGATTCCGAAAAAGAGATTAAAAACATTGCATTAGTCCAGGAGCAATCTGGACTTACCACTGCATTTGACAATGGCCATAGCAGTCCGTTAAGCGACATGAGCGTGTACGAGGATGAAAACAACCATCTTTCTCGCGATTTTTTCTATAAAACCACTGCACAGGTAGAACAATCGACCGCTATGAACCGCTGGTCGGACACGTTTTTCCGACACGTGGAAGATCAACCCAGGGGTACACAGAATTCCCAGGGGTCTACCATTTCAGGAGCCGATTCGATACTGTTTCTCCTCAACCTCGCCCACAATCTCACGGATAGCGGCAATTACCATGGAGCCCTGCACCAGTACGAAAAAGTCCTCCGCATCAACCCCCAGGAACAGGCGGCCTTGTACAATCGGGCGACCAGTTATCATCATCTGAACGACACAAACGGCGAGCGACTGGCCTTCATCAGCTACCTGGATCACTTTCGGTCGGGACGATGGGCCTATCAAGCGGTGAATCACCTGCAAAGGCTGGGGGTGTTCGATTATCAGATCAGCCTGATCGGCGGCCGAAAAGTGGTCATCAACCAGACCGTGCTCCTCGAGTCGCAGCATCCGGCCCGCCGACATGAATTGGCGCATCTTGCGACCTACCTGCGCCGACCAACGGCAGAGGAACTGCATCTTGTGGTTTTTTATCAGAACGACCTCGAAAAAAGCAGAATCATCGCCGCAGAACTGAAGCAGGAAATCGACTCTATCCTCGGAAAAACTCAAGCGCTTGTGATCCGGACCAGCTGGTTTGACGAGCCGGCCCCGGTCCAAACCGCCGAAGGAAAGAAACGTGAATTGGAACAAGGGCTCTTTCTCTTTACCCAACCATCAACCCAGCAAAGGAGCACTATATGAACACACGCAAACTCTACAAAAAATCGGCAATACGTGCGATTCTGGTTTCAGGGTTGTTTTTTGGCCTGACCTCCGGGGCAATGCCGATCCTGGCAGCCGACGACGGCATCGACCAAACTGCAGAAAGCTACTATGCCAACCCGGCCCAGGCTGCCCATGCAGCCCAGCTTGCAGAACAGTTCACCATGGATGATCCAGGCATCCAAGATGCCTTGCAGGATGTCGATGACGCCCAGACAACGGTCGATGAGTTGCAGGCCGAAATCGAAGCGGATGACTTCGAAAACGATGTTGAAAAAGAAGCTGCAATTGCAGAACTTGCAATCGCCCAGCAAGAACTTGAAAGTGCAGAAATAGCTTATGCCGGTCTTGTAGCCGAGGTCTCCGGAGTCACTGCCGCAAACATCCAATCCATGCGCAGTGCCGGAATGGGATGGGGTCAGATTGCCCAGGACCTGGGAGTGCATCCTTCCACTCTGGGACGTGGGTTCGGCAAAAATCAAGATCTCGCCACAGAACCGGAAACCGCGATTGAAGTAAGTATCGATGATCCGGTCGCGGATATCGACACCTATCAAAATCGCAATCAGCATCGGAATCAACATCGGAATCAAACCATCGCGAATCAACCTGTCGCACTCGACCCTGTATCTGTACCCGATGACCCGACCGCGACGACCGCCAGAAATATCGGCGCCGGCTCGGCCAAAGGGCAGGGCAAAGGCGACAGGGCCCAGATCCATGAGCCTGGAACCGGCTTGACGGCCGCCGCCCCATCGGCTGGCCCCAGTTCCAAAGGCGACAGGGACCAGCTCCACGAGCCTGGAACCGGCCTGACTGGCACCTCCTCATCCGACACCTCGAGTGCAACCAACGGCACTTCCGGTAGCGGTGGTAGCAGTAGCGGCAACGGCAATGGCAATGGCAATGACAACGGTGGCGGTAACGGTGGGGGTAACGGTAACGGTGGCGGTAACGGCAACGGCAACGGTGGAGGCAACGGCAATGGTGGAGGCAACGGCAATGGCGGAGGCAACGGTAACGGTGGCGGTAACGGCAACGGTGGGGGCAACGGCAATGGCGGAGGCAACGGCAATGGAAACAAATGACGAGCGAGCAATACTCTCGTAGGTTTTGCTGATTATTTTAAACTCATTCACCCCGTACGACTTTCAAGGTAATTTCTCTTCAATCCCGGGAAATCTAATAATCCCGGGATTGATCACCTTCGTTATCCCAACAGCTTATTTTGTTCCGAACTAAAGCACCTCCTCCCATTAAAAGTGAAGCGAGCTACACGTCTTTTAAGTACTGACGATAAACTTCATTGTATTTCTCGGCAATCATGATATCTTTTCATTCAAATTTCATGCAGATCTTCCGTCGATTTCGTGTGCAAGCACGATTATTCTGAACGACCATTACAGAAATATCATTTTTTGTATGTTGTATACGGCACGGCCGGATTCCCGAAAAAGTTGATTGTCCTGCCTTAAAATAAAACTTAAACCTTTCATCAAATATTAATGAAAACGTGCATTCAGAGGAGATTTTTGTCGGCATCATTCCGCGGCAAACCATCCCTATGGAAAATCACGGTTCGAGGGATCCGATCATAATGCTGCAAAGTAATTACCTCATGGAAAGCGAATGGGAATCCTATCGCCTGGATGTGAAGATTGACGCCGAGGCTGTCAAACGGCAGGCCAAATGGGCTGGGATCAAACCTGGGATGCGGGTCGCCGACCTTGGTTGCGGGCCAGGAAAGATTACCTCCCTGCTGTATGATCTGGTCCAACCGGGGGGGACTGTTGTCGGCGTTGACGGCTCAGCTGAACGACTTGCCTATGCGCAACAAAAATACGGCAGAAAAGGTATCGATTTCATTCAGGGAAACCTAACGCAACCACTTGATCACCTGGGTGAATTCGATTTTATCTGGGTGCGATTTGTTTTGGAATACTATCTTTCCCAGAGTTTCACGATGGTGGAAAATTTTGCCAGGCGCCTAAAACCCAAGGGCATCATCTGCCTCCTCGACCTGGATCATAATCCCTTCAATTTTTACGGCATTCCGGAAAGGTTGGAACATACATTCAAACAGATCATGAAGGAATTGGAGAAAAAAGCGGATTTTGATGCCTATACAGGCAGGAAACTTTATTCCTTTATTTACGACCTTGGGTTTGAAAATATCGATGTCAGGGTTGAAAACTATCGGGTGACTTTTGGCATGGCTGATGAACTTGAACTCTTCAATATGTTCAAGAAAATCGAAGTTGTCCCCGAAAAGATCAAGTTCAAATTCAAGGACTATCAGGGTGGGTACGCAGAATTTTATCAGGAGACGCTGGCGTTCCTTTCTGATCCGCGGAGATTCGCCTATACCCCGCTCATACTCTGCAGGGGTTCAAAAGGGGCATGAGCGGATCTCTCCTGATTTTGTCAACCAGGGTCAATCAATATTTGTCGTTGTTCCGGCTGCATCGTTTATCTATTTGATATCTAATGTTGAGATAGGACACGGGCAGTTTTTTCCATTCAATCCGTAAACACCACGGGATTGTCTTCCTCACTTTTCACTGCAATGCAACCAGAATTCAGTTTTCCGTTGCAAGCCCGATGCATCCACGCCTGAAAAATACATACCCCGACGATTAGCCGAGCAAGCGTCGAACCAGCAGGATATTCTGCATGCGTTAAAATTGATAGGATGCCGATAGGCTCAGGCAATGGCTTGCCGCTCCGGAAAATTCTCCATTAAGACTGCTGTTGAGAACAGTCCTATCCTCCTTCCAGGCATGCAGATATGCCACCCCAACAGACCACTGTTGTCGCCAATTGTACCTGACACCGAATGACGCGAACCAGGCATCAGAGTCTGGGAGATCAAAAGAAAGCGTCTCATCAGGGATCGGATTGCCATCGAAACCGAAACCACCCATCAACGTCAGTCGATCGTCCCATAGGTACGTGTATCCGAGCCTGAAGGCATCGACATCATCCCAATCCTTCACTACCGGATTATCGAAGGCTGCCGCAAGAACCGGGTGGCCAAGGCTAGTAGGGTAGGAAAAATCCTGAGAACCATTTGCCGACCAGAACGTCCGCTCGTAGACAAATTCCAGGGTGGATTTGTCAATGGAATACGAGGCTGCCAGTGCAAGAACAGCCGGCAGGGGAATTGAAACAGAACCAGGCCCCTGGTAAAATCCGGCAGGCAAGAGTCCGTTAAAATAACTATTGGAGGCATAAAGGGTTCCGGAACCCTCCATGTCCAGATCGATTTCCGAACGGTAGGTTGCCGCCAAAGCCAACTTGTCGGTGGGCTTGACCGACAGCGCAAGATTATACCCGTATTCGGTTGTATCTCCGTCCATGTCTCTGCTGATATAAGTATACTCAGGGGTAGTGGGAAGCCCTCCCCCAAGTCCACCTGCAGGAACGGCCACTATATTGCCGGCACTCCTGACGGTCGCATCGCTGTAGACGGCACGAGCGCCAAATGCCAACGAAAACATATCGCTCGCTTTATAGGATACGGTGGGGTTTGCTTCTACCACTGTCATAGTGAATTTATTTGCAAACGTGCTCGGAAATACATCTTCCCACCTCTTGGTCAGTCCGGCAGGAATGACAAAAGCGAGACCAAAACGGAAGTTGTTGTATTCGGGCGAAACAATATGGAGATTTGGCAGAAGGAAATTTTCTTTTTCGGACGTTCCGCTTAAAGCAGGGCTCCTGAAATCCTCATAGGTTATGCTAGGCAGGTTAATATAGGAAACTCCGCCCTCCATCTTCAATCCGGGGCTCATCCAGGACATATTTGCTGGATTGTAATAGGCGGCATCGGCATAATTGGCATTGGCGACATAGGCGCTACCGAGGGCCGTTGCGTTGATGGATTGTTCAGGTATGCGGTAGCCCGAAGCAAAAGCAACCTCCGTTACAACAAGAATCGCCGAGCCGGCAGTTAAATAAATCGTTCTCACGCGCATGTCAGCCCCCATTGTCATTTTTTTTGGTAGCATTTTCGCCCATCGTACTTTCCCTTTTATCCAATATATTCCTAACATTAACGGCAAGAGATGTGGGCAGCAGGGGCTTGTTCAACAAGGTATAATTGTTCTCAAGAGCCCCTAGATGGGTTATCGCGTTATCTGTATAGCCGGAAATCAATATGACGTGTATATCAGGCTGGTCCCGTTTGATCTTCTCAATTAACTGGGGACCGTTCATACCCGGCAGGATAACATCGCTCAAGATCATGTCTATTTCGTTATTTGATAGTTTCCAGAGTTTAAGAGCCTCCTCGGCACAGGAAGCTGCCAGTGTCGTGTAACCGAGCGGCTGAAGGGTATCGACAATCATTTTGCGGATCGAATCGTCATCATCGACAATTAAAATGGTTTCATTGCCACAGGCTAATTCTAGACTCTCCTCTATAGTTGCCGCTTCAATTTCCTCCTTAACAATCGGAAAATAAATTTTAAAGCAAGTTCCAAGGCCTAATTCACTATAGAGATCAATATGAGCGTTATGCTGTTTGACTATGCCATACACAATGGCCAGTCCCAATCCGGTACCTTTTCCTACTTCTTTCGTGGTATAAAAGGGCTCGAATATTTTATCTCTTAAATCAGGATCAATACCTTCACCGGTATCGGCCACACTGAGCATGGAATAATAACCTTCTTTTAGAAACTTACCATTCCGAGCATATTTACCATCAACATAAACATCACTCGTTTCAATAATCAGACTCCCTCCATGGGGCATGGCATCCCGAGCATTGACAACAAGATTCATAAGTATTTGGCCGACTTGACTAGCATCAGCCATGATATTGCCTATCTTATTCGACAGATAAGTCCTTATCTGGATATTTTCACCAATGAGTCTGGAGAGCATCTTGGACATATCCTCAACAATTATATTGAGGTTTGTCACCTTCGTTTCCATTGCCTGTTTTCGACTGAAGATAAGCATCTGCTTGGTAAGGCCTGAGGCCTTGAGGCCGGCATGATGGATACTCTCAGCCATTTTAAAAATCGGGTCCTCGGAATCAAGCTTCAAACTTATCATCTGACTGTATCCCAGGATTGTGGTCAGTATGTTGTTGAAGTCGTGGGCGATTCCACCAGCAAGATTGCCGACCGCTTCCATTTTCTGAATCTGACGAATTTGTGATTCAAGTTGGATATTATGCAATCGGGAGCCTATCTGCATGCTAATTCCCATAAGTAAATTCATATCTCTCTGTATTAGCGGACGCTTACTAATAATATTATCGACGGCCAGAATACCGAGTGATTCCTGTTCATGTATTATAGGACAACAAATTAAGGATTTAACCCCCATCTTCAAGGCAAACTCAAGACTACGCTTGGAAAGATTGTCTTTAATTTCTTGAATGTCGTTAAGCAAAAATGGTTTCTTATCCCTGAATGACACAAAGAAAACCCCCTTTGATTCAGGGTTATCCAAGTGAAACGATAAATTTTGCAGAAATTGCTCCTGATCTTTACTGTATCCAAATCCAGCCTTATAAAGAAGTTTCGACTTATCATAATTCGCCAGCATGATAAGAATTCGGTCATAATCTAATCGTTTATGGAGCAGTTGTATAATCTCTGTAAACAACGATTCGTTTTCATATTGCTTTGCCAGAGTGTGACCGATTTCATTAATAAGCAGAGAATTTTCATAATTGATATCGATTTGCTCAATCAGCTCGTCGGATGAGTCCCTCAAAGAATCTATAGTTTCGAGCAGATTTTTTGTTTCAACTTTGTTAAGAAATAAATTAAGGAGCAAGATGATTGATATAAAGACCGAATAAAATAAAATAAATTCCAAGAAATACGCATTTGTAAAATCAAATAAAAATCGGATGCCAAGGAATACGACGGACAGAACGCAGAACAACGCAACGCCAATATTCCTTAGTGTTTTTATAATAGTAACTGGTGACTTAGGCCAGGAAACAATATAACGGCATTCTTTGCCACCTTTAAAGAGACACTCTGGATGGGTTATTTCTGAAGGTTTTAGTTTATAATAAGTGGACATCGCTTCCCAATAACCAATTCTATTTTCACATTGAAATGGTTCTTCTCTCGTTCCTGGATATGGTGTAACAACAATTTCAACTTTAGTGGGGCTCAAAATATTAGCTTTATATTTTGAAGATCTAGTTATGAGCGATGCGTATTTACTTAGTAATTCATAATATTTAACAGGTGTTATTAAGGCTAGAAGCGACCTTCGAATTGTATTTTCTGCATCTGGAGATGAAGCAAAACGACCTGCCTCTCGGGCAATTTTCCTGTTTCCGGTAAGCTCCACGAGTTTTTCATAAAAACGATTAATCTGTCTTTGACTAAAATAGTGTCCTTTATCTTCGACCTGATAAAGTTCCATTTCTGCATATTTCAGGAGTTCAGCTGTATTAATATAGCTGTATCTCTGCTTGATAAGCTTTAAATAGAGATCTATCCCCCTGCTTCCATACAAAGGTTTATTTTCATCGTATTCATTTATCATTATAGTATTTTCTAATCTTGAAGATTATTTAAACGCTTAATCATATTTGAATAAAAGAGCTCAGATTTTTTAGGAGCAGTTATTCCATGAATAAACTCCAAATATTGGTTAATATAATCTAGATCTAAAAGCGCCAAAACGTATGTTTTTTCGCTAGATAATTGAAGCTTTTCAATAGATGATTTAGGATAGAGCAATATGGGAACTGTTTTATTGTCATAATACTGGACAACATTTTCTATTGCAAAATTATATGAGTATTTGCTTATCAGATTTTCATCTAGCACAAAAAATTGAATACAATTTGTCAAATCGGACATATTAAGGCCAAAATCAGATATATTAACAATCAGTATTGCCAACAGATCATCATCTTTTTTAAGAGAAAAAATTTTCTTTTCTCTTTTCAAGCCAGCTTTGACATAATCTTTACAGATCGATTCATCCATTGAAAATATTTCCGGATCGAGATCAAGGGCTTTTATTAACAAACCACCTGAAATTTCAGCATACCAATTTTTTAAAATTTCTAAATCCTCGATATCAGACTCACAAAATATCATTGAGTTTGAATTTGAGATTGCTTTCGTATCGGGATGTAAATAAAAATATGCAAATTCATCAAGAGAACTCTTTTTCACATCATTCAGCGAACGGGCAGACCCACCAAAAACCCGATTTGCAAAACGATTTTCAGGCCTGAAATAACAGCCTATGTATTTTGTCCTCGCCGAAGACAGTGAATGTATTTCATAAATATACTGCAAAATATGATCCATCACGACTAATCCGGCCTTATGCTTATTTGATTTTACCGCAGCGTGATGATGTAGGATCCAGGTTTTCTTATAGTACCTGAACATGGAAACATGACCGTAAATTCTACCCCTGTCTTGATAAATTACATGGCGAACAATTTCGGGGTGTTCATGATAGAGCTTCTTGTATACGGCTTTAAATTTTTCTTTTTGTTCGGCAATGTGCATATATTTTGCGGGATAAACAAAACCGGTCTCAAAAAAGAAATCCCATAGTGCATCAAGATCTATATTGGTACAATCAATATGAGAGTATCTATCCTTTGCGTTATGAATCAAAGACGAGAGTTTGATATGATCTTGCATATCCATGTCAAGAATCACCATCCCGCATCTGACAACATCTTCTCTTTGAATTCGATAAAGAACTTGGGCCTTGCAGACAATAGAAAGGCCCTGAATAAGTTCGATTTCTAGTTTAGGAATTATCAAACCAGGCAGTAGAATCGAATTTTCACAATCTTCTTCCACTGAAAAACCAAGCGCTGAGATGTCATTTAATCCAAGTGAAATTTTTTTCTGAATTAATGGATGGTGAAATACCAAGTTAGGAAGGGGAGAAAGGACCAACCGTTCAGTACGGTGCTCATTAAATTTCTTTTTCCTGATGTTATCTTTTTCAGGCTTGAATACCAGAATTGACTCTATGGCATGTTTTTCCTGACGAACGATCGAGCATTTGCCAGAGAAGATAAATTCTTCATTGTTCATCAACACTATGTTGGCTGAATTTTCCGTGTTGATTTGAAGATTAGCTGGTGTTGATTGGGAAGAATACTTTACGGCAAAGGATTCGGCACAAAAATTGATCAGTCTGCCGGTAACAACGATTCCTTCCTGACTGATCTGCGCTGTGACCTCTTTGCAAAGATGCCTTTTTACAGCACGCAATTGCATCTCGTAAGAATATTCCGGCAGTTCCACGATGAGACCTGCATCATTGTAGTCAACAAGCTGCGCTTGGACCTCAATCTGGTTCAAGCCATCATTAAAACTGAATCCCTCCAGATCATACAACTTCCATTTGCTCTTTATCCGGCCTGGCTCCGACCAAAGGCACTCCAAGAAGGTATTGTTGCATGTTTGCGGTTTAGCCTTTATTAAATTAAAATTATTGTATTTTTTATGTTTAAACTTAAAAACAACATCACCGTTTTTAAAATTTATCCTATTTAAGGAATTAATAAGGTTTGCTCGAGAAATTTTCTTTCGTCTTTTTTCAACGTCATTCAAATCCGGACTGCTGTCCAGATTCCAAAGCTTCTTAGACGACGTAATTTCCATGGGTTAAAATGCCTGAAAGTATTAAAGCTGAGATTAATGATTCGATTACTGCCTGTTATATAAGCATATTTGTAAATTCGCTTATGCAACTGTCATGTATACATCGCATATTCTTGCGAATTCAATCAGTTATACTTTTATAAATTCTTTTTTTAAAATAGTCATCCAGAAGAGTCTCGCTCAAAAATACGAGATGTTCTTGTTGGAGAGAAGTTTAAAACATGGGAGTTTGTGAATTTAAATAAATGATTTAATGCATCTTACTGGTATTCTTTGGTATAGTTTTTTATCAAGCAAAACAAAACCAAGGAAAATGCCATGAAACTCACAGACAAGGTATCATGGTTGATGGGGCGTGTCCAAAGAAGTCTTTTTCCTCATCTGAACCAATCATTTTCTGCTCCTTGAATATGCCCATCAGAGGGCTTTACTGGTAGCAGAATTTCCACCTAACTGCTTGTTGAATTTTTCGGAGCCACTTCTGGTTACTTCTGGCCATAAGATTTGAACAGGATTGCCATCTTCTCCATCTCGGAGTGATCGAGAATATTCGGTTGTCCGACGCACTTGCTGCGCCAGAATAGTTCGGCGCAAAACTCAGTTTCGCAGGCAGTGGCATAGGCACTGGCGAGATCCGGACCTGCTCCTACGAGACCATGGTTGGCCAGCAGGACGGCATGGCGATCGGTCATCGCCTCGAGTGCGTTTTCGGCCAAAGCGGCGCTACCGAAAGGAGCATAACGACTACATCGGACATTCTCACCGGCCGGGGTGAGCATGTAGTGTATGGCCGGCAGGTCCCAACCGAGACAACTCAGAACCGTCGAGAATGTCGAATGGGTATGAACGATAGCCCCGATAGCTTCTCTGTGCTTGTAAAGGATGAGGTGGAGAGCCAGTTCGGAAGATGGCTTTCTCGTGCCGTCGTGTACCTGACCCGCAAGATCGACGACAACAATATCGGCAGGGCCAGTGGCAAGATAGTCGAGGCCGCTAGGGCTGATGGCGAGCAGGCCGAGCCGGCGATTGAAGATGCTCAAATTGCCGCTGGTGCCTCTTGTCATCCGATCTTCAACGATTTTCCGGCCGAATCGGCAGATCAATCGGCGTTCGTGTTCGAGTAGGATGGCCATTTGTTCAATATCGACGGTGGTTATGGCTGGGGGACGGTCGCTCGACGTTCGGGAAAAAGAGACAATATACCCTCCTCAGAGGCCTGGCAGACCCCTCGCTCGGTGATCAATCCGGTGACAAGCC
>CAWJYH010000004.1:0-95746 GCA_963847035.1 uncultured delta proteobacterium | reverse complement strand
TGACAGCAGCAGACTGGGAGCCCTGGAGATTTTTCTTTCTTTGCAGGTTCTCGGATGAACCACCACCAGAAGGCCACGAGGCTTGAAACAGTAAGCAAAACAGATGATATTCCAAAGCCCAAAAAAATAATTGCAAGACCCGCTGCTGCGAGCAGCCCGATTGTGACCAAATTTTTTGTCATCATAGCAAGTAAAGGACATCCCCCCATTTTTGCTTTGCCTGATGGTGTTCTCGCCCCCCAACCGAACTGAGGGACGAGAACAATGATAGGCGAAGGTGGCGAACTGTCATTTGATAGTTAACTGCGATCTAGCCAGAATCTGGCCATGTTCAGCGGCAATGTACCTGATCTCATACTCGCCCGGTTCTTGAGGAGTCTGGATTCGGACCGGATTGCCAGCCTTAGTGTATTCATAGGCCAGGTAACTGCTGCCGTCACTATCGTGGTCCGCTATGCTGATATAGTCATTGGGAGCGTTAGGACCTTGCCAGGAAACAGTAATCTCCATGGCAGGCTGAGCCGAAGCAGGTCCTTCCACCTTAGCCGGCACCTCCTCAACCGTCAAAGACTGCCTGGCCAGGATCTTGTTGTCGGGGGCTAAAATATAGCGAATCTCATAGCTGCCTGCCGCTGAAGGCAGTTGCAACTTAACCGGGTTGCCTTCAGTTGTGTACTGGTAGTAGAGATAACTGCCATCATCGTCTCCCGGATTGGCAATGGAAATATAATCACCTTCCCTGGCAGGCCCCTGCCATTGCACCTCAATACTGCTGCCCATGGGTGCCGATGCAGGCGCCTGCAGCTTCGCCGTCACACCCTTGACCACCAGCTGCTGGCGGGCGAGGATGATATTGTCCTGATGCAGGATATAACGAACCTCATAGGTGCCCGGATCTGACGGGGCAAGCAGCTCCACCGGGTTTCCCGATTTGGCGTAGGCGTAGTTGAGGTAACCTCCACCGTCGTCGCCGCTTTTGGCTACAGAAATATAGTCGCCGTCATTTTTTGGTCCCTGCCACTCAGCCTTGAATTTCGCTGACGCCTCAACTTCCGCCGGGGCCTTTATAGTCGCTGTCACGGCCTTGACAACAATCTGCTGACGGGCAAGGATGACATTGTCCTTTCCGAGAACATAGCGCACTTCATATGTCCCTTCCGCCGAAGGCGCGGTGAGTTTTGCCGGATTTCCGGATTTTGTGTAGGCATAGTTGAAATATCCATGAGGATCATCTGTTCTGGCGATGGAGATATAGTCCCCCTTACCGTCCGGACCCTGCCATTTCACAGCGATGGGGCTGGCGGCATCGGCTTCGACCGGTGGATGAACCTGCGCGCTCACACCGGATATCTCAATGGGCCTGCGGGCGAGGATGACATCGTCCTGGCCAAGAACATAACGAACCTCCCATTTGCCTGGCTGGGAAGGAGCGTTCACCTGTACCGGATTACCCGTTTTGGTATACGCGTAATTATCGTAACCATCCTCATCGTCAGGTTTGGCGATGGAGATATAGTCGTTTTTGCTGTCTGGTCCCTGCCAGGTGACCATGAAGGTGCTGGCTGCATCAGCCTTTTCCGGTGCTGTCACCGTGGCGGAAACCTCCCTGATCTGAATGTTCTTGCGGGCAAGCACCTTGTCTCCGGCCCCAAGATAATAGCGAACCTCGTACTTGCCTGGCTTTGATGGAGCCTGAACCTGCAACGTATTTCCTTCTTTGGTGTAGGTATAGGTTGAATAGCCATGATCAGGCGATTCGGGACTGGAGATGGCGATATAATCGGTCTGGTAACCGGGTCCTTTCCAGCTTATTGCGATTTGAGTTGCCGCGTCAGCTTCAGGGGGAGCATCCAGTTCAACCTGGGCCGGCAGAACAGTGATGGCCCTTTTGCCCAGCACCTTGCCACTGTGACCATGGACATAGCGCAGCTCGAAGTTTCCGGCGTCGCATTTGGCAGCGACCTTCGCGGGGTTGCCCTGCTCGGTATAACTGTGATCGAGGCAATGGACGTCTTTAGGATCGGGCGTCGTCAGACAGATATAGTCGCTCCGACTGTTCGGCCCCTGCCACTTTACCTCGAAGGTCTCACCAACCGTCACCTGCTGCTGTGCATCAAGGGTGGCTGTGCCGGGATCTTCCACCAGTGGCGGCGGTGGCTCCTTGATCTTGGTAACAGTATCGGTCAGAGCACTTTTCAAGGCAGCGGCGTTGTCGGCCGGAACAAACAGACCGCCGGTCTTGTCCGCGATACAGCGGACTCTGTCCTGATCGTTCTTGCTGAGATCAAAGCCGATGACATGAACGGTGAAATCGACGCCGCTCATAGCCAGATCGGCGGCAACCTGGCAGGGATCGCTATCACACGTCTCGAGCCCATCGGTGATCAGGATAATGGAAGCGGCTTCTTCGGTTGAGCGCAGGGTTTTCGCCGCCATCCGCAATGAGTCGCTCAAGGGGGTTTTTCCCTTGGCCGACAGTTCGGCAATCTTTGCCTTCATCGTTGCCGGGTTATGCGGTCCGGGAGGGATCAGCAGTTCGATGTCTTTGCAGTCTCCTTTGCGCCGATGGCCATACGTCATCAGACCTGTGTCGAAACCACTGGGCATGCTGTCAATGATTCCCTTCAGGGCCTCCTTGGCAATGGTTGTCTTGGCTTTCCCATCTATCTGGCCCCACATTGAGCCGGAACTGTCAAGAATGAACAGTACCTTCCGATTTTCTGCCGAATATCCCGACATGGGTAGAATAAGAAGCAGAACCAACAGCAGTGTACTGATTACGGACCTCATGATGCATCTCCTCTGATATCGAATTCCCATTGACCTGAGGCAGGTTGACTAAAAGTGGAAAACTAATCTCAATTTCAATATTTTTATGAAATATGTTTTGGAAGGAAAGTCAATTGGTTCAAGTTCTGCGGTGAATGTTGCCACAGCGAAGGTCAGATTATTCAGCCAAGACTTCAAGTTAAGCCTACTACTGTTCGCCAAAACCTCAGGCTAATCGTTCAGCCGGCAGTTTTCCAACTGGCCTCCAGCAACATCTGGTCAGGAAGAAGGTCAAACGTAAGGTATGTTCACAAGCCGAGGCTTGCCAGGGCAAATCTTGCAAGATTGGAGTGAAACAGCTACGCTGGAAGTCAAAATTGGAGCGATTCCGGCAAGAGAGCCGATTTTTTAGGGCCGGCGTAAAAAGGAGCTACTTATCAGCTTCCCATCTGACTGCAATCATTGTACGAGTATTTTACCAGGAGGATGGGAATGGGTCATGACATGCGTCTGCGCTCAGAGATAACCGGATAATGATTGCCGCGCACTTTTGCCCAAGCGTCCGATGAAACAGACCGATCAACAGAAAAGGCAACTTCCTGTTGCAGCCTCGAACCGCGCCCGAACCTGGCTGGTGGGCTGCATGGCGACGATGGTGTTCCTAATGGCTGCGGCGATACTGCTCGTACCGCGGTTCATCGATTTTCCCCTGATAAAACAGCAAATCCAAACCGCGGTGTTGGAACAAACCGGTGGTCAGATTGATTATCAAGGGATCGATCTCTCCTTTTTCCCCCGGCTCTCGATCGAGCTGCGCCAGGTCTCCCTTGCCATTTCGCATCTGGAGGGCTCAGTTGCGGCCCTGCGGATCTCACCGGAGCTCCTGCCCCTGCTTACCGGTAAGCTTCGCCTGGCCGGCCTCGAACTGGAAACCCCGAGCCTGAACCTTCAACTTCCTGACAGAATACCACAAGAACCAGCCGACCTCACCTTGCCACTGTCCGAAATGGGAAAGAGTCTGACAATGACCACTGCACCGTTCAATCAGGCTATTGACGGTCTGGAAATGCAGGTCAGCGACGCCCGGTTGTCGGTTGCTCGCGGCAAGGGAAAATTTATCGAAATTGAAGGATTGAGTCTGAAATCCGGCATTTCGATAGGAAATCCCGGCTCTGCCAGGGCCAATCTGCAGGCGAAATGTTCCGAACTGAACATCCATCGCAACGGTCAAGCCGAAAGTATCAAAGACTTGAGCCTGAGTGTCGATTTCCAGATGGCGGACGACCGTATGACCGTTAAGCTCGATCAACTGGTCCTGGCCGAACCTGACCTGGAATTGACCGGGAACCTGACCCTGGCGCCGACCTCGCCAGCGATAACTCTCAACCTTTACGGGGCCGGCATCGATGTCGATGCGACCCGTGATTCTGCTCTCACCCTGGCAGGCGAAACAGGCCCCATCGAAGATATCTTCGACTACCTACGGGGAGGCCGGGTGCCGCAGATCAGCTTTTATTCCCACGGCGACACCCTGGCTGATCTGGGCAACCTGAGCAACATCCTGATCAAGGGGCGACTGCAGGACGGCAGGATCTCGGTGCCGGAAATCAAGCTCGACCTGGCCGAGGTCTCCGGTGATGTCGTCATCAGCAAAGGTGTTCTGCAGGGCACCGGCCTGTCTACCCGTCTGGAGACATCTACCGGCCGGGACGGTTCGCTGCAGATAGGTCTGACCGACGAGAACGACGTGTTCCAGCTTGACCTGCTGCTTAAGGCCGACCTGGCGGAGACCCGGTCTGTCCTGCAGCGCGTGCTCGATGCCCCGTCTTTCACTGCAGAACTGGAAAAGTTCACCAACCTGCAGGGTACCTGCCAGGGGAAACTGACCCTCGGCGACAGTCTCCACGACATCAAGGCAAAAATAAACGTCAGCGAGCTCAAGCTGGCCGCCGACTACCAGCGGGTTCCACTGCCGATCGCAATCACGCAGGGGCAGTTCACCTTCATCAAGAATCAGCTCGATCTCAAAAAGTTCAGCGGCTCATTGGGAAAGTCGCAGTTTGCCGATCTCTCCGGTCAGTTTCTCTGGAAAACAGACCTTTCCCTCGACATCATCTCAGGCAGGTTCGATCTGGACATGACAGAGCTCTATCCCTGGCTGGCCTCCCTGGAAGGACTGCGCGACAAACTGGGGGAAATCAAGCAGGTGACCGGCGGAGTCGCATTGGCGAACCTGGCTCTCAAAGGCAAAGTCGCCCGGCCGTCTGCGTGGCAGATCACCACGACCGGCACCGTAAAAGATCTCTCGGTCTCCACCGAAGCCCTCCCGGAGAAAATCAGCATCACGGACGGCGGATTTGCATTCGATTCGCAGCAGATGACCTTCAAAAAGATCCGGACTTCAAACCAGGATGCGGCCCTCGTCATCTCCGGCACCCTCCATGGCTTTCCGCAGCAAATTGAGAAGATCGAACTCTCAATGGGCGGTTCCATGGGGCCCAAGTCGGTCACATGGCTCTCGGAAAAACTCAACGTGCCGGAGTCCTACGCGATCCATGCCCCGCTCAGCATCAGCAACGCACAGTTCTCGTGGCAGCCGGATTCCACAACCTCATTCAAGGGTTTGGTGTCTATAGACAAAGGCCCTGCGATCACCGCTGATATCGAGTATCTACCTGAACACCTGCAGGTCAAACAACTGCATATCAAGGATCAGTACTCAGATGCAGGCCTGGTTTACAGCCTCAGGGAGGAGCAGCACGACTTCGGGTTCACTGGCCACCTGCAGCATGAAACCCTGCAAAACGTTTTCATTGACAATCATTTCAGCAGTGGTCGACTGGAGGGGGATTTTACCGTCTCTGTCCCGCAGGACGAACGGACCAAAGTCACCACCACTGGGCAGCTGACCGGCGAAAAACTGCCGGTTCCCTTGCCATCGGGCGACATACTCGACATCGACCAGGTTACCCTAAAAGCAGATGGTCCACAGATTAAGGTCGACATCACGAAATTCACCTGGCAGAGCTTTACCTGGGAGCCAGTCAAGGGTACAGTTTCCCTGTCTCGCGGCAGGGCCGATATCAGGCTTTCCAATGCCAGGTTATGCGGCATCAACTCTCCGGGCGTGCTTTCCGTTATTGGTGATGAATTTTCCCTTGATATGAATTTACACGGCAAAGACCTCGACGTCGCCACCAGCTACACCTGCCTGACCGATGGCCGGGTCAAGGCAACCGGCAGTCTTGATTTTTCGAGCAGGATCACTGCCAAAGGGAAAATGGGCCAGATGATCGAGAGCCTGAAGGGTCCTTTGGAAATGACCCTCAGCAACGGCGTGATCGAGCACGACAAATTGGTGACCAGAACCCTGGCGGTGATCAATGTCACCGAAATCGTTAAGGGCAGGCTGCCGGATATTCGCAGCAAGGGATTTGCATTCACAACCATGACGCTGCAGGGCTATTTTAAAAACGGAAAACTGATCATCGAAAAATATTATATGGATGGTGAGACTCTCGACCTGTTAGGCTACGGTGAAATCGATCTGGATGAAAAGACTCTCGAAGCCCAGGTGCTGGCTGCGCCGTTTAAAACCGTCGATAGGATCGTAAAAATCATCCCCGGGGTCAATTACCTCCTGGCCGGCAGCCTCGTTGCGATTCCGGTCAGCATCAAAGGTCCCCAGGACGATCCGAAGGTCAATGTCATGTCGGTCTCGGCTGTTAGCTCAAGCCTTTACAATCTGGCTGAACGGACCATCACCTCACCCTTTAAGCTGATAGAAAAAATCAATCCCTGGAAAAAGCGAAACAATGAGTAATGATGGCGTCGTAAAAATCCTGACCCCCTTCGTTGAGGTCGGTCGGAAAAAGTGGACACAACAACTACGCTTCTGGTTGTCTCTGAAAGATGCTTCTGACAGAAGCTGAATCCAAATCAAGGTTTACAATAAGGTTGCCACCTGAAAGGTGCTGTTCTCCAGGAAATATCGAAATTTAAGACTGCTACTGTTCCTGTCACTTTTCATTCCACCATAACCGTTCATTTTTTCGACGCGATCCCTGTTACGTATTCAAGATTGTGTAGATGATCCGCCCACCACTGCATTATTTTTTCACGCTCTGAGAGATACTCACTCCGATGGTAGGCCGCCCGGACCGCATCCTTTTCCCGGTGAGCAAGTTGCCGCTCTATTGCATCGGGATTGAATCCTGCCTCATTCGCAATGGTTGAAAATAAAGCTCGAAAACCGTGCATGGTGGCCTTGGAGTGGTAACCGATCCGATACAGGGCGTAGAGCATAGTATTTTCAGAAAGTGATTTTTCCGGGTAATGGATACCTGGAAACACAAGTCCTTTGTCACCATGTAGAATTTTCATACGATTGAGGATGGCGAGAGCCTGTTTTGAAAGAGTCACAGCATGGGGGGATCTCATCTTCATCCGTTCAGCCGGGATTGACCACAATCTTTTTTCAAGGTCGATCTCCGCCCAGGTTGCACCGCGCACTTCGCCGGAACGGGCAGCCGTCAATATGGTAAATTGAATCGCGCTTTTGGTAGTGGGGTGAATATCGCCTTTTGCCATAGCCTGGAGAAAGAGAGGGAGTTCTTCCGGGGGAATCATGGTGTGGTGCTGGACCTTCTTCGCTTTTAGCGCTCCCCGCATATCTGCCGCCGGATTGTATGTTGCTCGCCCGGTGTGAACAGCGAAACGGAAAACAGCTCCGATTCGTTGCAGGGTTTTGGATGCCATTTCAAGCGAACCCTTAGCCTCAATTGCCCGAACTACCTCCAACACCATCGGCGGGGTAATCTGATCAATCGGGGTGCCGCCCAGAGGTTTAAAGGCGTAGCGCTCAAGGCTTTGAATGACCGCTTCCGCATGATTTACCGTCCATCTGTCTTTTTGGTGGTGGTGCCAGTCAAGAGCAATGGCTTCGAAACTATTTTCGACCACCTTCTTTGCCTCCTCTTGAGCTTCAATGGCCGCTTGCCTCTCCTGACGCCTGGCGTCTGCCGGGTTGATGCCAACCTTTACCAATTCACGCAGAGCCACCCTTTCCGCTCTTGCAGTCTCAAGTGATAAAACCGGGTATTCTCCGATAACAAAAGTTGATTCCTTACCCGGTGGTAATTCATACCGATAGCGCCAGGTCTTTTTCCCGCTGGTGGCTATGTGGAGGAAAAGTCCCTTACCGTCGTTGAGTTTATAAGGTTTCTCTTTGGCTTTAGCGTTTCTGACCTGAATTGCCGTCAACATAGGAAGATACCTCCCTGGCCGGGTATTTTAAAACCGGTTATTCGGTTGCGTTCACCCTATACCCGGTGTTGTACCCGGTTTAATACCCGGATGTCAACGGATGAAAATGGACTGAAACAGACGAAAAGGCATAAAAAAACCCCGTAAATTCTAAAAATTCACGGGGTTAAAAGATTCCAATAAACTGCATTGGATTATATTTTGGTGCCGAAGGCGAGACTCGAACTCGCACGACCGTGGGTCACTACCCCCTCAAGATAGCGTGTCTACCAATTCCACCACTTCGGCATTCAGTACTACTGTGTTTTCTCCGGTGCGGCCGGGGTGGCAGCAGGCGGTGCAACAGTTTTGGCTTTCGGCACCTTCGCCGGCTCCGTCGGCATCGTGTCGCCGGCCGGCTGCGGTGCAGCAGTTTTGGCCTCCGGCGCCTTGGCCGGCTCGATCGGCATCGTATCGCCAGCCGGCTGTGGCCCGGCAGGTTCGGTCTGGACCGGCGCCGGCGGTTGTGTCGTCTGCACCGGTGCCGGCTTCGTCAGACCGCTCATGACCGAGTCGGTTCCGGTGTGCGATGAAATATACGCAAGGGCGACAGAAGTCAACATAAAAATTACGGCCACCGCCGTCGTGATCTTGTTCAACAGCGGCAACGGCCCCTCGCTGCCGAAAAGAGACTGGCTGGAGCCCCCGAACGTCGCGCCGATATCTGCTCCCTTGCCGTGCTGCAGCAGCACGATACCAACCAGAAACAGGCAGACAACAACATGCAGGACAATCAGCAGAGTTTCCATTCAATCGCTTCGTGAAATATTATCTGAAGGTGATAATCCGCCCAAAGGACTGTGCGTCGAGAGCGGCGCCACCAACAAGGGCCCCATCGATATCGGGCTGGGCCATAAGTTCGTCAATATTGGCAGGTTTAACCGAGCCACCATACAGTATTCTCGTCTGCTCGGCAATATTTTTTTCGTAGATCGCTGCCAGCAGACCGCGGATGAAGGCATGCGCCTCCTGGGCCTGCTCCTTGCTGGCGGTCTTGCCGGTGCCGATTGCCCACACCGGCTCGTAGGCGATCACGACTCCGGCCATCGCCTCGCCGCCGATTCCGGCTAGGCCCTTGCGGACCTGGCGTTCAAGGACGGCGAAGGTGTCGCCGCCTTCCCGTTCCACCAGGGTCTCGCCGATGCACAGGATCACCGTCAGGCCGAAGGCCAGGGCCCCGGTCAGCCGGCGGTTGACCAGTTCGTCGCTTTCAAGAAAGATCTGCCGCCGTTCGGAATGGCCGACAATCGCCGCCGTCCCCCCTGCCGCCCTGACCATGACCGGTGAAATTTCGCCGGTATAGGCGCCCTTTTCCTCCCAGCAGACATTCTGGGCGGCGACGATAATCCCGGTTCGACTCACGCATTCGGCGACATCGCGCAATACCGTGTACGGCGGCGCCAGCAGCACATCCCGGTCGTCGACGCCGACACAGATCCCGGCGATGGCCGTCGCCAGATCCCGGGCCTCGGTTGTCGTCGTGTGCATCTTCCAGTTGCCGGCAAGCAACGGTCTCCGTTTCATTATTTCCTCCCTTCTCATGGGCACGGTGCGGGTTTCAGGAAAGGGCATCGATCCCCGGCAGGGATTTGCCTTCCATCAACTCGAGGAAGGCCCCGCCGCCCGTCGACATATAGGTGATATTGCGCTCTTCGCCGGCCTTCTTCACGGCGGCATTGGAATCGCCGCCACCGGTGATCGACAGGGCATGCGACGAGGCCACGGCCTGGCAGAGGGCCATCGTGCCGCGGGCGAAGGCATCGATCTCGAACGCCCCCATCGGCCCGTTCCAGACGATCGTCTTCGCATCCTGCAGCGCCTCCTTGAACAGAATGGTCGATGCCGGGCCGATATCGAGGGCCATCCAGGTCGGCGGCACGTCCTGGATGGTGACGTTCTTGACCGTCGCCTCGGCGGAGAAGGCGTCGGCGACGACGAAGTCGACCGGCAGGAAGATCTTCACCCCCTTCTCGCGCGCCGTGGCGACCAGACGTTCGGCGGCTTCGAGCAAATCTTCCTCGACCTTCGATGCGCCGACGTCGACCCCCTGGCTTTTGAGGAAGGTATTGGCCATCGCCCCGCCGATGATCATCCGGTCGACCTTGGTCAGCATATTCTCCAGCGCCGCCAGTTTCGACGAGACCTTGGCCCCCCCCACCAGGGCGACCAGGGGCCGGATGGGGGTGTCCATGGCCTTGTGATAGTAATCGATCTCGGCCTGCAGCAGCAGACCGGCCGCCTTGTCCGCCACCCGTTCGGCCACCCCGACGACGGAGGCATGGGCCCGGTGCGACACGGCGAAGGCATCGTTGATATAGACATCGGCAAGGCCGGCGAGCTGGGCCGAAAACTCGGGGTCGTTGCCGGTTTCGGCGTTGTGGAAGCGGAGGTTCTCGAGCATGACGACATCCCCCGGCGCCATCGCCGCGACGATCTCCCGGACACCATCGCCGATGCAATCGGGGGCGAGACGAACCGGCCGGCCGATCAGCGACTGGAGGTGGGCGGCGACCGGGGCGAGGCTGAATTCGGCGACCGGCTTGCCCTTCGGTCGACCCATGTGCGAGCAGATGATCAGCTTGCCCTGGTGGGCGAGGATATGTTCTATCGTCGGCAGAACGGCACGGATACGGATATCGTCGGTTATCTCCCCCTGCTCGTTCATCGGCACGTTAAAATCGGCACGGAGCAGCACCCGCCGGCCGTTCAGCTGGAGATCATGGATCGATTTCATCGAATTCTCCTTTTCGGAAAAAGAAAGTGCACACTCGCCGGCA
The DNA here is from genome assembly GCA_963847035.1 of uncultured delta proteobacterium. Taxonomy (GTDB): domain Bacteria; phylum Desulfobacterota; class Desulfobulbia; order Desulfobulbales; family Desulfocapsaceae; genus Desulfoprunum. Next base: position 84,896 of record CAWJYH010000004.1, on the reverse strand, counting down.
AGTTCCTTTGCAAAATCAAGGCATCGTCCTCCGGCGAGGAATAGTATCTGCGCCGCCGCCCGACCTCGGCAAAGCCGTGTTGCCGATACAGGCGGAGGGCGGGATCGTTGTGCGACCGGACTTCGAGAAAGAGTGTCCGCACCCTCTTGCCGACCAGCCGGTCCTGCAGGTCAGCCAGCAGCGCCGAGGCGATGCCGCGCCGGCGGCAGGAGCCGAGCACCGTTATTTTCAGCAGCTCGGCCTCCGCCTCGACAGAGCGGCTGCAGCACCACCCGACAATGTCGCCGGCGGCCTCCTCGACCGCGACCAGCCGCAAACCTTCGCCCTGATGGAGTTCACGGCAGATGTCGCCGCTGTTCCACGCCGAGGGCTCCCCCTGCTCGAGCCGGGCAACACGGTCGTAGGTCCGCCGCCGCCAGATCGCGGATGCGCAACATCCCTCAGATCATCTTCTCCGCCACCTGGACCGTCAAGTCGCCGAGCATGTTCGTGTAGCTGCCGAGTTCGTTGTCGTACCAGCCATAGACGACCGCCTGGGTCACCGGCACGGAGAGCAGCGCATCGGCGCCCGGGGCCAGACAGTCCTTTTTGACCTTCTGCAGGTTGACCTGGATCGAGGCGGTGCGGGTGTGGGTCTCGGAGCCCTCGATGACGACCGCGGCGGCCGGCAGCCCGACGATATCGGAGGAGACGTTCTGCTCTTCGGTGAACACCAGATAGGGGCTGTTCTGACCGTACTCGCGGTAGATCGAGTTGATATAGCTGCGCTTGATCGGATTGTCGCCGTCATCCTGGAAGTTGAGGACCAGCACGATCAGCGAACCGGTCGAGGTCGGGATGCGCACCGACTCGGCGATGAACCCGATCCGCTCCATTTCCGGAATGACGAGGGCGAGCGCCTTCGCCGCCCCCGTTGTGGTGAGGATGATATTGTTCAAGATCGAGCGGTTCTTGCGCAGATCGGTCGCGCCGGTCTTGGGCAGCCGATCGAGCACCTGCTGGCTGCCGGTCGCCGCATGGACGGTGACCATCGAGGCGCTGAGGAAATTCTCGGCCCCGATCGTCTCCATCAACGGCTTGATCATGTAGGACAGGCAGGTCGTCGTGCAGGAGGCGGCGGAGATCACCGAATGCCGGGCCGGATCGTAGGTGTCGTCGTTGATGCCCATGACCGTCGTCACCGCATCGGCAGGCATCTGCAGACCTTTCGACTTGATCTTGAAGGGGGCGGAGAGTATGACCTTCTCGGCCCCGGCGACGATATGGCCGCGCAGTGCCCCTTTGCCATCGTTGGCGTCGGTGGTCGGATCACTGAAGACCCCGGTGGTGTCGACCACCAGCTTGACGTCGTTGTCGCGCCAGGCGATCTCTCTCGGGTTGCGGGTGCTGCGGAGGATCTTTACCGGGACGCCGTCGACCCGCATCGTCCCCTTATCGTTGTCAAGCTCCTCGATGACCCGTCCCGCCTTGTGTCCATGAAGATAGGTACCAAGCCGACCGTACGATGAATCGCGTTCGATCGCCGCCGCCAGATCCTCGAGACTCCTGCCCACTTCCCTGCCGATATTGACAACCACTTCCGAAAAGTAGCGTTTCGATACATGGTGCCAAACGGTGAGCTTCCCAATCCGGCCAAGTCCATTGATACCTAATTTCATGGCAATGCATCTCCTTTATGAGTAGAGTTACACGGGTCAATGACGTGAGTTCCCCTCTCCGGCCAGTGCGGACGTCCCTCACAGGCCGGCGAAACCGTGGATTATGCAAGGATTTTATCATTTGCACAGCTGATATGCAATGCAAATATTTTTAACTTTGCCCCCGTTGCCTTATCGTTTTCCCCGGCCTGCATGCGCTTTTCCGCCCCTCTCATCCCCGCTGTCCTGCTCAAGCGATACCAGCGCTTTCTCGTCGATGTGCAACTCGCCGACGGCCGAACGGTCACGGCCCATTGCCCGAACACCGGAACAATGCTGTCCTGCTCGACCCCCGGCAGTCCGGTACGCCTCTCACACTCTTCCAATCCCCGTCGGAAGTATCAATTTTCTCTCGAAATGGTACAGGAGAACGGCACCTGGGTCGGCGTCAATACCGCGCGGACCAACAGCATTGTCAGTGAGGCCATTGAAGGCGGGATCGTCCGGGAACTGGCCAATCCTGATCGGATCGCCACCGAAGTCGCAACCTCCCCGGGGTGTCGCCTCGATCTCGCCGTCATCCACGGAGCGGTGACGACCTTTGTCGAGATCAAGTGCTGTACCTATGTCGATCAGGCATCTGCGATGTTCCCGGACGCGGTGACCGCCCGCGGCACCAAGCATCTGCTCGAACTGCGGGACCTCGTCCGCCGCGGCGACAGCGGCGCGGTCCTGTTCCTCGTCCAGCGGGCCGATGCCGTTCGGTTCCGGCCCGCCGCAGCCATCGACCCGCACTACGCCCGGACCCTCGAGGAGGTGCACGAGGCAGGCGTGGCGATCCTGGTGTACCAGGCGCAGATCACTCCGGCAGAGATCGTCGTCACGCACCCGCTCCCGTTTTCCTTCACCTGAACCAGAGAGCCACGAGCCATGCCCGAAAAACCACCAGCCGTCATCCTCCTGAGCGGAGGGCTCGATTCGACCACCGTCCTGGCGATCGCCAGCTTCCGAGGGCTACGCCTGCCATTGCCTCAGCTTCGATTACGGCCAGAAGCAGACGGTCGAACTGACCAAGGCAGCAAAGATTGCCGCAATGTACGGAGTGGAACGGCACCTGATTCTCCGACTCGATCTCGACAGGATCGGCGGCTCGGCCCTGACCGCCGATATCGCGGTGCCGAAGGATGGCACTCCGGAGCAGCAGGCGTCGATCCCGATCACCTACGTGCCGGCCCGCAACGCCATCCTCCTCGCCCACGCAGTGGCCTGGGCCGAGGTCCTCGGCGCCTGGGAAATCTTCATCGGTGTCAATGCGGTTGATTATTCCGGGTATCCCGACTGTCGCCCGGAATTTTTGGAGGCCTTCGCCCACATGGCCAATCTCGGAACCAAGGCTGGGATCAGCGGCACGGCGCGATTTGCGATCAAGGCGCCGCTGATGCATCTGAGCAAGGCGGAAATCATCAGGAAGGGGATCTCGCTGGGAGTCGATTACAGCCTGACCCACAGCTGTTACGATCCCCAGGGAACGAAGGCCTGCGGCCGCTGCGACGCCTGCATCCTGCGGCGCGACGGCTTCACCGCGGCCGGAGTCCCAGATCCTACGGAATATCTATAATTACAGATCGCTGTAGGTGACGCGCCCGTTCATGATCGTCAGCACCGCCTTGCCGCGGAATTGCCGGCCGTCGAACGGGGTGTTTCTGCCCTTCGACCGGCTTTCGCCGGCGGCAAAGACAAAGGATCTGTCAGGGTCGATAACGGTGATATCGGCAGGATCGCCGGCCGCAAGCCGGCCACCGGGGACCCCGAGGATCCGGGCCGGGGCGCAGGACATCAGCTCGACCATCCGGCCGGCGGTGATGACCCCGTCATGGACCAGGGACAGGGCCAGCGGCAGAGAAGTTTCCAGGCCGACAATGCCGTTGGCGGCATAGTTGAATTCAACATCCTTCTCCAGGACCGAATGCGGGGCGTGATCGGTCGCGATCGCGTCCAGCGTACCATCGGCCAGGGCCGCACGGATCGCCATTCTGTCCATTTCGGAACGGAGCGGCGGATTCATCTTGGCATGGGTATTGTACCCGATCACCGCAGCATCGGTCAGGGCGAAATAGTGGGGTGCGGTCTCGGCCGTGATCTTGATGCCCCTCTGTTTCGCAAGACGGATCAGGGCCAGCGACGCTTCGCAGCTGACGTGGGCGATATGGACCCTGGCCCCGGTCAACTCGGCAAGGGCGATCTCCCGGTACACCATGATGCTTTCGGCCGCCGTCGGGATCCCTCGCAGGCCGAGCCGGGTGGAGACCGCCCCTTCGTTCATGCAGCCGTTACGGCTCAGGGACGATTCCTCGGCATGGGAGATGACCGGCAACCCGTGACTGTCGGCGTATTCCATCGCCCGGCGCATCAGCTGACTGTCGACGACCGGCATCCCGTCATCGGTCAGGGCGACCGCCCCGGCATCTTTCAGTTCGCCGTATTCGGCCAGTTGCTGCCCCTGGCTGTCGCGACTGAGGGCGCCGACGGGATAGACCCGGGCCGCACAGTCGGCGGCCTTGTCAAGTATATAGCGGGTCACCGCCGCGTTGTCGTTCACCGGCCGGGTGTTGGGCATGCAGGCCACGGCCGTGAAACCGCCGGCCGCCGCCGCCATCGTCCCGGTCGCGATCGTTTCCTTGTACTCCTGCCCGGGTTCGCGCAGATGGACGTGCATATCGATCAGGCCGGGCACCACCCACCTGCCGGCCAGGTCGTAACGGCAGGCACCCGCCGGCGCTGTCGCCCGGGGAGCGGCAATCCTCCCCTCCTCGATCCAGATATCGGCGATCGCATCGGTGTGGTTCATCGGGTCGATGACACGGCCGTTCTGCAGGATGATCAACTCGGACATCATAAGGCTCCCTGGGCTTCGCCGCTTTTTTCTCCGCCCATGACCAGGTAGAGCAGGGCCATGCGTACCGCCACCCCGTTGTTGACCTGTTGCAGGATGACGGAAGAGGGACCGTCGGCGACATCCGGACTCAGTTCGACCCCCCGGTTGATCGGGCCGGGATGCATGACCAGCACATCCGGTTTGGCCCTGGCCAACCGCCGGCGATTGATTCCGTAATAGATCGAATACTCCCTCAGGCTCGGAATCAACGGATCGTTTTGACGCTCCTTCTGTATCCGCAGCGCCATGACGACATCCGCATCTTCGATCGCCTCGTCGACCGACGAACAGACCCGCGCCCCCAGTTGCTCCACCGCCGCCGGAATAAAGGTCGCCGGCCCGGCGACACAGACCGTCGCCCCGAGCTTGGTGAAGCCGAGAATGTCCGAGACCGCGACCCGGCTGTGGGCGATATCGCCGATGATGGCGATTTTCAACCCGGCCAGATCCTGCTTGTGATCGAGGATCGTCATGATGTCGAGCAGACCCTGGCTCGGATGTTCATGGGCGCCATCACCGGCGTTGATGATGGAGGCGCCGATATGGCGGGCAAGCAGTTGCGGCGCGCCCGAACAGGAATGCCTGATGATGATGATATCGGGGTTCATCGCCTCGATATTGCGGGCGGTGTCGATCAGGGTCTCCCCTTTGGTGGCCGAACTTGTCGAGGCGGCGATGTTGAAGGTGTCGGCACTCATCCGTTTGGCGGCGATTTCAAAGGATGTGCGGGTCCGGGTCGATGGTTCGAAAAACAGATTGACGATCGTCTTGCCCCGCAGGGTCGGCACTTTTTTGATCGATCGAGCCGATATCTCGCGGAAAGAACGGGCGGCGGCGATGACATGGTGGATATCCGGGACGGAAAGCTGCTCCATCCCGAAAATGTGCCTGTGTCTGAAACTGTACTCAGCTCTCACGGCTCTCTTTATCTCTCACTCGCAGAAGGATGAATCATTGAATGACATCCCCGATCCTGCCCCAGCGAATCGACGTCAACCGTGTCGCCGAGAGCAACGGAGTCTCGATATCCCAGGACCAATAGAGGATGAAGGCCTTGCCGAGGATGTCGGCATGGTCGACGAATCCCCAGAAGCGGCTGTCATAGCTGTTATCCCGGTTGTCGCCCATGACGAATATCTTGCCCGCCGGGACGGTGACCGGGCCGAAGTTGTCGCGTGGACTGGCAGAGGCACTGATTTCCGTGGTTGAGGAAAAATGAGCATGGAGATCAACGACCTCGGCATCATTGATCATCAGGCGCTTGTTGACGATTTCGATCTCATCGCCGGCGACGGCGACAACCCGCTTGATGTAGTCGATGTTCCTGTCCTTGGGAAAGCGAAAGACGACAACATCCCCACGGATCGGGGTTTTCCATGGCACCAGGAGTTTGCCGGTAAACGGCATCCTCAGGCCATAGATGAATTTATTGACCAGGAGATGGTCGCCGATCTGCAGGGTCGGCAGCATCGACCCGGAGGGAATCTTGAATGCCTGCACGATAAAGGTACGAATAAAGAGAGCCAGCAGCACGGCGACGACGATCGCCTCGACATACTCTCTGATGACCGATTTGCCTCTTGTTTCACTGCCCAATTTCAGCCCCTCATTCGATAAAGTAGGGTTATTGACGGCCCAACACTCACAATGGCCCAAAAATACTTGAATCGGCACCTAAATACAAGGTACTTTACCAGATCGGACGGATGCCGACACGAACGCCTCTTTCCATTGAATATCAAACAAAAAACAGGCGCTCCATACAATACAGAGAGGCGCATCCCCACGCTTCAGCAATATATGGCATTTTTCGCCGACTCAGCCCATCTTTCCCAATAACTTCCCGTTAAAAAAGAATATTTCTTATTACACCTCCGATTGTTTTTCTTGACAAAAATTTACGGATATGTCCTATAGTAACTGTTATGAAATGTTTGCATGTTAGGCGCCATACCCTGACATACACTGTGTCGTATTTATTGAACAATTACACATCCCGCCGGTCATTATGAAGCTTCCCTTCCTGTCACAAGATAACCTGGTCGTAGGCGTCGATATAGGGTCTCATGCCGTGAAAATCTGCCAGTTGAAACGAACCGACAGCGCCTATTCGGTAGTGGCTCTCGGCAGCGCCGCCCTTCCCGAGGGGGCGGTCGACGACGGAACGCTCAACGATGCGGCAGCGGTGGCCGCAGTCATCAACGGTCTTCTCAATAATCTCAAGATCAAGAACAAAAAGGTCGGTTTCTCCATCTCGGGCTATTCCGTCATCGTCAAGAAGGTCAACATGGCGGTGATGGAGGAAAAACGACTGGAAGAGCACATCCTGGCCGAGGCGGAACAGTACATCCCTTTTGACATCGAAGACGTGTACCTTGATTTTCAGGATCTCAAGACCAACACCGACAAAATTGAACGCACCGATGTCATGCTCGTCGCCGCGAAAAAAGAGATTGTCGACGAATACCTGGAGATGCTGAAAGGCATCAACCTGACCCCGGTGATTGTCGATGTCGATGGGTTCGCGCTTGAAAACACCTATGAATACAGCTATCCCGATATCGACAATGTCGCCCTGGTCGATATCGGTGCCTCGAAGATGAACATCAATATTCTGTCCGGCGGCATATCCGTCGTTGCCCGCGACATTGTCGTCGGCAGCCGGCAATTGACGGAACAGCTCCAGGGGGCCTTCGATCTCGAGTACGAAGAAGCGGAGGCCCTGAAGCTCGGCCTGGTCGCGGCCGGCGACAAACAGCCACAGATCGAAAAGATCTTCGCGACGACCTGCACCCAGTGGGTCCTGGAAATCAAAAAAGCCATCGATCTCTACCATTCCAACAATGCTGACGCCCCCTTGAACAAACTGGTACTGAGCGGCGGAGGGTCAAAGGTGGCCGGGTTCGACGAATTTTTGGCGAAAGAAACCGCGCTGCACGTCGAGATCTTCAATCCTTTCATGAAAATGCGGGCGAACGATAAAAAAATAGATCCCGATTATCTGAAAAATATCGGCCCTGAAATGGCGATCGCTACCGGAATAGCGATCCGACCATCCATAATCTAGTTCAATATCCCGTCATTGGAAAAGATATGCTCAGAATAAACCTGTTACCGGTCAGACAGATTAAAAAACGCGCGAAAGCACGCAACCAGCTCATTGCCATGATCGTGGCATTCTGCTGCCTGCTTGTTTTTTTGGGCCTTATCGGTGTCCTGCAGAACGGAATGATCAACTCACTTAACGATCAAATCGCCCGGCTGAACAAGCAAAAAGACGAGTTCAAGCCTATTCTTGCGCAAATTGAAACGATGAAAAAGCAGAAAGAGGAACTTGAGCGCAAGACTGCCATCATCAACAAATTACGTGCCGAATCATCACTGACCGTGCGGCTCCTCGACGATGTCGCGAGAAACGTCGACAACAAACGCTTATGGCTCGATTCGCTCAGTCAGCAGGGGCCGACTCTCAGCCTGACCGGAGTTGCGCTCGATAACGAAACGGTGGCCCAGTTCATGGATAAGTTGAAATCATCGGAATTCATTGTCGATGTCAATCTTGCCAACTCATCTCTGAAGGTTATTGCCGGAAGAAACCTCAAAAGTTTTGTCATGACATGCACGACTTCGGCGCAACCCCCGGTTGAAGTAGCGGCGGCACCAAAAAAATAGATCTTCCTCGGACAACGGACCATTTGCCAGCATGAAAAAAAGCAACGCAGCATTTGAACAGTTCATAGACAAGAGATTTATACCACTCGAGCCGAAGTACAAGGCTGTCATTTCCATCCTCCTCGTGCTCATCCCGGTCCTGCTCTTTTATTTTCTGTTCTTTCAACCAAACGCGACAAAAATTTCCTCCCTGAAAACGCAAAAAGATGGGCTGGAAAAGGAAATTGCGGCGTTGCGAGTGCAACAGAGCAATATACCGCGGTTGCAGAAAGAACTGGCGGAAACCGAAAGGATATTCAATGAAGCGGCGGTACTCCTTCCTAAAGAGAAGGAAATCCCTCAACTGCTGAAAGATATTTCGGCATTGGGGCAGGAAGCGGATCTCGAATTCCTGACGTTCAAACCCCTGCCCGATGTCCCCAAAGATTTTTACGCTGAAATCCCGATCTCCATCAACGTTCGCGGCCCCTATCATAACATGGGCTCCTTTCTTGACAACGTCAGCAAACTGGGCCGTATTGTCACCGTATCCAATATAAATATGACAGCCCCCACCAAAGACAGAGGAGAAATGCTGCTCAATTCAGACTGTACATTGGTAACCTACCGTTTTACCAATGTTGAACTCCCCAAGCAGGACGGGAAAAAGAAATAACGCTCAAGGGATTTTGTATGAAAAAACCATCTTTGCTATCTCTGAGCCTGACTACGTCAAGCTTTTTATTCTATTACGGGTCTGTGCTGTTTTTTTCATTCTTTCTCTACACCCCGGTTGAATGCAGGGCTGCAGACGTATCTCAACCATCGGTTGCCGCACAAGACGCTGAAACTGCAAAGCCGTCTCAGACAAAGCCGTTCAATTATATCATGACCAACAGGCCCGACCCTTTCCTGCCCTTCATAACCGATAAAACAACAGATCAGGAAACGGGCGATCCCAATGAGATCATCGACAAAAATGAACCATTAACCGGGATGCAGCTGTTCGAGCCGGCCCAGTTGAACCTTGTTGCCCTCATGGAGACCGGTAACTACAAATTCGCCATGGTCCAGGATTCAACCGGCAAAGGCTATGTCCTGACCGAAGGAACCAAAATCGGCAGGAGGGGGACAGTGAAGGCCATTGCACCGAACAAGGTGCTGATCGAAGAATTGGCCGAGACTCGCGGAGGGAAAAAGATTCTTTCATATATCGATATGGTACTCAAAAAAGAGGGAGAGAAATAGAAAATGTACAATAGGTTCATTATATCCCAATCGGCCATTTTCTCTGTGCTCAGTCTGCTTCTGTTTCTGGCGACATCGGCAGCGGCGGCAACGGAAGCTGTCCCCGGCAAAGCCAAAACCTCCCTGTACCAGATATCAAAGATCCAGTCAGATCTTCAGGGTGACATCCTCAACCTGTCGATCGTCGGCAATTCCGAGCCGGCCTATACCGTCTCCGAGCGATTTTCGCCGTTCCGGGTTGTTCTCGACATTGCCGATGCCGCTATCGACAAATCCATCAATCTGCAGTCAAAGATCATCGCTGACAACTCCTTCGTCTCGCTCAAGACCTCCGTTCTCGCCGATCAGGATCCTTCCGTTACCCGTTTCGAGTTCACCATCGCCGACTACCCATGATTATAAGATCAGCCGCGACGGGTATGTGATCAAGATGCAGGTTGTACCGGCAGCGAAAGGAGCTGCCACTGAAAAGCCGGTTACGCCCCCGGGTTCCGCCGCTATCCCGGCAATCTCCGATATCGTCGTCAAGACCACCCCATCGGCAACATCTGTGACCTTCGTCAGTTCGGCCCCCATCACAAAATACACCGCCGATACCATTACCGGTAACGCCAACGAAACACCGAAGATGTTCATCGATATGGAGAATGTCGATATTGCCCAGTTGATCCGGGAAAAGCGGATCGGGACATCCGTCGACAAGATCCGCGTGATCCAGCAGGGCAACGGCGCCCGCTTCATTTTCGACTCGGCGACCTCATCGCTGTTCGAATACACCGTCGCCGACAATTCCGGCCAGGTCGTGGTAACCATCAAGGAAGATTCGGCGCTGCCCGGCCAGACCGCCTCCGCCGGCAAAGAGCGGAATACCTCTCAGACAAAGGAGGACAAGGCCCTTGATTCCATCGTTGACGAGACGGAAAGTATCCCCGCCGCAGAGGGAAAGAAGTCGACTGAAAAGAAGGCAGCAACTGCCCCCGAGGTCGCCATAGAAGATACATTTTCATTTGCCGGATATGACAAGCAACGGATCAGCGTCGATTTTTATAAAATAGACATACACAATGTTTTCCGGCTTATCCGTGAGGTTTCCGATCTCAATATCATTGTAGATGAAGATGTTGCGGGAACGCTCACGTTAGCTCTCAATGATGTACCCTGGGACTTTGCCCTTGATATCATCTTGAACCTCATGGATCTGAAAAAGGAAGAACGTTTCAATACGATTGTCATCTATCCGAACAAAAAGGCATTCGTCTGGCCCGATCGACTCGAGGACAACCTGGCCGTCGAGGCTCGAACAAGAAGCCCTGGTCATCGAACAAACCGCCGAGCTGCCCAAAGAAGTCTTACAGGCCCAGGAAATCCTGCGAAACGCCCAGATCGCCGATGAAAAGGAGGACTTTGAAGAGGCGGCGGAGCTGTATGAACAGGCGTACAAACTCTGGCCTGCCAATGCCAAGATATCCAACAGACTGGCAACCCTCTACCTCGTCAACCTCGGCGTCAACGCCAAGGCCGTCCACTACGCCAAAGAGAGCCTCAAACAGGAACCGGGCAACAATCGCGCCGCATTGTACGCCGCGATCGGCTCAGCCAATATGCAGCGCAACGCCGAGGCGCTGGAATACTTCACCCAGAGCATCAGCGGCAATCCACCGTTGAAGGAGGCGTTGATCAGCTTTTCGACCTTCTGTGAAACCAGCGGCCAGAACGAACAGGCGATCAAACTCCTGGACAAATATAACGCGTCGTATGGTGAAACGATGGATACGATGATTGCCAAGGCCCGCATCTATGACAAGACTCGGAGATTCAAAACAGGCAATCACACAGTACAAGGCATTGCTCGCCTCAGGCTTCCCCTTGCCTCCGGACTTGAAACAATATATTCATGGCAGAATGGCCGCCAGCAGCTTTTGAAGACGGATTGACCCGCACATTCTTGCAGGACATGAATCCATATACGGCAATTTTATAATCCCGAGAGGTTTTTATGAAGTCTCAAAAGAACATGTTCTTTGTCGCGAGCCTCCTGCTCTTCCTGATGCTCACCTCATGCAGCGCCCCGAACAAGAACCCGGAGCAATCGACAGCAGCGCCTGCCGCTCCGACCGAACAGAATATCGCTGCCAGGCCTGCCGCCCCCAGCACCCTCCCTGTTCAGTATCAGACCCCCTCCTATCAAGTCGGCGAGGAAAGCAGGGAAGAGCTGAGCAAATCCGAGGATGTCGGCATGAAGGTGGGGGCAACGATCAAATCGACGCGAGGCCCGCAGCCACTCTGGGACATCATGAAAAATCTGGCACGGATCAAAAAAATGAACATCTCCTGGGCCAGCGATGTCGATCAAAAAGTGCTGGTCGATGTCGATATCAATGCCGATGACGATTACAACGAATCGATCGCCAACCTCCTGCGCCAGGTCGACTATTTCCATGAAATCCAGGGCAACACCATCGTCGTCAAATACAAGGAAACCCGACAGTTCCATATCGCCATGCCCTTCGTCAAATCGAAGTACAAAACGGGGTCGGGCGGCAATCTCCTAGGCAACGACGAGGAGTCCAACAACATCGACGGCACGATCGAACTGAAATCGGATGACAATGATTTTGATGTCTGGAAAAACATCGAGGCCAATCTCAACTCCATCCTCGATGTGTGGACGACCGAGGCCATCACGACGATGGCGGAAAGTGAAAACAGGCAAGGCAATACCAACGCGTCCGCCCCGCCCAACAACACGGAGAAGGCCGAGAAGGTCGTCAGTGAGGCCACCCGGGTGCGGTCCAGCAACCAGAATGTCTACTTTATCGACAAACCGGTAGGAATGGTCACCGTTACCGCCCCGCGTCCTCTGCTGGACCGTGTCGATACCTATTTCAAAAGCCTTAAAAAAGAATTGTATAGACAGATTTCGATTGAAGCGAAAATTATCGAAGTGAGACTTTCGAATAATTCCAGCATAGGAATCAATTGGAGTTCAGTGCTGAAGAATTTCTCCGTCAGCGGTGCAGTGGAGTTCGGGTCCAACGTACTCGGTGGGCAGGTCTATCCTTACGTCTTTGCCAACGAGGACGGGACAAACGGTGTTCGAAATGTCGATATCGATGGCGATGGCGATGCCGATGCACATACAGATATCCAGGACCCGACCAGATTTGTTTCCAAGGTCGCCATCAATCCTGCCAATTTCACGGTCTTTCTGAATGCTTTGCAAGAGCAGGGAGATACCAAAGTCCTTTCCAACCCCAAGATCAGCGTGATGAACGGGCAACCCGCCCTCATCACGGTCGGGCGCAACGTCACCTATATCGAAAGTGTCGAGGCGGAAAAGGACACTGATGACGATACCACCACCTACACGGTCAATACCGAGCGGATCCTGTCCGGTATCGGTATGGCCCTGACGGCAACGGTACTCGATGACAAGGAAATCATCCTCAACCTCGTTCCCGTCACCTCCGATCTCGTCGAGCCGATCGAGTACAGAGATTTTGGCGAAGACGGCCAGACCGTCGGTCTGCCGATCGTCAACGTCAGGGAGATGAGCACCACGGTACGGGTCAAAAATGGTGAAATGCTGGTCATCGGAGGACTCATCAGCGACATTAAGGATACCACCGGTGAATTCGCCCCGGTGGTCGGCAAGATCCCGCTAGTCAAGTACCTCTTCGGCTATGAAGAGAAGATCAACCAGAAACGCGAATTGATCATTCTGCTGAAGCCAACCATCATCTAATGAATGTAACAATTTCTGCAACAGATAACGTCCATTATCAAGGTAGGGAGACAATTATGGAGAGGCTGAAATATCTGGTCGTTGGAATCCTCGCGCTGACCCTGGCCGGTTGCGGTCAAACGATCGTCGAAACGCTCAATGTCCCGCAGGCCCCGGGTTTCGATGCGCCGGGCAAAGGGAGGTCGGTGGTCATCCTCCCCTTTGCCGACTACTCGAATGCCGGCAATTTCGACTCCGCCTTCAGGAGAAACATGGCCGTTACCGAAGCGCTGACCGACAGGTTCTCCGCCACCGGTTTTTCAATGCCAGTACAGGAAGATGTGTTCCAGTATCTCGTCGATGAAGGCGTGATCAACATCGTTCCCTACGAAGAGACCCAGTCCGTGTCCCTGGTCAACGAACTGGCAAACGAGTGGTCCGACACCATGAAGGCGGAGATCTCGCGCTATCTCGCCGGAAACAACACGACAAGCGGTGTCAATGCCGGCAACAGCCCCGGAACCCATGCCCTGACGACCACTACCGTCGCCAAAATCGGCAGATCATTCAAGGCTGATTATATCGTCCGCGGGCGGATTCTTGAATACAAGTCCCGCCAGGATCCGACGTGGGAACCGTGGAAAAAAGGTATTCTGCCGTTCATCAACGGCGGCACCAGCAGGATCGTTTTCGGCTTTGCCAGCTCCGATCTGTACGATCAGTGGAACCAGCAGATCACCGGCGCCGCCTACGGTGCACGGATCGGTTATGAACACAGCAACTGGCCATGGGACAACAACGATGGCGGCGACGCCATCTTCGGGATGAGCGACGGCGATGACGCCAATGCCATCCTCTGGGGTTCGATCGGTTCTGAAGTCGGGAAACAGGCCTATCGCAGCGGCGATGTCCAGCAGGCGGTCGTGCAATTGCGGATGTGGGTGCAGGAAGCGACTTCCGGCAACGTCGTGTGGACCAACAGGGTCGATGTCAAGGTCACACCGGAATCCTTCTTTGCCGACAATCAGTATGACGCCCTGTTCAACAAGGCGATTGAAAAAGGGGTGACGACCCTGGTCGATAATTTCGTCACTACCGGCTTATAAAAACCGTTTCAACCTCCCACACAAAAAGAGCCGCAGTTCCTGATGGATCTGCGGCTCTTTTTTTTACTGTTTTTCAGCCTCTCTTCTTTTCTTCGCATTCTGAAAGAGACCCATAAAGTTGATCGGCTCCATCAGGAATGGGGTGAACCCGCCATCGATCGATATCTGACTGACGATCTGTCTGGTAAACGGAAACAACAGCGTCGGACAATCGACTTTCAGCACCATCTCCATGTGTTCTTCCGGAATGTTCTTCAAGAGGAATACGGCGGCATGTTCAATTTCCAGAATAAACATGGCCTTGTCATCATCCTTGGAAATGACCTTGGCCGTGATCTGCAGCGAGACCTCCCTATGATCGTCATCAATCTGCTTGTTATTCATATTCAGATTGAGTTCAACCTTCGGCTCGGCCTTCTGGGGCGTGATAAAAACCTGAGGGGCATACGGGTTTTCAAAAGAGAGGTCCTTGATATACATTTTCTGCATACGGAACTCCGGCCGCGGATTGACCTCAGGGCTTCCATTGTTTTCAGCCATTTTTTTCCTCGTCGTTAAGTGGTTTTCGGATCGTCTTTTCGTTGTCGATATTCCTGTTCTGCCGCGCCATTAAACTGCACTTGAACCGATCAGGCAAGTCTTTCAGGAGAACCGGAAAGATCACAGGACCTGTTTCAGAAATCTGCCGGTATGGGATTGCGGGACATCGGCGACGGACTCGGGCCGGCCACAGGTCACAATCGTGCCGCCGCCGGCCCCTCCTTCGGGTCCGACATCGATAATCCAGTCCGCAGTTTTGATGACATCGAGATTGTGCTCGATCACGACGACGGTATTGCCCTGATCGACCAGCCTGTTCAGAACATCGAGCAGGTACTGGATGTCCGCCGGATGCAGCCCGGTCGTCGGCTCGTCGAGGATATACAGGGTCCTGCCGGTGCCGCGACTCGACAATTCCTTCGCCAGTTTCACCCGCTGCGCCTCGCCTCCGGACAGGGTCACCGATGACTGACCGATCGTGATATAGGAGAGGCCGACATCATGAAGGGTTTGCAGGCGATTCTTGATGGCCGGAACATTTTTGAAGAAATCCAGGGCCTCCTCCACCGTCATCGCCAGTATCTGGTGGATGTTTTTGCCGCGGTAGGCGATTTCGAGGGTTTCGAAATTATACCTTTTCCCCATGCATTTCTCACATACGACATAGACATCCGGGAGAAAGTGCATCGCGATCCTGATCTCGCCGCCCCCTTCGCAGGTCTCGCATCTTCCGCCCTTGACGTTGAAGCTGAAACGACTGGCGGTGTATCCCCTGGCCCTGGACTCCGGCAGGCGGCTGAAGAGGTCGCGGATCGGGGTAAAGACCCCGGTATAGGTGGCAGGGTTGGAACGCGGGGTTCTGCCGATCGGGCTCTGGTCGATGTCGACGATCTTATCGATCTCTTCCAGCCCCGACAGGAGCGCACCGTCGAGTTCAACCTTGCCTTTCCTGCGCTCGAGCCCTTTTTTGGCGAGCCTGTACAAGGTCTCGATGACCAGCGAACTTTTGCCGGAGCCGGAAACACCGGTCACACAGGTCAGGACACGAAGAGGGAAAACGGCATCGACGGCCTGGAGGTTGTTGACCGAGGCATGCCGGACCCGCAGACAATCTTTTCCAGCGCTGGAGACAGGACGTCGTTGTGACGGCACGACAATCTTTTTCCGGCCGGCCAGATAGGCCCCGGTTGCCGATCGCTCTTCCTGCAGGAGCCCGGATACCGAGCCGTTATAGACGACCTCGCCGCCATGCACCCCGGCGCCCGGCCCCATATCAAGGACATGATCGGCGGCAAGGATCGTGTCGGTATCGTGTTCGACGACGATGACGCTATTTCCCAGATCCCGCAGTTCCCGCAGGGTATCGATCAGTTTCTGATTATCGCGCTGATGCAGGCCGATACTCGGCTCGTCAAGGATATACAGGACACCGGCCAGGCGAGAACCGATCTGGGAGGCCAGCCGGATGCGCTGGGCCTCTCCCCCCGACAATGTCCCCGCCCTGCGTTCCAGTGACAGATAACCGAGGCCGACGTTGCCAAGAAAGGCCAGCCGGTCGACGATCTCCTTGAGAATCGGCGCGCCGATCTTCCGCTCCCGGCTGGTGAGAGGGAGTGCCGGCAGATCTTGCAGCAACTGGGCAATCGATCGACAGACGAGGCCATGGATCGACCAGTTCCCGATCCGATACGCCAACGATTCGGCCTTCAGCCGTGCCCCCTGGCAGGACGGACAGAGCTGTTCATTCATATACCGCCCCAGTTCCTCCCTGATGGTGTTCGACCGGGTCTCGAGAAACCTTCGGTCCAACTGGGGAATAACCCCTTCGAATCGCCGCTCGTCGGTCATCGTCCGGCGCTCGTTGCGGTAGTGGAAGTGGATATCTTCGGCGCCCGAACCATAGAGGATGACCTTGCGCACCTTGGCCGGCAGTTTGCCGAAAGGGGTATCCAGCGAGAAACCGTAATGATCGGCGACCGCGGCAAGAATCTGGCCGCTGTACGACGATTCCCTGCGCCAACCCCATGGCGCGATCGCCCCCTCGACGATACTCCGGCTGTCATCGGGAATCACCAGTGCGGCATCGAAAAACTGTTTGACCCCCAACCCGCCGCATTCGGGGCAGGCGCCCTGGGGGTTGTTGAACGAGAACAGCTGCGTCGACGGCGGCGGCAGGGAAATCGAACATTGATGGCACGCCGCATGTTCGCTGAACAGCTGGTCCCGCTCCTGATCGACAAAATGCACCAGCAGGTAGCCGTCCGAGAGTTTGACGGCGGTTTCCACCGAATCCGACAACCGCCTGCGGAGCGAATCCTTGACGACCACCCGATCGACTACAACTTCAATGGTGTGACGGCGGTTCTTGTCCAATTCCGGGGATTCGGTCATGTCCATGATCGCGCCGTCGATGCGGACCCGGACAAAACCCTCCTTGCGAATTCGCTCCAGCACCTGATCGTGCCGCCCCTTCTTGTCGAGGATGATCGGGGCCAGCAGCAGGATCTTGGTCCCCGGCTCAAGATGAAGCAGGATATCGACCATATCCTCCACCGACTGGGCCACGATCTCGCTGCCGCAATGGGGACAATGGGGATGACTGCAACGGGCGAAGAGCAGACGCAGATAGTCGTAGATCTCGGTTACGGTGCCGACGGTAGAGCGCGGGTTTTTGCTTGTCGTCTTCTGCTCGATCGAAACCGCAGGAGATAGCCCCTCGAGGGCATCGACATCGGGTTTATCCATCTGCCCCAGGAATTGGCGGGCATAGGTCGACAGCGATTCGACATACCTCCTCTGCCCTTCGGCATACAGGGTATCGAAGGCCAGGGTCGATTTCCCTGATCCCGATAATCCCGTGAAAACAACGAGCTGGTTTCGAGGCAGATCAACGCTGATATTTTTCAGATTATGCATCCGCGCACCGCGGATGCTCAAGAGCTTCGGTTCCATGAAGGATCGTCGAAAAAAATGAAGAACTGCCTGCGGGGGGACCAGTTCAGAGAAGGGCGCTGTGATCGACCTTGATGCATCGATCCATGACGATCTGCAGGCCATGCCGGCGGGCAAATTCGGCGGCTTCCTGGTTGACGATGCCGAGTTGCATCCAGATCGCTCCGGCCCCGATCTTCACGGCCTCTTCGACAATCGGATACACATCTTCAGATCGTCTGAAGATATCGACGATATCGATATGTACCGGAATAGAGACGAGATCAGGATAGCATTTCAACCCCAGGATCTCGCTCTGTCCCGGGTTGACCGGAAAAAGAGAGTACCCGGCGTCAAGCAGATACCGTCCCACCATGTGGCTGGGCCGATCTGCCTTGGGCGACAGACCGACGATGGCGATTGTCCGGGCCTGGCGCAGAAGGCCACCGATCTCCTTATGGGGGTTGAGTTGAAGCATGACGAATCCTGTCAGATAATTTCGCAAACACCCGGAAATCGAGGGAGGAAAATGATTTACCAGTGAAATCGGCTATGGTAGCCTGTGGAATTATAATGGTGAGACCATAGACAAAAGTCAAGAGAGCAATTATATACATTGCCACTATTGATCGCTTGCCATCACTTGGCCGCTGAGCGCAAACCGCCCTTCTCAGCGGCACAGAATACACGGGGAAACTCAATGAATTTCCAGGACATCATCTTCAATCTCGGTGCCTACTGGGCCGATCAGGGCTGCCTGATCCAGCAGCCGTACGACATGGAGGTCGGCGCCGGGACCTTCCATCCGGCGACCCTGCTCCGCTCTCTCGGCCCTGAGCCCTGGCGAGCCGCCTACCCGCAGCCGTCGCGGCGACCGACCGACGGACGGTACGGAGACAACCCCAACCGCCTGCAGCATTACTATCAGTACCAGGTTGTTCTCAAACCGTCACCGCTGGATGTACAGGACCTGTATCTCGGCAGCCTCCAACGTTTCGGCCTGAGCCTGAAGGAGCATGACATCCGCTTTGTCGAAGACGACTGGGAGTCACCGACCCTGGGCGCCTCCGGGCTTGGCTGGGAGGTATGGCTCGACGGCATGGAAATAACCCAGTTCACCTACTTCCAGCAGGCCGGCTCGATTGACCTGCACCCGACGACAGTCGAGATCACCTATGGACTGGAACGCATCGCCATGTATCTGCAGGGGGTCGAAAGCGTCTACGATATCGCCTGGAACGATTCGGTGACCTATGGTGAAATTTTCCATCAGGCGGAAATCGAATTTTCGACGTTCAATTTCGAAGAGGCCAATGTCGAACGGCTGACAGCCTTTTTTGATGTATACGAAGAAGAGGCGCACAAACTGGTGGACAAGAAACTGATCCTGCCGGCCTACGACTACTGCCTCAAATGCTCACACACCTTCAATCTTCTCGATGCCCGCAATGCGATCAGCGTATCGGAGAGGACCAGGTATATCGGTCGGATCAGGAATATTGCCAGACGGGTCGCCGAGAGTTATGTCACTCAGCGGCAGGAGATGGGACATCCACTTTTGAAGAAGGCCTGAAATATGGCGGAAGTGCATGGGAATCGAACCCACCTGAGAGGCTATTAACCTCACACACCGGATTTGAAGTCCGGGAGAGCCACCAGTGCCCTGTCCACTTCCATCTGTGCCGTTCAAAAGAGGAGACCCACTATACTCATTAGAGTTGACCTTGAAAACAAGTATTTATTATACTGTCGTGTTTTGATACGCACAGCCCGAAGGTACGGATTGTCGTCGCCGTACAGAATTTTTGAAATCCGAACCCTTTTCTCCACCGATATTCTCAAATCCGACAATAGCCGCTATGCAGTGTGAACGACTTATAAAACTGGCAAAGTCATGGTATCTCAACGTCAGAGATGAAACCATGGCCCCAGCCCGCATGATTTCCTTTATCGAGCAGCACGTCGCTCATTGCGAGGTCTGCCAGGCCGATCCGGTCATCCACGATGAGATCGTAAAGATCACCGAAATCATTCTTCCCGAGTCGAAGATCCCCAAGGCCATGCGGCTGAGCGCCGACGCCGAGGAGGACGACGAAGAATTAGACATCGAAGAAGATGAACTGCCCGAGGATTCCGAAGTAGAAGACAAGGATCTCGAGGATATTGAAGATATCGATGAGGAACCGATGCTTGACGACGATGAAATCTGAAACGTTCTCCAGGACACAACATCCCACGATCTGCCGCCCCACCGGGTGCACATCGGTCAACCCGCATTCCATCGGTTCAGTTGCGCCGCGATACATTCCGTAATCCGCTGGTGTTCCTCATTGCCTTTGCCTCCAACCCGAAGCGCCGGAGCAAAGGCAAAGTACACCTTTCGCCCAATATTGATCCTTCCAAAATCTTTCAAATATTTTCCATTCATCCACGCATCGGTCCGCAGCGCCAGCGGGACGATCGGGACCTCGGCTTTTTTCGCCAGCTTGACACCGATCGAGGTCATCTCCGCCGGATCAAAGGCGGTCGTCCTGGTCGTCTGGGGGAAGACAATGATGGAGGTCCCCTCCTCGAGCCGTTTGCTGCCCTCCTCCAGAACGGTCTTTAAATCCCGGCGCGGATTGGTGCGGGTGACGGCGACCGGATTCCGGGATCGCATGACATGTCG
This sequence comes from uncultured delta proteobacterium, assembly GCA_963847035.1. GTDB lineage: Bacteria > Desulfobacterota > Desulfobulbia > Desulfobulbales > Desulfocapsaceae > Desulfoprunum. The sequence continues at coordinate 64,456 of CAWJYH010000004.1, read as the reverse complement.
AAAGACCGGATAGGTCAGCAGGCTTTCCTTGATGACGAAGGTGACAGGCTTGAGCGGCTGGACCATGACCGGCAGCAGCAGCGTCTCCATCATGCTCATATGATTACCGATTATCACACAAGGCCCATCGAAGGCGGTGAATTCGGCCAGGCCGCTGATCTCTATCTGCAATCCTATCCGTTCCAGCAGTTGCAGGACCTCGAAGCTGCTTTGCGTCCAATCTTCACCGTCATACCTGCCTGCCTTGGCCAACCTGCTCGCCTTGATGACAATGCCGACAAAATGGCTGTAAAAGTAGAGCGACGGCCAGATTTTCGCGATTCCGGACGAACTTTTTCTCGTTATTGCCGTTGCATACGATGAATCGACCCTTAACACCTCATGCATTTTCTTTTCCCCCTGAAATCCGGCTTGGCAGCGGTCTCCGATCTCACATCCATTTCTTGTTCTTCAAATATATCAACTGCATGGCAAACACCGCCAGGATGAGAAGGCAGAACAGGGAAAACCCCCACCTGCTCGAGGCCCCGGGTATTCCCCCGAGGTTGACACCGAGCAGGCCGGCCAGAAAACCCAGAGGCATGAATATCGTCGCCACCAGCGACAACATGTACATCCGTTTGTTCATCTCCTCCGATAACTGACTGACCAGTTCCTCATGCAGGACGACCGAGCGATCGCGGATCGAATCAAGTTCTTCAACATAGCGGAACAGCCGATCGGCAACCTCACGCAGGCGCAACCGGTCCGCATCCTGCAGCCAGGTAATTTTCAAGCCCTGGATGTAACCGAGGGCATCCCGCTGCGGCGCGAGATACTTACGCAATTCGATGATCTGGCGGCGGAGATTGGACAGGAGCTGCCGCTGGCTGCTGCCTTTTTCCATCACCATCTCCTCCTCGAGCCCATCGAAGATCGTCTCGAAGTCCTCGACCACATCACCAACCCGGTTCATCACGAATTCGCACATCTGCGCCAGGAATTCGCCGGGAGCGGCCGGCCCTGCTCCCGATTCAATCGCCGCTCCCATATCGTCTATCGAAGGAAGAAAGCGCTGGCCCGTACTGAAAACGGCCTGCCCGTCAATCCACAGACGGATGGCGACCATGTCTTCGGGAACCGCCCCCGGATTGAGGTTGACCCCCCGCAGTCCCATCAACAGGCCGTCATGAAAAGGCGTACTGCGCGGTCGGGAGTCTTCGGCAAGCAGGTTCTCGACGACCAGGTAATCAAGCCCTTTGCGGTTTTTCAGCCATCGCTGGACATACGGATGACTGTAATCGAGATGCAGCCATAAATATTTCCCGTCACCCGGCTGCCAGCCTTCAATCTCCGGCCAGCTTATGGCGGTACCCCCGCCTTCGCCGTCGAGGATGAACGCCTTGACCAGACCACCCTGTTCCATCGTTTGATCGTTCATGAGGTTGTCCTGATGTGGATATCACGCTGGGGAAACGGAATTTCTATGCCATGGCGGCGAAAGGCCTCATCGATCAGGTAATTCATCTCGCTGCGCACGCGAGCTCGGTTATCGATATTTTTGAGGTGACAGAGCAGATCGAAATTGAGCGAACTCTCGGCAAACTCCTGGAAGAAGACGTCAGGTCGGGGCGAACTGCCATCGACGATGACCTCTTCGTGACCGTCGGCAATCTCGAGCAGCAGACGCCGCACCAGCGCAGTATCCGAGCCGTAGGCGACGCCCACCGAGACCTTCAGCCGGCCGCGGCGATCGTTGAACATCATGTTGGTGACCGGCGAGGAGATCAGCTCCGAGTTCGGGACGATGACATCGGCCCGATCGAAGGTCTGGATGATCGTCGACCGGACGCTGATCTTCTTGACGTATCCTTCGGTCGAACCGGCGACGATCCAGTCGCCGCGCTTGATCGGCTGTTCAAACAGCAGAATCAGCCCGGACACGAAATTGTTGACGATATTCTGCAGTCCGAAACCGATACCGACCGACAGGGCCCCGGCGATCACCGCCAGTCCCGAGAAATTGACGCCGGCGATCGACAGACCGACTATGGCGGCGACAACGTAGCACACGTATCCGGTCACGGTCAGGAGCGCCTCCCGGGTGCTTTCGGCAAAGGCCGCCTCCTGCGCCCATTTCCGATCAAGAATTTTCTTGACCCACAAGGTCAGCGACCAGCCGACAATGAACATGAAAAGGCCGAGGACGATGCGGGCCGGGACGATGAGCAGCTTGCCGATCTGAAATCCGTTGATCAGAAAGGCGACCATTGCCTTGACATAGGCACCGGAAAAATCCCAGAGCGCCACCAGTACAAGGAGGATCAGAACCGCCACAATGAACTTGAGAATCGACCGCAACCATCCGATTCCTCTGAGCAGTTCATCTTCATCTCCGTCGTCGAGGAGGATGCCGAGCCTGTCGAACATGTGGTGGCGGTTGTCGAAAACGATCGCCAGCAACCACTGGATGATATCCACAACCATGACCGTTGCCGCAAAAACCACAAACGACCAGGCAAATCCGGCCAGCAGATGGGAAGAAAAGGCGCGAAAACCAAAAATCTCGAGATACAGCACCGCCGCCGCCGCCACAAACAGCAGAAATCGGATTATTCTCCCTCTTCCCCGCAGAACCGGGAAAAAACCGGAGATCGTTATGATCGTCAAGGCCGTCAGGAAAATGGTGCCGGAGACAACGATACATCGCCAGAGGAGTGCGACGGCCTCGGGCACCAGATCGAGATCGGGCGCCCCGAGCATGAAAACGATAAGGGCCGCACCGACGGCGGCACCTCGCACCAGCCAGCGCTGGACAACGCTCAAGGGGCGGCCATCGGCCGGCTGTTCGGTCGCAATGCAGAGGGATTCCACCAGGGCCGGCAGCAGAAAGGCCACCAGCAGAGCAGAAGAGAGCCAGGGCAGAAAGGACGTCGTTTCGTCCCCCGCCAGAAGCAGCCAGGAAACCGCGGTGGTTCCGACCACAATCCCGAGCCCGAGGCGGTACAGCAACGAATGGCGGTTGATCAGGGCGACGAACCGGCCGAGACTGCCGCCTCTGTCCATGTCCAGATACCGTTCTATCTTGCCCGCCAGCATGAAGAACAGCCATATCGTCAGGCACACCGAGAGCAGCAGCGCCACAATCTGGTGCCCGGTCACGGCCAGGAAGCCTTGCCGGGTCTTCGTCCAATCAGGCAGGAGCTCCTCGCCGGCCGTACGGCGAAGTTCCGTCACCAGCCCCCAGAGCGGCTCCTCTTTGCCCAGGATCCTGCTGCGCTGGCCTTCCTGGCGTTTCACCTCCAGCTTCCGCAAGGCTTCCTTGCCGTTGATATCAAGCAACCGGTATTCAGCAAGCTGCGCCTCCTTCAACTTGCGCAGATTGCCGAGCCGGGCACGTTCCCTGGCCATTGGGGCCGATTCCCCCTCGACCTTATCCCCCAAGGCCTTCAAGGCGGCATCGATCTCCGCGACTTCTTTCTGCAGGATCTCCTGCTGCTGCTCTCCCTGGCGAAGATGACCGGCAATCTCGTTGCGCCACGCTTCGTATTGCCCCGGATCCCCGGGTTTTTTCTCGATGCTCCCGATCAGCTTCTTGACCTGCTGGTTGCCCTTGACTGGATCATAACCGGTGTTTTCAGCCGGAACCGTTTCCGCTACGGCCATCACCGGGTAGATCGACAGACCCAACAGCAGGAGGATGAGGATGAGCAAATTCGAATATCGTATTGCATGCATTGACGGCTTCCGAAATGGGATTGACATGGGGAAAGAACGTAACAAGATGGTTTTCATAAAAAAGATACAACAATATTGACGCGTTGCAAAGGAGAAAGAGGCGCGGCAAGGATGAAGGCGACCGCCGCCAAAAAAGAAGACCTGCTACGATTGTCTGTAGCAGGTCTTTTATATGAAAAAGCCGCAAACGGGCCGGAAAGGTAACGTCATCAGGAAGGAACGCGACGACCGGAAACGCCTGCCGCCAGGCGACACCGCGACGTGTCGGGATAGGTTCTCTAGCACAGTTGACCTGATCGTGCAAGAGAAAAAAATCACAATCGTCACGTTATCTTCAACCGGCGCCGGAACATCCTGCCTGCGGCAGCTGGAGGCAGGAGTCCTCTGAATCATCAACCCTTGTTTTTCGCCTGCATCCTTTCATACACCTCCGGATACAGTTTCTCTATACATTCAGGGCATATACCATGGGTGAAGGTCGCCCCGGAGTGGTTCCTGATATAGGTTTCGATCTGATTCCAGTACCCTTTGTCATCGCGGATCTTTTTGCATGAGGCGCAGATCGGCAACAGCCCGCTCAGGGTCTTGATGTTGGCCAGAGCTTCCTGGAGATCACCGATAAGATCCTCCCGCTCCCGCTCCAGCTTTTTCCGTTGATCGACGTTGCGGGCGACGATGATGCCGGCGATGATGCTCCCGTTCGCATGCCGCAGCGGTGAGGCGGTGATCTCGAAGCAGGAAGAGCCGCCGGCAACGGGCATGATGGTCTCATGGGTATGGATCCGGCCGTCGGCGAACGACTTCAGAACCGGGCAGGATTGACAGGGGCCAGCGATGCCGGCGTAGGCCTGGTAGCATTTTTCTCCCCGATGATCGCCGAAATACGAGACATGGATCTGATTCTGATACAGGATCGTCAGATTCCGATCGTGAATGCTGATGCCGTCGCCGATGGCGGCGATGATCGACTCGGTCTTCGCCTTTTCTTCTTCCAGCCGCTCATGCGACTGCCGCAGTTTTGTCTGGGTGGCGAGCAGTTCCCGGTTCTGATGATAGGCATTTTCGTAGGTCGAAAGCAGGAGATCGAGGATCTGCAGGCGCTCGGCGCTGATGCGGTACGTATGGCCGGAGAAGAAGACCTGCGATTCCGTTGCCGTTTTCGCGGTCTCGCGCAGTTCCCGATTGGCGATCAGATATTCGATGCGGGAAATGATATACTTCTCGTCGTAGGGCTTGGTGATGAAGTTGTCGGCCCCGGCCTCGAGGCCCTTGATAACGTCGGTCGGTTCCGACAACGAGGTCACCAGGATGACCGGCAGCGCCTGTAACCGCTGGTCGGCCCTGATCCGGCGGCAGAGTTCATAGCCGTCCATCTCGGGCATCACGATATCGGTGACGATGATATCGGGCAGGCGGGTCGCCAAAAAATGCAGGGCCTCCCTGCCGTTGGCGACCTGCGCGACCTGAAAGTCCTTTTTTTCCAGGATATACCGCAGCTGTTCGGCCTGCGTCCGGCTATCCTCGACAATCAGTATGTCCAGATGATTTCCCGTCGCCGTCTTTGTCATACAGTTTTCCCGCCCCTGTCTTCATTCCTGATCCCGGGCATGACACTCCCCGTCAATACTCCGGCAATCCGATCCGCGGCCAGCACATGGCGCGCCGCATGCAGCTTCACCGCCTCGCCCGGCATGCCGTACACCGCCGAACTCGCCTCGTCCTGGGCAATGGTGACGGCGCCTCTGTCCCGCATCAGCTTCAGTTCCGCCGCGCCATCCCTCCCCATCCCCGTCAGCAGCACGCCGACCGCATTGCGCCCGAAGGTCTCCGCCACCGCCCGGAAAAGATAGGAGACGGAAGGCCGGAGGCCGTTTTCCGGCTGGTCGCCGGTGCAGCAGATCCTGCCGCTTCCATCCATTTTCATCTGGGTCCTGTCCGGCGCAATATAGACGTGGCCGGGGCGGGTCATGCTGCCATGAAACGGCACATGCACCGGCAGGGACGATGTCTGGCCCAGCCATTCGGCAAAGCCGCGGATAAAACCCTCCGCCATGTGCTGGACGATCAGGATGGGCGCGGGAAAATCCGGCGGCAGGGCCGCCAGCAGCTTTTCGATCACCGGCGGGCCGCCGGTCGACGCCCCGATCGCCACGACCTTCACCGGCCAGGGGCGGCTAACGGGATTTTCCTCGGCCGTCGCCTGCAGCTGCGGCCGTCCGTTCGCGGTCCGCACCCAACGCCGGACGACCTTGATCTCCGCCATCAGCCTGACGGAGGCGATCAGATTCCGGGCGGTGCGGTCGTGGTCGGGGTGGCCGATGCCCTGCGGTTTCTGGAGAACGGTGAGGGCCCCGGTCTCGATCGCCCGAAACGAGGTTTCGAGCTCCCGCATATCGTAACTGGCGGTGACGATAACGATCGGCACGGGATTGGTTTCCATGATGGTCCGCGACGCCTCGAAACCGTCCATCACCGGCATGTGGATATCCATGGTGATGAGATCCGGTTTGTCGCGGGCGACGAACTCCACCGCCTCTCTGCCGTTGGCGGCCGAACCGATGACCTCTATGCCGGGATCGGAATTGAGGATATGGGTCAACAGTTCCCGGGCAACGGGGGAATCGTCGACCACCAGGACTCTGATCATACCAGTCTCCCGATGACTTCCAGCAGGTTGCTCTGATCGAAACTGCTCTTGACGATGTAGGCGCTGGCCCCGACATCGATCCCCCGCTCCCTGTCCTCGCGCGACTCAAGGGCCGTCACGAGCACGACCGGCAGAGCGGCGAGTTTGTTGTCCGCACGGATCCTGGCGGTCAGGTCGAACCCGTCCATCCTCGGCATTTCGACATCGGACACGACGATATCGAACTCCCGATCTCTCAGGGCGGCGAGCGCCTCGACCCCGTCGACAACCGCCTGGACTTCATAGCCGGCGCCTTCAAGGATGTTTTTCATCAGCATGCGGGCGGTGATCGAATCCTCCACCACCAGGACGGAGTTTCTTTGCACCGGCGCTTCGGCAGGCCCCGGCGCTGGCGGCGGGGCCATGTTCACCGCAGCCTTCAGGAGATCCGGGACGTTGACCAGGGGCACCACCCGGCCGTTGCCGAGGACGGTCGCCCCCATGATATTGCGAACCCGGGAGAGCTGCCGGCCGAGCGGTTTCACCAGCACCTCCCGGTCGCCCAGGATCTCGTCGACCACCAACGCCATCCGCTTTTCGGCCGCCCCGACGACCACGATCTGCACGAACGGGTCGTCGAGCGGCGGCCGCGATGCTGCGGCCTTCAGCTCGAGCACATCCCCGAGCCTGACCAGGGCGATCGGCCGGCCATCGACCACCAGCGTTTCGCGGTTCTCAACCGTCTGCACCTCCTCCCTTGCGGCTCTGGCCACCCGCTCGACATTGGTGGAAGGCAGGACAAACAACCGGTCCGCCACCCTGACAAGGACGCCCCGAAACGTCGCCAGAGTCAGCGGCACGACCAGGCGGAAGGTCGTCCCCTGGTCCCTCCTGGTATGAACCGTTACCGTGCCGTTCAGCTTCTCGACCTTCTCCCGGACAATGGGCAGCCCCAGCCCCCGACCGGAAAGATCGGTGATGAGAGGGCTCGTCGTCACCCCCGACTGGAACAGCAGCAGCAGCGCCTCACGATCATCGAGGGTCGCAACCGCTTCCGGAGCCAGCAGCGCCTGTTTGACGGCGGCGGAGGCAATGCCGGCGATATTGATCCCTCTGCCGTCGTCGGCCACCGTGATTTCGATCCTGCCGTTCCGCGACGCAACCTCGATCCTGATCGTGCCATGGGCCGGTTTGTTCTTTTCCTCCCGCTCCGCGGGGGATTCGATGCCATGGTCCAGACAGTTGCGCAGCAGATGGATCAGCGGGTCCTTGAGCTCCTGCAGGATCCGCCGGTCGACCTCGATCTCGCCGCCGGCGGTCGTCACTTCCACCTTTTTCCCTGCCGTACGGGCAAGGTCGCGCACCAACCGGGGCAACATCTCGAACATTGACGAGAACGGCAGCATCAACGTCTTTTTCATATCGTCGAGCAGCGTATCGATCAGGGAGGAGGAGGCCCGCTGATCGTCCTCAGCCGCCCGGACCAGCGCCGTCAGCCCGGCCCCGAAGGCGGGGATGAAACGTTCCGTCGATATCTGGCCGGAACCGGCCCCGGTCCGGGTAATCGCGAAGGAGAGATCCCGTTGCCGCTCTTTTTTCCATGCGTCGAACTGCGTTTTCAGGTCCTGCAGTTCCGCCAGGCGCTGCGCGGTGGCGATCTTGACCGCGACCATCTCTTCGGCCTGGAGCAGGAGGGCGTCGAGCGCGGCGACGGCAATCCTGACCGTTTCCGCCGCGGCCGCCGGCGGCCCGCTACCGGCCTCCTGATCCGGCGGTGCGGCGATATCCGGGTCAACCATCTGGTTGCGGGGAGCCGCCATCTCCGTCTCCCCTATCGGCAGTGGCGGGTCTGCCGATTGGCCCGCAACCCACCCCCCCGCAGCTGCGGTTGCCGCAGGTTCCCGCCCGGCCGTCAGGCCGTCGAGTTGACGGATGAGGTCGCTGACAACCGTTGTCGCGGCGGCCGGCGTCTGTCCGCCATCAACCAGCCGGAAACAGTAATCGACCGTGTGATGCAGCAGATCGCATGCCTGCGGTGACAGCGACAGGCGGCCGTTTTTCAGCGCCGAAAAAACCCCCTCCACCGCCTGGCAGAGAGCAACGATATCGCCCAGATTCACCGATCGGGCGGCCCCCTTGAGACTATGGGCCTCCCGGTACATGACCTCGATGGTCTCGGGCCGATTTTTCGCAACGCCTTTCTCCAGCCTTGTGAGTTCACCTGAAATCACATTGAGATGCTCCCGTGCCTCCACCTTGAACATGGCAAGCAATCGTTGTAAAAACTCGGCGTCCCTGGTGACCATCGCAGACCTCACTCCCTCCGCATTTCCCGCCCGGCGTTGATCATACCTTGAAGCGCGACACGGTCTCCTTGAGTTTCTGTCCAAGCTCGTTCAAGGTATGGGCGGCCTGTTCGGCCTGTTTGGTCCCCAGGACGTTCTGATGGGTCGCCTGTTTGATATTTTCCATCGCCAGTGCCACCTGTTCCATGCCGGCCAACTGCTGCTGGCTCGATACCGCGATCTGCTCCGCCGCCTGGGCCGCCTCGCTGATGCTCTCCGCCAGTTTGCGGATCGATTCCCCGGACTCGGCGGTCTGCTTCACCCCCCCTTCCACGGCCTTGCTGACCTGCTCCGCCGCGAGCACCGATTTGCCGGTCGCCTTCTGGATATCCCCGAGAATTTTCCGCACCTGTTCCGTCGCCTGTTTCGATTGATCCGCCAGGCTCTTGATCTCCTGGGCCACGACGGCGAACCCCTTGCCGTGCTCGCCGGCCTTCGAGGCCTCGATCGCCGCGTTGACCGCCAAGAGATTCGATTGCTGCGCCAGATCGGTGACGACGGTGATGATCTCGCCGATGGCCTGGGTCTGATCGCTCAGCATGACGACACTCTCGGCGACGGTCTCCATCAATTCTCTGATATGGTTGATACCGTTGATCGTCTCGGAGACCGTCGACTTGCCCTGCTCGGCCACCAGCGCCGATCTCTGGGCATTCTCCGACACCCCCCGCGATTTCTTCGACGACAGCAGCGCCGTCTGTTTGATCTGTTCGACTGTCGCCGTCGTCTCGGTCACCGATGTTGCCGTCTCCGACATCCCCGCGGCGATCTGGGTCGTCGAGGCCAGGATCTCGCTCGCCGACGATGCCAGAACGTTGACGCCGTCGCTGATCTCCTGGTTTATCCGGCGACGATTGGCAAGCATGCTGGCGAAGGCGTTTCTCAGGATGTCCTTGTCCGATACGGGCATCACCGTCACCGTCAGATCGCCCTCCGAGACCTGTCTGGACACCGCCGCCATCTCGCGAAGATAACCGGTCATATCGGCAAAGGCGCTTCCCAGCACATCCCGGCTGGAAACCGGGCTGACCGTCACCGCCAGGTCACCGCCGGCAATCTGACGGGATATTGATGCCATTTCATTGAGATAGCGGACCATCGTGGCAAATGCCTGCGTCAGGTTTCCGACCTCGTCCTCCCTGTCGTTGTTCCGGATCGCCACCTCGAGATCCCCCGAGGCGATCCGTTGGGCCGCGGTCGTGATCTCCCGCAGCGGGTTGGCGATGATTCTGCTCAGATACAGGGCGACAACGATACCGAGGACAAAGGCGAGGATACTGATGCCGAGAAAGATCTGTGCCAACCGCTCCGCCCGGGCATTGGCCGCCGCGACCCGCTCCGTGGCCTGGGCGATGGCGGTGTTGCCCAGGTCGACGGCGATTGTCCTCACCCGGTTGTACAGTTTGTCCTGGACCGTGGCGTCGAGGTTTTCCGCCTCGACCGATTTTTCTCCATATATCAACGATATCTGCTGTTCCCTCACCTTCCGGTACTCTGTCAGGGCGGCAACCAGCTCATCGAACTGCTGCAATTCCCGGGAGCGGCCCTGCAGTGAGGCGGCGACGAGCTTGAGCCCTGCATCCACCTCCCTGGACTTGGCGGCGATATCCCGCTCGAGTTCCTGCTGCCGGGCCCGGTCTTCAATCATCATCATTTCGAGGAGCTGGGCATGGGCGCGGTTCTGCGACGACCGCAATTTCAGCAGTTCGATCGAGGGCAGGAAATCGTCGCGAAACAGTGTCTCCTGCGACTGACGGAGAGTGGTGAGGCCTATGTAGGCCGCACCGATCACGACCAGCATGAACACGATCATCAGGCCGAAACTGAGAAAAAGTTTTGTCCGCGTTGCCAGATCAACAAACCATTTCATATCTGCTCCCTGTCTTCATACATCGTGGTGGACGATGATTTTTTTGTCGGCCAGGATCCGGGCGGCATGCAGGATCACCAGCCGTTCCCCGGTCACTCCCTGCACAAATTCCTCCCCGATGCCGGTCTGCATCGGAAGGGGAGGGCCGATGGCGCTGACCGCAATGGCCCGCACCCCGAGGATCGCATCGGCCAGGATGCCGAACTCCATCGTCTCGTTGCCGATGATGATGACCTTGTTGAGATCACTGATCCCCTTTGCCGGCAAAGCAAAGAACTTCTTGATATCGACGACCGAAAGTATCCGCCCCCGCACATTGATCAGGCCGAGGACAAAGGACGGGACCCCGGGCAACGGGGTGTAGTCCTTGAGCGGATAGACCTCGCGGATATGGCGCGACTCGATGCCGTAATGCTCGTGCGCCAGCAGGAATTCGACAACCTCGAGGACCTCGACGGCGTCCTCTTTTTCCTCCGCCCGCGCCAGTCTGGCGGCCCTCTGCCTCAGGACCCGCGTTCGCTCCTCCGGGCTCGAAGCGTATCCGCCGGCGATCGCCTCTCCCACCGCCTTCATCCGGCGATGGATCTCGTCCCAGTCAAATCTTCCCTTCGCCATTCAGTCACCCCCGACCTGCAAGATCCTGCATCGCCCGGATCAGGTCGATCAATCTGCCGGCACTCATACCATCGGCCTGCGGCGGTACCTCGTCGTCGCCCAGCCCCTGCAGCAGCAAAGATGCCTTTGCCAGGTGCTTCCCCGCCTCCCTGGTCCTGCCCTGGCCCTGCAGCAGATGGCCGAGGGCAAAATGGGCGAGCGCAAACTCCTGGTCGATATACAGCGCCCGCTGCAGCGCGGCCACGGCCTCGGCCGTCCGCCCCAGCTCCTGGAGAATGGTGGCCTGGAGATAATGCAGCGCCGGGTTGAGTTTGTCGGATGGGATCAGCTCGGCACATACCGCCAACGCCTCCGCCAGCCTGCCCTGGTCGGCCAGCAATCTCGCCTGCTGCACCGTACGGCCGCCATCGGCGGCGGCAGGGATTGCGACCCGGGGCTGCTCCTCAGGCCGGGCCGCCCGAGAGGTTGCGGGGGGCTTTGCGGTTGGGCCGACGGCGGCAGGTTTCGGGATCGCCGCGGTCACCGCCGGCAGGGGCATCGTCCGGGGGGATCTGCTCCGGCATCGCCCCTTTGCGGTAGAGCACGGCCCCCGGAAACCGGACCGGATGGAGATGGGGCGGCATGACGGCGCCGGGGACCTCGACGGGGCTGACCACGAGCCAGCCGCCGTCGACCAGGCAGTGCTGAAGGTTGCGAATCACCGTCTCGGCTTTGTCACGCGAAAAATAGATCAGAACGTTGCGACAGAAGATGATATCCATCCCCTGGGCGGCGTTGAGGAGCGCGGGATAGGGATCTTCGGCGAGATTGAGGCAGGAAAAGGTCACCATCTCCTTGATCCGGGGATCGATCGCAAATTTCTTTTCGCGTTTTTTGAAACAGCCCGCCTTGACCCACCGCGGCGTATCCCGGAAAGACCACTCGCCATAGACCCCTGCGGCCGCCTTCTTCAGCGATACAGGGGAGATATCGGTTGCCAGGATGGAAATTTTCCAGCCCTTGAGGTCGGGAATCATCCTGGTGAGCAGCATTGCCAGCGAATACGGCTCTTCACCGGACGAGCAGGCGGCGCTCCAGATCCGGAGATGCTGGTCCCTGCCCCGGCGCGAGTCGATGAGTTGCGGCAGCACCTGGGTTTCAAGAATTTCGAAGACCCGACGATCGCGGAAAAAATAGGTCTCGCCGATGGTAAGATGGCCGGCCAGGGTTTCGATCTGCCGATGCGACAGGTCCGAGGAAAGCAGCCACTGTATGCACGACTCGATGGAGTCGAAGCCGAATTCGCCGGCGGCGGCGCCGATTCCCCGCTCCAGATCAGTCAGGCGTTCGGGGGGGAAATGCAGACCCAGGCGGGTTTCGACGAAGTCGCTGAGTCGGGCCAGCAGAGCGGACCGGGATCCTGCCGCACCGCTATGATGAGAGGTCAGCCTGCGCACGCCTTTAAACTTCCCGGCCGTCGGGCATCGGCATGCCTGCTGCCAGCAATTGCTCGATCGCATCATCCTCTGCCGAAGAGAGGAAGCTGTCGAGATCGTAAATATAGACCATCCCTGACCCGATCCCGGTGACCCCATGCAGATATTCAATGCCGGGATAGACCTGTTCCGGCGCGACAATATCCTCCTCGCAGAGTCCGGTCACCCCGAGGACGTCATCAACGACCATGACGACCGGCCGGGTGGCGGTACGGGCAATGATCATCCGATGCTCCGGCGCCGTCGCGATCGCGGGTAGACGGAACAACCGGCGGATATTCAACACCGGCAGAATCCGGCCATGGACGTTGACCAGGCCGAGGACGATCGCCGGGGCCTGCGGCACAGGGCTGATTTCCACGGCCGGCACAACCCGGTCGATTTTCGATGTCCCCAGCGCACACTGGAGACCGGCCAGGGCAAAGACCAGCAGCTTCTCCGCGCCGCTCATGATGACACGCGCAGCGGCACGACCGCCGCCACGGCGGCGACGGAGCACAGGAGGTTATTGACGTGTTTCATCGTTGCTACCTGCATCGCTCCACCACCAGGGAGATGCCGAAGGACGAACTGATAACGACACCGTTCGATCCGATCCCTCGCCGTCACGAACGGTAGTCGTTGAGCCGGATAAAGAGCCGCGGCCCCGAGTCGGGAAAGCGGCGGCAAGGACATACAACAATTGTCCAGATTACGGGAAAAATAAAGACAAATCTGACGTATCGGGTTTTTCGCCCCTGCGGCCACGGGAGCGCCGTGCCGCCGCCGCCCCGGGAGTGCCGAAGGTCCATGTTGCGAAGGCAATGGCCCGTCCGCAAACGATATTTCCCCCGCACCCAACCCGGGTCAGCATTTCCGGCTGCTGCAGAGTTGAGGTTTTCGTCCTTTTGCTCAGATGATCCCTGATCCGAGGGCAAAGGCGATGCCCAACAGGAGCAGACCGGTCACAGTCTGGACGGTCTTCATCGTGATTTTATGGAGGAAGCGTTTGCCGATCACCACCCCGGCGAAGGCGGCGAGAGCCCCGGCAACGACCAGCGGCCATTGGCCGGCAGCGAACAGACCGGAGGTGCCGACGGTGAGGAACAGGGTGATGTAGGTGGCGATTCGGGCCACATCGACCATACAGCCGATAACGGCATTGGTGCCGACAAAGGCCTCGGTCGAGATCCCGACCTTGACGAGAAACGCCGAACGCAACGCGCCCTGGTGGCCGGAAAACCCACCGAAAAAGCCTGAGAGAATTCCCCCGAGAAGCAGATATTTCCGATCGAATTTCAAAGATTTCAGCCCGGGCAGGAGTTCGAACAGGGCGAAAACGAACATCAGCACCGCCATGACGAGTTTGATCGGGGTGATGATGGCTGTTCTCGTGCCGACGGCATATCTGGCGATCTCGCCGAAATGGGCCACGTAGCCGAGAGCCGCGGCCCCGGCCAGGGCGGCGATGACCGCCGGCAGGCCGAATCGCCAGACGATCGCGAAATCGGCATTCTTTCCGACCATGGCGATCTTGAAGATATTGTTTGCCCCATGGACGATGGCGGTCGCGGCGACGGCGACCTCCAGCGGGAAAAACAGGGCAAAGACCGGCAGGAGCAACGTGCCCAACCCGAACCCCGAATACAATGTCAGGCCCGAGGTCAACAGGGCGGCCGTACAAACGACGAGATACGACATAATAGCCTCTTGATCTCAATATGTATTTCCGAGTCCGGTCTCGCCGGCAGGGAGAGGGGTAGCGATCTCGGCCGCAAGTTCTCCGAGTTGGCGCATGGCCACCTCCAGCACCGGGCCTCAGGCCTTTCCGCCCTTCAGGGTGATGATGAACTCGGAGCCGATCCCTTCCTGGCTGCGGACATCGATCGTGCCGTCATGGGCCTGGACGATGTGTTTGACGATCGCCAGCCCGAGGCCGGTCCCGCCTTCCGTCCGGCTCCTGGCCTGATCGCTGCGGTAGAAGCGCTCGAACAGCCGCGGCAGGTGCTGCGGGGCGATGCCGCAACCGGTATCCCTGACGTGGATCGCCACCTGCGGCTTCCCCTCTTCATCGGCACGGACGGCGGCGGAGATCGTGACGACATCGTCTCTGCGGCTGTAGCGGATGGCGTTGACCACCAGATTGACGATCGCCTGTTCGAGCAGGGTGTCGTTCATCGTCGCCAGGATCCCCTCCGGACAATCGACGGCGAGGCCGACACCGGCCCGCTCCGCCTCGATCCGGCAGGTCTGGACCGCGGCCTCGAGAACCATGGCGAGCGGCCCCTCGCGGAGATCTATCCCCCCGGCCCGCGCTCCCTGCTCGATCCGCGACAGGGCCAGCAGGTCGTCGATGATCGCGTTCAACCGCTCGGACTGGCGCAGCACCGTCTCCAGGAACGGGATCGCGACCTCGCGGTTGTCGAGGGCCCCGTCGAGCAGGGTCTCGACA
This sequence comes from uncultured delta proteobacterium, assembly GCA_963847035.1. GTDB lineage: Bacteria > Desulfobacterota > Desulfobulbia > Desulfobulbales > Desulfocapsaceae > Desulfoprunum. Next base: position 49,377 of record CAWJYH010000004.1, on the reverse strand, counting down.
TAGCCGCGGATCGAGGTGATCGGCGTCCGCAATTCGTGCGAGACATTGGCAACAAAATCGCGGCGGATGGTCTCGAGCCGCCGCAGCTTGGTGACGTCGTTGATGACCGCCAGCGCCCCGCCCTTCTTCGCCCTGCCGTCGTCAAGGCTGACGATGCGGACCTGCAGCAGCTTGTCCCCCTCCCGGTCGCGAAAGATCATCTCCTCCTCCACCGGCTCGCCGGAGGCCAGCACCCGGCCGATCCGGACCTGCAGGTCGATGTTGCGGACGACCGCCTGCAGGAGCCTGCCGGGCGCCTCCCCGGCATCGACGGCGAGCAGGCGGGCGGCGGCGGCATTGATGCCGATCACGCGCTCGTCGTTGTCGACCGCGATAACCGCTTCGATCATGCTCGAAAAAACGGTATGAAGCTGTTGCCGGTGGGTTTCGATCGTCGTGATCCTGTCATCAAGCATCTCCGCCATCCGATCCATCGACGCGGCAAGCGATGCCACCTCGAGCGAGGCCGAGTCGGGAAGGGACGCCTGCATCTTGCGGCTGAAATCTCCCCGGGCGAAGTCCTCGGCGTTGTGCTGCATTGCTTCCAGAGGACGGCTGATACGGCGCGAGAGCAGGAGGACGAGCAGGCCGGCGGCGACGACGACGACGATCGAGCCGATGCCGATCCGCACCTGGATTCCCGCCAGGGCGCGATCGATGGCGGTCACCGGCACCGCCAGGCGCAGCACGGCCTCGACCGTCGCGGCACCGCCAGGGTTTGCCCGGCGGATGGGAATGGCGGTATACAGCATCGATTCGTTGAGGGTCTTGCTGAAACGCAGCGATTGCCCGGTGTCGCCGGCGAAGGCCGTGGCTATTTCCGGGCGCTGCAGGTGATTTTCCATCGATTCCGGGGTCTCGCTGGAATCGGCGAGGACCTTGCCGTCGGGGGAGATGACGGTGATCCGGGTCAGCGATTCCCGCCCGACCTGGACACAGAACGCCCGGAGCTCCGGCGGGTCGGCAAGCAGCCGTTCGACCCGGGCCCTGACCAGTGCGGCCCGGGCCGTCAGATCGGTTCCGACATGATGAACGAAAAAGTCCTGGATACTGGCGGTTGCGTACCAGGTGACGGCAGCGATGCACAGGAGGATGGCCGCCAGGAAGGCCGGAAATATATGCCATAGGAGTTTTCTCTGTCTCATCTCACTTTTCCCCACTCCGTGTTGACTTGAAACGATAGCCGATCCCCCGGACGGTCTCGATGCTCTCACCGGCCTCGCCGAGCTTCTTGCGCAGACCGTAAATCTGCACGTCGATGGCCCGCGGCGTAATCAGAAAATCATAGCCGCGGACGGCATCGATAATCTGCTGCCGGCTGAAGACCCAGCCCGGTTTCGCCGCCAGCAGCGCGAGGATGCCGAACTCGGTCATCGTCAGGGCCAGCAATTCTCCATCGACGCGGACCTCATGCCGGCCCTGGTCGATCTCGATGCCGGCCCCGGTGATGATGGTGTGGCCCTCGTCCTCCCCTTCCTGCGCCCGGCCGCGGCGGAGAACCGCCTTGACCCGGGCGATCAGTACCTTGGGGCTGAAGGGCTTGATGATATAGTCATCGGCGCCGGCCTCGAGACCGGCGACCACGTCTTCTTCCTCGCCCTTGGCGGTCAGCATCAGAATCGGCACCGCCGCCCGGGTCGGCGATTCGCTTTTCCTGACGGCGGCGCAGACCTTGATGCCACTCATGCCCGGCAGCATCAGGTCGAGCAGGATGCAGTCGACCTCGTCGCGCTGCAGGCAGGCCAGCGCCTCCTCGCCGGAATCGGCGCAGCTGACGTGGAAACCGGCCCTGATCAGGTTGTAACTCACCAGCTGCTGGATATCGGCATCGTCTTCAACGACGAGAATATGCGATTTTGCCATGTTCCTGAATGTTCCTCGCTTGTCTCTTCTTTCCCCCGTCGTCCCAGGGGCAGGCAACCCGGCGGGGACCATCGCCGCCGGGGCCGGCAGCGGACCATCACCGTGACGGCCCCTTGCGCATGCGTCTCCAAATGTGCTGCATTTACCCCCTTGGCCGCAAGCGCAATCGACCCCCTAACCAAATACTAACGAAGTCCTGATCACAACGAAACACAAGACCGTTACGTTATCCCCAGCACCAAGGACAACTCCCGTCCCGGAAACCACCTCGACCTCACACAGGAAAATAGAAGAACGATCGATGACAACCCATTTCACATTTCATCACGCGCTGATCCAGCTCAACAAGATGGTCCTCAAGATGAGCGCCATGGCCGAGGACCGGGTCCGCAAGGCGGCGACGATCATCAAGACCCGCGATCTCGACCTCATCCAGTCGTTGATCCTCTCCGATTATGAAATCGACGAGATGGAGATGGAGGTGGAAGAGGAATGCCTGAAGATTCTGGCCCTGCACCAGCCGGTGGCCAGCGACCTCCGTTTCATCATCATGGTGATCAAGGTCAACAGCGAGATCGAGCGCATTGCCGATCTCGCCGTCAACGTGGCGATGCGGATGCAGGCGATCCTCAAGAGCCCGCACCGGGTCCCGACACCCTATGACTATACCGAAATGGCGGAAAAGGTCATCACCATGCTGAAAATGAGCATCGATGCGATGACCAATCGCGACGTCAGGCTGGCCCGCACCGTCTTCGTCCTCGATGACGAGGTCGATGCGATGCGTCTCGACGCCTACCTCAAGGTCAAGGACATGATCCGTAAATACCCGGAACACCCGGGCCAGCTGATCAACAGTTACCTGATCGCCCGTCACCTCGAACGGATCGGCGACCGGGCCACCAATATCGCCGAGCAGGTCATCTACCTGGTCGAAGGCGAAATCGTCCGCTGCCAGTGAGCCGCCGCCAGCAGATGCAACCATCCAACCGCACCGCCGCCACCGCAACCGCCTGCTGAGACCACTCATGGACTTTCCCGCCCTGCTCCTCGTCCTCCTGCTCCTCGCCGTCGGTGCCTATGTTCTCGGCACCAGGAAGGCCATCGCGGCAGCCGCCGCCGGGGGCGGGATCCGCAGTCTCCATTCGCTGCCCAGTCATTACGGGGCGCTGGCCGCCGTCACCGCCGTCCTCCCGGCGCTCTGCCTCGCCATCGTGTGGCAGGCGGCCCAGCCTCCGGTCCTCACCGCCCTGCTGAAGGCGAGCCTGCCGGCCGAGACCCAGGCGCTCTCCGCCGGCGAGTTCAGCCTCATCATCAACGACATCACCAACGTCGTCGCCGGCAACTTTACCCCCGCCGCCGACCAGACGGTCATTGCCGAGGCGGCACAACGGTATATGCAACTGCAGGACACTTCCGACCTGCTGCGCACCGGCATCGTCCTGCTGCTGGCGGCGGTCTCGACCGCCCTGATCTACGCCCGCATCACCGCCCGGCTGCGGGCCAGGAATATCGTCGAAGGGGTATTGAAGGCGCTGCTGATCCTCTGTTCGGCCTTCGCCATCTTCACCACCATCGGCATCGTCCTGTCGGTGCTGTTCGAGGCCATGCGCTTCTTCAAGATCGTGCCGCCCCACGAGTTCCTGTTCGGTCTCGATTGGAGCCCGCAGATGGCGATCCGCGCCGACCAGACCGGTTCCTCCGGGGCCTTCGGCGCCGTGCCGGTCTTCGCCGGGACCATGCTCATCGCCCTGATCGCGATGATCGTCGCGATCCCGATCGGCCTGCTGTCCGCCATCTATCTCTCGGAATACGCGAGCGAACGGCTGCGCACGGTCGCCAAACCGCTGCTGGAGATCCTCGCCGGCATCCCGACGGTCGTCTACGGTTTTTTCGCCGCCCTGACCGTCGCTCCCCTGATCCGCGACCTCGGCCTCTCCTTCAACCTCCCGGTCTCCTCCGAGAGCGCCCTGGCTGCCGGGCTGGTCATGGGGATCATGATCATCCCCTTCGTCTCGTCGCTGTCGGAGGACGTGCTCCACGCCGTGCCGCAATCGCTGCGCGACGGCTCGCTGGCCCTGGGGGCGACGAAGTTCGAGACGGTCAAAAACGTCGTCGTCCCGGCCGCCCTGCCCGGCATCGTCGGCGGCGTCCTGCTCGCGGTGTCCCGGGCGATCGGCGAGACGATGATCGTCGTCATGGCCGCCGGGCTCTCGGCCAACCTCACCGCCAACCCGTTCCAGGCGGTGACGACGGTCACGGTGCAGATCGTCACCCTGCTGGTCGGCGACCAGGAATTCGACAGCCCCAAGACGCTGGCGGCCTTCGCCCTCGGCCTGGTCCTGTTCTTCTTCACCCTCTTCCTCAACTTCATCGCCCTGCGGGTGGTGCAGAAATACCGTGAACAGTATGAATAACAACGCCCAACCGCCGGTCGGCCGCGACACCCCGGGCCGGTCGCTGAGCGAGCGGATCGGCAAGGACCTGCCGCGTCGTTACCGGGCCGAGAAACGTTTCCGGCGGCTCGGCCTCACCGCCATCGTCGTCGCCCTGTCGTTTCTGGTCTTCCTCTTCGGTTCGATCATCGGCAGCGGCTACAGCGCCTTCCGCCAGACCTACGTCGAGTTGTCCGTGACCTTCGACGAATCGGCCTTCACCAGCGAGAACCTCGCCGCCGCCGATTTTCCCGGCCTCGTCAAGCAGTCGTTGCGGGCGATGTTCCCGGAGGTCGAGGGTCGCGCCGCGCTGAAGAACCTGTACAAGATCGTCAGTCCCTCGGCCGGCCATACCCTGCAGGACATGGTCGCCGAAAACCCCAACCTGATCGGCACCACCCAGAGGATCTGGGTCCTGGCCGACGACGACGTCGACATGCTGGTCAAAGGCCAGATCAGCGGCACAGGGGAGGAGGCCAACCGCCGCCTCAAGGACGACCAGCTCGCCTGGATCACGACCCTCCGGGACCAGGGCAGAATCGAGACCCGCTTCAACACGACCTTCTTCACCGCCGGCGATTCCCGCGAGCCCGAACAGGCCGGTATCCGGGGGGCGGTCATGGGGTCGTTCTACTCGCTGCTCATCACCCTGCTCCTCTCCTTTCCGATCGGGGTCATGGCGGCGATCTATCTCGAGGAGTTCGCCCCGGACAACATCTGGACCAATATCATCGAGGTCAACATCAACAACCTCGCCGCCGTGCCGTCGATCATCTTCGGCCTGCTCGGGCTGGCGATCTTCATCAACTTCTTCGGCATGCCGCGGTCGACCCCGGTCGTCGGCGGCCTGGTGCTGACCCTGATGACCCTGCCGGTCATCATCATCGCCAGCCGGGCGTCGCTGAAATCGGTGCCGCCGTCGATCCGCGAGGCGGCGCTGGGCATCGGCGCCTCGAAGATGCAGACGGTGGTCCATCACGTCCTGCCGCTGGCCCTGCCCGGCATGCTGACCGGGACCATCATCGGCATGGCCCGCGCCCTGGGCGATACCGCCCCGCTGCTGATGATCGGCATGATCGCCTTCATCGTCGACATCCCCGGCGGTTTCACCGATCCGGCCACCGCCCTGCCGGTGCAGATCTTCCTCTGGGCCGACAGCCCGGAACGGGCCTTCACCGAGAAGACCTCGGCGGCGATCATGATCCTGCTCGCCTTTCTGATCGCCATGAACGCCACGGCGGTCTTCCTGAGAAAAAAATTCGAGATCAAATGGTGATCCGTTGGTCCTTCAACCCGGCAGCCGCACCACCGGAACCGGCGGCATTGATCCACTTCCATGGAGAGAACGCCATGAACGCACGCGGCATCTTTATGACCGGCGCCACTATCAAGACCATGTAATACAATGGAACGAACCGTCAGGCAGGGGCGATCCTCGCCCCGGTCTCTCCCCACTCCGCTGCCCTCCATCTCCAGGCAGCCAACCGCGGCATACGAACAATGTTTATGAAACTGACATCCGGGCAGACAGGAAGCACCAACCAATCGACCATGGAAGGAACCGGTTTTGCCGCCTCCCGGCAACAGGATGCCGGAGCGGAGGCGCAGCGGCAGACCGTCGGCGAGTCCTTTGTCGCCGATCCCCGCATGACCGCCAGGGATGTCGCCGTCTACTATGGCGATAAATGCGCCATCCGCAGCATCAGTATCGATGTGGGCTGCAACGAGGTGCTGGCGATGATCGGCCCATCCGGCTGCGGCAAGTCGACCTTTCTCCGCTGCCTCAACCGGATGAACGACACTGTCCCCGGCTGCCGGGTCACCGGCGAGATCAGGCTCGACGGCGAGGATATCTACGCCCCGTCGGTCGATGTCGTACCGCTGCGGGCCCGGGTCGGCATGGTCTTCCAGAAACCGAACCCCTTCCCCAAATCGATCTTCGACAACGTCGCCTACGGGCCGAAGATCCATGGCCTGACCCGCAACAAGGCCGAGCTCGAGGAGATCGTCGAGACCTCGCTCAACAAGGCGGGGCTGTGGGAAGAGGTCAAGGACCGCCTGCAGGAACCGGGGACCGGGCTGTCGGGCGGGCAGCAGCAGCGGCTGTGCATCGCCCGGGCCATCGCCGTCAGCCCCGAGGTCATCCTGATGGACGAGCCCTGCTCGGCCCTCGACCCGATCGCCACCGCCCGGATCGAAGACCTGATCGGCGAACTGCGGCTGCAGTACTCGATCGTCATCGTCACCCATGCCATGCAGCAGGCATCGCGGGTGTCGCAGCGAACCGCCTATTTCCACCTCGGCGATCTGATCGAGGTCGGTCCGACCGAGCGGGTCTTCACCAATCCCCGGCACCGGCTGACGGAGGACTATATCACCGGCCGGTTCGGCTGAAAGGGCCCGGATTGCTGAATTTTCGGGGCTTATGCCGTAGTAAGCCGAGAGATTCGTGCCGCTGGACTGATGGCGTCACGTGTTCAGACCTGGCATGTGGACGGAAGAATGGCCATCACGGCGACCCATAGACGCCGTGGGCCAGATGGCCGATCCGGCCCAGTCGCCGGAGCCTGGTGGTGATGGCGCTGTGAAGGTTACCCTTCCGGCTCCAGGCGTTTTTTCCTGTCCATGTGGCCGTGCAGGACGCGGATGATTTCCATGCCCTGGGGGATGCTCCCGGTAGTAGATGACATACCTTTGGAAGTTGCTGATGGGGAAGAAGCGCACGCCGTTGAGCCGCGCCCGCCTGGATTGATACAAGGTGCCCATGCGCGGCATGGCGGCCAGGGCTTTGAAGGTGTCTTCAGCGGCCTGGTAAACGCGGTCGGCGGCTTCTGCATTATCCCGCGCGATATACAGCCAGATATTGACGAGATCGCTCTCCGCCGCAGGCGTTATGAGAATGTCAGCCATTCAGCGGGTGTTCTCTTGTTTGAGCAAGGCTTGCGCCCTCTTCTTCACGGCGGCCATATCAAGAGGCCCCGCTGTTCCGCTTTCCAGCCCTTCAACTAATAGCCGCTCCGTTTGTTCGCGGTCATGCCGGATGAGGTCACGCAGATAATCACTGGCGCTTTGATATTCTCCCGTGCTGACACGGGCTTCAATGAAGGCGCGCATTTCATCGGGCATCGAGATATTTAAGGTTGCCATGCTGTCCTCCTCCTGGGGGTTGTCTTTACTGACAGTATAGCATCTATGGCAAAGGTTGCCATAGATTGATTAAAGGGGACAGATCTATTCATTCGTTCATCGCCCACTGCCATGTCCATGACAACTTCGGCCACTCGGTCTATTACAACGAGAAGATCCAGACCCAGCAGCTCCCCTTCGGCCGGGGTGACTCCCACATGCCGGTCGGCTGGGGATGCGTGCCGTTCTCCTATCTCTTCGCCCAGTTCATCGGCGGCTTTCAAGGCCTGCTGATCTGCGAGCTGCGCAGCCGCTATTTCGAGCAGACCGGGGAGGCGGCGGCCAATCTCGCCGCAATCCTGCGTGACCTGGGGGTCAAGACCACAACGGCGTAGGCCGAGTTTTCATCGATTTCTGACGTAAAACGAACAGATTCCTGATCCGGGCCGGGTATCGTACCGGGCATCATGAAACTTCTCCAACAGCAGCGCAACGACCGGTATCACGCCATCGAGGACGAGGCGGCTCACTTTCTCCGCCACATCCGCCACCATCACCCGCGCCCCTTCGCCCTCGGCGATACCAGCACCGGCATGGAGTACGAACTGCAGGTGGCGGTGGCAGGCGCCCACAACGCCGTCGACCTGCCGCTGACGATCCGGCAGTCGACCTATTTCCGCAACACGGTCAAACGGGCGGCCCGGGGGGATCTCCGCCAGCGCAGTGTCGACGCCCTGCGCGACTTCCTCTACCACAACGAGACCGGAGTCTGGGAGAACAGCTGGGTCAGGCTGCGCCAGGACCGCCTGTGCGACTATGCCAGGAGACAGCTCGACACCGATCTCCTTGCCGACAAGGGCGAGCCGACCGGGCCGAAGCGCAGCGATCTGCAGCGCTTCTTTGTCGAGTACAAGGACGAGACCTGGCTGCGGGTGCCGGTCAGCTATCTGCTCAAACTGGCCCTGGCCGATGCCATCGGCTCGGCGGCGCTGACCATTCCGGCCGTGTTCAGGACCGGCCGCGATCTTCTGGCCCATTTCCTCAGCGACAACACCTCGCCGGAGATCCTTTCCTGCACCATCCCGGTGGCGGCGGACGGCCAGGTCGGCCGGATGGCGGCCCGGGAGACGGCCAGGACCTTTCTCCTCGCTCAGATCCTGGTGCAGTATGCCAATACCAGCCTGGGATTGCGCGAATCCGGCCAGAGATGTCTGCTCTACAACGCCCCCCTTGCCCCGCACCGCCAGAAAAAACTCAACGAAATCGTCCCCGACGGCTACTATCGCCACCTCTTCATGAGTCCCTGCCTGGCCGGCTGGGACCGCGGCGAAGAGAAGCACCAGTACATGGCCCTCTGCCATCGGACCCTGTCGCGCAGCCAGCTCAACACCATCGGCAAGCTCAAGGATGCCGGCATCATTACCAGCAACCTGGTGGTTCTGCCCAATACCTCCAATACCTGCCTGGCCAACAACGGCACCCACGTCTCCCTGGGCAGCCGGATGCTGTCGGCTTTAGCCGCCGACGACGGGTCGAGCTTCACCCCGGCGGTGGAAAAATACCTCGGCGACCTGGTGATCAAGATTGTCGAACACTTTCTGCCGCTCTTCGTCACCACGTACACCGCCGCCCCGTACCGCATCGATTTTGCCGATTTCCATCCGGAGAAGGTCCTTGGATTTCTGCCCCATGAGCTCGATTACACCCATCTCCGCATGCTCTGGCGGCGGTGGCGGAAAAAGGCCGAGCTCGGGTTTCTCGGCCATTCCCTCACCCCCTTCGGTCCCCGCTCGCTCGACAACCTGCTGGCCGCGGTCCTGGGCCTGCACGGCGACCTGGTCCCCGACTTCCGCCTGATCGATTATCTGGTCACCCTGCTGTCCACCGAGACCTGCCCCGGTCTCGACGGCCGACCGGGCAACCAGCTCCGCCTGAAACAGGAACTGGCCGACCTGGGTATTTTCGATCAGCGGATGGCCATGTATCTGCCCTATCGGCAACGGGAGTTCAGCGCCATCGGCTATAGCGGGTTCGAAGGCCGCAGCTATTCGCTCTTCCCCAGTTTTCTGAACGACATGGCCAGGGCCGTCGACATGCAGAACCTGGTCACCGCCCTCGCCTATCAGTATGTCATCGAAGAACTGGTCGTGCACAACGATATCCCCGATCAACCGTCGATCGAGAGTGAACGCCGGCAGATCTTCTTTGCCGCGGCGATCGGCATCCCGACCTTTTTCGTCCGGGCCGACACCCCGAACCGCTTTCTCCGCCGCATCCTCCGTCACGTCCGCCACCAGCGCAGCAGCCGGCGCTACAGAGGCTATATCCGGATCAAAATCGATGATTACCGGCTGGCCCTGCTGGAGATCATCAGGCAGGACGGGGAGAGACTGATCGCCGAGATGGGCCTGACGGACACCATCGACGATCTCCACCACCGGCTCGCCGATCCCGGCGGCACCGCCCTGGACGGTCTGCTCAAGGGCATCATGCAGGAGTCCGGCCGCGGCAGGAAACCGCTGCACCTCGCGGCCGACAGCTTCAACGGCGCCAGCGAGCTGTACTACCGCACGACCCTGAAACAACTGCAGACCACCGAGGGCCTGACGGTCCTCGCCGAGGATTGCGAGCGCCTGGAAAAACTCGGCGATCCCCATCTCCGCCAGGTCCTGGCCGGTGTCGGCCGGGACTGCAGCGGCGCCGCCTTCATCAGGGACAACGCGGCAACCCTGCTGTGCGAGACCGCCTCGCCGGAGGTCCTCCGCCACCTGCTGCAGATCGTTCTTGCCGTCGTCCACCACGAGCGGCAGGCCGCGAAATGATTGCCATGCCATCCCCTGCCGTGCCGCACCAGTACATCGATCGCTCCAGCGGAGAAATTGTCGATGAACAGCTGATCGCCGACCGGACCGTCTCCTTTCTCTACACCACCGTGCGCGAGAGCGCCCCGGTCATGTTCCGGGCGCTGACCTCGGCCTGGCTGTCGAGCCTGCTCGGTTTCTGCCGCTACGATCTTCCCGGGCCAGGCCGTCGCCAGCCGGCACTGGCCTTCCAGCGCCTCGGCATCGATCCCCGGGAATGTCTTCAGCCGCTGTCCTTCTATCGCAGCATGCGCCGGATCTTCGAACGGCAGATCCGCTACTGGCAATGCCGGCCGATGGACGATGATCCGGCACAGGTCGTCGCGCCGGCCGACGCCCGGCTGCTGATCGGCTCGCTGGCCGGGAAGTCGCCCCTCTTCATCAAGGAGAAATTCTTTCATCTCGAGGAACTGCTCGGTCGCGACAGCCGATGGCATACTTTTTTCGTCGGCGGCGATTTCGCCATCTGCCGTCTCACCCCGGACAAATACCACTACAATCATCTGCCGGTGTCGGGGCGGGTCGTCGATATCTACGAGGTTGACGGCTGTCATCACTCCTGCAATCCCCTGGCCTCGGTCGCCGTCGCCTCCATCTATTCCAAGAACCGGCGGGTGGTCACCGTCATCGATACCGATGTCTGGGGTGGTTCCCAGGTCGGCCTGGTCGTCATGGTGGAGATCGTCGCACTGATGATCGGCGATGTCGTCCAGGCCTACAGCCGCAGACGCTATGACGACCCGATTTCGGTCTATCCCGGTCTCTTCGTGTACAAGGGCTGCCCCAAGAGCCTGTACCGGCCCGGCAGTTCAACCGACGTCCTGCTGTTCACCCCGGGGAGGATCGAATTTCTTCCCGATCTTGTGAAAAACTCCCGCCGCCTCGGCGTCCAGAGCCGGTTCACCGATGCCTGCGGCCGCCCGCTGGTCGAAACCGATATCCGGGTGCGCTCGGCGCTGGCCCTCAGACGCAGGGAACCTTTGATGACGGTACTGCCATGTCCGACCTGATCTTTGTCCTCGTCCTCGGCTGCCTCCTGATGCTCCTGCTGGCCTGGGGCTTTGCCCATCTGCCGGGGGAGCGCTGGCAGATCCTGGCGGTGGTCCCGTTGGCCAAAGACGGCGAGGGGCGATGGCTGGGGGTCAACCTCACCTATTACGGCCTGTTCATCGCCACCGGCCAGCTGCTGGCGGTCTGTCTGCTCCTGACGCTGCTCGGCTCCGCCCGGATTTCCCTGGCCGGCACCGTCGCCGCCACCGCCCTGTTGCTGCTTGTCTGTATTCCGGCCGCCCGGATCGTCGCGATCCTTGTCGAGCATAAACGGCACACCTTCACGGTCGGCGGCGCCGCCTTTGTCGGCATCATCCTCGCCCCCTGGCTGATCGTCGCCGTGGAGAGGGTGCTGCAGCCGCTGTGTCCCTGTTACCTGCCGGTGCTGCCGGTGCTGGCCGCGATGGCCGCCGCCTATACCCTGGGGGAAGGGCTGGGCCGTCTCGGCTGCATCAGTTTCGGCTGCTGCTACGGCAAAAGGATCAAGGACTGCAGTCCGATGGTGCGAAAGGTTTTCTCCCGCTATCCCTTCGTGTTCAGCGGGCCGACCAAGAAGGCGGTCTATGAGAGCGGTCTCGAAGGCGAGCCGCTGGTGCCGATCCAGGCCGTGACCTGCATCATCTCCTGCCTGACGGCGCTGATCGCCAGCCTGCTCTTCCTCCGCAGTCATTTCACTGCCGCCCTGCTGGTCAGCATCGGGGTCAGCCAGCTGTGGCGGATCCTGTCGGAAACGTTGCGGGCCGATTTCCGGGGCTTTTCCCGGATATCGGCCTACCAGATCATGGGCGGACTGGCGGTTGCGTACATCCTGGTCATCACGCTGCTGTTCGGGACACCGGATCTCGGCGAGCCGGATATCATCCACGGCCTCCGGCAATTGTGGGATCCCGGCGTCATCCTCTCGCTGCAGGTCCTGTGGCTGATCTTCTTCGTCGTCTTCGGCCGCAGCACCGTCACCACGGCCACGACTGTCCCTCGGTCTGGTCAGGGAACGATTGTAAAATCAATCCGCTCCTGATCCATCACTGTGCTTGCATTCGGGATTTCCTGCGAAAGTTGGACGACCGTCTCGTCGGTGCCGGGTGGTCCATGGACTCCCTGGTAGCGGACAAAGATCCGGTCATCCTCTCTGAACCAGAACGCGGCCTGCCATAGCGCCGCCAGGATACCCCGGCGCCTGATCACGACCTTCCGGGCCCGGACCTTCCGGCCCGCAACGGTGATCTCCTCGACCTTCCCTTTTACCGCCTGCATTTCCACCACTTCGAGGTTGTCACTGCGGATCATCCAGAACGAAACCTCGATCTGGGGAGTAGCGAGAAACGCTCCCAGCGACGAGGGGCCTGAGAAGGAGGCAGGAAGAGGAAACCAGGATGACAAGCAGAATGCCGAGGCTCGTTTGCTCCGTTTGGGTGCTCTCACACATTGCCGCCGGCCTGGTCGAGGGCGAGGGTGAACGTCGCTGGTCGCACCACGCCTTCCTGCCGTCCCAACTGGTGCAGCCTGGTTGTCGTTTCGTGCAGCAGGGAGGCAAGCTGGGTGGCGATCTCATTGGCATGGCGGCAGACCTGGCGGGAAAGATCCCGGGACCTGGCCGCGGCGGTGTGGACGGCATCGATATCTCCCGGGTCGGCGCTGCCGGCGGCGGTTTCCGCCTGTGGATCGACAACGGCAAAAGGAATATCGGTGATGATACGTCTCATGTCGAGGACCCGGCAGTCGATTCCCTGCAACGTCTCTGCGAGGGTCGAATTCTCCCTTTCGATGGTTTCAACCCGGGCCATCGCTACCTTGGCGGCATTTTCGGTATTAAACGACAGTTCCCAGATTTCATTGGCAAATCTGCTTAATTTCCGACTCCCATCTCCATCCCGCTCGGCCTGGATCGTCGCGTTCATCGCCAGAAATTTGGTCTGCTCGGCAATTTCCCGCACCGCCGCGATGGTATCGTTGATCTCCCCGATCGACGTATTGACCCGGCCCAGAATGACACGGGAATCTCTGCTTCTGGCAAGAATCTCCTCAGCCGCCGTTTCCCGGCTCTCGATCTTTCCGGGTGCCTGCTCAGAGACCACGGCTGCCTGCTCGGACAGCCGCGTCGACATCGCCACCAGTTCCCGGGCCCGGCCTTCGAGGGTGTGGATCACGCCGGCGATCGTGTCGATCAGATCGTCGACAATCGATTTTTCCCTGGTCCGGCGCTGGTTTTCGCTCTGCATCTTGATCAACACCTCGCGGAAATGACCGATGGCCTCGGAGAGGGCGCCGATCTGGTCGCGGCGATTGCGGCAGGGAACCTCGCCGAGGTTGCCGGAACCGAGTTCCTCGAGCGATTGGGCCAGACGATGGAGGGGGCGATCGACGATCAACCGTACCAGAAAAAAGAGGATCATCATATTGGCGAGGATCGCCACAACGCCCATGCCGAGCGTGAATTGGCGCTGCTTCGTCCGGGTTTCGGCCAGTTGCCGCTCCTTGGCGCTGATTTCATCGACGGTATAGAGTATTTCGTTCCTCGTCAGTTCGGCCTTCAGGCCGATATCGGCGGATTTACGGGACAGTTCCAGGATCCGTGCCCGCAGGTCTTCGGGAGAGAGAGCCTGCTCCGACAACGCGGCGATGATCGCCGTTAGCCGGGCTGCATCCCGGGCCGGGTCAGCGGCCGCCAGGTGTTTCCGCTCAACGACCTCGGTAAACGCGCCGGCGGCATCCAGAATGCCGTAGGACAGAACCAACCCGGCATCGGTCGGCTGGATGACAAACCCCTTGTTGGCGAGATCGCGTCGTTCCTGCCGGGAATAGTGGTGCTGATAGTTGTCTCTTCCCGTCAACACCTCGTTCCCGACAATTTGAAAATCGTCGGAGACAGACGCCAGGATTGCATCGCGATCATTGCTTCTGAACAATGCCGGCAGGGTGAGGAATTCGTTCTGCAGATCAACGATCGATTTGCGGAGATGGCCGCTCAGTTCTTCGCGGATGACCAGGACATCGTTGACAGTCCGTTCAATCGCGGCATTGGCCTGCAGGTTGATATGCAGCATCAAGCCGATGACGATATTGGAGGCGAGGGCCACCCCGAGCAGGATCTTGGCCCCTACAGTCATGCCGTGTGTCACTCCGGTCTTCTTTGAGTACTCCATATTTTTTTTCCTCGAAGTATGGTAGGGCGGATTCGATTCCCGAAATCGCCGCCGCAATACATTTGCTTACCCGGAAACACTACCCGGGAAATATTGGGATCATGTTAAAATCCGGTTATGAAAAAAGACGGACGGCAAAACCGTTGCAACGGTCGACATCGTTCAGACCGGAGCGCACTGCCGTGGCGGCGGCATCGATACCAAGCCTTCGGCTCTACAAAGGCGAATGCGGCGCCTTGCCCGGCACCCGACGTAGCCCCATCCCGGCCAGCAGGCGTTGGCTGTAGCAATATCGCCCGACACCCGCCCTTCTGCCCAACCAGTACCTGGTCCTGCGCAACGGCAAGAAATCGGCGCTCGCGACCTTTGGTCCGAACCCGGACGGCAATGACGGCTACGTCATCAGGCGGGTGAGCAAGGAAAGCGTCTATGGCATCACCCCGCGCAATGCCGAACAGACCTTTGCCGTCCACGCCCTGTTGAACCCGGAGGTGAAGCTGGTGACGCTTTCCGGCAAGGCCGGCACCGGCAAGACGCTGCTGGCGCTCGCCGCCGCCCTGGAGAGCCGGACGAAATACCGCCAGATCCTGCTGACCCGGCCGATCATTCCCCTGTCGAACCGGGACATCGGCTTTCTGCCGGGCGATATCGCCAGCAAGATCAAGCCGTTCATGCAGCCGCTCTATGACAATCTGGGCGTGATCCGCGGCCAGTTCTCGGAAAAAAGCGAGATGTTCCAGCGCCTCCAGACCATGCTGGACGAGGACAAACTGGCCATCGAGCCGCTCGCCTATATCCGCGGCCGCAGCCTGGTGAAGATGTTCATGATCGTCGACGAGGCCCAGAATCTGACCCCGCATGAGGTCAAGACCATCATCACCCGGGCGGGAGAAGGCACGAAGATCGTCTTCACCGGCGATATCAACCAGATCGACCACCCCTATCTCGGCATCCACTCCAACGGCCTCTCCACCTGATCGACAAGATGGCCGGGCAACGGCTCTATGCCCATATCGACCTGCGAAGGGCGAACGCTCGGAACTGGCGGAACTGGCGAGCAATATCCTGTAACGGGGCGTCTGTAGCGGGCGGGAGAAGGGGGCCGAGGCCCCCTTCCGGTGGGGAGAGCCGACGCGCCGGGGAAGGCGGTCGGGGGAGGACTTATTTGATGGAGACGAAGATCGGGTTGCTGTAGAACCACAGATCGTTCCAGGCCTCCTGGGCGCCATCGATACCCTGGTTCCGGGTCACCAGCGCGTCCGGCAGCGGATTGCCGACGGCATCGGTCTCGTCCGGGGTGTTCGGCGCCAGGTTCGTGCCGCGCAGGCGGAAATACATGCTCTTGTCGACGTCCTTGAGGTGGTAGACGATGACGTTGTTGCCATTCTTGTCCGTTTCCCAGCTGTTGGCAGCGAAGGTGGCGATGACCCTGGTGGTCGGATTGGTGGGATCGGCATAGGCCTCAGGTTCTTTTTCCGGATCGATCGAGCCCGTAATGTCGCCGGCGATCAGATCGATGTGGTGAACCTTCGGCTCGGCGCAGGCGGTGATATAAGTGCCGTCGGCTACACAGTTGTTGGTTTCCGGGCTCTTGAAGGTGATCTTGATCTTGAGGTTTTTGATCGCGCCGTCCGCCTCCAGCTCGCCGCCCATGCTGGCCTTCTGGCTGTTGTCCTGGGCCTCGAATTCGAGGTGGGTGATCAGGTCGCCGTGGGCGAAATAGGTGTTGCCGGACCGCATGCCGTTCGCGATCTCGTTGTAGGAGTAATCGCCGTCACCGTCCTGATCGATGGCATAGACCCAGGTCTTCTGGTATTCGCCGGGATAGAAGTCATCGCCGCCGGCGGTATAGTGTCTGTGGTAATCGGAGTTGGCGAAGTTGAACCAGCGCCGCCCTTCCCCGAGCATCGCGTCCCACAATCCGCCCACCTCGGCGGTGTAGTAACCGACGCCGCCGTAGGTTCCGCCGAAGTCCTCGGATTCGCACACTCCGCTGTCATCGCAGGTGACGGTGTTGCCGAAGCCGCGATCATTGTTGACCTGGTGGCCGGGGGCGCCTTCGAAACCGAAGCTCACGTCCGGGCCGGCAGTATTGAAGTCACGGAAGTCGTTGACATCGTAGCCGCCGGTCACGGCCGGGCCGTTGCGTTCGATGTGGGCAAAGATGATCCAGCCGTTGTCGATGGTTCCATTTTCGTATTGCCCCTGCATCCAGTCACAGGCGGCGACGGCATGGTCGTGCGTGACGTTGGTCTTGGCCAGGGTGCCGTACGGCGTATCTTCACTGTTGCGGCTGGTATCTTTGTCCGATTTGTCGAACTGGTATTCGAAGGCACTGATGGCGTTGGCGTCTTCGGCGACGATGGCGGTGCTGCAGTGCTCGTGGCCCGGAACATTCCACTCGAAGCCTGAAAATACCCTCCGCTCCGGATAGAGCGAGCGGGTGTCGAGAATCTGCGGGTACACGAAATCACGCAGGCTCTGCCACCGCCACATGATCTGGTGGCCGCCGCTCACAGCATAATTTCCCAGGATCGGGTTCGGGATATACGTATCCCAGAAGACCCCGCTGCCATCACGGTTGCGGCCGCCGCCATGCTCGGAGTTGGCCCACCAATCGAGGCCGAACTCGTTGCTTTTCTCCATGACGAAGTCGAAGGTGGTGCTGCCGTCGGTGTACAGGGTATGCTGGTGAAAATCACCGGACAGCCACTTTCCCTCCGACGCGGCATTCGCAGTCGGGCCGGCCGCCAGGCACAGCGACGATGAAAACAGGGTTCCCAGGGCCGCAATGGCGCACAATTTCTTCGTTGATCCTTTCATGTCCCCTCCAGATAGTGAATTCTCTTGGCGATGACGAACAGCGACAGCCGGGTGGCGGTCGTCCGCGTCCCGGTCGATCCTGTTCGCACCGATGGTTGCCGGGAGCTGAACCTCGCCCCGACATCGCTATATTGGGCGGAAGATGTGAGGATCGGGTTATTCTCCCGATAGACTATGGTCAAATTTTCGCTAAGGATTGTCAACGAGCGGCGGGAATTGGCGCAGCCGTGGGGATTGCGGGACAATTCCGCCCGGCGAGGATCGGTTCCTGATGAAAACCTCATCAAAACCTGACCGGTTTCGAATATACTTCTCTTACAGTGTTCTCGGTACGGCTCCGCATGGCGCAGCAGAACATCTCTTTCTCCTGTAGCCATGCACAGCGGGGAGATGACCTGGGGTGGACCACGGGTTCATCATCGGGACGCATCGAATTTTCAGGCAAAAAGAGATCGCGCCGATTTCGGAGGGATAATGCGAATCGTACGGCAATCGTCGGAATGGCAGCTGATCTGCCTTGGTGGAACGGAATATGAGCTGAGGCAGCACAATGGCTTCAGGATCGAGTTCATGGCCGCCAATGACGAGGACGCGCTGGAAGAGTTGAACAATTTTTTGCCGGTACACCCTTCGGTATATGCTGTCATCACTTCCTGATCGGCAAAAATTGTCTCCGCCTGAAGCGCGGATAGAATTCATAAAGCCTGCAACCGGCAGCATCGTCCATGAGCGGAAAACGTAAAGCGAAAACCGGACATCCCCGTCAGGCCGATCTCGAACAGTTGCTGGCGGAATTGACCGCCATCCGGATGGAGATGATTGACGAGGCGGACACATCCCAGGCCATCCTCGATAACATCAACCCGCTCTATCGCATCAGCGCCCGCAATCTCCTTCATTACCTCGTCCTCCGCCGCCACGATCTCCGCCCGTTGCAGACCCGTCTGGCCGAGTTGGGGCTGTCTTCGCTGGGACGCGCCGAATCACATGTTCTGGCGCTGATCGACGCCGTGCTCGACACCCTGCACCGGCTGACGGGAACCATCCCGCCCCGGACGGCAGAGGAGCCCGTCGGGTTTTCGCAGGGCACGGAATTGCTGGTCGACCATACCAACTGCCAGCTCGGCCCGCCGCCACCGGACCGCTGGGTGCGGATCATGGTCACCATGCCCAGCGCGGCGGCGGAGGACTACGGCCTCATCCACACACTGCTCCAGCACGGCATGGACTGCATGCGGATCAACTGCGCCCACGACGACGAGGCAGCCTGGCTGAAGATGATAGGACATCTGCGCCGGGCCGAGAAGGCCATGGGGCGGTCCTGCCGGGTGGTCATGGATCTGGGCGGGCCCAAACTGCGAACCGGACGGATCGAGGCAGGACAGGCGGTCATCCGGATCCGACCGCAGCGCGACCGTTACGGCCGCTTGGTCGAACCGGCGCGGGTGTGGCTCAGTCCCAGGTCCGCGTCGTGTCCGCCGCCGGTTCCCGCCGCTGCCTGCCTGGCGGTGCCCGACGCCTGGCTCGCCCGGTTGCGCCGCGGGCATCACATCCATTTCATCGATGCCCGCGAGTCGCGGCGGGTGATGACGGTTGTCGAAACAACCGGCCATGGCTGCCTGGCCGAGTTGGAGAAGACGGCCTATATCGTCGCCGCAACGGTCCTCCGCACCAAGGCGGGGAAGAGCGGCGATGCCTGGTATAAGGCCTCGGTCGACGATCTGCCCCCGGGTGAGAGGGCGATCCATCTTCAGAAGGGCGACCTGCTCATTGTCACCCGCAGTGCCGACGAGGGTCATCCGGCCGTTCACGATGCCTCCGGCAACGTCGTGACCCCGGCCACCATCGGCAGCACCATCCCGGAGGCGTTCACCGACGTCCGCCAGGAGAACCCATCTGGTTCGATGACGGCAAACTCGGCGGCATCATCGAACGGACCGCCCGGGACCATATCGTTGTCCGCATCACCCATGCCCGCCCGGGCGGCGATAAACTGCGGCCCGACAAGGGGATCAACCTCCCTGAAAGCCGGCTTACCCTCTCGGCCCTTACCGCCAAGGATATCAACGATCTCCGCTTCGTCTCCCGTCATGCCGATGTGGTTGAACTGTCCTTTGCCAACTCCGCCAGGGATGTCGAAGAGTTGCAGCAGCACCTGGAGACGATCGGCGGGCGGCAGCCGGCAGTGGTCCTCAAGATCGAGACCAGGCGCGGCTTTGAAAACCTGCCCGACATGTTGTTGACGGCAATGCAGTTTTCGTGCTGCGGGGTGATGATCGCCCGGGGTGATCTGGCGGTTGAATGCGGCTTCGACCGCCTGGCCGAGGTTCAGGAGGAAATTCTCTGGATCTGCGAGGCCGCCCATGTCCCGGTAATCTGGGCGACCCAGGTTCTGGAGACCCTGGCCCGCAAAGGCATCCCCTCACGGGCCGAGATCACCGACGCGGCGATGAGCCATCGGGCGGAATGTGTCATGCTCAACAAAGGTCCCAATGTGGTTACCGCCTTGCAGTTGCTGGACGACATCCTGCGGCGGATGCAGGCGCATCAGGACAAGAAGCGCTCCATGCTGCGGGCCCTGCATCTGACCCATACCTTGACCGGAGGACGGTGATCCGTCGGCGTTCAACCTGGTCAAACGCCATTCCCGAACACACGCTCTCCCGCGCCATCGCCAGGGCCACCACGCTCTAACCCAATCCTCATCAACTCTTAACTCCAGGCAAACACGCAGCCTTTACTCTATCGGCAACAGCACAGGCGTGCCCTGCCGCAGGACGGCCTTCACCGCTGTGCCGACCGATGCAAAGAGATATCACCTGACAATCGATGCAGTCATCAACCTGAGAGGAGAACACCATGAACACACGCAGCATCTTTCTGGCCAGCGCCCTGACCATGACCCTGATCAGTACCGGTACCGCGATGGCGGCCCGCGACTCGATCGCCATCGTCGGCTCGTCCACCGTCTACCCCTTCGCCACCGTCGTCGCCGAGCAGTTCGGCAAGGGCTCCGCCTTCAAGACCCCGACGATCGAGTCGACCGGCACCGGCGGCGGCTTCAAGCTGTTCTGCGGCGGCGTCGGCGTCACCCATCCCGACATCTCCAACGCCTCCCGGGCGATCAAGGACTCGGAGAAAGAGACCTGCGCCAAAAACGGGGTCACCGACATCATCGAACTGAAGATCGGCTATGACGGCATCGTCCTCGCCAACGCCAAGACGACCGAACCGATGCAGCTGACCCGCAAGGAGATCTTCCTCGCCCTCGCCAAGGAGGTGCCGGACCCGAACAACGACGGCAAGCTCATCGCCAACCCGTACAAGACCTGGAAAGAGATCAACCCGGCACTGCCCGCCACCGCGATCGAGGTCCTCGGCCCGCCGCCGACCTCCGGCACCCGCGACGCCTTCATCGAGATGGTGATGGTCGCCGGCGCCGAGGAGTTCGACTTTATCAAGGCGATGAGCAAGAGCGACAAGGACGCCTTCAAGCGGATCAGCGAGACCGTGCGTGAGGACGGCGCCTATGTCGAGGCCGGCGAGAACGACAACCTGATCGTCCAGAAGCTGCAGGCCAACCCCAAGGCCCTCGGGATCTTCGGCTTCTCCTTCCTCGACCAGAACGCCGACGCCATCCAGGGCTCGCTGATCGAGGGCGAGGCCCCGACCTTCGAGAACATCTCCGCCGGCAAGTACGCCGTCTCCCGGCCGCTGTTCATCTACGTCAAGAAGGCCCATATCGGCGTGATCCCCGGCATCAAGGAGTACATCACCGAGTTCGCCAGCGAGAAGGCGTGGGGTGACGACGGCTACCTCGCCGACAAGGGAATGATCCCGATGCCGGCCGAAGAACGGAAAAAATACGCCGACGACGTCGCCAATCTGAAGACCATGTAATACAACGCTTCAAACAGGCAGGCCGGGGTCAGATCGCCCTGGACTGCCGCCATTCGAAATTCTGATCGACGAACTGCGACTGCTGTACTCGACAGTCATCGACACCCACTCTATGCAGCAGGCAAGAAAAAAAGCCCGGCGGAATTTGTCCGCCGGGCTTTTTCATGTCAGGGGGCGCTGGAGGCCCATGGAGGGAAGGAATTATGCAGCGAGATATTCCCCAATGCCCGAAATGCTGCGGGAAAAACCACTCATCTCCCGCCTCGCTGCTGCGCGGCAAGCAAGGCTTCGACAACCGTATTGGCATGGAGTCCTGCAACTTCGTAAGCCTTGGCGGTGTAGCCCCCGCCGAGAGTGATGACAAGCGGGATGTCTTTGGAAATCGCCGTCGTGATTATTCGCCGATCGCGTTCGCGTAAGCCATTTTCCGAGAGCCTGAGGCGTCCAAGCAGATCACCTTTATAGGTATCGACCCCGGCCTGATAGTGGATCAAGTCGAGATGGTCATTTACGTCAAAGAGCCTGGCAAGGGCTGTGTCCAGCGCCGCGAGGTATTCCTGGTCACCGGTTCCCGACGGCAATCCGATATCGAGGTCGCTCTGTTGTTTGGGGTATGGGAATGCGTCCTGCTGGTGGATCGAAAGGGTGAACACGCTTGGGTCATCATGGAAGATGTACGCCGTACCGTCCCCTTGATGAAGATCGCAATCAATGACCGCTGCTGATCGGATTGTACCCTGTTGCAGGAGAACCCGGAGACTGATGGCGATGTCGTTGAGCAGGCAGAACCCGGCTGCATGAGATTGAAAGGCATGGTGGAATCCACCGCCGAGATGGATGCACAAGCCGTCGGCAACTGCCTGCTCGCTGGCCAGGATCGTGCCCCCGGTCATTCTGCGGGCGAGCGCTACCGTTTCGGATGTTAACGGTATTTCGGCTGTTTTCGCCTCTTCGAGAGTAAAGTCGAGGGTGATGAGCTTGTCGTGGTATTCGACCGTGTGGACGCTGCGGATCGCGTCGGCATCGGCGAGCGGTGGTTCGAGGATCTGCGAGGGGTGGATCAGACCCTGTTTTTTGATGAGATCGAGCGCGAGACGGTACTTCGAGGTATGCCACGGGTGCGCATCGAGGTTGAGATCGTATTTGTCCGAGTAGACGATATTCATGGCAATTTTACCGGCGAGACGACCGCATCCACCTGACTCTGTTTCGAAACGACAGATCAATCCGTGAATCCATCCTGTTGTCGGATCTTACCAGTAACGTTCCTTCAATGCCATCGTTTCATAATTGAAGTTGAGAGTTTGATAGCTCCGCACTCATTGGAGCGGAAGACGTGTTCCGGCCGCTTTTTGATCCTTGATACGATAGCATCCGGCGGCTTCCACGGATTTTCCACTTTCGACCTTCGTTCCCGCTGTTGCGGCGGCTGGAAGTTTCGCCGTTTCGGTACCCACCACGGCCGAACCAACCCGGCTGTCACCTGATCCTGTCGGAACGGAACGAATCGGTAGAGCCCTGGCGAGAAATGTGCTACTGTCACGCAAGGTTCCGGGGAGAGTGGGGTATCCCTTGTTGCCCATAGCGGCCTTCGGCGGATGTGGTGATACGTATCTTCCGAAGGCCGCCGATTCGTTTTCATATCGATACTATTTTTATGCTTTTCTCCACCGTTGAGAGTGCTTCGGCTGTCAAAAACCAAGAGTTGCAACTCCAAGCTCCACTATTCACATAAAAAGGAGGAAGAATCGTTGAACGATCAGATGCCCGCCCAAACCCCGAAAGACCTCGACCAAACCGAACTCGCCCGCTACATCATCAACCTGCTGCAGCGCACCATGGTGCATTACGCCGTCTGGTTCACCGAAGTTCGGCACCAGATGGGCATGGAAACAGCCCTGGAAGTTTTGCAGGAGGCTACGGACAAGGGCTTTAACATCCAAATGGACCGGCTCGCCAAAACCCTGGGTTTTGAGATGAAGGAAGGCGTTCCCGCCCCGCTGCTCGACCTTTCCCGCGACAAACTGCTGGCGCTGATGGACAGCGTCTCCGCCAACTGGCTGGCCAACGACGGGGTGTGGTTTCAGGCGGTGGAATTCACCCACGGCATGAACGATGCCAAAAGGTGCAATGATTCGGCCTGGGCCCAGTTTTCGCCCTTTGAGGCCTGGACGATCAAAAAGTTCCTCAACATGCCCGAACATCCGGGCCTCGACGGCCTGAAAAAAGCCCTGGGTTTCCGGGTGTACGCCAATCTCAATATCCATTCGATCGTCGATGACGGGCCGTACAGTTTCATCTTCCGGATGAACGAATGCCGGGTCCAGTCAGTTCGGAAACGCAAGAAATTGGCGGATTATCCCTGCAAATCCGCGGGACTGGTGGAATACACCTATTTCGCCCGCGCCATTGACGACCGCATCCGCACCGAATGCCTGGGCTGCCCGCCGGATAGCCACCCGGAAGACTGGTTCTGCGCGTGGCGGTTTTTTATTCCCGGTGAAACATCAGAGGAAGCACGATGATATTCTTTGAAGAATTGCGTTTTACCGCCAACAATGGAGGGCTGGGACAGAAAAGCCGTCAGAAGGAGAGACACCCTGCCGTCATATCAGATAAACGACGAATGAGAAGATACCGATGATTGAACTGAGCCCGCAATACATAGAAAAACAGGTAGCCGATTCCAAGGCGATCTTTCAGCGCGGACTGACGCTCTACGAATATGGGGCGTTCAATTGTGTCGAAGCCGATCCGGAAAACGGGAATTTTGTCTATGAAGTCGATGGCAATTACGGTGATTACACAACCAGGATCAGTCTGGAGAGGGAACCTTCCACCGTCTGTGACTGTCCCTATCCCGGTTCCGGCTGCAAGCATACCGTAGCGGTCATGCTGGACGCCTTTGACAGGATACAAAAATGGCGGACCACGCCGGTCGACACGCCGGGTCAGGGATCACTCACCCTGGATCAGGAACGGTTTCTCACCGCTGGGGAGATACGCAAACAGGCCCTTGAAGACCGCGCCAACCGGGCAAAAAAAGAAAAATTCACCATCCACCTCGGCGATATGTGCAAGGGGGAACACGACATCACGACGGCTGACGGTCGCCGCTATGTGGTAACCATGCACCATCCGGAACGTGGCGAAGGCCATTGCAGTTGTCCGGACTATCTCACCAATATGCTCGGTACCTGCAAGCACCTCATGCATCTGCACGGACATATCAAGAGCCGGAAAAATCTGCTGAAAAAGGCACAACATGAGCGCTTCCCATTTGTCGATATCTACTGGGATTCAGCAAGCGGCCTGCCGCGGTATTTCTGTCAGGAACTGGCGGCGGAAAGCCCGCACCTCCAGGAAACCCTCTCCCGTTTTTTTGACGACAGCGGCTTGTACAGCAAGGAAAACCTGAGCGATTTCCCTCAACTGATGGCCGCTCTGGCCAATGACAAAAGGGTGATGCTGCGGGAATCCGTTCTCGATCGGGTCAACGATTTCTTCGTCAGGGAAGAGCTGCGGAAGCTGGCGGATACACCTGTTCCTATGCCAAGCGGGCTTCGGGCGGAACTCTATCCCTATCAGCAGGAAGGCGTTCGTTTTGCCGTGCACCGCAAGGCCGCCCTGATCGGCGACGAGATGGGGCTTGGCAAGACCCTGCAGGCGATCACCCTGGCCCTGGCGAAAAAAGAGCTGTTTGGATTCAGCAAGGTGCTGATCGTGACGCTCTCCTCCTTGAAGGCCCAGTGGCAGCGCGAAATTCACCGCTTCACCGACCACAAGGCGGTGGTGGTGGCAGGCGGATTCAACACCAGAAGAAACCAGTACCTGCACGATGACAGCCTGTTCAAGATTACCAACTATGAGGCCGTGCTCCGCGATGTCGCCACCATCTGCCGCTTCAAACCTGATCTGATCATCCTCGATGAGGCCCAGCGGATCAAGAACTTCACCACCAAGACCGCCGTCGCGGTCAAGTCCCTGCCGCGCAAACACGCCCTGGTGCTGACCGGTACGCCCCTGGAAAACAAGCTCGAGGACGTCTACTCGATTGTCCAGTTCCTCGAACCTGCCATGCTCTCGCCCCTGTGGAAGTTTGCCGCCGACCATTTCCTGCTCAGCCGTACCAGCAAAGGCAAGATTCTCGGCTACCACAATCTCGAGACACTGCACAAACGTCTGCAGCAGGTGGCCATCCGGCGCCGCAAGCAGCAGGTTCTCGCCGAGCTGCCCCGGGAAATTACCAACAACTACTACATCGATCTGCACGAACGGCAGCACAAGATCCACACCGGCTATCTCCAGTCCCTGCAGCCGCTGTTGAACAAAAAGTACCTCACCCCGGTGGAACTTCGAAGACTCCAGCTGCTGCTCCTGAAGATGCGGCAGGTCTGCAACTCCACCTACCTGATAGACCGTCAGACCCACATTTCGCCGAAATTGAAAGAACTGGAGGGACTGCTCGACGAGTTGGTTTCCCAGAACGGTCACAAGGTCGTCATCTTTTCCGAGTGGACCACCATGACCATGCTGATCGGCAAACATCTTTCCCAGGCGGCGATTCCCTTCGTGGAGCTTTCCGGCAAGATACCGATCAATAAACGCCAGGCCTTGATCGACGAATTCACCAACAACCCCGAGTGCAAGGTTTTTCTTTCCACCGACGCCGGCGGCACCGGTCTCAACCTCCAGGCGGCGGATTGCGTCATCAATTTCGAGCTGCCCTGGAACCCGGCACGGCTCCATCAGCGCATCGGCCGGGTCAGTCGGATCGGCCAGCAGAGCAGTTGCATCAACGTGGTGAACCTGATCGCCAAGGACAGCATCGAAGAAAAGATCTTTGCCGGGATCCAGTTGAAAACCGACCTCTTCAAAGGCGTCTTCGACGGGGAGGGAGATAAGGTCGAGTTCTCCAGGGAAAAACGCACGGAGATCCTCAACCAGCTCCGTGAACTGATGGGAGAGGAACCGCAGCCGGTGGTCGGCGAGGGTCGCGATCAGGAGGAAATTCCTGAAGATACCCCGCATTTCCTGAACCCCGAGGTACTGGCGGAGGATCGTCACGCCGGCTATGCCGATGAAGAACCCGAGATTGTCGCCCCGGCTGGGCCGGAGGCCGAAAGCGCCGGGGAGGATGACGGAAGCCACGCTCACCACTCTGATCCCGATTCCCAATCCGCCGAGAAAATGGAACAGGTCCTCAACCAGGGGATGTCCTTTATCTCCGGGCTGCTGGAAATGGCCACCGGCAGAAAAATCCAGCCGACAGGGGAGGACGGCCGGTTGCTGCACATTGATACAACAACCGGTGAAGTGACCATGAAGTTTAAACTGCCGGGGTTTTGACGAGGGGCACGATTTAAGAAAAGAGAGGGAGTGCTGCTGGTCACATCCCGGCCTGGCCCTGGTACAGATACTGCTGAAATCCCGCAAACACCTGTCCTATCTCAAGAGGAGAGTGGCCCAGATCGGAAACGGCGTCAGGGATTGAATCATGGTATTTGAGCTTCAGCAGCGGGGTCAGTTTTTCCTGATCCAGTTCTTCGACTCCGATACTCTCGTAATGGGAAAGGACAAAGCCAAGGAACACCTGGAGCTTGGTCGAGAACCGCCGGGTTATGATGACCCTGGCCTTGGCGGCGCGTTCTTCACGGGTGAGAGGCGGCAGGGCATAGGCCACATGCGCCAGCACGTCAAAGAGGTCGCTCTTTTCCGCATCGATGATCCGTTGCATCTCGGCGAGCTGATCCCTGCCGAAGCCTTTTTCGGCGAGTCCCTCCAGGAGTTTGCGGCGCGTATCCGGGCGACTCCATAAGGTCCGCAGTTCCTCCTCGTCCTTGAAGAACTCCGGCAGCCTGCCGAAGAGCGCTTCCATGAACTGCTGCGCCGACATCGGCGTACCGTCAGGGTGCCAGAAACTCGTCGCCACCATGTGCTGAATGGTGCGCTCCTTGCCGTCGGCGAGCCTGACTCTCGCCTTCTTCTTCGGCACGTACGCAGGCGGTGGTTCTCCGGTCTCGACATGGCCTGCGGGGCGCACCGGATCAACAGGCCGCACCTCGTTTATCGGCTCGCCGTCCCATTCCGGATCACTGAAATGATGGTGCGCCTTCACGAAATCGTAGATGGTGAAGTACTCCTTGCCGTCGTACAGCCGGGTGCCGCGGCCGATGATCTGCTTGAACTCGATGATCCTGTTGATCGGGCGCATCAGCACGATATTGCGGATGTTGCGGGCGTCCACGCCGGTGGAGAGTTTCTGCGATGTGGTGAGGATCGTCGGGATGGTCTTCTCGTTGTCCTGGAAGTCGCGCAGATGCTGTTCGCCCAGCGCGCCGTCGTTGGCCGTCACCCGCTGGCAGTAGTTGGGGTCGGTACTGTTCCTGATCTGGTTGATCAGGTCGCGCACCGCCAGGGCATGCGCCTGGTTCGCGCAGAAGACCAGGGTCTTCTCCCGCTGATCGATCAGCGCCATGAAGATCTCCACCCGCTTCTTTTCCCGCTCCCTGATCTCGATGATCCTGTTGAAATCCGGCTCCGTGTAGAGCCTGCCCGCCTCGATCTCGCCCTCCACGACATTGTCGTCGGAGGTATAGATGTACTCATCGAGCGTAGTGGCAATCTGCTTCACCCGGAAGGGCGTGAGGTACCCGTCGTTGATCCCGTCCTTCAGCGAGTAGATATAGACCGGATCGCCGAAATAGGCGTAGGTGTCGACGTTGTCATCACGCTTGGGAGTGGCGGTCAGGCCGAGCTGCACGGCGGGCGCGAAGTATTCCATGATGCCGCGCCAGTTGCTCTCGTCATTGGCGCCGCCGCGGTGGCACTCGTCGATGACGATGAAATCGAAGAAATCAGGCGGATACTCGCCGAAATAGGGGCTCGGCCGGCCGTTCTTCGGCGGCCCGCTCATGAAGGTCTGGAAGATGGTGAAGAAGATGCTGCCGTTCTTGGGCACCTTGCCCTTCTTCCTGATCTCGTCGGGCGCAATCCGCACCAGGGCATCTTCAGGGAAGGCGGAAAAGGCGTTGTAGGCCTGGTCGGCCAGGATGTTGCGGTCGGCCAGGAACAGGATGCGCGGTCGCCGGCTCGGCTCGCCCTCGGTCTTCCAGTCCGTCAGGTTCCAGCGGCTGTGAAACAGCTTCCAGGCGATCTGGAAGGCGATGAAGGTCTTGCCGGTACCGGTGGCCAGGGTCAGCAGGATACGGGGATGATTGTCGGCAATGGCCTCCAGGACCCGTTCAACGGCGATGTCCTGGTAATAGCGCCCCTGGAAATAGCCGCCCCGGTCCTCGAAGGCTACCGTGGCAAAACGGTCACGCCAGCTGTTCCGGGTCGCAAAGGTTCGGCTCCACAGTTCATCCGGTGTCGGATATGCTGCCAGCTCACCCTCATCACCGGTATCCATGTCGATGCCGTAGATACCCTGGCCGTTGGTGGCGTAGGTGAAGCGGACCGCCAGCTTGCCGGCATAGTCCTTGGCCTGACCGACGCCTTCGGTCAGCGGCTTGTCCCAGGCCTTGGCCTCGACCACCGCCAGCTTGGTGTTGCGGTACTCCAGGACATAATCAGCGGTCAGTGCCTTGCCCCGTTTGCCGTGCCCCTCGATGCGCCCGAGCGTGATCGGATATTCGCGGCGGATACGGCTGCCCTCCACCACACCCCAGCCCGCGGCCTTCAGGGCAGGGTCGATATGTTCGGCTCGGGTTTCGGGTTCGTTCATGACTTCCTCAAAGAGAATGTGTCAAGTATACGGCAAGTACTCTGTCAAATACTGTGACAATCGGCCGCAAAAGGCCAGGTGCAGAGTCGGGTTTCGGCGGTGGCGACGTCGGTCAGACGTTCTTGCCGACCTCAGCGGCAGGGTTTCAACCGGTGACAATTTGTCACCGACTGACTGCCTTCCTTACTCAGCCGCTCTTTCAGCTTGTTCCAGTAATTTCGGGCGGTCTGGTAATCCGGCTGCTGGGTCAACACCTGGATGATGTCGACCACCGAAAACCACCAGATTTCGGTTTTCTCGTCATAGACACGGCGGATTGCGTGGGTCTCGAAAATAGAGGGCTGAATGTGCATGGCGGTTCCTAAAGTTGGCCGGTAAAGGCCGGTGAAGGAGTGATTTTTTCAGGGCGGCGAGGGCTGCGAGTTTCTGCTGGTAGATGGATTCGAGGTGCTGGGTTTCGGACTGAAGTACCCCATATGTTCAACAACTTCTATTTTGTTGATCCAAAGTTGGGACTAACTGGCAATATAACTGCAACTCTTCAATGTTTATCTCGATGGTAGGTGTTTGCACCTTGCGCTCTACCGATTAACCATCTGATTGGTCATGATTCTGAGCCAATCGCATAATGAAAATGCAGAATGGATCCGTGATTCGGCGAACGAAACTGACGTTCCAGCTCTGTGATAACATTTCAGCTCGCCACTCCCTAGCTACGCAACATACACCGATGTTCCACGTAGCATCGTCATCAAGATATCTCCACCTCTTAGGACGTTCGCAATACTTGAAGATAGCGAGGTATGGCTCTTCGCTGTACATGCACTGATCACTTGCCCGGTATGAAGCCAGACTTACGTTGCTCTGCGTAGGCACGAGAACACCGTTCGGAACTTCATGAAGAAGTTTGATTCAGCCGCATGGATGACGCTTGCTTGCGAGGTCGACAGCAAGTACATCACCCAAGTCGCTTTTCCACCCACCCCTCGCCGCACTGGGTGAAGACGGATTGCAGGTGGCTTTCGAACAGGGCGCGGGCGTTCTGCAGGTTCTTTTCGGCGTTGGCTCTGGCGGTGGCGATGCCGTCAAACGCTTCGTCGAGGATGGCGACGATGCGCTGCTGATCGGGGAGAGGCGGAACTGGAATTTTAACCTCTTTCAGTTTCCCGCCTGAAAGCTCTTTGAATGTCGCACCAGTCCCAAGATTATTGAGCAGGTCCACTATGCTGCTCAAATAGTGATAAAGGAACTTGTATTCAACCTGCCTACTTGGCACCAGTCCTTTACAACCTTGGTTTGTTGCCATAGGCACAGTATTGATAACTATGTGCCCAATCGGCGCACGTGATGACAATATTACCGAGTGTGCAGGTAACAGAGTTGCAGAACTGTTTTGTAATCCGAGGTCAGAAAGCGTCCTTGATGTTTCCTGAATATAAGGAGTACAACGCTTCCCCATTTCGGCAGGTGTAATCCATTGATGGGGGCCATCCCAATATGAGGCTACTCCCGTCTTTGGCGTTCCTCCGTTGATTACTTCACAGACTTCGCCAATGGTCTTGATCTGCCACCCCGCCTTCATCTCTTCCTCCGCTCATCCAACCGCTGCTGTTCACGCGACTGCAATCTGGCTTTTGTCATCCGCTCCCGCAATCCCCCATCTTTGAGAAAATCCTTCTCCAACCGCCGTATCTGCTGATCCAGCAGATAATTTGCCTGATGAATCAGGCAAATGGCGATGTTGGCCACAACATTGGCAGGGCGGGTGTCAACAAACTCCCGATAGGTCTCATACGTCGTATGAGGTTTATTGCCCAGCTTTCTGACATACTGTGCTTCCTTGGAGTCTTTCTCCCAGATGACAAAATCACGCACCCGCAGATAATCCCGGTAGTCTTCCAGCAGCTCTTCCAGGCTGGCTCGCGCAACATTGGTCAGCTTGATCTCCATCTCTTTGGAAGTGCCGGATGCTTTGCTCCCCTCGACAATGTTCTGCTTGCCGGAACGGGCTGCCTGCACCATCTGATCAACGGTGCGGTCGCCCTTTTTCAGGTGTTTCTCGCAGAAGCGGAAAGTCAGGTCATAGATGACTTCCGACTTCTGATAAGAAAGCAGTTCCTGATAGTTGCCATGGGGCAGGATTATGGGGTTATCGGTGTTTTTCATAGGTCGCATAGGTCCTATAAGACTTATAGCAATCTTCTTATCTTCGCCAGCACCTCGGCACTCTCGGCATCCAGCGCCGCAATCTCATCCATAATCTCCTGCGGGCTGCGATGCACCACTTCCTCCCCGCCGTCCGGATTTTTCACCGACAGGTCGAAGGTCGCCTGGTCAATCCCGGCCACATCCACGCTCCAACTCTTCGGCGAGTCGGCAAAGATCCTCTGCAACTCGACGAACTCGGCCAGATCATCATCGTTCAGCGGGTTGGTCTTGCCCATGTTGCGGCCGGGATCGAGCGAGTAGTACCAGACCCGCGGGTCGGCGCGCCTTTGTCGAAGAACAGCACCACGGTCTTCACGCCCGCGCCCTGGAAGGTGCCGCCGGGGCAGTCGAGAACGGTGTGCAGGTTGCAGCTTTCCAGCAGGAGTTTGCGCAGACTCACCGAGGCGTTGTCGGTGTTGGACAGGAAGGTGTTCTTGATGACCACGCCGGCCCGGCCACCGGCCCGGAGCATCTTGATGAAGTGCTGGAGGAAGAGGAAGGCCGTCTCGCCGGTGCGGATCGGGAAGTTCTGCTGCACCTCCTTGCGCTCCTTGCCGCCGAAGGGGGGATTGGCCAGGATCACGTCGTAGCGGTCTTTCTCCTGCACGTCGGCCAGGTTCTCGGTCAGGGTGTTGGTGTGGATGATGTTGGGCGCCTCGATGCCGTGCAGGATCATGTTCATGATGGCGATGACATAGGCCAGCGACTTCTTCTCCTTGCCGTAAAAGGTGCGCTCCTGCAGCAACTTGAGGTCGGCGGCGGTCAGATCGGGCTGGCGGCGGAGATAATCGAAGGCCTCGCACAGAAAGCCTGCCGAGCCGACCGCACCGTCGTAGATGCGCTGGCCGATCTCCGGCTTCACCACCTGGACGATGGCCCGGATCAGCGGGCGCGGGGTGTAGTACTCGCCGCCGTTGCGCCCGGCGTTGCCCATGTTCTTGATCTTTGCCTCGTAAAGGTGCGACAGTTCGTGTTTTTCGGTCTGCGAGCGGAAACGCAGTTCGTCGATGTGGTCGATGACGTCGCGCAGGATGTAGCCGCTGTGGATCTTGTTCTTGATCTCGCCGAAGATCTCGCCGATCTTGTACTCGATGGTGTTCGGCCCGGTGGCCTTCAGCTTGAAGCTCTGCAGATAGGGAAAGAGCTGGCGGTCGACGAAGTCCCGCAGATCGTCGCCCGACAGCGCCTTGTTGTGATCCAGCTTGCCGTCCGCGCCCTTGGGCGCCGCCCAGCTTTCCCAGCGGTACTGATCGTCGAGGATGAAGGAGTAGGTCCTTCCTTCCAGCTCGGCCTCCATGGCCTTGTCCTGCTCCAGGCTGTCGAGGTATTTCAGGAACAGCAGCCAGGAGGTCTGTTCCGCATAGTCCAGTTCACTGGCGCAACCGGCTTCTTTGCGGAGGGCGTCGTCGATATTTTTGAAGGCCTGTTCGAACATGGGGACGTAGCTTTTTTGAATTATGGGGTCTGAGGTCGGCGTGTGCCCGTATCAGCTGTGTCGGCCGGGTGACCGCCACCTCAAGCTGATACATAGCACCTTAATCTCTTTAGGGATTTAATGATGTGAACGTATTCTTTTACCAGATCGCACCGGCAGATTCCACCTTCAAAGGCCTTTCGGGCTCTTTGGAGATAGCGTCTTCAGACTGAAAAGCATCTGTAGCCCGATGTGGATTTTTCGAGGGATCGGATAGGAGGCGGGGTTCCTCCCGCCGTCCTCCCACACCACAGTGCGTACGATTCCGTGCATGGCTGTTCACAACGCACTCGGAAAACGTCCGAGGTGGATGAGTGAAACTTGCCCCAGAGTGCCTATAGTGAACAGGGTGACGTAAAAGCCGATGTCCCTGAGGCGATATAAAAGGTCGATTTGGTCATGTTCTTGAGGATTTTGAAAAGGAAATGGCGGCAGCGATCAAGTACTTCGGTGCAAAATAAAGAGGTACGACAATGGATCCACGGACAAATTTTTATGGCCTCTGCCTCTCCGGCTTTCTCGCCAAGGCCTCCTATGCCCTGGCCAGGACACCGGTACTGGCCCTGTTTGCCGCCTCATTCGGGGTAGGGCCGGAGGCCATTGGATTCGCCGTGGCCATTTCGACCATTACCGGCGTCTTCTTCAAGATGCCGGCCGGGGTTATCTCCGATATCATCGGCCGGCGTACAACCATGCTCATCGGCCTGGCATTTTTTGCCGTCATCCCGCTTCTCTATCTGCTGGTTGATTCCTATAACAGTCTGATCCTGGTTCGTTTCCTGCACGGCTTTGCCACCGCCATCTATGGTCCGGTGATCATGGCCGTGGTCGTCGATATGGCCGGCAACAAACGGGGCGAGATGCTCTCGCTTTTTTCCTCGATAACCATCATCGGCAACCTGGTGGGGGCACCGCTCGGCGGATTTCTGCTCGGCAGACTGGCCGGGGGAGGTGAACAGCAGCTGGTCCATTTCCATATCATCTATGGAGTGGTTGCCGCCCTTGGCATGATTGCCCTCCTGATCGGGGTTTGGGCCAGCAGTTCATTGGCTGCAAACGGGACGAACGGCACGGGGAAATCAACGGTATCGGCGGTTATCAGCCATTTTTGGCACAGCCTGAAAAATATCCTGACCGATCGCCGGATCGTTGTGACCAGCAATATGGAAGGGGTGCAGAACCTCTCCGTGG
The DNA here is from genome assembly GCA_963847035.1 of uncultured delta proteobacterium. Lineage (GTDB taxonomy): Bacteria > Desulfobacterota > Desulfobulbia > Desulfobulbales > Desulfocapsaceae > Desulfoprunum. The sequence continues at coordinate 15,538 of CAWJYH010000004.1, read as the reverse complement.
GGGCGCTGGAGGCCTTCATGCCGATCTATATCGTCATGGTCCTCGGCTACTCGGTGTTTCAGGCCGGTCTTATCTGGGGAGTGCAGATATTCGTGACGGTTCTCGCCAAACCCCTGATGGGCCGGATCTCCGATCGACATGGACGCAGGCCGCTGTTGTTCTGGGGGATGTTTGTCTGCGCCGTGCCTTTTGCCATCGTGCCCTGGGTGAAAGACTATTCCGTCCTCCTGCTCCTGTCGATGGTCTTTGGACTCGGCGAGGCGATCGTCACCTCGTCATCGGCGGCCATGGTCGCTGATTTCTGCCGGGAAGACAATATCGGTTCGGCGATGGGGGTGTTCGGTACCCTCTATGATGTCGGCCATGCGACAGGTCCGATCCTCGCGGGCCTGTTGATCGGCCTGTCCGACGGCCAGGATTTCCGCCTGGCCTTTGCCTGTATTGCCGCAATTCTTATTGTCTCAGCCCTCTTGTTCCGCCGGACGATCCCGGCTCCTTCTGAAAGTACACTGTGAACGCAATGGAGAATCCCCTGCACACCCCCACGGCTGAACCGGAGAAGCAGGTGTCCCCGTCGTTCAGGGAAGCCTTCCTGTTCTGGTTCAAGCTCGGCTGGATCAGTTTCGGCGGCCCGGCCGGCCAGATCGCCATCATGCACCAGGAACTCGTTGATCGTAAAAAATGGATCAGCAACGACCGTTTTCTGCATGCCCTGAACTACTGCATGCTGCTGCCGGGTCCCGAGGCCCAGCAACTGGCAACATATATCGGCTGGCTGCTCCATAGAACCAGGGGTGGAATAGCCGCAGGCGTCCTCTTTGTCCTGCCCTCGGTATTCATCCTTTTCACACTCAGCTCTATCTATATCGCTTTCGGTACCCTGCCGTGGGTGGCCGCGATCTTCGTCGGCCTGAAGGCGGCCGTCCTCGCCATTGTCCTGGCCGCGGTCATCAAGATCGGTAAGAAGTCGTTAAAGAACAATGTGCTGATCGCTATAGCGGCTCTCTCGTTTCTGGTTACCTATTTTTTCAAATTCCCCTTTCCGGCGCTGATACTTTCAGTGGGCATAGTTGGAGTCATAGGCAGCCAATTTTTCCCGGACATGTTTTTGGCCGGCAAGAAGCCCAGCGGTGCAACTCCCCTGGCATTGCAGACCGGGGAACGGAGTACATCATTTTCGCGAAACTTCAAGCTCATGGCCATTTTCATCGCCCTCTGGTGTGTACCCTTCCTGGGGCTTTATTTTCTTCTGCCTGGGTCGGTTTTCGCCACCGAGGCCTTCTTTTTCACAAAAGCGGCTTTTCTGACCTTTGGTGGGGCCTATTCGCTGCTTGGCTACATCGCTCAGGCCGGGGTTGAACAGTATGGCTGGCTGACCAGTCTGCAGATGATGGACGGCCTTGGGTTGGCCGAGACAACTCCCGGGCCGCTGATTATGGTCGTGCAGTTCGTTGGATTTCTGGCGGGCTGGAATCATCCTGGATCACTTGGACCGTTGCTCGGCTCGGTGACGGGTTCGCTTGTCGCCACCTATTTCACCTTTCTGCCGAGTTTCATGTTCATCTTTATTGGGGCACCATATATCGAGCGCCTGATCGGCAATACCAAGATGTCTGCCGCCCTGGCGACTATCACCCCGGCCGTGGTCGGCGTTGTTCTTAATCTGGGTGTATGGTTCGGTACCCATGTATTGTTTCCGGTAGAGGGCTTTGCCTGGTTTTCAGCAGCCCTGGCCCTTGCGGCTTTCTGCCTGATGCAGTTTTATAATGTCGGCATTATCAAGATAATCGCAGGAAGCGGAGGGCTTGGTCTGATCTGGTACCTGCTCGGTTTCTGATATGTCATGTTTATAAAAAATTTACCCGGAGATATTGATTATGAGTACATCCATTGCCCCAGTAGAACTGAAGGACAGATTGTCGCAAAAGAAGGTCTTGCTGCTCGATGTCAGAAGAAAGGCCGATTTCGAGAAATCACCCGAAACTATCGAAGGAGCAGTTTGGCATGATCCTGAGAATGTGGAAGAATGGAGCAAGACACTGCCAAAAGACCAGGAACTGGTTGTCTACTGCGTCAGGGGAGGCTCGGTGAGCCAATCGGTCGCGGATAACCTGCAAAAAACTCATCCCGACGTCCGTTTCCTCGAAGGTGGCATCGTTGGCTGGCAGACTATCCAGAAATAGCCCCGAAAAAGACACACTGGGGGAATGGGAAAGACATTTTTCTCCTTTGTATCCATAGGATTTAAAAATATCCAAAATGGTTTCGGTGGAGTAGGATTCCTCTTTATAGATAAAAGCTTGGCTAAAGGCTTTAGTCACCTCAGCAATTCTTTCGTAGGCTGTGTTGACGCTCAGGAGGGAGTCATGCATCGATTCCATGACCTTCTTGATTTCCACGTTGTACTCTTGAGTCTTTTCCCCTTATACTAATTCATTTAGAGTTGTTCCAGATATGATCATGTCCTCCTTTATTAATTTCTTCGCCCCTTAGAGTTACATTAGATGAGTGTCGAGGTAATATCACATTCCCCCATCAGCTTTACTTATTACCCTGTTTCTCTCTTTTTCCAAAGCCTTTCTGATTTTCGAACTATGCCCCATGGTAGAATATATTACCATATTCATCCGTTTTAACACGGGCAGTTATATCTACCTCAATTTTTTCTACCTTCTTGTTCTTTTATTTTACATTCCTTCCAACTACATTTCCTTTCCCTTATATCTCTTTTATTATTTCATTTAGGTCGCCAATATCTATATAGAAATCTCTGACATTGTTTTCCAATGCCTCTTCCTTTCTCTCAAAATCTAATAGCTTTAGAGGTGCATCGTTGATATCTATAAAAACTCCTTCGGGCGATATGTCAAAATCCATATCTCTCGTCTAATTTAATATATCCTTGTATTTGGCCTCACTCTGTCTTATTTCATCTATTTCTTTCTTCTCCTCTTTTATTTCCTTCATAACTTTATCTATCCTTCTAGTTTCTCCCCCTCTTTCATAAACCACTTTCCCTTCTTTATAACACATTTAACCTTCTGTTGTTTCTGATTACCCTATATTGCTCCTTATCGTATTCTATCTCTTGAGACTGTCGTAAAATTTCCCGCACCGTCTCTATTTCATCCTTATTATCTATATCCATATGTTCCTCTTCTCTCTTTTAAAATCCCTTACGGAATTCCATAAAGCTCTTCTTCTTCTATATTTATTTCTATTATCTTGTATCCATTGGCGACATAGAGACTATCTTCTCATTCATTTCGTTTAATATTCTTTCTAGCCTTTCCTTTTACAGCTTCATTTCTATCCTTTACTTTCTCCTTTCCGTGATGTCCTTCGATTCACCTATTAGTCCATTTACACTATCTCTCTCAACTACTTGCTCTTCATTTCTATTTTTACATCTCCATCTTCTCGCTGCATATTTAACTCTATTCTGTCTTTTATATCTTCTACTTATAACCTTTTTTTGCAGTATTCTTCATCTTTTTTATGATTCTGTGTATTTATAAAATTTTAAAAATCTCTTTTATTACCTGTTCTATCTTTTTTCTTTATATTTCATTAATATCATCTTTCTCTTATTTTATTATTCATTCCCTTATAATCACTATGCCTTCATTTATTTTTTTTACTATTCCTTTATAATAGATGTCTTCCTGGCATACCTTTATTATTTCTGCATCTTCAAATATATCTCTACATTTCATCTTTTAATTTTCAATATTTTTTGGCCAGGCATGCCGCGCCCGGGTGGTCTTCGTGCATGTCGTGCACACCGAGGCTGAGTCGATCAAAGCTGCCTATTCGACTGTCTTGCAGCGCCAGCAATATAGCCCCACACCTCGACCAGATTCGCAAAATCGCACAGTACAGCGTAGTGTAGATTGAAGTCTTATTCTTTATCTCCATCAAACCTTAAAATACCATATTCTATCATTCCCTTTTTCTCAACTCTTTCTCTATTCTCATTTTTCGGCACAGCAAAACCGGCCGCCTGTCTTTACTGTTGTTTAACATTACTGCCATAGTCATCATCCATATCTTTCCTCTCTTTCTCTTTTTTCCAAAATATTTTCTCATCACCATCTCTCATTTCCTTCTTTCCCTTTACTTTTCCCCCTACAGCATATTATCTTCACAATAATCCCTTAGCCTTATCCTTACATTTACTACCATGGAGCAGTTTACATTCATATCTTTTTTAAAAAAATATTATTTACAACCCCACTCCCTTTATATATCCAACTATTTCTTCTCCCATTTCCTCCAATATTTTCTTCGATCATTCTGCTAACCTCTCTTACAATTAATCAACCCATCTTAACTTCATTTTTCATTCTTCTCTATATCTAGGAGTTATACATTATCCTTATTTTTTTACTTTTCAATATATTTATTTCCTATATTTTCATTTTTCTATTTACCTAAATATTTATCTTCCGAGCCCACTTTGCTTTACTCTTATTTACATTCTTATTTGGCCATCCATTCTACCCCTTTTTCGTATTTTGGGTCTTATCAGAGGTGTTTACTTACACAAGAGTTCCAGTAGCTCTTTCATCTATTTATTTTTTTATTTTGTCTCATGTTGAACAGGTTGTTATTGCGTTTCTTTCCCTTTCTCCTGTTTTTTCCTTTTTCCTCCACCATTCTTCTTTTCTATTTTATCTCCTTCATAACCTTATCCCTTTTTCTTTTTCCTTAATCCATTTCCTATTCCCATCTATCCTTTCTTCCTCTCTATTATCTTTCTTTATACCTCCTTTTTCCCCTCCATTCTCTTTTCTTTTTTTTTTTCTTCTCTTCATCTTTCCACCTTTCCTTTATCCATTTTCTCACTTATTACCTCCTCCTCCTTCACTCCACTTTCTCTTCCTCATATTTTATTATATATCTTTCTTTCCCTTCTTCTTTCTTTTCTTTTTTTACTCATCCATCTTATACTTTCCGTAGTCAAACTCTTCATCATTATCAATTTCTTCTCGCATCCTGTTATCCTTTGTTTCATTAACTCCTCCTCCATCATCATATTCCTTTCCCATATTTACATTCTTCTCTTTATTCCTAAATATACTCATCTACTTTTTCCTTAAATACTTCTTTTAAATGCTGCTATATCTGCCCCATACGCACCTGCCCACACTGTCCATAGTCTATTTTTTGTCTCATCCTGATTCTTGCCATGAAAAATATTTCTCCGCTGTCAAAAGCCAGTGTCCTCATCGCCGTTTTCGTCACCACAATGGTCAGTTTTATCATTTTTTTCTAGCACATATCTAGTTTCCTTACCAGCTATATCATCATGCCGGCTGCCCGCAAACTGGTGGCTGCCTACGATGACACCGCAACGCGAATCGGAGAGTTTAGTGCAGCCGCAACCAGCCTTGTAGCGCAGTTACTACAGTCTAGAAAGAGCACTACGCCCTTTTATCTGCATACCTTCGGCACCAGATTGACCTGATGAAACTCTACATACATGCCTTAGAGGTGTAAAACAGCAAACACCTGTACACTATTCGCCAGATGTATTTCTTCCTAGTGAAGTCCGGGGAAAATCTTGCCTGAAGTCTTGTATCAGGCAGACAATATACCGTAAAAGAGTGTGACCTATGTCCGCAAGTGTCATATCAAGAGGATCTAACATGGAGAAATCCAGCTCGTCTGTGGTGGCGATCTCGTCTGTAAAGTTCCCTCCGTCCTGCCCTCGTTCCGCCTTCCCACTTTCAGCCTCTATGCCTTGTTGCAACTGCTTACCGCATCTCTGATCATCTCCCTGGTGGCCTTCATTTAATCCATTTCCATTTCCAAGTCTATTTCCAGCAAGAACAAACAACTCATCTACCCCAACCAGGAGCTGATCTGCCAGAGCCTTTCTAACATCTGCAGCTCTTTATTCCAGTCTTATCCGGCCTGCTGTTCCTTCACCCGCTCTGCCATCAACCTGCAGTCCTTCGCCAAGACCTGTTTTGCCATGTTGTTCAACTATATTTTCGTTTCCGCCACCCTGTTGTTCCTCACTCCCTTCCTCTATCATCTTCCCAATTCCTTTCTTTCTTTTATTATTTTTCTATCTTTCATCTTCCTTTTTACTCCTCAATCTCTTAATCATACATTTAAATCCATCCTTCCCTACTTCATCTTTTCCTTGTCACTTTCGTAGTCACTCTGCTGTTCGGACTTATCTTGACAGGGTATATGATCAGCACCGCCTTGTCCATCTGACTGTATCTCTACGTAGCATAGCGCCACTTGTTGCCGTCCTCGTCGAACTACGTACCCTACGCGTGGTGGCGACGCAGGGACGGAAAAGTCCATCCAATCAATTCGTACCTGGCTTCATGAAGGGCATGGAAGGAGGAGGCACGGCTGCTGCCGGGCATGGTCCGCGCTGACGAAATTGTCTTTAATGCCCGCGTCCTGGCAAAAACTGTCTGCGGGCCGCACAGGACCGGGATGTCATTGCCATTGTACCGAACGGCAGGCGGGTTTGCGAATTCCACCCCCGGGAGAAGAAACCGGCTCTGATCGACACCTCTATCTGTACCGCTGTGGCGATAGATGAGTATCGCAGGAGATCTGGAAAGGATGGCGAGCAGGCAGAGGACTATGATACAATCTACTCTTATTATTGACACCCTGCTGAACAGCAAACCGACCCTACCAGATGAGAGCAACGATGACACTTTTACCGGCCATTGAGAAAGAAACGAGCGCCCGTCCCGACAGCACGGTCATCTGGCTGCACGGCCTGGGGGCGGATGGCAACGACTTCGCACCGATCATCCCTGAACTGCGACTACCCGCTACAGCGGCCATACGGTTCATCTTTCCCCATGCGCCGGCCATACCGGTGACGATCAACGGCGGCTATGTCATGCCGGCCTGGTATGACATCATGGAAATGCAGATCAACCGCAGGATAGACACCGAGGGCCTCATGGCATCGGCCCGGGCGATCAACGGTTTTATCGATCGGGAACTCGACCGGGGCATCGACAGCAGGCGGATCATTGTTGCCGGTTTTTCCCAGGGCGGCGCGGTGGCATACCAGGTCGTTCTCAGCCATGACAAGCCGCTCGGCGGCCTGCTGGCCATGTCCACCTATCTGGCCACTGCCGATACCCTTGATTATACAGCTGTCAACAAGAAGATCCCGATCAGTGTCCAGCACGGGTTGCACGACCCGGTCGTTCCCGAGCAGCTTGGCCGTACAGCTGTGGCCCGCCTGATCAAGGAGGGCTACCAGGTGAGCTATCAGAGCTATCCGATGGAACATTCGGTCTGCCCGGCCCAGATCGACAACATTTCCCAATGGCTGCAGAGCATTCTATCGACGGCCTGTGAATCTTGACCATGAAGACTATCACCCCCGGAAAAAACGAAACCCACCTCGAAGATGCGGTGGCGAAATTCAGACAGGCCCGGTCCGCCGCTGCACTCACCGGCGCAGGTATCTCAGTTGCCAGCGGTATCGCCGACTTCCGCAGCCCGGGTGGAGTATGGACCGTCTTCTCGCCGGATGAATACGCCACCCTCGACGTCTTTCTCCACAATCCGCAAAAAGCCTGGAAGCTGTATCGCGAAATGGGCAAGGGACTGATCGGCAAAAAGCCAAGCAAAGGACACAGAGTACTTGCCGAACTCGAGCAAAATGGTTTCCTCAAGGGGCTGATCACCCAGAACGTGGACAATCTTCATCAGGCGGCCGGGAGCAGGAATGTTTTCGAGATTCACGGCGATCATCAGCATCTGCACTGTCTGCAGTGCGGCCATATCGTTCCGGTGACCGAGGTCCACTACCGGATGGCTGAAGTACCTCCGTGCGAACGTTGCAGGTATCCCTATAAACCCAACGTTGTCCTGTTCGGCGAACAGGTGAGAAGCCTCGGGCAGATTGAAGAACTGCTCGCCGGTTGCGACCTGCTGCTGGTCATTGGTACCTCCGCCGGCGTTTATCCGGCCGCCGGTTTCCCGGAGCTCGTCAAAGAACGGGGCGGACTGGTGTACGAATTCAACCGGGAGACCGCCCTCTCCGCTGCCAGTTATCGCCGCCGCGATCCCCTTACCGACTATTTTTTCGAGGGCGACCTGGCGGCAACCCTGCCGCTCTTTGGCCGCGCCGTTTTGCCGGACTGACTGATTCCCACTGGACTCGCGCGTCGGCTTCATCCTTCCCCTCGACAGCCGGATTCGGTCAAGGCGATAAGGCAGGATGGATAAAGCCGTCGATATGGCGTAACGATCGCTATGGTATCGGCTTCCGGTCAAGGTGAGGAAAGTGGCGATCGAACCCCCATCTCGAATAACAAAAAGAGCTAGTTGGCAAACCGCAAACCGGCAATCTTCAAAGCCCCACGATGGTAGCCGTCCGGGAACAACTCTTCAAAATTATCGAGATCAAGATCGCAGCTCTCGCAGGTTTCGTAAATATTGGGGATGCGGTGCTGTACTTGATGGACATCGCGGAGATAATAGATGATCTGCCAGTGCCTCTCGGTGAGTTGGCCACCCGGAATCTTTAATTCCATGGCGCGGTGGACGGCAAAGTTTTCGTCCCAGGCGTCCGGATCGATAAGAAACCCGCGGACATCGGTGGTGTAGACCTTGTTGTTGGACAAGGCGCGAAGATCGGCGACGCTCTCCCGGATGTGGGCGCCGTAAGGCATTTGACTGAACCTGTAGTGAACTCCGGCAACCCTGCACGCGCCTCGGTGGTAGCCTGAGGGGAAGAGTTTCTGCATCTCCTGGGGTCTAAGACCGTTGGCCTTGCAGACGGAGAAGATGGTCGGACAGGAATGGGTTTTTTCGTAGACATCCCGGATGTAGTGAACAACATCCCAGTGCTCGCGGGAAAGCACTGGAATTTCACACTCTCGTGCCATTCCTTCGGCGAAATTCTCATCCCAGCACGCCGGATCTATCAGACATCCTTGTTCGTCGACCTCGTAGGTCTTGTCCAAATGGGAAAATGGTCTCATTGTCGTTCCTTTGATCATTGATCGATGAAAAATTTATTCTCGGACGTTGGGTGCGGCCTTGATCTGGCTCCAGGTGAAGAAGTCAGGATTTGATCATCTGTACTGCTGCGCTGGCAGTCATCAACGCGCTGGCATATTCGTTTACGTATTTCACTGTCATCTTCTTGGGCAGGGGATGGTTATATTCCCTGCTTTCATCGGCAGACATGGGACGCTCTCTTACTATCTTCCTATATGGAAGTATAGATGATCGCTACGTTTAGCCGCAATCGGTTGGAATCTGAATTTTATCTACGGAATTTTCCGATAGGCACTAAGTTCAGCACCTATCGAAACGAAACCAGACTTCAAACATTTCTTTAGTCCCTAAAAGATGGCAAGAGTCAGCAGGGAGACCGGGGAGAGGATCTTCTGACCCAATGGACCTACAGCGCCGTTGATTCTCTCCATTTCCTGATCTGGTCGAGGACGGCATAGTACCTCTCCATCTTCCCGAGATCCACCGAACCACCGTACATCTCCACCACTCTTGCGATGGCGGCGGACCTGTCCAGATCCATCACTTCATAGATCGAGTATTCGCCATAGAGGTCATGGGCGGCATCGACCAATTCCTCAAGCTGGTCCTTCATATCTTCCCCCCTGGACAAAAGGCAGGAAGGATACCCGGCGATTCTGACGGACCGATTACGGCAATGCACATGGCGGAAGCACACCGGCATGAAAACGATCAGATTTTTGGATTGTCAAGGGGGGGAATGAAGGGAAGGGTGCGATTTGACGGATTTGCTTACATAGTGCTCTACACGGAGCAGAAAAAAAGAAAACCCGCTGCATTTTCTGCAGCGGGTTTTTATATAAAACGCCTTTATATTCGGCTATTCGCGTTTGGTGGGATGCAGTCCATTTAACAAAAAAACTATCTATCTGTTATCAATATGTTTTTATTTTCGAAAAATTGCATGATACCCCTAAAAATACCCCCAAAATCAGAACTGTCCCGAATATTCAGACTTGAAAAATTGGTCAACGACAACAACATCGACACGATACTCATAATGACCGAGGACAGATTTAGCACAATCCCCACCCAAATTCAAATTAGATCTGGTAGCAAACAATCTCGATGCTCTTTGAGCGAAGCAGGAATCAGGTTTGCCACCCAAGTGAACAAAGTTGGCGATTAACAGTAGCAATCTCAAGTTGGAACATGCCAAACTGGTTTAGATTCGGTCTGGCAACCCTGATGGTTTCGTAAAAAGCACTTTTTAAGAAAGCAGCGCCTTATAAATTCAATATGTTATGATACGTAAAATGGCCGTTTTTGGACTTTTTACGAGATCATCAACATTAACGTCCGGTTTTTAAATATTCCGCTTTGAGCGGTCCACGGTTTATAAAAGCCACCGGCTTTGCCGGAGTTACTCACTAATAGGATATTTGTAACATTACCGTGCTGTAATCTCCATTTTCCGATTCGACCTCCTGTCAACCAATCCCCCCTATATGATAAAATTCATATCAATTCTATATATAATATATGTCTATTGCCTATTCCCTAACAATTGAAATAATATTCTTTATAAAAGACGTTTAATACCAACTAAAAATATCTTATTTTACGCTGGCAAGTCGGACTGTGGCAGCCTGCCTGCAGGCATGGCTATGATACGGAAAACCTGCTATGTCCGACGTACCACCCGCAAAATGTCCAGAGCGAGTTATTGTAACCTAAGACGATGTCGGGCCCGAGTACGAGAAGGCTTTCCCCTTGAAGTAGTTATGAAAATCACCTGCAGTGGACTGCTGTTGTCAAAAAAAGGTCTTGGTTTGTTTTGTCTAATGTCGGTTACTGCCGTTCGAATCAATCTGATGATGCGGAACTAATCTAATGAGTCCTTAATCTGAAAAGGAGGGTAAAAATGAAAATAAAAATTCAGTTGCTCCTTTGTTTGTATGTGTTGATATCTGCTCTGCCAGTCCAGGCGACGAACATCTCCTACACGCTAACGGACCTTGGAGGGAACCGGTTCGAATACGAGTACCGGGTCGAAAACGACTCCCTTGCCTTTGCCATCGAAGAATTCACGATTTTTTTCGATTTAGGGCTGTACGAAAACCTCGCCGTCTCCTCGTCACCTGCAGATTGGGACTCGATTGTCATCGAACCGGACCCCTTGCTGCCGGATGACGGTTTTTTCGACGCCTTGGCACTTTCTTCCGGGATCTTGCCGGGAGACACGCAAGATGGCTTTTCCGTAAGTTTTGACTGGCTGGGGGTGGGGGCCCCCACGGATGGCCAGTACTTCGAAGTGATCGACCCAACTTCTTTCGCGGTCCTTGATCAAGGCACGACTATCCTTGCTACGAGCCCGTCTCCAGTACCGGAACCATCCACCCTGCTGCTGTTCACGGGAGGTCTCCTCCTGATGAACCTTCATTCCAGGAAAAAAGGTAAGAGGCCAACACCAGAAATTAGGGGGGCGCCATGAATAAGAAAATTTTCAGAATATCGATTTTTCTTGCTATAGCTATTTCTTTATTCACCATCTCATTTGCCCAGGCGTTTCAGATCGCCAGCAACCAGTTGCAGGAAAAGCAACGCGTGGGCAGAACACTCTACGAGTACACCTATACCGTAAGTGTCCTCAATGATGGCAACGGCGCTACCGCGGTATCCGCCACCATATCAAGCATCAACCCTAATACAATCATCGTCGATGGGCAGGTGAACTTCGGTGACGTCACAGCAGGCAGCACCGTACCGAGCACGGACACCTTCACCATCCGCCAGGATCGCAGCTACACCTTCAATCCTGCGAATATCGTCTGGAACTATTCATTTACGCCCAGCACTCCAGGCGGCCAGCTGCCGCCGGACCCCGCCGAAGTGGCGCCTGCAATCGATTCGACCGTCGCCACTACGGTGGCGGCCTCCGCTGCATTACTCTATTCCGGGGTAATCCCATCCAGACCGGTGTGGCTCCAGAGACCATAGAGCCAAAACAGAGCGGCAGTGCTTCGAGGAAAAACACTGGAGCGAAGCGGAGTGCAGCTGACCGGAGTAACAGTCACGGTACTGAATCATCCTGAGTTTGGGCAGACACTGACGAGAAGTGACGGCATGTTCGACATGGCCGTCAATGGAGGTGATGTGATCACCTTAATCTATGTCAAGGATGGTTATCTCCCCGTCCAGCGCCAAGTTGAGGTGCCCTGGGCAAAGCTACGTCGAATCTGCCCGATATCGTCCTCATCCAAAAAGATACACGGGTATCCGCCATTGATCTGAGCAGCAATCTGCCGATGCAGGTGGCGCGGGGCAACCAGGTAAACGACAGTGACGGCTCGCGTCAGGCCACCATCCTCTTCCCTCAAGGCGTCCAGGCAGAAGCAATTCACCCCGATGGCAGCAGGCAGCCCGTGTCGACATTGAACGTACGGGCGACGGAATACACGGTTGGCGAAAATGGCCCCGCAGCCATGCCGGGACCTCTCCCCCCACCAGCGGCTATACCTACGCAGTGGAGTTGAGTGTCGATGAGGCCATTGCCAGGGTTGCCGGAAGAGACCTGCTCTTAAGCAAGCCGGTGTTTTTTTATGTGGAAAACTTTCTTAATTTCCCCATTGGTATTCAGGTACCCGTCGGTTACTACGACAATGACAAAGCAGCATGGATTCCTTCCATGGACGGTAGAATAATCGGCATTCTGTCGATATCCAATGGCTTTAGCCGATGTGGATGTCAACGGCGACGGAGCTGCCGATCAAGGCACGGAGCTGGGCATTACCGACGCCGAGCGCGCACAACTGGCCGACGCTCTACTCCGCGGGCCAGAGTCTCTGGCGAGTGCCGATGGACCATTTTTCCACCTACGACTGCAACTATGGCACAGGCACTGCGCCTGGAGCGAAGAAGTCAAACGAGCCGGCACCGACATCGGACAAGAAACCTGACGATCCATGCAAGAAACCTGGATCATCGATCATTGAATGTCAAAGCCAGGTCCTTGGCGAAGAGGTGGCCATTACAGGGACAGCCCTCTCCTTGAACTATCGGAGCGATCGGGTGCCCGGCCGTTCGGCCTCCAAGACCATCCAGATTCCGCTCAGTGGAGCCACCATCCCGCAAGGCCTCAAACACATTGATCTCGAGATACAGATAGCTGGTCAAACATATAAGGAAAACTTTCCGGCGTCGCCCGAGCAAGCCTACTCCTTCACCTGGGATGGCAAAGACGCCTATGGCCGCACCCTTCAGGGCGCGCAGAACGCGTCGATACGAGTTGGATATGTATACGATGGCTATTATAATTTGCCTCCGTATTTGGAGAAGAGCTTTGGCCTGCAGAGCGGAGTGACCATGCCGGAGCTGATTCCGACTCGAAGCGATGCCATTTTATGGCAGGGATCAATAATCAGGATAGGCACATGGGACACCCGGGTTCAAGGGTTGGGTGGGTGGTCCCTTTCTCTGCATCATATGTATGATGTAGGAACTAGAGTGCTTTACATGGGTGACGGCTCAAGACGCAGTGCCACAACGATAAATAATGTAATAACCACGATAGCCGGCAATGGCATCTACGGGTACGGCGGCGACGGAGGCCCAGCTAAAGAGGCCAGTTTATCTATACCAATTGGCATCGCCCTAGCCCCAGACGGCAGCCTGTACATCGCTGACACAAATAACCATCGAATCCGCAGGGTAGGGCCCGATGGGCTCATCACCACGATAACCGGCAATGGCATCTACGGGTACGGCGGCGACGGAGGCCCAGCTACAGAGGCCAGTTTATATTCTCCAAATGGCATCGCCCTGGCCCCGGACGGCAGCCTGTACATCGCTGACACAGGTAACCATCGAATCCGCCAGGGTAAGGTTCCGATCGGGCTCATCACCACGGTGGCCGGTAATGGCAACACCGTGTACGGCGGCGACGGAGGCCCAGCTACAGAGGCCAGTTTGTTTTTCCATCTGGCATCGCCCTGGCCCCGGACGGCAGCCTGTACATCGCTGACAGAAATCACCATCGAATCCGCAGGGTAGGGCCCGATGGGCTCATCACCACGGTGGCCGGTGATGGCAACACCGGGTACGGCGGCGACGGAGGCCCAGCTACAGAGGCCATTTTATATTTACCAAATGGCATCGCCCTGGCCCCGGACGGCAGCCTGTACATCGCTACATATAACAATCGAATCCGCAGGGTAGGTCCAGATGGGCTCATCACCACGATAGCCGGCAATGGCATCTACGGGTACGGCGGCGATGGCGGGCCCGCTACAGAGGCCAGTATCGGCACTCGATCTGGTATCGCCCTGGCTCCGGACGGCAGCCTGTACATCGCTGACACAGATAACAATCGAATCCGCAGGGTAGGTCCAGATGGGCTCATAACCACGATAGCCGGCAATGGCATCTACGGGTACGGCGGCGATGGCGGGCCCACTACAGAGGCCAGTATCGGCTTTCCATCTGGCATCGCCTTGGGGCCGAACGGTAGTCTGTACATCACTGACCGTGAAAACTCTGATTCGGAAAATCTCATCGCCTCTGCCCGGCCTGACCTTCGGTGAAATAGCCATCGCATCCGAAGATGGTAAGTCTCTGTACCGGTTCGACGCCAATGGCCGCCATTTGAATACGATGGACACTCTTACAGGTTCCGCAGTTGTCTGAGTTTCATCTACGACAGTTCCAATTTGCTGATCGAAATCCGAGACGTTGACGGAAACAGCACGATCATTCAACGGAGTGGTGGCTCTCCCACCGCAATAGTAGCCCCTTTTCGACCAGGTTACCAGCCTGACGGTGGGGGCAGATGGTTATCTGACGGCAATAACCGATCCCGCCGGCAATTCTCACTCCTTTACGTATTCCGGGAACGGCTTGCTCGATTCTTTCACCGACAAAAGAGTCAATACCTCTCTCTACACGTACAACGACCTTGGCAGACTGGTCGGTACCAAAGATGCTGCCGGTGGCGCCAAATAATTGGCGCATTACCGAAACCGATAATGGCTATACCACGACATTCACTACGGCTGAAAATCGTACAACCAGTTATCTGACGGAATATTTGCCGACAGGAGAGGAACGACGGCTCAACACCTCACCTGATGGTACGAAAAATGAGGTGCTTATCGACACCGGCGGCGGTCGGACAATCACCAATGCTGATGGAGTGATTACTTCTCTGAAGGAAGGCCCGGACCCCCGTTTCGGCATGCTGGCACCTGTGATGAAAAATCTCTCTACTGTCACTCCTCAAGGGATGACATCAAGCATCAGCTCCGAACGCTCAGTGAACCTGGCTGATCCAAACGATCCATTCAGCTTGACAAGCCTGGCGGAGACAACCACGGTGAATGGACGTACGTACACGAGTATGTATGATGCCGCCACGTTGCAGTATACTGCAACCTCACCTGAAGGACGGCAAACCGTCAACAAACTTGACCCATCAGGCAAGGTCGTGGAGCAGCGCCTGGGTACGCTGCTGCCCGCAACCTATGAGTATGATGTTCGCGGCCGTATCCAGCGACTC
>CAWJYH010000003.1:0-312317 GCA_963847035.1 uncultured delta proteobacterium | reverse complement strand
AGCAGAAAACCGGCAAAGAAGATTGACAATGTTATTGCAAATCACCGAGAGGATGAAAAATTAAATCACAATCATATAGCAGCGATGGACAAAAGGTCTACATATGCAATCTTTATCAGCCCAGGTACTTGTAGCACAAATCTATCCCCCCTCCCCTCTTCAAACTGATCAAATCGGACCCATGACCTTCCCCGCTAAGTTCAGGGTAGGGGATTATCAGCAATTCTTCAATTTCTGTAAATTTAACCGAAACAAATACTTGCCAGTGAACATCTCCTTACAGAAAGCTTAATTTGCCGTCCAAGACAAAACTCCTGTCTATCACCACTTTTTTTGGTTATGATATTTTTGTAAAATATGTGGACCTTGGAAGGACCTTGGAAGGACCTTGACTAAGGTCACTAAGATAATGTCATTTTTCTGTATAACATCCCAACTCAGGGGAGATATGTAGATCAGCTGAATTACTTGTTATGCCCACGAAAAATTGGTATTAAAATGGTACTTAACGAACAATATGAAAGAAAAAACAGTAAAATTGCTAAAACTCAAAATTGAAAAATTAACTTGGCTCTCATCAAGTCTGTTTTGGATAATTGCGGCCATAGTTGCCCTCAATAAACAACGACCTTTAATAGCTATTGTATTCGTTATAATTGGTATAGCAATGTGGAAGGAAGAAGTTAAAGAAAGATGGAAGAAACTATCAGAGGCGGAAGATTTTGTAAGAAACAATTGGAAATGAGTTAGAATCTATAAGCACCTGGCGTGGCAATTCACCAAAGTCTATATGCCGGGCCTATTTAACAGTTTCGGAGTTTACATTGGATATTGAACTTTTTTTAAAAGAGGCTTAAGTTCACTCTTTATTTTCATGAAAATGCTTCAAAACCATTTATTGATATAATGGAAACCATTGAGAATGGTTACAGTCCATATAATAATCCACCATACAGCGAAGATGGGGAACCTGTTTTCTTAACTGAGTGGTTGGAAGCAAATGATGCATATAATTCGGTTGGTTTGGCATCATTATCAATGCTGTCATCCGCTGTTCAACTTTACCTTAGCTGTTGGGCTGATCGCATTGAAAGAAGTGATACACCGCTAAAAAGACAAGGCAAAAAAGGCTGGTTACATGCTTATAAAAAAATCACTGAGGATTTCGGTGTTGATTATTCTAATTGCCCGGTAAAATTTGAAATTATTGAGCAAATAGTACTTGCTAGGAATAGAACGCAGCACGAAGAAGACATCACCAGCAATTGTGTAAAACATTGTGAAAAAGATTTGTCTCAGCATCCCAGCCCCCATTTCGTATCAGATTTAGACAGAAAGGGGCTTTTAAATGACGATAACTCTTGGTGGATGATGCCTCAAGTGCACATTGATAAAGAAAAATTAGATATTGCAGTTCAAACAATTGAGGAGTTTTGTCACTGTCTAGAAATGGAGTACAAAGGATTCTACGTCAAAAATAGGCATAACAAGGCGCTCAACAACGCTCCGTTACACTACGCTCGGACCCGCAAACAACGCGGGCCGGTTAGCTCAACGTTATTTGGCAGAGTGCAATTTTTAATAGATGAAAAATCAGACCGAACAGATACAAACATGATCGAAAACGCTTAGATCAATAACGTTTTGTAACTATAAGGGTTTTAAAGAAGGTACGATTGATATCAAACCAATATCAATTCTTTTGGGTGCAAATAACGTTGGAAAAAGCTCAATAATTCAACTATTTCTTTTGCTTTATCAAACTGCGATGGTTGAAGAACATAGATCTGTTCTTAAGTTAAATGGCCACATTATAAGCTTAGGAGAACATGAAAATATCTTCTACAAAAAAGAAACAAAAAATAAGATCACACTTACATTTGGTTTAAAAAGTAGATCAATATTTGAAGGCTTTAAATCTAACTATAATACGAAATTAATTCGTGACCTACTATCCTCAACAGATATTTCTCAAAGTATTTGCTTGAAAATGAAACAAACTTTAGTATTGAGCCTCTTAAATAAATAAGCAAAACCTAAGAAAGAAATATTCAAAATATTTTAATAACATTACAAATATCACCAAGAAAGACTTTTTGAATATCACATCAAAGATAAATTTGAAATACATTGATCAAGAAATAAAGCGAAATTACCTGCATGACAATTATTATAACAAAATTAATTTATCAAATGATATTTCAGAGCAAGATATTAGAAAACGTTATTCGAATGCATATATAGTATTTAATGCTGCTGAGACATTAAAAACTTCAATTTTTGAGATCGAAGTCACAATTACTTTGGTAGCTGACTCGGAAAGAAAATACCTAAAAATTGAAAGAGTTAGATTGTTAAATGCATCAAAATGTATTTTTGATTTGCAATTTGTTCTTAGGATGGTTGGGGGTTAAGTCTAAAGAGTATATTTATTAATAATGAGAAAGTACTAGACTCTGCTCAAGAGCGCGATCTATTATCAGCGATCACCCAAAGAGGAACATTATTTACATTGTTTGACAAAGAACTTAATTACAATCTAGTTGAATCGCCAATAGTCAAAACAATACATTACATTTTTTGTGATACGTTTTCAGAATTAAGAAAATCATTTAGAAGAAACGCCCTCAACTATATTGGTCCTATTAGAGCAAATCCTAAAAGGTATTATTTTTTCGATAAATCGAATATATCATTGAACATTGACAAAATTGACAAACACATGACAGAGATCTTGAAAGAGAAGCCAGAAATCAAAAAGTCGGTAAATAAATGGCTTGAAAATTTTGGAATCTCTATAAATGTTACACAACTTATCGATATTGTGCATAAGTTGAAAATATTGCGAGGTGATCTATCGTTAGACATTACAGATGTTGGCTTTGGTATATCACAGGTTCTGCCGATTCTGGTGCAATGTTTTCTTTCAGAAAAACATTCAATTACCATGATTGAACAACCTGAAATTCATCTTCACCCATCCATGCAAGCAGATTTAGCTGATCTTTTTATTGATGCAGTAAAACCTAGTGATTCAGATATTAATAAACATCTAATAATAGAAACACATAGTGAATACCTTTTAAAAAGATTACGAAGAAGGATAGCAAATAACGAAATCAGTAGCGATATTTTAAGCATTCATTTTTTATCTTCAGTAGATGGTTCGAATTGCATAGATCAAAAAGCTATTAGTAAGTCTGGATATTTCGAATGGCCCAAAAATTTCTCTCAGGAGAATTACTAACCGATTCAATTGAATTTATCAAACTCAACAAATATTCACAAAAATGAGCATATATTTACTTAGCCCATGTTTTTTGGAAAAGGTTGATCAAAAAATCTACATTACAAATATTCTTTTTAAATTTACCCAGTCGAATCCACATAAAATTGGGCTAGATAGTAATAATCTAATTATTGAAAGATATGGAACAATCGCAGAAGATAGAGAGGACATTGCTTGTTGGCTTCACCTTATGAGTTTAGAACCTCCATCTTCATTTGAAATGATTGATGTTGAGAAATGTGATTGTCCAGATGATTTTAATGAATACTTAATCTTATTTGTCAATTCATTCAAGGTCGTAAGCAAATTATATTCTACTCTACACAAATACCCATTAAGCATAAAATCACTGATGATATGTTGGTTTTTATAAATGGAAATTATATCAAACTACTAGACAAAGATACTGCCCTTAACGAACTAAACGAACCTACTACAGTGATAAATAAGTCTATTGTTGCTCTAAATAATAGCAAAGCTGAAGGAGAAATTCATGGTTGAAATAATAAAGTCGATTGTTGCGTCTAACAACAGCAGCATTAATAATGCCAGCATAAATTCAAATATAAAATATTCCAAAAATTTTTACTTTATTTCTGGATTCGTTTCTGGTATATTTTCGTCGCTAATTGCAACATATATATGGAGCAAATTCTTCTAGTTTATAAATGACAAATTGATTCTTCTGGTTTTGATTTTAACCCAACAAGGAAAGAGAAGATCGCCGCGAGCAAGTCAACTTTTTGTTCTTGTCCCAAACTTTAATAACATGATAATTCACCGTATAAAACGGTGATCATCGTGTTATGCATAAGAGGTTTGCGTGCCTGATCAGAAGAATAAAAGTCTATTAAAGTTACTCCATCTCCGCTTACAGTCAGTGTCAACCTCGTCACGCATTGGTGTCAGGGTGTTAGCAATGCTAGTAGTGTGGCTGATGATTTTCCCACTTCTTCTGGTAATACTCGGTTCTATATTCACATGGATTATCGATTACATACCTGAATTTCTTGGGATGACAGTAAGCCATATTTCACTTCCTGCAGCTGCCACCATATCCGGCTACCTTTCCGTTTTTGTAAGGCGCATCACCATTTTTCAAAAGTTGTGGCGCCTGTTCCAGAAGATAGTAGGAATTTAGTCTTGTACCTTCGGTCCTTTGCTGATGACAACCTGAACATTGGAGGATTGACAAGGACCAGCTACGAGCAGATAGTTCTCAGCGTGTTGAGGGATGTTGGGGAAGCGAGGGCAATTGGCAATCCTTCCGAAAGCATTCCTCCTCTTGGTGCCAACCGCATTTATGTGACTAACAATTCAGATAAGGAATGGAAAGAACTGGTTCGTTCACTAATGCAAAAGGCAGAAGTTGATCGTCTTTCAAGCCGGAGGTACGGAGGGATTGCTTTGGGAACTTGGTGTAGCGGTAAAGGAACACCCCCTCGAGAAATTGCTCATTTCTTTCTTGTCCTGGGAAGCGCACCTACGGAAAGATCGAGAGCATCGATACGAAAAATTCCGTCAGTTATTTCATGATTCGCTTGGGATAGAACTGCCTTCTCAGGCACGAAAGGCTATGTTTCTAAGCTTTTCAAACGACCGAATTCCCCATCTCCACGAACGTAAGAAATGGCCCTGGCTTTTTCTTGGACAGTTTTCAGCAAATCACGAAGAGGTACGAGAGGTACTCCGTCCTATCCTGAAATCCCCGGGGCTTTCGATTGAGGTGGCGCTGGACAATCGTCGCTGCTGTATCCTACGTTGCTATCTGGACGAGCGTCTTAATCGTCATAGGGTGGCAAGGTTGGTGGTATCTTAGTGGGGAGAGCACGCAGGAGGCGAAAAGAGATAAAGAGTGGCATGATCAAATGGATATGATGCTCCAGAAAATGCATCAACGCTCTCATGAATTGAAAAAGGAATGATGATTGATAGCACGAATGAAGAGACAATTCCCAATAAAACGATAACACCCACCACAAAAAAATCGGCGGATGAATCGCTCCGCCGTTATTTTTCTAAAGGGGATAGGAAAAAGAAGACATAACTATTCCCGAGAGAAGTGGTCCCGATCTAACCCACTGAGGGTAAAACTTTTCGCTAATCTGAAGAAATCGTGACGCACAGGAGCAAGCAATTAGACAAATACATGACCACCTGCTCCACTCGGTATCCGCAAACGACGTGGGTCCGGTGAACCAGCACCGCCTATCGTTGACCAATCCACAATTAAATTCAATCACTGAAAATGTGTCCCCCGCCGTTTTTGAAACTTTTCCGCGCCGGGTCAGCGCGGGGGCGGCACGAGGATGGTGCGGTCAAACTCGGCCTGCCAGCGGTTTTCACGATGGTTGAAGGTGCGGACCTGGACCCGATCCGGATACAGGTAGAGGGAGTTGGTCCAGATCGTGTCGCCCTTCATGCTGTTATTGTGAATATTGACGATCCGATCGGCGTAGATGTTGATGAAGGAGGCATAACTGGCTTCAGTGGGCGGGGTGTGGGTATGACCGGACACCCAGAGAAAGACCTGGGGGTTGGTGATCAGGAGCATGTGCATCCAGGCCGCCGGCTGGATGACGGCACCGGGACGATTGACATAACGCCTGAATCTGGTCTGGGTCCCGTGAAGCGGAGGGTGGGCGAAGATGATGGTCGGTTGGTGGCGGTGCCGGAGGAGCTGAATGCGGAGCCATGCCAGTTGCGCTTCGCCGATGCCGGTGCCAACACGGTCATGATCGGTGGAGAGAAAAAGGAGCAGGTAACCGCCGATTTCCAGCTTGTAGTAGTGCTGGCCAAGGCCGAAGGTTTGCCGGAATTTGGCCAGCTTCGCCTGCTGAAAAACAAAGGGGGCACGGACATACCCCTTGGCCGCAAGTGGATAAGGCGTTTTGAAGTAATAGTCGTGGTTGCCGACAATCGGGGCCAGGGGGTGGCGCAGGTTGCGGAAATAGGTGGCGGCGGCGGCATATTCCCTATCGGTGCCGTACCTTTCGGTAAGGTCGCCGACGGCAACAACCAGGGCGACATCCCGCCAGGAATTGATCCGCGCCAGCACCGCCCGCTTGGCGGCCGGATTGTTACCGGGCAGATGGGGATCGCCGAGAACAACCAGGTGGGCGGGTGCGCCGGTGCCGGCAGGGGGATGCCCGGCTCCGCACCCGCAGAGGACGATGAGCGCGAGCAGAACTGTGACGATCAGCGGCGCGACCGGCCGACGGCTCGGCAGTGACGTCGCCGGCCGACCACCGCTGTCAGATGCGGCCCGACACCAGCCGGTTCTCAACGCCTCAAACACCGATGTTGCAACGTTGGCTATCGAATTCAGGGGATACATACAAGTCCCATTATGCAATACACCCAAAGGGAGACAAGAATGGAAAGATGGTCGCAACCCGAACCCGGCCCTGAACGGAGGGCAAGTGTGGTGGCGCTATCGTCGATCTCGATATTTTAGCCTTTGTTGGTATCGATGTTGGTCCAACTTGTATCTTGTTGGTACCTGTGAATCAGAGTGCCAACAAATATATCCGGAATGAACGGACTACACCACACAGTTTTGGGCTTCACGCAACTGTACTGAACTGTGATATGGCGGAGGAGTAGGGAATTCGAAACAGCACCTGCTCACAAAGGCTTAAGTTCAATGGTAATCAGACACGAAAATGACCGGCCTCATCTCGTCCGCCGCAGGATACCGTTGACCTCGCCTGACTCCAGCGGCGGGTCGGTGGTGAGGACGACCCGCTCCCCGGGGTTGGCGCGGCTGAGCGGTTCGCAGCGCTCGTTGTGCATCGCCGTGATCCTGAGCGGCAGCACCGCGATTCCCCGCCCCATATACTCGACCGCCTCGCCGCTGGCCAGGGTATTGCGGACCTCGACCAGCGGCCGGTCGCCGGCCCGGCGGATCACCGCCACCGGCTCGCAGGGCTGGGTGGCCCGCGGCGTTGCGTACAGCATCTCCTCTGATCCCGGCCGCCGGCGCAGGAAGTTGTCGCTGGTGCCGCGGGTGCCGGTCTTCAGCAACTCCTCCATCAACACCTCCGGCAGCCTGATCTCTTCCGGCCGCCGCCACGATTCCGCCGGCAGGCCGCGGAGAAAATCGAGCGCCGCCCGGTAGACCCGCACGGTCCCGCCGACATAGAAGATCGACTTCATCCGCCCCTCGATTTTCAGCGAATCGACCCCGGCGGCCGCCAGTTCCGGCAGGGCCTTCAGCAGGCAGAGGTCCTTGGCGTTGAAGATATAGGTGCCACGCTGATCTTCTTCGACCGGGAAGTACTGGCCCGGCCGCTTTTCCTCCACCAGCGCGTAGCTGTAGCGGCAGGGATGGGCGCAGTTGCCCCGGTTGGCGTCGCGGCCGGTCATGTAGTTCGACAGCATGCAGCGCCCGGAATAGGAGATGCACAGCGCCCCGTGGACGAAGACCTCGAGTTCGCCGGCGACCGCGCGGCGGATCTCCCGGATCTCGGCCAGCGACAGTTCGCGGGCGAGATTGAGCCGGGCCGCCCCCTGGTCCAGCCAGAAGGCGGCGGCCAGGCGGTTGGTGACGTTGGCCTGGGTCGAGAGATGGAGCGGCAGTTGCGGCACCAGGGTCCGGGCCCGCATCAGGATCCCCGGATCGGCGATGATCAGGGCATCGACACCGATGGCCCCCAGTTCGAGCAGATACTGGTCCAGTCCCGCCAGATCATCGTTGTGGGCAAGGATATTGACGGTAGCGTAGACCTTGACCCCGTGGCCATGGGCATACCGGACCCCCTCGCGCATGGTGTCGGCGTCGAAATTGCCGGCCTTGGCCCGCAGGCTGAAGCTGGGGCCGCCGAGGTAGACGGCATCGGCGCCGTAGTGGACGGCGGTCACCAGTTTTTCGTAATTGCCGGCCGGGGCCAGCAGTTCCGGCAGGACCGGGGAAGGGCCTTTGCCGCTTTCCTTTTCGTTCATCGTACAGTATTATAATATGTTGATTTTTCCGGCCGATAGAGGGCCTATTGCACCTGCTGCAGCAGGATAGACAGCCGCGACGGACAAGGAATGTAGTGAGCGCAAGACAGATCGGCATAGCCATGAGCGGAGGCGTCGACTCGACCGCCTGTGCCATCATGCTGCAGAAAACCCATGCTGTCCAGGGCTTTTTCATGCACCTGGCCCAGCCCGATTACCAGGGTCAGCTCGCCCGGGTGGAGGAGATCGCCGCCCGCCTCGGCATCGGCCTGACGGTCGTCGACCTGCGCCGCCAGTTCGAGGAGCGGGTACTCGACTATTTTGCCTCCAGCTACCGTTCCGGCCTCACCCCCAACCCCTGCCTGGTCTGCAATCGCGAGATCAAGTTCGGCCTGCTGGCGACGGCGATGATCGCGGCCGGGGTCGACACCATGGCCACCGGCCACTACGCCCGGATCGTCGAGCGGGACGGCGTCTTCCACCTGCACCAGGGGATTGACCGGCACAAGGATCAGAGCTACTTTCTCGCCCGCCTGCACCAGGCGCAGCTGAGCCGCCTGCGGCTGCCGCTGGGGAATCGGACCAAGGACGAGACCTACGCCTTTGTCGCCGCCCATGGCTTTACCGGTTTCTCCGGCAGCGAGAGCCAGGATGTCTGCTTTCTCGCCGCCGAGAGCGTCGGCGATTTCCTGGCCCGCCGCCTGCCCGATCTGGCCGGCGACGGCCCGGTGGTCACGATCGACGGGCGGGAGATCGGTCGCCATCGCGGCCTCTTCCGCCACACCGTCGGCCAGCGCCGGGGACTGGGGCTGCCGGACAGCAGCCCCTGGTACGTGGTCCGTCTTGACCCGGCAAGCAACAGCCTGATCGTCGGCAAACAGGACGACCTGCTGCAGCGGCAGGTCGAAATCGCCGATCTCCACTGGCTGGCCGGCATACCGGCTCAAAGCGGCGACCGCTTCGAGGTCCGCCTGCGCTCGACCCACCGCGGGGCGACGGCGACCTTCGAGAC
This sequence comes from uncultured delta proteobacterium, assembly GCA_963847035.1. Lineage (GTDB taxonomy): Bacteria > Desulfobacterota > Desulfobulbia > Desulfobulbales > Desulfocapsaceae > Desulfoprunum. The sequence goes on along the minus strand of CAWJYH010000003.1, from coordinate 303,072 downwards.
CGCAGGCGAAATCCGGGCCCGGCTCGATTTCGACCTCCCCCAACGGGCCGTCACCCCGGGCCAGTTCGCCGTCCTCTACCGGGGCGACGAGGTTCTCGGCAGTGGCGTCATCTGCAGGTAAAGGCATGCACAGAGTTCAGATCATCACCCTCGGCTGCAAGGTCAACCAGTACGAGTCGGCCTCCTTCCGTACCGGATTCGAGCAGGCCGGCTGGACGGCCGGCGGCGAACACCCGGCGGACCTGATCGTCGTCAACACCTGTGCCGTCACCGCCAAGGCCGGGGCCCAATCGCGGCAGGCGATCCGCCAGGCCCTGCGCCACAGCCCGGACGCCCGGCTGATCGTCACCGGCTGCTATGCCGAGGCGGCTGCCGCCGCCCTTTCCGACATGGCGGAGCTGGCCGACCGCTCCTTCACGCTGGTCGGCAACAGCAACAAACACCTGCTGGTCCAGACCGCCCTGCAGGACGGCGACCTGCCGGGGGAGCTGATGGGCGACATCATGGCCGCCACCGAGATCTGCCGCCTGCCGGTCGGCCGCTTCGGGGCCAGGACCCGGGCCTTCCTCCGGGTTCAGGACGGCTGCGACAGCTACTGCTCGTACTGCATCGTCCCGTTCACCCGCGGCCCCAGCCGCAGCCTGGCGGCGGACGAGGTCGTGCGGCAGGCGGCGATTTTCGCCGACGCCGGCCACAAGGAGATCGTCGTCACCGGCATCCACCTCGGCTACTACGGCCGCGACCTGGCGGGGGAACCGCACCTGACCGGTCTGCTCGAGCAGCTGGCCGCCGCCCTGCCTCAGGTCCGCTTCCGCATCTCGTCGCTGGAGCCGCTCGAGATCGACGAGCGGCTGCTGGCGCTGATCGCCGCCCGCCCCAACCTCATGCCCCATCTCCACATTCCGTTGCAGTCGGGCGATGACGAGATCCTGGGCTGGATGAACCGCCGCTACTCGGTCGCCCGCTTCGCCGAGGTCATCGCCCTGTGCCGCCGCCACCTCCCCGATGCCGCCATCGGCATCGACGTCCTGGCCGGTTTTCCCGGCGAGACCGAGGCCCATTTCGCCCGGACCCGGACCTTTCTCGAGGGCGTCGACTGGACCTACCTCCACGTCTTCCCCTATTCCGACCGTCCGGGCACGAAGGCCGCGACCTTCCCCGGCAAGGTCGGAAAACAGGAGAAATCACGGCGGGTGGCGGAGCTCATGGCCCTGGGAGAACGCAAAAAACTGGCCTTTTACCGCCGCCAGCTCGGGCGGAGACTGCCGGTTCTGGTCGAGACCCAGCGGACCGGCGACGGACTGCTGCGGGGCTTCACCGACAACTACGTCCCGGTGATGTTCGCCGGGGAGGATACACTGATGGACACGATCGTCATGGTCGAACTGCAGCAGTTAGACAACACCATCGTACGGGGGGAAGCATGTCTGGGATGAAAGTGGAAATCATTGCCATCGGCGACGAGCTGACCTCGGGGCGGATCCTCAACACCACCAGCGGCTACGCCGCCCGCCAGCTGTTCGAGGCCGGGTACGAGATCCATGCGATGCACACCATCGGCGACACCCCGGCACTGATCGGCGAGGCGCTGAAAAAGGCGCTGGGCGAGGTCGACGCGGTGCTGGTGACCGGCGGTCTCGGCTCGACCGACGACGACCTGACCAACGAGGCGGTGTCGAAGGCCCTGAACCGCCCGACCCTGCCCAACCTCGAGATCCTGTCGATCGTCCGCACCCACCTCGACGAGATCACTTCGACCCATGTCGGCCAGCTGGAAAAACTGGCGTGGCTGCCCGAAGGCGCCGAGGTCCTCAACCCGCAATCGCGCATGGCCGGCTATCAGCTGGTCCACGACGAAAAGCCGATCTTCTTCCTGCCCGGCATCCCCAGCCAGATGAAGCAGCTGCTGCGCGAACACGTGCTGCCGCGCCTGGCGACCTGGCATAAGGACCACTACCTCACGACCTACCAGCGGGTGTTCAAGATCTTCAACCTGCCGGAATCCGAGGTCAACCGCCGCATCAGCACCCTCGACCTGAGCCGGGACGCCCATATCGGCTATTACCCGGTTTTCCCCGAAGTCCACCTCAGCCTGATCATCCGTGACAAACGCAACTGCAGAACCGAAAAACTCTTTATATCTTCCTGCAAAGCCATTAATACTGTGCTCGGCGACGCCATCTACGGCTACGACCGGGACTGCATGGAGTCGGTGACCGGCGCCCTGCTGCAACGGGCCGGGCGGCGTCTGGCAGTGGCCGAATCCTGCACCGGCGGCCTGATCTCGAAAAAATTGACGACGATCGCCGGCAGTTCGAACTATTTCCTCGGCGGGGTGGTCGCCTACGCCAACGAACTGAAAACCCGGTTTCTCGATGTCCCCGAAGATCTCCTCGAGGTGTATGGAGCCGTCAGCCGCGAGACCGCCGAAGCGATGGCCGGCGGTATCCGCAACCGCACCGGGGCCGACATCGGTCTGTCGGTGACCGGGATCGCCGGTCCCGGGGGCGGTTCGGCAGAAAAGCCGGTGGGCACGGTCTATATCGGCATCGCCACGACCGAGGGCACCTGGGCCACCCACTTCCTGTTCAAGGGCGATCGACAGCAGATCCGGGAAATGACGGCCCAGACCGGGCTCGACCTGGTCCGGAAGTACCTGCTGCAGACGACCGGGACATGATCGGTAAGAACCATCAGCTACGATCGGGACTTCCTGCGCAGAGCGGGGCATGACCCCCGTAGGAATTCATCCCTTTCAATCTATTATTGTGGAGAACAACATGGCGGCAAGCAGCAGCAAGGAACAGGTGGTAGCACAGAGCGGCAAGGACAGATCGACGAGCGTCGACAACGCGATCAACCAGATCCAGCGCCAGTTCGGCAAGGGCTCGATCATGCGCCTCGGCACCCATGTGACGGAACCGATCCCGGTCATCCCGAGCGGCGCCCTCAGCCTCGATATCGCCCTCGGCGTCGGCGGCTTTCCCAAGGGCCGGATCACCGAGATCTACGGGCCGGAATCGTCGGGCAAGACCACGCTGGCCCTGCATGTCGTGGCCGAGGCCCAGAGACGGGGCGGGGCGGCGGCCTTCATCGACGCCGAGCACGCCCTCGACACCGCCTACGCCCAGAGGCTGGGGGTCGACGTCGACAACCTGCTGGTATCGCAGCCTGACTTCGGCGAGCAGGCCCTGGAGATCGCCGAGATCCTGATCCGCTCCGGCGGCGTCGACGTCATCGTCATCGACTCGGTGGCGGCGCTGGTCCCCCGCGCCGAGATCGACGGCAACGTCGGCGACGCCCATGTCGGCCTCCAGGCCCGGCTGATGTCCCAGGCGATGCGCAAGTTCACCGGCGTCCTCAACCGCAGCAACACCATCCTGATCTTCATCAACCAGATCCGGATGAAGATCGGGGTGATGTTCGGCAACCCCGAGACCACCACCGGCGGCAACGCCCTCAAGTTCTATTCCTCGCTCCGTCTCGATATCCGCAAGATCGCCACGATCAAGCAGGGGGACGAGGCCATCGGCAGCCGCACCAAGGTCAAGGTCGTGAAGAACAAGGTCGCGCCGCCGTTCAAAACGGCCGAGTTCGACATCGTCTACGGCGAGGGGATCTCGAAGGCCGGCGACATCCTCGACCTCGCCACCGAGCACGAGATCATCGACAAGAGCGGGGCCTGGTACTCCTACCAGGACGAACGGATCGGCCAGGGCCGGGAAAACTCCAAGCGTTTTCTCGCCGACCATCCCGAGATGTGCACCGAGATCGAAAACAAGGTGCGGCTGGCCTTCGGCATGGCGACGATCGAACCGCCGAAGCCCGCCGACGAAAAGACTCCGCCGGCCAAGGACAAGGCCGCACCGGTCCAGGAACAACCCTGACCTCCGGCCGCCCCTCGCCAAGAGAAATGATGAAGAAAATCAAGACGCAGTTTGACGTCATCATCGTCGGCGGAGGCCCGGCCGGCCTCTTCGCCGCCTACTACCTCAGCGAACACAGCCGGCTCGATGTCCTGTTGATCGAAAAGGGCAAGGCCCCGTTGAAGCGCCAGTGCCCGATCAAGGACCACGGCTGCATCAAGTGCCGCCCCTGCAACATCCTCTGCGGTATCGGCGGGGCGGGGCTGTTTTCCGACGGCAAGCTCAACTTCATCCACAAACTGGGCAAGACCGACCTGACCCAGTTCATGGAGACCTCGGCGGCGATCCGGCTGATCGATGAGACCGAGCGCATCTACAACCGCTTCGGCATGGACGGCAAGGTCTTCCCCACCGACATGGAGAAGGCCAAGGAGATCCGCAAGCAGGCGCGCAAACAGGGGATCGAGCTGCTGATCATCAAGCAGAAGCATCTCGGCAGCGACAACCTGCCCGGCCATATCGCCGCCATGGCCGACTACGTGCGCGATCGGGGCGTGACCTTCCACCACTCGGAAGAGGTGCGCGAGGTCGTGGTCGCCGGCGGCGCCGTCACCGGGGTGGTCACCAACCGCGGCAGTTACGAGGCGGCCAACGTCATCCTCGCCCCGGGACGGGTCGGGGCGGAATGGATCGGCGGGGTCGCCCGCAGCCATGGGATCGAGGTGTCCCAGCGCGGGATCGAGGTCGGGGTGCGGGTCGAGGTCCACAACGAGATCATGGAGGATCTGTGTTCGATCATCTACGACCCGACCTTCTTCGTCCGCACCACCAAGTACGACGACCAGACCCGCACCTTCTGCACCAACCTCGGCGGCTATGTGGCGCTGGAAAACTACCAGGACTTCGTCTGCGTCAACGGCCACGCCTATATGGACAAAAAGTCCGACAACACCAACTTCGCCTTCCTGTCGAAGGTCGTGCTGACCGACCCGGTGGAGGACAACCAGGCCTACGGCGAATCGATCGGCCGGCTGGCGACCCTGATCGGCGGCGGCAAGCCGATCCTCCAGCGCTACGGCGACCTGACCCGCGGCCGCCGCTCCACCTGGAACCGGGTGCGCAACAGCTACATCGACCCGACCCTGAAGAACGTCACCTGCGGCGATATCGCGATGGCCCTGCCGGAGCGGATCCTCACCAATCTGGTCGACGGCCTCGAGCAGCTCAACCAGGTCATCCCCGGGGTCGCCAACGACGAGACCCTGCTGTATGCCCCGGAGATCAAGTTCTTCGCCACCCAGATCACGACCGACAACCACCTCGAAACCGCGATCAGGGGACTGTTCGTTGCCGGCGACGGCCCCGGGGTGGCCGGCAACATCGTTTCGGCCACGGCCACCGCCCTGGTCCCATCGAAGGAGATCCTGCGGCGCAGCGGTTACCCCGTGCCGACGGACGAAGAGAACGGCCACCACTGAACCCCGGCCGCCATCAGCCCTGGAGAAAGACCGGCGACGCCGGCCGTTCGCTGCCGGGGGAGGCTGGACGGCCTCCATTATCCTGTTGACATCCGATTTCTATTCGGTATAATCAGAGATAGTCAGGAATGATTATTATTTTCTTTTGATCCGCTCCATAAACCTACAGGGAGGAAACAATCATGGAAAAATGGGAATGTCCGTGCGGCTACATTTATGATCCGGCAGAAGGCGATGTTGAACACGGCGTCGATCCGGGTACTGCCTGGGAAAATCTGCCTGACGGTTGGGTCTGTCCGATGTGCGGTGCCGAAAAGGAAGCCTTCTGGAAGGCGGACTGATACCACCGCTTAAGATGCCGGGGAGAGAAGGTCCAGCCCTCCTCCCCGGCTGTTCAAGAAGCAATCAGAGAGTACAGCGCGTCGTTGTAGCCGATATAGAATGTGCCGCCGCGGCGTAGAGCCGGGGCCCGCAGGTTGCCGGTGCGACCGGTGATTTTGGCCAGGATTTCATCCTTCGCCGCCTTGGCCGGTACGAACTCCTCGATCTTTTTGCCGGTTGCCACCACGATCCTGTCGGCCCCGGCCACCAGTTGCCAGGCCGCATCCCCCTGCAGCACCGTTTTCCTGGCATCCACCTCTTCCTCAACCGTGATCCCGCCCTGTTGAAGGGCCACCCGGGCCTTCTGGCAGGACACTCAACCGCCGCGAAAATATCCCCACTCGATGCTCATCTTCATCCCCTGTGTAAAAGTGTGCCGCCGCTGCTGACGGCGGCCTGAACCACGTCGATCGTCACCGCCTCAGACCGCGACCGGCGGCGTGAAGATCCGCTTGCCCATCTCCATATCCATGGCGAACATTCCGGCCGAATCGTTACCGATCATCTTCAACCTGTTGACAACCTCGCCGACGCTGGCCTCCTCCTCGACCTGCTCGGTGACATACCACTGGAGGAAGATGTTCGAGGCATGATCACGCTCGTCGAGGGCGCAATTGACGAGGTCGTTGATCAGTTGGGTGACGTGGGCCTCGTGCCTGGCCACCTGCTTGAGCACCGCCAGCGGCGAGTCCCAGGTGGCGTCCGGCTTGGCGATCGTCTCCAGAACCACTGTCCCGCCCCGTTCGTTGACGTAGTCGAACATCTTGGTCGCATGGAACAGCTCTTCCTGGGCCTGGCAGCGCATCCAGGTGGCGAACCCGGGCAGACTCCGGGTACTGAACCAGGCCGACATCGATAGATACAGATACGACGAGTACAGTTCGGCATTGATCTGACCGTTCAGGGCGTCGTTGAGCTTGTCGCTGATCATAGTTTCCTCCATTTCCGTTGATCGTCCAGAAAACCGGACGCCATACCTCAGCGCCCGGACCTTTATTTCTTTTTCTTGTCCTTCTTTTTCTTGTCTTTCTTATCCTTGTCTTTTTTCTTGCCCTTGGTCTCCGCTTCGACGGCATCCTTCAGCGGACATCCCTTGCAGCATTTGCCCTTTTTCTCGAACTTGTGGCAGCATTTGTCTTTCTTTCCCATTGCAATACCCTCCCGCTGGTGATCGATGGCTGGTCCGGATTGTGTTCCAACAGACAATAACGACGATCAGTTGTATTGCGAGCAGATTTTTCCGCCCTGATTGTCGTAGATCAGAGGCCGGCACCAGGGTCAAGCGATATTCTCGCGGCACAGACGACCAGGATGAAAAAGAAAAAGGTCAGATTGAGGAAGATGAACAAGGTCCTGTAGTCGGGCGGATGACGGCGCAGGGTCTGGAAGATGAAGACCGGCACCAGGGTGGCCGCAATGACGAAAGTCACACCCCGGAACACCCCGTCGACGCCGAGCGGCAACAGGGTGAAGAGCAGCATCACCGCCGCCAGGGCTGCAACCCAGGGCACGAGCAGCCGCCGCACCGCCGACTCCGACAGGTGCCGCAGCAGATGCGGGAGCGCCCCGCCGGCGTAGTCGTCGTAATAGCTGAGCGACAGCAGCCAGAAGTGCGGGATCTGCCAGAGGACCAACAGCGCCATCACCAGGGCTGCGATCGGCGACCCGGGGCGGCCGCCGCCGGCAACCCAGCCGATGACTCACCGGGAGGCTGCCGCACACTGCCCCGGGGACCAGCGCCAGCATCGTTGTGGCCTTGAGCGGGGTATAGATGCCGTTGTACAGCACCACCGCCAGCAGGCCGAGCGATACCGGCAGCGGGCCGGGGCAGGTCGACAGCAGCAGCAGGCCGCAGCCGATCAGCAGCACCGCCTGCCGCAGGGCCTGAGCGGGGACCAGCTCCCCCTGGGGCAGAGGGCGGTGTTTCGTCCGCCGCAGCAGGCGGTCCTGGCGCCATTCCTGCAGGCTGTTCAGCGACGCCGCCCCTCCGGCCAGCAGCACCACGCCGCCGACCAGCCAGCAGGGACGGCGGGACAGGAGGCGAGGCGAGCAGGAAACCGAATAGCGACGTGAGGCCAAGCATCAGGCTGAGGCCCCCCTTGGCAAGACGCCATCTGGCCCCAAGCTTGACCGGGATGGCCCATGACGTCCGCCCGACCGAAGCCGTACTCACTCCTCCGCCTCCAGCCATGCCAGGTATTCCTGTTCCGGCACGATCTTCAATCTGGCGGTCATCGCCGAGTGGTCGGTGCCGCAGTACTCGGTGCACTGGATATCATACTCGCCCGCTTCATCGGCCCGAAACCAGGCATAGGTCGTCATGCCGCGGACGGCATCGATCTTGATCCGGAAGGCCGGGATGTAGAGGCTGTGGAGAACGTCCACCGAAGTGACGTTGAGCTTGACCGCTTCGCCGAGGGGCACCACCAGCTCATTTTCGCTCTCCCGGCCGTTGTCGTAGGTGAAGATCCAGGAAAACATCTGGGCCGTCACCTCGACCTCCATCGCCCCCTCCGGCACGGTGCGCAGGCCGATATAGGACTTCCACCCCATGTAGAACATCGACAGGGCGATCAGGGTGGGAATGACCGTCCACACGATCTCGAGGGCGAGATTGTCCCGGATATCCTCCGGCACCGGATGGCGGCTGCGCCGATAGCGCACGACGAAGATCACCATGACCGCCGTGATGCCGAACAGCAGGAGCAGGGAAATACCGAGGATGTACCAGAATGCCAGGTCGACGTCGTGTGCCGGACTCATGTGCCGCTCTCCCTTACCTGAAGGCCACGTCCCAGAAGGTGAAACCGATCATGATCGCCAGAAACATGACCGTCGTGATGAACGAGTACCTGATGATCGGCCCCTCGTACCGCAGATGCATGAAAAAGAGGAGGACGAGGGCGGCCTTGAGGGTGGCGATGGTCAAGGCCACCGGCACGTTGAGGAAACCGAGGTCGATATAGGACACCGCCACCGTCACCCCGGTCAGCGTCAGCAGCAGGGCCAGGACCACGGCCAGCTGGCCGTAACCGACAATATGTCTGTGTTCTTCGCTAGACTCCATGGGCAATGCCCCCTCGCGGAGATTCCGGCCCTAGAGGACCAGGTAGAACAATGGAAAGACAAAGATCCAGATCAGATCGACGAGATGCCAGTAGAGGCCGGAATTCTCGAGCACGGCGTAGCGCGAGGCCGTGATCCGGCCGCGCATGCACAAGGACCAGGCTGATCGACAGCAGGACCATGCCGATGATGACATGCAGGCCGTGCAGGCCGGTGATGACGTAATACAGACCGAAAAAGATATTGAGCCCCGGTTCGCCGTCCTGCAGGGTCGCGGAGTTGGGATAGATATCGTGGTGAATCTTGGCCCCCCACTCGAAATACTTGTTCACCACGAAGACCAGGCCGCAGAAGATGGAAAAGGCCAGACAGGCCATGGCCTGTCCCTTCTTCCCCCGCTGGATGGCGGTGATCGAGGCGGCGACGGTACAGCTGCTGACCAGCAGGACCACGGTGTTGAGGGAGCCGATGATCCGGTTCAGCTCTTTGCCCCCCTGCGCGAACAGCTCGGGATATTCATAGAGATAGACGGCATAGAGGACAAAAAGGCCGCCGAAGAGAATGATCTCCGAATAGAGGAAGATCCACATCCCGATCCGGACTCCGGTCGTGTCGCTTGTGGAAGCCATCATATCCCTGTCGTGCCTGCCGTCATTTTTTCGAATTCGCAACGATCTCACTGAAGTCGTAAGGGAAATCTTTAATTTCCGGGGAAGCGGTAAAATTCTCCATCGGCGGCGGTGAAGGCACCGTCCATTCGAGTGTCGTCCCGCCCCAGGGATTGGCCGGCGCGGTCCGCGGACCTCTGAGGCTGAGCACCAGATTGAGCAGCATCAGCAGCAGGCCGAAGACGAGCAGATAGGCGCCGAATCCGGCAAGAAAATTTCCCGTCTCGTACTGGGGCAGATAATCGTAGTAGCGGCGCGGCATGCCCTGCATCCCGAGGATCAGCATCGGCACGAAATGAAAGACGAACCCGACCGCCGCCGCGACGGCGCCGACATAGGCAGGCCGGTTGCGGTACAGAACTCCGAACATCTTCGGCCACCAGTAATGGAGGGCGGCGAAAAACGCAAAGCCGGTGCCGCCCAGCATCACGAAGTGAAAATGGGCGACGACGAACTGGGTGTCGTGGACATGGATATCGGTACCGGCGGCGCCGAGGACGAGCCCCGTCAGCCCGCCGACCGTGAAGAGATAGATGAAGCAGAGGGAGAGAAAAAACGGCGGCGACATCGCGATCGAACCCTTGTACATCGTCGACACCCAGGAGAACACCTTGACCGCCGAGGGAATGGCGACGAGAAAGGTCAGCAGCGAAAAGACGAACACCGAGACGTCGCTCATGCCGCTGGTGTACATGTGGTGGGCCCAGACCAGGGAGCCGGCGATGGCGATGGCCAGCGAGGAATAGACGATGCCCTTGTAGCCGAAGATCGCCTTGCGGGAGAAGACCGGGATGATCTCGGAAATGACCCCCATCGCCGGCAGGATGATGATATACACCGCCGGGTGGGAATACATCCAGAACAGGTGCTGGTAGAGGAGCGGATCGCCGCCCCTGTCCGGCTCGAACAGCCCGATCGCCAGCAGCCGCTCGAGCACCACCAGGACGAAGGTGATCGCGATCACCGGTGTCGCCAGGATCTGCACCCAGGCCGTGGCATACAGCGACCAGGTAAACAGCGGGATCTTCATCAGCCCCATGCCTTTATGGCGCATCCGATGGAAGGTGGTGACGAAATTCAGCCCGGTCAGCATCGACGACATCCCGAGGATGAAGGCGGCGGTGACGGTCAGCGAGACATTGCCGGCACTGGAGATGCTGAAGGGGACGTAGAAGGTCCAGCCGGTATCGGGAAAGCCGTCGCCGAAAAAGAGGGAGAAGACGGCAAAGCCTCCCCCGAACATGAACAGGTACCAGGACAGGAGGTTGAGCCGGGGGAAGAAGACATCGTCGGCGCCCAGCTGGATCGGCAGGAAAAAATTACCGAATATCGCCGGAATGGCCGGGATGCCGAAGAAAAAGATCATGATCACCCCATGCAGGGTGAACATCGAGCTATAGGTCTCGGCCCCCATGATGGTCCGCCCCGCTGCCCATCAGCTCGGTCCGCATCAGCAGGCCGAGGAAGACCGCCAGTACGAACCAGAAAAGGATGGCCCACAGGTACATCAGGCCAAGTCGCTTGTGGTCGTGGGTCAACAGCCACGCCTTCCAGCCGCTGCGACCGGGGGGCGAAGATTGCTCGAGATACGATTGCGCTGCGGTCATGGTCTCATCCTGCCTCTCTTCCGTTTTCCCCTGCACCGCGTTTGCGTCCCCCGCTCCGTTTCCGGTACAGCAGCAGGATTGCCGCCGCGAAGGCGCCGAATACCGCCAGGACCCCGACCTTGACCGCCACCACGACCCCCTGGCTGGCATTGGGATCGCGATTGAAACAGATGTCGAGCAGGCGCTTGACCGAGAGCGACGGGGTGTTGCGACCGGCATCAAGGACCGCCATATCGAGATCGCCGGGGATGAAATCCCCATAGACGTAGCGGATGATCCTGCCGTCTCTTGCCACCGCCACGAGCGCCGAAGGGTGGATGTAGGTGCCGTCGGGGCTCTGTTCGAAGCGGAAGCCGATCGCGGCGGCGAGGGCGGCGATCGCCTCCCGGTCACCGGTCAAAAACCGCCACTCCCCCTCCGGGATGTGACTGCCGGCGAGTTTAAGGAAGGTCTTCCTGGCCCGACGGGCATCCTCGCTCCTTTCCCGGTCGTTGATGCTGACGGCGACGACCCGGAAATCCCGACCCGGCAACGATTTCATCCGCCCGAGGGCAACCGCCAGGTTGGCGAGATTCCGGCTGCAGGAGGCGGCACAGTAGTAGTAGACCGGCAACAGCAGGACGGGCTTGTCGACAATTTGGCCCAGGCTGACCGGTCTCCCGTCTTCATCGCTGAAAGAAAGCTGCAGCGGCAGATAGGCACCGGTTTTCTCCTCGACCCATTCCCTGGGCGCCTTGGCGTCCGCCAGCGCCAGGGTGGTCTCGTGATCATGGGTCCCTGTCTCGACCGCCGCGGCGGAGTTTTTCCCCGCCTCGACCGGCGGGCCGTGGGCCCAGCCAAGCCCTCCCCCTGCCGCGTGCAGCAGCAGGGTCAGGCCGAAGAAGAGTGTCCAGAGTATCAAGCGCACGGGCCACCCTCTTTACGGTGCCGACGTCGCACCGGTGGTGAGATTGACCTTCATCGTCGTCCGGAATGTATGCTTGAGCTTGAAGCTGTCACGGTCCGGCCCATAGGCGAGCAGGACCACCGTCTCACCCTGGCTGTCAATGGTGCCGTCATTGACATCGGAGGAAGCCAGCGGTATCGAGAATTCAATGGTGGTCCTGCCATTCTCTTCCGATCCACCGACCACGGTCACGTCCTCGGTCCCGCCGAGTTTGACGTCGGGTTTGTGCCCTGTCGGTGCATCGCCGAAATCATCTGCCAGCGCAACCTTGCCGTCCTTCACATACCCGAGGATATAGTTGGCGCCCTGCATGCGCTTTGTGGGATTGAATCCGATCGCGACCCACCCGGTGGTGTCCGCACGCAACCTGACGTCGAGCTGCTTGCCGTTCACCGTCCAGGCGAAGGTCATTTTTTTGGCCTCGACCTCATGGGCATAGTCAGCCGCGACCAACGATGAAGCGCAGGCCAGCGGCAGGATGCTGGCAACCGTCAAAGCAATCCGTTGAACACTTCGTTTCATGTAGATTCTCCTTATGATTATGAAAACATACAATAAAGACCTTGATTGAAACAATCAGACAATTAAACACTGTTGTCAACCACAAGGTTGCTGAAAAACCACAGGGAAATGGGGCAGATTGCCTCTTTGTTCGACGGCCCGCCGGTGGGTTTTATTGGAAAATGAGAACCAATATTATTTTTTACTTCACAGTACCGCCTTCATTCCTGTATAGTGGTGTTGGGTTTTTTACTTTCAACATCACTATCTGGAGGATGCAATGGCTCAAAAAATGGAAGTCTACAAATGCTCGATCTGCGGAAATATCGTTGAAATTCTTGCCGGCGGGGCCGGGTCCCTGGTGTGCTGCGGCCAACCGATGGCCAAAATGACCGAGAACACCACCGATGCGGCGGTCGAAAAGCATGTCCCGGTCCTGCAGAAGCAGGATGGTTTCTGGCAGGTCAATGTCGGTTCCGTCGATCATCCGATGACTGCCGAACATTATATCGAGTGGATCGAACTGGTTGACGGCGATATGGTCTATCGCCAGAACCTCAAACCGGGCGATAAACCGTCCGCTCGTTTCGCCTGCTCCGCCGCCAAGGTGGAAGTCCGCGCTTACTGCAACCTGCACGGCCTGTGGAAGGCCTGATACTCCATTTGCAGCGGGAGACCCCGGAGGCCGGCCGAACACGATATCGAGCCGGCGATACATATCGTCCGGCATGAGCGGTTCGCTGACACAGCCGCCCATGCCGGCGAGCCGGGGCTTGTCTCGGTCGCCGCAACTGCACCGCCGCCGTTAAAAAAAGGTATGCCCACCACCTGTTCCCCGATCCAACCCGATGACATCATGCTGTTGCCGTGCTCCGGGGCCTGCAGCGTCGGTCAGCTGAGCCATCAGGCAGCAGTCGAGCTGACGACGGCAGGCTTCGGCAGGATGTACGGCTTTGCCGCCATCGCCGCCGGTCTGGCAGCCGCGATCGCCGATGCCGGCAAGGTTCGGATGATCGTGGCCATCGACGGCTGCGCAACAGCGTGCAGCCGCCAGATCCTGGAGAAGACCGGGATCGGCTGCAGCAACCATCTGATCATCACCGATCTCGGCATTGATTGGGAGGACAGCCTCCGGATCAAAAACGAAGATCTCCAACTGGTCAAAGACGCGATCCAGGCCTGTTGCGCCGAAGTCAAGCCGATCATCAGGCTCGGCGGCTGCATGTGCGGCATCTGAGCGGTACGGCGAGTCAGGCGGAATTCTTACCCCAGGCCGACATCGAGCCCCATCATCAGGGCAAAACCGAGCATCACCCCGATCGTGGCGACGTCCGAATGTTTTTCGGCCTGCGATTCCGGGATCAGCTCTTCCGCCACGACATAGATCATCGCCCCGGCCGCGAACGACAGGGCATAGGGCAGAAGGGGCCGCATGGCGATGACGGCGACCGCACCGATCACTCCCGCCACTGGTTCGACCGCTCCCGACAACTGGCCGTAAACAAAACTCCGCAGTCGCGACATACCCTCCCGCCGCAGCGGCACTGAAACGGCGGCCCCCTCCGGCAGATTCTGGATCCCGATACCGATCGCCAGGGCGAGCGCCGCTCCCAGGCTGGCTGCGGGATACCCGGCCGCCACCGCGCCGAAGGCGACGCCGACTGCCAGCCCCTCGGGGATATTATGCAGGGTGATCGCCAGGACCAGCAGGACGCTGCGCTGCCAGCTGGTCTTCACCCCTTCCCGCCCTTCACCGGCCGGAAAACCGGGATGGATATGGGGCAGGATCTTGTCGACCCCCCAGAGGAAGGCGCCGCCGGAGAGAAATCCGACCATTGCCGGCAGCCATGCCGTCCCGCCCTCGGCCTCGACCATCGCGATCGCCGGGGCCAGCAGCGACCAGAAACTGGCGGCGATCATCACGCCGGCGGCAAAGCCGAGCATGCCATCGAGAACCTTGCGGTCGATCGTCCGGAAAAAAAACACCAGCCCCGCCCCCAGGGCCGTCATCGCCCAGGTGAAACAGGTGGCGGCCAAGGCCTGGGCAACCGGGGACAGGGACAGAAACCATGCAACCATACGTCACTCCATAACCGGCGAATTCAGCAGTGTCGCCAGTGACACCGGGGGCAAGATGCTATAGTGTTTAAGAGCCGTTACGGAACAACCATTCCATCTTCACTCATTTCGTTACGGCCCTTTTTCTGCCGGTAACGACGCTGCACTGTTACGGGTATTTATATACAACGACTTAGAGCCGAACATTGCACGAGCTTTGCGGAAAACAGTTCCATGTTCCGGACATCGTGTCAACGAGGAAGCTTCATGGTCCTATCTCCCGGAGGCCAGCTATGACGACCACAACCTATAGAACGGAACGCGACAGCATGGGCGCCGTATCGATCCCGGCCGACGCCCTGTACGGTCCCCAGACCCAGAGAGCAGTAGACAATTTCACCATCTCCCCGAAACCGCTGCCCTGGCCGTTCCTCAAGGCCCTGGCGACAATCAAGCAGGCGGCCGCGGAGACCAACACCGCCCTCGGCCTGCTGAACAGGGATATCGGCGAGGCCATACGGGATGCCGCCGGTGACATCGCCCAAGGAGCATTACAAGGACCATTTTCCGGTATCGGTCTACCAGACCGGGTCCGGGACCAGCACCAACATGAACATCAACGAGGTCATCTGCGGCATCGCCGCACAACGCGGGATCATCCTCTCACCCAACGACCACGTCAACCTTGGCCAGAGCACCAACGACGTGTTCCCGACGGCGATGCACCTGGCGACGGCGGAAGGGCTGAAGTTCCTCCTTGATCCCGCCCTGAGCCGGCTCGCTGAGACCATTCGACGGAAGGCACAAGAGTACAACGAGGTTATCAAGACCGGCCGCACCCACCTGATGGATGCCCTGCCGGTCTACCTGCACGACGAGATGGAGGCCTGGGCGGTACAGATCGACGAGTGCCGGGAGCGCCTGGCCGACGTCCTCCCCCGCCTCCTCCGTCTGCCCCTCGGAGGAACGGCGGTCGGCAGCGGCGTCAACTGCCACCCCGATTTTGCCGCCGGAGCGGTCGCCCGGCTGGCGGAGCTTACGGCCCTGCCCTGCACCTCCGCCCCCTCCCTGTTCAAGGGACTGAGCAGCCTCGATACCGCCGTCGAGGCCTCCGGTCACCTGAAGACGGTCGCCGTGGTGCTGATGAAAATCGCGAACGACCTGCGGTGGATGAATTCCGGACCGCTGGCCGGAATCGGCGAGATCACCCTGCCGGCGCTGCAGCCGGGATCAAGCATCATGCCGGCCAAGGTCAATCCGGTGATTCCCGAGGCGGTCTGCATGGCCGCGGCGCAGGTCATCGGCCATGACGCCGTCATCACCCTGGCCGGCCAGTCCGGCAACTTCCAGCTCAACACGATGTTGCCGCTGGTGGCCACCGACCTGCTCGAGTCCGTCGACCTGCTGGTCGGCAGCGCCCGCTCCCTCGCCGAAAAAGCCATCGACGGTCTGCGGGTCAACATCGAGGCCTGCGACCGGGCGCTGTCCCGCAATCCCATCCTGGTGACGGCGCTGACACCGCAGATCGGATATATCAAGGCCGCCGAACTGGCGAAGCTGGCGATGCAGCAGGATAAACCGATCCTCGAGGTGGCCCTCGCCGAGACCGATCTGCCGCCGGCTCTGCTGCGCCGGCTGCTCGACCCGCGCAATCTGGCCCGTGGCGGGGGCAGTGAAGGGACATCGGGGTAGGCCCCAACGGCGCTGGGCCTCAGAACGGATCGGGCCGGTGATGGTAGCCCCGAACCAGGCGGTAATGGTAGATCGTCAGCGGCACCCCGTTTTTGTCGACCGGGATCTGCCTGACGTTGTGCACCTTGGTCACATACCGTTGAAAATAGGCGTTGCGCATAGGCTCCCGGTCCTTGGCGACCAGCAGCATGTCCCTGCCCTCGAGACCGGCGGGCGGGAACCAGAATGCATACATCAACCCCTTCCACCCGAAGACATGCCAGGCGAGGGTGTCGCCACCGGCCGCGACATCCCCTTGCCGTCCGGCATCATCGCTTCCAATATCGCGGCGATAGAAGGTCAGAGCGCTGGCGATCGGATACGGATCCATCCCGACGACGAGCGGGGTGGCGCCGGTCTTGTGCTCCACCCGGTCGACAATCCTGTCGACCTCGGCGGCCAGTTGCCGCCAGCCCATCATGAACGGCCCGCGGAAACCCGGAACGCCGGGCAGACCGAGGCTGAAGTAGTGGAGTCCGGCCAGGGTCACCAGCATGACGATGAGGGCGGTCGCCGGCCACAGCCGCCGCATGACACGGACGAACCGCTCCGCCGCCACCCGCCGGCCCAGGTCCCGCATCGTCAGCGCCATGGCGGGCAGGAACGCGAGCCATAGCGGCCCGGTCCAGTTGAGCTTCACCTCCCGGAACAGGCTGAAGAACAGGAAGACCGCCAGCGGCAGGAGGACCATGCACAGGATGAAGCGGTACTCCCTCTCCGCCGCCCGACCGGTATCGGCCAGAAAGCGGCCGAGCATGGAGCGGCCGTGGAGAAGAAAATGCCCCAGGGCGACCAGACCGAGCGGGGTGATGAGGAGGACAATGGCGCCGAACAAGGCGTCGGCGCTGAACATCGCGACCTCGTTGACCCGCCCCTGGCTCTGAAAGGCGAAGGAGGCCCAGTCGTGGCGGAGGTTCCAGAGGATCACCGGCGAAAAGACCAGCAGCGCCAGCAGGGCCGCCAGATAGGGCTGGGGGCGGCGGAACCAGGCGCGGGCACGGCGGTCAAGGAGCATGAATAGTACCGTCGCCGGTCCCAGCAGGAGTATGGTGTATTTCGACAGCATCCCCAGGCCGAGCCAGAGCCCGATCCACCGCCAGGCCTTGTTGTCGCCGCCGATCAGCGCCCGGTGCAGGAAAAACACGACGGCCGCCCAGCAGGCCGCCAGCGGTGCATCGGGGGTCATCACCAGGCCGGTCCAGAAGAAAAACGGCAGGATTGAATAGAGGAACACGGTGCGGAAGGCGATGGTCCGATCCAGGGAGCGGCAGGCGTAGCGATACGCAAACCAGGCCCCGACCAGCCAGGTACAGAGGGCGCCGGCCCGGACCCCGAATTCGGAATCGCCGAAGATCGCGGTACCGAGCCGGATCAGGACGGCGATCATCGGCGGATGGTCGAGATAGCCGATATCGAGGTGGCGGGCGTAGTTCCAGTAGTATGCCTCCTCCTCGAGCAGTTCCAGCTGACCGGCATAGATCAGCCGCACCAGGAAGAGAACCGCAGCCACCGCCAGCCCGAGGCAGCGCCATTGCAGCTCGAGGCTGATCCGCCTCTGCTCCCCGGGGAAGATGAAGATCATATTGCCGAGATAGCCGGCGACGGCGCCGAACAGAACGGCAACCACGGCCAGGCCCTGATCGTCCCATCCGCCGTGGCGGTGGAGCAGCCCGATGATCCCGCCGCGCAGCAGGACGACGAGCAGGACGACGCCCCAGAATCCGGCGCCTCCCGCCATGGTCAGACGCAAGGACGGCGCCGGCCGCACCACGGGTTGTGGCCAGCAGGGCGAGGAACACGACGGCTGCGGCGCCGAGACCACTGAGGACATGGGCGCTGCCGAACGGCACCCCCCGCTGGAGCAGGACGTGGAGCAGCGGGTAATCGGTGGCGACTCCCAGCAGCATGGCGAGAGCGAGCCACAGCCCTGCGCCCGGCGCCGGCAGCAGGCGGACGCCGCCCAGCTGCAGCAGTTGCCGGAGATAGTCCCCGATGACCGCCGCATTCATCTTCGATGTGCCCTGGTGGCGATCGTGAAAGGTGATCGGCACTTCAGTCACCCGCAGGTCGACCTCGGCGGTCGCCAGCAGTTCGAAACCGATCTTGAAGCCGCTGACCTGGCGGCTGAGGCCGGCCAGCCGTTGCCGACGCACGGCGAAGAGACCGGCCATCGGGTCGCTGACATCGGTAAACAGCCGGGCGGGCACGGTCGCCAGCTTCGACGAGATCTTCCGCGACAGCGGCCATCCCGGGATCGACCCGCCTTCGACGTAGCGGCTGCCGATCGTCATATCGTGGCTGTCGGCAAGGAGCGGCGCGATCAGGTCGGGAATGGCCTCCGGCGGATGGCTGAGATCGGCATCCATCACCACCACGTATTCACCTGCGGCGGCCCTGGCCCCGGCCATGACCGCTCCGGCCAGCCCGTCATCAAATTCGCGCCGCACCAGACGGACGGGATAGTCTGCCTGCCACGCCATGATCTCGTCACTTGTGCCGTCAGTCGACTGGTCATCGACAAAGACGACCTCGAGATCGATGGCGTGCATGTCACGGACTTTGAATATCCGCTCCAGCAACGGATCGATATTGCCGGCTTCGTTCAGGGTGGGGACGATGATGGAGACAATGGCCATGCGCAACCAGGGAGTTCGGGTTATGGAGCCCTCCGGCACAGGCCTAAATAGCTGCCGGAACGAGCGCACGGAGTATACAGGAATTCCCCGGCTATTCCCATAAGTATATATTTCAAAACATGTTTTGAAAAATGGCCGACGTCAGACCCGGTCGTTGGCAAATTTCAATCGGAGCAAAATAAGTTCTTGACGGCGGAAACCACATATTGTACTAACTGACTGATCAGTCAGTTTAGAGGTGAGAACAGTCAAGATGCCGAAGAGATCAAAGAAAAGCACAATCCTGTCGATGGCGACGATCCTGTTCGCCAGCAAGGGATTCACCAACACCTCGATGGCCGAGGTCGCCAGCATGGCCGACATCGCCGGGGCGACGATCTTCTACCACTTCAAAACGAAGGAAGATCTTTTCGTTTCCGTCCTCGAGAGCGTCAAGACCGGTATCGTCAAGGAATTCTCCCACTACTTCCAGGGAGAGCAGTTCCCCTCGGGGCTCGAGATGCTGCTCGGCGCCGTCGCCTCCCATCTGCACCTCGCCACCGCCAACCGGGAATGGTTTCTCCTGCTGCGGCGCCATTACACCTACGAACTGGCAGTGGTCAATCCGATCTGCCGGAAATACCTCGAAGACATCTACACCTGTCTCGTCGACATCTTCGAGAAAGCCCTCAATCTCGGCCAGCAGGACGGCTCGATCAGCCGGGGCCTGTCGACCCGGAAGACGGCCCTGATCATCCTCGCCATGGTCGACGGCATCATCCAGCTGGAAAGCAACAACCTGTACAATGCAGGCGCTCTCTACGGCGAGCTCATCGCTTCCTGCCGTAGAATGGTTGAAAATAAACAATAGAATAGGTGGAGTGAATGCTGACAAAAATCTTTCCGTTCCTCAGTTGGTTGAAGGGGTACAACTCCGGCAGCTTCCGGGCAGATCTCCTCTCCGGTCTGACGGTGGCCCTCGTCCTGATCCCGCAGTCGATGGCCTATGCCCAGCTCGCCGGGATGCCTTCGTATTACGGTCTCTACGCGGCATTCCTGCCACCGATGATCGCCGCCCTCTTCGGGTCGAGCCGCCAGCTCTCCACCGGGCCGGTGGCGGTCGTGTCGCTGATGACCGCCGCCTCGCTGGCGCCCCTGGCCACCGCCGGCAGCGAGGGCTATATCGGTTACGCCCTGCTGCTGTCGCTGATCGTCGGCGTGTTCCAGTTCCTCCTCGGTGTCCTGCGCCTCGGACTCGTCGTCAACTTCCTGTCCCACCCGGTCGTCAACGGCTTCACCAACGCCGGGGCGATCATCATCGCCACCTCCCAGCTCGAGAAGATGTTCGGGGTCTACGTCGACGGCAAGGCCCATCACTACGAGACGATCATCGAGGTCTGCAAGAGCGCTCTCCACTATACCCACTGGCCGACCCTGGTCTTCGGCGTCGGCGCCTTCACCCTGATGTTCGCTCTCAAGAAGATGGCGCCGAAGGTCCCCAACGTCCTGGTCGCCGTCGTCCTGACCACGGTCATCGCCTGGGCCACCGGTTTCCAGCATGACACCACCGCCGCGATCGACACCATCCAGTCGCCAAAGGCCAAAGAGATGATCACCGCCTTCAATGCGGCAATGGAGGCCAAGCCGGCCCTCGAGAAAAAACAGACGGATGTCGCCCTGGTCCTCGACGAGGCCAGAAAGGCCCATGACAACATGGCGATCCTCAACGCCGAGCACGAGAGCAACCGCATTCAGCTCGAAATCCGGGAAGTCAGTCACAAGGCCGCCGAACAGCGCAAGGAACTGCGCGACCTGCTGTTTAAGGCCGTGCCGGGGGACGGCGGCAGTCTCGCCTTCCACCTGGCGGGCGAGCTGCCGGACGGTGCCGGCGACGACGGCCGGACCTGGCGGATCAAGGTCGGCAACAAGCCGCTCCAGACCGCCGAATTGAAGATGATGGGCGGCGGCGCCGTCGTCGGCGACATCCCGAAGGGGCTGCCGTCCCTGTCGGTACCCGCGATTGACATGCGGGCGATTTCGCATCTGCTGGCCAGCGCCGTCATCATCTCGCTGCTCGGCTTCATGGAGGCCATTTCGATCGCCAAGGCGATGGCCGCCAAGACCGGCCAGCGGCTCGACCCGAACCAGGAACTGATCGGCCAGGGGCTCGCCAACATCCTCGGGTCGATGAGCAACGCCTACCCGGTGTCCGGCTCCTTCTCGCGTTCCGCCGTCAACCTCCAGTCCGGGGCGATGACCGGGTTGTCCAGCCTCTTCACCAGCGCCACCGTCGCCCTCGTCCTCCTCTTCTTCACCCCGCTGCTCTATCATCTGCCCCAGTCGGTGCTGGCGGCGGTCATCATGATGGCGGTCATCGGTCTGATCAACGCCTCCGGTTTCATTCACGCCTGGAAGGCCAAGCGCTACGACGGGATCATCTCCGTCATCTCCTTCCTGATGACCCTGGCCTTCGCCCCGCATCTCGACAAGGGCATCATGATCGGCGTCGGCCTTTCACTCGCCGTCTTCCTGTACAAGAGCATGCGCCCGACCGTCACCTCCCTCTCCCGTTTTGAAGATGAGTCCCTGCGCGATTCGGTGGTCCACGGTCTCAGGCAATGCCAGTACATCGACATGATCCGTTTCGACGGGCCGCTGTTCTTCGCCAACGCCAGCTACCTCGAGGACCAGATCTCCGCCCGGATGGAGAACAAGAAGGACCTCAAACACATCGTGATCGTCGCCAACGGCATGAATGACATTGATGCCTCCGGCGAGGAAGTGCTATCATTGGTCGTGGCAAACGTCAGGAGCGCCGGCATGGATATCTCCTTCAGCGGCGTCAACGAGACGGTCATGGAGGTCCTCGAGAGGACCTATCTGATCGAGAAGATCGGCCGGGACCATATCTATTCGACGATGGAAAAGGCCATCTGTGCGGTGCATGAATCGGCCCACAGGAAATCGGAAGAGAGCCAGTGTCCGCTCACCAATGTCTGCTACATTGCCTAATACCGCGCAAATCAAGGAGATTGTATGTCTGTCATAACTCTAGTCGGGGCTGCGTTCAGCAACAAGTCAGAGGTCATCAAGGAAGTGTCCGCCACATCCGGTTACCGCACGGTCGATGTCAACGAGATCACGGCCTTGGCCGGCAAGTCGTCGGGGATGAGCGAGGCCAAGATCATGGCCGCCTTCTCCGCCAAAACCTCGGTCTTCAACCGCTTCACCCATGAAAAGGAACGCTCGATCGCCCACCTGCGCCTGGCCCTCGCCCATATTCTGAAGGACGACCAGCTGCTGATCGCCGGGCCGGTGAGTTTTCTGATCCCGGAAAAGATCACGCACATCCTCAGGGTGTGCCTGGTGGCCGAGATCAAATACCGCCTCACCGAGGCGATGCAGCGGCAGGGTCTGTCGGAGAAGGCGGCGCTGCAGCACATCCGCCAGCAGGACGAAGACCTCGCCGCTCTCCTGAAGATGCTGGACCGGGGCGACGACCCATGGGCCTCGACCCTCTACGACATCGTGGTGCCGATGGACAAGACCAGTGCCGCCGATGCCGCGGCGCTGATCATCGACAAGGCGAAGAGCGACGTCGTCACCAGGACCCCGCATTCCCTGGATATCCTCGATGACTTTCTGCTTGCCGCCCAGGTCGAGGTCAAACTGGCCCAGGAGGGGCACAATGTCGGGGTCGACGCCCGCAAGGGGCAGATCACCCTCACCATCAACAAGAATGTCCTGATGCTGTCGCGCCTCGAAGAGGAACTCAAATCGATCGTCGAAAAGGTGCCGGGGGTTACCGGGGCCGTCACGAGGATCGGCGAAAATTTCTACCAGCCCGATATCTATCGCAGATACGACTTCGAGGTGCCGTCCAAGGTTCTTCTCGTCGACGACGAGCGGGATTTCGTCCAGACCCTCTCCGAACGGCTGATCATGCGTGACATGGGCTCGGCGGTGGCCTACGACGGCGAATCGGCCCTGACCATGATCCAGGACGAGGAACCCGAAGTCATGATCCTCGATTTGAAGATGCCGGGCATCGACGGCATCGAGGTCCTGCGCCAGGTCAAAGCGACGAACCCCGACATCGAGGTCATCGTCCTTACCGGTCATGGTACCGAGAAGGACAAGGATATCTGCATGGAACTGGGGGCCTTCGCCTTCCTCCAGAAACCGGTCGACATCCAGTTGCTCAGCCAGACCCTGATCAAGGCCAACGAAAAGGTCCACAGCAAGAAAAACCGTCGTTAAACGATTGAGGAACGCCGGTTTGCCAACGGGCCGGTGTTCCTCCCTGATCCGCAGAGGCCAGAGGCGCGCATGACGCTCATCGATCGCATCAAACCCGACTTCCTCCAGAGCCGGAACATCACCACCGGCCCCTTCCGCCAGATGTTCAACTACAGCAGGATCTGGCAATGGGCGCTGCTGCTGACCTCGATCGTCACCCTGGTCCCGCTGGTTCTCATTACCGCCATCGATTACAACGTCACCCAGCAGTCGATCGAGTCG
This sequence comes from uncultured delta proteobacterium, assembly GCA_963847035.1. GTDB lineage: Bacteria > Desulfobacterota > Desulfobulbia > Desulfobulbales > Desulfocapsaceae > Desulfoprunum. The sequence continues at coordinate 279,634 of CAWJYH010000003.1, read as the reverse complement.
GAAAACCTGCTCCGGACCCTGCGGGTCGGCTCGAATACCAAGCGCGCCATTTCCTCCTTCCTCAGCGAACGGCTGGCCGCCCTGACCTTCGTCGTCCGCGACAGGTCGTACGCGGAGTTGACCGATCCGGCGAAACTGACCATCCTCCTCGACAACCTGCGCGAGAGCTACGGCGGCTTTGTCGACCTCGGGGTGATCAACAAGGACGGCGTACAGACGACCTATGTCGGACCGTACTCCCTCCAGGGCAAGGATTACAGTGATCAGGCCTGGTGCTCCGAGATTCAGGAGAAAGGCTTCCATATCAGCGACGTATTCCTCGGCTTCCGCAAGGTGCCGCATCTGGTGATCGCCGTCAAGCACACCCTGCCCGACGGCTCCAGCTACATTCTGCGCACCGCCCTCGACACCGTGCAGTTCAACGAACTGTTGACCACACTGGAACTGGGCGGTCGCGGCGACGCCCTTCTCGTCAACCGCGAAGGGATCATCCAGACCCCGACCCGCTACCAGCAAGGCATTTTCGAGAAAATTTCCTACGCCATCCCGGAGTATTCAGACAACACCGAAATCAGGGAAGACAAAAACGAACAGGGGGAACCGGTCATCGTCTGTTCGTCCTATATCCCCGATTCGCCGTTTATCCTGATGATCATCAAGCATAAGAACGACATGATGCAGTCCTGGCATCAGACCCGTTTGAAGCTTATACTGTTCCTGGCAGTCAGCATTTCCGTCATTATTCTCGTCATCTTCGCCTTTTCGACCTATCTGGTCAACAACATGTACCTTGCCGATCAACGCCGTCTGATGGTCCTGCATGAGATGGAATATTCCAACAAGCTGGCCTCTATCGGCCGGCTGGCAGCCGGGGTGGCCCACGAAATCAACAACCCGCTGGCGATCATCAACGAAAAAGCGGGGCTGATCAAGGACCTGTTCACCTACACCGACACCTACGCGGCCGACACCAGGATCGTCGGCCTGATCGATTCGGTCCTCTCCTCGGTCGAACGCTGCGGCATCATCACCAAACGCCTGCTCGGCTTCGCCCGTCACATGGAGGTCACTCTCGAATCGATCAACATCGGCACAGTCATCAACGAGGTCCTCAGTTTTCTCCACAAGGAGGCGGAATACCGCAACATCACGGTCAAGGTTGATGTCGCCCCGAATATACCGGAGTTCCAGTGCGACCGCGGCAAACTGCAACAGATCATCCTCAATATCGTCAACAATGCTTTCTCGGCGATGAGCGTCGGCGGCAAACTCGATATCACCGTACAACCCGAGTCTCCGGGACATATCGTCGTCGGTATCGCCGACAACGGCTGCGGCATGACCGAGGAGGAACTTGGCAAGATCTACGAACCGTTCTACTCAACCAAAACCAAGACAGGCGGCACCGGGCTCGGCCTGTCGATCACCTACGGCCTGGTCCAGGAACTGGGCGGCAAAATCAAAGTTGCCAGCACGAAGGGAGCGGGCACGACCTTTTTCATCAATTTGCCCCTGCAACCCCCTCAAAAAGCGGAGAAATAATCATGCGCATCCTACTTGTCGATGACGAAACGGAATTCGTCTCCACCCTGGCCGAGCGCCTGTCATTCAGAAACATGGAGGTCGACTACGCCACCAAGGCTGCCGATGCCATCGAACTCGCCGCCCGAAAACCCTATGACCTGGCGGTCCTCGACATGAAGATGCCCGGCATCAGCGGTATCGAGTTGAAGGGGATGCTGGAAAAACAGTGCCCGGGGATGAAGTACATCTTCCTGACCGGCCACGGCTCGGAGGAGGATTATCGCGCCGGATCCTCGGAGGCCAGTGGTTACCTGGTGAAACCGATCAATATCGACATCCTGGTCACCAGGATCAAAAATGCCTTGGAGGCAAAGTAAGCCCATGACCGTACAGTACGACAGTATCGGTGGGTCGGGACTGCAGTTTTTCGGCAAGGTTTCCGCCTCCATCTCCCATGAATTGAAGAACGTTCTGGCGATCATCAACGAAAACGCAGGGTTGCTCGAAGATCTGACGTTTGCCGCGCGACGGGGGTCCCCTATCGATCCCGACAGGCTTGACCGGACGGTTCAGAATTTCACCAAGCAAATCCATCGCGCCGACGAAATCCTCAAGAACATGAACCGTTTCGCCCACAGTGTCGATCAGTTCGAGTGCCAGGTCGATCTCCACGACCTGGTTGTACTGGTGGCCAACCTGGCGGCGAGGAAGGCGGCCATGGGCAGGATCTCCCTCGAAACGACGGCGCCGGCCCAGCCGATCCATCTCACCTGCAATCCCTTTCTGCTCGAAAACCTGGTCTGGCTCTGTCTCGAACTGGCGATCGCCGCAACCGGCTCCGGCCGGACCCTGACCCTGACCCCGGAAAAGACCGCTTCGGCCATCCGGCTGCATATCGCCGGCATCGACGGTCTCGGCGAGACCTTGGCAGTGCCGAATGCCGCCGGAATCGAGGCGATCCTTGCCGCCCTCGGGGCCGAGATGACGACCGATCCGGCCGGACACACCCTGACCTTGTCTCTGGCATGATTGGATTATTGCGGTATGGCAGAAGAAAAGGCAAACCACCACAAAGGGGAACGATATGTCTGAAAAAATTCTGTTGATCGATGATGAGGTTGATTTCCTGTCGGCGATGTCCGAGCGGATGAAGGCGAGGGACATGCAGGTGACGACCGCGTCCTCGGCCAAAGAAGGGCTGGAGAAGGTCACCGCCGGCTCCTTTGACGCCGTCATCCTGGACCTGGCAATGCCGGAAATGGACGGTATCGAAGCCCTGAAGATCCTCAAGGAAAAGAATCCCGATCTCCAGGTCATCCTGCTGACCGGCCATGCCACGATCAAGCAGGGTATCGAGGCGATGAAGCTCGGCGCCCTCGATCTCCTCGAAAAACCGGCCGACATCAACGCCTTGACGGAAAAGATCAAGACCGCTCAGGCCAGAAAGATGTTGATCGTCGAGAAAAAGAACGAGGAGATGATCAGAAAGATCATGGCTACCAAGGGCTGGTAGCCAGGCCGGCAGGCAGGCGAGCCGAGGCCGGGGGCGTGATGCAGGAGGGGAGATCCCCGGAGGCTTCGGCAGGCCCTGCCTCCGGGGGGATCATTGATTCGACCTGCTAGGACAGCAGGTTTCTGAAATAGGCGATCGTCTTCACCAACCCGTCCTGCAGCTGGATATCCGGATTCCAGCCCAACTTCTCCCGGGCCAGGGTGATGTCCGGCTTGCGCTGCATCGGATCGTCGGCAGGCAGCGGTTTGTGGACCAGCTCGGACCTGGAACCGGTCAACGCGATGACCTGCTCGGCCAGCTGCCTGATCGTGAACTCGACCGGGTTGCCGAGATTGACCGGGCCGAGGAACCCATCATCAGTGTCCATCAGACGGACAAAGGCCTCGATGAGGTTGTCGACATAGCAGAAGGAACGGGTCTGTGAACCGTCGCCGTAGATCGTGATCGGCTGGTCCTGCAAGGCCTGGACGATGAAGTTGGAGACCACCCGGCCGTCGTTGGGGTGCATCCGCGGACCATAGGTGTTGAAGATCCGCCCCACCTTGATCCGCAGCTTATGCTGGCGGTAATAATCGAAGAACAGGGTCTCGGCGCAGCGCTTGCCCTCGTCGTAACAGGAGCGGGTGCCGGTCGGGTTGACGTGGCCCCAGTAACTCTCCGGCTGCGGGTGGACGTTGGGGTCGCCGTAGACCTCGCTGGTCGAGGCCTGAAAGATCTTGGCGCCGACCCGCTTCGCCAGGCCGAGCATGTTGATGGCGCCGTGGACGCAGGTCTTGGTGGTCTGCACCGGATCGTGCTGATAATGGATCGGAGAGGCCGGACATGCCAGGTTGTAAATCTCGTCAACCTCGACATACAGTGGAAAGGTGATGTCGTGGCGCATGAGCTCGAAATGGGGATTGTCGAGCAGGTGCAGGATGTTGTTCTTGTTGCCGGTGAAGTAATTGTCGACACAGAGAACATCATGGCCATCGTTGAGCAGGCGCTCGCAGAGATGGGAGCCGAGAAAGCCGGCCCCGCCGGTTACCAGTATGCGTTTTGCGGTCAGTAAGGTCATGGAGATGTATTGTAATTTACTACAGTTGAGGCCAGGCAGCCTTTTTGTCGAGCTGGCCGGTGGCAGGGTTCACGGCACGGTTGGCAATCACGCCATCGCCAAATCGCTGCCGCACCGCCCGATTCGACACAGTGCCTCGACGGACTGAGGCACGAAGGCTCATCGTGTCGAAGGGGAATTCGAGTTGAAGCTGTAGCAGAATTCTCCGGCAAATCAAGTTATTTTATCTCAAATCCGCCGCACCGGAATTCCCCCTTCCGTCAGCGATCATTTCCGGTACGACCGGTTCAGCGCGCTCATGACCGCCTTGATCGAAGCAACGATGATATCGGTATCGACCCCGACCCCCCAGAAGCGGTTGCCGTCGGCGTCCTCGATCTCGATATAGGCCGCCGCCGTCGCGCTCTGTCCGCCGCCCAGCGCATGTTCATGATAGCTGCAGAGGGTGAACTCGCCGGTCACCGATGCCTTCATCGCCGCGCAGAAGGCATCGAGCGGGCCGTTACCGGAGGCATGGAGCGTCCGTTCGACGCCATCGACCAGCAGGTTGATCTCGACATCGGCGAACGAGGACTTGTCGACGCTGTCGAAATGCCGCTTGACCGTGTTGAATCCTTTCAGGGCGAAAGGCTGCGACACCGACAGGTAGACCTTCTCGAAGGAGTCGTAGATTTCCTGCGGCTGCAGTTCCCGTCCTTCCTTTTCGGTGAGATCCTGGATGATCGCGCCGAACTCCGGATGCATTTCCTTCGGCAGTTTGAAGCCGAATTCCTTGTCCATGACAAAGGCGATTCCGCCCTTGCCGGACTGGCTGTTGATCCGGATGATCGACTCGTAGGTCCGCCCGACATCGGTGGGATCGATCGTCAGGTAGGGGACCTCCCACAGGCCGGTTTCAGCCGCTTCGTACATCGTCATGCCTTTGTTGATCGCATCCTGGTGTGATCCGGAGAAGGCGGTATAGACCAGTTCGCCGGCATAGGGGTGCCGCGGGTGGACCGGCAGATGGGTGACCCGCTCATAGACCTCCACCAGCTGATTGATATCGTGCAGATCGAGACCGGGATCGATCCCCTGGGTGAACATGTTCAAGGCCAGGGTGATGATGTCGACGTTGCCGGTCCGCTCGCCGTTGCCGAACAGGGTGCCTTCGACGCGCTGCCCGCCGGCCAGCAGACCAAGTTCGGTGGCGGCGACGGCGCAGCCGCGATCGTTGTGGGCATGCAGGCTGAGGATGATCGCATCACGCCGCGAGACGCTGCGGCTGAACCACTCGATCTGGTCGGCATAGACATTGGGGCTGGCCAGTTCGACCGTCGCCGGCAGGTTGATGATCACCGGCTCGTCCGGGGTCGGCTGCCAGACATCCATCACCGCCTCGCAGATCTCCAGGGCGAAATCCAGTTCGGTGCCGGTAAAGCTCTCCGGCGAATACTCGTAACGGAAATGGGTCTCCGGGTATTTCGTCTCCTCCTCCTTGATGAGCCTCGCCCCTTCGACCGCCAGGGCGATGATTTCCTTCCGGTTCATCTTGAAAACCGTCCGCCGCTGCAGGACCGAAGTGGAATTATAGAGATGGACGACGGCCTCCCTCGCCCCTTTGAGAGAGGTGAAGGTCTTTTCGATCAGGTGCGGCCGCGCCTGGGTCAGCACCTGGATCAGGACGCCGTCCGGTATCAGCCCCTGGTCGATCAGGGTGCGGGTGAAGTCATATTCAACCTGCGAAGCCGATGGAAAACCGACCTCGATCTCTTTGAAGCCGGCATCGACCAGCAGCTTGAACATCTCCAGCTTCTTGGTCAGGCTCATCGGCTGGATCAGGGCCTGGTTGCCGTCGCGCAGGTCGACGCTGCACCAGACCGGGGCCCTGGTTATGGTCTGAGACGGCCAGGTGCGATCGGCCAGATCGATTCGGGGAAAAGGGCGGTATTTCTTCACTGCTTCCGGTTTCATCGTGTTCTCCTTGAAAAATCCCAAAATCTGGGAATAAAAAAAGGCCGCGGTTGGATCAACCGCGGCCTTGAAAGTCATCGTCTTGTGTTGTTAGCGAACTACAATCCCTCCGACCCTGCCACGGCATCAACGTATAGTCCCTGAGGTAGAGCGAGGTGAAGGAGAGGCATTTTCTTTCAGTCCGTTAAAGGGTGAGTGTTCGCAAGCAGCGATTGCCGCAGTCACATTGATCGAAATATACGTGATCCGGTGATGATGTCAAGGATGTTTTCCTGAAGGAAACGACGCCGTCCCGCTGAAGATCCGGCATCCTTGACAATGAGACCGTCGCCCATCCCCCGGTCGATCATCTGTCGATTCGTTCAAATGCCAAATAAAAGCACATCCGAATCAGGTATTGAAAATTCTCCGCAAACAGACAATATTTGAAATAACAATCATTTTTGATCCATATTGACATATCATTTTTTCGAATATATATTTTTTGTTTTATATATGATTCATCTGTATCCCAGGCCCTGTAACTCCGCCTGGCGCTCACATTCATGAAAGAGGAAGAACTGATGGTAAAAATGACCGGTTCACAGGCAATCGTCAAATGCCTCCAGGAAGAAGGCGTCAAGACAATCTTCGGTTATCCGGGCGGGGCGGTCATTGATCTGTTCGATGCCCTGATGGATTCCGACATCACCAACGTCCTTGTCCGTCACGAGCAGGGGGCGGTGCATGCCGCCGACTCGTTCAGCCGGGTAACGGGCGAGGTCGGCGTGGCCCTGCTGACCTCCGGTCCGGGGGCGACCAACGGTGTGACCGGCATCGCCACCGCCTACTGCGATTCGATCCCGATGGTCATCCTGACGGGGCAGGTCCCGCGCTCTATGATCGGCAACGACGCCTTTCAGGAAGTCGATATCGTCGGCATCACCCGCCCGTGCACCAAACACAATTACCTCGTCAGCAACAAGGACGATCTGGTACCGGTTCTGCGCGAGGCCTTCTATATCGCCCGGACCGGCCGTCCCGGTCCGGTGCTGGTTGATCTGCCGAAGGATCTGATGGCCGGCCAGGTCAACTATCCGGAACAGAAGCCGATCCGGATGCAGAACTACCAACCGACCTACGAGCCGCATATCGGCCAGATCGCCAAGGCCTGCAAGCAGATCCTCAAGTCGAGGAAGCCGGTGCTCTACGTCGGCGGCGGTGTCATCCTCTCCGATGCCCACAAGGCCCTCGAGGAACTCGCCATCAACCTCAATATCCCGGTAACGATGACCCTGATGGGCCTGGGCGCCTTCCCCGGCTCGCATCCGCTGTCGATGGGGATGCTCGGCATGCACGGCAGTTACACCGCCAACATGGCCGTCGCCCAGAGCGACCTGCTGATCGCCGTCGGGGCCCGTTTCGATGACCGGGTGACCGGCAAACTCGAGGAATTCGCCTGTAACGCCAAGATTATTCACATCGATATCGATCCGACCTCCATCAGCAAGAACGTCAAGGTCGACATCCCGATCGTCGCCGACTGCCAGTACGCCTTGACCGCGATCAACAGCTGGTTCGCCAAGGAACCCGGCATCAACATGAAGGAGGAAGCCGCCCAGCACGAGGCCTGGATGGAGACAATCAGGGAGTGGAATACCAAGTATCCCATGACGTACAGGGAAGAAGGCGAGTTGATCAAGCCCCAGTACGTGGTCGAGATGCTCGACAAACTGACCGGCGGCAATGCCATCATTACAACCGAGGTCGGGCAGAACCAGATGTGGACGGCCCAGTTCTTCAAGTTCAACAAGCCACGCCATTTCGTCACTTCGGGCGGACTCGGGACGATGGGCTTCGGCCTGCCGGCCGCCATCGGCGCCCAGATGGCCTTTCCCGACCAGCTGGTCATCGATATCGCCGGCGATGGTTCGATCCAGATGAACATCCAGGAACTGGCCACCGCCAAACAGTACAACTGCCCGGTCAAGATCGCGATCCTGAACAACAGTTATCTCGGCATGGTACGGCAATGGCAGGAACTGTTCTATGACAAACGCTATGCCTCGACGGTGATGGAGATCACCCCCGACTTCGTCAAGCTGGCCGAGGCCTATGGCGCACTCGGTCTGCGCGCCACGAAGAAGAGCGAGGTCGTCCCCGTCATCGAGAAGGCCCTGGCCACCAACAACGTCGTCATCATGGATTTCTCCATCGCCCGCGAGGAGAATGTCTACCCGATGGTACCGGCAGGCAAGGCCACGACCGAGATGCTGCTCGTCTGATCCGGCGAATCATCGATAACCGGCAGGATTTTTATAACCCGTCACGCATACAGGACAACAATGAAACACACCTTATCCGTTCTTCTTCAAAATAAGCCGGGGGTCCTCTCGCGGGTAACCGGCCTGTTCAGCGGCAGGGGATTCAATATCGAAAGCCTTTGTGTCGCCGAAACTCTCGATCCGGGCATCTCCTGCCTGACCCTGGTGACCAAGGGCGACAACGCCATCATCGAACAGATCACCAAACAGCTGCACAAACTGATCGACGTCATCAAGGTCACCGACATCAGCGAGAAGGAATACGTCGAGCGGGAGATGGTGCTGATCAGGATCAAGGCCGAGGCCCAGACCCGCGCCGAGGTCCTGCGGGTGATCGACATCTTCCGGGGCAAGGTCGTCGATGTCAGTTCCCGAAGCTATGCCGTTGAAGTCACGGGGTCGGCCTCCAAGATCCAGGCGCTCATCGATCTGCTGAGGCCGATCGGCATCAAGGAGATCGTACGCACCGGGACCATTGCCATGGCCAGGGCCTCAAAAAATAAATAATCCCTGCAGCGGTTCCTTCGCCCCGTTCGACGGAGGAACCGCTGCGGAAACGTCTATTTTCCCACACTCCCGATTTTTCCGCCAGTCTTCGCCAACCGCAAACCTTCAGCCGGCAACGCCGCTGACGCCGGCCGGAGAACTCACCTCCCAGGAGAAACCTGTATCATGCTTGCAGCCAAAGTGCCCGTTGCCCGGGAAGGCTACCCGTTTATCGGTTTTGCCGCCTTCCTGACGCTGATCTTCGCCGGCCTCGGTCTGACCGGGCCAACCCTGCTGGCCCTGCTCGCCACCGCCTTCATCCTCTATTTCTTCAGGGATCCGGAACGCTTTATCCCGGAACGGGCCGATGCCCTGGTATCCCCGGCGGACGGCAAGGTCATCCTGGTCGAAGACGTCATGGATCAGAACTTCACCGGCGGCCAGGCCTATAAGATTTCGATCTTCATGAATATTTTCAACGTCCATGTCAACCGGGCGCCATGCGATGGCGATGTCGACCGGGTCTTCCATGTGCCCGGCATGTTCTACTCCGCCGATTCCGCCCAGGGAGCGCTGCGCAATGAATACTGTGCAACGCTGCTGACCACGCCCGCCGGCAGCAAGATCGCCGTCGTCCAGGTGGCTGGTCTCATCGCCAGGAGGATCGTCTGCTGGCTTGAACCCAAAGACCGGGTTCGGCGCGGCCAGCGCATCGGCCTTATCCGGTTCGGCTCCCGGGTCGACCTCTACCTGCCGAAAGAGACCAGCGTCCAGGTCGCGGTGGGGCAGAAGGTCATCGCCGGCGAGACGGTCCTGGGTCTTCTCCCCTGAATCCTGCCGATACATTTTTGCCTTGTATCGCTGTATACTGTATGGTTCAGTGATTTTTCAGTGATCCCGGTTTGTAAATGAACGACCGAGACGGCAGCTGCGTGTCGGCCGCATCATTTACCGATATACATCCTGGATTTCCGGGCGTAGCTGCCTGGAAAACCGGTTTTCTTCCTGTTCAACAGGTTGTTTTTACCTTTTGAGGACCTAGAGATGAGTGCGATGAAAAAAGAATACGCGGTCGCGGTTGCCGGGGCCACCGGAGCGGTTGGCGGCGCCATGCTGGACGTGCTGGAAAGAAGGAATTTTCCGGTAAAAGAGCTGAGGCTGCTCGCCTCCGAACGTTCCATCGGCAAGAAGCTCGCCTTTCGGGGCGAACAGCTGCCGGTGCAGTTGCTGACCAAGGATGCCTTCAAGGGTATCGATATCGCCCTGTTCTCCGCCGGCGGCGACCGTTCACTGGAATTTGCCCCCGCCGCCGCGGCTGCCGGGGCCATCGTCGTTGACAACTCCAGCGCCTTCCGGATGGACCCCGAGATCCCTCTCGTCGTTCCGGAAGTCAACCCCCATGCCATCGCCCGGTATACCAAACGGGGGATCATCGCCAATCCCAACTGTTCCACCATCCAGATGCTGGTGGCCCTGAAACCGATCTACGACAAGGTCGGCATCAAACGGATCGTCGTCTCGACCTACCAGGCGGTTTCCGGCACCGGGACCAAGGCGATTCTCGAGCTGAAGAGCCAGATCATGGCCTACGCCGCCGGCAAACCCATGGAGGTCAAGGTGTATCCGCACCAGATCGCCTTCAACTGCCTGCCCCAGATCGACTCCTTCCTCGACAACGGCTATACCAAGGAAGAGATGAAGATGGTCAACGAGACCCGTAAGATCTTCGAAGATCCGGCCATCGGCGTGACCGCGACCACGGTCCGGGTCCCCGTTTTTTACGGCCACTCGGAGTCGGTCAATATCGAAACCGGATCAAAGATCTCAGCCGAGGAAGTGAAACGGCTCCTCGCCACCGCCCCCGGCGTCAGGCTGGTCGATGAACCGAAGAAGGGCCTGTATCCGCTGGCGACCGATTGTGCCGGCAATTTCGAGACGCTCGTCGGCCGTATCCGTGAAGACGATTCGATCGCCAACGGCATCAACCTCTGGATTGTCGCCGACAATATCCTCAAGGGCGCCGCCCTCAACGCCGTCCAGATCGCGGAAAAACTGACAGCCGAATACATTTGATCAACCTCTGCAGGCGACGATCCGGAGCTGCGGTACTGCGATCCGGATCGTCGTGTTGACGGCGGCCAAGATTCAACCCCATCTCCATTTCAGAACACTTGAGAATCATCAGCGGATCTGCCAGAGGTCGGAAACTTCTTTCACCACCCGGGCAGAGCCTGGTCATCCGACCGACTTCCGATCGCGCCCGGGAGGCGTTGTTCAATATTATCGGTCAACGCACCCTGGAGGCCGTTGTCCTCGATCTGTATGCCGGCACCGGCGCTCTCGGTCTCGAATCATTCAGCCGCGGCGCCAAAAGGGTGCTGTTCGTCGACAGCAGCCGTCTGGCGCTGGACTTGATCACCAGAAACATTCAGGCCTGCGCCGGAGCGGAAGAATCACCGGCCGAAGCATCCCCTGCGGACGTTCAACCGCGTTTGTCTCTGCTCCAGCACGACCTGCGAAGGGGTTTGCCTTTACGCCAATTCCAGCACAAGGGATTTTCTCTTTTTGACCTGATCTTCCTCGATCCGCCCTATGCCAAAGGCCTCTGCCGGCGCACGCTGCAGGACCTGGACCACAGCCAGGTCCTGGCACCGGAGGGTCTGGTGATCGCTGAAGAACGAGCCGGCGAGACCTTGGAGAACACATTTGCAACCTTGAAACTGACCGATAAGCGCGCTTATGGCGATACCGCCTTCTGGATCTTTCAATCACACCAGCCCGACCCCTACCAGAGCCGTCCGCCTGATGCCCATTCCCACCAAACAAGGAACAGCCATGCAGAATAGCCCGAAAGATCTTTCCCTCGCCGTCTATCCCGGCACCTTCGACCCGATCACCAACGGCCATGTGGACCTGGTCAACCGTGTCCTTGAACTCTTCGATTCCGTCATTGTCGCCGTCGCCATCAATCCGGGCAAGACCCCGCTGTTCACTCTCGACGAACGGATCGGCATGATACAAGAAGTGTTTCGGGACCAAACTCCCCGAGTCAGGGTCGAATCGGTTTCCGGGTTGTTGGTCGAATACGCCGCGCAGCAGAAGGCACGAGCCGTCATCCGCGGCCTGCGCGCGGTCTCCGATTTCGATTACGAATTCCAGTTGGCACTGATGAACAGGAAACTGGAGCGGGAGGTTGACACCGTCTTCCTGATGCCGGGTTTGCGCTGGATCTTTATCAGTTCGTCGATCATAAAGGACGCTGCCCGCCATGGCGGAGACGTCAGCGACATGGTGCCGGCCTGTGTCAACGAGATGCTGAAGAGAAAATTGGCCCGCTGACCCGATCCATGCGCCAGCCGGCAAGAAAATCGCGGAAAATCCTGGTAACAAGGAGAATTTTTCTGGGAATCGGCATCTTCTCGCTCCTGTATCCGCTGTATGCATTCATCGGTTTTCGACTACCCCGAAAGCCGCAACGGATAGAGGTTGCCAAACAGATTCTGCCGGGGCAATTCCGACTTTTCCCGAATTTCATCCTCTTCGCCCGGGAGAACCGGGTCTGGGCGGTGTCCCGCAAGTGCACCCACCTTGGCTGCACACTCCATTACGTGGAAAAGGACGATCTGCTTGAATGCCCATGTCACCAGAGCCGATTCTCCACTGACGGCCGGTTGCTGAACGGTCCGGCCAAGGTGGCATTGAAGACCTACCCGGTTGAAGTACGGCAGGATCCCCCCTTCTATATCGTGACCTTGTAGCGGGGGAAGCCTGGTATGACCTTGAAAACACTGGCGGGGAATCTCCTCACTGTCAAGTGGGGCGCGTGGAGTCTGGTCTGCCTCTACATTTCCCTTGTCTCCGGAGTCCTTGTCGCCCTCCAGTACGATCCGGCCGCGGCCTACTACTCAACGGCAGCGATGGATCTGCTCGTTCCCTTCGGCCAGTATTTCCGCTCTCTCCACTTTTATTCGAGCCAGTTCTTCTTCCTCCTGGCAATCGTCCATCTCCTGGCAGTCTACCGTAGCACCGACAGCTATACGACAGCCCAGTGGGGCAGACTGATCGCAACCCTGCCGGTGATCCTGCTCCTGCTGTTTACCGGTTATATCCTGCGTGCCGACAGCACCGGGGCCTCGGCAGGAGCCATTGCCGAGGCGATTCTGATGGATATCCCCATCCTCGGTCCGGCGATCAACAGCGTCTTCTTCTCTATCACCGATCACGGAATGCAGCGTGTCTATGTCACCCATATCATCACCTTCGACCTTCTCTGGCTCGCCCTGGCGTGGGAACACCTGCGCCGCTATCGGATCCGCCTGACCGATCATCTCCCTGCGGCCGGCCTTGTCCTCCTGTTCAGTGTCTTCGTGGCCGCCCCGATCGATCCCGAAAAGCTCGGCGTCACCTATATCTCAGGGCCATGGTTCTTTCTCGGCCTGCAGGAACTCCTGCGTTACCTCTCACCGCTCGTCGCCGGATGTATCTTTCCGGCCTCCTTTATCTTTGCTCTTTTCCTGGCACGAAAGCATCATCGGTTTTTCAACGCGATCCTCTTCTTTCTTGTGATCTGGCTTCTGCTGTATCTGGCGTTGAGTGTCCTCGCCCTGCTGCACTGAGTGATCAGGATGTATTTTCCCGAGGTTGGCAGCCACTTTTCAAACAAACAGGGCTGCCCTATCATCAGATAAGGCAGCCCTGTTGTGTTCCGGCACCCGATTTTCCTTGACGAAACTTCAGCCTTCCCTGTCCAGCAGCTCTTTCCGTAATCTTTCAAAACCACTGAGCATTTCCTGGCGGATCACTTCAACCTCACTTCTGATCAGCTCTCTGATCTGCTTCGCCAAAACCTCGTCGACACCGTCCGCACCCGTCAAGGCAAGCCGTTCACCTGCCAGTTCGTCTGCAAGGGCGGCATACGAGTCGTCATCCATGTTGACGATCTGTTGATCTGCCTGCGTTTCCGGCGCTTCAACCACCAGATCTTCAACAGCGAATGTATCTTCCGAATCCAGAGCGACGGCAACAGGTTCTTCCACGCCCTCGAATACTGCCGCATATTCAGAATCCGGAAAAGCTTCAGCGGGTGCGCCCTCCTCTTCTTCCTCTACCGGCTCGAAGGCGAACTCTTCCTTGATTTTTCCCTCTTCAGGCACACCTGAGAAGAGCCTTGACGAAGACAGCTGATCTCTCCCGGCATCATCCTCGTATTTTTCCCGCTTCCAAGCACTGAACGATTCTCCGGCAGATTTCTCCGCCAACGCAGGTTGCTGGTTGTCGCCAAACATGTGATCTTCCTGCGACGGTTCCTCTTCGTTGTCGAAGAGAAAATTCAGGTGATCCTCAATGTCTGCCGCTGAATCCATCTCCCCGGCAGTGCGTTCCTCTTCGACTGAACCTTGATCTGCATACTCGAAGGCGGCAATACGGTCTTCACCGGTTGCCATCAGTTCTGCCTCAGGTTCACCGGAGAGAGCGGGAGCCAGATCTTCGCCGGCAAAAGCCAGCGGTTCCTGTCCTGATTCATCTTCATCCTCAGCTCCAACATCCACTCCCGGCAACACGATTGCTTCCGCTACATCGGCAACGGTGCCGAAAGAAGAAAATGGCACTGATTCCTGCAACCCGGTTGCAATTGCCTCTTCCGGTTCTTCCTCGAGAACGGCTCCCAGCGGTTTCTCCCCGTCGACGTCCAGAGCCCCAAAGAAGTCATCCAATCGCCTCTCGACGTCGGTGGCGAATTCGATACTTTCTTCGGGTACAGGCTCGCTTCTCTCCATCATCACCGTGTCATCGAGACCAGACAAGGCCGGAGCCAGATCGCCGGCCTGATGCCGGAGCCTATCGTGATTGGATTCATCGTCCGCATCGATCTCGACCTCCACTCCCAGCAGTGCCGTTTCCTGGTCTCTACCGAATCCGGCAGGAGTGGTCTCTGTCTGGAACATGGCGTCAAGATGAGATTCCACAGTCGCCCTGCCTTGGTCCGGCACATTTCCGTCAGCCTGAAGCTCCGGTTGATCAGACTTGTGTTCGTCAATGTCGGTAAAAAACCTGTCGACCTGCCTCTCGACCATCGAAGAAGACGTGAGACCCAGAGCAGCGGCCTCCTGTTCTTCCTGAAACCCTCGTTCCTCCTCTTCCGGCACAGCGGACAAGGCGGGTGCAATTGTGCCTCCGTCGACGTCATCGTCTGAGAACTTTTCCTCCACATCCTCATCCGGCATGACTTTCGATTTAATTATTGCCTTGAATTCATTGAATTTTTCAACCTGAGGGAGAAGAATCCTCTTCTCTTCATCAAGGCTCATGGGGACAGTTACAATCTTTTCAAGACCGGCAACGAAGGAGTGGAGGAGTTTGAAGGCATCTGCATGGGCACCACCCTTGTGGACTCGGATATACGCAGCCAGGGCGTTCAACCCTTGAAGGAATATCTGCTTTGGCTGGCTGCCGGCAAAGACCTCCTTGAGACGCAGAACCTCATCTCGAAGTCGTTCAAGCTCACTCTCGGTAATCTCCCAGTCGATACCGAGCACAATTGCCTTCAGATCGGAGAGAATGAGGCCGGAATCCGGCACAGTCCCAGAAGGCGACTGCATTTCATCTGCGTGGATCTCGCCATGGGCTGTTGCTGCGACTGTTTTCCGCCCTTTGCTGATCTGTTTCTTCAAAATCTCGAATTTTCTTACATCTTCAAGCAGTAGCAGTCGCTTTTCTCCTTCCGTCATCGACTCGGTGGAAACCATTTTTTCGAGGTTATAATAAAAGGAGAGCAGCAGTTTTATCGCATTGGGATTCGCGTCGGCCTTCTCTTTGTAGATGTATTTGCTGATTTTCTCCAGGACCTGGATATAAACAAGATATATTTTTTCATCGGCCCAGATATCTTTCAAATCAACAAGCTCTTCATTGAATTGGTGCAGAATATCATCCGTAATCTCCCAGTCAATGGACAATACGAGCGATTTCAATCTGGCAAGGGGCGACTCGTCATAGGTGGGAAACTCGAACAAATCGACGCTGTCTGTCTGGAGGGAATCGTCATACTCATCAGCAACGATAGTGAGGTCATCGTCATACTGCTTTTCTGTATAGTGTTCCACCGTACCTTCTCTCTCAGAGTAATTTTTTCTGTATTGAAACAATTGTTAAAGAAATGATTTTTTTCAAAGTTGCCGCAACATTATATCCGGTCAATGCACTTGCCTCGAAATAAGGTACCTGGAGCCTGCTGTTCAAATCCTTCTGCAGCACCTCTATCGGCAGGATAGGAATGCCATGCTCCTTGAGATCGACCTTGTTGTACTGCATGACCAATGGGATTTTAAATATATTCTCGTTGTATGATTGAAGATTTTCGTGAAGCTGGTTCAATGACCGGATGTTCTTTTCCCGCTGCTTTTCCATCGCATCCGCAACGAACACTATGCCGTCCACTCCGCGCAGGACGAGTTTTCTGGTGGCGTTGTATTTCACCTGGCCGGGGACTGTATACAGCTGGATCTTGATTTGATATCCCTTGATCTTTCCCATGTCGAAGGGCAGGAAATCAAAGAACAACGTCCTGTCCCCATGCGTTTTCAGGCTGACCATCTCGGAAAGTATCTGCTTGCTATACGTGCGATTGATGTATTCGAGATTGGTCGTCTTGCCGCATAGCCCAGGTCCGTAATATACGATTTTGACCTGCACAACCTTATCTTTCAGATTGATAAAGCTCAAAGGACCCTCCCTCCCCAGTTGTTGCTTTGCGTATTGACCCTTGATGTTCCTGCAATGGCGAAACCGTGCTACTGTTTCTTGTTCCAGATTTTTCTGATCTTTTCGATCGCATCCACAACGTTGAGTCGAAGAAATCCCAACGAAATATCCTTGCCGAACATCGATATGAGCAGCAAATCATCATCTATCTTACTGAAATGAATGTTCGAATCCTGCCCTTTGTGAAAAAGCAGAGAAAATTCCTGTTCCCCGACGAGTTTGGCCATCGCATCGACGGTGGCAAAATTCCCGGCTGCCAGGGCAGCGAAGGAGTACGCATCGTACTTGCTTTCACCGTTATCCCTGACAGTGATGATATTCCCTGCCATATCTATTATCATGACGCAGTCGACACCGAGCTTGATCAGCTTTTCCGTCAACATCACATCTATCTGCTCAAGTTGCTCCTGACTGACAATCCCATAATTCATGCGGTTTTCCTCTAGGTGGTTGTTTGTCACTGGACCCGGTTATATTTTTAAACGATCAAGAGATATCTCGACTCAATCGACAACCTTGTATCAACTCAAAATAAAACCCGAAGATATGAATTTTCGAATAAACAGCAGGGAACAAATGAGAAATACTATGCTTCGTCTATCCGTCGGCTGCGAACAATCCTTCGTGTTTCCATGGAGAATGCTCCTCCCGAAGGTATTTCACTATACGATAGTTTATTGATTATATGAAGAAACTTTTTTCTTTTCGTAAAGAACCGGATTCATACCAGGCAATTATCGATTTTTTCATGTAATTTCATATAGTAATAGACCAACAATGCTCAATATCGTGGCCTCTCAGTCCTTCATGACCTCCCGGGATGATATTCTTCCTCAGCCATCCCGCCGCCCCCTTCCTTTCAAACCTGGCGCCACGCCTGTTCGCCGGGACCAGATAATTGAAGCATCTCCTGTGATTCTTCCTCGTTGCAGGCAATTCCAATATTTGCTATGTAAGGGCTGGAGGATTTTTCAGTGAATGACCCAATGCATCTTTTCCCTGACCTTCCTGAAGGTACCTGCATCATCGATACTCACTGCCATCTCGACATGAACGATTATGTCGGCGATCTTGATGCTGTTATCGAACGGGCACGGCAAAAAAAGGTCACAAAAATAATCACGATCGGCATCGATCTCGAGAGTTCCAGAAAAGCGGTATCTCTGGCGAGAAAATATCCCGGCGTCAGGGCATCAGTGGGAATCCATCCCCACGACTTGCCTTCGGACGACGACGGTACGTATGTCGACATTGTCAAACTTGTCGGGGAAAACCGGGAATACATTGCTGGCTACGGAGAGATCGGGCTTGATTACGCCAAAATGTACCGCCCTCCGGAATTGCAGCAACACCATTTCCGGATCCAGTTGGAACTGGCCAGAACCCTCGACCTGCCGGTGATCATCCATGACCGGGACGCTCACGACGACGTGATGGACATTCTCGAGCAGTGCGGTCCCTTCCCTGCCGGCGGTGTCATGCATTGCTTTTCCGGTGATTATGCGATGGCCTGCAGAGCGATCGACCTTGGTTTTTTCCTCTCGGTTCCAGGGATAGTCACGTATAAGAATGCCGATAACCTCCGGGAAGTCGCGAGGAAAATACCACTCGCCTCCCTGCTGCTTGAAACCGACGGTCCCTTTCTCGCGCCGCACCCCTGGAGAGGGAAACGTAACGAACCCGAATACATACTCGCAACAGCGGCATGTGTCGCCGATCTCCGTAGTATTCCTCTTGCAGATCTTGCCCGGGCGACGACGGCGAATGCCATGGCCCTGTTCCAACCCGGTCTCCATCAAATGGCGGGTACGACCTGATCATGATTGCCGAAAATCTCCAGCTGATCAGGGAAACGATCAACCGCTGCGCTCTCCGTTGCCGAAGAAATCCTGAAGATATTCAGTTGATCGCCGTTTCCAAAACGGTCTCCGCCGCCTTCGTGCGCGAAGCCCTGCAGCATGGGCAACGCTCGTTCGGGGAAAATTATATTCAGGAGGCGGAACAGAAATGGCACGAACTGAATGGTGCCGTCGACCTTCATTTCATCGGCCATCTCCAGACCAACAAGGCAAAGATTGCCGCCGGCATCTTTACCGTCATCGAGACGGTCGACAGCCTCAGGATTGCCGAGGTCCTCGACAAACACCTGAATGCGATGGACAGGAACCTGAAGGTTCTGATTCAGGTCAACATCGGCAACGATCCGAACAAGTCAGGGGCCCTGCCTGAAAAAGTCGAGGAACTGCTCCGCCAGATCCGTCTTCTCCCCAGGATAGAGGTCATCGGTTTGATGACCATCCCCCCCCTCTCCCCGGACCCGGAAGCCACCCGCCCGTACTTCAAGGCCCTTCGCCTTCTTGCCGAAGAACTGGCCAACAAGGGATTGTTCCACGATAACCATCATGTGGCGTTGTCGATGGGGATGTCGGACGATTTCGAGGTTGCGATCGAGGAAGGCGCCACGATGGTTCGCATCGGCACGGCTCTATTCGGCCATCGCTCTGCCAGGGCATAGCCGGCCGCAACACACACCACACTACCAGGAATATTTATGAAAATCACAATGATAGGAACAGGCTACGTCGGCCTTGTGACAGGAACATGCTTTGCCGAGTTCGGCCATCACGTGACCTGCGTCGACAAGGACGAGGAGAAGATCAAAACCCTTCTGGAAGGACAGATTCCCATTTATGAACCGGGACTCGACACGCTGGTGCTGAAAAACACCAGGGAAAAGCGCCTGACCTTTACGACCGATATCGCCGATGCCGTCGCCGTGGCCGACGCGGTATTCATGGCTGTCGGAACCCCCAGCAGCAGACGGGGAGACGGCTATGCCGATCTGACCTATATATTCGAGGCAGCGAGGGAAATTGCTCCTCACCTGCAAGGATACACGGTAATCGTCGACAAGAGCACCGTTCCGGTTGGCACCGCCCGCCAGGTTGCCCGCATCATTCGTGAAGTCAACCCCGCGGCCGACTTCGATGTCGCCTCCAACCCGGAGTTTTTGCGCGAAGGTGCGGCAATTGCCGATTTCATGCATCCCGACCGGGTTGTCATCGGTCTTGAATCCCTGCAGGCCGAGAACATTCTCAGAGAGATCTACAAACCCCTCTACCTTCAGGAAACGCCGATTGTCAAAACAGACATCGAGACGGCGGAACTGACCAAGTATGCCGCCAATGCCTTCCTGGCGATAAAGATCAGTTTTATCAATGAAATCGCGCTGCTTTGCGACAGCCTCGGGGCCGACGTCGTGTCTCTGGCCAAAGGTATCGGTATGGACGGCCGGATCGGCAAGAAATTCCTGCATCCGGGACCGGGCTACGGCGGGTCGTGTTTCCCCAAAGACACCCTGGCAATGATGCGCATCGCCCAGGAACATGGACAGAACCTCAGAATCGTCGAGGCCGCCGTAGAAGTCAATGCCGCCCAGAAGGCAAAGATGGTCAAAAAGATCAGGGACATGCTTGACGGATCGGAAGCCGGCAAAACCATCGCCTTCCTCGGCCTGACCTTCAAGCCTGAGACCGATGACATGCGTGATGCACCGGCCATCACCATCATCCCCGCCCTGCTGGAAAAAGGGGCCCGCATCAAGGCCCATGACCCGCAGGGAATGGAAGAGGCGCGGAAGTACCTGCCGCAAGGCATCGAATACGCGCAGGATGCTTATGCAACCTGTACAGATGCAGACGCCGTGGTCCTCATGACCGAATGGAACCAGTACCGGGCACTCGATCTCGACCGCCTCATGGAGGAGATGCAGGGGCGGATCTTCATCGACCTCCGCAATGTCTATGAACCGCAGAAAATGAAGGAGAAGGGCTTTATCTACGCCGGGGTTGGACGATCATAGCAGGACATCCAGAAAACACAAAAGGCACCCTCGGATGAACGCCGGGGTGCCTTTTGTGGAGGGTACTCTCTTTGAGCTATTTCTTCGATTTCGAAGCCCGCTTGGCAGCTTTTAACGGGTTGATCCGGATCTTTGCGACTTTTATCTCGGGTTTGGCATGGGTGGCAAAGTTACAGAATCCCAGCTTCCATTTAGCTGAAGGATTGAGATAGCTCTGGCAATATTTTGCCCCGGCCTCTTCAACGATCCGCTCACACCCCTCGCACTTCTCAACAATCGTTTTATGCCTGCCGTCATTATAATTCACTGCAGCCAGTTTCTGCATGTTATCCTCCAGATTTTTCAAATATTTCTCACTCTGCCGGCACAAATCGGCAAGACCAAGCTAACAACGACGCACTGCTAAAATGTTAATTCCGAACAATGGAACTTAATGTATCCCCCCTACATTGGCAAGCGAAAAGATTGATGCCACAGGCCTCCTCACCGCTTTAGATTGCCGTCTTGACCCGTTCACTCCCACTGCACCGAACCGCCCGGATTGAGGGTGATACCTTTTCCAACTGGCTCAACTTTCCGAAAAAAAAGGATTGTTTTCAAATTCATTGCCTTGTATTTTACAACCGTTCGATATAGGCTCGGTTTTATTTTGCAAACTTTCTTGATCGTTTTTTTCGCTGATCTTCAGGCCTTTACATCAGAGGAGGCATAGATGCCTGTATATATTTGGAAAGGAAAGAATTCTCAGGGTGAAAAACGTAAAGGTGAGATCGAAGCACCCGACCAGTCCGCTGTGCTGACCCAGCTCAAACGTCTGCGTATTGTCGATCCCGTTATCAAGGAAAAACCAAAGGACTTATTCGCGAACGTACCGTTCTTCCAGCCCAGAGTAACAGGCAAAGATGTTGTTATTTTCACCCGTCAGCTGTCAACGATGATCGATGCCGGACTGCCTCTCGTCCAGGGCCTGGAAATCCTCGAAAAACAACAAGACAATTCAACCTTCAAAAAAATCCTTGGCACGATCCGATCCGACGTCGAGGCAGGTTCGACGCTTGCCGACTCGATGCGGAAACATCCCAAGGTCTTTGACAGCCTGTTCAGCAACATGATCGAAGCCGGCGAAACCGGCGGTATTCTCGACACCATCCTTATGCGTCTTTCCGGTTTTCTCGAAAAATCCATGGCCCTGAAAAAGAAGATCAAGGGCGCCATGACCTATCCGGCAATCTGCCTGGCGATTTCTCTTCTCATCCTTGCCGTCATCCTGATCTTCGTCATTCCGGTTTTCAGCACCATGTTCGAGGATTTTGGCAGTTCCCTGCCGCTTCCGACGTTATTCCTGGTGAACCTCAGCAATCTGGTCAGGGATTATTTTTTCGTTCTGCTCATCCTCATGGTCATTTTCGCCATGATATTCAAGAGGATATATAACACCGAAAAAGGACGGTGGTTTTTTGATAAATATTCATTAAAGGCCCCGGTTTTCGGAATGCTGCTGCGAAAGGTGGCCGTTGCCAAGTTCACCCGCACCCTCAGCACCATGCTTCATGCCGGTGTCCCGATCCTTGAGGCCCTCCAGGTTGTCGCCAAGACCTCGGGCAACAAAGTCATCGAAAAGGCCGTCTTCAAGGTTGCCGATTCGATTTCCGAAGGGCGACCGATTGCCGACCCGCTGGAAGAAAGCGGGGTGTTTCCCAATATGGTGGTGCAAATGATCAATGTCGGCGAGTCGGTTGGTGCCCTCGACAGCATGCTCGAAAAAATTGCTGATTTCTATGATGAGGAAGTCAACCAGGCCGTGGAAAATCTGACCGCGATGATCGAGCCGTTCATGATGGTCTTTCTCGGTGGAATGATCGGCGGCATAGTTGTCGCCATGTATCTGCCGATCTTCAAGATTGGTGGGCTTGTTTGATGCCAAAGGCACCGATGCTGCGGCTTGATTCCAAATCGCCATTCAAACAGCTGAGGTTAATATATAATTTTAGACGAAACTTTGTACCTCACATTGACATTCTGTGTTGAAGATATATGATCCAAATAGAAACCAATGCAAATCATTCAGAAAATGATGGAGGGCGTATGACTCTGACAAAAGCAGATCTGGTGCAGCAAGTATACAAGAATCATGAAAACCTGACCAAGGCCCAGGCGACCGATGCCGTCGAGGCCTTTCTCCGGTTGTCGAAAAATTCGCTGATCGAAGGTTCGGATCTGTTGCTCAGCGGCTTTGGAAAATTCAACGTAAAAGACAAAAACGCTCGACGTGGACGCAACCCCCAGACCGGCGATGAACTGACTCTCGATGCGCGAAGGGTCGTTACATTCAAACCGTCGGGCATCCTCCGTGACAAGATAAACGCGTCCTGACACAAAGATCTTTCTATCTGCTGTCTGAGTCGGCCTCTCTGAGATATGCGCAACCCGGGATGAGCATTTGTCCCGGGTTTTTTACTCCGCCTTTCCTGTTCTGAACATCTATTGCAAAAGCAAGGATAGCAGCGGTACGATCCATGTCGCGTCCTGAATTTTCAACCGTCCCCCTTGATCGCATTGCCGCCTCTCCCCGCTGGAATATCCATCCATTTCTCGGGCCTGAAATCCCGTCCGGTCTCAACCGGTCCTTTGTGGAGGCCGGCATCCTCCAGCCTCCCCTCGTTCTCGAACGTGATGACGGAATGTTCGAGATTATCGACGGCAGAAAACGTGTGCAGGCGGCCAGAAAGACCCTCGACCTGAGCGAATGTCCTTGCCTCGTTGTACCACCGGCAAGCCTCCCGCAGGAGATCCTCGCGTTGCTTCTCGCATCGCAGAGTTGCCACGCGCCGCTCTCGCCGATGGAGACGGCGTATTTTTTAAAGATCTGCGGCGATTTGATGCCTCCGGAAGAAGTTGCGGAATCGTTCCTTTCCCGCCTCACCGGCAGAAACAGTATCTCGCTGCTGCCACGATACAACCGGCTTCTGGCCCTGGAATCCGGTCTTCAGATTCTCGTCCATCAGCGATTCATCGCTGAGACCATGGCATTCGAACTGCTGCAGCTGACGGCAGACGACAGGAACAAGCTGGCGAGCCTGTTTGCTGATTTCCAGATGGGTGGCAGTAAACAACGACGCTTTTTTTCCCTGGCCAGAGACCTCGCCATGCGCGCTGAAACGAGCATTACCGCCCTTCTCGCCCAACCGCCGCTCCAGGAGATCCTTCAGCACCAGCAGATGAATGCGCCGCAGAAAGTACAGAACCTGCTGACGATCCTGCAACAGATGGCGACTCCTTCCCTTTATAGAGACGAGCAGGCCTTCAAGGCCGGCGTTGCCAGGCTGGACCTCCCTGCCTCCTGCACCGTGCAACACAGCCAGGCCTTTGAAACGGAGGAAGTGCATCTCTCGATCAAATTCGACAGTTTCGATCAGCTCCGGATGTCATCGACCGCGTTGCTGGAAACGCTGCAAGATCTTGGACTCAGCGATACATGAGTTTGCCTGAGACCATCATGTCCTCACCGCATCTCCGGTACTGAACCTCTGCCAGCCTGTGGGCCGTGTCACGTCCTGAACTCCTGTAGCCGGACTGCAAAGGAATCCCGTTTTCTCCCGCGAAGACCGGGGCATAAAACAGATGGGCATAGTCATAGAGGCAGTGATTCAGCATGCTCCCATGGATCTTCGCTCCACCTTCGACCAGCAGCGAGGTTATCCCCTGCCCACCAAGTTGACGCAGTACCTGCCGCAGATCGAGAACGCCACCGGCATCGCAGTCGACACGCTGAACGCAGACCCCCCTCTGTTCGAGCCTGGCAGATTTTGCCGTATCGGCATCGGCGCTGCAGAAGATCAACGTCCGGGCGGTCGATTCTTCGGTCAGGACCTTTGCCTGTTCCGGTATGGAGAGAGTGGAGTCGACAATGACCCGGTGTGCGTCTCTCCCGGGCCTCCGGCCCGGCAAGCGCGTCGTCAGCGCCGGATCGTCGATCAGGACGGTGCCGGCCCCCACCAGTATGGCGTCGTAGCGGTCCCGCAAACGATGAACGACGGCAGAGGTCTCGACACCCGTCATCCATCCGGTCTGCCGCCCGTCATAGGTGATCCTGCCGTCCAGACTGATGCCGGCCTTCATCACGACCCACGGCAGGCCGGTGGAGATATGTTTTATGAACGGCCGGTTCAGCTCCCGGCATTGCTCTTCCAGCACCCCCGAGGTCACGTGGATGCCGCGGTCCAGCAGATACCGGATGCCGCGCCCCTGCACCAGGGGATTGGGATCTTCCATCCCTACGACCACCCGGGCGATCCCGCTCCTTGCCACCGCTTCGCAGCAAGGTGGTGTCCTGCCCGTATGCGAACAGGGTTCCAGCGTCACATACAGGGTTGCCCCCCCGGATTCCGCTCCGGCCGCGGCCAGGGCATGGATTTCCGCATGCGGGGTTCCCGCCTTCCGGTGATACCCCCTGCCGATCACCCGGTCGTTCTTGACAACCACCGCACCGACACATGGGTTGGGCGAGGTACGGCCCAGCCCCTTTTTCGCCTCGTTCAAGGCGAGGGCCATATAGCGAAGGTCGATTTCAGTAATCATGATTTGATCGAGACTCCAGAAGCGTCTTCAACTCGTCCATGAATTCATTGACATCCTTGAACTGCCGATAAACAGAGGCAAACCGGACATAGGCGACTTCGTCGAGCTGCGGCAATTCCTCCATCACCCACTCACCGATGACCTGCGATGAAACCTCTTTGGCGCCATAGTCCTGTAACCGGTGTTCAATTTCGTCGACAAACTGATCGATCCGGTCCCGGCTCACCGGCCGCTTTTCACAGGCTTTCTCCAGTCCCAGCACCATCTTCTGCCGGTCCCAGGCCTCGCGGCGGCCGTCCTTCTTGACCAGCATCGGCATCATCACCTCCAGCCGTTCATAGGTGGTGAACCGTTGATTGCAGACCAGACAGGACCTTCTTCTCCGGGTTATGGTGCTATCCTTGTTGAGCCGGGAATCTATGACCTTGTTGTCAAGATGACCACAATATGGACACTTCATTGAATTCTCCCTCACATTACGGTGCCTCTGAAGACATGGCCCGTTTGAATAACCGTATCACTCGGCTCGCAAGTTTAGCAGATATCCCGCGGACACGCTGCAAATGTTCGTACGGCAGAGAAGCAAGAAGGGAAGGCAGGGGGAGCGGGACGATGCCGGAGCGCCGCCGTCAATGCGGCAAGGTGGGAGGAGCGCAGGGGCTCTGCCCCGCGATCAATGTTCCAAGGTTCAGATATCGCTGAACCGCGCGATACGGGATTGATGGCGTCCCCCGGAAAAGGGCGTGGCCAGCCAGACCTTGACCAGATCGGCAGCCACCCCCTCACCGATGACCCTGGCGCCGAGACAGAGGACGTTGGCATCATTATGTTCCCTGCTCATCCGCGCGGTATAGTCGTCATGGCAGTTGGCGGCACGTATTTTCCGATTGCGGTTGGCGGCGATCGCCATACCGATTCCGGTACCGCAGAGAAGGATTCCTCTCTCGCACCTGCCATCGCTCACCAACGCGACGACATGTTCGGCATAGTCGGGATAGTCTACGGAATCGCGGGAAAAGCACCCGGTATCCGTAACCTCATGGCCAAGGTCACGCAACAGCTGCACAATCTTCTGCTTCAGATCGTACCCGCCATGATCGGCGCCAAGCGCAATCTTCATTGTTTTTCCCTCCGACCGGCTTATCGAAACCGCCGCAGGGCAACGACCGCGTTCGTCCCCCCGAATCCAAAGGAGTTGGAAAGGGCGGCCTCGATCTTCATCTCCCTGGCCTGTCCCGGCACATAATCAAGATCACACCCCAAACCCGGCTCAAGAAGATTGGCGGTTGGCGGCGCAATCTGATGATGGATGCTCAGGGCGGTGAATACCGCTTCGATCCCCCCGGCGGCACCGAGCATGTGCCCGGTCATCGACTTGGTCGAGCTGATCGCCAGCCGCGACGCGTGATCCTTGAACACCGTTTTGATCGCCTGGGTCTCACAGCGATCATTGAGGGGCGTGGAGGTGCCGTGGGCATTGATGTAATCGAAATCCTCAGGATTCATGCCGGAATCCTCGATCGCCTGCTGCATCGCTCGAGCCCCCCCCTCCCCACCTTCCGGCGGCGCCGCGATGTGATAGGCATCACTGCTCAGACCATAACCGCAGACTTCGGCATAGATACGGGCGCCCCGGGCCTTCGCATGCTCGAGCTCCTCGAGAATGAGCATACCGGCCCCTTCCGACATCACAAACCCGTCGCGATCCTTGTCAAAGGGCCGCGACGCCTGTTCCGGGGCATCGTTGCGGGTGGAAAGTGCCTTCATCGCGCTGAAACCGGCCACCCCCAACGGACAGATGACCGCCTCGGCCCCGCCGGTAACGACAACATCGCACATGCCGTACTTGATGTGGCGGTACGCCTCCCCGACCGCATGGGTACCGGCGGCACAGGCGGTCGTCAAGGCCAGATTGGGTCCTTTCGAGCCGATCTGCATCGATATGTGTCCCGACGGCATGTTCGGGATCACCATCGGAATAAAGAAAGGGGTGAGTTTTTTATACCCCTTCTCCAGGCAGACCTGGTGGTACTTCTCAATGGTCGGGAGGCCGCCGATACCACAACCGGTAATGACTCCGACCCGACCACAATTTGACTCATTGATCTCAATTCCACTGTCGCCGACAGCCATCATGGCTGCGACAAGGCCATACTGCACAAAGAGATCGAAGTGTTTGACCGTCTTTTTGTCCAGGAAATCCTCAACATTGAAATCCTTGACCTCGGCAGCGATCCTGACCTGAAAGTCACTCGTATCGAAACGGGTTATAAGGGCCACGCCACTCTTGCCGGCACAGATATTTTCCCAGCTCTTGGCAACACCGGTTCCGAGGGGTGTCACCAGTCCGACGCCTGTAACCACAACTCTGCGTTTCACTATAGCATCTCCTTCAGCCTGTGTGCTGCCTGACAGATGGGTTTGAAATGAGCTACCGCAAGTTACTTCAGTTTTTTGACGTAATCGATCGCATCCTGAACGGTGGTGATCTTCTCGGCATCCTCGTCGGGGATCTCGATGTCGAAGCCCTCTTCCATTGCCATGATCAGTTCGACCAGATCAAGCGAATCTGCCCCAAGGTCATCGACAAAGGATGCATTCGGGACGACCTTTTCTTTCTCGACACTCAACTGCTCAACGATGATGTCAATCATTTCCTGCTCAATAGCCATTGCTTTTCTCCCTGTTGGTAAGAGTCTGTCGAATTTCGGCCGCCGGCCCGGTTGTCCGGTTGCCGGCGGTCTTTGTATCTATCCTGGAAAACATGGATCCGGCAGGATCCATAACGTGTTACTGCATAAACATGCCGCCGTTGACATGCAGCGTCTGGCCGGTCAGATACCTGCCATCCTCACTGACCAGATAGGCGACTGCCCCCGCTACATCCTCAGGGGTACCAAGGCAGGCCAGCGGGATCTCCTGCAGCAGCTGCTGCCTGGCCTCGTCCGGTAGCGCGTCCGTCATCTCGGTCTGGATATATCCCGGCGCGACGCTGTTGACGGTGATGTTGCGTGAGGCCAACTCCCGTGCCATCGCCTTCGTCATCCCGACCAGACCGGCCTTGGCGGCGGCGTAGTTGACCTGACCGGCATTGCCGACGAAACCGATGACGGAAGTGATGTTGACGATCCTTCCCCACCGTTGCTTCATCATGATCTTCGAAACCGCCTTGGCGCAGAGGAAGGCCCCCTTCAGGTTGGTCGACAGGACCTGGTCCCATTCCGACTCCTTCATCCGCGCCAGCAGGCCGTCACGGGTGATCCCGGCGTTATTGACCAGGATATCGATTCTCCCCGCTTCGCCCAGAATGCCTTTGAAGGCATCCTGGATCTGCCCGCCGTCAGCGATATCGAAAGGAACGATCCTCGCCGCGCCGCCTCCACTCTCGATCAGCCGCCTGGTCTCCTCGGCGGCGTCCGGACGACTGACATAGTTGATATACACTACAGCACCCATGGCTGCAAGACGAAGCGAAATGGCCCGCCCTATTCCGCGGCTGCCTCCTGTCACGACGGCTGTTTTTCCCTGAAGGTTCATCCTCGACGATAATCCTCAATTCGTTTGATCAGTTTTGGCACGATCTCGTAAAGATCGCCAACGATGCCGAAATCGGCGACATTGAATATCGAGGCGTGCGGGTCCCTGTTGATCGCCACAATGGTCTCGGAAGACTGCATCCCGGCGACATGCTGGACGGCGCCGGAGATCCCGCAGGCGATATACAGTTTGGGGGCAACGGTCTTACCGGTCTGCCCGACCTGGTGCGGATAGGGAATCCAGCCGGCGTCGACGGCCGCCCGCGACGCCGAAACCTTGGCCCCAAGCACATCCGCCAACTGCTGCAGCAATTCGAATCCCTTGGGAGTATCAAGGCCACGGCCGCCGGAGATGAGGATATCGGCCTCCTGTATATTGACCTTGGCGCCATGGGCAGCGACTGATTCAAGGACCCGGACCCGGCTGCGCAGTTGTTCGGCGGTCGGAACGACATCAACGATATCCCCCGTCCGCGCCGGGTCGCAGTCCAGGGCCCGCATGACCTTCGGGCGGACGGTGGCCATCTGCGGCCGGGAAGCGGGGCAGACGATCGTCGCCATGATATTGCCGCCGAAGGCCGGGCGGGTCTGCATCAGCGCCCCGTCTTCCTCCCGGATATCCAGGGCCGTGCAATCGGCGGTCAGACCGGCATTGAGGATGGTCGCGACTCCCGGCACGAACGACCTGCCGATGGCGGTGGCACCGGCAAGGACGATCTCGGGACGATATTGCATGACCAGCGCGGTCAGGACAGCGGCATAGGTCTCTTCGGTGAAGATCGCCAACTGTTCGTGGTCGACCCGATACACGATATCGGCGCCATGGGCGATCAGGGTCGTGGCCGTATCGCCGGTATCATGTCCGAACAGGACCGCGCTCAGCTGCACCCCTCTGAGATCGGCGAGCCGGCGGCCGGCACCAAGAAGCTCCAGGGAGACCGGGGCGAGGGCTCCAAGCCGATATTCGCAGAAGACCCAGACGCCGGACCACTCGGCCAGATCGACCGTGACGGCCTTCTCCGTCCCCTCCAGGCTCAGGGCTCCGACTTCACAGCTCTCGACACAGGCGCCGCACAGGGTGCAGGCATCCCCCACCACCGCACAGCCGTCGACGATCTTTATCGCAGCAAAGGGACACTGGTCGGCACAGATGCCACAGCCGATACAGAGATCTTGATCGATTTTCAACATGACAGGGATCTCCGCAGAGAACTTAGAGGTAAGGAGCGAGCTTGGC
Source organism: uncultured delta proteobacterium (assembly GCA_963847035.1). Taxonomy (GTDB): domain Bacteria; phylum Desulfobacterota; class Desulfobulbia; order Desulfobulbales; family Desulfocapsaceae; genus Desulfoprunum. Next base: position 249,824 of record CAWJYH010000003.1, on the reverse strand, counting down.
GACCAGCTGATCGATCTGCTCGTCGATACTGCCGGTCAGGACAGCCCTTGCGCCCCGTGCCTGGGGCGGGAAGACGCGCATGACCTGGGTTGGAGAACCGGGCAGGCCGATGCAGGAAGGATCGGCGCCGATATCGGTGGCGGTCAGCCGCTTGATCACGGCCTTTTTCGCCTTCATCTTGCCCTTCAGCGACGGCACCCGCGGTTCGTTGATATCCTTCACCACCGTCAACAGCGCCGGGAGTTCGGTCTCGACGACGTCATAGCCGTCATCCATCATCCTCTCGACCACGATCCGGCCCTCGTTGATCTCCCGGACCTTCTGAACGCAGGTAACATACGGGATATCAAGGCGGGTGGCCAGCCCCGGTCCGACCTGGGCGGTATCACCGTCGATCGCCTGCTTGCCGCAGAGCACCAGATCAAAGTTTCCGAGCGTTTTGACTGTCCTCTCGAGGGTATACGATGTCGCCCAGGTGTCGGCACCGGCGAAGGCCCGGTCTGTGACCAGCACACCGTTATCGGCGCCGCAGGAAATGGCCTGCCGCAGGACGTCTTCCGCCTGCGGCGGCCCCATGGTCACGACCGTCACCTCGCCGCCATGAGCCTCGACCAGACGTACGGCCTCCTCGAGGGCGTGCTGATCATAGGGGTTCATGATCGACTCGACCCCTTCCCGGGCCAGGGTATTGGTCACCGGGTCAAGGCGCACATCCTTGGCATCCGGCACCTGCTTGACACACACGATAATCTTCATTGAACCGACCTTGCTGAAAAACGTGCCGAACCGGAAAGCCGTCCGGCAGAAGTGGCCGCAGAACCGTTACTGCGCATACTCCCGGTTGAGCTCCTGGCCGATGACATTGCGCTGAATCTGGTTGGTCCCTTCGTAGATCTGGAGAATCTTGGCGTCACGCATCATCTTCTCGACCGGATATTCGCACATATAGCCATATCCGCCCATGACCTGGACCGCATCGGTGGTGACCTTCATCGCGACATCGGTTGCAAAGACCTTGCACATCGACGAGACCTTCGACATGTTCTTCGGGTGGGCATCGATATGCCTTGACGCATTGTAGACGAGAGCGCGGGCGGCTTCGATGCCGATGGCCATGTCGGCAAGCATGTGCTGCACCGCCTGGAAGGCAATGATCGGCTTGCCGAACTGGACCCGCTGCTTGGCATATCTGGCGGCCTCATCAAGGGCCCCCTGGGCGAGACCGACACCAAGGGCGGCGATTCCCGGCCGCGAAAAGTCAAGGGTCTTCATCACGGTGATGAATCCGGTCCCGGCCCGGCCGATGATACGATCCTTGGGGATCCGGCAGTCCTTGAAAATCAGTTCGGTGGTCGACGAGGCCCTGATCCCCATCTTCTTCTCCTTGGGCCCGCACGAAAACCCGGGGTCGCCCGCCTCGACGACAAACATCGATGCCCCGCGGGGCCCCTTGCTGCGGTCGGTAATCGCCACCACCGAATAGATTTCGGCCTCGCCGCCATTGGTGATCCACTGTTTCGTCCCGTTCAGCACCCAGTGGTCGCCGTCGAGCACCGCCGTCGTCTGAATCCCGGAGGCATCGGAACCGGCATTGGCCTCGGTCAGGCCAAAGGCGGCGAACCTCCTGCCGGTTGCGACATCGGGCAGGTATTTCTGCTTCATCTCCTCGGAACCACCGATCAAGATCGGATATATACCGAGGAAACTGGCGGCAAAGGCCGTCCCGACCCCGATACAGCCGCGACCGAACTGCTCGAGGGCGAGAACGATATTCAGGCACCCGCCGCCAAAACCGCCAAACTCTTCAGGCACCGGGATACCGAAAAGATCAGCCCGAGCGATCTCGTTCAGAATCGCCCGCGGAAACTCATGTTTTTCGTCGAGTTCGGCCCGATGCGGAATGATCCGCTCATCGGTGATTTGCCGGGCTATATCGACGATCATCTGCTGTTCTTCGGTCAAGAAATAGTCCATGTCACACTCCTGTTCACCACTTAATCAGGGTCGCTCCCCAGGTAAATCCGCCGCCGAAGGAGCATATTAAGATCAAATCATCCCGCAGGATACGTCCGCTGCGGACAGCTTCATCAAGGGCGATCGGTATTGATGCCGCCGAAGTATTGCCGTACTCGGAAATATTGACAAACACCCTTTCGGCCGGCAACTGCAGCCGCCCCGCCAGCTTGTTCAGGATCCGGCTGTTGGCCTGATGGGGAATAAACAGCTTCACCGCATCGAGCGTCAGTCCTTCCATGGCGAGGACGCCATGGACGGCTTCCTCCATGGCCTTGACCGCATATTTGAACACCTCCCGCCCTTCCATGACGATGCACGTTCCGGGGTGGCCCTGATTATCGATGTCGGGGTTGCTGCTTTTCGGCGCGTACATGTACAGGAGATCCCATAGTCGGCCGTCGGAGTGGAGTTTCGATCCCAGATAACCGGACATTCCTTCACGGTATCCAATGACGGCGGCCCCGGCCCCATCGCCGAAGAGAATGCAGGTGTTGCGGTCGGACCAGTCCAGACGCGAGGACATGTTTTCAGTGCCGATAACGAGGACCTTCAGCGCATGATCGGCCTGAACGTACTTGTCTCCAAGGTCAAGGGCGTAGAGAAACCCCGAACAGGCGGCATTGATATCGTAGGCGAAGGCATTGCCGGCCCCCAGATCCTTCTGCACCAGACAGGCGGTGGACGGCATCAGGGTATGGGAGGTCATCGTCGCCACGATGATGACCCCGATCTCTTCGGCCGCCACGCCGGCAGCGGCAAGGGCCCGCCGGGCCGCTGCCGTCGCCAGGTTGCAGGCCTGTTCGTCCTGGCCGCAGACGTGCCTGGCACTGATACCGGTCCGGGTCCGGATCCACTCGTCGGAGGTGTCGACAAGCCTGGCCAGATCATCGTTGGTGACGATCTTTTGCGGCAGATACGAGCCGGTTCCCAGGATAACCGTCCCCATCACGACTCCATCAGCCGATCGTTGTCATCGGCGGCAAGACTCTTCAGGATCGCGGCGTTGACCTGGTGCTTGACCATCTTTCTCGCCTCAAGGATCGCATTTTTGATCGCCTGGTCGCTCGATGACCCATGGCAGACGATCCCGACGCCGTTGATCCCGAGCAAGGGAGCGCCGCCGTATTCGGCGTAATCGACCCGCTTCCTGAATCTGTTGAATGCGGGGCGGGCCAGCAGGTAGCCGATTTTGGCCGGGAGCGATTTGACGATCTCGTTTCTGAGCATCTGCATCGCCGCTTCGGCCAACCCCTCGCTCATCTTGAGGCAGATATTGCCGACGAACCCATCGCAGACGATGACATCGACGTCCCCCCGAAAGACGTCGCGCCCCTCGACATTACCGACAAAGTTGAGCGAGCTGTTCTTCAGCAGAGCGTAGGTTTCCTTGACCAGCTGATTGCCCTTGCCCCCCTCCTCACCGATCGTGAGCAGGCCGATCCGGGGATTGCCGATATCAAAAATACGGGAGAAACAGGAGGCCATGACGGCAAACTGGTACAGATGCAGGGGGCGGCAATCGACATTGGCACCGACATCCATCAACACGACCGGTTTTTTCAAGGTGGGGAAAAAAGAAGCGATACCCGGCCTGGAGATCCCTTCCAGCCGTCCCAGCAACCGTACCGTCGCCGCCATCGTGGCGCCTGAATTACCGGCACTGACGACGGCGTCGGCCTCTCCCTTGCGAACAAGGTCAACGGCCACCATGATCGAGGAATTCTTTTTCTTGCGGACCGCCTCAACAGGATGCTCGTTCATCTCGACTACCTGTGAGGAGTGAACGATCCGGATGCGGGCAGCGGCTGAAGAACCAGGGCTGCGCCTGCCGAGAATCGACCCCAGCAGGGCTTCATCCCCGACCAGAGTGACGTGGAGGTCCGCCTGCTCCACGGCAAGTAATGCCCCGGCAATCAACTCCTCGGGACCATGGTCTCCTCCCATGGCGTCCAGGGCAATGTGCACAGGAAACTCCTACTCTACTTCGGCATCAAGAGTGAAGACGGTACGTCCTTTGTATTTGCCGCAACTGGCACACAGACGATGGGGTTCTTTCGGCTCACCGCACTCGGCGCAGAGCGATACCCCGGTTGCCTTCAGGGCATCGTGGGAACGTCGTTTGTGAGTTCGGGCGTGTGAATGTCTTCTTTTTGGCAGGGCCATGATTTACCTCCACTTCGGTATCAGTGACTACCGAATAAATTTGATTTCTATTTTTCTTTTCTGAGTTGTTTCAATACATCAAAAGGTCTATTCCGGCCTTTGTCGGCACAGCTGCAATATTCGTCCTGCAATTCGGCGCCGCAGACCGGGCAGAGCCCCCTGCACCCTTCGTCGCACAGTACCTTCAAAGGAAGTGCCAGGAAAACCTGTTCCCTCAGGATTTCGCCCAGATCGATAACGGGCTGCTGCAACTGGACAGTCAAACAGTCCTCAGCACTGCACTCCATCTCGGCGGACTCGACAGCTTCGTTTTCATCAACGGTGAAAATATACTCGAACTCCTCCTCAACCATGAACTCGACGAGCTTACCGCATCTGTCGCAGGGCAGGAGTGCGGTGAATCTGAGGATCCCGCCGAGCAGCACCTTTTTCTCATTTCTTTTCGCCGTCATCACAACCTGCGGCGAGCCGACACACTCCACCTCATCTTTCGGAAACCAACCGGCTCCGGAGGGACTGAAACTCCGCGCTTCCTGAAATACTTCAGAAAATGGCAGTCTCATTGCACTCCTCGAAACAGATGGGAAAATCAGGTGGAGAAAAAAGTGCGATAATAATCAATTTCAACGCCGATGGCTAGAGAAAAAACCGGAACAACACGTTGGTATTGCCGCCGCCGGTGGCGGCCTGTCGGCTGCAGCCGATTGTCCCGGTCCCGTCCGGGATCCGTCGCGATTGATTACAGAACCCGTGCCAGCCGTTCGGAACTTTTTCTCAGTCGGAGATGCGAGACATAGAGGAGCCGGTTGACAATCTTCCAGGCCAGCTCCGGATAACGATCCTTCAATAGATCCAGTTTTTCGCCCGAGAGCGAGACAAGACGGGAATCTTCAACGGCGGCGACAGTGGCTTCGTGAACCTGGCCGGCAAAGATGGCCCCCTCGCCGAGCGGGGCGCCGGGGTCGAGTAGCGCCACGACCTGCATCTTGTCGGCAAAGCCGGTCATCTTCCGTACCGCCAGTCTGCCGGTAACAAGCACGTACACCAGCGTCGAATCCTCGCCGATCCGGAACAGCGTTTCCCCTGCCGCCAGCCGCACCTCGGCGAGTTCCGGCTGCAGGGCGGCCAGGTCATCGGCATGAAGAAAGTCAAAGGCCTGTCGCACAGCCTGATCTGGAACCGGTCGCTCCATTACAGGCTTGCCTGCCCCTTCTCGAAGCTCCTGTTCTTCTCCTCGATGACCTTGATCAGCCCGGAAAATTTATCCGTGCGCAGGATCGACTTGAACTGTTCCCGGTAGTTGCCGACCAGGCTGACCCCCTCGATATTGATGTCGTACACCATCCATCTGCTGTCATCCAGATTGAGGATGTAGTGGACCGGCACCTTGACTCCTTCATTGTCGATGGTAGTCGTGACCTGGGCTCTTTTGTCCTTCACCCGCTCTTCAAGGAAATCAATCTGCTGGCCTGAGTAGCTCTCCAGTTTTCCAACATAGATATTTTCCAGCAGCTTGATCATCTGGCGAGTGAAATATTCCCGTTCTTCAGTCGAAATCTCCTGCCATGTTCGGCCGAGGATCCGCTTCGACATCTCTTCAAAATCGAAGCCGACCTTGATCGCCTTCATGATCTTCGCTCGTCGTTCATCACGATGGGCATCCCCCTTCAGACGTTCATCGGCGAGAAGATCGGTCAGCGATTTGAGTGTCGGTTTCAACTGGGCCGTCGGGCTTTCAACCGCATGCACCACCGGACACATACAATACCGACAGCAGGAAGAGCAGTACGACAGTTCTGATTTTCATATCTAGCTTTCACCTCGTAAAAAATTGACTTCGACCGAAAGTGGTACAGCGGTCGTCTATTCGTTCCCCTCGGTTCCGCCTCCCTGGATACGGGCATTGCGGTACTCATGGTAGGCCTGACGTATCGCCACATAGGGATCGAGAGAATATTTTATCGTCTCTTCATACACATCCGGGGCGATGCTCATCCGGTTGATGAAGGCTGTCCCGGAATAGCCGAGCGCCTCATCCGAGTTCAATCCCAGGTAGTTCACCGGGTTGGCGGCATAATCGGCCACCCGTCCGACAGTATCGCGGACATTCGAGGGACCGAAGACCGGCCAGTAAAAATAGATCCCGGCCCCCGCCCCGTACCTGCCCAGCGTCTGGCCGAAGTCGGCCTCGGGAGGAGGCATGGCGAATTCACTGGCGGCCGGGTCGCCAAAACCGTACACCCCGAGCACCGTATTGATGCCGAAACGGGAGACAACCGTCCAGGCATCGCTGAATCTCCCCTGCAGCAGGGTATTGATCAGCACTATCGGGCTGGCCAGATTGTTGACGAAATTACCGATGCAGCCACGGATATCGTACGGCAACGCCTCGGCGTAGACATTTTTGACCGGCTTCAGCACCCAGAAGTACAGCTTGTCATTGAAGACAAAAACGGCGCGGTTCCATGGCTCGAGCGGATCGGCTATCTCATCCGCACCCTGGCCGTCGGCGTAATCATACCCGTATTCGTCTTCAAGCAGCAGGTCGGGCGTTGCAGCCGCGGCGACTGCGGCCGGCGCAAACAGCGACGAGACGAGGAGAAAGCCCCACAGGCACAGCATTACCGGAATCGCAGAACAGGAACGGATTCTCATCTCTTCCTCCTATTTGGCACTGCCGAAGGCAAACTTGCTGATCAACGATTCAATATCGATGGCGGATTCGGTCTCGGTCAGCAGTCCACCTTCGGCCAGGATCTCGTCATCGCCCCCCAGTGACAGCTGAATGTATTTATCGCCGACAATGCCCTGGGATTTCACGGAAGCGATCGAATCGGCAGGAACCTGCAACCGTTTGTCGATGCGCAGGGTCACGAGCGCCAGGTTGTCATCGGACAGGTCGACGCCGCTGACCTCGCCGACCACCACCCCGGAAATCTGGACCGAGGCCCCCTTCTTCACCCCCGATATGTTATCGAATTCCGCAGTCAGGGTATAGCGTCTACTGTCGCCCCATAGCGACACCTCCCCAAGCTTCAAGGCCAGGTAGCCGAAGGCCAGCAGACCGACAACCATGAACAGACCGACAACCATTTCCAGCGTATTTTTTTTCATCGCTCCACCAGATGACTCTGATATATCTCTCCCATTGTGGTCCGTACAAATTCCCGGATATGCTCCTGCCGCGACAACTGGATTTCCTCCGGACTGGTAAAGACATCCATTTTCCCTTCGTTCAGGATGATGACCTGGTCGGCAAGACTGAAGATCTTCGGGATATCGTGGCTGACAATGACGGAGGAAAACCCCTCCCGGGCCTGGGTCTCGGCGAAGAGCCGGTAGATATCCTGGGTCATCACCGGGTCGAGCCCGGTCGTCGGCTCATCAAAGAGCAGGATCTCCGGCTTGAGCTGCAGGGCCCTCGCCAGACCGACCCGTTTCCGCATCCCGCCGCTCAGCTGCGCCGGGTATTTGCCCTCGTGCCCGGTAAGGCCGAGACGTTCAAGGGTTGCGCCGACCTGGTCGCCGATCTCCTTTTCGGTTTTCTTCGTCCGTTCCCGCAGCGGCAGGGAGACGTTTTCATAGACCGTCAGCGAATCGAACAGCGCCGCCCCCTGGAACAGCACGCCGAACCTGGTGCGCAGATCCTCCAGGGCCTTCCCCTCGATATCGGTGACATCCTGGCCATGGACGAAGATCCTGCCGGCATCGGCCCGCATCAGGCAGAGGATGAGCTTCAGGGTGACGCTCTTGCCCTGACCGCTGCCCCCGGCGATGACGGTGGTTTTGCCGGTGGGAATCGAAAAACTGACCCGATCGAGCACCGTCTGGACCCCGCCACTTCGTTTCGGGAATACCTTCAAGACCTCCCTGAATTCGATTGCAGGACCATTCACAGCAGCACCGCCGTCAACAGGTAATCGAAGACCAGGACCGTGATGGAGGACATGACAACCGCCTGGGTTGTTACCCGGCTGACGCTCTCGGCCCCGAAACCGGCCCCCCTGATCTCCCAGACGAAATATCCTCTCCCGGTGCAGATCCAGACAACGAGAAGGCCGAAGACAAAGGATTTGATGACGCCGAGCCGAAGATCGTGGTTGGTGACGCTCGCCTGCATGCTCTCGATGTAACTGCCGGGACTGACGCCCATCAGCGTCACGCCGGCGACGTATCCCCCGGCGATACCGACGACGTCGAAGACCGCGGTCAAAAGAGGGACGGAGAACAGGGCGGCCAGAAATTTGGGACTGATGAGATACCGGAAGGGGTCGATCGCCATGCAGTCGAGGGCGTCGATCTGGTCGGAAATCCGCATGATGCCGAGTTCGGCGCACATCGCCGAACCCGCCCGCCCGGCGACCATCAGGGCGGTAAGGACCGGGCCGAGTTCCATGATCAGCGAGAGGGAGACCGCCGAACCGAGCCAGCCCTCGGCCCCGAATTTGTTCAGCGAATAGAAGCCCTGCAGCCCGAGCACCATGCCGGTCGTGGCGGCCGTGCAGATGATGACAGTCAGCGACCCCGCACCGATGAACTGCACCTGCCGGAGAACCTCTCTGAAGCGGAAAGGACGCCTGAAGACGCCGCGGAAAGCCTTCAGCAGGAAGAAGGTCATCCGGCCGAGGTCCTGAAGGACATAGACCCCGGTGTCGCCGAGCCGCTGTATGGGATTGTTCTGCATACGCCTCTGACCAAAAAAACCGCCGTACCTGAAGCAGGAAAGCCATGGGAAAGATTGATTCTTTTGCCGGGCCGGAACAAAACCATCCCGACCAACAGCATTGGCAGTTCAGCCCAACAGAATAAAAACTTGAGCGATCAATGTCAATAACGATAGAAATTTTAAAACGTTTCACCTCCCGGAGATGTACCTGATCGGGAAGGAAAGAGGAGGGAAACCGTTGGTGGCCGGTACGCCTTCCGATCAGGTTTTCCTTGGATCAAAGGTCTCGCGCAGGGCTTCGCCGATAAAGATCAGCAGGACCAGGGTCAGGATCAGGACCGAAAAGGCCGAAAGCGACAGCCACCACGCCTCGATATTGGCCTTGCCCTGGGCCAGCAGTTCCCCGAGACTGGGAGTGGACGGGGGCACCCCCAGCCCGAGAAAGTCGAGACTGGTCAGGGCCAGGATCGAGGCCGAGACCCGAAAGGGCAGAAAGGTGATGACCGGGGTCATGCCGTTGGGCAGGAGATGGCGGTACATGATCATGAAATTGCCGACCCCGAGGGCCCGCGCCGCCTTGACATACTCCATGCTCCGCCCCTTGAGAAACTCGGCCCGAACATAATCGGAGAGCCCCATCCAGCTGAACAGCGACAGCAGAATCAGGAGCAGCAGGACGCTGGGCTGGAAGATCGAGGCGAAGATAATCAACAGATAGAGCTCGGGCATCGCCCCCCAGATCTCGATAAAGCGCTGAAAGAACAGATCGGTCCGGCCGCCGAAAAAACCCTGGATCGCCCCGGCGACGATGCCGGCAACGGTACCGACGAGGGTCAGGGTAAAACCGAAGAGAATGCTCAGCCTGAAGCCATAGAGCAGGCGGGCCAGGACATCCCGGCCGCGGTCGTCGGTCCCCAGGTAGTTGACGGTCGTCGGCGGCGAGGGGACGGGACCGTCGATATCGAGATTGATGGTATTGTAGCTGTGCCGGTTCGGCGGGAAAAAGACTGTGCCCCCCGTTGCTTCCATCTCCTGCAGAAAATAGGGATCGAGATAGTCGGTCTCGGTGTCGAAATCACCGCCGAAGATTGTCTCGGGGTAGCTTACCAGCAGGGGAAAATACGGCTTGCCCTTGTACAGCACCAGAAACGGGACATCATTACTGAGGATCTCGGCAAACAGACTCAAGACGAAGAAGATCGAGAACAGGATCAGGCTGTAATACCCCCGCCGGTTGCGGCGGAATCGGCGCCATCGCCTGCGGCCCAGACTCTGCCGGCCCGACCTCCCGCTGGTGCCGCCGGCGGTCGGCTCAGCTGTCGACATGGCTGAAAGAGATGCGGGGATCGACGAGGACATAGCTGAGATCCGAGAGAAGGCGTGCAACAAGGCCGATCAGGGTGAAGAAATAGAGGGTGCCGAGCACCACCGGATAATCACGGTTGAGCACCGACTGGTACGCGAGCAGCCCCATGCCGTCGAGCGAGAAGATCGTCTCGATCAGCAGGCTGCCGGTAAAGAACGAGGCGATGAAGTAACCGGGAAAACCGGTGATGATCGGGATGATCGCATTGCGGAAGACATGGCGGTAGAGCACCTGGTTCTCACTCAGCCCCTTGGCCCGAGCGGTCAGGACGTACTGTTTGCGGATCTCCTCGAGAAACGAGTTCTTGGTCAACAGCGTCATCACGGCGAGGCTGCCGACGGCGCTGGCGGTGATCGGCAGCACCATGTGCCAGAGGTAGTCGAGGATCTTCATGGCCAGGCTCATCTCCGCCCAGTTGTCGGAGACCAGGCCACGCAGCGGGAACAGGCTCCAGAAGCTGCCGCCGCCGAACAGGACGATCATGACGATGCCGAGAACGAACCCCGGGATCGCGTAACCGACCAGGATGGCCGTGCTGGTGACGACGTCGAACCGCGACCCGTCGCGGACCGCCTTGGCGATGCCCAAGGGGATGCAGACCCCGTAGACGATGAGAAAGCTCCACAGACCGAGGGACATGGAGATCGGCAGCCGGGCGATCACCAGATCGGCGACCCGCTCATGATAGTAATAGGAAGTGCCGAAATCGAAGACCAGGTAGTTCTTCATCATCAGCAGAAACCGTTGCGCCGGCGGTTTGTCGAAGCCGTAGAGCTGTTGCAGCTTCGCCATCCGTTCCTGGTCCAGCCCCGACCCGCCGCGATACAGCGAAGAAGTAGAGGCGATTGCCGTCTCGCCGCCTTTGCCGTGCCCTTCCATCTCGGCGATCAATCTTTCGACCGGCCCACCCGGCACGAACTGGGTGACGACAAAGGTCACCAGCATCACCCCGAACAGGGTGGGGATCATCAGCGCAATTCTCTTCAGTATGTAGACAAGCATCGTGTCGGTATCCGCATCGGTCACGCGTTATGAAGCCGGTTGTCTGAGGATACGAAAAATATCGCCGCCGGACATCTTAAAAGAAGATTATTTCTTGTATTTTATGGAACAGTGTGTCTTTGTGATCCGGTAAGTGGCCGCAACACCGGGATCTCGTGGCAATCGCGGCGAGCACCGAAAGGCCCGGGGCCATTTTTTCCTGAAGGATGGCAAAAACTATAGAATAAAGCAAGTTATTATGATTACGACCAAAGAACAACTGCTCCACCTGATCGCCCGGGCGAGGAAGTCTGATGCCGTCGCCCTGGACACCGAATTTGTCTGGGAACGGACATATTACCCGCAGCTCGGGCTGATCCAGATCGCACTGTCCGACGAAGATTGTCATCTCATCGACCCGTGCGCCCTCTCCGATCTTACCCCGCTCGGCGACCTGCTGAGCGACCGCGGCGTCATCAAGATCTTCCATGACGCCCCGCAGGATCTGGCCATCCTCCACCGGGCCACCGGGGCGACGCCGCAGAACATCTTCGACACCCGGCTCGCCGCCGGCTTCGCCAATCTGCCGGCCAGCCTCTCCCTCGCCAATCTGATCAAGGAACTGCTCGATATCGATCTGCCCAAGACCGAAACCCGGACCAACTGGCTCAAGCGGCCGCTCGATGACAGCCAGATCGACTACGCCCTCGACGACGTCCGCTATCTCCGGGCCCTGCGGATCATCCTGCTCAACCGGGTCATCGGCCCCACCATCAAGATCTGGCTGCAGGAAGAACTCAATCTGCTCAACAATCCGAATTCCTACATGGGTTCGTTCGAGACTAATTCACGCTATCTGAAGATCAGGGGGGCCGGCACTCTCAACCGCCAGGCCCTGGCAATCCTGAAGGAACTGGCAAACTGGCGGGACCAGGAGGCAAGATCCGTCAACCGTCCGCGGAGCCATGTCATCCCCGATTCGGCGTTGCTGCTGATCGCCCAGAATCATCCGGATTCGCTCGAATCCCTGAAGGAAAAAGGTTTCCTCTCGAGCAAGGCCCTCAACCGGTACGGCAAGACCATTGTCGATCTCATTGGCCAGGTGCTTCAGGCCGATCCGTCGACCTATCCGTCGCCGCACCAGCCCCCCCGGCTGAGCGCCTTGGAAAAGGAGAGCCTGGAGAAGCTCAACAGCCTGATCAACCTCAAGGGCGAGATTCAAGGCATCGACCCGACACTCGTCGGCAACAGCTCGGAACTGAAGGCCCTCGTCAAGATCCTGCACGGTCGGAACGTCGAGGCCCCACGCCAGCTTCGCCAGACCGAGGGATGGCGCAAGCTCTTTCTCGAGGATTTCTTCCACAACCAGAAACGATAGTTCCTGCCGCCCTGCAGGATTGATCGGCATCCACAGAACACGTCGCCGCCTCAGGACCGCAGACCCTATCGTCCCGACTGGACCCCGGCGGCCAGCCTGCCGAGCTTTTCGGCCAGCAGCGGCTCCGGAGGGGCGCCGACCATCTGATCGAACACCTTGCCGTGGCGGAAAAACAACAGGGTCGGCACCCCTGTGATGCCGTATCGCCCGGCGCTGTTCGGATGGTGGCGGGTGTTGATCTTGGCGACGACAACTTTTCTGAAAAATCTGCGGGCCATCGTCTCGATGACCGGTGCCAGCGCCCGGCACGGCCCGCAGTCGGGAGAGTAGAAATCCACCATCACCGGCAGCCGGCTTCCGGCAAGAAAAGACTGGAGGTCGTGATCACCGAGTTCGATCGGGACGACCTGCGCCGCCAGATCGATGATCTCCCCGCACTTGCCGCAACGCGGTCCTTCATGCTGCCGCTTCTCCGGGACCCTGTTCTTCGTCCCGCACCTGCCGCACCCTACGATCACTGCAGCTTCCACTTTCCACCTCCACGCCTTGATTGATGGTTCATCATGCCCGTCCCGACCACCTCTCAACTGGTCAGCAACCGGTAAAACTCCGTCATCCTCCGCGGCAGACTCTCGATCTTGTTGACAAAGATATAATTGCCGCGACCGTACATGTGGGCCAGGTACTCATGAGCCGTCTGATCGACGGTGATGCAGAAGGAGTGGATGCCGCCGCCCCTCGCCTCGACCAGGGCCTTGCGGGTATCCTCGATGGCATAGAGATCGGCATAGCCGTCATAATCTTCCGGCTTGCCGTCGGACAGGGTGATCAGCAGGCGGAGACGGGCATCGGTTGCCTGGAGCATCCGGGTGAGATGGCGGATCGGCGCTCCCATCCGGGTATATTCCCGGGGGCCGATGGCGCCGATGCGCTGCCGGACCTCCTCGCCATAGACCTCATGCAGGTGCTTGACATGAAACAGCTCACAGCGCGACCGCCGCATCCCGGAAAAGCCGTAGATACCGTAGCGATCGCCGGAAACCTCCATAACCTCACAGAGCAGGACCAGGGTCTCCTTGATCACCCGGCCGACCCAGCCCTCTGTCGAATTCGACATGTCGACGAGAAACAGCGCCGCGATATCGCGCTGATCCCGGAGCAGCCGGATAAACAGGCGATCCGAGGGGGCGAAACCGGCCTGCCGGTCGCCCAGGGCGTCGACCATCGCGTCGAAATCGATGTCGTCGCCGTACCGTCTTCTCTTGACGAAACGATGGGTGGTCCGCAGCATTTCGAACTGCCGCCGCACCCGGGTCATCAGCCCCTTGTATTTGTGCAGGGTCAGCGGCACAAAATCGGTCATGACCGGCGGCAGTTCCTTCTCCACCAGCACACACCAGTCCTTGCGATAACCGGCACGGCGGTAATCCCACTCGTCGTAGACGAAAGAGGCGGCGGGCGACGATACCGGGCCGTCCGTCTCCGCCCCGGCGGCCAGGTTCCTGCCCCGCCCCGCCATCCCGGCTGCGGCCTGGATATAGCCGGCGGGCACCTCGCCGAGGTCGGCCTCAATCCGCTCCATCACCGCCGCCAGATCGGGCGGCAGGTCGATCTCGGCCAGCAGTGACAGGCCCGGCGCCTCTTCCTGCTCGCCGAACCGCTTCACCGCCCTCAGCGGTCAGGACGATGCTGTCCGCCCGCCCGCCCCCGCCAGGTTCTGTCTCCTCGACCGGCCCCCCGGATCGGCTCTCCTCCAGCACTCCCGCCAGCCGGGAGATGAACAGCTCCCTGTCCTCCGCCCTCGTCTGTTCGATCTGCCGGCGGGCGGCGCTAAAATCGGGCTCTCCAACCAGCAGGGTCAGCACCTGGTCGGCACCGGCCTTGCAATCAGCAAAACGATCGTAAAAATCAGGGAACCGGGACAGCCCGCCGCTCTCTCCCTCGCCTTGCCACCGGTCGTCCCCGACCGGGGGCGGCGGCTCGGCCGGCAGCAGGATACAGCGGAGCAGATCGTTCACCTGGTCCCCCTTCCTCCCCTGATGTTTCGCCAACAGGTGCCGGCAGAGGGGCTGCACCGCCCGGACCAGGCCCGGCAGCTGGCGGCCGATATGAGCGAAAATGCGGGGCAGTTCAAACAGCAGCAAGAGTTTGCCGGCCAGGACCGGGGCTGGGAAACGGGAAAGGTAGGCGTCGATCAACCCCTCTTCGAGCCGTGTCCCGTATCTGGTCGCCAGGGCGGCGAGATCCTTGTGGTCGGGCTGCAGCCGAAAACTGCCGCCGGCAATGAAGCCCCACTGGAGGATGACCGTAAACCGCAGGAACAGCAGATTGTCGGCCCGCTCCGCAAACAGACGCTGGTGCCCCGGGACGAAGATCGTCCGGGTATCGGTCCACAACCGGCCCTGGACATCGGCCGCCAGATCGAGGGGAAGACCGGACACCCCGCGCAGATACGGCACCATCGTCCCCCTGATCGCATCGACGGCAACTCCGGCATTGCCGTGCAGCGGCTGAAGAAAGTTCTTGTCGATATCGCCCATGAAATCACGGGCAGCCCGCAGCCCGGCCTCCTCGTAGCGGGAAAGGATCTGCCGCACCCATTCCGCCAGCAGTTCGGGAGGGCAGTGGGATGCGCCTTTTACCCCCTCTTGCAGAAAGGAAAAACAGAGGCTGTGGCTGATCGGCCAGATCGTCGGCACATGGGCGAGAAGGGCCTGACGATAGTCGCTCGGGATCCCGGCGAGCAGTTCCATGACCTCCTCGACCTCCCAGTCATTGGGATGGGAGGGAGACACCAACCGGTAGAAGATCTGCTTCTGTTCGTTGAGATCCATCGCCCACCTAGAAAATCGACTGCACCATCTCTTCCATCGCCTCCAGCAGCTCCGGGTCATCGGTCAGGCTGTCGATGATCCCGGCCCGGCAGGCGCTGCGGATGTCAATCCCCTGGCGCAGCAACTGAGCGGCCTGGATCAGCAGGCGGGTCGAGGCCCCTTCGGCCAGCCCCGACTCCTTCAGGCTCCGAGTCATGCCGGCCAGCCGCACCAGACGAACGGCAAGATCCTCTTCGATCTTCCCTTCGCTCATGACGATCCGGCTTTCGAGCTCGGGCGGCGGGTAGGAAAAGGACAGCGAGACGAAGCGCTGCCGGGTCGAGGGCTTGAGGTCTTTGAGGACACTCTGGTATCCCGGATTGTAGGAGACCGCCAGCATGAATTCGGGCGGCGCCGCATAGATCATGCCGAGCTTTTCCACCGGCAGTTCCCGCCGGTCATCGGCCAGGGGATGGATCACCACCGTCGTATCCTTGCGGGCCTCGACAATCTCGTCGAGATAGCAGATCGCCCCATGCCGGACCGCCAGGGTCAACGGCCCGTCGAGCCACACCGCCTCCATCCCCCTGACCAGATAGCGGCCGATGAGATCCGAGGTCGAGAGATCGTCATGACAGGAAACGGTGATCAGCGGCCGTCCCAGCCGCCAGGCGATATAGCGCATGAACCTGGTCTTGCCGCAGCCGGTCGGCCCCTTGAGCAGGAGCGGCAAGCGTTCGCCGGCGGCGGCCAGGGCAAGCTCGATCTCGTTGCCCTGCGGCAGATAGAACGGCTCGGAGGTGATCCTGTGCTCTTCGATGCGTTGCTGGTTCGTCGTATTCATGTTTCATCATTGGGAAGAATTTTCATATGAGAAGAACTTCCATAAAAAATAGACATCAATTGCCGGACGACAAGGACGATGGGCAACCGTTATCGACACGGTTGACCCGCGACGACAAATGCGGTACATCTTCCACTCCTCGACAACCGGGATAATCCCCGGCTCGTTGCAATCGACAGAATCAGTACAGTGCCGGGATTACCCCCACCGCTGCCGGCGTGTCGCCCTCCAACCACATCAGGACCGATGAATTTTTTTGAGAAGATCTATGCGCTGGCGGCGATCCTGTTCGAGATCGGCCTGGTCGCCTTTTTCCTGCTCCAACCCCAGTACCAGCGCCTGTCGATCCTGCTGCCGGCCTGTGGAGTCGGCCTGATCGTCAATATCGTCTTCCTGTTCCTGGTCTTTCGCGATATCTTCCAGCGAACCTTCGACACTCCGCGAACGCGATATTTCTGGCTGGTCATCATCCTGCTGTTCTGGCCCGCCGGCCTGGTGTACCTGCTGCGTCACGGCTTCAAACCGCGATAAGCCGGTGAAGCTCCGGGCCGCTGTGATCGACCGGCGGATCCCGCTCCGGATCTCGACTTTTTCCGCCGCCAATCGTTACCTCCTTGACATCTTCCGGCATACACAGTATTTTTCTTCTCTTTTGATCTTTCAGAACAATTGCCCCGATACCAATCGTTTCTGCCGCTCTCGATGCGGCGGGCAATGCTTCTGTTGTCATGAAAACCCGACGACGCCGGTGTGCGAAGCATATCGTTCGTCTTTCCGCTTGGATACGGAACAGAAACAACCGCTATGTTTGAAAACCTGACAGACAGGCTCGAGGGTGTCTTTCGCCGGCTCCGCGGCCACGGCACCCTGACTGAAGACAATATCCAGGAGGCGATGCGCGAGGTGCGCATGGCCCTTCTCGAGGCGGATGTCCACTTCAAGGTGGCCCGCGATTTTGTTGCCGGTGTCACCGACAAGGCGATCGGCCGCGAAGTCTCCAAGAGCCTCTCGCCGGGACAGCAGGTCATCAAGATCGTCCACGAGGAGCTGGTCGCCCTGCTCGGCGGCAACACCGAACAGCTCCGCCTCGACGGCCGTCAGCCGGTCACCATCATGATGGCCGGCCTGCAGGGCTCGGGCAAGACCACGACCGCGGGCAAACTGGCGGCGATGCTGAAGAATAAGGGGCGGCGGCCGTATCTGGTCCCGGCCGACATCTACCGTCCGGCCGCGATCGAGCAGCTGCAGGTCCTCGGCAACAAGCTGGACGTGCCGGTCCATCCGTCGACCACCGACACCCGGCCGGTCGACATCTGCCGCCAGGCCATGGCCGCCGCCGCCGAGAAGAATTACGACACGGTCATCATCGACACCGCCGGCCGGCTGCATATCGACGAATCGCTGATGAGCGAACTGCAGGAAATCCAGGAAGCGGTCCAGCTCTCCGAAATCCTGTTCGTCGCCGATGCGATGACCGGCCAGGACGCCGTTACCGTCGCCGAAAAGTTCAATCACGACCTGGCGATCACCGGCGTCGTTCTGACGAAGATGGAAGGCGACGCCCGCGGCGGCGCCGCCCTGTCGATCAAGAGCGTCACCGGCAAGCCGATCAAATTCGTCGGTATGGGCGAGGGGCTCGACGCCCTCGAGGTCTTTCACCCCGACCGTACCGCCTCGCGGATCCTCGGCATGGGCGACGTCCTGACCCTGATCGAAAGGGCCGAGGCGGTCGTCGACAAGAAAGAGGCCGACAAGCTCGCCAAGAAACTGCAGAAGAGCGAGTTCTCGCTGGAGGATTTTCTCGATCAGATCCAGCAGATCAAAAAGATGGGGTCCCTGGAACAGATTCTCGACATGGTCCCAGGCATCAACAAACTCCGGCAGCTCAAGGATGCCCCGCGCCCGAACGAGAAAGAGCTGTTCAAGACCGAGGCGATCATCCGCTCGATGACAGCCGCGGAACGCAGGAATTACAAGATCATCAACACCAGCCGGCGGGAGCGGATCGCCAGAGGTTCCGGCACTGCCCTCGCCGATGTCAACCGGGTGCTCAAAAGCTACTCGGAAATGCTGAAGATGATGAAAAAGATGCGCGGCAAGCCCGGCGCCCTGACCGGCATGAAACGACGCAAGTTACCAAAAGGACTCAGAAGATAATTCCTGACCTGGACCTTTTCGTCCAGGCTCACGACATGGGGATAAGCCCCTTCAACATACCGGAGGAATAACCTGGAATGGCAGTTCGTATTCGTTTAACCCGACTTGGCAGGAAGAAAAAGGCATACTATCGGATCATCGTCGCCGACAGCGAAAGCAAGCGTGACGGCAAGTTCCTCGACATCGTCGGCACCTATGACCCGCTGAAGGACCCGGCCGTGATCACCATAAACCAGGCCAAACTCCAGGAGTGGCTCGGCAAGGGCGCCCAGCCGACGACGACCGTCAAGAGCCTGATCAGCAAGGCCGCAGTCAGCGAATAGCAGCCATGGAAGCCCTTCTCGCCCATATAGCCGGCTCGCTGGTCGATCATGCCGACGCGGTGCACGTGAAGCGGATCGATGACAATGACACCGTCGTCATCGAACTGACGGTCGCTCCCGAGGACCTCGGCAAGGTCATCGGCAAGCAGGGGCGGACGGCACGGGCGATGCGTTCGCTGCTGGCCGCACTGGCGGCCAGGGAAAACAGGCGATCGAGGCTGGAAATCGTCGAGTGAGCCAAGTTTGACCGGATGACCCCGCACCTCCCGTATGCCGAGCAGGAGTATGTCCTGATCGGTGAAATCACCAAGGTCCACGGGCTCCATGGCGAATTGAAGATGTACCCCTACTCGGGTCAGCCTGAAAATATCCGGGGGTACTCGCGTCTGGCGTTGCTGGGACCAAAGTGGCCTGAACCGGAGCTCTTCCCCGTCACCGCGGTTCGGGTCCAGGGAGGCACGGCGATCATCCGGCTCGAGGGCATCAGCGATCGCCGCCAGGCCGAAGCGCGTGTCGGGCAGACAGTTCTTGTCCCGCGGCAGGATCTGCCGCCCCTGGACAACAACGAATTCTACTGGCGGGAGATCGAGGGACGGACGGTGGTCTGTACGGACGGCCGGAAACTCGGGTCCGTCACCGGACTCTTTTCCAACGGTGCCCAGGATATCATGATCGTCAGCGACGGCAAGGATGAGCACATGGTCCCGATTGTCGGCGCTATCGTGGTCGCCATCGGTCAGGATGCGATCGTCATCGAGCCGCCGCCGGGACTGCTCGAGATCAACAGGTCGCATGGCGAGTGAGCCGCGGGTCGAGGTATGCTGTTTGACGTTCTGACGATCTTTCCTTCTCTGTTCGTGTCGCCGCTCGAGGAAGGCATCCTCAGGAAGGCGAGGCAGGAAGGGAAGATCCAGGTAAGGCTGACCGACATCCGCGATTTTGCCGACGACCGGCACGCCACCACCGACGACCGGCCGTTCGGCGGCGGCGAGGGGATGGTGATGAAGCCCGAACCCCTGGCGGCAGCGCTCGAAAAGGTTCGCGCCGGCGGCAACAGCGGCCGGGTCATCCTGTTGACGCCCCAGGGTCGCCGGTATTCGCAGGCCGTCGCCCGCGAGCTGGCGGATGAAACCAGCCTGATCCTGATCTGCGGCCGCTACGAGGGGGTCGATGAACGCTTTCGGGCCGCATTCTGCGATGACGAGATTTCCATCGGCGATTACGTCCTCACCGGGGGCGAACTGGCGGCAATGGTTGTGATCGATTCGGTGACCCGGCTGCTGCCGGGCGTGCTCGGCTGCCCGGACAGCGCCGACAAGGACACCTTCAGCCGCAACCTGCTGAAACACCCGCAGTACACCCGCCCCCGTGATTTTCGCGGGGTACAGGTTCCCGAGGTGCTGATGAACGGCAACCATGCCGAGATCGACGGCTACCGGTTCCTCGAGGCGGTGCGGCGGACCTTGGCCCGCCGGCCGGACCTGCTGAGCCGGGAAGAATTCACCGCGCAGGAAAGCCGGCTGTTGCGGAAACACGGCCTCCTCGAGGCGATAGCGGCCGTGAAGGCGGGCAGGGCGGATGACTGCTGAATCGCCGCCCCCGGTCAGCGTCGCGCTGGTGCACTACCCGGTGCGCAACAAAAGAGGCGAAACGATCGGTTCAGCCGTGACAAATCTCGATGTCCATGATATAGCCAGGGCAGCGCGGACATACGGGGTGTACAGGTACTATATCACGACTCCCTATGTCGACCAGCAGGGCTTTGTCGGGGAGATCATCAGTCACTGGCGTGAGGGCTACGGGGCGACCTACAACCCGGCGCGCAAGGAGGCCCTGGAGATTGTCCGGGTCGTCGACGGGCTGCAGCAGGCCATCGCTGAGCTGACCGCGGTCTACGGCGAGCGCCCGTTTGTCGTCGGCACCAGCGCCCAGGCGCAGGACAGGACCATGACCTTTGCCGATCTGGGGCGGATGATGACGGCGGGCCGACCGGTGCTGCTGATCTTCGGCACCGCCCATGGGCTGGCCCCGG
Organism: uncultured delta proteobacterium; assembly: GCA_963847035.1. GTDB lineage: Bacteria > Desulfobacterota > Desulfobulbia > Desulfobulbales > Desulfocapsaceae > Desulfoprunum. The sequence continues at coordinate 229,085 of CAWJYH010000003.1, read as the reverse complement.
AGATCATGGCGACGACGGATGCGGTTCTGCCGCCGCTGCAGGGCAGGACGACATACAATCACCTCCCGGTCCGTTCGGCGGTGGCGATCATTCTCGACCGCCTGCTCGGCCGGTGAACTGAAGACAGCAACGAAGAGGATCGCAGATCCATAGGATATTTCTCAACCACAATAGAGTACGATATGAGCACAATACTTGCACGAATCAATGAGGAGCAGATGCGCCAGGATGTTCCGGATTTTCGCCCCGGAGACACTGTCGCGGTCCATATTCGCATCGTTGAAGGCAACAAGGAGCGGATCCAGATCTTCCAGGGCATCGTTCTGAAGCGCAGCCGGGGCACCATGGATGCCACCTTCACCGTCCGCAAGGTGTCGCACGGCGTCGGAGTCGAAAAGACCTTCGCCCTGCACAATCCGCGTCTTGAAAAGATCGAGCGCATCACCCAGGGCCGGGTTCGCCGTTCACGCCTCTACTACCTGCGCAGCCGGCGAGGCAAGGCCGCACGTATCCGTGAGCGTGGCCTCACCAAGTAGCACCCCCGGGTTGTTGCCGGCGACATCGGGGCAGAGGTTCTTCGCCGTCGCCGATGGCGCCGGTCGGCAGCGATGCTGACCGGACCCGGTCCCAGGGATAGCTTCCACCACGAACGGCTGCTGCTGGCGCAGGGCTACCGCCGGATCGCCGGTGCCGACGAGGCCGGGCGCGGCCCCCTGGCCGGTCCGGTCGTCGCCGCCTGCGTCGTCCTCCCCGCCGCCTGCGATTACACGATCTTTCGCGATTCCAAGACCCTTTCCCCCGCCCGCCGCGCCGAACTGTGCCGGCAACTGAGTGCCATCGGCGCCGATATCGGCGTCGGCATCGTCTCGGCTGCAACCATCGACGCCATCAACATCCTCAGGGCCTCCCTGGAAGCGATGCGGCTGGCGTACGAGGACCTGGACCGACGGCACGATCACCCCCCCGAATTCATCCTCGTCGACGGCCGCTTCATCTTCCCCGCCGCCGTCCCCCAGGAGGCCCTGGTCAAAGGCGACGCCAGAAGCGCCTCGATCGCCGCCGCCTCGATCGTCGCCAAGGTGGAGCGGGACGCGATCATGGAGGAGCTCCATCGCCGATTCCCGGTGTACGGCTTTGCCCGCCATAAAGGCTACCCGACCAGAGAGCATCGGACGGCGATCGCCCACCATGGGCCATGTCCGGAACATCGTCGGACCTTCAGAGGAGTGCGGGAATTTGTCCGATAAACGCATCGCCTTCGGCAAAAAGGGCGAAGACCTGGCCACTGCCCATCTCCACGATCTGGGATACGAGATCCTGGCCCGCAACTACCGGCAGCAGCGCGGTGAAATCGATATCATCGCCAGAGACGGCGACTGTACCGTCTTCATCGAGGTCAAAAGCCGCATGGCCGGAGGCCGCTTTGCCCCCGGCGAGGCGATCACGGTCAGAAAACGATCCCAGATCGCCAGGGTGGCGCAGATGTACCTTGCCGCGCACCGACTCCTTGACACCCGGGCCCGCTTCGATGTCATCGCCGTGCTGAGCGATGGGGCCGGGGGATGGCGGATCGATCATATCCCCAACGCCTTCGACCTCCCCGCATCCGGCTGGTAATCCCATTGCCTCCTTTTTTGAAGGCGAGAAGGCCAAGCCTTTGACTAATTCGTATTTACGGTTACATTGATTCCTATGTCGCTTATCGGTATCACAATGGGCTGTCCGGTGGGAATCGGTCCCGAGATCATTCTCCGTCATGCCCTGCGGAGAGATCCCGCCGCCCCCTTCACTCCGATCATCCTCGGTGATCTCGGCGTCTTGTCCAGGTGCGCGGCAGAGTTGGCGCTGAACGTCGCCCTCAGTCCATGGCTGCCGGGGACGCCGCTGCCGACCGGGGCCCTGCCGGTCGTCGAACTGTCACACCTGCCGCCCCGGGATCTGCACTGGGGCAGGCCGACGAACGCCACCGCGACGGCGATGGCCGGCTACATAAAGGCTGGGGTGCGGCTGACCGGTGAGGGCATACTGGACGCGATCGCCACCTGCCCGATTTCCAAGGCGGCGCTGCAGGCGGCAGGCTACCCCTACCCCGGCCACACCGAGATGCTCGCGGCGCTGACCGGGACCGCGAAGGTGGCGATGATGATGGCCGGGGCCCGCTTGCGGGTCACCCTCGTCACCATCCACTGTCCTCTGGCCGAGGTCCCGGCCCGGCTGACGACCGAGGCGGTCCTGCGGCTCATCAGGATGACGGCGGGTTCGCTGCGGCGCGACTTCGCCCTGCCGCAGCCGCATCTCGCCGTCGCCGGACTCAACCCCCATGCCGGCGAGAACGGCCTGTTCGGCAGTGAGGAAGGGGCCGTCATCGAACCGGCCGTACTGCAGGCGCGGGGCGAAGGCATCGCGGTCGAGGGCCCGTTTCCGCCCGATACCGTGTTCTTCAAGGCCGCCGCCGGAGGCTATGATGCCGTGATCTGCATGTACCACGACCAGGGGTTGATCCCGTTCAAGCTGCTCCACTTCAGCGACGGGGTCAACGTCACCCTCGGTCTTCCCATCGTCCGCACCTCCGTCGATCACGGCACCGCCTACGACATCGCCGGCACAGGCCAGGCCGACGATTCCAGCCTCACCGCCGCCGTCAACCTCGCCGCCGTCATCAGCGCCAACCGCAAACGCTTTCATCAACGACCATGAACCCGACGCCCCTTCCGCCCGCCAGAGGCCGGCTGATCGTCTTCGAAGGCATAGACGGGACCGGCAAGTCGACCCAGCTCAGGCTCGTCGCCCTGGCCCTGCGGCAGCGCGGCTACCCGGTCGTTGCCACCCGGGAACCGACCGAGGGGCCGTACGGCCGCAGGATCCGGGCCCTCTACGCCGACCGGGGAGGATGTTCGCGGGAGGAGGAACTTCGAGCTGTTCATCGCCGACCGCCGCGACCATGTCGAGGCGGTGCTGCAGCCGGGCCTGGCCGCCGGGAAGATCATCCTCTGCGACCGCTATTATCTCTCCACCGCCGCCTACCAGGGGGCCAACGGCATGGACGTCGGCACCATTCTCGCCCGCAACCGTTTCGCCCCGGTCCCCGATCTCGCCATCCTGTTCGAGGCCCCGATCGCGCTCGGGATCGAACGGATCACCGCGAGTCGGGGAGAGGGTCTGAACGACTTCGAGAAGGTCGAAGGCCTGACCCGGGTGGCAAAGATTTTCGCCGCCCTCGATCTCCCATATATCCGGCGCATCGACGCCGCCCAACCGATCGACACGGTCCGGGACACCATCCTGGCCCTGATCCTGCCGCTGCTGCCACCACCTTCCGCCGCGAACTGAACCGATGAACCGCATCCACTCGACACTCCTGCTGGCGTCCATCCTGTTTCTCGGTGCCTGTGCCGCCCCGCCGCCGCCTCAACCGCCGCCGCCACCGTCGCCCCCGCCGGCAACGGCGACGGGGGCGGTGGAGAAGGCGGACCTCGGCTGTTCCTACTTTTATTTCCTCTGGGGCAGCCATGCCGAATACTACCAGCGGTTCGACGAAGCCCTCGAGGCCTATGAGAAGGCCGTCATCTGCGACCCCGATGCCGACTATGTGCTGAAAAAGATCCCGCTGGTGCTGATCAAACAGGGAGAAAACACCAAGGCCGTGGAGTGGCTGGAGCAGGCGATCAAGGAGCGGCCGCAGGACAGCAGCCTCTACCTCCTGCTGGCCCATCTCAAAATCCAGGACCACAACCAGGCGGAGGCAATCCGCCTTTACAACGAGGCACTGCGGCACGACCCGGACAACAAGACCGTCCTCCTCCGCCTCGGGATCCTCTTTACCGAACGTAAACGCTTCCGGGAGGCGGAGATCATTTTCCGCAATCTGCTCCGCGCCGATGAAACGCTGTTCTACGGCCACCTCTACCTCGCCCGGCTGCTGGTCCAGATCCGTGACTATACCGGCGCCGGCCAGGAATTCGAACGGGCCCTGGAGCTCAACTGGTCAGCCGAACTGGCCTATGAGATGGCGGATTTCTATACCAGTCATGAACGCTACGACAAGGCGCTCAAGCTCTTCAACGCGATCATCGAGACCGATGATACCGATGAACGGGCGGCCCTCGGTCTTGTCCAGACCCTGCTGCTGATGGGAAAGAACCAGGAGGCGATCGACGAGCTGACCCGCCTCCGGGACCTCAGCGGGACCCCGGAGCGCATCGATCCGCTCATCGCCCGCATCCTGTTGCGGGCCAACCGGATGGCCCAGGCCAAAGAACTGCTGATCAAGGTCGCCGAGCAGCACCACTCATCCGAGGCCCGCTACACCCTGGCCCTGATCGCCGTTGAGGAAAAGGACAACGATGCGGCGATACGGTATCTGCGCAAGATCGGTCCCGACGATACCGAGTTCGAAGAGGCCGTCTACCTCCACATGCGGATCCTGCGGGACAGCGGGCGGCTCGACGCGGCGCTCGCCCTGCTCCGGCAGGCGGTTGCCGACAGCGACCGGCGGCGGCCGCTGTTCTATGCCCTGCTCGCCTCGCTGCATGAAGAACAAGGGGCGATCGACACCGCCCTCAAGCAGCTCCAGGACGGGATCGAAATGTTTCCCGACGACGAGCAGCTGCTGTTTAAATCGGCGATCCTGCTTGATAAGAAAGGGCTGCAGGACGAGGCCATCACGGTCATGGAGCGGGTGCTCGAGCTGTACCCCGATCATCCCGAGGCCCTGAATTACATCGGCTATACCTGGGCCGACCGCAACATCAATCTGGACCGGGCGCTCACGTACATCGAGAAGGCGGTCGAACTGAAACCGGACAACGGCTATCTCCTCGACAGCCTCGGGTGGGTCTACTACCGGCTGGGGCGCCTGAGCGAAGCCCAGACCGAGCTGGAGAAGGCGGTGCAACTGGCCCCCGACGACCCGAATATCTTTGATCACCTCGGTGATGTCTATACGGCGCTGGATATGACGGACAAGGCCAGAGAAGCGTATCGCCAGGCGATCAAACTGTATGAGGAAGAGGAAAAAAAAGCTGCTGCAAGGAAAAAGCTCCATGATCTCGACACCACGAACTGACAACCCAACCGCTCGCCTCTTCCTTCCCCTGATCCTCCTGCTCCTGCTGGTTGGAGGCTGCGCCCAAAAACCGTGGCGGGAGAACCTGCAACCGGACCAGGGCCGGGCGGCGGAACAGGTATTCCGGAGCATGCAGCGGCGGGATGCCGCCTGTCCCCCGTGTCTCGACGGCGACGCCGTGATGGCGATGAAAAACCATCTCGACACCCGGGCGCTGAGCGGCTACGTCCAATGCCGGCTGCCCGACCAGATCAAGTTCATCGCCGCCAACCCGCTCGGCCAGCCGCTGTTCGCCGCAACCACCGACGGCACAAGCTTCACGACCATCAACACCGCGCAAAGAACGGCGATGTCGGGCCGGCTGGCAGCCTACGCCCAACTCCATGATATCCCGCCGGCCTTTTTTTCCGGCTCCTGGGGAGAGTGGCTGACCGGCCGGGTCGATCAGCGGCGGCAGGACACGCTGTCCTGGCGCACCGACGACGAGGGCCGGGGGACATGGGCCTCCTTCCGCACCGCCTCCGAGGGGGAGACAACGACGACCCACCTGCTGATCGATCTTCATCGCGCCCTCCTCCTGACCCGGATTCTTCAAGACGGGAAGGGCCGGATCCTGGCCGAGATCAATTACGGCGGTTGGGAGGAGGTCGGCGGCTGCCGGCAGCCGACGGAGATCACGATGCACCGGCTGGCCTTCGGCGGCGAGATCAGCCTCGAACTGAGACGGATGCAGGCGGACGACAGCTGCCGGGCCGGCGACTTCGTCCTGCCGATCCCGGCCAGCTACAGCCGCCAGACCCTGCCGTAGCCTTATCTGTCGCCGTCATCCCCCGGTTTGGCGGCCCGTTCTTCATCGAGGGCATTGACGATCAGGACGAAGAGGTTGTTGTCCTTGAAAAATACCTGGCGAAGATCGTAGTCGCGACCGGCGGTCAGTTCGAGGATGACCTTGATCTTCTGCGGATCCTTGTCGACAGTGGTGACGATCTTCCGGACATAGGCGCCGCGGGCCTCGATGACCGGCGCCACATCTCCCTCCAGGGCCATGCCGGTAAAATCGCAGACGATCTGCGGCTCGCCGCTTTCGACTGCCGACACGGTCGGGGGAAAGAAGCCGTTGAGGCGAAAGAAAATCATCTCGCCCTTGCTCGAACTGTTCTCATAAGAAATTTCCTGCAGCAGCGGCCCGGCCGGGGCCGGCTCGCCGGTCTTGCCGGAAGGGGCAGCATCCCGGGCCTGGTCGGCCTTCGCCGCCGGGGCCGGGGTCTTCGCCGGGGCGGCGGGCGGTGGAACCTTGGCAACCGTGGCTGCCGGTTTGCCGTCTCCCTCGGCGGCCTTCGCGGCCGGGGCCGGGGTCTTTGCCGGCGCGGCGGATTGCCCCGCTGCCTTCTCCGGCCGCCGTCTCTTTCGCATCGGCGGCGGTGACCGGCGGGGCCTGCGCCGCCGGGGCGGCAGTCGGCGCCACCGGTTTTTTGGTCTCGCCCGCATCGGCTACCGGTGACGGTTGCGGGGTTGGGGCGGCATCTGCAACGGTCGGTGGCGGTTCCGCGGGCGCAGTTTCCTCTGGTGCCGTGAGCTTGTGCCGGACATCCTTGGGGACTGGCAGTAACAATTTGTTTTGACTTGGAAACATCGATTTGAACAACCGCATCCTCAGCCTTTTTCGCCCCTGCCGTCGGCACCAGAACGATATTGAGGATGTTTTCCTCTTTGTTAAATTCCCGGCTATAGGTATATTTCCGGCCCGGCTGAAGGTCGAGCACCACCCGCACCTTTTGGGCAGGCGAAGTGTGGACGCCGACGCGGATGCCCTTCACCAGGGTCCCTTCCCCTCCCACGATCGGTTTGACCAGATTGGCGTAGCCGGCCCCGGGAAAATCGCAGATCAGGCGGGGATTATCGCCGTTGTAGGTAAAGACCTGCGGGGAGTGGGTGCCGACGAGCTTGATCCGGATCCTGTCCTGCCCGTCGTCGTCGCGGTGCAGGGTTACCGAGGAGACCGATGGCCGGTCCTGGGCGAAGGCCGCCGGAAATACGAGAAAAAGTGACACCAGACCAACGATACAGACCGCAAGAGAAAGTCCCGGTTTCATCATTCATACCCTGGGTTGTGAAGCATAACATGCTCTTTTTGTACGATTATTTGCTCAACATCTGATTGCTTACCGCACTTTTGGCAAAAAAGTCAATGGTTTTTAACAACACAGCGGCGCCGCTGCCGGACCGCCGCCCCACTCCCGAGACCTCCCGATGATGAACACCACCAGTTTTGCCACCGTCAGTCGGCCCGGCCGCTATCTCGGCCAGGAATACAACGCCGTCGTCAAAGCGGCGGAGACGGTCGAGCTCAGCTGCGCCCTGGTCTTTCCCGATCTCTACGAAGTCGGGATGTCGCACCAGGGCCTGCAGATCCTGTACCACATCCTCAACCGCCGGCCCGACATCGTCGCCGAGCGCTGCTACTGTCCCGATCTCGACTGCGAGCAGCTGCTCCGCCGGCAGGGCCAACCGCTGACGACCCTCGAATCGGCCCGCCCGCTCGCGACCTTCGACCTGATCGGATTCACCCTGCCCTACGAGCTGTGCGCCACCAACATCCTGACCGTCCTTGACCTGGCCGCCATTCCCCTGCTGGCGACGGACCGGGACGCGGCGCAGCCGCTGATTCTCGGCGGCGGGGCCGGGGCGATGAACCCGGAGCCGGTCGCCGACTTTTTCGACGCCATCCTCCTCGGCGACGGCGAGGAGGCAATCCTCGACATCGCCTATGCGCTGATCGCGGCCAAACGGCAGCGGACCGGCAAAAAAGAACTGCTCCAGCGGCTGGCCGCGATCGCCGGGGTCTACGTTCCCTCGCTGTACGTCCCGGAATACGGCCTCGACGGCCGCATCGTCGCGATCCGGCCGACCGGGTCGGCGCCGCCTGCGGTCAGCCGCCGGGTGCTGCCCGATCTCGACGCTATCGATCACCTGCTGGCCCCGATCGTCCCCAACGCCAAGATCATCCATGACCGCCTCAGCATCGAGATCGCCCGCGGCTGCAGCCGCGGCTGCCGCTTCTGTCAGGCCGGGATGACCTACCGCCCGGTGCGCGAGCGCACCCCGGAGGTCATCATGCAGCTGGCGCAGGCCGGTATCGCCAACTCCGGCTTCGAGGAACTGGCGCTGCTGTCGCTGTCGACCGGCGACTATTCCTGCATCGAGCAGGTCCTGCCGCAGCTGATGGACCGCTTCGCCGCGGACTGCGTGTCGGTATCGATGCCGTCGATGCGGGTCGGCACCCTCAGCCCGGCGATCATGGACCAGATCAAGCGGGTCCGCAAAACCGGCTTCACCCTCGCCCCCGAGGCCGGCAGCGACCGGCTGCGGCGGGTCATCAACAAGGGCATCACCGAGGACGATCTCCTTGCCACCTGCCGCCACGCCTTCGCCCTGGGGTGGAAGGTCATGAAGTTCTACTTCATGATCGGCCTGCCGACCGAGACCGCCGCCGATATCCAGGCGATCATCGACCTGGTGCGCAAGGTCAAGAAAGAGGGCGACCGCGACGGCCGCGGCCGGCGGCAGCTCAACGTCAGCATCGGCACCTTCGTCCCCAAGCCCCACACTCCCTTCCAGTGGGAACGGCAGATCAGCATGAACGAGAGCCGCACGATCATCAACCATCTACGGGAATGGCTGCCCAAGGGCTGCACCCTGAAGTGGCACGATCCGCGGATGAGCTATCTCGAAGGGGTCATGTCCCGCGGCGACCGCCGCCTTGCCGCCCTGATTCGCCTGGCCTGGGAGAACGGGGCCCGGCTCGACGGCTGGTCCGATCATTTCGATCTCGCGATCTGGCAGCAGGCGGCTGAAAAGCTGGGCCTTCATCTCGACGACTACCTGCGCGAGCGGGGCGAGGACGAGATCCTGCCCTGGCAGCACCTGCACAGCGGGGTCGATCAGCGCTACCTCCAGGCCGAACGGCAGCGGGGTTTCGCCGAGAGCTATACCCCCGACTGCCGCTACCACGACTGCCAGGGCTGCGGCCTCTGCGATTTCGAGGTCGTCCGCCCGGTCGTCATCGATCGCGACCGCTTCACCGCAGGGCCGGAGGATGCCGCCCCGCCGTCACCCCCGACCCCGCCGCCGCCCCCGACACCTGCCCGCCGCGACCGCCCGGCCCATGATGAGGAGCATTGCCGCTACCTCGTGACCTACAGCCGCCGCGGCCGCATCTGTTATCTCGGCCACCTCGAGATCCTGCGGCTGCTCTTCCGCACCCTGCGCCGGGCCGGGATCGCCACCAACTTCACGCAGGGCTTCAACCCGACGCCGAAGGTCTCCTTCGGCCCGGCCCTGCCGGTCGGCACCGAGAGTGTCGCCGAATTCCTGATCATGGACCTGCCGGCGCCGCTGAGCGATCCGGCGGCGGCGCTGGCCCAACTCAACGATAAGCTGCCGCCCGGCCTGACCGTCACCGCGATCACCCCGCAGCAGGGCGGCCCCCCCGCCGATATCGAGTCGACCTACACCATGACCCTGCCCCGGCCGCTGACCGATGACGAACGGCTGCGACTGCAGGCCTTCGCGAACTGCGCCGCATACCAGGTCGAAAAGCTCCGCAAGGGCAAGCAGCAGACGGTCGACATCCGGCCGCTGGTGGTCGCCCTGCAACCGTCCGGCCCCGACAGTGTCGAACTGCGCCTGCTCAGCCTCAGCGGCCGGCCCGGAATCAAGCCGGTCGAGGCGCTGCAGGCCATCCTCGGCCTCGACCCGGCGACGGCCCTGGGGCTGACGATCCTCAAAACGGGCTGGCGGCCGGCCGAAAACGTATAATCGCTGTTGCCCGGATCCGTCCGGCTGTGGTAGAAAGTTGCAATGTCAGTCAGTTGCCGCACCCCTCAACGTCTCATACTGGAAGGAGGTTCCATGCAGAAGAAGATCTTGCTCCGCGATGATGAAATACCCACCCAATGGTACAATGTCATCCCCGATATCCCCAATGGCCTGAAACCGCCGCTCGACCCCGAAACCAGCCAGCCGATGGGTCCGGAAAAACTGTCCGCGATCTTCCCGATGGGGCTGCTGGAGCAGGAGATGTCCGACAAGCGCTACATCGACATCCCCGACGAGGTCCGGGAGATCTACACGATCTGGCGGTCGACGCCGCTGGTCCGGGCCACCAACCTGGAAAAGGCGCTCGGCACCAAGGCCAGGATCTACTTCAAGAACGAGAGCGTGTCGCCGGTCGGGTCGCACAAGGCCAACAGCGCCGTGCCCCAGGCCTACTACAACATGAAGGAAGGGGTCAAGCGGCTGACGACCGAGACCGGCGCCGGCCAGTGGGGCTGCGCCCTGTCGTTTGCCACCAGCAAGTTCAATATCGACTGCAAGGTCTACATGGTCCGGGTGTCCTACGACCAGAAGCCGTACCGCAAGTCGATGATGCACACCTACGGCGCCGAGATCGTCCCCAGCCCGAGCACCGAGACCGCGGTCGGCCGCCGGATCCTGGCCGAATACCCGGATACTCCGGGCTCGCTCGGCATCGCCATCTCCGAGGCCCTGGAAGACGCCTTCGCCCGCGACGACACCAAGTACGCGCTCGGTTCGGTCCTCAACCACGTCATCCTCCACCAGTCGATCATCGGCCTCGAGGCCAAGAAGCAGATGGAGCTGGCCGGCGACTACCCGGACATCATCATCGGCTGCTGCGGCGGCGGCTCCAACTTCGCCGGCATCGCCTCGCCGTATATCCCCGACTACCTCGAGGGCAAAAAGATCCGCTTCATCGGCGTCGAGCCGACCTCCTGCCCGTCGCTGACGATGGGCAAGCTCGCCTACGACTTCGGCGACGTCGCCAAGACGACCCCGCTGCTCTACATGTACACCCTCGGCCACGACTTCATCCCCCCCGGCATCCACGCCGGCGGCCTGCGCTACCACGGGATGTCGCCGATCGTCTCGGCGCTGGTGCGCGAGAATATCATCGAGCCGATGAGCGTCCACCAGCTGGAGTGCTTCGAGGCCGGCGTCCTGTTCGCCAAGACCGAGGGCATCATCCCGGCGCCGGAGACCTGCCACGCCATCCGCGCCGCGATCATCGAGGCGACCCGCGATCTCAACGAGCCGAAGACCATCCTCTTCAACTTCTCCGGCCACGGCCTGATCGACATGGCCTCGTACGACAAGTTCTATGCCGGTGAGCTGCAGAACTTCGACTACCCGGAAGAGGCCCTCGCCAAATCGTTGGCGAACCTGCCCAAAATCTGACGGCACCCGCCCTCCTGCCGCATCCGGCGGGAGGGCTTCCCCCAAGTCCCATGCCCCTGGCCAGCCGCTTCCTGCCCCTGCCCGTCATCGTCCTCGCCTGCCTGCTGCTCTGCCGCCCCGGCGACGGCGGCGGGCCGGGCGAAAGAGCTGGTCTCCCACGGCGGCTACGCCGTCACCAGAGAAGGCCGGCTGCTGGAATCGCGCGCCCTCGACACCGCCTTTGTCCCGGCCTCGACGATCAAACTGGTGACCGGCCTCGCCGCCCTGGAAATCCTCGGCCCGGACTACCGCTTCACCACGACGTTCTTCGTGAAGGACGATACCCTGTACATCCGCGGCACCGGCGATCCGGGGCTGACCAGCGCCACCGTCGCCGCGGTCGCCGCCGATCTGGCCCGCCTCGGGCTGCGGGAGGTCGGCGATATCGCCCTCGACGCCAGCGCCTTCGCCCTGAGCGGCAAGGCCGACGGTACCGAAAACTCGGCCAACCCCTACGACACCGCCAACGGCGCCCTGGCGGTCAACTACAACGCCGTGGCGATCACGGTGACGGACGACGGCCGGATCCTCCCCGGCGAGGCCGAGACGCCGCTGCTGCCGCTCATGTCCGAGATCGGGCGGCGGCTGGGACCGGGCACGCACCGGGTCAATCCCGGCGCCTTTGTCGCCGACAAGGAGATCTCCCCGACCCTGCGCTACTGCGGCGAGCTGTTCAAGGTCATGCTGGAGCGCCAGGGGATCAGGGTCAGCGGCCGGATCATCGCCGCTGCGGCTCCAGCGGGGGTCCAGCCGCTGTATACCCACACCTCGCCGCAGACGGTCGCCGACCTGGTCCGCGCCTGCCTCCACTACTCCAACAACTACATCGCCAACCAGCTGTTCCTGACCTGCGGCGCCCACACGCTCGGCCGGCCGGCAACCTGGGACAAGGGCCGGCAGGCGCTGCGGGCCTACATCGCCACGACCTGGCCGCAGCACCGCCGGGCCATCACGATGGTCGAGGGGTCGGGGTTGTCGCGTCGCACCCGGATCACCCCGGCGGCGATGCTGGCGGTGCTGGACAGTTTCAAGCCGTACGCGGCGCTGCTGAAGTCCAAGGACGGCATCCCGCTGAAGACCGGATCACTTGTCCGGGGTCCACTGCTACGCCGGCTACTTCCGCCGCGGCGCCGATCTCGACCCCTTCGTCATCCTCCTCAACCAGCCCGACAACAGCCGCGATCCGCTCCTTTCCCGGCTGCAGAAACGGCATTCTGAAGTGCCGTGACCGGCCCCCTCCCGCTGCCCCTGACCAGCCATCCGGCCCCCGGACCGTCGCCGACCGGAGGATGCTTCCCGGATTTTCTCCCTGGTCGGATGACCGGGCATGGCGCTCGTGCCGGCAGCCCAGTCCGTTTCTGTCAATCGAGCAAAGCGAACAATCGCGATAGGAGGATTGACGGCAGTCACCATCTGCCCTAAACTGACAGCGTATCACCGCCAATGTAGGTCACCAGGAAAATTCATCGCCGGGAGTCGGCTGTATGACTGGAGAAACAGGCTGAGATCGTTGGCAGTGGCATGGGGATTGGCTCTCTTCGGCGTTGGGCTCGCCCATGCCAATCCCCTGACCGCGGCAATCGTCGCCCCGGAGGCGGCGCTGCACCAGCTGATGGAGGGAACAGGCATTACGTCGCCAACAGCTGACCGGTGCCGCAGCGTGCGACCAGGCCAGCCGTCCGCCCTGGCCCGGTCCCAGCATCCGTATGCCGTCATCCTCCGTTTTTCCGATTCCCGGGTGCTGCCGGAAATCATCTTGAAAGGGGCCTGGGAGAGCCGTTCGTGGTCCGGGTGGCCGGCAATATTCCCGATCCGGATGATTATCGGCAGTATCGAATATGCCGCCGAACATCTGGCTCGACCCTGACCATGGTGCTCGGCCATGAGCGGTGCGGCGCCGTCACCGCCACCGTCGAGGCCAAGGGGCAAAGCCACCGGCAGTTACCAATATCGATGCCATCGTCAAGGAGATTGCCCCCAGCGTCGACTCTGGCCGCCAGACATTGCCCGTCCTGCCCGGACAACAAGGATGGCGCGGCCACGGAAGAAAAGCGACCTCGTCGATTGCGTCATCGACTACCAATGCCAGGCAGGTGGCGGCCCACCTGACCGAGCGCTGCCCGCTCCTCAGACATCCCGCCGAGGCCAACAAGATCAGGATCGTGGTCGCCATTTATGACCGCGACGACGGACAGTGACCATCGTCAAACAGGGTGGAAGGAGGAGGGGTGGCCGGCAAGGCCGCTGTCCCCGACCAGCTTCGACGAGACGCGGCGGCCGACCTCCGGCCACCGCGGCGCAGCGAGAGGCGATGAAAAAACTCGCATCGATCCAGGCCCTCCGGGGCATCGCCGTTCTCGGGGTGATCGCCTTCCACGCGATGACGGTCGAGCGCAAATACAGCGGCGGCGATCAGCTGCTGCCCGCTCTGCTGCAGTTCGGCCAGACGGGCGTCGACCTGTTCTTCGTCATCAGCGGCTTCGTCATGGTCACCGTCACCAGAGGCCGCGGCGGCCGCGGCGACACCGGCCGCTTCCTGTGGAGCCGGTTCAGCCGCATCTACCCCACCTACTGGTTCTACTATTTCCTCACGGCCGCCGTCTTCCTGGTCCGGCCGGGCTGGGTCAACGCCGCCCAGGGCCACCAGGTCGACCTGCTGACCTCGTTCCTGCTCCTCCCCGACGTCCATCTGCCGCTGGTGATGGTCGCCTGGTCGCTGATCCACGAGCTCTGGTTCTATCTGGTCTTCGCGCTCCTGCTCCAGTTCCGGGAAGGTCTGCTGCCGCCGCTGCTGCTGCTGTGGGCGGCGGCGGTCTTCGCCGCCAACACCCTGCTGCCGCCGCTGGCCACGCCCGGGATCGCCGCGATCATCCGCCACCCCTTCAGCCTTCAATTCATCGCCGGGGCCGGCGCCGCCCTGCTGCTGTATCGCCAAGCGCCCCCGCAGCGGGAGCGGTGGACGGTCCTGCTCCCGGCCGTGCTGCTGCTGCCGCCGGCCTTCGCCCTCGCCTACCACCTCGAGGTCGTCGCCACCATGGGCCTGCTGCGGGCCGCCACCTTCGGGACGCTGTACGCGATGCTGGTCTATGGTGCCGCCGCCCTCGAACGATCGGGGTCGTGGCCGCTGCCGCCGCTGCTGGTGGCCTGCGGCAACATGTCCTACACCCTCTACCTCTCGCATATCCTCGTGCTGTCGGCGGTCGGCCGGCTGTGGCGCAGCGCCGCCCCCAACCCCGCCGGCCTGGTCGACAACGGTGTCGTCCTGGCGGTCATGCTCGTCGCCGTGATCGGCTGCGGCTGGCTGGCCTATCGCCTGGTCGAACGGCCGGCGCTGGCCCTGTCGCAGCGCCTGCGCCAGCGCTGGTTCGACCGGCCAGGCGAGAGCGGCAGCGACCGAGGGCGACCGGGCGCCGCAAGCTGAAGACCACAAGGCGGCATGACGCCAAAGGAGAACCGGCGATGCCGGAAGATACCGGAACACCCGCCACGATCGACGAGTATATCGCCGCCTTTCCGCCGGCGATCCAGCGCCTCCTCGAGGATGTCCGCCGCACGATTCACCAGGCCGCCCCCGCGGCGCAGGAGGCGATACGGTACGGCATCCCGACGTTTGTGCTCCACGGCAACCTCGTCCACTTCGGGGCCTTCCGCACCCACATCGGCTTCTATCCGACACCGTCCGCGATCGCGGCCTTCGAGGACGAGTTGGCGGCCTACGCCACGGCGAAGGGTTCGATCCAGTTTCCGCTCCACCAGCCGCTGCCGCTCGATCTGATCACCAGGATCGTGCACTTCCGGGTGGAGGAAGTACAGCAGCAGGCGGCGGCGCGGAAAAAAGGCCGGCGGTGAGCGGGGCGGGAGCCCGGGCGTAGGCGGGGCTGCACCGGGAGCACGGAATCGAGGGGACCGAGGACCGGTCCCCGTGGTCTCAACCGGCGAGACTGGTGTGATGAAGGCTCGCCATGTGTTCCAGGGTGAGTTCGGGCAGCTCGAGGTGGGGAGAGTGGCCGCAGCCCTCGAGCAGCAGCGGTGTCGCCGGGCCGCCGGTGCGGGCGACGATGCTCTCGACCTGGGCCGGGATGCCGTACTGGTCGTCCCCCCCCTGCAGCACCAGCAGCGGCGCCTGATCGCCGGCAGCAGATACTCGATGGACCAGAAGCGGAAGGCCGGGTCCAGCCAGATCCGGCACCAGGCGGTGAACATGCTTCGGTCTTGTCGCCGTGGTAGCGGGCAAGACCTGCCAGCCGGCCGGCGGCGTAGGCCTGGTCGGCGGCGGTGATGCCGGCAATCGTCAGGTCATCGACAAAGACGTGGGCGGCCGCGGTGATGATGCCGCGCAACCCCGGCGGCCGGGCGGCGCCGTGGATCAGGGCGATGCTGCCGCCGTCGGAGTGGCCGACCAGCAGATATTGCCGATCGGGCAGCAGGGCGCTCAGGAGCCGGGGCAGTTCGTCACAGGGCGTACTCGTGCATGAAGTGGATCGTCCGCGGCTGAGCGCAGCGGTGATGACCGGCCATGGCCGAGGCGGTCGTAGACCAGGCCCGGACAACCGGTGGCGGCGCAGAGGCGCTGCGGGAAGTCCCGCCACTGGCCGACCGAGCCCAGGCCCTCGTGGAGAAAGACCAGGCAGGGACGAGCGGGCGGGCCGGCGATCAGCTCGTAGTGCAGGGAATAGTCGGATTCGAGTTCAAGCAGCGGCATGGGCGGGCGCAGGTGGAGGGAGAGCGAGATGCGGCCGGGCGGGATCGGCCCGGCCGCTGACGGTACAGGCAACTGCCGAAAAATACCCGCCGCCGCCGGCAAAGGCAAGGGGCGGAGAGCGGCGGGGACAAAAAAAGGCAGGACCCCCGGAGGGACCCTGCCTGATTGCACTCAGCGGCTGGTATGACGCGCCGCTTTAGTTCTTTTTCCGCCTGCGGGCGATGCCGGCGAGACCGGCAAGACCGGTGCCGAACAGCAGCATCGTGGCGGGCTCGGGGACGGGGGCGGCTTTGACCAAATAATCTTGCACACCACCCGTACCTAAAGGCGATCCGGTTGTCGATGTCGTCGGGTTCACGGCGACCAGCCATTGATTGACAAAGGCATCTTTGTATTTGCCGCGATATCATACAAACCAGTTGTTTGATGCATTTGTGAAATCATCCAAATAATTAGTTACCTGTAATAACACCAAGAGACTGCCAGATTGCTCCTTGGGCAAAACCTTTATTGGTATCATTATCAGATTCGACGTTCGCCCAGTTGGCGATCCAAGTGATAAGTGCTGTATTTGCCCCCAACTTCTCGCTGGCGGCGTAGAAACCGAACTCGTTAGTACTTCCTGAAGTGATCGTTTCCTTTGATATACAGAAGACATCCCAGTCAGCGAATTCAATCGTCATCCCACTCTGTCCGAGCATAGTTGGAAGCATCATAATCGCCGTAGTAGCCGCTTATATTGGGCAAACTGGCGGTGATTTTCAATTGGCCGGTGCCCAAGATATCCGCCGACGCGGCGAACGGGGTGAGGAGCAGCAGGGCGGCGGCGGTGATGAGACGTCTCTTCATGTGTTCTCTCCTTTGGGTTGTGGCGCCGGACCGGTTCGGGTCGCTGGCGAGAAGTTTTCTTTGCCTTGAGTATTGCAGTTTCCGGGCCTGAAAGGCTGGACGCTTGAAAAAAAATCCAACACATTGGAAATAACATCATTTATTTTTCATGTGGCAGCAACGGATCGGCAGCGCGGACAGGATTTTCCGGAACATCGGAAAATTTTCCAGGAAAAAACGGAAAGGTAATTTAGTCAGGAATATCAAATGGTTTCCTGGGGGTCGCGGCGAGCCGTGGTGGCGCCGCCGCCGGCAAAGGCAAGGGGCGGAGAGTGGCGGGGACAAAAAAAGGCAGGACCCCCGGAGGGACCCTGCCTGATTGCACTCAGCGGCTGGTATGACGCTGCCGCTTTAGTTCTTTTTCCGCCTGCGGGCGATGCCGGCGAGACCGGCAAGACCGGTGCCGAACAGCAGCATCGTGGCGGGCTCGGGGACGGGGTCACCTAGTATCGTCCATACACTGCCGAAATGGGAAATGCAGCAGTTATCGACTGATTTAAAGATAAGTACTTCAAAAGTATCAAGCATCTCCATCTGCAGTTGAAACTGTACATCATCAAAGTAATACAATGCATATTGCATTAGAAGCTTTGTATCCGCAAATAGTAAATCCAACATCACTGCAATCGGAGTTAGTATCATCTGTACCAGACAAGATTGAAATGTAATCAGTCTGTCATCCACCTGCGTGATAATGTCAAATTCAAATCCTGCACCAAGTAGTCTGAATCAGTTCAAGATCATCTGGCATCATAACAGTCCACATTTAGCCAATAAGCTATAAATCATCTTCCAACTCATCGGTATGATAAGATTACCAATCGAGCTGTACATACTCAATCTAGTAATCAATACTCACATGCATTAAACAGCAGCATCATCATCGTATCTACCTTGTAATCACAGCTATAATCAAGCATCAGTCGATCTCCATTTACATGATTACCATCTGTGAATTACAAGACTGCCTGCGCAACTCCCCCCATCCCAACAACCAACAATCCAGTTGCCAATGCTGCCAAGAATCTCTTCTTCATAATGCCCCCTCTGTATTCATTTGTTTGCATGTTCGAAGTATCAAGAACCAGCCACCCTCCTGCGGATGGTTCCTCCCGTTTGTCTTTATCTTGCAAATTCGGGGCCATGAAGAGAAAAAGAGGAGGAAAGGGAAGGGAAATCGGCAACTGCTTTACATCATATTGTAATTACATCACTATTTTTACCACCGGCGGCAGCGACAGGGCCCTTGGCGCGGCCATCGACCGGCCAATCCGGCGGCCGGTCCGGAAAAGCCCACCGGAATTCCGTATCACCGAGAAACAAGAATTATTCCCATGTTTAGAGGGAGATAGGCACCGGCAGGGCCAACCGGCTCATCGTGACGGCGAAACCGCACCCCCGAAGATCAACGCTATCTATTGAGTATCACAGGTATTATCTGATCATCCGCGAGCTCTTCCGGAAATCTGTCCGTTTTTCCGGAAATACGGAGAAGGGGTGGGCGCGGCGGTGGTCCCGAAGACCGTCACCGCCATCGCGATCCTGACGCACATCTGCCGCCACCTCCACCCTAGCGCAGCAGTTCCGGCCAGAAGACCATGACCGCGCCGAGACCGATCATCACGATCCCGCCGACGATCTTGCAGTAGCCGGCGTAGCGCGTGCCGACCGTCGTGTCGAGGGCCAGCACCGCCAGGCTGAAGATCGCCAGGTCGTCGAGCATGAAGAACAGGTCGTAGAGCAGGATGTAGCCGTAGTACTGCAGGGTCGGCAGCTCCCGCAGCGACAGGGTGTGGGTGAAGATCGCCGGCAGGGCGGCGGAGCAGGCGAACTCGATCGAGTTGACGATAAAGGCCAGGGCGATGATGCTGAGCACCGAGAACCAGGTCAGCGGCGAGTTGACGATGCGCTCGATCCGCCCCATCGTCCGCCTCTTCGAGGCGGCGTCGCCGATCTTGCAGGTCAGCTGGCCCCGGGTGCGGATATACTCGCGGACGCTGAGGATCCCGGCGCCCAGCGCCGCGAGACCGATGATCATCGTCAGCGTGTGGAGATAGCCCATCAGCAGGAAGACGTTGAGCCAGGCGGTCATGAACAGGAAGTACAGCACCCCCGAGCTGAGGACGAAGGTCCCGACCAGCAGCCACACCTTGCGGCGGTCGTTGATGCCGACGATCAGCGAGATCAGGTAGACCAGGACCCACATCGCGCAGGGGTTGAAGCCGTCGACCAGGCCGATGATGACCGCCAGGGCCGGCAGCGAGTAGTCGGCGAGGCGGATCGTGCCGACCAGCGGCAGGTCGAGGCTGTCCTGGGGGCGACTGGTGCGTTCGACCTCGGGGTAGAGGGAGGGGTCGTCGTGGAGGTAGGCGCGGAGGGCCTTCTCGATCCGGACCCCGGTCGTCTCGGCCGATCTGTAGCCGGAGATGACGTAGGGGCCGATAAAGGTCATCGGCACGCCGAGATTGCGGGGCGGATAGCCGCTCTGGGTCGCGAGCTTTGTCAGCAGCTGGTGGTTCTCCGGCTGCGAGGTGTCGTAGCTGAGCCAGGGGATCTCCGGGTACTTGGCCTGCATGTAGGGGATGAACTTCTTCTGCTCGCGGCAGTGCGGGCACTGGGGGTGGAAGAAGAAGGAGATCTGCTTGCCGCCGGCCGTCGGGAGCTGCTGGCGGCTTCGGTATTCCTGGATCGTGAGGATCAGGCCGAGGAGTACCAGGCCTATGAACAGCCAGCGCTGGAACGGGTCGGCGAAGTAGTCGCGCAGCCAGCCCGGCACCGCCAGAAATTTTTTGTCATCAGCCATGATGCCCTTCCTCCGCCCCGGAATCGGCCATCAATGCTCAATTTGCGTGCCATCGTCGTCCTCCGCTGCTGCGTCGAGCTGTCCTTGATCGTCGGTCCCTGGTGGTGTTGAGCCGGGACCCGGAAAGATCCGGGACCCGGGCCGCCACGACCGTGCAGTATCGAATGCGAAGGAATTCTGCCACTGTCGACTCGGCGGGACGAGCGCCATCGGAACGGGGAGATTTCTCGCTTCGCTTCGAAATGACAGAGGGGGCGGTGGCACGGCCTTCGCCCTACCGGGAATGCGACATCGACCTCCCCCGCTGTCATCTCGACCGTAGGGAGAGATCTCATGCAGCCATCATCCGCCCCGAGAAAGGCATCCTCGCAACACGAGATTTCTCGCTTCGCTTCGAAATGACAGGGGGGAGGCATCGCGGCCTTCGCCCTACCGGGAACAACGAAATTTCCGGGCGTTGCACCGAATTGCAAGAGCATGACATCCGTGTTATTGTGCCAATATGATCAGATCATTCAGAAACAAGGGCACGGAAGATACATCACGACCCTGATCTCGTTGAAATCACAGACTATCACTGACAACCAGAGGAGTAGGACGGGTGCCGACACACAGGGAGCCGACTCATCCTGGAGAGATGCTCCTGGAGGAATTCCTCATTCCCATGGGTATCTCGCAAAAGGATCTTGCCGACGCACTCCATGTGCCTTATCAGAGGATAAATGAAACTGTCGACTCGACCTTCCCCCGCCTTTTCGCCCATTTATGCTCTGTCGCCTCGACCTTCCCCCGCTGTCATCTCGACCGGAGGGAGAGATCTCATGCCAGGAATGATGAGATTTCTCGCTTCGCTTCGAAATGACAGGGGGGGCGAGGGCATGGCCTTTGCCCTACCGGGAACGGTGAGATTTCTCGCTTCGCTTCGAAATGACAGCGGGGGCGAGGCTTCATGGCCTTCGCCCTGACCGGGGACGGATGAGATTTATGAGGATGACAGCGAGACCTTCCCCGCTGTCAACGCGACCGGAGAAAACCGAATCCCGGCTCAGCCCCCGTTCACCGGCAGCGACACGGTGAAGGCGCTGCCCTGGCCGAGCTTGCTCTCGACCCGGATGCTGCCGCGATGGGCGGTGACGATGCTCTTGACGATCGCCAGGCCCAGGCCGGTGCCGTGGATCGTCCGGGTGTTGGCGTCCTTGACCCGGTAGAAGCTGGCGAAGATCTCCTCGAGGTCCTCCTCCGGGATGCCGTAGCCGGTATCGCGGACCGTCACCGCCAGGTAACCGCCGTCGACCCCGGCCGCCACGATCACCCGGCCTCCCGCCGGCGAGTACTTGATGGCGTTGGTGATCAGGTTGGTGAAGACCTCGTCGAGGCCCTGGGGGTTGCCCTGGATCAGCGGCAGCGCCGGCAGCGGCAGCAGTTCGAGCGTGAGCCCGGCCGCCGTCGCCGCCGGCAGATGGAAGGCGACCTGTTCCTCCAGCAGCGCGCGGAGGTCGAGCTCCTCCTTGGCGTTGGCGATCAGCCCGGCCTCGATCCGGGCGAGGTCGAGCAGTTCCGACACCATATTGGTGAGGTTGTGGATCTTGCCCGAGGCCCGCTCGAGGATCTCGCGCTGCTTGGCGGTGACCTCGCCGGCCAGGCCGTCGAGGATGACCTGGATCTGCATCAGCAGCGAGTTCATCGGCCCCCGGATCTCGTGCGAGACCATCGACACGAAGTCCGACTTCATCCGCTCCATCTTCTTGCTGGCGGTGATGTCGTGGAGGACGACGATGGTGCCGAGGTTGGCGCCGGTCCGGCCGCGGAACGGGGCGCAGCGGACGTCGAGGATCCGTTCCGGGCGGCCGTCAGCGGCGGGCACGGTATGTTCGTGGACGATTTCGGTGAAGGTGTCGGCCGGCATCGCCAGCGCCTCGTCGACCATCTGCCGCAACGTGTCCCCGGCCGCGACCTCCTCGACCCGGCGGCCGACGACGTCGCTCTCGGCCCAGCCGGTCATCTGCAGGAAGGCCGGGTTGGCGAGGACGATGCGGCGCTCGCCGTCGGTCGTCATGACCCCGTCCATCAGGCGGTTGACGACGACCCGCAGCCGCGACTTGCTGTCGGCGATGTCCTGCAGGGCGCGGGTATAGCGGAGCGACTTGGCGACGATGCCCCGCAGCTGGTCGGGGGTGAACGGTTTGGGGATGAAGTCGAAGGCCCCCTTCTTCATCGCCTCGATCGAGTGCTCGACCGTGGCGTAGCCGGTGATGACGATGACGACCGTGTCCGGGTGGTGTTCCCGGACCTCGGCGAGGACATCGAAGCCCGACATCACCGGCATCATCAGGTCGACGAGGATGATATCGAAATGGCGGTCGGCGATCAGCGCCAGCCCCTGCTCGCCGTCGGCGGCGAGGACGACGTCGAAGCCCATCTCCTCGAGGACCATCCGGCACGCCTCGCGGATCCGCGATTCGTCATCGACCACCAGGATCCGTCCCTTCTCCTTCACCGCTGCACCAGTACCCATTCCCTTCTCCCCGCTAGCCGATCGTATCGAACAGGATCACATCCGCCATCGGCACCAGCGGCAGTTCGAGGGCAAAGGTCGTTCCCTCCGGGCCGGTGTCCTTGACGTAAATCCGTCCGTGGTTTTCTTCCATGATGCCGTAGGCCATGCTCAGCCCGAGGCCGGTCCCCTTGCCCACCTCCTTGGTGGAGAAGAAGGGATCGAAAATCTTCGACATGTTTTCCGCCGGGATGCCGCCCCCGGTGTCGCTGACCTCGAGGATCGCCTTGCGGTTGGCCCGGTCCTCGGAGGTGCGGAGGGTCAGCGTCCCGTTGCCGTCCATCGCGTCGACGGCGTTGATGATCAGGTTGATGACGACCTGGCACAGCTGGTTCTTGTCGGCGTTGACCAGGACCGGGGCCGCCGGGGCGTCCTCGACGACCTTGACATGGAGGAACAGCTTCTGGTCGCGGACCAGCCGCAGGCTCTCGCCCAGCGCCTCGTTGAGCTGGAAATACTGGCGGGTCGGGTTGGACTGGCGGCTGTAGGCGAGGAGGTTCTTGACGATCTCCTGGCAGCGCTGGGTATCCTCGATGATGTAGCGCAGGTTCTGCTCGAGGGGGTGATCCTGCTCCAGCTTCTCCCGCATCATGCTGGCGTACATCAGGATGCCGGTCAGCGGGTTGTTGATCTCGTGGGCGACACCGGCGGCGAGACGGCCGAGCGAGGCCAGTTTCTCCGACTGGATGAGCTGGGCATGGGCGTCCTTCAACTGCCGCTCGACCTCCAGCTTCTCCCGCAGGTCGTTGAAGATCCCGGCGGTCGCCGCCTCCCGCCCGTCCTCGTAGATGATGACGGCGGTCATCTCCGCCGGGATCTCGGTGCCGTCCTTGCGGCGGATCGTCACCCGGGTGATCGGCAGCTTGCCCTTCTCGCCGATCTCCTCGGAGCGCAGCATCCGCATGATCTCCCTCGCCCCCCCGGGCGGGTAGTAGTCCTCGATGTTGACGTCGTCGATGGCGTAGCCGGAATAGCCGAACAGCTCCTCCGCCGCCTTGTTCATCAGGATGATCCGGCCCTGGCGGTCGGCGGCGATGATGGCGGAGACGGAGGTCTGAACGACCCGGTCGATCAGTTCCCGGACACCGCTGTACATCTTCTCGAGATTCTTGACCCGGGTGACGTCGCGGATGCTCTCGATGACGAAATCGACCCCGCCGTCGGGGCCGAGAATCGGCGAGAAGACCCGTTCCTCCCAGCCTTCGCCGCCGTAGACATCGTGGTACTTGAGCAGTACCGACTGGCCGCTGCGAGTCTTCACCGCCCGGGCCAGCGGGCATTCGGCATGGTCGGCGCAGGGGAATTTGTGCTCGGGATAATACTGGCGGTTGACTTCCCGGCAGGAGCGGCCGATGATCGCGTCCTCCTCGACCCCGACCTTCTCAAGGTAGCGGCTGTTGACGGCGATGATCGTCCGGTCGGGCAGGAGGATGATCGTGGGATAGGACAGCGACTCGAACACCCGCAGGCGCCAGTCGATCTCGCGGTCGATGCCTTTGTCGATCATGGCCGTCCCTCCTCTATGTGGTGCCATCGCCGCCGCCCGGGCCGAGCGCACCGCCCCCCGGGCGGGGTCGGCAACAGCGAAATCTTTGACCGCCGTCTCAACCATTGTTGCGCCCGGCGGCGGGACGGCTGTCGATGACAAAGGTCTGGCCCAGGCAATCGACGGTCCGGGCGGCGCAATCCGCCGGCACCACCAGGTGGATACTGGTCCCGGAACAGCCGGAGACGAGCAGCGGGATGGCGGCGGCCAGCACCGGGGCGATCGCCGCCTCGGCGATGCCGTAGCGATCCTGAAAGTGCGGCCCGTGCAGATAGACCATCTCCACCGGCGCCTGCCGACGCCACGACCCGGGACCGGCACCGGTACCGGATTCCAGCAGTCGGGAGACCAGGCGGTCGCGGTCGTCATCAGGGGCCAGCACCAGCGACAGCCGCATCTCGCCGGCGGGGAGGGGCTGCAGGGTCACCAGCTCGAAGGTCACGCCGGCCTGGCCCAGGGAGGCGATCAGCTCCCCCCGGGACGCCAGTTCCCCGGCCGGGAACATCACCGTGTACAGGGACAGGCCGATGACGGTCGAGACTCCGTAGATGCGGATCTGGGGTTCCCAGTATACAGCAATTGTTTCCATTGGCAGCTCAGAAAACTCCCGATACCGGCCGTTTGATCTGGGTGACGGCGAATTCGGGCCGGAACGGGGAATGGTGCTCCGGCAGATCGATCACGGCGG
This sequence comes from uncultured delta proteobacterium, assembly GCA_963847035.1. GTDB lineage: Bacteria > Desulfobacterota > Desulfobulbia > Desulfobulbales > Desulfocapsaceae > Desulfoprunum. Next base: position 204,545 of record CAWJYH010000003.1, on the reverse strand, counting down.
CCAGCACGGCCACCGCCCGATCGAGCAGCAGGTAATCGATGTTGACCGACAGCGCCGAGATCGACGTGCAGAGACCGTGGACGGCGATCCCGGCCCCGGCGAGGGCGGCGACGACGCGGCCGAGCAGGGTGGGGCTGCGGCGATGGGGAAAAATTGTCAGCGTGCCGATTCCGGCGATCCGCTGCACCCGGTCCGCCCAGGACCGGCCGACGGCAATGCCGTCGCCGGGCTCCACAGCGGCGAGGAGCGCATCGACCTCCAGGGCCGCGGCGGCGGCGACGCAGAAGGTGCTGCGGAGCAGGTCGCCGTCGCGGTCGGAACAGAAATACGTCAGGTTGATCCGGCGCCCGGCCATCTGCCGCAGTACGACCGGCAGCGAGTTGTCGGCGGTTGCGACCTGGCGGCAGGTGTACTGGACGAGTTCGGGGCTGAACTTGATGCCGCCGACATTCATCCGGGGTTCATCTGGAGGCGAAAGCTGCTTCTCCACTCGTCATCGGCCGGTAAAAGATGGAAAATGGTCCTCCGGGCGGACCCGGAGGATCGGGGGATGATACGACTGCTGCTCCCGCATGAAGTACATGACCTGCGCCGTCTTGATGCGGGAATCGGGCTTACAGGCTGTCCTGGACGATCTCAACGAGCTTGTCCATGTCGACCGGCTTCGGCACGTAGTCGTCGGCCAGGGTCGTCTTGCCGCCCATGTGGGTGTAGTTGGTCGAGGAGATCGCATCGGTGACCGCCGTCAGCAGGACGACGATGATGCCCTTGTACTCCTCGGACGTCTTCAGCTCGTTGCACAGGGTGTAGCCGTCCTTGCGCGGCATCATGACATCGAGGATGATCAGCGCCGGCCGCTCCTCCTTGATCCTGGCCATCGCCTCGACGCCGTCATAGGCCTTGGCGACCCGGAAATTCTTGCTCTCCAGCTTCATGGCCATCATCTCGACCAGATCGGTATCGTCATCCACTACCAGTATGAGATTGTTCTTGCTCATGTTTTTTCCTCCTCAACGCGTGTTGAGATCAGTTTCGGGTTAGTCTATACCACGGGTCTGGGCAGCAGGCCGGCCCGTTCCACGATTTCCTTGACCTTTTCTTCCCAGTCGATGGCCATGATGTGGAAGCCGGCGACGCCCTCGATCTTCTTCAGCCGCTCGATGGTCTCGATGCAGATGTTGATCCCCTCCTCCGGCTGCTTCTCCTTCGGCTGGGCCGCCATCCGGTCGACGATCTCCTGGGGGACGTCCATGCCGGGCACCTTGTTCTTCATGTAGCGGGCGGCGCCGACCGACTTGATCGGGGTGACGCCGGCGAGGATGTAGCACTTCTTGTGCAGCCCCATCGACCGCACCCCTTCCATCCACTTCTCGAACTTGTCGACGTTGAAGATGCACTGGGTCTGGATGAAATCCGCCCCCGCCGCGACCTTCTTGGCCAGACGCAGGACCCGCAGCTCGAAGGGATCGGCAAAGGGGTTGGCGGCGGCGCCGATGAACATCTTCGGCGGGCTCTTGATCTCGGCCCCGCCCTGGAACAGCCCCTCGTCGCGCATCTGCTTGACCATCTGGATCATCTGGATCGAGTCGATGTCATGGACGTTGGCGGCCATCGGGTGATCGCCGAACTTCGTGTGATCGCCCGACAGACAGAGCATCGTGTCGATCCCCAGCGAATAGGCGCCGATGATGTCGGCCTGCATCGCCAGGCGGTTGCGGTCGCGGCTGACGACCTGCAGCAGCGGGTTGAGCCCCTCCTGCCTGAGGATCGCCGAGGCGGCCAGACTCGACATCCGCACCATCGCCGTCTGGTTGTCGGTGACGTTGATCGCATCGACGACACCCTCGAGACATTTTCCCTTCTCCCGCACTTTATCGGGCATGCACCCCCGCGGCGGGCCGCACTCGGAGGTTACCGCCAGATGCCCTGCGGCCAGCACCTTCTCCAGTCTGCTTTCGGTTTTCATTCTGCCAGATCCTCTCTGATTATCTTTCGTGGGCCAGCGCCTTTACCTGCCCGCCAGTCCTTGGCCGGGGTAATCTCCACATAGCGATCCTGCTGCCCTAGTTCCTTCAACCGCTCCCAGATCAGGGCCCAGGCGCAGTCAACCTCGTCGCCGATCTCGCAGTGGCCGCTCGTCGACCCACCGCAGGGACCGTTCATCAGCTGTTTGGCGCAGCGGGCGATCGGGCAGATGCCGCCGGTCTCGCCGAGCAGGCAGTTGCCGCAGCCCATGCACCGCTCGGCCCAGACGCCCTGCCGTTCCGAGGCCCCCATGAACTTGGTGTTGAGGGCCGGATAGACCGGTTTGTTCTTGAACCGCCGGGCCACTTCCTGGACCCCGCAGCCGCAGGCCATCGACATCACCGCGTCGACGCCGTCGAGCAACGGCACCAGCTCCTCGACATACTCGGGATCGCACTGGCGCTCGAGGGTATGCTCCCGCACCTCGATGCTGGTGCCGGCCTTGAGCAGGGCCATCTGCAGCCCGGAGGCGAGCATTCCCACCTCCTTGCGGCCGCCGGCGGCGCAGACCGTCACGCACTCGTTGCAGCCGACAAGCAGGATGCGCCGATAGGGACGGATATATTCAATGAGTTCTTCCAGGGGTTTTCGTTCTGCCGTGATCATTGTTGTTCACTCTCCTGTTGCAAAAAATTGCAGGGAAATCGTCTTCAAGCCGCTTTTCCCGTTTCAATGGCGGCATGGATCGGGCTCGGCCCCATCCGACGGATCTTGTCGGTGATCTCCGTCGCCACCTGGGCGAAACGGTAGCCCATGCCGGCGGACATCGTCACCATTTCCAGGCGCTCCGGCTCGATGCCGATTTCATCCATATATCTGCGAACATAGGCAACCATGCGGGCCGCCTTGGTGTTGCCGTTCTTGAAATGGCAGTCGCCCTCGAGACAGCCGGCGACGTACACCCCGTCGGCCCCCTTCTCGAAGGCCTTGACGACGTGCATCGCATCGACCTTGCCCGAGCAGGGGACCCGGATGACCTTGACATTGGGGGGATAGGAAAGCCGCTGGCTCCCCGCCATGTCGGCGGCGGTATAGGCACAGTAGTGGCAGCAGAAGGCCACGATGACCGGTTCGAAGTTATCCATCACGCGATACTCCTCTCAAAGAGTTCTTCCAGTTTGGCCATGATCCGGTCATCCTCGAACTGCATCAGCTGGATGGCCTTGGCCGGGCAGGCGGCGGCGCAGGCGCCGCAGCCGTGGCATTTGGCCGGGTCGATTTCCGAATAGCCGTCGGCATTGATGTAGGGGATGCCGAAGGGGCAGGCCCGGACGCAGACCAGACAGGCGGCGCAGCGATCGCGGTCGACCCGGGCCGCCCTGGCCCCGAGATCGATGGTGTCGCGGGCCAGCATCGTCAGCGCCCGCGACGAGGCGGCCAGGGCCTGGGCGACACTCTCGCGGATCAGCTTCGGCCCGTGGGCGCAGCCGGCGACGAAGAAGCCGGGCACCGGCAGGTCGACCGGCCGCAGCTTGACATGGTCTTCGAGGAAATAGCCGTCGGCGGTCCGCGGGATCTTGAAGATCATCGCCAACTCGTCGTTGCCGTCCTCGTCGGCCACCAGGCCGGTGCTGAGACAGAGCCGATCGGCGTTGACGGTTATCTCGCGGCCCAGGACCGGGTCGGTGAAGGTGACCTCGACCATGTTCCCCACCGCCTTCACCTGCGGCGGCGCCTCGGCGCTGTAGCGGGCGAAGATCACCCCGGCCTGGCGCGCCTTCTGGTAGTACTCCTCCTGGAAGCCGTAGGTCCGCATGTCGCGATACAGGATGAAGATCCGGGCCTCGGGGTTGAGCTCGAGGATGTGCAGGGCGTTCTTGACCGCATTCTGGCAGCAGATCCGCGAACAGTTGGGATTGTCGGCAGTCCGCGACCCGACGCACTGGATCATCACGACGTTGTCCCAGGTCCGGACGACGCCGGGTTGCTCCTGTATCAGGTTCTGCAGGTCGAACTGGGTCGATACCTGGCTGCATTCGTCGAGCAGGTACTGGGCCGGCCGGTTCGGCAGGGCGCCGGTGGCGAGAATCGTGACCCCGTGCTCGATCTGGCGGTAGAACATCTGCCGTCCGGTCTGCATCCCGGTCTTGAACATCCCGGGCAGGCCGCTGTGATCGACGATCAGCGCCCGGGTGATGACCTGGATATTGTCGTGGGCCTCCGTGCGGGCGACGAGATCGCGCACAAACGGCGCCACCGCGTTGCCCTCCAGGGTCCGGTGGATCTTCGCCGCCTGACCGCCGAGAGCGGCCGAGCGTTCGGCGAGGTAGACCTTGTGGCCATGGTCGGCGAGCTGGAGGGCGGCGGTCATGCCGGCGACACCGCCGCCGACGACCAGCACGTCCTTGTTCATCGGCAGGCTGTGGTCGGCCAGGGGCTGGGAGCGGACGACGCTGCCGACCGCCATCCGGACCAGGTCCTTGGCCTTCTCGGTCGCCCCGGCGGCCCGGTTGGCATGGACCCAGGTGACCTGATCGCGGATATTGGCGATCTCGAGCAGATAACGGTTGAGGCCGGCCTTGCGGATGACTTCCTGGAACTTGGCCTCGTGGGTGCGGGGCGAACAGCCGCCGATGACGACCCGGTTGAGCTTCTCGTCGGTGATGATCTGCTGGATCTGGCGCATCGACTCGCGGCTGCAGCCGTGGCCCTGGAGGCGGGCGACGGCGACATGGGGCAGGGTCCCGGCGTAGTCGGCCAGGGCGCCGGCATCGATGACGCCGCCGATGTTCTCGCCGCAGTCGCAGATGAAGACCCCGACCCGCGGCTCCTCGCCGACAACACCGAATTCCGGCGGCAGCAGTTCCTGCTCCGGCTCGTCTCCCTCGACTCCCTCGACCTTGGCTGCCGGGGCGAGATCGCCGGCGGCCATGATCGCGGCGGCACTGGCCTGGACCATGGTCTCGGGGATATCCTTCGGCGCCTCGATGACCCCGGCGACATAGACACCGGGCACCGAGGTCACGACCGGGTTGAAGCCGTCGGTCGTCGGGAACCCGCCGCTGTGGAGATCAAGGCCCAGCTTGGCGGCCAGGGCCTGGACGTCGTCGGCCACCCGGAAACCGGTGGACAGGACGACGATATCGAATTCCTCCGTGACATTGACCGGACCGCTGTCGGTGCCGTAGGTCACGACCAGGTTGTCGACCCCGGCCGGGCGGAGGACACTGTGCGGCCGGCTGCGGACGAAGCGGACCCCGAACTCGTCCCGCGCCCGCAGAAAGTAGCGCTCGTAATCCTTGCCCATGGTCCGCATGTCCATGTAGAAGATCGTCGTCTCGATGTCGTCGCCGAACCGCTCCTTCGTGACGATCGCCTCCTTCAGGGCGAACATGCAGCAGGCGCTCGAACAGTACTGGCCGGCCCCCTTCTGCAGGCCGCGGGAGCCGACGCACTGGATCCAGGCGACCTTCTTCGGCTGGGCGCCGTTCGAGGGCCGTACCAGCCGGCCCATCGTCGGCCCGGAGGCGGACAGGATCCGCTCGTACTCGAGGCTGGTGACGACGTCGGCCTGGGCGGCGTAGCCGAGATAATCGAGATGGCTGGGGTCGAACAGGGCGCCGCCGGGGACGAAGACGATCGCGGCGCACTTGACCTCGCGTTTGCTGCCGAAGTCGTCGGGGTTGATCGCCCCGGCCGGGCACGATTCCATCAGGGCCTTGACGTCGGTACACTTGGCCATGTCGATCGAAAAGGCCTGCGGCGTCGCCTGGGGATAGCGCATGCAGGTCGGGGCGCGATGGTCGAGCCCGGGGGTGAACCGCACCCATTCGGGAAATTTCTTGTGGCACTCGCCGCAGGCGGTGCACTTGTCGAGGTTGATAAAGCGGGGGGCGGTATCGAGCTGGACCGTGAAATCACCCTTCTTGCCCTTGACGTCGGTGACCGTCGTCATCGTCACCAGTTCGATGTGTTCCTGGCGGCTGCCCTCCGAGAGATTGGGCGACAGGGTGCACAGATCGCAGTTGTTGGTCGGGAAGGTGCGGTCGAGCTGGGTCATCAGGCCGCCGATGGAGTAGGCGCGATCGACGAGGATGACGTTCTTTTCGGCCTCGGCCAGGTCGAGGGCCGTGCGGATGCCGGCCATACCGCCGCCGATCACCAGGACTCTGTTGTTGCTGGTATTCATATCGTGTATGTCTCTCTCTTCATTTCCCCGGCCCGATGGCGGGCCCCCGGACGCTCTCCGGGAGCCCGGACATTGCGGGCCGGCGACGATTGGTTGTCAGATTGCGGCGATATCGAGAATTGCCGGCAGCTTGTGCTCCCAGCCGAGGGTCTGGATCATCACCCCTTCGGTCATCGTCTTCAAGGCCGCCACCGTTTCGCCGGCGATCTGGATCCCTTCCTGCTCGCGGTCCGACGACTTCCTGATGCGGCGGATGAGCTCGTCGGAGATGTGGGCGCCGGGCTCGCTGTTGGCGATATACTGGGCGATCGCCAGCGACTTGAGAAGGAAGACGGTCGGAATGACCGGGACCCCGAGCTTCTTGAACTGCGGCAGCTGGGCGGCAAAGTGGTTGAGATCGAAGACCGGCGGGGTAATGACGAACATGGCGCCGGCCTCGACCTTCGCGGCGGCGACCGCCAGTTCCGCCTCCAGTTCCGCCGCATCGGCGCAGGGGGCGATGGTGCAGCCGACGGTGAAGCTGGGAACGCCGTCAAGATCGAAACCGGCCAGGTCGCGACCGGCCTGGAGCTGGCGGATGGCACGCAGCAGGCCGACCTCGTCGAGGTCGGCGACGGTCTTGGCGTCGCTGTGGTCACCCTGGCTCATCTCCTCGCTGTGGGCGACGATCAGGTTCTGGATGCCGAGGACATGGGCGGCGAGGATGTCGCCCTGCAACGCCATGCGGTTGCGGTCGCGGCAGTAGGTGTGGATGATCGCCTCCACCCCCTGCTGCTGCATCAGGACGCCGCCGGCAATGGCGCTCATGCGCATGATGCCGTTGTCCATATCGGGAATGACGACGGCATCGATCCTGCCCTTGATGCGCCGCGCATCGGTCATCAGCCTCGAGATGTTCACACCCTTCGGGGTATGCATCTCGGCCAGGACTACAAATTCACCTGCCTGTAATCTTTTCTGAAAACTCATCGTTTCCTCTCTCCGGATACCAGCATCTCAGCTTCGGGTTGCTCCCTGCAGATCATCATGATCTATCCTACAGGGCAGTTTCGGGATGAAAAACATTGACGTCGCGCAGATCGTCGCCCAGGTAGGTCCGCTCGTTGGGACCGAGGATCCCCAGCGACAGACAGATCAGGGTCCAGATATGGACGGTATTGAACGTGCCGCCGAAATGGTGGCCGACATCATGGACCTGGGCGTGGCAGTTGTGGCAGCCGGTGATGCAGTAGTCGGCCCCGGTGGCCATGATCTGGTCGAACTTGATCTTGCCGTAGGCCCGCCGCTCCTCGGGATAGCCGGACTGGAGGAAGCCGCCGCCGCCGCCGCAACAGTAGTTGTTCGACTTGTTCGGCGTCATCTCGATGACATTCTCCTTGCCGACGACCGATTCGATGACGAAGCGGAGGTCATCGGCGACGGGGTCGCCGAAGCTCTTGCGGACGATCTGGCAGGGATCCTGGATCGTGAACTTGACACCCAGCTCCTTGTTCCAGTCGGAATTGACCTTCAGGCGTCCTTCGCGGATCCACCTGGCGTAATACTGATAGATGGAAGCAACTTCAAACTTGTGATCGATGTTGAATTTTTTCAGTCCGGCCCGGACCGAGAAGGTGATGTGGCCTCACTCGGTGTTGAGAAAGACTTTCACCCCGAGCTTGTCGGCCTGGTTGGCCGAGACCCGGGTGACGTGCTCCCAGCTCTCGTTCTCGGCGAGGAACAGGCAGTAGTTTTCCGCCGCCCAGCCCTTGCTGCCGTAGGTCCAGTCGACCCCGGCGAGGTGCAGGATCTTCCACAGCGGCACCAGCTCGTCCGGCTCCGTCACCGGTTCGCGGGAGTTCTGGTTGAGGAAGAAATGGGCCCCCTCCTTGTCGATCGGGGCCTGCATGTCGGCGAATTCCGGCTGCGACTCGCGGTACTCTTCAAGCACGTCCTGGACGACGAAGACGAAATCGTCGGGCGCCGTGCCCATGGCGCTGTTGGAATCGTTGCGCAGGGCCATGTCGCAGGAATTGCGGATGCCGCTCGGCCGCTTGTCCCGCGGCCAGGTGGCCCGGGCGTTGAAGACGAGCTGGGGGATGTTGATCTTCATCGGGCAGACATAGCTGCACCGCTCACACATCGTGCACATCCAGACCCACGGGGTCGTCGTCACCTCGTCGTCGAGGCCCATGGCGCACATGCGCAGGAATTTGCGCGGGTCCATATCCGCCAGACCGGCCGCCGGGCATCCGGAGACGCAGGCGCCGCAGGTCAGGCAGAGGTTGAGGTTGCCCCCTTCCGGGAGAAGCTCCTTCACCGTATCGATGAAACCGCTCTTCTTTTTACCTGTGATAACAATACTGTTTTCCGGCATGAATCTGTCCTTTTCCTCTCGGGTTTCTACATCGGGGTATCCCGGTTCTTCCTACCGTCCGTCGCCGCTCCCGCTCCTGGCCTTCAGGCCCGGCACTTGCGGATCCGCACCCGGAAGAAATCGGGTCCGGTATAACTCCTGCCGTCCGTCAGCACTTCGTACGAGGCCTCGGGCAGCACCTTCAGCAGATCCTGTTTGATATCGGGGTCGGAACCCCGGATCTCCATGATCTGTGACGGTTGCATCCGGCTGAAGGCCTCCGTCATCTTCAACAGTGAGATGGACGAGAAGGTATTTCTAAAATCCAGTATGATGTCGTCGTTTCCAGCCACTTCCACACACTCCTCCATGTTGTCCACCCGATCTATTGAGCAACAATCGGGCCAGATCGATGCAACATAAAAAAATATCCGCCGAACAGCGTTTTTCTACCTGATATTCCAGCCCGTTGGTGGTATCGACCCTTTTTTCGGGAGATTGAAAAAGATCGGAAAGATGGGTACAGTGCTCAACATCACTGCTAAAGTGTTTAAACAGTTATCCTTTACAGGTGTTAAGGTTGAACAGGGGAGAACGCATGACCGGACGGGAATTGGATGGGTATTGGAAGACCGTGGTGAACACCCTTCGCGACGGCATCATGATCGTCAATACCCGCGGCGCCATCGTCTCCGTCAACCGGGCCTTCGAGCAGATCACCGGCTACAACCGCGAGGAGCTGATCGGCAAGAGCTGCGAAATCCTCCACTGCGACTCCTGTGCCCGCGCCCGGGCGGAGGGCGGGTCCTTCTGGTGCAGCCTGTACATGTCCGAGGAGGCCGAACAGCGGAAATGCCTGATCCAGCGCAAGGACGGACGGGAAATCCAGACGCTGAAGAACGCCGCCATCCTCCGCGATGCCGAGGGCAACGTCATCGGCGCGGTCGAGACGCTGGCCGATCTCTCCGAGATCACCGAGAAGGAAAACCAGATCGAGGCCTTCCGCCGCCAGCTCCATTCCGAGGACGAGTTCCACGGCATCGTCGGCAGTTCGGCGGCGATGCAGCAGGTCTTCGCGATGATCGAGAACGCCGCCGCCTCCGACGCCCCGGTCATCATCTACGGTGAGAGCGGCACCGGCAAGGAGCTCGTCAGCCGGGCCATCCACGAAATCGGCCTGCGCCGGACCCGGCCGTTCGTCAAGGTCAACTGCGCCAGCCTGACCGAATCGCTGCTCGAAAGCGAACTGTTCGGCCACGTCCGCGGCGCCTATACCGGGGCCTACAAGGATCGGGTCGGCCGCTTCGAACTGGCCAACAAGGGCGACATTTTCCTCGACGAGATCGGCGACCTGCCGATCCCGACCCAGACCAAACTGCTGCGGGTGCTGGAAGAAAAGATCGTCGAACGGGTCGGCTCCAGCACCCCGATCACGACCGACGTCAGGATCATCTCCGCCACCAACAAGGATCTGCTGCAGTTGGTGGAGCAGGGCGCCTACCGCAAGGACTTCTATTTCCGGATCAACGTCATCCCGATCGTCCTGCCGCCGCTGCGCCAGCGGGTCGACGATATCCCGCTGCTGGCCGAGAAATTCTTCACCAAACTGCGCCTGAAGAGCGGCAAGGAGATCGCCGGCATCAGTCGGGAGACGATGGAGGTCCTCGTCAACCACAGCTGGCCCGGCAACGTCAGGGAACTGAAGGGGGCCTTCGAATACGCCTTCGTCACCTGCCATGACGAGATGATCCAACCGTTCCATCTCCCCGAGACCATCCTGCGGCCGAAGGCGGCCGAGACCGGCGGGAAAAAGAAGGCCTTCAGCCTGAAGGAGATCGAGAAGCAGGAACTGCTCGAGGTCCTGGCACGGACCGGCGGCAACCAGTCGAAGGCGGCGGAGATCCTCGGGGTGTCGCGGGTCACGGTCTGGAACCGGATGCGACGATTCGGGATCGACGCCAAACGGACGATCGAGTCCAGGGAGTGAGGTTCAAGCGTGTGAGCGTTTAAGCGTTCAAGCGTGTGAATGTTCAAGCGTTTAAGCGTTTAAGCGTTTGATCGTTTGATCGCTTAATCGCTTGATCGTTTGATCGCTTGATCGCTTGATCGCTTGATCGTTTAAACATCCTTCCCAGGAGGACGAACGATGCTCAACCCGGCGCATGTCAAGATCCCCCACATCCTGCTCGCCCTGGTCGGCGCCGCCATCCTGACGGCCTGCACCGCCCCGGCCGGCGATGCCGCCAACGGCAAACGGTGGTATGCGATGCACAACTGCTCCGCCTGCCACGGCGACAACGCCGATGACGGCAGGGCGCAGGCCATCGCCGGCCTCGACATGGGCTTCACCCGGTTCGAGGCCGTCCTCAGAAAGCCGTCCTCGCCGAGCATGCCGGCGTTTCCCGAGCCGAAGCTGTCGCGCCAGGACGCCGCCGACATCTACGCCTGGCTCAAATCGCTCAACTGATTGGATTCATATATCTCTTCGGTTCCAGCGGGCGGCAGGAAAAATTCCTGCCAATGGATCAGGAATGATTATCCTATTGGCATGGGAGGCGAGGTCCGACCCGCCTCCGCCCGGCAGACGGCAACTGTCGTCTGCACTCGTGCACCGGATGCGGAAAGGAGGAGAACATGGTTGAGAATCTCTTTGCAACGCTGGAGAAGATAGGCTTCGGTCACCCCCTGCACCCGATGATGACCCACCTGCCGATGGGCATGGTCGTCGGGATGGTGGTGTTTTCGTTGATCGGCCTGGTGTGGAAAAAGCCGCAATTGAACGAGACGGCGTATTACTGCTCCCTGCTGGCCCTGGTATCGATCTTTCCGGCGATAGGTGCCGGGCTGCTCGACTGGCTCCATTCGTTCGGCGGGACATGGGCACCGCTGATCATCATCAAGATGATTCTCGCCACCCTGCTGACCGTGCTGCTGCTCGTCGCGGTGGTCCTCAAGCACCGGGGCGCGCCGCCCAGAAAGCTCGCCCTGGTCTATCTGCTGTGCCTGGCCTGCGCCGGCGGCCTCGGCTACTCGGGAGGGGAACTGGTTTACGGCGGATAAGCCGACAACGACCGCGGTCAGCTTCCCCCGCCTGCCGTTGTGTCAGGCCGGGCATCCGACCCTCTCTGATCGGAGAGGTCGACGGCCAGGGAGAAGGAATAGCTCTTGCCTTCGAATTCGAGGATAGTGATCAAGACCTTCACCGGGAACAGCGTGCCGTCCTTGCGGCGGTGCGTCGTCTCGATAATCCCGCCCCGGCTCGCCCGCATCCGCCGCCGGTGCTGGAGCCAGCTGTCCCGGGTAAAGTTCGGGTCGATATCGAAGACCGTCAACGAGGTCAGTTCCTCCCGGCTGTAGCCCAGGCTCGCGCAGGCCTGGTGATTGGCGGCGACCACCCGGCCGTCCGGCTCCCCGATGCTGAAGATGCTGAGCCCGGCGTGGTCGATACAGTACTGGGTCAGCCGGAGGTCGGCCTCGGCCCGCAATCGTTCGGTGATATCGTTGTACATGACGATGACGTTGGTCACCATCCCCTGCTCATCCCTGACCGGGGCCACCGTGACCTCGAAGACCGAAGGGAGGCCCCCCTCCTGCCCGCTCCCGCCCGGTTCCTCGAGTTGCAGCCGGAAGTCAACGGCACTGCCGCCATCGAAGACGGAACGGATCATCGACAGATAGCCCTGCTCCCGGATCCGGCTGTCGCGCAGGATGTTGTAGCCGCCGTCCGCCCCGGCCTCGAACCGTTGCAGAAGTGCCCGGCAGGCCCTGTTCATCTGGACCAGGGTGCCGAACCGGTCGGCGATCCAGATAGGGTACGGGTTCTGGGCGAATATGCCGTCGAGCAGGCTGGTGGTGCGGATCTGGAGCTTCTCCGCCTCCTTGCGGGCGGTAATGTCGAGGATCAGGCCATGCCAGCAGACGGCCCCATCCCAGTCCGGTTCCGGCCGCGCCATGAAGTCGTACCACCGGACCAGGCCGTTGATGACGAGGCGCAGCTCCATCCGCCACGGGCTGAAAGTCCCGGAGTTGTGGTGCAGGGCGTGGTCGTAGCCCTCCCGGTCGGCCGGGTGGATCAGGCGGAGAAAGAGCCCCGCATCCTTCGTCAGGGCCTCCGGGAGAAGGCCGATGAGTTCAAGGGAGTCCTTGCTGACATAGGAAAAACTGGAGCTGCCATCCGGGTGGCGGGTCATCGAGAAGACCATCCCCGGGATATTGGCCTCGAGGCGTTCGTATTTCTTGCGCCAGTCGACGGCGGTCCTGCCTTTGTGCTTCCTTCCGTCCCGCTGCTCAGCCATCGATGAACCTCCGTTGCCCGACTGTCCCCCTTTCCGCGACCCACCCCATACGTTCATTACGCCACAGATTGCTCCCGCAAGGCAAGCTCTTTCTTGCCGGGATCGCCCGCAATCGCCCTATCTTCGCGAGATCAGGTCGTTGTCGTCGCGTTATCCATTCCCGCCCTTGGCCCCGTTCTTCTTGAACATCGCCTCGACATCGGCGAACAGCGCTTTCTTCTTTTTCGCCATCTCGGCCTGGAGTTCGGCGACCTTCTGGTCGATGCTCTTCTTTTCGGCCTGGAACTTCTGCAGGTCCCGGGCCAGGCTGCTCTCCTCCTGCGTCTGCCGCGGGATCTTTTCGATCCGGAGGTGGTCGGCGACCGTGACCATGATGGAGAACGGATCCTCCAGGGTCTCGATGATCCCGAGTTTGGCCAGGCGGCGGCAGATCGAATGTCCCAGTTCGATGGAGATCTCCAGCATTTCGCTGACATCCTCGAGTCGCGGCGGACTGTCGTGGCGGTGCTGGAGAATCCTGACGGCGGCAACAAAGAGATGGGCTTCGGTATACGTATCCATAATCTTCAGGTCGTAGGGGTTGAATGCGGACGACAGCGGGTCCGGTCGGAGTCCTCCGCCCCGGGCCCGCCGCGATCCAGGGTGTGCTGGTAGTGCCTGATCATCTTTCCGGCGATGGTCGCCGGCCCGGGGATCAGCGGCAGGCGACGGTAATGGTACCAGGCGGCATCGCTGATCTCCACCCCGTCGACCTGTATCTCGCCACCGGCATATTCGGCGAGAAAGCCGAGCATCAGCTGTCCCGGAAAGGGCCAGGGCTGACTGCCGAAATAGCGGAGCGCACCGACGCGGATCGCCACCTCCTCGCCGATCTCCCGGTGCAGGGCCGTTTCCACCGACTCGCCCGGCTCGACAAAACCGGCGAGGGTGCTGTACATGCCCTCCTGAAAGCGCGGCGACCGCGCCAGCAGCAGCTCTTCGCCGCGGGTGATGAGGACGATGACGCAGGGCGAAATCTGCGGGTACCACGACAATGAGCAGTTCGGGCAGACCATTGCCTGGTCGCTGGCATGGGCGATCGTCGCCCGTCCGCACCGGCCGCAGTAGCGGTGGTTTTTGTGCCAGTGCAGGAGTTGGACCGCCTTGCCCCAGGCATTGAACTCCTCGTCGGCAACCCGGCCGACAAGGCGGCGCAGGCCCATCCACGCAAAACTCCCGCCGACCTCGAATCCCGCCGCCAGCTCGACGGCATAGTCGCTGCCGTCAGGCCCCTTGCCCAGCGGCAGAACCGTAGCGGCGTGGGGTTGCAGTTCGCGCCAGTCGTCGGGCGTGCAGGCGGCGATCTCCCGCCGGTCCGTGCGCACCAGGACCTTATCCTCGCGGAAGATGAAAAATCGTTCCTGTCCGCTCACCGCCGGCGCTCCCGGTGGACGCATTCGGACCGGTAGCGGGTCCGCGCCTCGAGCAGGTCGGTGAGCAGCGCCGCCGGAATCTCTTTGTCCAGATACTCCCGGACGCTGCGCCGGGAAAAGATACAGTTCAGCCTGGGATTCATCCTGCGGTCCCCTTGTGTTTGAGATCTGTTGATTCGGGGCGGTCTCGGCGCCCGACCACGGCACCGCCTCCGGTAATCGTTCGCCCAGCCGAAAATGGAATGAAAATAACCACGATCGGGGATATTTCCAGGCTATTTGGACAATCCCCCCGCTTTTACGGCCCGGCCGCACCCTTCGGCCCCTGTGCGTTTTATTTGACTTATCGACAGTTTTTCAGTAATTTCAAAGGATAATACAGAGTATCATTCCATGCTCAGCCGCCTGCCATGAGCGGTCAAGGAGGAAATACGACGATGAACCAGGAATCTTCAAAACCCGTGAAAAAGCAGGCCGTGGAAACGGTGAAGATCACCGACCTCTCCAGTCCCAAGTGGTTTCTGAATCGGGAGCTGACCTGGCTCGAGTTCAACCGCCGGGTCCTCGCCGAGGGCCAGGATCCGCGGACGCCGCTGCTCGAGCGGGTCTTTTTCCTCGCGATCATCGGCTCCAATCTCGACGAGTTCTACATGAAGCGCATCGGCGGCCTGAAGCAGCAGCTGTGGGCCGGCGTCAGAAAACCGTCGATCGACGGCATGCTGCCCAAACAGCAGCTCGAGGCCTGCTACCTGGTCGTCAAGGATCTGCTCAGCCAGCAGCTGCAGCTCGAGGAGGCCCTGGTCAAGCTCCTGGCCGATGACGGCATCAAGATCTGCCAGTTCGGCGACCTGACCCAGAAACAGCAGCAGGAGATGAACAGATACTTCAAAAAGGAGCTCTACCCCCTGCTGATCCCCCAGGGAATCGACCCGGCCCACCCCTTTCCCTTTATCTCCAACCTCTCGCTCAACTGGCTGGTGGCCACCAGCGAGAAGGGGCAGGAGCAGATCTTCCTCAACCGGCTCAAGGTCCCGACCGGCCTCGGCGCCCCGCGCTTCATCAAGGTCGGCGGCGACCACCTCTACATCACCTTCGAAGACCTGGTCAGCAACAACCTCGACCTGATCTTCCCCGGCCTGGTCATTCACAGCTGCGAGCTGTTCCGGGTCACCAGGAACGCGATCACCGAGAGGACCGGCGAACAGGCCAACGATCTGCTGGCGATGATCGAATCGGCCCTCCGCGACCGCAAGTTCGCCGACATCGTCCGCCTCGAGGTCGGCCCGTGCATGACCAAGGACCACCGGGGCCTGCTGGCGGCGGAACTGGGCATCAACGTCGACGAGGACGTCATCGAGACCCCCGGCATCATGGGCAAGCGCGATTTTCACGAGATCGCCAGAATCGACCGGCCGACACTGCACTATCCGCCGCACCAGCCCTGCGATCACCCGAAGCTGCTGACGGAGGAACCGAACATCTTCCACATCATCCGGGCCCAGAAGTCGATTCTGCTCCAGCACCCCTACGAGTCCTTCGACACGACGGTGGAAAGGTTCCTCAAGGAGGCGAGCACCGACCCCAAGGTCCTGGTGATCAAGATGACCCTGTACCGCACCAGCGCCGACTCGCGGATCATCGAGTACCTGATCGACGCCGCCCAGAACGGCAAACAGGTGGCGGTGGTCGTCGAACTGATGGCCCGCTTCGACGAATCGGCCAACATCCGCTGGGCCGAGGCGATGGAGGAGGCGGGAATCCACGTAACCTACGGGGTCGTCGGGCTGAAGACCCACAGCAAGGTCATCTTCGTCGTCCGCCGCGACTACAGCGGCCTGCAGCGCTACGCCCATATCGGCACCGGCAACTACCACGCCGGCACCGCCCGGGGCTACAGCGATATCGGCCTGCTGACCAACGACCCGGTGATCTGCGAAGATCTCACCGAGCTCTTCAACTACCTCACCACCGGCTACGCCCCGGCCCGCAAGTACCAGAAGCTGCTGCCGTCGCCGAACATGCTGAAGAAGGCCCTGCTGGCCAAGATCGAACGGGAGATCAACGAGCACAGCCCCACCAATCCCGGCCTGATCCAGTTCAAGACCAACGCCATCGAGGACAAGCAGATCACCGAGGCCCTGTACCGCGCCTCCCAGGCCGGGGTCCACGTCGATCTCATCGTCCGTGACAGCTGCCGGCTCCGTCCCGGCATCCCCGGACTGTCGGAGAACATCGCGGTGATCTCGGTCGTCGGGCGCTTTCTCGAACACTCGCGGATCTACTATTTCCGCAACAGCGGCAACCCCGAGTATTTCATCGGCTCGGCCGATCTGATGAAGCGCAACCTCGAGGCCCGGGTCGAGGTCGTGGTCCCGGTCGAGGGCAAGGAACTGCAGCGGGAGCTGCGCGAGATTCTCGACGTCCACATCTTCAACCGCCGCAGCGTCTGGGAAATGCAGGCCGACGGCTCCTACATCCGGCGGCAGCCGAAAGAAGGCGATGAGGGCCGCACCGTTCAGGAGATCCTGATCGACCTCGCCGAGCAGCGCCTTGCCGCCTCGCCGCTGGCGCGAAGGAAAAAGGGGAAGAAGAACGCCAAGGGGCCCCTGCGGAAACGGAATTAGCCCGCCCCCGCCGTTGTCGCCGCCCGGTCGCTGCGGCCCCCGGCGCCACCCGCCCTGCCGCCCTGCCGAATAGGGCGTGAATTTTGTCCCGCCTGCCGGTACAATGGGGGACCTCCGGCAGCCCCGGAGGAGATATTGTTCCCGCCCGGGCCGACTTCCCCAGCCGCCGCCGGGAGCGCGATCCACCAGCTGCAATGGA
The DNA here is from genome assembly GCA_963847035.1 of uncultured delta proteobacterium. GTDB lineage: Bacteria > Desulfobacterota > Desulfobulbia > Desulfobulbales > Desulfocapsaceae > Desulfoprunum. The sequence goes on along the minus strand of CAWJYH010000003.1, from coordinate 187,526 downwards.
CAATCAGTGACAGAGAAGGAGCACGACACCAATGAAACTGCAATCGACGGGAATTTTTGCCATCCTCCTCGCCGGATGGCTGACGGCATCAGGGGCCCAGGCGACCGAACCGTCGCCGTTCGCCCTCCCCCCCAGCGACGAGGAGCAGGGCGCGACCGCCGCCACACCTGAGCCGGCGACCGCCTCGCCGTTCGTCCTGCCCGCGGAGCAACAGTCGCCGCCCAAGGCCCCCGCCGCCGATTCGAGCTCCACCGCCGATCCGGACGCCACCTTCGGCCAGCCGACCGACCGCCAGGGAACCGCCGCCGCCCCTGCCGCCAACCAGCCGGCAACCGGGACGGTCGTCGACCTGGGGGCCCCGCCGGCACCGGCGGGCAGTTCCACCCCCCGACAACATCGGCGCCGGCAACGGCCGGCACCCCGCCGACGCCAGGTCCGGCCCCGACCGTCGGCGCCCCGGCAGAGGGGCTTTCCGCCGCCGAACTGCTCGGGCTGGGCACCGATTTCGCCCGCCAGGGGAAATACGAGGAGGCGCGGGTGGCCCTGGAGAAGGCCGTGGCCATCGACCCCGGCAACGCCTATATCCTCAACAACCTCGGTCTCGTCATGCGCCGACTCGGGCGCATCGACGAGGCGACCCGGGCCTACGCCGCAGCGATCCAGTTCAACCCGGGCTACGCCGTCACCTACAAGAATTACGGCATCCTCCTCGAACAGAACGGCGAAACGCGACGGGCGGTCGACGCCTATCGCCGCTACGCGAACCTCGCCCCGTCCGCCCCGGATGCCGCCAAGGTCAGCCAGCGGGCCGACTGGCTGGAAGGAGGGTTCTGATATGGAGACCGGTTTTGACAGGTGGCGTCGCGCCATTGTCCTCACCGTCGGCAGTCTTGCCGTGGTCATGGCGGGGTGTGCCGAGATGCCGCAGCGCAGCGGCGTGATCTTTGCCCCACCGACCCCGAACTACCTGACCGTGCAGACCGACACTCTCAACATGCGGCAGTGCCCCGACACCTCCTGCCAAGTCATGGTGCTGCTCTATCGGGGAGAGACGGTGGCAGTGCGACAACAGAACGGCCTGTGGTCGGAGGTCGAAACAAGGCGAGGGGCCGTCGGCTGGGTCGCTTCCCGCTACCTCGGCAACCTCCACCCCGGTGCCGATCCGGCCGCGGCTGGATCAGCCTCGCCCCCCATACCGGAAGAGGAACTGGCGGCACCCGCCGCGATCCCCGCACCGGCCAACCAACCACCGGAAATATCGGAGGAATTCAGCCAGTAACGACCGCCCCGTTTAGCGCACCGGCGCCATCAGCTTCAGCGAATCGACCATGTGCTGGAAAATCGTTACGTTCTGCTGGTAGATCTGCCGCGGTGCCGAGTAGCTGATGAGCAGCAGGTAGGGCGGGTGATCGATGCCCAACTGGGTATGGCCGAAGGTCACCTGTTGCTTCTTCGAGTCCTCAGCCGGGTAGGTGACCAGAAAGAACGGGGCGGCCTGGCCGGCGGCCTGAATCTGACTCTTCGATTCGATTTTGGCCCCGGGCATCTGGGACAACTGGTTGAGGAGGGCCAGCATCTGGTCCTTGAGACTGCCGACGACCCCTTTCCCGGTATCGACGACCTGGACGATGACACTGATCTCGGACTCCGGGGTTCCGGGCTGACCGCTGAACAAGTAGTCGCTGTTGACCCCGACGGTCTGGAAAGTCCAGGTCTCCGGCAGCTCGAACGAAAAGCCGAACTGCTTGTCCTGGAAAGTCTTATAGGCCTGACGGGGTTCGGACGGAGCCGGCGCCTGCCCGCCCTGCTGGGAAGCGGCGGATACGGAAGGTGGAGCGGCCGGCGCCTCTGCCTCCGGTTGAGCGGCCGGCGGGGCGGACTCGGACTGCGGCGGCGATACCGGTGGACCGGCTTGGTCGGACGGGGACTGCTGCCCCGAAGCAGTCGGGAATCCTTTGGTCGCCGGCATGTCGGCGGCCGGGACAATCGAAAATCCGGCCTTTTCCTTGACCTCACCGTTGAGGACAAACTCCACCTCATATCGCCCGACCGGCCAACCGCTTTCCGGCGGATTGAAGGCATAGCCGAGATAGCGGCTGCCCCCCTGGGCCTTGACCGTATCCTCGGCAATCTGCTGCCGGCTCCCTTCCAGATAATAGAACACCGCCTTGACAGCAGTGTCGGCGGGGGCGTTTTTGACCTTGACCGTGGCGTACAGCGTCTTCGTGTCGGCGGGAAAAATCGTCGCCACCTCCAGCGGTGCCTTGGTGTTGAGATCGACGGCGGTACTGATCGCCGGCTCACTGAGTCCGGCGGTCGTCAGTTGAAAGGATGCTTCACAGCCGGCAAGCACCAGGGACACGAGGGCAAGGAGAAGAACAAGACGGTACATACGCATCCTCCCACATGGCAATGCGGATACATTTTCTTTCTATTATGGCAGGATTGGAGCAATCCTGTGCCATCCGGCTGCATCCCGGCGTGGCTGGTTGCAATCTAATGGGTTTTGTCGCAGTGTTCAAGGGTCTCCGGCCATGCCTGCCGTCAATCCCCATCTCCCGACGGCGGATTGCCGTCGAAGACCTCCGCCGCGCGGAAAGTGACTCCCGGCCTGTCCTTGGCCGACAGCACCGGGTCGCCGTCCAGCGGCCAGGTGATGCCGAGGTCCGGGTCGTTCCAGATGATGCAGCGTTCGTGCTCCGGGGCATAGTAATCGGTCGTGCGGTAGAGGAACTCGGCCGACTCGGAGAGCACCAGGAAGCCATGGCCGAAACCCGCCGGCAGCCACAGTTGCCGTTTGTTGTCGGCGCTGAGGATCTCGCCGACCCAGCGGCCGAAGGTCGGCGATTGGCGACGCAGATCGACCGCGACATCGAACACTTCGCCGACCACCACCCGTACCAGCTTGCCCTGGGCCTGGCGGATCTGATAGTGCAGGCCGCGCAGGACGCCGTGGATCGAGCGGGAATGGTTGTCCTGGACAAAGGTCGTCGTCAGGCCGGTCTGCTCCTGCCACAGGCGCTGATTGAAACTCTCGTAGAAAAACCCCCGGTCGTCACCGAACACCTTCGGTTCGACGAGCAGCACCTCGGGGATCGCTGTCTGAATGATCCGCATCGTTACCTTTCCCTGTCACCCCCGGGCGGGAGCGCAGCCTCCTGCCTTCAGTTGCCGCCGTACATCGTCCGGTAATATTCCTTGTAGCTGCCGTCGACGACCGCGGCGACCCAGTCCTGGTTGGCCAGGTACCAGGCGACGGTCATCTCGATACCCTGCTCGAAATCGACCTGCGGCTGCCACCCCAGCTCTTCCCTGATCCTGGTGGCGTCGATGGCGTAGCGGCGGTCGTGGCCGAGCCGGTCCTTGACGAAGGTGATCAGCGAGCGGCGGGTCATCCCCGTCGCCGGCAGGCCGAGGCGGCGGTCGAGGATATCGCAGACCAGGGTCACCACCTCGATGTTCATCTTCTCGTTGTTGCCGCCGATATTGTAGCTGCGGCCGGGCACCCCGCGCTCCAGGACCTCGAGTACGGCCTCGCAGTGGTCGCCGACATAGAGCCAGTCGCGGATGTTGCGGCCGTCGCCGTAGACCGGGAGGCTCCTGCCCTGCAGGGCGTTGTGGATGATCAGCGGGATCAGTTTTTCCGGGAACTGGTAGGGGCCGTAGTTGTTCGAGCAGTTGGTGATCAGCGTCGGCAGGCCGTAGGTGTGGAAATAGGCGTTGACCAGATGATCGGAGGCGGCCTTCGAGGCCGAGTAGGGCGACCGCGGGTCGTAGGCGGTGGTCTCGCTGAAATACCCCTCCTCCCCGAGCGAGCCGTAGACCTCGTCGGTACTGATGTGGAGGAACCGCGAGTCAGCGCCCTGCCGCCCTGCGCCCGACCAGCTTTTGCGGGCCGCTTCGAGCAGGGTGAAGGTGCCGCCGATATTGGTGGCGATGAACGCCGCCGGGCCGGTGATCGACCGGTCGACGTGCGATTCGGCGGCAAAATGGACGACCGTATCGATGGGCTCGGCGGCGAACAGCGCCTCGACCGCGGCGGCGTCGCCGATATCGGCCCTGACAAACCGGTACCCCGGACCTTCGTCTATGCCGGCCAGGTTGTTGAGGTTGCCGGCATAGGTCAGCTTGTCGAGATTGATCAGCCGCCATTCCGGGCGTTTAGACCTGAGCAGGCGGACGAAATTGGCGCCGATGAAGCCGCAGCCTCCGGTCACCAGGACGGTGCGTGTTTTTTGCATGGCAGTGGGTTTTCTGTTTGCATTATAGAAAAAAGGACCTATGCTGCTGTGTTCTTCTCAGCCTGTTCTTATAATACCAGTTGCCGATATCGCAAAGGACATTCTTACACAATAGCATCATGAGCAAACAACTCGAAGCAGAAATAGCCAAGCGGCGGACCTTCGGCATCATCAGCCATCCCGACGCCGGCAAGACCACCCTCACCGAGAAGCTGCTGCTGTTCGGCGGCGCCATCAACCTCGCCGGGGCGGTCAAATCGCGCAAGGTCGAACGCCACGCCACCAGCGACTGGATGGCGATCGAGCAGGAGCGCGGCATCTCGGTCACGACCTCGGTGATGAAGTTCACCTACCGCGACTACGAGATCAACCTTCTCGATACCCCCGGCCACCAGGACTTCTCCGAGGATACCTACCGGGTGCTGACCGCCGTCGACTCGGCGATCATGGTCATCGACAGCGCCAAGGGCGTCGAGGCCCAGACCGAAAAGCTGATGGAGGTGTGCCGGATGCGCAACACCCCGATCATCACCTTCATCAACAAGCTCGACCGCGAGGGCCTGGCGCCGCTCGATCTCATGGGCGAAATCGAGGAGAAGCTGCAGATCGAGTGCACCCCGCTGACCTGGCCGATCGGCATGGGCAAGACCTTCAAGGGGGTCTACAACATCCTCCGCCGCCGGCTGCACCTGTTCACCGCCGGCCACGACAGCCGGCTCAGCCCGGGCATCACCATCAACGGCCTCGACGACCCCGAGCTTGACCGGTTGCTCGGTCACCAGGCCGACGAACTGCGCACCGATATCGAACTGCTCGACGGCGCGGCCAACCCGCTGGAGTACGATCATTACCTCTCGGCCAGCCAGACCCCGGTCTTCTTCGGCAGTGCCATCAACAACTTCGGGGTGCGCGAACTGCTCGACACCTTCGTCGAGATGGCCCCGCCGCCCGGACCGCGCCAGTCGGCCACCCGCGTCGTCGACCCGCAGGAGGAGGCCTTCTCCGGTTTCGTGTTCAAGATCCAGGCCAACATGAACCCGGCCCATCGCGACCGCATCGCCTTCCTCCGCATCTGCTCCGGGACCTTCACCCGCGGCATGAAGGTCCGCCACCACCGGCTCGGCAAGGACATCACCCTCGCCAACGCCACGATCTTCATGGCCCAGGAACGCTCCCACGTCGAGGAGGCCTACCCCGGCGACATCATCGGTCTGCACAACCACGGCACGATCAAGATCGGCGACACCTTCACCGATCAAGGAGGAGCTGAAGTTCACCGGCATCCCCAACTTCGCCCCGGAGCACTTCCGCCGGGTGCTGCTGAAAAATCCGTTGAAGATGAAGCAGCTGCAGAAGGGGCTGGTGCAGCTCGCCGAGGAGGGGGCGATCCAGGTGTTCCGGCCGATCATCGGCTCGGACTACATCATGGGGGCGGTCGGGGTGCTGCAGTTCGAGGTCACGATGGCCCGGCTGAAGAACGAATACGGGGTCGAGGCGGTCTACGAACCGGTCGATTACCAGACCGCCCGCTGGGTCAGCTGCGGCGACAAAAAGAAGATGGCGGAATTCGAGCGCAAGAACCAGATGGCCCTGGCCTACGATGCGGAAGGGTTCCTGACCTACCTGTCGCAGAGCGAATGGATGCTGAAGTTCTTCATGGAGAAGTGGCCGGACATCGAGTTCCACAAGACCCGCGAGAATATCTGAGCCGGCGGGGCCGCTAAGAAAAAGCGCCGCCATCGCCGGCCGCCGCGCGAACCGCCTCGGGGACCGATCAAAGAACGGCGCCGGGGGAAGGATTACGAAGGGAGGGACGACTTACGCCGCTTCGTCCTCATTGACGAAGATCAGGGCCTGCCCCTCGGTGAGGGCGGTGGCCGTCTTCTTTCTGGCCAGGGTGATGATCCGCTGGATTGTCCCCCGCGACACCCCCATCTTCACACCGGCCTCTTCCTGGGTCAGGCCCTCGCTGTCGCACAGACGCAGGGCCTCGAGCTCATCCTGGTACAGATGCACCTGCTGAAGCTCGGCCAAGGGGGTACCGGTCGGCTTGAAGGCCCGACCGCAGAATGTGCATTGGCAGTGGCGGATTTTTTTTGGTCGTGGTGACATCAACGGCATCTGGGTGGAGATTGAGGCAGGCCTGCAAACAACGGCCTGCCGGAAGGATCATGTTCACCTTATACTGTTCATCGGTGCAAAAAGCAACGATTCTGTCAATGATGACAATTACCTGAGCCTTGGCACACCTGGTTTGTATGCATCACCGGCAGTTGATTGGCAGCCAGATGGTCGATGACCGCACCGACGCTGGGAACAGCGTCGCGATTGGCGAAATAGACCTTGATGCCGACCTCGGCGAAACCCTGCATCGGCCTCGCTCCCATGCCGCCGACGACAATCGCGTCGACACCGGCATCGTGGAGGATTTTGACCGGCACCAGGCATCCGCCCGCCTCGTGTGAACCATTTGCTACCGTCTCGACCGCAGTGACGACATTGTGTTCATCAAGATCGACAACGGTGAAGATCTCGCAATGGCCGAAATGATCCGATCGCACGGCATCCAGGCCGCCGGGACGATCCGTTGGTATCGCTACTCGCATTTTCATTCTCCTGCTGATAAAATTATTTGATGTTTGCGTCTGTGCATATACACATTTAACCGTGTATATGCACATGTAGTGCCCCGGCCGCCGTTTGTCAAGATCTAATGCAGGGGTCCCGGACCTGGCCCCTCGGACCTGGCCCGGCGGGAACAAGCGATGGACAGTCGTTACCGTTTCAGGTAGATTGTCGGCGTGTCCACCCGTCCCGACGACACCCCGGCCCCTGTAAATACAGCCTTTATTATACAAAGTTCGCACATTGATGTTGAAAAGAATCATTCTCCTGCTGCTGCTGATCGCGCTCGCCACCCAGGGGTTATCCCCGGCCGGGGCGGAGGAGAATGAAGATGCGGCCATCGTCGATCTCACCGCGACCGGTTCCGACACCCATCTGCTGCTGTTCGGCTCCCTCCGCAACAGTTTTACCGAGGAGATGCTCGAGGGTCTGCACAGCGGCATCCCCATCCGCTTTTCATTCTTCATTGAACTGCGGCAGCAGACAAGCGCGACCGCCGACAAGGTCGTCGTCTCGAGGTCCTTCGCCCACACCTTGACCTACGATATCCTCAAGGAAACCTACCGTGTCGAACTCGAGGAGGACAGGCGGCAAAGCCATACCTTCGCCTCGCTGCTCGATGCCCAGGCCGTCCTCAACGACCTCAACGGCATCAAGGTCATAGAACTGGCGCAATTGTCGCCGGACGCCGTCTATACCCTGCAGGTCAGGGCCGAGCTGTTCAACAAGACCCTGCCCCTGAGCCTGCAGCACGTCGTCCCGTTCGTGTCGTGGTGGGATATCAAGACCGACTGGCACAGCATTACCTTCAAACTCGGATCACCCGACAGGCCCTGATGAACCCGACGCCTCCACAACAGAACACGCCTGTGCCGGACGACAATCAGGCGCCGGAAAAACGCCCCTACACCCCGGAGCAGCTGGCCCAGAAACGTCGCCTGATCCGCTGGGTCATCGTGATCTGCCTCGGCTTCATCCCCCTGTCGGTCTGGATCCAGGGGTCGCTGCTGGAGCACGAAACGACATTGCCGACCGGCAACAACATCCTGATCTTCGCCCTGCTCAACCTCAACGTCCTGCTGGTCCTCTTCGTCCTCTTCCTGGTCCTCCGCAACCTCGCCGAACTGCTGTTCGAGAGGCGGATCAACCGGCTGGGCAGCAAGCTGAAGACCAAGCTGATCATCTCCTTTCTGTCGCTCACCTTGATCCCGACGATCCTGTTGTTCTTCGTGTCGCTGCAATTCGTCTCGACCAGCATGGAGTACTGGTTCAATACCAGTATCGAGAACTCGCTGCAGGAATCGCTGAAGCTCGCCCAATCCCTGCTCCTCGAGACCGAAGAGCAGGTCGGCCAGATGAGCAAGGGGGTCGAGGACCGGCTGCAGCAGCTGGATCTGAAATCCGCCAACGCCCTCGAAATCAACCTCTCACTCGAACACATCCTCGCCTTCAACGCCATCAACGGCCCCGACAGCCTGGCGCTGATCTCCGACGACAACAATCTCGAGATCTCGGTCGTCAGCCCCGACCTCAAGGACGTCACACTGCCGAGGATCCCGCTCAGCCTGATGCGCGAGGTCAGAACCAGCGGCAAACGCCAGACCACCATCCAGGATACGCCCAAGGGCGACCTGGTGCGCTGCGTCAGCAAGATCGAGGTCGGCAATCTGCCCGCGACCCTGATCACCTCGCTGCTGGTCAACCGCGAACAGGTCTCACGGATGGAGGTCATTTCGAAGGGACTCGAAGGCTATCGCCAGCTCAAGCATTTCAAGGACCCGTTCAAGTTCTGGCTCCTCGTCATCCTGCTGATCGTGACCCTGCTGATCATCTTCGCCGCGATCTGGTTCGGCCTCTACATCTCCCGCGGCATCACCGGCCCGCTGGAGAAGCTGGCCGCCGCCACCCGCCGGGTTGCCGACGGCGATCTCGAATTCGAGATGGCGGCCGAGTCCGACGACGAAATGGGCCAACTCGTCACCTCGTTCAACACCATGACCCACAACCTCAGCACCAGCAACCGCCATCTGGCCGAAGCCCATGCCGCCCTGCAGGCCAGCTCGCAGGAGGCGGAACAGCGACGGCGCTATACCGAGATCATCCTCCAGAGCGTCTCCACCGGCGTCATCTCGCTTGACGAGCACGGCCACATCACCACCTTCAACCGTTTCGCCGAGAAGCTGCTCCATCTCGACAGCTCCCTCTTCCTCGGCCGGCGCTACACCGAGATCCTGCCGCCGCAGCAGGCGGCGATCGTTTCCGGCTTTATCGACGAGCTGAACATCACCGGCAAGACCACCGTCGAGCAGCACCTCCGGCTCAACATCATGGGCCGCAACTACTCCCTGCTCGTGACCTTCATGCGGCTGACGGACGAGGGTGGAAGCCCGCTTGGTTTCGTCCTCGTCTTCGACGATCTGACGAAGTTGGAGAAGATCCAGCGGGTGGCGGCCTGGCGGGAGGTCGCGCGCCGGATCGCCCACGAGATCAAGAACCCGCTGACCCCGATCCAGCTCTCGGCCCAGCGGCTGCGCAAACGCTACCCGGAGATCCTGGCGGAGGCGGACGGCGTCTTCGATTCCTGCACCAGCACCATCATCACCCAGGTCGACGAGCTCAAGCGCCTGGTCAGCGAATTTTCCCAGTTCGCCCGGATGCCGAAGATCCACAAGGCCCCGGCCGACCTGACCAGGCTGACCCGCGACACCCTGTTCCTCTACGAGCAGGCGCACCGCGACATCGTGTTCCACTGCAACGAACGCACCCCGATCCCGATCTTCAGCTTTGACGCCGAACAGATCAAGCGCTGCATCATCAACCTGCTCGACAATGCGGTTGCGGTTCTGCCGGGCGGAGGTACAATCGACATCGAGTTGTCCCTGTCCCAGGACGGAGAAAGCGCCTGTATCAGGATATCCGACGACGGACCGGGAATCTCCAAGGAGAACAAGCCCAAACTGTTCGAGCCCTACTTTTCGACAAAGAGTGCCGGGACCGGTCTCGGGCTCGCCATCGTCTCGACGATCGTCTCCGACCATAACGGCTATGTCCGGGCGGAGGACAATGTGCCGAAGGGCTCGACCTTCATCGTCGAACTCCCCATCGCCGCACCGGAATCGCGCAAGGGATAAGCAATCGGAACGGGCAGACGGATGCCGGGCAGCAACGCCGCGCCGGGCAGCCGGCCGGACCGTCACCTTCACATCTCAACCACAGGAGCAGATTATGGTTTTTCCCGAATATCGACCGCGCCGCATGCGCAGAACCGAGGCTCTCCGGGGCCTGATCCGCGAGAACCGGCTTGACCCCGCCCAGTTCATCTATCCCCTCTTCGTCATGCCGGGCAAAAATAAACGCGAGGCCATCGCCTCGATGCCGGGGGTACTCCGGGTCAGCGTCGACCAGCTGGCGCAGGAGGCGAGGGAGTGCCTCGAGCTCGGCGTCAATTCCGTCATCCTCTTCGGCCTGCCGGAGAAGAAGGACGCGATGGGTTCCGGCGCCCACGCCAAGAACGGCATCATCCAGCAGGCGATCCGGGAATTGAAGAACAAGGCCCCCGAACTGATGGTGATCACCGACGTCTGCCTCTGCGAGTACACCGATCACGGCCACTGCGGCTGCCTGATCAACAAGGAGGTCGACAACGACGCGACCCTGGAGATCCTCGCCAAGACCGCCCTGTCCCATGCCGAGGCCGGGGCCGACATCGTCGCCCCCTCCGACATGATGGACGGCCGCGTCGCCGAGATCCGCGCCGCCCTCGACGAGCACGGCCACGAGACCGTGCCGATCATGTCCTACGCCGTCAAGTACGCCTCGGCCTTCTACGGCCCGTTCCGCGACGCCGCCGACTGCGCCCCCCAGTTCGGCGACCGCCGCGGCTACCAGATGGACCCGGCCAACAGCCGCGAGGCCCTGCGCGAGGCCACCCTCGATGTCGACGAGGGGGCCGACATCCTGATGGTCAAACCGGCGGTGGCCTACCTCGACATCATCAGCAAGCTGCGCGACGAGTTCGACCTGCCGATCGCCGCCTACCACGTCAGCGGCGAATACGCGATGATCAAGGCCGCCGCCGAAAGGGGCTGGATCGACGGCGACAAGGTCATGGCCGAGACCCTGCTGTCGATCAAACGGGCCGGCGCCGACATCATCATCACCTATTTCGCCAAGGACATGGCCCGCCTGCTGCGGCGCTGATCACGACATAGGGTGCACAACGCACAAAGGGAGCCGAGGATATCCCCGGCTCCCTTTTGTGCGTCAAGCGGATCAATCGGACGGCGGGCTCAGCCCGCCTCTTCTCCGGTCTTTTCCGACGGTTGCCGGAAAACAAGCGCCCCCAGGGAGACGACGATCGCCCCGAGGGTGTCGGCGCCTATGTCCGCCAGGCTCGGGAACCGGCCGGGGATAAAGGACTGGTGGAACTCGTCGGCGATGCCGTAGATCAGGCACCAGAGGATGATCGCCCCGGCCGCCGCCCAGGGCCGGCGCCGGCGCAGGTCCGGGGGGACGGCGCCGACCAGGGTCGCCGCCAGCAGCCCGTAGATCGAAAAGTGGGCAAACTTGTCGAAGTGCGGGAACAGCGGCGGCAGGTCACCCGCCGGCTGGTGCGACAGCAGAAATATGACCGCCATGACCCCGAGCGCCGGCAGCAAACGGGCCGGACCCGGTACCGACCGGCTCATGCGGCGGAACTGCCCCCCTTGTTCGGCAGGTGAATGGCCCGCAGCTGGCTGTCGGAAAAGCGGCGGCGGATCCGCTTGATCGCGGCGCTGATCTCCCGGCTGGGGGCATCGGCCAGGATCTGCACCGATCTGTCGGCATAGGCGGTGATCTCGAGCCGCTTGTCGCGGATGGCGAAGGTATGGCTCCAGTTGACCTCGATGATCTCCGGATTCTCGTCGATCGGCGACTCCAGGATCTCGCCGGCCCTCGCCACCTGGACGCAGTCGCAATCGGTCATCTCCAGCAGCCAGGCATCGCCCTCTGCCGTCGCATAGAGGAAAAAGACCCCCAGTTCGCGATTGACCGCCCGCTTCTCCCGCGCCGCCTCCTGGATCGCCCCGACCCCGCTCATCAGGGTGATCTTCAGGGCCGCCTCGGGGCTGATCCGGGGCGTGGCCGCCCGCTCCTTCAGGCCGCAGCAGTGCTTGTACTTCCGGCCGCTCTGGCACGGACATTTGTCGTTTCTTCCTATTTTTCCCATATCGTCACACCATCCTGTCGATGATTCAACCCGTTATGAACATTTGCTGTAGCCGCAGGAGCGGCAGGACTCGCACCCCTCCTCAAACACCAGCTGGCCGGAACACTCCGGGCAGATGCTGGAAAAGCCCTGCTGGGTACCGGCCAGAAAAGACTTGAACAGTTTACTCAACTGCGCCGGCAGGTCAAGCATATGGCCGCTCGAGCGGTCGAGCTGCTTGATGATTTCATCCATCGGCACGTTGAAGCGCAGCGCCAGCGACACCAGACGGCAGGTCGTGGTCCACATCGTCGACTTGTCCTTGAGGTCGAAACGGTTGTCGAAGGGGAACTTGGCGAAGACCTCCATCGGCTTCTCGTTCTCGTCGAAGCAGACGATGATATACACCGACTTCTGGTCCTGGTCCTTCAGCTTGTAGCGCTTGGCGTCGAGGATGTCGGGCAGGGTCTTCTTGACCGGGCCGCTGGTCGAGACGACCGCCGTCTCCTCTTTTCTGGCGCTGTTGTCCTTGGTGTTGAGCACCTGCGAATCGCGGGAGCCGTCGCGATAGACGGTCAGCCCCTTGCAGCCGAGCCTGTAGCCGGTGATGTAGGAAAGCTTGACGTCCTCGCGGGTCGCCGACTTCGGCAGGTTGATGGTCTTCGAGATCGAGCTGTCGACGCCGCTCTGCTGCAGGATCCCCTGCATCCGGATGTGGTCCTCGGGGCTGATATCCTGGGCGGTGCGGAAGACCTCCTGCCACTTCCCGGGGATCTCGGGATGACCGATGACCGTGCCGCTGTCGGCGACCTTGCTCATCAGCTCTTCCGAATAAAAGCCCTCGATCCTGGCGATATGTTCGAAATGCTTGTTGACCAGGATCAGCCGGTCGCCGTCCATGACGTGTTTGACCATGACGATGGAGTAGTACGGTTCGCAGCCCGAGGCGCAGTCGGCGATCATCGACACGGTGCCGGTCGGCTGGATCGAGGTCAGGGCCGCATTGCGCCGGGCCGGATAGTGGTTGACAGCCGGATCGTAGGCCGGGAAGGGGCCTTTGTCGGCCGCCAGTTCCATCGAGCGCTCTTCGGCCGCATCCCGGATGAACTGCATCACCGTCGCCGCCAGCTGCCGCCCCTGCTCGCCGGCATAGGGAATGCCGAGCTGGATCAGCATATCGTGCAGTCCCATGATGCCGAGCCCGATCTTCCGCGTCTTCAGGGTCATCTCTTCGATCTCGGGGATCGGGAAGCGGTTGCAGTCGATGACGTTGTCGAGGAAATGGGTGGCGATCCGGGTGACAACCTTCAGCCGCGTGTAGTCGACCTCTCCACCGCGTGACGAAATTGGCGAGGTTGATCGAGCCGAGATTGCAGCTCTCATAGGGCAGCAGCCACTGCTCGCCGCAGGGATTGGTGGCCTCGAACTCGCCCAGCTGCGGCGTCATGTTGGCCTTGTTGGCGGCGTCGATGAACAGGACCCCCGGCTCACCGTTGTGCCAGGCAAGATCGACGATCTTTTCGAAGACGGCACGGGCACTCAGGACCGCCGTGACCTCTCGGGTCGAAGGTTCGATCAGGTTGTAGTCGTCCCCCTCTTCCACCGCCTGCATGAAGGCATCGGTGATGGCGACGCTGAAATTGAAGTTGTTGAAGCGGTTCGGGTCTTCCTTGGCGGCGATGAAATCCATGATGTCGGGGTGATCGACCCGCAGAACCCCCATATTGGCGCCGCGCCGCTTGCCGCCCTGCTTGATCGTCTCGGTCGCCGCATCGAAGACGGCGGCAAAGGACAGCGGCCCCGAGGCGACGCCCTGGGTCGAACGGACGGAGGCGTTCTTCGAGCGCAGACGGGAGAAGGAGTAGCCGGTGCCGCCGCCGGTCTTGTGCACCAGGGCGCCGTTGCGGATGGCGGAGAAGATGCCGTCCATCGAGTCCTCGATCGGCAGGACGAAACAGGCCGACAACTGGCCGAGATCGGTACCGGCATTCATCAGGCAGGGGGAATTGGGCAGAAAATCCATGCGATAGATCAGGTTGAAAAAGGAATCGCGCAACGCCCCGATCTGCTCGGGTTCCCGGTCGACCGCCGCCACCGCCCCCGCCACCCGGCGGCACAGCGTTTCCCAGGACTCGGTGGGGTTGCCTTCGGCATCTTTCAAATAGTACCGCCTGGCCAGTACCGTCTCGGCGGTACTGGTCAACACCTGTTTCGTCAAATCCGGCGCCATCTCACACCCTCCTCAAGGTGCAAAAAAATTACATGGGAATAGTCTCTTCTCCGTGCCCCCCGGCGTAGATCTGTGCCCCACGGATGGCAGATAGAGCTGCCCGACACAGTCTGCGAAAAGCGGCAGTCGAGTCAGTTTATACACCACATTTATTGGCCGCTCAAGCCTTATCTACAATATGTTGTATCTATGGAAATAAACCGAAAAACAACGGGATGGCGTTTTGCAACCGGTTTCCGACGGTTCACGAAGGATAATTGCCGGGGTCAGGATGTCCCCTTGCCCCGGTGACGAACGATCGTCATCCCAATCAGCCGGGACACAACGACGGCGATATAGGCGACACCGGCGAACTGCTCGAGCATCACCAGCACCCGCGCCGGCGGGGTGAGCGGGACGATATCGCCGAGGCCGGTCGCCGACAGGTTGTTGAAGCTCAGCGACAGCAGTTCGAGGAAGGTCTGCGGTCGACCGGCGGAGGGGTCGCCGCCGAAGCTGCCCGGGATCCAGATCTGGCAGGCCAGGTACGCATAGGCGAACCCCCAGGCAAGCAGGGTGAAGGTGGCACCGGCGGCGAACAGCTCGTCGGTCGTCACCCGGTAATCCCCCATCATATACGTTATCAGGCTCGCCGCCGCGTACAGGTACAGCACCGCCTCCATCGACGACGACCACAGCAGCAGGGTCGGGTTGACGATCATCACGGACAACAGCGACAGCCCGATCGCCGGGGCCGCGAGGAGCCAGGTGATCCAGCGGACCATCGGGCTGCGGTCGATGATCCAGACGACAATGGCCAGCAGCAGCACGCCGAACGTGCCGAGAACGGCCGGCCCGCCCGAACTGCCGTCAAGCACGGCATACAGGAGCAGGCTCACCAGTTGCGCGACGAGCAGGAACGCCGACGGGTGGCGGCGCGCAAAACTCCGCCGGTTCAGCGACAACGTTTCAGTGGTCATAACGGCTGCGGCCCCCTAAGTCCTGTGCGGCCAAAAACTTTGTTTTTCCCGTGTTCATCCCATCCCTCCTTTTTTATCAACGCGACGGACCACCATACGCGCCTGGGTTCAGAAACTCCAGGACCTCATCCCACCACCCGGCACCCGGATGGCTGGGCCAATCGTTGTGACCGGCCTCGGCAAAGGTCCACAGCCGCTTGGGCTGGGCAAGCGATCGGTACAGCGCCTTCGTCAGCCGGTTCGGGATGATCTCATCCCGGCCGGCCATGACCACCGCCACCGGCCCGCGATACTGCCGCAGGTTGGCCGCATTGTCGTAGCGGTCGTGCAGCAACAGCTTGACCGGCAGCCAGGGGTAATGGACCCTGGCCTCGTTGGCCAGCGAGTCCCACGGGGTGATCAGGACCACGCCCTGCGGGCGGAGATCGGCATCGGCGGCCAGGGCGGAGGCGACACCACATCCCAGCGACTCGCCCCAGACGTACAACGGCCCGCCGAACTCCTGTCGCGCCCGCTGCGCCGCCCGGCGGGCATCGGCGACGAAACTCCGCTCGCTCAACTCGCCCGGCCGGCCGCCATACCCCGGATACTCGAGCACCACCACCCGGTAGCCCCGCCGCTCCAGGGCGGCGATATAGTAGCCGCGGTCGACCGCCGCCCCGGCGTTGCCGTGGCAGACGACGATCGTGCCCCGGGAGGCGGCCGGGCCCTCGCGGCTGATGATGCCGTAGTAGTCGGCGTCCTCGGTGGGCCACAGCAGCCGGTCGCTGGCCGCGGCAGAGCGCCGGACCTCGGCCAGCGAATACGACCCGGGGTAGTAGAGCAGTGAGCGCTGGATACTGCCGCGGCAGAGCACGACGACGATGAGGCCGAGGACGGCGACGACGACGGCGATCTTGATCATGACGGATGTCCCCCTTCCCGGGAAGGTTCGGCAGCGAGCCGCCGCAGTTGCCGATCGTGCAGCCGTGAAAGGCAGACGAGCGCCGTTATCGCGCCGAGCAGGGCGAAAAACATGTCGGACTGGGTATCCCAGGGGTCGCCCTGGGTGCCGAGGAACTCGTCCGCCCCCTGCCCGAGAACGAGCGCCGCCCCCCACTCGATCAGCTCATAGGTGGCGCTGATGGCGAGAACGATGCATACCACCAGGAAGGCCAGCATTGACGGGCCCCGGACATGCCGCCCACGGATCAGGATTTCCCGGGCCGCGAGGGCCGGGACGAATCCTTGCACAAAGTGGCCGATCTTGTCATACGGATTGCGATCCAGCCCCAGCAGTTCCTGGATCTGGAAGCCGAGCGGCACCCGGGCATAGGTGTAGGCACCGCCGAGCATCAGCACCATGGCGTGGACGAAGATGCAGAGGTACAGCAGCGAGGTGAGCGGAAAGCGCCGGTAGGTCAGCAACAGAATCGGCAAGGCGATGATGACCGGCACGACCTCCATGACCCACGTGGCCCGGTCATAGGGAGACCACCCGGAGGCGACCAGCAGGCCGACGGTGGCGGCGACGGCCATCGACAGCAATGGAGAGCGAAGGAAGGGCATCGTATCTTCTTTTTTCTTCATGATCCCTGTGCAGGATGACATGCCGGCCGACCGTACCACCGTGAACCATGGCCATGCCTATCATCGGTGCCCGGCAGGGGCGGAAACTGATGGAGCCGGCAACCAAAGCGCGATCCTGTGTTAAGCCGTCGTCAAACAATAACCGTTACGCAGAAATACCTTGCCGGCATAAGGGGCCGTAACGAAATGGTGAAAAATGTAACGGTTATTTCGTAACGGCCCCTAAGTCTTCGAGTTACCACAAAGGACTCATCACCGGCAAGACCATTGTCGTGAGGTGATAGCGGAAAGACAGCGAACCAGGGGGGAGCGAACGAAAAAGCGAGGAATCCTGTCATTGCGAGCGAAAGCGATCCCTGTCGAGCAAAGCGAGGAAGTCATGCCTTTTCGCTGTGATCTGGACCTGATATCTGGACATGCAGAGATCTCTCCCTCCGGTCGAGATGACAGCGGGGGAAGGTCGCGATGACAGGGGAGGTCGGATGACAGGGGCAGGTCGCGATGGCAAACTATGAAAGGGCGAAAAGGTTGTGGTGTGATCTCAGAGCAGGCAGAGCTGTTTGTTCTTTCTCCAAAGGGCAAAGATTGGTAAGAATTATCATGTTGGCCAGCCGAATTCCAGGTGTCCAAACCGGCGGACGGTTCGTCAGGGGTGCAGCCCTCCGATCACCGCCGGATCGAGATCGCCTCGAGGCCCTGCCCGCTGGGACGATGACTTTGGCAGGTCGGATCCGACTTCCCCTCTCAGGATGGGGATCGAACTCGTGCCTGCCCGATCAATCAATGCTTTGAAAACGGAGAGAGCCATGGCGCTTTCAGTGGTCGACCTGTATCGCGATGTCCTGCCCAAAACCAATTGCCGTGACTGCGGGTTTCCGACCTGTCTGGCCTTCGCCTCCAAGGTCGTGTCGGAAAAATACCCGCTCCGCAACTGTCCCCATGTCGCCGCCGACCTTCTGGCGCGCTGCGAGACCGAACTGGCCGAGCAGTACAGCCAGGGCAAGTGGCTGAAGCGGGACCTGGCCGAAGATGCCCTGCAGTGGGCCAGGAGCAGGGCCTCCTCGCTGGCGGTCGAGGACCTGCCGGCGCGGATCGGCGGGGAATTGATGCAAATCGGCAGCGACACCGTCTTCCGGTTGCCCTACTTCAAAGACCATCTCCACATCCTCGGCACGACCATCACCCGAGCCGACGGCAGCGAATTGACCAGGTACGAGCAGGTGTTCATCCTCAACCACCTGGCCCAGGGCGGCAGCCGCCCACCGACCGGCAAATGGAAGGGCTTTGTCGAATTTCCGAACACCGTCTCCAAGATGGTCAGCATGAAGAGCGCGGTCGAAGAGCCCCTGATCGCACGATTTTCCGGCCGGACCGATGAACTGCGCCAGCGCGCCCTGGAACTCGGGGCCCAGCCGTTGCCAGCGACCGCAGGGTCGGCCGATGTCGCCGTGGTCTTCACGCCGCTGCCGCGAATTCCGGTGGCCCTGCTGTTCTGGGATGCCGCCCCCGGCGACGAGGTTCAGTCCCAGGCGAAACTGATGTTCGATGAAACGGTGGTCGAACACCTCGACATCGAATCGATCGTTTTTCTCAGTGAACGGCTCCGTCACCTGTTATGTCTTTGATCGCCGTTGCGTATCGATACTGATACCAACTCGATCGTTGCAGGCCGTCAGCTCTCCTGCCTCGGGATGATTCGCTTTCCACCACTCTCCCCCTGGATCACACGATGAAGCAACAACAAACGGCGGACCACTTGCGGCGTGTCACTGCCCCGCAGAGCAGGGTCATATTCAGGTGGGCAGATGCGTTAAATTCCGTCTGCCCGTGCAATAACCAGTTATCTGCGATTGAAACGGTGTTTTTTTTGTAATTTTGATATAATGGCCCTCATAGAAGTACCGTCGGAGGCTCTATGGCTAAACTTCAACCCGGGAAGCTGCCGGATGAAACCCAACCTACCGAAAAAAGGGAGCAGAGAACTTTTTCTGGTGGATGACCATGGGCTCCCGTTATCGTACATCATTACCGGAAAATCGAGCATCATGTATCTCAACCAGGATGAGTGCTGAATGAGATCCATAATCGATCGGTCTGAAACTCTTCGGGCAGCGCCTCTGGGCAAGAAGCAGTGGATGGCGGATCTGCCGGCCATTTGGCGGCAAGCCGCCGTCCATGTCTCTTCCCCTCACCATATACGAGTACAAAAGGAGTTTGATCCCACCATCCTGTGCCTGCAGAAGCATGGATATTTGCCGATCTTTCGGGTCTGACGAAGGCATGTCCAGCTATCCAGGTAATTGCCAGGCAATGCGTTGTGCCCCGCTGACATGACAGAAAACACGAAGACCCAGAAGACTGCCTTTGATCTTTTCCCGGATCTGTTCAAGTGGCAGAAAACACGGGAAACTGCGCCAGCGACTGCTCCGAAACGAAAACGGGACACAACCGATCCCCGCTGGGATGATGGGACATCCGATCAGATAGCGCCCAGGAAATCAACGGTTGCGGTCCCCCAACCTCCGGATCTGAGTTGGCTGCTCAACGGCATTCCAGAGCAGGATTCCAGCGAAGAATCTGGCGATAAGGCTCGGGCTTGTGTTTATCAGCAATGAACGACACAGGGTTCTGGTTGCCGAGGTGCTGGAACTCCTCGGCTATCCCACCCACATGGTCGACAATCATGTTGCGGCCATCGATCACCTGGGGCGCCATACATATTCCGTGATTATCGCCGACATTGCCGATGTCGACGAGGAATTCCATAAACATATCAACAATCTGCCGATGAGCAGGAGGCGCCTCATCATGTATGTCCTGATCGGCGCCCGACTGAGAACACTCTATGCTCTCGAAGCCCTGGCCAACAGTGTCAACCTGGTGATCGGCCACAAAGAACTGGAGCATCTCGAGAAAATACTCCGGTGGGGGTTCAAGGAGTATGAAAACCTCTACCGCCCTCTTCTCGAGGTCTTGAATGTCGATTATCCATTGCTGTCGTGAATTCCAGGCAGGGTGTCCGGGCTTTTGTCAGTTTAGGGGCCGTTACGAAATAACCGTTACATTTTTCACCATTTCGTTACGGCCCCTTATGCCGGAAAGGTATTTCTGCGTAACGGTTATTGTTTGACGCGGCTTACTCAGCGGCAGATAATGGAGAGTGCTTTCGATGGGTTCAGGCCCATGGTCATGAAAGGTTCATATCCTGTGATGGTTATATCCGTTGGAGACAAGTCGAGGGTGAAAGGCGTGAACTTCTCCTTGCGCTGATTATCATGTACAATCTTAACTATCGGTTTCTCCATATCGCCTGAACGACCTGAGACGATACCGATCTTGCCGTCAGACAGCCGCACGCACGAGCCAACCGGATAGACCCCCATGCATTCGATGAACTCGTAGGCCAGTTGTTTATGAAAATGACTGCCGCTGCTGGTATATATAAGCTTCAGGCCCGAGACTACCCCCATGCCCTCCTTGTAGCAGCGGTTGGAGGTGACGGCGTCGAAGACATCGCAGATGGCGGTCATCAGTGCGCCCACCCCAATCCTGCCCTGGTCGAGCCCATGAGGATAGCCACTGCCGTCATACCTTTCGTGATGATGAAGCGCAATATCGAAGCAGTCCAGCGGCAGACTCTTGGCTTTCCTGAGCAGGTCCACGGAATATTCGGCATGCATTTTCATGACCTCAAACTCGGCCGGGGTAAGTTTGGCCGGCTTGTTGAGTATTGCGTCGGGGATCATCGCCTTCCCAATGTCATGCAACAGAGCGCCAACGGCCATATCCAGAGCGCGCGTTTCCGAAATCTCCAGGAAATCGCAGAAGGTGAGTATGAGCGAAGAGACACTCATCGAATGATAGAGGGTATATTCGTCTTTGTGGCGCATGCGGGTGAGCAGTACCAGGGCATCCCGGTTCCTGCGGACGGATGACATCATTTTGGTGGCAACATCAAAGGCCAGGCTCACATCCGGCGGCTTCCCTTCGCGTGCCCTCTTGGTGATATCGTTGACCACGGCAATGGCTTCATGCTTTATTTTTTCAGCCTGCTTCACCTCCGTCTCGAACGGAACGGGGGATGGGCCTGGTTTTTTTCGGGAGGATGGGGGAGACGCCTTCTTCTCCGCTGCGGGCCGAACCTTGTCGGCTGCTGCCGAATCGGCGATGTCCCGCCCCCTCGAGGTGTCGATCAATACTTCCCTGATCCCCCACGAGCGCAGGATCTCTATTACCTTCAGGTCGTTGACTGTCATCTGGTCGATAAAGATGGTGGCATCTTGCCAGCCGCCCTGAAAGTCATGAACGAACATCCCGATTTGCAGATCCTCAATCTTTATCTTTTTGATCATGGGCATCCCCTTGGTGCTGCGATTTCCAGTGGCATGTCGGCCAAATGGTGATTCTGGCCCCTGACAATTGCCACCAAGTCATACTCTGGCTCTTCAGTTTACTTTGATAGTGGTTTCCGGCGACATACTACGTCATAGGGCGGATCGGTGTGGAGTCAATGGCTCGACCACGACTTGACCGTGCTCTCGAAGACGGCGCCGGATTGCTTCCGCTTCAGTTGCAAAGATTGCCGTCGCAGCGGAAGACGATGGAAGAACGACACTATTTGACAGAGCAAGTCCATAGACCAACCACGGCCCGAGCAGCAACACAACCAGCGCCACCGGTCACTATGACAAGAATTCTTACATAATTATCAGTTTCCAGCAACCATCCTCAACACCATTGCTCTCTTTCATCGAGCGATATCAACGTCACAGTGTTTGCAGCCGTCTTGTGGATAGATTTTCAACCGTTGTCTGGGAAA
The DNA here is from genome assembly GCA_963847035.1 of uncultured delta proteobacterium. Taxonomy (GTDB): domain Bacteria; phylum Desulfobacterota; class Desulfobulbia; order Desulfobulbales; family Desulfocapsaceae; genus Desulfoprunum. The sequence goes on along the minus strand of CAWJYH010000003.1, from coordinate 165,895 downwards.
GTCCCCGTTCCATTTTTCCGGGACACTCCGCCAAAATTCCAGATCTTTTCCGCCCGTGATCCCAAGAACCAGAAACTGAGGGCAAGGATGGCGAAAAAGATCGCCTTGTGGGTGTTGTTCCAGAAATATTCGAAAAAGCGCGTGTAGAGGTTGATGAACAGAAAGGTGATACCGAAGCCCCTGGTCATGCCGTCATCCTCTTTGATTCCATGATAGATCGAGGCGATGGCGGCGATGGCGAACACCAGCGACCAGTGGAACAATTCGATCTGCTTGACTTGCCGCCATTGATCGATGTCGCCATAATTCCCGAAGATCGACATGATCCACAGGGCGATGAAGAGGTTGAGCAATCCCATCGCCCGGGTCGAGGCGGTGAAATCGCGACGAGCCGGCCAGCGGCTGAAGACGATGCTGCAGGCGGTGAGGACCAGACCGAAGAGGACGAAGCGGAGCGGATAGTTCATGCCGAGATAATAGGCCCCCCAGCCTGACATATACCCTGTTTCGGTCCCCATCCAGCTCGCCAGCGACAGGAGGGAGAAAACCCAGACCAGTTGTGAGCGGAACCACAGCCCGAGTACCCCGTAGATGAGGGCTGCGAGGAAAATGAGCAAGGAAAAATGGCCACTTCCCGTATCTATCGCCCTGCCGAGAAAGGCAACCGAACCTGCCGTGCTCAGAACACCGAGAAAAAGTATGGCTTCGTTGCTGTATACTTTTTCAGGGGATCCGGCCATTCTTTGCACCCCGCAATAATAGAACACCGCGGCGATGCCGGCCGTGATCAGGCATTTCAGCGAGTCGGGGGCAGTGAATAGCTGCGCCAGCAATTCCCGGATGAAATCGTCGGCGATGGCTGCGCCGACTGCGATCATGATACAGATGATCGCGATCCAGAAGGAATACCTGGCCAGTCGCTTCCAATCGAACCCAGCGACCTCGTAACTCTCCAGCAACCTCTGGCCCTGATCGCGGGAAAGGAGCTTCTCCTCCATCCAGGCCTCGATTGCTGAAGCGACTATGCGGGCTTTCTTCTTTGTCAGTCTCATATCCCATGTTCCAGCGGAGGTGGATATTGCCGCCCGGCGCGGTTTGCCGCTCCGGCAGCAAGATGCGTTCGGCGCAGTCGTTGGGCAGTCAGGCGGCGGCCCGCTCTTGGCCCGGCAACAGCCCATCGGATGAAGTCAATCGTCCGGTCGCATGGACTTGAGGCAATAGTCGGGCGATCAGTGATGATCGACGAATATCAATTTGTCGGTGTCGAAATTCAAGGCGGCGGCCTTCGCGATCAAGATATCCCTCAGCTCCTGATCCATCTGCGGACTTCGCGCCAGAAGCCACAAATACGATGTATCGGGCCCGCATACCAGTGAATACTGGTAATTCTGATGATCAAGGTCGAAGATTATATAGGAACCGTAAAACGGACCGAAGAACGATACCTTCAGGTAACCTTGATCCGGTCGGCCGACAAAATAGGCCTTGCCCTCAGCTTCTTTCCAGGTCTTTTTCTTCTCGGAGTACCCTCTGTTGACTACCCGTACACCCCCGTCTTCCCGCAGACTGTACTCGGCGCTTACATGGGTCAGTCCGCGTTCAAAGGAATGATCCAGTCTCGCGATCTCGTACCATGTGCCCATATATCTGTTTATGTTGAAACCATCGACTGGTTGCACATTCGCAGGGATTTTTACACATCCGGTCAACAGCCCCAACAACACAAGCAATATCTTTTTCATCTCTGTTTTCTACCTGTATAACGATGTGATAAACCAGAATGCCGGGTCTCGGAGCATCCAGCGTGGGTACGGTGAACCTTTCGCCTCCAGCAACGGTTACTCCGTCGGCATCCTATCTATTTCATTCACTATTTCATTCGATGGGAGCACCTTGCCGTATACCCCATTCAGAGCGGCAAGAAAGGCGGTATGGACGTCCTGGGCGGCAACGATACGAGCGCCAAGTTGCAGACTGCGCGTGGCACAGGCATCCGACGCTATGAGGCAATCGAAGCCATAGTCACAAGCTGCCCGCACCGTGGCGTCGACGCACATATGGGTCATCATGCCGGCGACGATCAACCGCTGAATATTTGCTGCTTGCAGTTGTTGCAGCAAGCCGGTTTCCCGGAAGCTGTTGGGGTAATGTTTCTGAACGATCTTTTCATCGCCAACCGGCTTGACGCTCTGATGAATTTCAGCTCCCGCAGTGTTCGGCAGGAAGAAGGTGGCACCTGATTGTTTGGCAAGATGTTGAATATGGAATATCGGCAACTGCCTGGTTCGGAAATATTCCAAAAGTTTCCCCGCGTTCGTGGCAGCCTGGTCACTGCCTTCCAGCTCCATTTTGCCATCGTGAAAATAGTCGTTTTGAATGTCAATGAGAATGAGACCGAGAGACATGTATGTGCTCCTTAGTTTAAGATGGGCACCGTTTTGACGCCCCGAGTACTGCTCTGGACTATACTCTATCGTTGTTCCTTTCGCTTCGCCGGAACAGGGGAGCTGTTAATTGCAGCGATTACGTCAGCCACTCATCGATGATCTCATCGATGGCGGCAGGCAGCAACCCTGCGGCAAGACCGAGACTGAGAGAAGTGAAACGTTCCCGGATCGAGGCGGCGTTGCACACCGCCTGGAAAAAATCTTCCCGTGTCGATCCGATATCCCCCAGCCGATGCGCACCACCGGCCGACGCGAGACAGCGCTTGAACACCGCCGGGGAGCGCAGGCATGGCCTCAAGTTCGACCTCAGTTCATCCCATGCCCCGGGCCGGCGAAGGATCGCGACGGCCGCGCCCATACGGGTTGCGGCGAGATCATGCTGCTCCCGTACACGGGCGGCGAGAGGGCCCCAATAGGCGGCATCGAAGTGGAGGGCGGCCTTGTCGAAATCGGGTGTCTCCAGACGGAGAAGCCTGTCGTACAGGGCGGCGGCGAAGATCGTCGCGACCCCGACCTGGCGCCCGTGCAGATCATGGCCACGTCCCGCGATATAGGCTTGCATGTCCAGCGTATGGCTGATCAGGTGCTCGCCGCCTGAGGCCGGGAGCGAGGAGCCTTGCAGGGTCATGGCGCAGCCGGAAAGCACGAGCGCTTCCAGGAGCCCCTGAAGAGTTGCGGGATCCTTTGCCTTGATGCCATCGGGATGATCGAGATAGGTCGGTTCGACGTCAGTGATGATGGCCGCCACCTCTTCGGAGTAGGGCTCGGCAAAGAGCTGGTGGTTCATGACCCAGTCGGAGGTGCTGACAGGTTTGGCCAGGACATCGCCCAGTCCGGCGGTGGTGAGCCGGCTGGGTGCCGATGCGATGACGGCCGGGTCGGCAGCGATGACAACCGGGGCCCTGGCCCTGAACAGGCTCTTGATGCCGTTGATTGCGGGGGCGACGTTGGCGGCCGCATACCCGTTCATGGAGGCTGCCGTAGCGAACACGGCATAGGGCTTGCGGGCCTCGGCGGCCAGCCATTTGACGAGATCGTTGATCACCCCGCTGCCGACGGCCAGGTAGGCATCGGCGGTCGGCAGCGCGGAACGGAGCCGGCTCATGGTGACATCGTCGCATACCGGCGACGATCCGTCAGGACCGTCGGGGATCAGGTATTCCAGTACCGTCCAGCCCGAGGCTTGCAGGGCGCTGAGACAGGTCTCCCCGGCAACGGCCCGCGTGCGTTGGTCGAAGAACACCAGGACAGACGACATCTGGGTGTGAGTCCTGAAACTCTCGGCGAGATGGGCCGCGGCGTCAGGCCCGTACAGGAACGCGCGTGGAAGCTCCGAAATTCTCTCCACGGCGGGCCCGCGCAGGCGCATTTTCATATACTCGGGTAGATTCATGGGGCAGAGTGGTATGTTCACCTGGGATCCTTGTCGAAGAGTTTGCGTTGCCAACGCCTGGCTCATCTGACAGGCGCTGTATGCGGGGTCCAGTGAAGCAGTTTGTCAACCAATTATCATGTTTTTTATTTCTTTAAGAACTGTTGAGCTTTGAGGGGAAAGCAGCCAAACCAATAAACTGCAATTCATAACTACTGTTATCCAGTATACTATTTTAAATGACAATTTTTTTGATTTATGCCTTATCTTGCTTTGAGCTATAAGAGCACCAGGCCAACCTCCAATAAGTGAAACGAAATGCAAAGTATTCTCTGGTGTTCTCCATTCATCCCATTCAGCAGCCAGCTTGTCTTTAATATACATATTAAAAGCAATTGGGCTAAATATTATATATGGTAAAATTATGAAAAATGGTAATTTGTTAGTCAGAATCATAACTCCTAGAAATGTAAAAAAAAGAATGGTAATAACTAATGAATATTTATACTCGATTTCAGCTTGACTAATTTTTTTGTGTCCTTTTGTTGGATAAATATTTACTGCATAGATTCTTCCTTTTTGATCAGCCTCTCTTTGAAAAGTAACAGGTAGTCCTTGCATTGGACGATTATGATCTTTGCTATATTGTTTTATATGCATAAAGATCTGTTTTTCACCCAATTTGGGTGTAATAAAGCCAAAACCTTTTTCATCATTCCATTTAGTTATTGTACCAAATTCAGTTTCCATTGTCTTAATTCTCTTCAGTAATTGCTAAAGCTCCGCTTGAGCCGTGGTTTGACCTCGAAGCGCAGTGGAAGGGTAAGCCATCGGACTCGAAGCGGTTGTCAGCCATTTTCTTCCTCAATTAACCGCGCAGCGATTTCCGCGGCTCTACCCGTAAACCGAGCACAACGCTCTCCGAGTCCCCTCTGTTGAAAAGCATTTTGGCCTTCTGGAGTTCCCAGATCGCAGCCCAGCAACGAACTGCATTCGCGTGACCCAAACTCTTGCTCGAAGATCCTGATCAGTTTCTGCGTTGCGGCGTATGATCGTTCGACCGGTACGCCGGGTTCGGAGCGACCGAGCACGAGGCTGATGCCCATAACGGCGCCGGTAACTGCACCACAGGTGCCACAGGTACGGCTCATTCCGCTACAGAAAGCAGTGGCCATCCTCGGCAAGAGGTTAGACTCAATGCCATTCGCCTCAGCAAGAGCAAGCACAACGCTTTCGGCGCAATAGAGGCCAGATGCGAACAACGCCTCAGCGCTCTTACGGGTGTCCGCCGCAAATTCCGATTGCATACGCGCTCCGTTCCGACTTGAATGGCGAACGCAAAACTCAAGGGCGCCGGCTGTTTGGCGGCCTGTGCAGTTTGTTGTGAAATGATTTACATGTATTGGTCAAAAAAGGCATAGTCAACATCAAATACAGTTTTTGGTTTCAAGCCAATTTCTTCTTTCTCCATCATGTCAATCAGCATCTCAGCATCGATCAATTCGATCGGTGGCGCCCCATCTCTAACGGCTTCTCTTTTCGCATCTTCGGAGAAATTGCCGGTGGTAATCATTATGCCTTTATCTGCCCTTCCAATCATTGCATTTCTTAAATCTCCGACCTTAGCCCTCGAAACAGTCCCTTGGTAACGTTTACATTGAAAAATAACTTTGAAGCTAACAAAAGGATTTAACTGCAATGTTCCGAAACCATCTATACCACCATCTTTCCCTTTGGGTGTGACTGAAACATTTTCAAAACCATAGACTCTTAAAATGTATTTACAAAGTTTTTCAAAGCCTTCTGGCGAGATGTTGTGCAACACTTTAAGCAATAACTCTCGATGCGACGCCCCACTATATTCAATAATTTTTTCTTCTTCTATTTCCTCAATTTTCTCTTTTTGCGGGACACCTTGTTTTTGTTTTCGTTTATCAGCATGGATGGATACCCATTTCTTAAATATCTCTCTTCCATCGGCTTCAGATAATTTTGTATCTCGGCCTTTTTGTGTCAGCTGCCAAATGCCTTTTTTTTCGGAAGAAAGCAAACCCTCCCAGACAAGATATTGGCGCGCCCAACAAACTTGATTATGAAATCGAGGGGTGCCTGATTCCATCAATTCTTCTTTTTTTTCATCAGGGATATTCAATTTTGTGGCTATTAGATCGGAAACTTCACGAGGCGATCCTGAATCACCAAGTTCCCGGAGAGCGTCCAAAAGAGGTCCCATCCACAAGACGAATTCTGCTTTTTTATTTTTCCGTTGTGCCATGATATTCTTTTTCGCTTTCGTTTAACATTTGCTTAACCCACATTGCGTACATTGGCGTGAAAATTGCCGAGCGAAGCGACCAGCAATTTTCATGACAATAGCAATGTCAGGTTGAAGCAGTTGTTAGCGGAATCTCATTTTTCTACCTTTTAATATACGGAGTTGGCTTTTTGGGGAAGGAAAAGTCAGTCTGCTTCCATCTCATCCCCCGCTCTCGCTACTCCGCACTGTCGCAAATTTACACATCCTTCCGCAAAGATTCTGCCTGGCACTTCCCATGTAATAGAAATATCAGAGTTTTCAAGCAACATAGTCGACAGCCTGACAATTGACAAGCGGGAATGGTTAGGAATTGACGTTCGGTCTTTCTGGACAATGCCGCTGTTATGCCGAGTCAACCTGAATGGACTAATCTGTTGGCAGTCGAACCCCGTCAACGTTCAAGCAATGGTGTCAAGGACGGCTTTCTCTCGTTGATCATTTTGCCTTCCGGGCAACAGCACCAGTCATGCGAATGCTGATATTACAATAAGAAAGGCGTCATCTCGACCGTCAGGGAGAGATCTGCTGCAGTGATCCTCAACTGTAACAAGGGGCATCAAAAGAAAAGAAGCAGATTTCGAGCTGACGCCGAAATGCCGAAAGGGGCGTCAGTACGGCCTTTGCCCTACCGGGAACGACAAGATTTCTTGCTTCGCTCGAAATGACGGGGGGAGGGTCGAAATGATGGAAAGGGGGAGGGTCGAAATAACAGGAAAAAGATCCAAATGGCAGAAGAAGAGCGGAATGAAGGATTTTTTTCGATTTGGCAGGGACTTGGAGTGCTATGACAGGAATGCAACAGATCGCAGCGCCCATAAACGATACAAACAGGCCGACCGCAAAAAGAAACAGCCGCTTGGACATATATCCAAGCGGCTGCTATCGTTGGTGGACGAGGCGGGATTCGGACCCGCGACCTTCGGCTTCGGAGGCCGACACTCTATCCAGCTGAGCTACCCGTCCCTGGGGTCGTTCGAGGTAGAGGGTGCTGTGGGCATACCCTCTGAAAACGAGGCCCATAGTACCACAAAAAACGGTGTTGGCAATACAATTATCGTCGCCGCTGCCGGCCGGAATCAGGCCGTCGGCCGTCAATCGTGGTGCGGCGGCGGGGGGTTGGGTCCTTGGAGCAGGTATTCCTCCCATTCGAGGGGCAGCATGACCTTCTTGCGGTTGTTGCAGTCCTTGCACGCCGGCACCAGGTTGGCCTTGGTGCTCCGCCCACCCCGGGCCAGCGGCACGAGGTGGTCCATGGTCAGTTCGGTCGGCGTGAACCGGCCGCCGCAATAGTGGCAGACGCCGCGGGCGATCTTGTGCTGCCACCATCTGGTCCGCCGCAGCTCGCGCGCCTTGGCCTTCTCCCGGCGCAGATCCGCCTCGTCGACCCCGTCGAAGCCGAAATAATCGCTCATCCGTCGACGACCTCGCCGCGCAGGATCTTGCGCACCTCGCCGAGCAGATAGAGCGAGCCGGCGACGACGATGCAGTCCTCCGGGCCCGAGACCGCCCCGGCCCGGGCGAGGGCGGCCCGGATGTCGGCGACGCAGTCGGCCTTAGGTCGCCCGTCCGGCGGCAGGCAGGCCAGCAGCCGCTCCGGCGTGGCGGCGCGTTCCCCCGGGGCGCTGGTCAGGATCAGCCGATGAACGACCGGGGAGATCGCGGCGAGGGCGGTGGTGAGATCCTTGTCGCCCATCGCCCCCCAGACACAGACCAGGCGCCGGTCGCCGAATTCGGCGACCAGGGCCTCGACCAGGCGCTGCACCCCGTCGGGATTGTGGGCCCCGTCGAGCAGGTACCACCTCTTGTCCGGGCCGGCGTCGCCGAGTTCCCCCGGCTCCGGGACGATATCGGCCTGAAAATACTCCATTCGCCCCGGCCAGGAGACCGCCGCCACCCCGGCGGTGATCGCCGCCGGCTCGAGCGGATAGCCGAATTGGCCGAGCAGCAGCGCCGCGGCGATCGCGACCGAGCTGTTCTGCCGCTGGTAGCCGCCCCGCAGGGCACAGCGCAGGCCGGGGATCGTGCGCTGCAGCGGCGGCGCCAGCCCCTTCCAGGTCCAGCGGCCGTCGGGGTCGTCGTGGTAGTCGAAATCCCGCCCGAGCACATAGAGGGCCGCCCCCCGCTCCCGGCAGGTCTGCTCGACCACCGCCGCCGCCTCCGGCACGGTGGCGCTGGAGATCACCGGCACCCCGGCCTTGATGATGCCGGCCTTCTCCCCCGCCACCTCGGTCAGATTGGTGCCGAGGTAGGCCTCGTGGTCCATGCTGATGCTGGTGATGATCGAGACCAGCGGCGTCACCACGTTGGTGGCGTCGAGCCGGCCGCCCATCCCGGTCTCGAGCACGACGACGTCGACCTCGCTCTCGGCGAACCACAGCAGGGCCAGGGCGGTGCAGAACTCGAAGAAGGTGATCTGCTCCGACCCGAGGACCTTCCGGATCCGCGTCGCCAGGCGGGCGAAGGTCTCACGGTCGATATAGCGGTCGCCCAGCCGGAACCGCTCCCGCACGTCGCTCAGGTGCGGTGAGGTGTAGAGCCCGGCCTGGTAGCCGGCGCGGCCGAGGATCGCGACGAGGGTCGCGCTGACCGAGCCCTTGCCGTTGGTCCCGGCGACATGGACGCAGCGCAGGCTCTGCTCCGGACTGCCGACCTGGTCGAGAAAACCCCGCATCGCCTCGAGTCCGAGCTTGATCTTGTGCATCTGCAGACTATAGAGATAGTCAACGGCTTCCTGGTAGTCCATATCGGGTTCGGGGGTTGAGGGAAGGAGAGGGCCGAGGCGGCGCCGGGGCCGGGGCTCAGAGAATGGTCAGCTTGGCATAGTCGAGATGCAGGGTCTTCATCCCATGCCGGTCAAACAGGACGTCGAGCGTCCGGGCCCCGGACAGTTTGGTGACCTTGCCCTCGCCGAAGAAGGGGTGGCTGACCTTGCATCCCTTCGCGAATTCCGAGATCGCCGGCGGTTGCCGCCGGGCCGGAGCGGCGGGAAGCCGGGGGGTGGCCGGGTCCGGATGACTTGTCGCTCCCGCCCATTCCCCGGTGCTGCCGGCCTCCGCCGATATCCGCTCGTAGAGCCCGGGGCCGAGTTCGGTCAGAAACGGCGACATGCCGACCCGGCGGAACTGCCGATCCGGGGTCATCAACTCCCGCGGGTAGCAGAGGTAGAGAAATTTTCGGGCCCGGGTGGCGGCGACATAGAGCAACCGCCGCTCCTCCTCCCACTGCTCGCCGATCATCGCCGCGGCATGGGGGAAGCGGCCCTCGGCCAGGCCGATGACGAACACCGCATCGAACTCCAGCCCCTTGGCGGAATGGATGGTCGACAGCACCAGCCGTTCCTCGGCCCGCCGGTGGCCGTGCTGGTCGGACTCCGGCGGATCGAGGGCGGTATCGTCGATGAACGATTGCAGGTCCTGATAGCCGGCCATGACGCCCTTCAACTGGTCGAGATCCTTCTGCCGCTTCGGGTAGTCATCGGCGAACAGCTGCTCGAAGATCGGCTGGTAATAGGCGAGGACGACCTCGTACAACTCCGGCAGGCTGCGCTCCTTGCCTCGCAGGTCGGCAAAGAGCTCGTTGAGACGGTCGAAACCCTGCTGCCAGCTTTTCCCGGCCGGGCACCCGGCCAGGGCCTGGAACGGGTCGCCGGCCGTCATGACGGTCGCGGTGATCTTCTGCGCCGTCTTCGGCCCGACCTTGTCGAGCTGGAGCAGGATCCGGTTCCAGCTCAGGGAATCGCGGGGATTGGCGACGACCCGCAGGAAAGAGAGAAAATCCTTCATGTGGGCCGATTCGGTGAGCTTCAAGCCGCCCCGTTTCTCGAAATCGATGCCCGTCGCCCCCAGTTCGAGCTCGAGCTTGTACGAGTGGAAACCGGAGCGGAACAGCACCGCGATCTCCTTTATCGGGGTGCCCCGCGCCAGCAGCTCCCGCACCCGGCGGACCACGAACAGCGCCTCTTCCCGCTCATCGCGGCCGGCGAAGAGCGCCGGGCGGACCCCGCCTTCGGTCCGGGAAAACAGGGTCTTGGTGTATTTCTCGGCGGCATTTTTGATGATGTCGTTGGTCAGCGCCAGGATCGGCTGGGTCGAGCGGTAATTCTCCTCGAGCTTGATGATCCGGGTGTCGGGGTAGACCTTCGGGAACCGCATGATGTTGTAGAAATCGGCGCCGCGGAACGAGTAGATCGACTGGGCGTCGTCGCCGACCGCCATGACGTTGTCATGGGTGGAGGCGGCCAGGCGGACGATATCGGCCTGGATCAGGTTGGTGTCCTGGTACTCGTCGACCATGATGTGGGAGAAGCGCTCGGAGATCAGCCGCCGCACCTCCTCCGACTCCTGCAGCATCCGCTTCCAGTTGACGAGCAGGTCGTCGTAATCCATCAGGCCGTTGTCGCGCTTGAAATCCCCGTAGTGCCGCTGCAGCCGGAGGATGTCGTCGAGATGCTCGCTGAGATGGGCGTACTGCTCGAAGACCAGGTCCTCCAGTTCCATCGACTTGTTGACGGCGCCGCTGATCATCGAGATCAGGACCCGTTTGGAGGGGAACTGTTTCGACGCCCCGCCGAGGCCGAGCGATGACTTGAGGAGGTTGACGATCCCTTCGGCGTCGGCCCGGTCGATGATGGTGAAGTTCGAGGCGAAGCCGAGACAGGCGCCGTAGCGGCGCAGCAGCATGTTGGCGGTGCCGTGGAAGGTGCCGCCGACCACCCGGCCGCAGCTGTCGTTGAGAAGGCGGCCGGAGCGCCACAGCATCTCCTGGGCGGCCTTGCGGGTGAAGGTCAGCAGCAGGATCTTCTCCGGCGGGATGCCGTGCTGCATCAGATAGGCCACCCGGTAGACCAGGGTCCGGGTCTTGCCGCTGCCGGCCCCGGCAATGACGAGGACCGGGCCGTCGACCGTCGTCACCGCCTCGTACTGGGCATCGTTGAGCTCGCTCAGATCGACGGCGGCGGTGCCTCTGGCCCCTGAAAATGGTCCCTCGCTGTTCATGGCCGCTACTCTAACACAGGCCCCGCAACCCCGCAACGTCGGTTGACAAAATGCGCTTTGCCGGTATAGTTAGGGGCCGTTACGAGATAACCATTGCATATTCACCCATTTCGTTACGGCCCCTTATGCCGGAACCGACGCTCCAATATCATGGTTATTCCTGTACAACGGCTTACCAGCTGAAATCGGCATCGCCGCCCGCCGGACGGTGTCCCTGAAACCGCCAATCCCCCCACGACAAGAACCGCCATGGACGCAAAAACCCTGCCGACCCTGTTCACCCCCGACACCCTGCTCCGCCTCTTTCCCCGGGAACGCGCGAACGAGTTCTTCGAGGCCCTGTTCGGCGACGCCGACGAGGGCGCCTACGATATCGAGCTGGGATACCGCGGCCTGCAGGACAACGAGCTGGTCATGGAACTGCGGCTGCACGAACGGCCGGGCCGCTGTCTCGCCTGCAACCTGACCCAGGGCCTGCCCCAGGTCTTCTCCCGCCATCCGATCATCAACCTCAACCGGCTGGTCGAGGACATCGGCGAGTTGCTCCAGGGCCGGGCCCGGTGCACGGGATGGTCGCTGGGCTCCACCGAGCAGCAAAGCCGGTCGCTCCATGTCGTGCCGTTGAAGATCCGGCTCGAAACGGTCTGATCCGAACGGGGCCCCGGCACCACGCAGGAGGCCGCGCCGGCAGGTCCGCATACTTTCTCCGCCCTGACAGGACCGCCAACACCCCATGGACCTACCCCAGCAGATCGCCCAACTCCTGATCGTCGGTTTCAAAGGCGACCGGCTCCTCCCGGACAGCACCCTCGCCGCCGACCTCCGCGATCGGGCCCTGGGCGGAGTCATCCTCTTCGACCGCCTCCTCGCCGAAAAACGAGCGGACAACAATATCGTCTCGGCGACCCAGACTGCCCGGCTCTGCGCCGAGCTGCAGGACTGCGCCGGCGGCCGGCTGCTGATCGCCGTCGATCAGGAGGGCGGCATGGTCAGCCGGTTCAAGGCCGAGCGCGGCTTCCCGGTCACGGCCTCGGCGGGGTGCCTGGGCCGGTCCGGCGATGTCGGCCTGACGGCGATCAACGCCGCCTGCACCGCCGAGATGCTCAGCACTCTCGGCATCAACCTCAACCTCGCTCCGGTCGTCGACCTCGATGTCGAAAACGACAACCCGATCATCGGCCGGTATCAACGCAGCTTTGCCGCCGACCCGGCCGTCGTCGGCCGCCATGCGACGGCGTGGATCACCGCCCACCGCCGGCGCCGCATCCTCACCTGCCTGAAGCATTTTCCCGGCCACGGCTCGGCGCTCGCCGACTCCCATCTCGGCTTCGTCGATATCAGCGCCGCCTGGCGGGAGGAGGAACTGGTCCCTTACCGCACCCTGATCGCCGACGGCATGGCCGATCTGGTGATGGTCGGCCATCTCTTCAACAGCCGGATCGATCCCCTGTTGCCGGCCACCCTGTCGCTGGCGGCGATCGACGGCCTGCTGCGCCGCGATCTCGGCTTCGACGGCGCGGTCATCACCGACGACCTGCAGATGCGGGCCATCACCGACCGCTACGGCCTGGCCGAGGCGTGTGTCATGGCCTTGACAGCGGGGGCCGACATCCTCATCATTGGGAATAATCTTCAATATGATCCGCTGATCGTCGGCACGCTCATCGCCCGGATCGTCGAGGCGGTGCGGCAGGGCCGGTTGGCCGAGGAGCGGATACACACGGCCTGGCAACGGGTCAGAAAACTGCAAAACTTCATCCACAGGTAAGGAACATGCGGACGGACAATCCTCCCACCCATTCGATCGTCGTCGGGTATCTGCTCTGGCTCGTCGGCTTTCTCGGCGCCCACCGGTTTTACTACGGCCGGCCGATCTCCGGCACGATCTACTTCTTCACCCTCGGCCTGCTCTTCATCGGCTGGATCGTCGATCTCTTCCTGATCCCGAAGATGAACGAGGAAGCCGACATCCGCTTCAACGAGGGCGCGGTCGACTTCAACATCGCCTGGCTGCTGCTGACCTTCGTCGGCCTGCTCGGTATCCACCGGATGTACATGGGCAAGTGGCTGACGGGCCTGCTCTATCTGTGCACCGCCGGCCTGCTCGGCATCGGCTGGCTCTATGATCTGTGGACGCTGAACGACCAGATCAGCCTGATCAACGGCCGTCGCGAATGAGATGGGGACCGGTGAGGCGGGCCGCCGCGGGCCTCAGCCCCTGCCGGCGGAATCGGTGTGGTGGAGGACCCGATGGACCACCGACGCCAGCTGCCGCAGCGTCAGCGGTTTGGTGCAGTACTCGCGGACCCCGGCCTGCTCCGCCGCTTCCCTCGAAAATTGCTCTGCATGCCCGGAGAAGAGGACGACCGGGAGATCGGGGCGGATCGTCCTGAACAGGGCGCTCAACTCGATCCCGGTCAGATCGGGCATGGTCAGATCGGTGATCAGCAGGTCAAACTCCCGGTCCGTCTCGGAGAACAGTCTCAGCGCCTCGGTGGCCGAGGTCATCCCGACGACCTCGTAGCCGAGGCTGCGCAGCATCTGCCCGGTGACATTGACGACCTGCTCCTCATCGTCGACCAGCAGGATGCGGCCCTCCCCCTGCATGATCTCCGTCATGGAGATGATCTGTTCCAACTGGGTCGATTCACGCGCGATCGGCAGCAGGACCCGGAAGATCGTGCCGACGCCGACCTGGCTCTGCACGCTGATCCGCCCGCCCTGGCGGGTGATGATGCCGTGCACCATCGCCAGCCCCATGCCGGTCGCCCGGCTCTTTTCCTTGGTCGTGAAATAGGGTTCGAAGATCCGCTCCAGAATCTCGGCCTCTATGCCGCAGCCGGTATCGGCGACACTCAGCTCCAGCCAATCCCTGCCATCCCCGTCCCGGTCGGTCTTCGCCAGCCGCACCGTCAATGTGCCGTGTCGACCGGCCATGGCGTGGGCGCCGTTGGTGCAGAGATTGATCAGGACCTGGTGGATCTGCACTGGATCGACCGAGACGAGACCACAGTGGTCGTCGATTTCCTCGTTGATCTGGATGGTCGCCGGCAGGGTGACGCGCATCAGCTTCATCACCTCCTTGACGATCGGATGGATATGCTGCCGCAGTTCCTTCTTTTCGTAGCTGCGGGAAAATGTCAGGATCTGGTCGACGAGGCTCTTGGCCCTCTTCGCCGCCTTGAGGATTTCGTCGATATAATCGCGGATGGTCTGGTCGAAAGATCCGTCCCGGCGCATCTTCATCCGGACGATCTCGGAATACCCCATGATCGGGGTGAGGACGTTGTTGAAGTCATGGGCGATTCCTCCCGCCAGGGTCCCGATCGCCTGCATCTTCTGGGTATGACGAAGCTGTTTCTCCAGCAGATGGCGCTCCGACATATCCGCGGCCATGATCACGATGCCCTCAACCTCCCCGGAAGGGAGCCGCACCGGGATAGAGGTGACGTCATACACCAGATCCTCGCCGTCCTCTGCCGAAATCCGGACGCCTCTGACGCTGGTCTCGATCTTCCCCGACTGCATCGCCCGCCAGGCGGCGCAGGAGTGGTTGCAGGAGGCCCGGCGGCGACAAAAGATCTCCCGACAGCTGCGGCCGACCGGGTCGGCGCAGAGCCTGCGGACCCGGTCGTTGACCCAGACCGCCTGCAGATTGCGGTCAAAATAGCCGAGGATGCCGGGAAAACCCTGTTCGATCGCCTGCCGCTGCCGTTCGGCGGCGGCGACGGCGTCGAGCAATCGCCGCTCCCGGTCGCTGATGACCTCCGCATGAAGCCCATCGCCAGACGCTATCCGCCGGTTGTGTTCGTCGCTCGCCATTCTCTGCACCCTCCTGTCTGCTGTGCCGTGCCGTACGCCGTTTTCCCCTGGCTGGAACCGCGCCGCTGTCCGGGACACTCGCACCTGTCACCGCTTGCCGTAACAACGATATCGCGCCGTCATGGCGATGACAAGAGCAATCCGCCGTTTTCAGTGCTATATAGGCGGCCGGCCGCAGGGCGACACTGCGCCCTTTCCCTTGACTCTTGCCGGACAAATCAGTATTAATTGATCCCGATCCCGACAACCACCGTCTCCAACCCCGACATCCGTTCATGGACCATCAACACAACCGGCCGCACATCGTCTACCCCTGCATCTGGAGCTACAAGGTTATCGGCGAGGAGGCCGATCTCCTGCGCCAGGCCATTATCCTGGCCTGCGCCCCGCACCCGGTGAAGATCGCAGCCGGTCGGTCGAGCCGGGGGGGTAAATACCACAGCCTCGAGGCCACCATCGAGATCGGAGACGAACAGACCCGACTGACAATCTTTCAACGTTTGAAAAACCATCCCGCAGTCAAGATCCTCCTGTAACGCCATGACCGAGAACACAGCCGCCATCAAATCCCAGCTCATTCCGGCCCTCCGCGAGGGGCTCGGCGTCATCCAGATGATTGTCTTCAAGGAGATCCGCTCCCAGCTCGCCCGCAAACAGCCGGACGGCGATGCCACCCACCTGTCCCGGCTGGCGGGGACCATCACCAACGAGCTGTTCGGCACCCCCAACCCGGAGGAGCAGTTCGTCCGCTTCCGCCGGGAACACTGGGGCACCATCGAACAGGAACTCCTCAGCCTCGGCATCGACAGCCCCGGCCTCCGCGCCCCGATCACCGATGCCCTGCGGGTTCAGGCCCTCTGCGACAGCCAGGAAGGGCTTGGCGACGATGCCACCGCCCTGGCCAGGGCCGACGCCCTCGGCATCCTCGACCGCGACCGCGACATCCCGCTCCCGTCGACCTTCATGACCATGGTGCGCGAACTGGGCCGCCAGCACAACCTGATCATCCCCCCGATACCGATGGAGACCGCTCCGGAACCTGGGATGGTGCATTAACCGGCCAGGCGGTCTCAGGACGACCCGACCGCCTTCCCCTCCCCCTGCCGCAGCCTCACCCGCACCAGTCCGCGCACCGCATTGCAGAGGTAGACCGCCTCGGCGGCCATCACATCCGCCGGCGTCAGGACCGCCTCGACAACCGGCCGCTCCCGATCATGGAGCAGCTGTTCGCGCATCACCCCCGGCAGCAGGCCGCTGGCCAGGGGCGGGGTCCTGTAGCGGCCGTCGGCATAGACCACGACGTTGCTGATGCAGCCCTCCGTGACCTCGCCCCGGCGGTTGACGAACAGCAGGTCGAACAGTCCCTCCTCCCGCCCCGCCCTAAACTCCTGGTCATACAGGTCCCGGCTGGTCGTCTTGTGCCGCAGCCAGGGCGAATCGCCATCGACTACCTCAGAGGAGAACGCAATCTCCGGCAGACCGGGGCCGACCGGCTCCGGACGGACCGGCAGGCGCAGCAGTGCCGGGGCCGCGCAGGCCACGGCGGCAACCGCGATCGCCCCATCCTTGGCCAGGGTCAGACGCACCCGCATGCAGTGTCCGGCAAAAGCGGCGGCCTGCCGCTCCAACTCGTGCCGGATCGCGGCCTCCGGCCAGGAAAAGCACAGTTCCGCCGCCGATCTTTCCATTCTCGCCAGATGGCGGTCAAGGCACCAGTATCCCATACCGGGATGCCACAGCATCGTCGTCAGAAGCTCGAAGCCCGGGCGGCAGTGAGTGAGGAACCGGCCTTTGAGCAGGCATTCCTGCCATTCCTGCTCGGGATCGGAATCGATGATGATCCCCGAGCCGATCCCCATCTCGCCGCGAGTACCGCGCAGGACGACCGTCCGGATCGGGACGCTGAAGACCGCGGCGCCGTCGGGGGCGAGATAGCCGATGGCCCCGGTGTAGACGCCCCGCCGCTCCTTCTCCAGTTCGTTGATGATCTCCATGGTCCGGATCTTCGGCGCCCCGGTCACCGAGCCGCAGGGGAAAAGGGCATGGAACAGCTCGTAGAGACCGAAATCGGCACCGGCCCGGTCGCCGCCGGGACTGGCCTTGACGGTCGAGGTCATCTGCAGCAGGCTTTCGTAGGTCTCGACATCGAACAGCGACGAAACCCAGACATCCCCGCCGCCGAGGCGATGCATCAGCCGGGCCAGATCGTTGCGCAGCAGATCGACGATCATCACGTTTTCGCTCCGGTTTTTCGGGTCCCGGGCCAGACCGTGGCAGAGATCCCGATCTTCGGCCGCGGTCCGGCCCCGGCGGGAGGTCCCCTTCATCGGCCGGACCGTCAGTTGCCGGCCGTCACGACGGAAAAACAGCTCCGGCGAAAACGACAGGATGCGCTCCTCGTCGCGGCGGATATAGGCCCCGAAGGGGACCGTCTGGTTATGGCGGAGATCGCGGTACAGCGCCTCCGCCGAACCGGTCCAGGCGAACAGAAGCTTCAGGGTGTAATTGACCTGGTAGGTGTCGCCGGCGGCAATGTAGTCGCGCAGCCGGCGGATGGCCAGGAGGTATTCGGCGCGGCCGACGTTCGGCTGCAGACCGTCGATCCGCCAGCCCGGGAGTGTCGCCGGGCGGGGCGCGTCCGGCAGATCGCCGCTGCCGACGGCGTGATCGTAGATGTATGGTTTGCGATACACCCCGAGGTCGGCGAGGGCGGCGGGAGCATCGGCGGTCGCCCGATCGAAGGCAAGTTTTTCCTCGAGAAGACCGCCGAAATCGTAGTCGAACCAGCCGGCCAGCCAGAATCCCCGCTTGAGCCAGTCCTCGGCGTCCCCCAGGAAGTGGGCCGCATCCGCCCCCGGGTAGCAGCGCAGACGGTCCACCGGCTCGGTGAACAGCAGGGATGTGTGGTTTTCCAGGTCCGGACGGGAGGTATCGAGAAAGACAAAATCCTTATGGTCTGCAAGAAAACCAAACATCCCCTCGAGATCTTCCCAGGCAAGGCGTTTCATAGCGACGGTCCTTCGCCCCGGCTCACATCGTCAGGATCGACGGTCGCCACCATCGGGCGAAACAGGCCGCGGCCGGGAACAATGCATTTAATTTATTTATGCACATCATCATTGGCGTTAATGCTTGCGGACGATCGAAATATGATCTAAAATATTGAGCTTTATCTTCAATAAAGCAGTTATTGTAATTGGATTCGACAGGCTCTATAATATACCATTTGACGAAAACAATGCGATTTTTCGTTCACTGCCCGATCCCGAATCCCGCCCTTGCACGGCGGGAAATTCTGTAAACGGGAAAGGCCTTTCCGTTTGTTGTACATCGACAGCATCAGTCATTCCAACCACGCTGCACCTGCAGCGCATCCAGTCCCCACAGAGGAGAACAGCTCATGTCGAGAAAAATGGTCACCATCGACGGCAACCAGGCCTGTACCCATGTCGCCTATGCCACCAGCGAAGTCATCACCATCTACCCCATCACGCCGTCCTCGCCGATGGCGGCCGAAGCGGACTCGAAAGCGGCCGTCAAGCAGAAGAACATCTGGAACTCCATTCCGGTCGTCACCCAGATGCAGTCCGAGGCCGGTGTCGCCGGCGCGCTGCACGGCTCGCTGACCACCGGTTCCCTCTGCACCACCTTCACCGCCTCCCAGGGGCTGCTGCTGATGATCCCCAATATGTACAAGATCGCCGGCGAACTGACCCCGACCGTCTTCCATGTCACCGCCCGTTCGCATGGCCTGCCAGGGGCTGTCGATCTTCGGCGACCATGGCGACGTGTACGCCGCCCGCCAGACCGGCTGGGGCATGCTCTGCGCCCAGAACGTCCAGGAATGCATGGACATGGCCCTGATCGCGACCCAGGCCTCGCTCAAATCACGCATTCCCTTCATGCATTTCTTCGACGGTTTCCGGACCTCGCATGAGATCCAGAAGGTCGAGGAGCTGACCTATGACGACATGCGCGCCGTCATCGACGACGACCTGGTCATCGCCCACCGCCAGCGGGCCCTCAGCCCCGACCGGCCGATGATCCGCGGCACCGCCCAGAACCCCGATGTCTACTTCACCGGCCGCGAGACCGTCAACAAATACTACAACGCCGTGCCGGCGATCATCCAGGAGACCATGGACAAGTTCGCCGGAATCACCGGCCGCCAGTACCATCTTTTCGACTATCATGGCGCCCCGGACGCCGAGAACGTCGTCGTCATGATGGGTTCGGGCTGCGAGACCGTTGCCTCGACCGTCGATTACCTCGTCGCCCAGGGCCAGAAGGTCGGCCTGGTCATCGTCCGCCTTTACCGCCCCTTCGACGGGAAGGCCATGGTCAACGCCCTGCCGCCGACCGTCGAACGCATCACCGTTCTCGACCGCACCAAGGAGCCGGGAGCGATCGGCGAGCCGCTCTACCTCGACGTCCGCGCCGCCGTCGGCGAGGCCATTGAGGCCAACGGCACCATCATCCCACCGATCATCCTTTCCGGCCGCTACGGCCTCGGCTCGGCCGAGTTCACCCCGGCGATGGTCAAGGCGGTGTTCGACAACATGGTGACAATGGCGCCGAAGAACAAGTTCTGCGTCGGCCCCAATGACGACGTCACCTTCTCCAGTCTCGACTACGACCGCTCCTTCAATATCGAGGGCAAGGAAGTGTACCGGGCGATGTTCTACGGCCTCGGCTCGGACGGCACCGTCGGCGCCAACAAGAACACGATCAAGATCATCGGCACCGAGACCGACAACTCGGCCCAGGGCTATTTCGTCTACGACTCGAAGAAATCTGGCTCCATCACCACCAGCCACCTGCGGTTCGGCAAGAACCCGGTCGTCGCCCCCTACCTGATCAACAAGGCCAACTTCATCGCCTGCCACAACTTCACCTTCCTCGACCAGTACGACATGCTCCGCAACCTCGACGACGGCGGCACCTTCCTCCTCACCACCAGCCACGCACCGAAGGAGATCTGGAAGAAACTGCCGAAGAAGGTGCAGCGCGACCTGATCGACAAGAAGGCCAAGTTCTACATCATCGACGCCGTTTCCCTCGGTCTGGCGCTGGGCCTCGGGGCCCGCATCAACATGATCATGCAGACCGCCTTCTTCATGATCTCCGGCATTCTGACCCAGGAAGAGGCGATCGCCGCGATCAAGAAGGCGATCAACAAAACCTACGGCAACAAGGGCGACAAGGTCGTCAACATGAACTACAGCGCGGTCGACGAGGCGATCAAGAACATCGTCGAGGTCAAGCTCGGCAAGACCGCCACCGGCCATGAACTGCCGCCGACCGTCCCCGCCGACGCCCCCGACTTCGTCAAGAACGTGACCGCCAAGATCATCGAGGGCAAGGGCGAGCTGCTGAAGGTCTCGCAGATCCCGGATGACGGCACCTGGCCGACGGCGACCACCCAGTACGAGAAACGCAACATCGCCGTCCACACCCCGGAATGGCTGCCGGACAACTGCATCCAGTGCGGCCAGTGCGCGCTGGTCTGCCCCCATGCCGCCATCCGCATGAAGATCGTGCCGGAATTGAAGACCCCGCCCAAGGCCTTGAAGTCCGCTGATGCCGTGGGCAAGGAATTCAAGGGCTCGAAATTCATCGTTCAGGTCTTCACCGAGGATTGCTGCAGCTGCACCCTCTGTGTCAGCGTCTGCCCGGCCAAAACCAAGGCCTTGCAGATGATCCCCAACAGCGACGAGCTCCGGTCGACGGAACGGGAAAATGTCCGGTACTTCCTCGACCTGCCGGAGATTGATCCGGCCAAGATCAACCCGGCGTCGATCAAAGGCAGCCAGCTCCTGCGGCCGCTGTTCGAGTTCTCCGGCGCCTGCGCCGGCTGCGGCGAGACCCCCTATGTCAAACTGGTCTCCCAGCTGTTCGGCGACCGGATGCTGGCGGCCAATGCCACCGGCTGTTCCTCGATCTACGGCGGCAATCTCCCCACCACCCCTTATGCCAAGCGTGCCGACGGGCGCGGGCCGGCCTGGTCCAACTCGCTCTTTGAGGACAATGCCGAGTTCGGGCTGGGCATGCGCTTCTCGGTCAACAAGCTCGCCTCCCAGGCCGCGGAACTGCTGGAAGAAGCGGTGAGCGGCAAGCTGATCACCAGAAAGATGGCCGACGCCCTTCTCCAGGTCGATCAGTCGACCCAGACCGCCATCGAAGAGCAACGGGGCCGGGTTGCCGAGCTCAAGGCCAAACTCGAAGGCAAGACCAGTCCCATCGCCGTCCAACTGTACAACGTCGCCGACTACCTGGTGAAGAAATCGGTGTGGATCATCGGCGGCGACGGCTGGGCCTATGACATCGGCTACGGCGGCCTCGACCATGTGCTCGCCTCCGGCGAGAATGTCAATGTCCTGCTGCTC
The DNA here is from genome assembly GCA_963847035.1 of uncultured delta proteobacterium. GTDB lineage: Bacteria > Desulfobacterota > Desulfobulbia > Desulfobulbales > Desulfocapsaceae > Desulfoprunum. The sequence goes on along the minus strand of CAWJYH010000003.1, from coordinate 144,557 downwards.
GACACCGAGGTCTACTCCAACACCGGCGGCCAGATGTCGAAATCGACGCCGCGCGCCGCCACCGCCCAGTTCGCCGCCGGCGGTAAGAAACAGCCGAAAAAGGATATCGGCATGATCTTCTCGACCTACGGCACTGTCTATGTCGGCCGGATCAGCCTGGGCGCCAATCCCAACCAGGCGATCAAGGCCATCACCGAGGCCGAGGCCTACGACGGGCCGTCGCTGATCATCGCCTACGCCCACTGCATCAACCACGGCATCAATATGGCCAAGGGACTGGAACAGCAGAAAAAAGCGGTGGCGTGCGGGCATTGGCCGTTGTACCGCTACAATCCTGCCCTCGAGGATCAGGGCAAGAATCCGCTGATCATCGACAGCAAGGACCCATCGATCCCCTTCGAGGAGTACGCCTTCGGCGAGAACCGCTATCGCGCCCTGAAGATGGTCAATCCGTCGGAGGCCGAAGCCCTGATGGCCCAGTCCCAGAAGGATGTCCTCCGCAGCTGGAAATTCCTCAAGGGCCGGGCCCAGGCGATGGAACCGGAGACAGAGAAGTAATCCTGTGCTGCGCCTCCCGATGAGACGGAGGCCGTCATAAAAAAAGGGGGGCCCGATCAGATGACCGGGCCCCCCTTTTTATTTTCCTGCCGACAGACAGCCGCAGGCGCCGGATACCGTGCCGCCGGCACCTTCCTCCCGGCGATTCTACAATCCAGCGCTCTTCTGTTTTTCCCGTTCGGCCTTCATCTCCTCATATTCCCGGATCGATTCGAGCACCGACTCATCCTGGCGCTGCTTGATCTCCAAGACTTTTTCGCGGATCTTCTCCTCTCTGATCTTCATGTTCTGGACGCCGAAGAGGGTCGAGGCGAGGTACCGGAACGAAAACAGCATCAACTCGACATCATCGTTTCTGAGCTTTTCAATGGTCTCGGCGTCGATTTCATAGGTGTTGAGAAAGGAGCTCTCGAAGATGAAACGACGGAAATGGGAAAGATCGGTGGAGGCCATAAAAAACATCCGCTTCGCCTGCTCGGACAGGGACGCCTGCAGCCCGAACGATTTGCGGCGCATGACCAGCCGCAGCCACTCCTTGTTCATCTCGTCGCGGACGTCGACACCCTGGTCCTTCCGCCACTCCTCGATCGTCCACTCCTTGTCCTCTTCGAACCCCTTGCAGTGGTCTTCCTTGACGATGAAGAAGAATTTATCCTCGGCGCTGGGCAGTTCCTGGCCCTGCTCGTCCCGGCTGCCGCCTTCATGAAAGTCAGCCATGCCGACCGGATAGTAACGGCAGGCGGTCGGCCGGTCGGTATAGACCGTGCAGCCTTGCGGAGTGACGAAGGGGCACTTGTTGTCGTCCTCACGCAGTTTGATCATCACTCCCGGCATATCGGTCTTTTCAAGGTAGGTCGGCAGGGTGTACTGATGCAGGAATTCATGGGCCGGGATATTCAGGCGTCTGGTGAGTTGGAGAATGTCGTACGGGGTCAGGATGATCTTGATCCCGCCGCAGCAGGCGGTGAAGCAGCGGACCCCGGGATGACAGCGAAACTTGATCCTGCTGTTGAGGGTCAACTTCTGGGGGAGGATATTGGAGGGGTTGTTATCCTTGCCAAAGAGAGGCTTTCCTTTGACATTCAAATCGTCTTGACTCATTCCATCACCTTGTCGATTATGATTGCAGACCGCCGCAGCGGAAAATTGTGGTACCTCGAGAATCCTCTATATTAAACATGGCCGACCAGTGTGTCAAACGCAATCGGGAGCGACGGGCTTCGCGCCAACCGGCACGAGCAGCAGCCGGCGGGGGATTGTTAATCCTTGCAGTTTTCCGGAAAACGCCGTATATGTCGTTTTTCCTGTTATTGTCCGTAGTCCGTAAACTCCCCCTGCACTGTTGTTGAAAAGGATATCCTGAATGAAGCTGTTCGTTTCCCCGATCGATCTTTCCGCTGTCAGCACCCTGTATTACCATCTGCCCGACGGACCGGTTCTCTCTTTGAAGGTTGACGGCCTCGAAGACTATATCGATCTGGGGCTGGAAATGGGACATATCTGTGACACCTCGGCGATCGACGGCGTCGTCCATTTCTTTCCAAGAGGCAATGCCTGACCGGCGACCGATCTCCCGACCCTGCCTCACCCCGAATTCCCGTTTATCCCCTGGTGAAGGGATTATGCCCGTTCCCACCCCCACCATCGACACATCCTGTGACGGCCACATCCACACCCGGTTCTGCCATCATGCCAGCGGCGAAATGGAAGACTACGTCCGCTCGGCCATCGCCAAAGGCCTGAAAAAGATTATTTTTCTCGAGCACATGGAAGATGGTGTCAACTACACGGAAGTGACCTGGCTGACGGAGAGTGATTTCGATGCCTATTTCGCCGAGGGGCAACGACTGCAGCGGATCTACCGGGACCGGATCGATATCGGGCTGGGCGTGGAGGTGGGATATAATCCGGAGCACGTCGAAGATCTCCGGAACAGGCTGGTCCGGAGATCATGGGACCGGATCGGGCTGTCCTTCCATTATGCCCGCCTGGCCGCCGAAGAGCAGCATCTCAACCTGCTCAGCCGCAGGCCCGAAAATATCAGCCGAGCCCGGGAGTTCGGGACCGAAACGCTGCTGAGCCGATATTTCGATGCGCTCATCGAGGCCGCAGACCGGCTGCCGGCGGACGTGCTCTGTCACCTCGACGCCGGACTGCGCTATCTCCCCGAACTGACCTGGACGCCGGACCATCTGGAGCAGATCGACATCCTGCTGTCCCTGGTGAAGGACCGCCGGATGTGCCTCGAAATCAACACCTCCGGCCTGCCGATCCGCGGCGAGCCCTTCCCCTCATCGCTGATCCTGCGCAAGGCGATCAACCTTGGCATTCCCCTCGTTGCCGGCTCGGATGCCCACAGGCCGGAAGATGTCGGCCGCCAGTTCGACAGGTTGGAAGATTATGTCAGGCAGGCGGTTTCCCTGTAAAGAGCACTGTGATTTGAGCGCAGTGAAGATGCGGTTGTCTGGCGTAATCGAGAAGAAAGCATCACCGCCCCTCTTCTCTGCCTCGCCAGGCTCAATGCGGCCGGCGAGACGGAGAAGGTTGTCGACACAACCCGGATGAAAACCGACGGGATCAGAGAAGGATGTCGGCGTCGATCCGTTTGATCAGGTTATACCCGCCGGGCAGGACCAGGGTGTTGCGCAGCCCTGCGGCATCGAGGGCGATCTGACTTTCATAGGAGCGGGAACCGGCATTGCAGACGATGATCATGATCTTGTCCGACGGCAGGTCCTGATAGCCGCTGCGGACCTTGTCGTAGGGGAGCGACAGCCACAGGGCCGCCCCGAATTTCTCGACATTCGGCTGCGCCTGTTTCGGATGCCGGACATCGAGGGCGACCCAGTCCGGGCGGGTCGAAGGGTTGGCGAGCCAGGCCAGAAACGACTGGATGTCGATCTGCCGCATCCGGCCGTCACAGAGATTCTCCGCCGCGTAGGCAGCGCTGTTGATCGCATCGATGGCGGTCGAAAACGGCGGTGCATAGGCCATCTCGATATTGGCGAAGTCATCGATCGTCGCCCCGGCGGTGATCGCCACCGCCGCCGCATCGATCCGTACCGACAGCGCATCGTTCATCGGCCCGATCCCCTGGAAACCGAGGACCTTCCGGGTCCGGCGATCAAACACCAGCTCGAGGCAGATGATCTCGCTGCCGGGAAAGAAATGGGCCCGATCGGCGGAGGCGGTCAGCGAAGAATCCGCCTGGAATCCCTGCGCCCTGGCCATTTCAAGACTGAGGCCGGTGGCGCCGATCGCCATATCGAAGGCCTTCATCACGAAACTGCCGATCCCGCCCTTGAAGACGGCGGGGATACCGGCCATATTGTCGGCGGCGACCCGCCCCTCCTTGTTGGCCAGACTGCCGAGAGGGGCATAGAGGCCCCTGCCGGAGACCAGGTGACGGATTTCGACGCAGTCGCCGGCCGCGTAGATGGCCGGATCCGACGTCTGCATCCGGTCGTTGACGACGATCCCGCCGTTCGCGGCCACATTGAGGCCGGCCTCCCTGGCCAGCTGCGACCGGGGCCGGACCCCGACCGCCATGATCACCATATCGGCGTCGATCGTCCTCTTCCCGGTCCGGACCCCCACCGCCTTGCCGTCTTCGACGACGATCTCGGTCGCCGCCTCGCCGAGATACACCTCGACATTATGCTGCCGCAGATGATTGGCCAGGGCGGCGGCCAGCGGCCAGTCGACGATCTTCGGCAACAGCTGGTCCATGAATTCGACGATGGCGGTCTCGATCCCCCACAGGTCGGTCAGCGCCTCCGCCATCTCGACCCCGATCGCCCCTCCACCGATGACCACGGCCTTGCCCACCATTCCCTGGGCGATTCTCTTCTTGATCTCGATCGCCTTGTGGAGATCGCTGATGGTGAACACCCCGTCGGCATCAACGCCGGGGATCGGCAGGACAAAAGGTTCGCTGCCGGTGGCGAGCATCAGGTTGTCATAGGGAATAACACTCCTGGCACCGGTTGCGAGATCCTCGACCGCGACGGTCTTCTCCCGGCGGTCGATCGCCAGGGCGCGGGTCGACGTCATGGTCCTGACCCCCTTCGCCTGGGCGAAGAAATACGCATCCCGTACCATGTGAAAACTGGTGGAGCGTAGTTCCTGCTCGTCGGAAACATCGCCCGACACATAGTACGGGATGCCGCAGCCGCCATAGGAAATCAGATTATCCTGATCGATGAGGGTGACGTCGGCCTCCGGCAGCACCCTCTTTATCCGGCTGGCCGCCTTCGGTCCGGCCGCAACCCCACCAATAATGACAATTCGCTTGCCCATCACTACCCTCCGTTACTCTTGATTTGCGCTCCTCCGTCGGAGCCGGATATTAGACATATGAACACTATCAAAGCGAAAAAACAAGCGCTTTTCCACCCCTGATCCGGTCGTTTCCCCCCGCACGGTAGCAGGACAGCTAACGCCGGGAAAGAAAGGCCAGCCTCGACCGGACAGCCGACAGCGAGCGACTGCGATGGCGGCAGGATCAGGCCACCGGCAGGTGGATCGTAAAGGTCGTGCCATCGCCCGGGCTGCTGTCGACAAGGATTTCACCCAGATGCCCCTCGATGATGTTTTTGGTGATCGCCAGACCCAGGCCTGTGCCCTTGGTTTTGTCGGTAAAAAACGGCTTGAAGATCTGGGCCAGCTTGTCTTTGTCCATTCCGCACCCGCTGTCGCGGATGACGATCTTTATCCGTCGCCCGCCGTCGCTGCTGTCGGTGCTGATCTGGAGGGTGCCGCCGTGCTCCATCGCCTGGATGGAATTGAGCAGAATATTGAGCAGGGCGCGGTAGACCTGGTCGACATCGACCGCTGTTTCCGGCAGGTCGGGGGCCAGATCGGCGATCACATTCACCTGCTGTGCCCTGCACATCGGGGCGAGAAAGGTCAGGACCTTGTCGATGATGGCGTTGACCTGCCCCCTCTCCAGCTTCATCTGCTGCGGCCGGGCGAAATCCAGAAACTCGACGACGATGTTGTTCAACCGCATCGTTTCATCGACAATGATCCTGGCCAGATGTTCGTTGCCCGGCGCGACTTTCTGGATCCTTTTTTCGAGGATCTCGGCGGTGCTGCGGACGATGCCGAGCGGACTCTTGATCTCGTGGGAGACGGTGGCGACCATCGTTCCCAGATGCGCCAGCCTTTCGGTCTGGTTCAGTTTTTCCTCGAGCCGCAGCCGCTCCAGGGCCTTGCTCTCCATGATCCGGCCGGCGCGGGAGACAATGGTCCGCAGGACAAGGAACAGGACTCCCATGACGGCCGCCGACACCAGGATGATCCGGCCCTGCAGGTCGATGATGGAGGCATAGTTATTCGACAGGTCCTTGACGATCTCGATGACCCCCATGATGACCTCGCCGCTCTCCCCGTCTTCACGAACCTGACGGAAGGGGATATAGGCCCGGAGCTGGCATCTGACCGCCGGGGCCACCGACAGCAGACTGAAGACCGAGCCCCGGTAGATGAACCGCGAATTGGCCTTCCCCTTCAGGGCCTGCACGTATTCTACGCCGCCCTTGTCCTTCACCCCGACCAGTTCGCTGACGGTCGAGTAGGAGATGATATTGACCCGGGAGTCATAGATCGTCACGGAGTCGATCTTCAGGCCCTGGATCAGGCCGCGGACGATCCGGTCGAGATTCTCGAACTGCTCCGGGTTGCTGAGGGCGATGCCGCCGTAGCGGACGACGGCAGGGAGGACAAAGCGGCGAAAGACCTGCTGGTTGATGTTTTCGGCGAGGAGCAGCACATACTCCTGGCTCTGCTCGAGCATGACCCGGCGGGCGTGATTGGAGATGATCCACGAAAGGATCAGGGTGAAGACGAGGATCACCGCGAGACTGGTAAAGGAAAAATACTTGACCAGCTTGAACGGTTGCAGGCCGGTGTCGAATTTCTGCCGGCGGATGGAATCGAAGATCTCCTGCGGTTCCTGTCTAATTTTCATGACACACCCCGCAACGGCGGCAGACCGCGGTATCGCACGGCGGCGAGGTCTTCTCGGCGAAGGCCCGCCGGTATTCACGCCACAGGTAGCCGCGACTGATCCCATGATCGACGATATCCCAGGGGAAAACGCTTCTCTCATCATGGCCGCAGATCACGAACTGCTCGATCTCCAGATGCTGACGCGCCATCGCCTGCTTCCACGGCAACCGCCGGGCGACCATGTCCAGCAGGACGGCGGCCAGGCGGCGGTCCCCCTTGGCCAGCAATGCCTGGAAGAGGACCTGCTCCGGCCGGTCATGGGTGAGATGGACATTGGCCAGTCCGGTTATCCCGGAACGAAGCAGTTCCTGGCGGCGCCGCAGTTCGGCGACGACCTGACGGGCATCGCCATACTCCCCGAATGGCAACGCTTCGCTCATGCCGAAGGGATGGTACTGAAAGGGAGTCCACGGCTTCGGGGCGAAACAGTTGACCGAGATCCGGATCTCGCACAGCCGCCCCCTGGCCCGGCCGATCGGATCGATCCGCTCCTTGATCCCGGCCACAAGGGTCAGGAATTCCCGGAGGTCATCGTCGGTTTCGGTCGGCAGACCGATCATCAGGTAGATTTTCAATTTGTACAGACCGGCGCTCACCAGCTTTTCGGCAGCCTGGAGAAGATCGTCCTCGCTGATATTCTTGTTGATGACCCGGCGCAGCCTCTCGGAACTGCCGTCCGGGGCGATGGCGACGCTCTTCAGCCCGCTTGTGCCGAGCAGTTGCAGCAACGACGGGCTGATCCGGTCGGCGCGCAGCGAGGAAAAGGACAGGGCGCAGCCATTGAGGCCAAGATGATCGGCAATCCGGTCAAGACCAGCCGGGTCGGCCATTTCCATGCCGAGCAGCCCGATCCGCCTGACCGAGGCGTCGCGGGCCTCGAGGCCCCTGATCACCGCATCCACATCCCACAGGCGGGGAGGCCGATAGATGAATCCGGCGGTACAGAACCGACAGCCACGCGAACACCCCCGTCCGAGTTCGGTCAAATAAAGGTCGGCAAACTCGGCCTCGGGGGTCAGCAACTGCGAGTGCCCGGCAACGGCACAGGATGACAGACTGGTCTTTCTGATCCGCGGCGGCAACCCGGCCGGCTGATCGTATCCCGCGAACTGCCCCCGCTCGTCATATCGCGGTGGATACAGCAGCGGGGCGTAGCAACCGGGCAGGTCGCGGTTGATCGACCACAGCAGATCCCGGCGCGAGCCGGCGCCGGACAGACCGACGGCAAAGGCTCGCATCAGCTGCGGCAGGACAGGTTCGGCCTCGCCGACCACAAACAGATCGACAAACGGCGCGAGAGGCTCGGGGTTCATGAAGGCGACGACGCCGCCGCAGACCAGCAGCGGGGAATCTGCCGAGATCATCGCAGCCCGCTTTTCGGCCCAGGGTTCGATGCCGGCGGCAAGGAGCATCTCCACCAGGTGACGGTAGTCGTGCTCGAAGCTGATGGAGATAAAGACCAGGGAAAAATGGTTCAGCGGCCTGTCCGATTCGATCGAGCGGAGAGGTTTTCCAGGGGATGGCAGGAAGAAGCGCTCACAGACGACCGCCTCTTCCTCATTAAGAAGACTGTACACCAGTTGGAAGCCGAGACTCGACATGCCAACCTGGTAGGTGTTGGGATAGACCAGGGCCACCGGGAGCCGGCCGGTCCATTTTTTCAGGTATGCCCCCCGTTCCTTGTCGAGAAGAAGCTGACGCGGACTGCTCCCTGCTTTTCCCGGTTTCCGTCTGCCGATTCCAGCCACTCCGCCTTAATTGGCCTTTTTCCGGAGATAGGTCGGGGTCTCCAGATACTCCTCGTTCCAGCTGCTGCTCCTGCGCGTCCTTTCGCCTTCGTTGATATTGGACACCCCGAGATTTTCGAAGGAATCGAAGTTGGAACCGGGAAGCGGTGCCACCCTGGGATGACGGTTGGCCTGGGCAGGTATCGCCGTCGACTGGACCTCAGGCTCGCGAACCTGTTTTTTCTTCACCAGATCATCGACCTGGGCAATCGTCTCCTTCTTCTTCAGGACATCGCCGATGCCGGTGGCAATGACTGTCACCTGCAGGGCATCATCGAGCGAATCGTCATAGAGGGCGCCGACCACGATCTTGGCATCCTCGTCGACCTTCTCCTGGATCAGGGCCGAGGCCTCCATGAACTCGGCCAGGGTGAAACTCTCCTCTGATGCCGAGATGTTGATGATCAGGCCCCGGGCGCCGGCGATGCCGACATCCTCGAGAAGCTGGTTGTCAATCGCCCTTTTGGCGGCCTCGATCGCCCTGTTCTCTCCAACCGCCCGACCGGAACCCATCACGGCAGGACCTACCTCCCGCATGACCGTGCGGAGATCGGCAAAATCGGCATTGATCAGACCCGGCATGTTGATCAGGTCGGTGATCCCTTTCACCGCCTGCAACAGCACCGTATCCGCCATGCTCAACATATCGGAGAGCTTGCTTGTTTTCTGCATCAACGACAGCAGACGGTCGTTCGGAACCGTGATGATCGTATCGGCATATTTCTGCAGTTCCTTCCAACCCGCTTCGGCATTGCTGGCCCGGTGCCGGCCTTCGAAGCTGAACGGTTTGGTCACCACGGCAACGGTCAGAGCGCCAAGCTCCTTGCTGGCCCGGGCCACTATCGGCGCGGCGCCGGTACCGGTGCCGCCGCCGAGACCGGCGGTGACAAAGACCATGTCGCTGCCCTTCAGGGCCGCCTTCAGGTCCTCCAGCGATTCCAGAGCGGCCTGCGCCCCGGTATCCGGGTCGGCTCCGGCTCCCAATCCCTTGGTAATGCCTGGTCCGATCTGGAGACAGATGTCCGCCTTTGACAAGTTGAGGGCCTGCTTGTCGGTATTGGCGACGATGAATTCGACCCCCTGGAGCCGATTGGTCACCATGGTGTTGATGGCGTTGCCCCCGCCGCCGCCGACACCGATGACCTTCACAGTCGCAACACCTTCCTGCTCTGCCATTCTGAACGGCATAATCTCTCTCCAATATTGACTTGACCTTTAGATCACAAGGCCAATAATTTGTATTAATTTACGCAATATAGCACTTGCGGCCATTCCCTCAACGAAAAATTCGGCGCTACATTATTTTTTTAAACCACCCCTTCATCTTCCCGATGACCGACATGTCATTGTGCCGATTTTCCCTTCCCTTTTCACGTCCATACATGACCAATCCGACCGCTGTCGTGCATCGCGGCGAATACACTTCATCGACTCGCCCGGAGATCCTTGTCGGATAACCGATGCGGACCTGCATGTCGAAGATCTGCTCCGCCAGGTCGACCACATTGGCCAGGAGGGCGGTGCCGCCGGTAATGACGACGCCGCCGTTGATCCGGTTCTTCTGCCCGGAGGCGACCAGCTCTCGATCGACCATTTCGAGGATCTCGATCATCCGGGCCTCGAGGATATCGACCAGCACCTTCTGGGTGACCTTGCGCGGCTCGCGGTCGCCGACCGTCGGCACATCGACGACCAGGTTCGGTTTGATGATCGAGGCAATCGCCCCGCCGAAATCCTCTTTCAACCGTTCGGCCTCCTGTAGCGGCGTCCGCAATCCGACCGAAAGATCGTTGGTCAGGTTGTGGCCGCCGAGACCGATCTCGCAGGTGTGACGGATGGTGCCGTCGCAGAACACCGCCACATCCGTGGTCCCGCCGCCGATATCGACCAGGGCGACACCAAGTTCCATCTCGTCCCGGCTGAGCACGGCATTGGCAGCGGCAATCGATTCAAGAACGATATCGGCAACCTCCAGCCCGGCCTTGTTGCAGCAGGTGACCAGATTATGCACCGCGCCGATATCGGCCGTCACCATATGAACATTGGTCACCAGCCGTACCCCGGTCATCCCGATCGGATTCTGGATGCCGGTGTGATCGTCGACCATGTATTCCTGCGGCATGACATGGATGACCCGCTGGTTCTCCGAGATCTTCACCGTGCGGGCGGCGGTGATCACCTCGTCGATATCGGCCTTCTTGATTTCACGGTTGTTGATGGCCAGTATTCCCGGACTGTTGAAGCCCTTTATATGATTGCCGGCAATCCCGACAAAGACATCAACCGCGCGCAGATCGCAGCCGGCGGCCTCTTCCGCCGCCCGTACGGCCTGCTTGATGGAATTGACCGTGCTCTCGATATTGACGACTATACCCTTTTTCAGACCCTGGGATGGAACGATGCCGACGCCGGTGATCTCGGTATTGTCATCCGTCACCTCACCGACCACGCAGCAGATTTTGGTCGTTCCGATATCAAGGCCGACGACAAGTTCGCCCGGCTCCCGTTCCATCTCCACCTGGTCGGAGGTCCGTTCTTTCTCAATTTCCTGTATTTCATCCATTCTGTTCAACCTGATCCGCTCTGTGCCACCAGCACCTTATCTTCCAGATAATCCATCCGGATATACTCAACCCGGGAAATCTGCATTTCCTTCTCTTGTTTCTTATACAGAACTTCGAGCACCTTCACCAGTCGATTGTATTTAGTTTCCGCCTTCCCCCGGCCAAAAAAAATAGGGAACGGATATTCCACAAGAAAAATAATCAGTTCGCCGCCAGCATTGACATGCATTTCCGAAACCGCCTGCTTCGGCAGGTTCGGGTTGTTTTTCTGTGTCTGCCGCAGAAACCCGAGGATGTCCACCAGCACCTCCCGCCGCCGCTCATCGTCCTTGACTTGCTCAAGCCCGGTAATGACGGGGTGATCGATATCCATCCCGGCCCCGACCTTGATGAAGACCTTGCCGTCTTTGTTCATATAGAACAGGCCGGGATCCTCCTCCTGTCCCTGGCGATACACCATGGCGAACGGTTCATGTTCGCTGACCCTGACAATGACCGTCGAAGGCCAGTCGCGCTCGACCTTGACGGAACTGACCCAGGGGTTTTCGGCGATTTTCCGCTCGACTTCGGCGGTGTCGAGTCGCAACAGGTTGGTGCGGTAGAAGACCAGCCCGCCCAGGTTACGCAGCGTGTCCTCGCCAATGGTCGAACCACCGACAACGGTTACCTTGTGCAGCTGAAACATCGGCAGAACCGGCATGACATCCCGCCACCCCTGCCATCCCTGCCCGACCCGATAACCCACAACAACGACCACAACCAGGACCAGACCGACAACGATTCTGCGTACCGGGATCTTCGTCGGCTCCTTGCGCCGATAGCCTTCAGCCTGAACCGTGTTCTTCCGGGAAAAGATCTTGCCGAAAGAGGGCAGTGGAATGCGCCGTGGCTTTTTCACCGCCCTCTTGTCGCCATAGGCGGTCCGGAACTGGGGATCGAACGAGCGGTAGCCGGTTTTCTTCCTCCGCCGTGAAAATAGCTTTCCGACCTTCCCCAGGATACCCTGAATCCGCTTCTTCAAGTTCAAGGCTCTCACAGGAAATGAACCTCGGGTTCCAGTTCAATGCCGCTGTCCTGCCGCACCTTTTCCTGAACCAGCCGCATCAAGGCCAGCACATCGGCAGCCGTGGCGCCGCCGGTGTTGACCAGAAAGTTGGCATGTTGTTTTGACACCATCGCCCCGCCGATCCTGGTTCCTTTCAAGCCCGCGGCCTCGATCAGCCGACCGGCGCCGGCGTGAGCCGGATTCTTGAAAAAGGAGCCGGCGTTGCCCTGCCCCGGCGGCTGGCCGGCGCGTCGCCTGGCCTGCATTACCGCATGCCGATGGCGGATCTGCTGCGGGTCGTCCTCCTGCAGTTCCAACTCGACCGCGACCACGATCGCCCGGTCGCAGAACTTCGGGAAGTCCCGCCAGCAGCGATAACCGAAATGAAGGTTCTCCCGAAGGAGGATCCGTTCGCCCTCCGGATCGAGAACCGTCACCGTCCTGATGACAGCCGCCATATCCCCGCCCCAGGCCCCGGCATTCATGATCACCGCTCCGCCGACGGTACCGGGGATACCACCGGCGAATTCGAGACCGGCCAACCCCCGGTCCATACAGACCGTCGCAGCCTTCGCCAGGCTGCAGCCGGCACCGAGTGCGACAACACATCTCCCGGAGCGGCAAGGCCCGAATTCCATCTGCCGGAAACCTTCTCCCAGCAGAATGACCACTCCGGCAAAGCCCTCATCCCGGACCAGGAGATTCGTGCCCTTGCCTATGATCCGCCACGGCACATCCGTTCGCCGCAGGAACCCCAGCAGCGCCGTCAGTTCGCGGCGGTCCCGGACCTTCACCAGGGCCTCGGCCGGACCGCCGATCGCAAACGAGGTGTACCCGGCGAGAGGGCAGTCCCATCGCACCGGTTCGGAGATAATCCTGCGCAGCTCCTCTCTGATCACGGGGTCCATGCCTGTTCACCGTTGCCGTTGCTCGAGGAGAAGCAGCAGCTCTTCCCCCACCTTGACGATATTGCCCGCGCCCAGTGTCAGCACCAGATCATTGTCCTGGAGCAGCGGCGGCATCTCCGCCGCCATCGTGCCAATATCGGCGATATACAGGGTGTTGCGCTGGCCGTGGCGCTTGATTTCCTCCAGCAGGATACTGCTGTCGACTCCGGCGATCGGCTCCTCGCTGGCGGCATAGACCTCCGTCATGACCAGGACGTCGGCCAGGTGGAAACAGGTCAGAAATTCCTTGAACAGCGCCTGGGTCCTGCTGTAGCGATGCGGCTGGAAGAGCACGATCAGCCGCTTTTCCGGCCAGGCCTCCTTGATCGCCGCCAGCGTCGCCCTGATCTCGGTTGGATGATGGCCGTAATCGTCGACAACGGTGATCCCGGCGACCTCGCCCTTCCTCTGCATCCGGCGCTGCACCCCGGCGAAGGTGCGCAGGGCGCCGGCGATGACAGCAAACGGTATTTCCAGTTCAAGCCCGACACAGACGACCGCCAGGGCGTTATAGACATTGTGTTTGCCGGGAGGGGCGAGGTCGAGGGCGCCGAGTTCGGCACCATCCTTCTTCACGGTAAAATGGACCCGGCCGTCGCGGAAAAAGATATTCTCGGCGTAGATATCGGCCTGCGGCGTCAGGCCGTAGGTGATGATCCGCCGCCCGATCGCCGGCAGCAGGTCGGCGATGTTCTGATCGTCGAGACAGAGGACGGCGGCGCCATAGAACGGGATCTTGTTGATGAACTGGAGAAAGGTCTCCTTGATATGCTGAAGGTCGCGGTAGTAGTCAAGATGCTCGAGGTCGATGTTGGTCACGACCTCGACCACCGGCGACAGCTTGAGGAACGAACCGTCGCTCTCGTCCGCCTCGGCGACCAGGAAATCGCCCTGCCCCAGCTTGGCGTTGCCGCCGAGGCTGTCGACCTTGCCGCCGACGACGATCGTCGGATCGAGTCCGGCCCGGGCCAGGAGCCAGGCGACCATCGAGGTCGTCGAGGTCTTTCCGTGACTGCCGGCAATGGCGATGCCGAATTTTTTCAGCCGCATCAGCTCTGCAAGCATCTCGGCGCGCTGGATCACCGGGATGAACTGCTCCCGCGCCGCGACGACCTCGGGATTGGTGGCGGCGATCGCCGAAGAGGTGACGACGACGTCGGCACCGGCAATCCATTCGCTCCGGTGCCCCTGGTACACCGTTCCTCCGAGATTACTGAGGTTGGCGGTGATCGCCGAGCCGTGGAGATCGGAACCGGAGACCGTGTAGCCGAGATTGAGCAGCAGCTCGGCGATACCGCTCATGCCGATGCCACCGATGCCGACAAAATGGATATGTTTGGTTTTCCTGTACATACTTCCCTTTCAGAGGCCGGATCCGGCCTGTCTCCCGCTGATCAGCTGCCGGCAGACGGCGACGATCGCCTGCGCCGCCTCCGGCAACGCAGCCTGCCGCATCGCCGCACTCATCGTCTCACGCCCTGCCAGATCTGTCGCCAGGCGGCCGATCTGTTCGGCGAGCAGGTCGGCGGTGAGATCTTTTTCCCGCACCATCAGGGCCCCGCCGCCCCGGACGTAGTGGCCGGCGTTTTTTTCCTGGTGGTTGTCGGCGGCGAAGGGGTAGGGCACCAGGATCGCCGGCAGGCCGAGGACCGCAAGCTCGCTCAAAGTCGTGGCCCCCGCCCGCGACACCACAAGATCAGCACGGCCGTAGACGCCCGGCATATCACGGAAAAACGCCGCCACCTCGGCCGGAACCTCGGCCTGCCGGTAGGAGGCCGCTATCTCGGCTTCATCTTTGTCCCCGGTCTGGTGGATCAGGCGGATGCCGTGCAACCGCGTCCCCGCCGCACCGCAGAAGGCATCCCGGACCAGCATGTTCAGGGCATGGGCACCTTGGCTGCCGCCCAGCACCGCCACCGTCAACCCGGTTGCCGACCCCGAACGCCGGTGCCCGGCCAGATCGACGATCCCCTGGCGCACCGGGTTGCCGGTCAGAACGCATTTCCGTTGCGGGAAAAACCCACCGCTGTCCGGCAGCGACAGGCAGATCCGGTCGACAATCGCCGCCAGCTTGCGGTTGGCGAGGCCCGGCACCGAATTCTGCTCGTGAATGACGGTCGGAATGCCGAGCGTCCGGGCGGCAGCCACGACCGGGCCGGTGACATAGCCGCCGACCCCGAGGACTACATCCGGCCGGAAGCGGCGGATATGGCCGATGGCCTGGACAAATGAGAGCGGCAGCACGAGCAATGCCCTAGCCAGCTCGATCGGGTTCTTGCCCTTGAGCCCGTAACAGTCGACGCTGCAGCCGGTGAACCCGTGATTGCCGAGACTGACCGCATCCATCTTCCGTTTCGTGCCGACAAAGAGCACCTGCGTACCGGGATACTCGGCGCAGAAGGCCTCGGCGGCGGCGATCGCCGGAAAGAGATGGCCGCCGGTGCCGCCACCGGTCAGCATCAGGTGGATCGGCCGTCTTCCACTCATACTTCCCCGCCGGCGGCCGCCGGAGCGGCCGCTCTCTTCAGCCCCCGCACCGCCGCGGCAAACACATCGCCCCGATGGGCATAACCGGTGAACATATCGAAACTGGCACAGGCCGGCGACAACAGCACAACATCTCCCGATCGCGCTGCAGCCTGTGCCTTGGAGACGGCTTCCTCCATCGTCGCGGCCCGGTCGAGCGGTACGATCCCGGCCAGTGCCGCCGCGATCTGGTCGGCGGCCTCGCCGATCAGGATGACGCGCCTCGCCTTCTCCCGGACTCCGTCCTGCAGCAGTGCATAATCCTCTCCCTTGTCCCGGCCCCCGGCGATCAGCACGACCTTGCCCGCGACCTGGACCAGGGCGGCCAGGACGGCGCCAGTGTTGGTCGCCTTGGAATCGTCGTAGTAGGTGATGCCGTCAATCTCCGCCACCTCCTCCACCCGGTGACGCAGCGGCTGGAACGCCAGCAGGCCCGCCAGGATGTCTTCCCGGCTGCAACCGGCCGTTCGTGCCGCCAGGATCGCCGCGGCGGCGTTCATCAGACCGATGGCGTTGGCCATTCTGCTCCCGGCTAGATCGTAGATCTCCTCCTCCTGCCAGGCCAGCACGATCCTGTCGCCCTCGATCCTGGCCCGGCAGTCGGCGCTATGGCCGAACAGCAGGACCCGGCTGGCGATCGCCGCCAGCGCCTGGCGGCAGAGCGGATCATCACCGTTGACGATGGCCGTGTCGGCCGCCCCCTGGTTGGCGAAGATCTTCAGTTTGGCTTGACTGTAGGCGACAAGACTGCCATGGCGGTCGATATGGTCGGGGGTGATGTTGAGTAACAGGGCGATATCGGGCCGGAAACTCCCGGCCGTGTCGAGCTGGAAACTCGAAACCTCGAGGACCACGGCGTCGGCTGCGGTCTCGTCGAGGAGATGATGAAAGAGCGGGGTCCCGATGTTGCCGCCGACAAAGACGTTCTTCCCGGCACCCTGCAGCAGTTGGCCGATCAGCGTCGTGACGGTCGTCTTGCCGTTGGTGCCGGTAATGGCAATGACCGGGTCGGAAAGCACCGGCGCGGCAACCGCCAGCTCCCCGACAATAGGGACCCCGCCCCGTCGCAACTCTTGAAGCAGGGGCAGATCGAGGGGGACCCCGGGACTGACGAAGACCAGATCGACCCCGGCAAAAAAGGCGGACCGGTGGCCGCCGGCCTCCCAGGCTACCCCGGTCTCCTGAAGAAAGCCGCCTTCTCCGGCGACAAACTCCGGCTCGCTGCGGTTGTCGGAGACAACGACCTCGGCGCCGCAGGCCAACAGGTAGCGGACCGCCGCCCGGCCGGAGAGTCCCAGGCCGATGACGGCAATGCGCATTCCCGGTTTGATCAAGGTGTTGGTTCTCATCGCAGCTTCAATGTCGCTATGGCCAGGAGACCGAGGAGGATCGAGACGATCCAGAAGCGGACCACGACCTTCGACTCATGCCAGCCTTTTTTCTCGAAATGATGGTGAAACGGGGCCATCAGGAAGATCCTCCGGCCATGGGTCATCTTGAAGTAGCCGACCTGCATGATAACAGAAATGGCCTCGAGGACGAAGATGCCGCCGACGATGGCGAGCAGGAATTCCTGCTTGATGATGATCGCGACGGCTCCCAGGGCGCCGCCCAGGGCCAGCGAACCGACATCGCCCATGAACATCTGTGCCGGGTAGGCATTATACCAGAGAAATCCGAGACAGGCACCGACGATGGCGCCGCAGAAGATCGCCAGTTCGCCGCTCCCGGGAACATGGGGAATCTGCAGGTACTGGGCGAGGACCAGATGGCCGGCGAGATAGGAAAAAACCAGATAGACCGCGGCGGCGATGATCGTCGGACCGGCCGCCAGACCGTCGAGCCCGTCGGTGAGGTTGACCGCGTTCGAGGCGCCGACGATGACGATGATGGCGAACACGACATAGAACCAGCCGAGATCGGGATTGATATTTTTCAGAAAGGGGAGGCTGAGATGACCGTCGAAACCGGGGTGGAGCAGAATATACAGGCCGACGACCGAGGCGCCGACGATCTGCAGGACCATCTTCCACCGGGCACTCAGCCCCTTGCTGTTCTTCCTGCTGATCTTGCGGTAGTCGTCGATGGCGCCGATCAGCCCGTAGAACAGCGTGGTAAACTGGAGCAGCCATACCAGACCCGAATCCAGCCGGGCCCAGAGCAGGGTTGAGAGGGAGATGGAAACCAGGATCAACAGACCGCCCATCGTCGGCACGCCCTGCTTGGCGAGATGGCTTTCGGGGCCGTCGTCTCGGACCACCTGTCCGATCTGCAGCCGTTTCATTGCCCGGATGAAGGCCGGGCCGAAGAAGTACATGATCAAAAAGGCCGTTATGGCCCCGCAGATACACCTGAAGGTGATGTAGCGGAAGACATTGAAACCAATAAAGGTTGTATGGAGTGGATACAGTAGATGATACAGCATCGGGTCATTCTCACATGTTCAATTTGCAATCAATCCGTACTCAAAAAACAGGAAACAGCGTTGTACATTGAACGCCGGGATTCCTCAAGCCTTTCCTGTCAAGCGGGCGACGACGGTTTCCAGTTTCAGCCCCCGCGAGGCCTTGACCAGAAGCCAGTCCCCGATGCCAAGTTTTCCATCCCGCACCAGATTTTCGATCCACGCCGCCGCCTCTTCCTTGTCGGCAAAGACCCTGACCTGCTCTTCCGCCATACCGGCCACTCCGGCCGCCTCCGCCGTGAAGCCGGCAAATTCGCCGACCAGGCCGAGATACTGCACCCGGCATTCGGCCGCCAGCCGGCCGACCTCGCGATGCGCCGCCTCGCTGCTGTCGCCGAGTTCGAGCATATCGCCGAGAATCGCCGCCGCTACACCTGCCTGCATCTGGGCGAGGGTGCGCAGGGCCGCCGCCATCGAGGCCGGGTTGGCGTTGTAGGTGTCGTTGAGGATGCCGTAGCCGGCAGGAGCCTTTATCATCTCCATCCGTTTCGTTGCCGCCCGGAAATCGGCCAGACCGGCAGCGATCTCCCCGGCATCGGCCCCTGCCGTCCAGGCAAGAGCGGCGGCGGCAAGGGCGTTGGTGACGTTGTGCTGCCCGGCGACGGTAAGATCGATAGCGATCGCACCACCGGGGAAGTGCAGGGTGAAGGAGGATCGTCCGTCGCGGCCGACAACAATCCCTGTCGCCCGAAAATCGGGATGCCCTGCCCTCTCGTCCGCCTGCAGGCCGAAGGTGATCTGCCGCTGCCGGTATCCGGCGGCGCAGCGGCACACCAGCGGATCGTCGGCATTGACGACCAGGACCCCGTCCGGTGCTGTCCCGGCAAACAGTTCCTCCTTGGCCCGGGCGACCCCCTCGATCGAGTGCAGTCCTTCGAGGTGGGCGGCGTGAATATTGGTGATACAGCTGATATCCGGCTCGGCGATCGCGGCCAGGCGTGCGATCTCGCCGGGCCGATTCATCCCCATTTCGATCACCGCGGCCCGGTGCCTCACCGACAGCGGCAGCAGCGATACCGGCATGCCGATCAGGTTGTTGAAGTTACCGGCTGTTTTCAGCACACTGTCTGGCGGGTTGTCGGGCCCGGGCGGCCAGTGCCGGGCAAGGATCGCCGCGGTCATCTCCTTGACCGTCGTCTTGCCGCAGCTGCCGGTCAGTCCGATCACCACCGGGGCGCTCAATCTGCGGATCAGCCGCCGCCGGTAATTGGCGAGGTCGCCGAGCGCGTGCACGGTATCGTCGACCACGACCTGGGGCACGGCGCCGGCGTAGCGCTCTTCGATGCGCCGCGCCACGACGAGACAGCCCGCACCCTTCTCGACGACCTGGCCGACAAAGTCATGGCCGTCAAACCGCTCGCCCTCGATGGCAACGAAGATATCCCCCGGCTGGACGGCACGGCTGTCCGTCGCCACCTGGCCGAGAAGATCAGCACTGGGCCTTGCCGGCCCTTCGCCGCCCGTCGCCGCGACGACGGCCGCCACGGTCCAGCCGCTCAGGACATCCCTGGCCTCGAGGCAGTCGTCAAAAAATCGTTTTTCCCCTCCCAACAATTGGTATTGCTCATGGCCCTTGCCGGCGATCAGGACGATATCCCCCTCACCGGCACTCCGGATCGCCAGCGCAATCGCGTCCCGACGCCCAGCAACGACGACGCAGCCCTCCTCGGTGTCCCTTGTCGCCAGCCAGCCGACCGGCCGGCAGGGCATCCCGGCGGCGGCGACACCGGCCGCCACCTGT
Organism: uncultured delta proteobacterium; assembly: GCA_963847035.1. Lineage (GTDB taxonomy): Bacteria > Desulfobacterota > Desulfobulbia > Desulfobulbales > Desulfocapsaceae > Desulfoprunum. Next base: position 124,913 of record CAWJYH010000003.1, on the reverse strand, counting down.
TCCCGGATCTCCTCCGGCCGTTCACTGCGGGGGTTGTCATCGGTGACGATCACCACATCGCAGATCTGGGCGGCAACGCCCCCCATCACCGGCCGCTTGCCGGCGTCCCGGTCACCACCGCAACCGAAGACGCAGAACAGCTGCCGATGGGGAAGAGCAGCCAGCGCCGCCAGCACCTTTTCGAGGGCATCAGGGGTGTGGGCGTAATCGACAAGAACGACAGGCCCGGTGGTATCGTCGCTGCCTATCGTCACCCGCTGCAACCTTCCCGGGGCCCCCTGCGCCATGGCAAGCAGGGGAATCGCTTTTCCAAGCGGAATTCCGAGCGCGTGGGCGACAGCGAGAGCAACCATGAGATTGTCGGCATTGAATCGGCCGACGAGCGGTGAACACAGGGAGAACTGGCCGCCCGGAGCGACGACCGTCATCCGGTTACCGGTGAGGTCGGCCTCAAATCCGGCCAGCCGGATATCGGCTTCCGGATGGGCACCGCAGATCAGCGCCTGAATCCCGCGATCCCGGCACTGCAGGGCGAGCATGCCGGACCAGCCGCCCTCCTCTCCGGTTCCCTGGGGATACCCGATAACCGCGATGCCGTCCGCCTTCAGGTGGTGGGTGAACAGGCGCGTTTTGGTCTCAAAATACTCATACATGTCGGCATGATAATCGAGATGATCGCGCGTCAGGTTGGTGAAGGCGGCGACATCGTAATGGACATTGCCGATCCGCGCCTGGGCCAGGGCATGCGAGGAGACCTCCATAACGACATGGCTGATGCCGGCATCGGCCATCCGCCGCAGCAGTTGCTGCAGGTGCATGGCATCCGGCGTGGTATGAGTGGCAGGCAAGACGGTCTTGCGGCCGGAGACGGTATAGCGGTAATTGACTGTGCCGATGACGCCGACGCCATACCCCAGGCCGGTGAGGATATCTTCGAGCAGATAGGTGATCGTCGTTTTGCCGTTCGTTCCGGTGATGCCGATCAGCCGCAGGGAAGCGGAGGGGTAGCCGTACCAGGCCTCCGCCATTTCCGCATACGCCTCTTTGCTGTCAGCAACGGCAATGATGCAGGCTTTTGAGGGCAGCGGCGGGGCGAAATCGCAACGCCCCTGCTCGACGACGACGGCGGCACAGCCGCGACGGAGCGCCTCGTCGACATAGGTATGACCGTCGACCAGGGTGCCGGCAATGGCGACGAAGAGACTGCCGGGGACAACCTGGCGAGAATCGGCGGTGATGCCGGTGACATCAGGCAACTGCTCCTGCCCGCCTGTCCGGAGCACCTCATGGGGCAGCCTGTCGAGGAGCCGTGCAAGCGGTACGGTAGTGCCGTGCAATGATGTGCATGTCCTGCTCTCCTGTTGTTCAGCCATCGCTACCGCGACTCCTTTTGCAACGATTGTTTTTTTTCCAGGTTTTTCAGCTGGATGGCCTCTTCTTTCTGCAGCACGAGAACACATTCACCTTTTCTTGCCAGCAACTCCCCGGGCTTCGGCTCCTGCCCCGTGACCTTGCCGGCGCCGACGATCCGGATCTTGACATCCGCCTGTCCCAGGGTCCTGAGGGCCTTCCGCAGGCTCATCCCCTTCAGATCAGGCATCGGGAAGACTTTATCCTCCTCCGACAGTGAGCCGACCCGGATCGTCCGGTCCTGCCCATCAACATCCTTTGCCGCGGTATAGTTGACCTTCTTCCGCTCCCCGGGCGAGACGACATCGGACACCGTCATTCCCACCTGCTGAAGGACGGCAATCCGTTCCACGACCGAATCGACCGCCTTGGCCAGATCAGGATCCTCGGCTTTTCTGGCCTTGACATCGATAGCCGGGGCCGCGACCACCAGCAGCAGGACCAGTTCGGGATGAAGGGAGGGAACAACAGTAAGCTGCAGGCGGTGGCGATTCAGATGCCACAGGGATTTTTTCCCCGTCGCCACCAAGTTCCCGGTTTCGAAGGAGACCGAATCGAGCTGGCCTGGTTGCGACTGCCCTGCCAGCAATCGCATGATTTCCCGGGAAGTCTGGGCGGAAACGGTCTGTCGACCAGTAGGAGATTCCTGCCTCCCCGGCAGAGGATACTCCCTTTTCGTCTCCGGATCAACCAACTGCGATACCGCCTTGGCCCTGATTTTTTCCCCACTGTTCAACAGACAGGTCACCGAGGTCAGCAACTGCAGCGGCGTCAGGAACTCCGGAACCGTATCGAAGTTTTCCCCTTCCTTCGCCGCTATCTCATGCATCTCGCTCGGTGTCGACAGCAGTTTGCTGTCTTCGATAAACTCCGGCGGCTGAGGTTCGTTGAGACCTATCCTGTCCCAGAGACGAACCTGGCTGCCCAGATTTTCCTCGCCAGAGATCAGACTCCACGGCAGCTGGCCCCCGGAGACCTCGTTCTGGGTGTTCAACAGTGCGGCATCACGAAAGAAACGACGGATTTCGACAGGAAGCAGCAGCGGCTCCAGAAAGAGATTGGTCAACACTTCCTCCGGATATTCCCGGTAATTGTTGGGATTGTAGGAAGGGTACTGCACCGACGCCACCATCGCCCCGGACCCGGCCTCCATCAGATAGGCCCCCGCCTTGACACCCGACTGGCGGGCAACGATGTTTTCGACCAGTGTCTCGAGAATGTTCTGAATCTTCAGATCGATGGTCAGAACGAGATGGGGGAACCCCCGGAGATGGTCGGCGTTTTCCTCACTGACCGTCGTGTGCCGGCTGAGCAGTGAATCGTAATAGTACTCGATTCCCGAAAGACCAATGTCGTTTTCGGCAAACCCGACAAGGTGGGCGGCTGTTTCTTCCTGGGGATAGAAGCGGGCCCTCTCCTGGCTCAGAAATATCCCGGGGATATTGAGTTTTTTGACCGATTCTTCCTGCTGCTGGCTGATGTTCTGTACAACCCAGGTCCTCAGGGCATCTCCCTGCAGTCTTTCAAGGATCTGCTGACTGTCGACCCGCAGGACGGATGAGAGCTTGGTCGCGGTCTCCTCGGCGGACGGGATCTCCCGCATCCTGGCGCAGACCGAGACCTTCTCGAGTGATACTGCTACTTCCTTGAAATTCCGATCATAGATTATCCCCCGAGTATCACTCCCGGAATCCATCGATTTCCGGGCGACTTCAAAAAAACCCCGTGCCTTGACGAACAGCTTGTGGAAGTCGACGTAATACCAGGAGGCACCGGCCAATACGACCAGGAGGATGGCAAACAGGATCGCCGGTCTACGCCCGGTATTCTTCCTCGTACGTAGACGGGATGATTTTGCCATGTTTCCACTCAGAAATACCTGAATTGTCCGGAAGCGCGGTTATATCTGAGCACTTGCCCCTTATCCGGCTTAGCCAGTGAGAGAGCGCCGCCGGCAACCGAAGTCACCTGTTCCGGGGTCAGCAGCTGAGATCTCTCAGCCTTCAGCAGGCTGTTGGTGATCATCAGGTCATAGTGGAGGTCGTCGGTTGTGGCAATCGTCTCCTTAACACCTGAAACCAACAAGCCGATGAGGAGCTGGATACTGAACACCACAGGCAACAGGATCACCAGGCTTTTGCCGATGGCCTTCCAGACCTGGACGCCGCCCGGCAGTTCGATACCGCGGCGTCGATTCAGAAGATGCCGTACCCTGATTGGTACGGTGGAACGATAGCACGCTTGCGTTGATCCCTGATACAACATGACACTTCCCCCCTCAGTGTTCCGCTCTTTTGCAGGCGACCCTCAGCCGGGCGCTGCGAGAGCGCGGATTCTCCGCAATTTCCTCCGCCTGCGGCATGACGGGCCTTGCCGTCAGTACTTCCAGATCACTGTTTTGACGAAATTTCCTTTTCACTATCCGATCCTCAAGAGAGTGAAAGGAAATCACACAGAACCGTGCCCCGGGCTTCAACAACGGCACGGCCTCGTCAAGTATCCGGGCCAGGTTTTCCAGTTCGGTGTTGACGGCAATGCGCAGTGCCTGGAACACCTTGGTCGCGACATGGATCTTCTTCGGATGAAATCTCCGCGGCACCGCTGCCGCCGCCAGGGCTGCCAGTTGCCGGGTGGTGCGAATCGGCTCTTTCTGACGCGCCCTGACTATCTCTGCCGCTATCGGCCTGGCCTGGTATTCATCACCAAAATAAAAAAAGATATCCGCCAGTTGTTCTTCGCTACACGACGCCAGGAGGGAAGCAGCCGTTGCATCCTGGCGGATATCCATTCTCATGTCGAGCGGCTCGTCCCGCTGGAAACTGAACCCTCTCCCCCCTCTGTCCAACTGCAGCGACGACAGTCCGATATCTATCAGCACGCCGTCGACCCGGTCGATTCCCAGCCCCTTGAGGCCGATGACAATCTCGGCAAAATTGCTCCTGATGATCGTCAGCCGTGAACCGAAATCCGCCAGGCGTTTGCGGCTCAGCTCTATCGCCGCTTCGTCCCATTCAAAGGCGACCACCCGTCCGTCCGGTGCACATCGCGACAAGATGGCCGCCGTATGCCCACCCAGGCCGAGAGTGCCATCGACATAGAGGCCGCCCGGTACCGGATCGAGATACTGAAGGACCTCATCGATCAGGACGGAGCGATGGATCTCTTCGATCGCCGCTTCCGCAGCCATCAGAGAATTCCGAGACGGGCAAGGCTCTCGCCGAAATCGTTAAACGTCTCGCCGGTCGCTTCGTTCTCCCGGACCCATGCTTCCTTGTCCCAGATCTCGATCCAATCAAGCATTCCGGTCAGAACCACATCCTTCTTCAGCCCGACATCCTGCCGCAGATTCTGCGGCAGCAGGATTCGCCCCTGCTTGTCGGGTATACATTCGGTGACGCCACCGATGACGTAACGGACAAAGCTGGTCATGCCTTGCTGCCCCTTTCCTTCCGAAAGCAGCTTGTTTTCCAATGTATCCCAGGCGATCAGAGGATAGGCGCGGAGGTGCTGTTTGCCCCAGGCGGTGATCATCAGGATCTCAGATCCATACTGGTGAAGCACTTCGCGGAAACGACTGGGAAAATTCAGCCTTCCCTTGTCGTCAAGCGTGTGTTCCGACCGGCTGCGAAATCTGCTCTGGATCATGAAACCGTCTTCCCCCTTCCCAACCACCACCAACCACCTTTCTACCACTTTACTCCACTATATGATCTTTTATATCAGGACCAGACGTACTGTCAAGGAAAAATACATGTAACTTCAAGGAGGTAACTAAATTGACAGAAAAATGCGGAATACGACTATATATGGATACTCGAGATCAACATACACCACATGATGTATATCAATACTGACCAGGAAATTTTCAGCGCCAGTCCGCCACCACCGGCAACAGCCGTCGGGACAGTATTTTCAAGGCAAAGCGTCAATAATCGATCATTGCATCGACAGTCCTGCAGAGAACGATGTGGTGAAAAGTGGAGAGAAGGGAGGAAGAAGAACCGGACAGGCCGGTTTCGATCGGGGCTGCACCGACCGGGATGGCAGACGACCTCGACCGGAAGAGCCGAGGTCGTCCCGCGGGGAGATGCTATTCCGCCAGGAGCTGGCGGTAATCGAAGCTGTCGGCGAAACTGTGCTCCGTTGTCGGATAGGAACCGTTGCGCACCTCGCTGTTGTACCCTGCGACCGCCGCTTTGATCTGCGGAGCGAGGACGGCATACTGTTTGACGAACTTCGGTTGGAATTTCTCGAACATCCCGAGCATGTCATGACCGACCAGGACCTGGCCGTCACAATGAACCCCGGCGCCGATGCCGATCGTCGGGATCGCCAGGGACGAGGAGATGACCTCGGCCAGCCCTGCCGGCACACACTCGATTGTCAGGGCAAAGGCCCCGGCCTCTTCCAGGGCCCGAGCCTCGGCGACCAGTCGTCGTGCCGCCTCGAGGTCCTTGCCCTGGACCCTGAACCCGCCAAGCTGACCGGCGGTCTGGGGTGTCAAACCGATATGGCCCATGACCGGCACGCCGGCCTCGACCAGACCCTTCACCACCCCGCACATTTCGAGACCGCCTTCGAGCTTGACGGCATCGGAACCGGCCTCCTTCATGATCCGCAGGCCGTTGATCGCCGCATCCCGCACCCCGGTGTGGTAGGAGCCGAAGGGCATGTCGCAGATCACAAAGGCCTCCGGCGCCCCCCGGCGGACGGCGGCGGCGTGATGAATCATATCCGCCATCGTCACCGGCACCGTCGAATCATACCCCAGCATGACCATCCCGAGCGAATCCCCGACCAGGAGGATATCGACTTCGCAGGATGCGAACAGTGATGCCATTGCGGCATCGTAGGCAGTCAGCACCGTGATCTTGCTGCCGCCGGCCTTCATTGCCTTGATATCTCTGACTGTTTTACGCATCGTTTCTCCTGTGTCCGGGTGTTGACTGCCCTATCTGCGGCAGTTACTGATCTTCCTGTTCCTCAAACAGCGACGGGTGATTCTTCAGTCGAGACGGCGACGTGCGCTGAAAATGCTCATAGGCCTTGACGGTCGCCACCCGCCCCCGCGGCGTCCGTTTGATGAAGCCCGACTGGATCAGAAAGGGCTCGTAAACATCCTCGAGGGTGTTCTTCTCCTCGCAGACCACGGTCGCCAGGGTCTCCAGGCCGATCGGGCCACCGTGGAACTTGTCGATAATGGTCAGCATTATGCGACGATCCATGTCATCGAGACCGAATCGGTCGACACCGAGCAGATCGAGGGCATCGTCGGCGACCTTGGCATCGACGACTTCATGGCAGCCGACTTCGGCGAAATCCCGTACCCGGCGCAGCAGGCGATTGGCGATTCGCGGCGTACCGCGCGACCGCCGCCCCAACTCGAGCGCCCCGGAGTGATCGACATGCATTCCCAGCAGGGCTGCGGAGCGGAGGACGATGGTGACCAGTTCCTCCGGCGAATAGAATTCGAGCCGCAGCACGACTCCGAACCGATCGCGCAGCGGCGGGGTCAGCAGCCCGGTGCGGGTGGTGGCGCCGACCAGGGTGAAGCGGGGCAGGTTCATCTTCACCGACCGGGCCCCCGGCCCCTGACCGATGATCAGATCGAGCTGAAAATCCTCCATCGCCGGGTAGAGCACCTCCTCGACGACATGGTTGAGACGGTGGATCTCGTCGATGAACAGGATGTCCCCTTCCTGCAGGCTGGTCAGGATCGCCGCCAGGTCGCCCTGCTTTTCGATCACCGGGCCGGAGGTGACCTTGATCCCGGCCCCCATCTCGTTGGCGATGATATACGACAGGGTCGTCTTGCCGAGGCCGGGAAATCCGTGAAAGAGGACATGGTCGAGGGGTTCGCCCCTGCCCCTGGCGGCCTTCATAAAGATATCGAGGCTGCGGCAGACCTGCTCCTGGCCGATGTAGTCGGCCAAGCGCTGCGGCCGCAGGGCGTGGTCGTTGACCGGTTCCCGGCTGAGCGGCTGGGGATTGACCAGGCGACCGTCGCTGCTGATGTCTTCTTCCCGGTTCATGCCAGCGCCCTCAACGCCTCTTTGATCATGTCCTCAAAGCTCATACTGCTGAAGGCCTCCTCGCCGACCTGTTTTTTGACCGTCGCCAGCGCCTGCCGGGCAACCGGGTCGGCATAGCCGAGATTGCCGAGGGCCGACAGGACATCGTAGACTGCCGATCCCGGCCGTGCCGGGGTGGTCGGGACAATGCCGGCCAGAGACGACTCCGGTGCCAACCGGCCGACCTTGTCGGTGAGTTCGACGCAGATCCGTTCCGCCGTCTTCTTGCCGATCCCGGGCAGCGCGGTCAGGCGCTTGCTGTCGCCCTCGGCGATGGCCCGGCACATCTCCCCGGCCGGCATTCCGGACAGCATCGCCAGGGCCAGTTTCGGCCCGACGCCGGCGACCGTCTTCAGCATCAGAAACAGTTCCTTCCCCTGTTCTTCGAGGAAACCGAAGAGGACCAGGGTGTCCTCACGGACATAGGTATGGATGTGGAGGAAGATGTCATCGCCCTTGTCGGGCAGACGGGAGATGCAGTCGGTGGTGACATAGACCTCGTAGCCGACACCCGAGACATCGACGACCACTCGGTCGGTGTACTTTTGCAGGATCCTGCCGGAAAGCGCTGCGATCATTTGGTCACCCGGAACTGGTTGGCGTGGCAGATGGCGACGGCCAGGGCATCGGCGGCGTCGGCGCTGGGAAAGGCGGACAGAGCGAGCAGGACCCTCACCATGTGCTGTACCTGGGTCTTCTCGGCCTGACCATAACCGGCCACCGCCTGCTTCACCTGGCGCGGACTGTAATCATAAACCGCCAGACCGTTCTGCATCGCCGCCACCACCGCCGCGCCGCGGGCATGGCCAAGCTTCAGGGCCGAGCGGGGATTGGCGGCGAGGAAGACGTCCTCGACTGCCGCCACTGCCGGCTGGTTCACCTGGATGACCTCGTTGACGCCGTCGAAGATCTCGTTCAATCGGTGGGCGAAGGGCTGTTTCCGGTCAGTGACGATCGTGCCGCAGGTGATGAAGCGCAACCGCCCGCGATCGATTTCGATCACGCCGTAACCGGTTATCCGGGAACCGGGATCGATGCCGAGAATCCGTTCCATTGCCGGCAGACCGGTCATTGCCGCGGGACCGCCGGCGGCGGGAAGTGGCGCTGCACCGTCAGCCCTTAGGAAATCTGCTCCATGAGGTCGTCATCGATATCGAAGTTGGCGTTGACATTCTGGACGTCATCGTGATCTTCGAGATTCTCGAGGAGTTTCATGAGGCTGCGGGCATTTTTCTCGTCGGTGACCTCGACCGTGTTCTGCGGTATCCTGGTGATCGAGGCCTCGAGAAAGGTCAATCCGGCCTCCTCCAGCGCCGTCCGTACCGTATCGAAATCCTCCGGTGAAGTGAGGACCTGGTATTCGGTCTCTTCCTCGACGACGTCTTCGGCCCCGGCCTCCAGCGCCATATCCATCAGCTTTTCTTCGGCGATCAACGATTTGTCGATCTGGATCAGGCCTTTTTTGTCAAACATCCACGACACGCAGCCGAACTCGCCGAGGTTACCGCCGCTCTTGGCGAAATAGTGCCGGATATCGGCCACCGTGCGATTGCGGTTGTCGGTCATGCAGTCGACCAGCACGGCGACGCCGCCGGGACCATAGCCCTCGTAGAGGATCTCCTCGTAGACCTCGCCGGCAATCTCACCGGTCCCCTTCTTGATCGCCCGGGCAATATTCTCCTTGGGCATATTCTCCGTCTTGGCGGTGTTGATCGCCGCCCGCAGCCGCGAATTGCCCTCGGGATCGCCGCCGCCGCTGCGCGCCGCCACGGTGATCTCCTTGATCAGCCGGGTGAAGATCTGGCCCCGCTTGGCGTCAATCGCCCCTTTCTTCCTCTTGATCGTTGACCATTTCGAATGACCTGACATACATACCCTATCTGTTGATCGATATCCTCTGACCGGGGTCGCCCCTCAGTCGCTTTCATTCATCCCATCCATCCCGGGTAGATCCGAAGCGGCAGTGGCCGCAACCGCCTCCGGCCTTCGGTATTCCATCGCCAGGACAAAGACCTCGCGGCTCTCCACCCGCGAACTCTTCGGTTTGAGCACCTTGATCATCGCAAAACGCCGCTTGACCTCATCGACAAAGGCCGGAAAATCCTCACCCTGAAAGACCTTGCAGATGTAGTGGCCGCGGTCGAGCAGCAGGATCTCCGCCAGGGCCAGGGTCCGACGCACCAGATCGATCGAATGCTGGGAATCGGCCCAGCGGTTGCCCGTGGTTTTCGGCGCCAGATCGGAGATCAGCACCTTGAAGGCCGGCCTGATCCGCCGCACCAGAGGAACCAGTTCCGGATCCATGATATCCTGGCAGAGCCAGTGGATCGGGGCACTTCCAGGCCGGGGAGACTCGATCGCCTGCTGCAGGTCGACCCCGACCACGACGCCCTTCGGACCGACCACCTCGGCGGCAAACAGCGACCAGCTGCCGGGAAAACAGCCGAGATCGAGCACGCTGTCGCCCCGCCGCATGAACCGGTACTTTGCCTGAACCTCTTCCAGCTTATAGACCGATCTTGCCGGATATTGGTCCTTTTTGGCCTTTTTGAAATAGTAGTCCTGAACTTTACGCACGTTTTAGTCCATTTGGTTTTCTTTGACAAGACGAAATCAGCGGGATCCCGGCGGTTGTCACGGCAACTCGGCGCCAGCGCCGGCACCGTCGGCGACAAAGGCCGTGACCCAGGCGATCGCCTCTTCCCTGGCGGTGATCCGGCCTTCAACCCGCAGGGCCTCGAGCTCCCGCAGAATGGTCCGAAAGATGGGACCGGGCGCCAGACCAAGTTCGGTGATCAGGTCATCGCCGGTCAGCAGCGGCGGACCGGCCGTCACCGGCTTGATATCTTCTGCGATGATCTGCAGCACCTGGTCGAACAGCTCGACCAGTTCCGCCTCCATCTGCGGCGGCTTCTTGTCGCCGCGACTGGCAAGGCTGTCGGCCATCGCCAGCAGGAACAGGCCGTCGAGGTCGGCGCCGGCCCGCTGGCTCAGCTTCAGCACCGCCCGTTTGCTGAGCGGCTCGCAGCGGCGGACATTGCACAGATGGAAGGGGTGCATGTGCATGGCGACCAGCTGCCCGGTCCGCTCCCGCTCCTCCTTACTCCATTTCAACCGCTCTGCAAAGAGGCGAAAAATACGGCGGCCGATCTCGTCGTGGTTATAGAAGGTGATGCGGCCATTCTCGGATGCGGCCGCCTGGGCTGCGGGCTTACCGATATCGTGGCACAGCGCCGCCCACTTCAGGCAGCGGCGCGAAGGCACAGCGGCGAGATAGGCATCCAGCCGCCCCGCCGCCTGCGGATAGTAGCGCCCCGGTCGGGCGATGATCGCCTCCATCTGCTCGAAGGCGGCAAAACAGTGATGAAAAACGTCGAGGTGATGGAATTCCGGCTGCTCCACTCCCACCCCGGCATAAAGTTCGGGAACGATGTGCCGCAGCAGCCCGGAGGCGGCCATGGCCCGGAAAGTCGGACAGGCCCGCGGCGAATCCATGATCAGCCCGAGTTCATAATTGATCCGCTCCGCCGCCGACCGGGTGATCAGGTCGGCACAGCGGCCGATCTCGGCAAGGCTGGCGGCATCGAGGGCAAAGTCCAGGATCGCCATAAAGCGGAAACCGCGCAGCATCCGCAGCGGGTCGTCATCATAGGCCCCCGGGCAGGCCCGCAGCAGGCCCTGCCGCAGGTCGTTGCCGCCGTGCAGCGGGTCGATCAGCACCGCCTCCCCGCCGGCGGCGAGCGAGTCGAGCGGCACTGCCATGGCATTGACGGTATAGTCGCGGCGGCACAGATCCTCGGCGATCGTTCGGGCCGGGCCGCGAAAACCGGCAAAATCGACGGTCAGCCCCCGCCACACGACCCGGGCGACATCCTCGCCGGTCCGGCCGAGGTCGACATAGGCGCCGCCACCGAGAAGACCGATCAGTGCCCGGCAGCAACCGGCGGCATCCCGGGCCACCGTCAGGTCAAGATCGCCGGCATCACGGCCCAGCAGGCGGTCGCGGACCGTGCCGCCGGTGAGATAGATCCCGCCGACCTCGGCACCCAGCCGCCGCAGGGCCCGGCCGATCTCCGGCGGCCACGGGTCGAGCAGGCCCGTCAGCAGCCACTCATGCGCTGTCCTTTCCTTTTGCATTGTCTTTGACTATACTCCCGCCACATTCATTTCAGTGCCACCACGATACGGCCAGTGTACCACACCCGGGAAGCGATGGACAGCTCCCGGCCAACCGGATGACCCGAACCGATGCCAGAGCACCACAGCCCGATGACCGCCGGACCGTCGCCATACCTCACCCTCGCCCCGCTGCAGGGGATCACCGAGGTCCTGTTCCGTAACCTCTTCGCCCGCCACTTCCCCGGCTTCGACGCGGCGATGGCCCCCTTCGTCAAACCCCAGGGACAGGCCCGCTTCCCGGACAAGCTGCTGCGCGACATCCTTCCCGAGCTGAACGGCGGCCTGCCGTTGACCCCGCAGCTGCTGCACAACGATGCCGCCAATTTCCTGGCCATGGCCGAGCGGATCGCCGCTCTCGGCTATCGCGACATCAACTGGAACCTCGGCTGCCCGGCGCCGATGATCGTCCGCAAGCAGCGGGGTTCCGGCCTGTTGCCCCATCCCGGAATTGATCCTCGCCCTGCTCGACCAGGTCATCCCCCGTCTGCCGATCGGCCTGTCGATCAAAACCCGGTTGGGCCTCCACGACAACGGTGAACTGGCGGCCCTGCTGCCCCGGCTCGATCAGTACCCGCTGACCGGGATCATCATCCACGCCCGCCTGGGAAAACAGCTGTACGAGGGCCGGCCCGATCTCGACGGTTTTGCCGCCTGCCTGCCCTTGACCCGGCACGCTGTGGCCTACAACGGCGACATCGTCGATGTCGCCGGCTTTGTCGCCCTGCAGCACCGGTTCCCGCAGGTCGACCACTGGATGATCGGCCGCGGCGCCCTCGCCGACCCCTTCCTGCCGGGGGCGATCAAGGGCATGGCAACGCCCGGTCCCGCGGAAAAGACCAGGCGGATCCGGGCCTTTCACGATGAGCTGTACGCCGCCTACCGCGAGCGGCTGGCCGGACCGAGCCACCTGCTGGGGCGGATGAAGCAGCTCTGGGCCTACCTCATCAGCTCCTTTCCGGGCCGGGAGAAGCTGCTGAAGAAGATCACCAAGGCGATGAGCGAGGACCAGTACCACCGGGTCGTCGAGCAGCTGTGGAATGAACGATAAACGGGGTAAGACGCGATCGCCGTCACAGCATCCAGCCGGCAAAGTCGGCGTCGTCCGCCGGGGCGGCGGCAACGTGGCGCTCGCTGCCGGCCAGGGTGATGATGATCTCGCCGGCCCGGGGCCTACCGTCGATCTTGCGGGCATAGCGGGCGACGAGGGAGGCGGCGAGGGCGAGATCCGCCGTCATGGCGGCCGGATCGGGGTAACAGCGGGCGGCCCGCCTGATGATCGCGATCGGCCCCGGTCGCTCCTGTATCCGCAGCACCGCATCGTCCGCCGCCGCCAGCGCCAGCAGACGGTCGTTCTCGGCCTCAATCCGGCCAACGACCAGCCAGCCGCCGCCGGGCAGGACAAACTGCCGGCCGACCAGCAGCAGACGGACATCGGCGACGGTGATGTCGGCGATCGGCAGCGCCAGTTGCCCGCCATAGAGCCGTTCGAGCCGGCGGCTGAGAATCGGATCGGCGAGGATGCAGCCCCCGGCCGGTGATGGGAAATCGTGGATCCCGAACTCCCCGGCAAGGGCAATCTGGCGCGACCGGCCGCGGCCTCTGAGATCGAGCAGGCGGGAGCGATCGACCAGCCCCTGCTGCTCCGGCAAGGTCTCCGGCAGCAGTCTGGCGGACAGCGGTCGCAGCAGAATGGAGCGGCTGCCCGAGTCCCGGCCGATGACGTTCAGGGTGTCAAGCCGCTGCGACATCGGCCGCTGCCCGAGAACCTCGCCGGTCACCAAAAACGAGGCCCCGACCTCCGCCATCATCTTTTTCGCCCGCTGCAGCATCATGATCTTACAATCGATGCACGGATTGAAGTGCCTGCCGAAACCGTGCCGGGGGTGGTGCAGCAGTTCCAGATAGCCCTCGCTGATATCCTCCACCACGACCTCAAGGCCGTATTTTTCCCGGACCTCCCGGCGGTAACACGCCACATCGGCAAGAAGGTCATAGTGAAAGAAGGGGGTGACGAACTTCACCGCCAGGATTTCGATCCCCTGGGCGGCAACCACCCGGGCCGCCAGGATCGAATCGAGGCCGCCGGAAAACAGGGCCAGGGCTCGGGTCATGCCGCCGTCTCGCCCTTTGTCAGCAGTTCCTCGGCCCAGGCCTCGGTATGGCCGGAGACCGATTCGCCGGCCAGCATCCGCGCCAGTTCCCGAACCCGCTGCGGCCGGGAGAGCGGCAGGACCTTCGACAGGGTCCGCCCCTCCACCACCTCTTTGGCGACCTGGAAGTGGAGGTGGCCGCGGGCGGCGATCTGCGGCAGGTGGGTGATGCAGAAAACCTGGTGGTGGGTGGCGAGTTCGCGGATCTTGCGCGCCACCGCCTCGGCCGCCTCGCCGCCGATCCCGGCATCGACCTCGTCGAAGATGACGGTGTCGACCATGTCACGGCGGGCGAGCAGGCATTTCAGCGCCAGCATCAACCGTGACAGTTCGCCGCCGGAGGCCACCCGGGCCAGGGGCCGGGCCGGTTCGCCGGGATTGGCGGAGAAGAAGAACTCGATCCGGTCCCAGCCGCCGGCCCGCAGATTGGCCGGGACCGGCTCAACCTCCTGCCAGACCACCGCGAAACCGGCCTGGCGGAAGGCCAGCGAGACCAACTCTGCCGCCATCGCCCGCTCCATCTCAACCGCCGCCTGCCGCCGCCGGGCGCTGAGCCGGGCGGCCAGGGCGCAGGCCTCGGATTCCAGGGCCTGTGTCCGCTGCTCCAGTTCCCGCCCTCGCGCCTCCATTCCCTCCAGCAGTTCCAGTTCCGTCTCGGCCGCCTCGGCGAACCGCAGGACCTCGGCCAGGGTCTCGCCGTACTTGCGTTTCAGGCCCTGCAGCACATCAAGGCGCTCGCCGACCCGCTCCAGACGCACGGGGTTGCTTTCGAGCGAGTCGCGGTAATGGCGGAGCTCGACGGCATAGTCTTCGGCGAGGAAACTGTAGCCGCTCAGGTCCTCGGCCAGTTTCGCCGCCTGTGGATCAAGGGCCACCACCTGTTCCATGTTGCGGCGGATCTGGGTCAGACCGTCGATCAAGGTCGTCGTCAGCAACGCGTAGCTCTCCTGGCTCAACCGGATCAGGGCGTCGGCACTCTTCAGCCGTTTTTTCTCGGCGACAAGCTGTTCGTCCTCGCCCTCGCCCGGAGCCGCGCCCCGGATCTCCTCCACCTGGTATTTCAGAAAATCCTTGCGCCGTTCCTTGTCCTGCTCCTGGCGCCGCAACTGGTCCAATTCGGCGCGGCATCGCTGCCACCGGTCGTAGGTCGCGGTGAATTCCCCCCGCAGCGGCCACAGGTCGCCCAGGGTATCGAGAAAGTCGAGGTGCAGCTGCGGTTGCAGCAACTTCTGGTGATCGTGTTGACTGGCGATGCTGAGCAGGTCTTCCGTCAGTTCCGCCGCCTGCCGGGTCGTTACCGGGGAGCCGTTGATATGGAGCCGGCTCCTGCCGGTGGCCGTGATCATCCGGCGGATAATGACCGTGTCGTCATCGCCGGAACCGTACTCCGCCAGTTGCCGGCGCAGCCGGCTGTTCTCCGGTCTCAGGACAAACACCGCCTCGACGGTGCAGGTCTCCATGCCGGACCGGATCCAGTCGGCGGAGGCCCGGCCGCCCGCCAGCAGCCCCAGGGCCCGCATCATGATCGACTTGCCGGCGCCGGTCTCGCCGGTCATGACGATCAGTCCGGTGCCATCTTCCCGATCGAAGTCGAGATGCAGGGATTCGATCAGCGCCAGGTTTTCAATACGCAGCTCACTCAACATCGGTTTTCTACCGGTGGTACATATGCTTGATGTTCATCGCGGCTTGACGATATGGCAAAAGGACAGTAGGTTACGGTCGTATAACAGGGCTTTGGAGATCTGGCAACCGCTTTTCCCGACGATTTTCGCCTGCAGCCCACCCCGCGCCTCGAAATCGACACGCATGAAAAAGAAAAAAGATCTGAGCGCCAGCCTGGAAGACTATATCGAGGCCATTCACCATATAGTCAACGAAAAGCATGTCGCCAGAAGCAAGGAAATCGCGAGCCGACTCGAGGTCAGCCGGGCCTCGGTCACCGAGGCCCTCCGGGCACTGGCCCGCAAGGGACTGATCAATTACGCCCCTTACGAGGCGATCACGATGACAGCCAAAGGGCGGAAAGTTGCCGGGGATGTCATCTTCCGCCACGACACCCTGAAGCAGTTCTTCATCGAGGTCCTGGCCATCGACCGCAAGATCGCCGAAGAGGCCGCCTGCCGGATTGAGCACGCCGCCCCGCCCGAAGTTATCGCCCGGATGATCAGCTTCACCCAGTTCATGCAATGCTGCCCCCGCGGCGGCGAAGATCTGATCAAAGGCTTCGCCAACTTCTGCGCCGAAGGCCGGACGCGCACCAGTTGCGAGGAGTGCCTCTCCGGCTGCCTCGAACAGGCCAAAGGCCACGTCGACGTGAAAATCTGAGCCACAGCGACCGGAATCAGGTTCCACCGCCGTCGACCGCTTATCGCTCCCGACGCCTCGGAAGCGGTTGGCGCCGGGGGCATTTTCCGCCAACCCATGTATACTGACGCGCTACTGCCGAAGCCCGCATCATTTTCCCTTTGACTTGTCCAGCCGCATGCCTGACCACAGCGATCCCACAGCCCTTTTTTCCCGTCTTCACGCCCTCGATACCGACGAGGAGCGCCGGCTGTCGCCGGCCGCGACCCCGAGCCGGCAGGCGGTCAGGCGCAAGGATGAAGACCGGCCGGGCTATCGCCAGCAGTTTTCCCTCGACGCCGACCGCATTCTCCACTCGCGGGCCTATACCCGCTATATCGACAAGACCCAGGTCTTCTGTCTGATCGACAATGACCATATCACCCACCGGGTCCTCCATGTGCAGCTGGTGGCCAGGATTGCCCGGACCATCGGCCGCTTTCTCGGCCTCAATGAAGACCTGATCGAGGCCATCGCCCTCGGCCACGATATCGGCCATCCCCCCTTCGGCCATGGCGGCGAGGTCTATCTTTCCCGCCTCTGCCGGGAACACGGCCTCCCACCTTTCCAGCACAATATCCAATCGGTCCGCTTCCTTGACCGCCTGGAACGCAAGGGCCGGGGGTGGAACCTCAGCCTCCAGACCCTTGACGGCATCCTCAGCCACGACGGCGAGATCGACAGCGGCAGCCTGAGCCCGGCCCCGCTTGCCACCTTTGCCGACTTCGACCACCGCCTGCAGGCCAAGGAGAAGGATCCCGGGCTCGAACTGGTGCCGGCGACGCTCGAGGGGTGCGTGGTCCGGCTGGCCGACACCATCGCCTATATCGGCCGGGATATCGAAGACGCCATCATCCTCGGGCTGATCCGGCGGGACGATATCCCCCTGTCATGCCGGAATAGTCTCGGCGATACCAACGGCACCATCGTCTACACCCTCACCACCGACCTGATCACCGCCAGCACCGTGCCCGCCGCCGGGGCCACGGCCGGGGACATCGTCCCCGCGGTCGGCTTCAGCGCGGAGATCGCCCGCGCCCTGCACCAGCTCAAGGCCTTCAATTACGAACGGATCTACCTGGCGCCGCAGACGCGGAAGGATCTGCCGCTCATCGGCGACTGCTATGCCGCCCTGTTCGCCGCCTACCTTGACGGCCTGCAATCGGGGCGCCGGCTGCCCACCCCGGTCGACCTGATGACCGACATGGACCGCAGCTACCTCGACAGCCAGCCGCCGGCGGCCATGGTCCGCGACTACATCGCCGGTATGACCGACGATTTCTTTCTCAGCCAGGCCGCGTCCATCGGCTGCGTTATCCCTGAGAAACGATGAGAAAGACCCTCCGCCAGTTTCTCCCGGGAGAAAACACCCGGATGATGCTCATCGCCACCGGCATCGGTCTCGGCGCCGGCCTGATGACCATCGTTTTCCGCAGCCTGGTCGACGCGGTCCATACCCTGATCTTCGACGGCGGCGGCAGCCTTCTCGGCCTCGATCAGGGCGGCTGGCGCCTGCTGCTGCTGCCGCTGCTGCCGCTGGTCGGCATGGTGCTGCTGATTCCGCTGTCGCTGCTGTTTCCGGGGGAGGTCAACGGCTACGGCCTGCCCGCCTTTCTCCGTAAGGTCAACCTCGAGAACGGCATCATCCGGGCACGGAGCATCGCCATCAAGATCATCGCCACCGCGCTGACCATCGGCACCGGCAATTCGGCCGGGGTGGAGGGACCGATCGCCCAGATCGGCGGGGCGATCGGCTCTCAGGCCGGCCAGTTGTTCCGGGTCTCCGGCAGCAGGATGAAGGTCTTCATCGCCGCCGGGGCCGCCGGCGGCATCGCCGGGATGTTCAACGCCCCGATCGCCGGGATCTTCTTCGCCGCCGAGATCGTCCTCCTCGGCACCTACGAGATCTCCTCCTTCGCCGCCCTGGTCATCGCCTCGGCAATGGCCACCGTCGTCACCCGCGGCTGGTACGGCGAGATGAGCGTCTTCACCATTCCCCAGTATGCGGTGGTCAACTACCTCGTCGAGATCCCCCTCTACTGCCTGCTGGCAATCTTCATCGGCCTGGCCGCCGTTCTGTTCATCCGGGTTTTCTACGCGGTCCGGGACCGCTACCGGGCAATGCGCATCCACCCCCAGCTCAAGCCGCTGACCGGGGCCCTGCTGATCGGCGGCATCGGCATCTTCTACCCGCAGGTCATGGGCGACGGCTACGACTACATGGAAGACATCCTCCACGGCCAGGGCATCGCCTGGGTCATGTTCGCCCTGGTCCTGTTCAAGATCCTCGCCACCTCGATCACCCTCGGCTCCGGCGGGGCCGGCGGGGTGTTCGCCCCATCGCTGTTCATCGGCGCCGTCCTCGGCGGGGCCTTCGGTTCCATCGCCCACCGGCTCATGCCCGATCTGACAGCCGGCTCGGGGGCCTACGCCACCGTCGGCATCGGCGCCTTCCTCGCCGCAGCGACCCACGCCCCGATGACCGCCATCTTTCTGCTGTTCGAACTGACCGGCAACTACCAGATTATCATCCCGATCATGATCACCTCGATCATCGGCACAGTGGTGGCAAGCAAATTCTGCGAGGATTCGATCGACACGGTCGATTTCAGCCGGGAGGGAATCAACATCCATGAGGGGCGCGAGACGGTGATCATGAAATCGCTGAAGGTCGGGGCCGCCATCAGCGACGAGGTCGATTTTATCAGCGAGGACGCCAATATCAAGGAACTGCTGCAGATCTTCAGCATCGGCAAGGGCTTTTATTTCCCGGTCATCGATGCTACCGGCAAGATGACCGGGATCGTCTCGCTGCAGGACGTGAAGAATATCCTCCATCGCGATGAGAAGGAGCGGATCGCCTACAAGGTGGGGGGGATCTGCAACCGCAACATTATCATGCTGACCCCGGACGATTCCCTCTTCGCCGCCATGCAGCTCTTCGATATCAAGGGTATCGAGGAGATCCCGGTAGTGGAGAGCCTCGATGAGCGCTGGGTGGTGGGGATGCTCAAGCGCCGCGACGCCCTCGATCTCTACAAGCGCGAGGTCCTGCGGCGGGGGATCAGCGCCAAGGTCGGCTCACAGGGCCTTGGCAGCCGTTAGCGGCGCCGCTGCGGACAAGGGCGCGGCAAGAGAACGCTATCGCGATTTTTTCGAACCCGGGTCCAGCACCAGGGCTTGACCTTCGCCTGTGGAAATGGTATCGGGAAGCTTCTCCACACGCACCCGTAGCTCAGCTGGATAGAGCACCAGGCTTCGAACCTGGGAGTCGGGGGTTCGAATCCCTCCGGGTGCGCCACTCTCATCGCCCCACCACCGTTTTTTCTGCCGCGCTACAGCGTTTTCGCCTGGAACGTATCGCAACTGTCGATATCGCCGGATTGGAAGCCACGTTGGAACCAGCTCACCCGCTGTGCCGAACTTCCATGGGTGAAGGAATCAGGGGTGATGTGCCCCTGCGATCGGCGCTGCATCCGGTCGTCGCCGATGTTCGAGGCGGCGTTCAGGGCCTCTTCGATATCGCCCGGTTCGACCACCTGCCGCACCCGGTCGGCATGGTTGGCCCATACCCCGGCCAGGCAGTCGGCCTGCAGTTCGAGCCTGACCGAGAGCTTGTTGTATTCGACCTCGGCGACCCGCCCGCGTTGCGCCGCGATCTTATCGCTGATCCCGAGCAGGTTCTGCACATGATGCCCGACCTCATGGGCGATGACATACGCCTGGGCGAAATCCCCCGGAGAGCCGAGGTCGGCCTTGAGGTCGTGATAAAAGGCCAGATCGATATAGACCTTGTTGTCGGCCGGGCAGTAAAACGGCCCCATCGCCGCCTGGGCGAAACCGCAGGCCGACTCCACCGCCCCGGAGAACAGCACCAGTTTCGGCTCGCTGTAGGTTCTGCCGGCCGAGGTAAAGACCGCATTCCAGGTGTCTTCGGTGTCGGCCAGCACCACCCCGACGAATTCGGCCATTTCCTGCTCTTCGGCACTCGGCTGGTAGGGGACCGACGAATCGGGAGCCGATTGCTGGACGGTTTCGCCGATGTTGAGGATCAGGGCCGGATCGATCCCGAAATACATGCCGACCAGGGCCAGCAGCAGAATGCCGATGCCCCCGCCCTTGAATCCCCCGGGGATCCTGCTCCCCCGCCGGTCCTCGATATTGCCGCTCCTGCGGCCTGTCTGCCAGCGCATAATTCCCTCCGCTGAAATTTAATGTGATTGCTGCCCATTACCGGCCCCCAACCGGCAGCCCCGTGCGGTGGCGCACGGTCTGCGGCAATCCACCGGCGTCTTTCTCAGGGTGTATCCGAATACAACGCCACTGCGGTAGAGTTGCCGGTGTGTTCATCTTACCCTACGATGATAGAAGCAATCAACGCCCCCTGTCCAGTACTTTCAGGCGTGCCGACTTCAACCGTTCGAATGCGGGGCGACCTGTCCCGCGCCCCCAGACACCCGATTTTTCATCGGCCGCCCATTTCCTCCTTGCACCGCCGACATGAAATCAATACTGTAGTCAAGGCCACCCATAACGATGATCGAATTCTCCGCCACTGATAGCGCCATGACACGTTCCATCCCCGATATTTCACTTCTTCTCGTCGATGATGAAAGGGAATTCACCGAAATAATGGCCCAGCGCCTGAATAAACGCGGGTTCCCGGTAACCACGGCGACGGAGGGGGCGACCGCCCTGCAGCGGCTGGAGGAAGGTGACGTTGATATCGTCATACTCGATGTGGCGATGCCCGGCATGGGCGGGATCGAAACCCTTCATGCCATCAAGAAGCGCCACCCCCTGGTCGAGGTCATCATGCTGACCGGCCAGGCAACTGTCACCACGGCGGTCGAGGCGATCAGGCAAGGGGCCTTCAACTACCTGAAAAAACCGTGCGAAATCGATGACCTGATCGCCCAGGTCGAATCGGCGATGGGCCGCCGGCTGGAGCGCCAGGCGAAGGTCCTCGAGGTGCGGATGACCCCCTATCTCTCCCCCGAAAAACGCCGGGAAATGATTGCCGCCATCCTCAACAACTGAGACCGGCGACCGCAGCTATCGATCGCCGATCGCCACAAAGGATCGCTCAGCAAGGCGGTGCAAGTTGCCAGGATCGCCGTCCTGTCGGGAGGAGCAGGGGCCGATCCGCTGCAGGGCCCGGCGGCAGCCAACCTTCACCAGCCAACAGGAGCTCCGACTGATGACAGACAAGACGATTTTGATCCTATCCCTGGCCCTCGCCATCGTTCTGGTCCTCGCCATCCTCAAAAACACCCGGACGCCGGCGAACATCGGCCTGCGCCAGGGACGTCTGTCGCCGCTGCCCTTCACCCCCAATGCGGTCTCGAGCCGGTCAGAGGACGAACAACGCTACGTGGCGCCACTCCCGTTTTCAGGCGACCGGCAGGAAACGCACAAGGCCCTGCGGCAGGCTATCGCCGGCTATCCGGGCAAGGTCACAATCGTCACCGATACCCCGTCATACATCCACTGCGTGTTCAGCAGCGCCACGCTCGGCTTTCGCGACGATGTCGAGTTCCACCTCGACGAGAGCAGCCGCACCGTCCATTTCCGCTCCGCTTCGCGCCTCGGTTACTCCGATCTGGGGGTCAATCGCCGCCGCTACGAGACCCTGGCCGCGCTCTACCGGCGCACGCCCCGACAGTGACGCTTTTCCTCCCACAGACACGGACGGAACCATGCCCAGACAGCTGCCGATGACCGGCGAAGAGGACACAGCCCGTGATATCCCCCTGGCCGAAAGGGCCAGGCCCCGGGAACTGGCCGATCTCTGCGGCCAGGACAAACTGCTGCAGCCGGAGTCGATGCTCAGGCGGATGATCGACCAGGACAGCTACAGCTCGTGCATCTTCTGGGGCCCTCCCGGCACCGGCAAGACGACGCTGGCCCGGATCATCGAGCGCAAGACCCGGCACGCCTTCGTCCCGTTCAGCGCCGTGCTGGTCAAAATCACCGAGGTCAAGGAGCTGATGGAAAAGGCCCGCCGGCTCCTTCTCGCCGAGGGCCGGCGGACCATCGTCTTTATCGACGAGATCCACCGCTTCAACAAGTCGCAGCAGGATGCCTTCCTCCCCTACGTCGAGTCGGGGGCGATCATCCTCATCGGCGCCACCACCGAGAACCCCTCGTTCGAGGTCATCCCCGCGCTGCTCTCCCGCTGTCACGTCTTCGTCCTCGAACCGCTCAGCGACGGCGAGATCAAGAGCATTCTCGAACGGGCCTTCTCCCTCGTCGGCCGCGACCTGCATCTCGACGACGCGGCCCTCGCCCTGCTGGCGGCCAAAGCCGGCGGCGACGGCCGTCGGGCCCTCAACAACCTGGAGATGGTCTGTCGCAACGCCGACCGCGGCGACCGCATCGACGCCGAGACGGTCGAGACAGGCCCTGTCGCACCGCTCACTGTTTTACGACAAGGGGGGCGAAGAGCACTACAACCTGATCTCGGCCCTGCACAAGTCGATCCGCGGCAGCGATCCGCAGGCGGCCCTGTACTGGCTGGCGCGGATGCTCGAGGCCGGCGAGGACCCGATGTATATCGCCCGGAGAATGGTGCGGCTGGCCACCGAGGATGTGGGGCTGGCCGACCCGCAGGCCCTGGTGCAGGCCATCGCGGTCAAAGACACGGTCCACTTTCTCGGCATGCCGGAGGCCAGTACCGCCTTGACCCAGCTCGTCGTCTATCTGGCAACGGCCCCGAAGAGCAATGCCACCGAGGTCGCCTACAACCTGGCCAAGGCCGACGCCGTCGCCACCAGTGGTCTCAGGGTGCCGCTGCATATCCGCAACGCCCCCACCGCACTGATGCAGGACCTGGGATACGGCCGGGGCTACCGTTACTCGCACGATTTCGCCAACCGCTACAGCTATCAGCGCTGTTTTCCGGAGCAGATGGAGGAAAAGACCTATTATCGGCCTTCGACCTTCGGCTTCGAAAAGGAGATCAAAAAACGTCTCGACTGGTGGGCGGGCCTGAGGCAGCAGCAGGAAGAACAGGAAAAAAAGGACACATAGCGGCGTCCGGCAATCACGCCGATGCCGGCCGTCGCTCCATCTCGTTCTTGATCGCCCGGGCGATCTGGTTCATCGTGTACGGTTTCTTGACAAACCCGCCGACCCCGAGCTCCATCGCCGCCTTGACATCGCCGCTTTCCGAGAAACCGCTGACAATCAGGGCTCTCTGACCGGGGTGAATGGCGATGATCGCCCGGTAGGTCTGCAGGCCGTTGATCCCGGGCGGCATCAGCATATCAAGGACGACAAGATCGACCGATCGCCGGCGGAGCAGCTCGATCGCCGCCTCGCCGCTCGCCACCGTCACGACCTCGTAACCGAAGGTCGTCAGCATCCTGGTGGCGATATCGCGCTGCAACGGCTCATCGTCGACCACGAGGATCGTCCCCCGCCCCTGCAGATCGATCGTTTCATCCACGAAACGATCATCGCTCTCCGGTCGTTCTTCAACGGGCAGAAAGACGCGGAACGTGGTCCCTTTCGCCCCACTGTCGAGCTCAAGCCGTCCCCCATGCTCCTTGACGACGTTCCAGACGACGGTCAGGCCGAGCCCTGTTCCCTTCTTGCCCATGATCTTGCGGGTATAGAAGGGCTCATAGATATGGGCCTGATTTTCCTCGGGGATACCGGGTCCGTCATCGCCCACCTCCAGCACCGCCAGACTGCCGTCACTCAGGTCGCCGGTCTGTTCCGCCTCCTGGCACGAGGTCCTGACGACGACCGATCCGCCATCGGCATCAAGGGCCTCGACCGCGTTCATCACCAGGTTCATGATAACCTTCTGGATGTGGACCGGAGAGCAGTTGATCAGGGCGTCATGCGATTCATCGACCACCTGCACCCGCACTTGCGGATACCGCCGTATCATCGTCTGGAACTCCGCCGACTCCATATATTCCTTCACCAGGGAGCAAAGCGCGACATTCTGCTTCATTCGGGCACTGCCTTTGGCCAGGGTGAGCAGATCGGCAACGACGGCGGCGGCACGCCTGCCGGAGGCGAGAATGGCCTCAAGTGGAACGCGGAACGGGCTGTCGGCCGGCATGGTCGCCAGCTGCAATTCAGGATAGCTGATAACGCCGGCCAGGATATTGTTGAGGTCATGGGCGACGCCGGCAGCGGTCATACCGACTGCCGCCATCTTTTCCGACTGGACGAGCTGCTGTTGCGTGTTTTTGAGGTCAGCCAGGGCATCGTGAAGCTGTTGATTCTTGTGCTCGAGATCCTCGACCAGCCGAAGCCTGGCCTTCGTCACCGCATCGGCCGCCAATCGCTCCTGTTCCTCCTGCTGCCGCCGCATTCTCTCCGATATATCGACGACCCGTCCCTCGATGAGCGGCATCGCCCCGTCTTTGTCCATGACCAGGCGGGCGCTGATCGAGGCCTGGAAGACCGAGCCGTCCCGGCGCAGCAACGGCATCTCGTATTCCTGGATCTTTTTTTCCTGCATCAATTGCCGCAGCAGTTCCTGATAATCCTCGGCGCCGGCATATCTCCCGGCCAAACTGCCACTGAAAGCGAACAGATCCTCGACGGAATCGTATCCCAGCATCGACGCAAGCGCCGGGTTGATTTCAACCAGGGTGCCGTCCGGTCGGGCGCGGTAGATCCCCTCCAGCGCCGAGACGAAGAGATCCCGGTATTTTTCCTCCGCCTCGCTGATTCTGTGGAAGGCCTCGATGCGCTCGAGGGCGCTTTCCATCAGGCCGGACAGGGCCTTGACGAAACCGGCTTCTCCCGGTGACAGCTGCCGGCCGTCGGTCTGGGCGACAAACTGGAGGGAAGACCCGTTGGCGGCACCGTGCAGACGAGTGACCGGCAGGGTGAGCAGGAAGTTGGCGTCTCGTTGATCCCGTTGCCGGCGGACCGGCAGGTTTTCCTCGATCTTGCCGGCGGCGATACGAAAAACCTCCTCCCTGTTATCGGCCCGGGAGAATTCCTTCGCCGCCAGATTGAGCGCCTGCAGCTTGCAGGTGGAGTCTTCGATCGCTTCGAGCAGGGTATTGACCTGCCGCATCAACTGACCGAGTTGGTCGGGTACGCCGGGATTGACAATCCGGGCGCTAAAATCACCGGCGGCATACCTTTTCAGAATCGACAAGGCCTCGATGATGCGCGGAACGACCATCCGGTGGATCAGAAACGCCGAGATCAGTGTCGTCAGGATGATCGCCAGAGCGGCCCCGAAACAGAAGAACAGGACGAGCCCCATCTTCGAGTCTTTGATCGCATCGGCCGAGATCCTGACATAGAGGCCTCCCAGAAAGTTGCCGTTGGCTTTCAAGGGGGTCACGTGCGAAATGTAGTGCGCCCCGCTCTTGTCGACAAAGGCATATTGCCGGGCCTGATCCATATCCAGAGTGAAAACGCCTTTTTCCTCCTCCAGCAGAAAATCGGTGAATACCCTGCCCTCCCGGGACGGTTCAAAATGAAAGAAAATTTTCCCTTCCCGCCCGAAAATAAAGGCGTCGACGACCTTTTCCTGCACCAGATCACTGAGCGCTCGCAGGTCCTCGACCTTGTCATAGGGCAGGGCCCGCTGGTTCATCAGCACCCCGGGAAGGGCCAGTTTGTCGGCGATAGAGCTGTCGATTTCCTGATTGAACCGCGAACTGTAGAATATGCCCATCACCATCAGCAGGACGACCTCGATGGCCAGGATGGCAAGGAGAATTTTGACGGGGATGTTCAGCCTGATGCGCTCGATCAATCGCATAATCAATCTACTGTATGAAAACTTTTCCCGACCGGGGCATATCGGGAAAAGGCGGGATGGTTTTGATCCTTCCGGGGCCGGGTGATCATGGCATGTCGAAGGTATCCGGCCCTCATCTTGAAGACAGGTTCGTCTGCGTCACTGCCGGATCTGACGGACAAGCGCCTGGTAATAGTCCCTGGCCTTGAGCTTTCCCTCGAGAATCAGGACCAGACCGTTGCGAAATTTTTCTTCGCCGACCGGAATCCCCTTGCCGAAAACATAGGTTGGGGCACGAAAATTGCGCATCGGCAGCGTACTGTACTGCAGTTCCATGTCGTAGAGGAAATCCCCATAGACATCCCCCGCGACCCTGCCCAGCACCGGTTCCTGGAGGTTGCCGCGGATGCCGGTCGGATTTCTCGTATATTCCACCCATTTCTCGGCGATTTCCGGCTCTGCCCACATCATCGACAGATCGATCGCCGCCTGGCGGTTGGGACTTCTTTTCATGACCGCGAAGGCGTTGACAAAATGGCCGACCAGCCCGTTCGGCTGCTTGACGTAGGGTAGTTCGACCGGGATGCCGTTTTGAAATGCCTGCGGCGAAACGCCGCGAAAATGGCTGTACATGTAGGTCCCGCCGGGCAGGAAGAGACTGCCGCCGGCCAGGAAGTCGTGTTCGCAGTCCCGCCAATCGTGGGTCCGCCAATCGGCGTTGATCACAGGCTGGTAGTGCGAGAGTTGCTCGAAGATTTCCAGGGTGGCGAGGAAGGCTTCGGCCTTCCGTTGATCATACTTCTCCTGTATGACGAATTCAGGGTCGGAAAATTGACTCTTGAAGAGATATTCGAACAGGGCCTCGATCCTGTTGAAGGAACTCAGATGAAGGAACGGGATGAAGGTCCCGTGTTCCTTGTTGTAGGCGGCAAGCGCCCTGGCGTAGGCGAGGAAGTCGTCGCTCGTCATCCCCCTCTCTTTGACCGCGATCCCCGTTTTCTCCGCCACCTGCCTGGTGTACCAAAGACAGAAGACGATCCCTTCGATGTGGGGGCCGGCAAAAATTCCGCCCATCCGTTCCCGGTAGTACGGTGTTTTGACGATAAAGTCTTTCTGACTCGCGAGAAAGCCGGGGACAGTGGCGAAATCGACCAGATGTTTCCGCCCCCACAGCGGATCGTTCAGCAGATCGGCAACATGGTTATAGACAGGGATATCGCAGAAGACGATGTCCCATTCGATCCTGCCGGTCTTGATCATCTCGACAATTTTGTGAGCGACCTTCATCTTGTAATACTCGCCCTCCCCTTCGATATCGACATCGAAGCGGAGATTGACCGTCATCTCCGGGTGGAGGAACTCGTACTGTCTCTTGACCTCATGGACCAGCAGTTCGCGCTTGTCCTCGCCCTTCCAGTGCCCCATCCAGTTGAGCTGGCCGGCCGGCAGCGGCACAGGCAGAACCAGGACGAGCAGCGTCATCCAGAGAACATATTTCCGGTCCATCGTATTCTCGCCTCGAGATTATCAGGAGAAGCCGAAGTCATCCAACCATTGCGGGCATTTCGGCACGGTCCGAACTCCTGCGCCATCATACCGATTGATCTCAGGAAGTAAAAGAATATTCCCCGCCCCGGCGCAATCCGATCTCATCTCCACAATCTGGTCGTCAATCCGACCTGATCTCAGGCACTCCCGGAACATGTGCTGTTGCCGACGCACGAACGCAGACAGCTTCATCCCATCCCATTGCCGGTCAGGAGGGACTGTGTTTTCCTCTCCCCCGGCGGCTGATCTTATTCCTTGTCAAACAGCAGGAAATTACGTAGAATTTAAATGAGAACAATACAATTTTCAAATAAACCCACTCTTTCCGGGCCTTGGCGACTATCCTGTCTGACGGCGCACACGCGTGGCATGTGCTGCCTGCCCGGCGGGACAGGAGGGATAACTGGTCGTCTCAGGGATTCAAACAGGGTGGTACACGGCACAACTCTTTTCGGCGCCTGGTCGCCCGGAACAACACGTGGAAGACATGGAAAATCGACGGTACCAACGGATGACTATCAATGGCCTCTCGGCGGATGTATCCAGCGGCAAAGGTTTTTATTCCGGAATGGTGACTGACCTGTCACGTTTTGGACTGAGGTTGACTGATCTTCGGCTCAAATGCGACACCAATCAGCGCCTGTCGATCGTCGTTTCCGGCCAGGGGAAAAATTTCAAGATACTGGCCAGGCCGTGCTGGACGAAAACGGACAGCACCCGGAAAAGTGTCGGTGTCGAGATCATGAACGCCTCCTGGGGTTGGACCGAGTTCGTCATCAGCCTCGAAACTGCTTCCGCTGACGTCCAGAGCGACGTAGCCGTCTGAGCCTGTCCCGCCTTCCCACCGATAGCGCCATGACTAGGCGGCACTCGGAAACTGCCGGAACGGGGGACCGGGGCATTGCATTGCCGGGCCTCTGACGTCTTTGGCAGAGACTGATTTCGTGGAGTACTTTTCTCCCACCACTTCCCTTCTCCGGATGTCGCCTCTTCCGATCCGCCTGCCATGAATTTTCTTTACGAGCGCATCACCTATCTCTTCGACCCGTTGCATCATCTCTGGGAACATGAAAAGATGCACAGGAAGATATCGGTCCTGCTGGTCATGTTCTTCATCGTCAGTCTGATCGGTATCGAACTCAAGCGCCAGGGCTATCTCTCCGGTTCCGTCGCCCGGTATGTTCCCGGCAATCATTTCTATGCCGTCCAGGCTGCATTCACCGTCGTGCTGATCCTCGAGGTCATCAGCCTGATCTTCACCCTCCCCTGTTCGTTCAGCCGCTCCGTCGGCAAGCAGTTCGAGATCC
Organism: uncultured delta proteobacterium; assembly: GCA_963847035.1. Lineage (GTDB taxonomy): Bacteria > Desulfobacterota > Desulfobulbia > Desulfobulbales > Desulfocapsaceae > Desulfoprunum. Next base: position 96,175 of record CAWJYH010000003.1, on the reverse strand, counting down.
TGTCGCTGATCCTGATGCGGAATGCCTTCAAGGAATTGTCCCAGTTTCCGGAACCGATCTCGTTCGCCGGCAATGAGGTGGCGATTCTCCACATCCTCTCCAACGGCTTCGGCGCCCTGCTGATCTTCGCCCTGCTGGGATACTATTACCGGATCCAGGCCAGGACCGCCGACGAGACCATGCGCCCCGTCGATCTGTACAGCTTCGTCGCCGCCAAGAAGGGCATCGCCCTGATCCTGCTCCTGGTCTTCTGCACCATGGGAATCGACAGCGGCATCGAAACGTATTTCGGCACCCGGGAGACGGATTTCCTTCATGAATTCTATACGATACTGATCCTGACCGACATTCTCGTCGTCCTCATCTCCCAGTGTTTCCACCCCAATTTCGCCGCGATCTTTCGCAACTCGGGATTTGCGTTGTCGACCCTGATCATCCGCATCGCCCTGGCCGCGCCCCCTTATTTCGATGTTCTGCTCGGGGTGGCTGCAGCCCTGTTCGCCATCCTGCTGACAAGGATCAGCGGCTACCTGTTTGCCAGGCAGAGAAAAGACCAGTGAACGCTGAGGGCAGGACAAAGGGGGTGATTATAAAGACGAGGGCGGCAATCAGTCCCAGACCCCGGCAAGACGGGCGCCGCACTCCGGGCATGCGCCCCCGGCGAGGCGGTTCGCCAGCACCTGAAATCCCCTCCGCTTGATCACAGTGGAACCGCAGCCGCTGCAGACCGTGTCCTCGCCGCCGACGCCGATGTTGCCTTCATAGACGTGCAGCAGCCCCTTGTCCCGACCGATGCGGGCGGCGGTCTGCAGAGATGAACGCGGGGTGGGGGGGACATCGGGCATCCGGTGCGACGGATGAAAGGCGGTGACATGCCAGGGGATGGTACGGTCGATTGCCGCCAGGAACGAGGCGATCGCTGCCAGTTCTGCAGGTGAATCGTTCATGCCGGGGATGATCAGGGTCGTGACCTCGACCCACACCCCGAGCCCATGCAGCAGTTCGACGGTGTCGAGCACCGGCTGCAGCCTCGCGCTGCAGACCTTCCTGTAGAACTGATCGCTGAAGGACTTGATGTCAACATTGATCGCGGTCAGGACCGGCGCCACCATCTCCGCGGCTTGTCTGCTCATGTAGCCGTTGGACACGAAAATATTCTTCAGACCCTGCTCCGCCCCGAGAACACTGCAGCGATAGGCGAACTCGAAGAATATCGTCGGTTCGACATAGGTATAGCTGATCGATTGGCAACCATGACGCTGCGCCGCCTTGACGACACTCTCGGGAGTCCTGATGACGCCGGGGAGATCGCCGGACCGGCTGTCGACCTGGGAGATCGAAGCATTCTGACAGTGCCGGCAGCGGAAATTGCAGCCCATCGTCGCGATCGAGTAAGACAGGCTGCCCGGCAGGACATGAAACAGCGGTTTTTTTTCGATAGGATCGACATGCTCGGCCACCAGGTTGCCGTAGACGAGCGAGACCAGCTTCCCCCCCGGTTTTCCCGGACACCGCAGATCCCCCGTTTTCCCTCGTCGATCAGGCAATGGTGGGCACACAGGCCGCAACGGACAGCGTCACCGTGTTGCTCGAAGAACAGGGCCTCGCAGGTTGAGTTCATGGCCTCACCGGTTTCGAAGAAAATCCTGGCCGTATCTGATTCCGGCCGGTACGCTGAACTGCGATCAGATCAAACGAAGGAACCAGCCGGCGATGTTGCGGATCGTGGCGACCAGTAGACATTCCTGCGAAACCGACGATCGATACTGCCGTATCCGGGCATACATCTGCCCTTCATCAGGTACGATCAATCGGCGGCCGTACGAGTTATCCGCCTTGACAATGCCCTCCATGTGCCATTTTTTCATTGGTCCACCCCCATCATGGAATACCAATTTAAAAAAAGTCGTGGCACTCATGCCTCAGCTCATTTTATCACAGATCAAAATCTTTCGTCAAACATCCGGACGGCGGGCTACGATCGATACGACCGCCACTGCCCGTCCTCCAGCAGGGCATACGGTTTGAACGCGGTTTTGTAGCTCATCGCCGCCACATCGCGGATGTAGTAGCCGAGATAGATGTAATGGATGTTCCACTTCCGGCACAGATCGACAAGGGTGATGATGTTGTAGGTGCCAAGGCTGCGGCCGCACTCGTCGGGATCGAAATAGAAATAGACGGCATTGACCCAGTTCCTGCCGAAATCGACAATCGAAGCGCCGATGAGACGGCCTGCCAGGCGAAATTCGATCCGGCGGCTGTCGACAATGCCGTTGAGGAAAAAACTTTCGTAATATCCTTCGGCGGTGTTGTTTTTCTGCGGATACCGCCGTTCGAGAAACTTCTGACAGAGATGGTGATTTTCCCGATCCTGGACCAGGTCCTCGACACTCCATGCAACATCGACATTCTTTTTCCGCACCCGCCGCTGGTTTCTGTTGGGCCGGAATTCCCTGACATCGAGACGGATCGCGATACAGGCCGTGCAGTCGGCGCAGTGCATGGTATAGAGGCAGTTGCCGTTGCGCCGGTAGCCGGCGGCAAGGAATAATTCCATGACCCGCTCTTCGATCGGGCACAGCATCGCCTGGTGAAACGTGGCAACGAAAGGAAGGCCATACGGACAGGCTGTCCGCAGATTCACGAAATACCGCTCGATCCGGCTCCTGATCCGGCGGAAATCTTCGGCGCACTGTTCGTCATACGCAGACATCAGCCTCTCCCCCGTCCGCCCCCGGTCGCTGCCGCAGACGTCGCGGTACTGTTCGAATTCCAACGGGGTGTTGATGTTGTCCCAGGCCTGAAGATACTGCTCAGGGATGACGGGGTGGTAGACATCGACGTTGTGGGCGATCATCCCGATCCGGAGGGAACCCGCGAGTCGCAGTTCCTCGAACAGCGTTCGGCAGCGCCGGTCATAACAGGCGAAAAGCGGTTCGACATGGATGTCGGCCTTCCGTCGCGGGATAACGGCCCATCGTCCTGGCCGGCGCCGGTCAAGCAGCCACTGCAATGCCGGGGAAGTCAGGGAGGGCATATCGCAGGCGACGAGAAGCCAGGTGACGTCCGGCTGCCAGCGCGTGACGGCCAGGATTCCCGACAGGGGCCCGACGAGATCCGGCACATCGGCAATCCGGGTCAGATCCTGGAGAGAGGAGGGGATCTCCCCCTGACCGGCAAGGACGACCCTTTCGACATGCGGCCGCAGGATCTCGACCGTATCCTCCAGCCAGGTCCGGCCGCCGGGTTTTTCGAGCAGGTGCTTCGGCCGCCCCATCCGCGAACTCCGGCCGCCGATCAGGACACAGGCCCAGACCGGCACCGCCCGCCAGATCTCGTCGAGCCAGGAAAGGAGAAAATCGGCACAGACCGCAACCCCCTGGCGGGGATCGGCCGTTCGCAGAGCGGCGGTCACCCCGGCTCCTGCCTCCAGGTTCTCCTTCGTTGCCAGCCGCAGGGTATTGAGGGGCAGGCCGCAGTCGCCGTCGACCAGGACAAGATCATGGTGGAGGGCCAGATCAGTCAACAGCGGCAAGGCATGGCGATTATCCACCGCCTCGAAGCGGGAAACCGTGGAGCGACGAACACCGTCAGGCCCGTCCGCCACTGCGGCCCACACCGCCCCATGGGACGGAGAGGAAGCGGCGTCGGCTCTGTCCCCGGCGGAAAACAGACGATCAGGAGCCGCAGCCCCCGACCGGCAATCTCGCTGGCCAGCGAACGGCCGAAGTCCCAGCCGTTGCCGCCGTCCTCCGATACCAGACGAAAGACAGGCAACCCCCCGCACTCCGTCATCCTGCCGCCGGCGCCGTTCATTCTCTGTCCCCGAGCTGACAGGCAAAGAGGGGGGCCTGGCCGGCTGTCCCCGGCGGCAGAATCCCGGCGGCCCGCCCGCGCTGGAGGAAGGCGCTTATCGCCGCCATTCCTTCGTCACCAAGATTACGGGAGAAATCGTTGACATACAGGTGGATGTGATTCTCCACGATCTCCACCGCGGTCTCCTGGCTGTGGGCCCGTATATACGGCAGGCATTCCTCAGGACAGCGGAAACCATAGGCGACGCTGGCGGCCACCACTCGCTCGATTCGCTGTATCATCGCATTCCCCAGGCTCCGCCTGGCGACGATGCAGCCGAGCGGAATCGGCCGGCCGGAGACCGTCTCCCACCACTGGCCGAGATCCTGGAGACAGATCAACCCTTCTTCGGGGTAGGTGAATCGGCTTTCGTGGATGATGACCCCGGCATCGACCTCTCCCCGGCGGACTGCCCCCATGATCCGGTCGAATCGCATCTCGACCAGGTCTGTGGAGGCCGGCTGGAACAGGCGGAACAGCAGGGCGGCGGTGGTCAGGCGGCCGGGGATGGCCACCCGTCGACCGGCAAGGTCGGCGACGGCAATCGGGGAGGCGGCGACCACCAGCGGTCCACAACCGCGGCCAAGAGCGCCGCCGGCGGCAAGGACGCAGTATTCGTCACTGACATGGCCCAGGGCATGGCAGGAGATCTTGGTGACATCGAGGCGATGGGCCAGGGCCCAGGAGTTGAGGGTCTCGACATCCTCCAGGTGCGGCCGGCCGAATTTCAATCCATCAAGATCGATGGCCCCATGGCTGAGGCCATAGAATATGAAGGTGTCGTTGGGGCAGGGCGAGTAGCCTAAAGAGAGCGGTTTCATGACAGTTCCAGTTCACGGAGGAGAAGCGAGGCGGCTCCGGCTCCAATCTCACAGGCCTCGTCCAGCCGCCAGTTCTGTGGGTTCCGGTTCTCGACCATGTTCGATATGCAGCGGACCTCGAGAAACGGCAGACCAAAGACCTCGGCGACCCGGGCTATCGAGGCGCCTTCCATGTTTTCGCACAACCCCTGCCACTGCTGCCGCAGATTCTCGCCGCGGGCCCTGGTGCCGGACACGGCATTGACGGTGATAAAGGTCCCGACATGGGGATGAAGGCCGTTGCATTGGAGGATGAGGCCGGCCTGGAGCAGCAGCGAGCGGTCGATGTCATAGGCGATCCGGCCGGTCAGCTCCTTCGGCAGATAATCCATGTTGTCACCGTAGCAGATGCCGAAGTCCCCGGCGACTTCCCGCTCGGCCAGGCAGACATCAAGGAGTGCGGCCGCCGGCGATCCCTCGAGGTGGGCATAGGCGCCGGCGACGCCGAAGTTGACGATTCCGCGGATATGCCGCCCATCGGTGCAGAGGAACCGCACCGTCCGCAGGGCCGACTCGACCGGTCCCACCCCGGCGACGAGGGTCACGCAGGGGGCCGTAGAGGCGGCGATCAACCGGCCCAGGGGCGCCATTTCCATTTCAGTTGCGGCAACAGCCAGGAACATGGTATCTAAAGCAGCCCCCTCACTGACAGATCCCAGGTAGTATGCCCGGTCTCCGCCCCAGACTTCCTGCATCGGCGGAAACGGAGGCGATCTCCATCTCATTTCTTACTACTGAAAACACCACCCACATGCAACAGGATTTCATCCTTTCCGCGTACGACTATGACCTGCCGGCGGAGCGTATCGCCCAGCATCCGGCCGACCGCCGCGACAACTCCCGCCTGCTGGTCCTTGACAACGACAGCAGGATCATCAGCCACCGGCGCTTTGCCGACATCGTCGACCTGATGAACGACGGCGACCTGCTGGTCGTCAACGACACCAGGGTCTTCCCGGCGCGGCTGCAGGGACGAAAGGACAGCGGCGGCAGAATCGAGGTTTTTCTCCTCGAGTTCCCCGCCCGCGTCGGCGGACCGGCGGGCCCGGCACGGGCGACGGCCCTGCTCCGGAGTTCGAAGCGGCCGCAGCCCGGCAGCCGCCTGTTCCTTGACGGCGGTCTGGGCTGCACGGTCATCGAGCTCCTGGCCGACGGCAAGGCGCGCCTCGAGATGGAATTCGGGGAAGGCGAAGACATCGCTCAGACTCTGTCCGCCTGCGGCCAGGTCCCTCTGCCGCCCTACATCCTGCGTCGGGAGGGGACAACCGCAGCGGACCGCGAGCGCTACCAGACGGTCTATGCCCACCGTCCCGGAGCCGTCGCCGCACCGACCGCCGGCCTTCATTTCACCGAGGCATTGCTGCAGGCCCTGAAAGGCAAGGGCGTGCAACTGGCGACCATCACCCTGCATGTCGGATACGGCACCTTCGCGCCGGTGCGGACGGAGGAGATCAGGGATCACAAGATCCATGCCGAATATGCCGAGGTCTCTGCCGCAACTATGGCCTTGATCTCCAGGACCAGGGAAAGCGGCGGCCGGGTCTGGGCCGTCGGCACCACGACCGTGCGGGCCCTCGAGTTCGCGGCGGGACGGCACCACGCCACCCCGGCTGGGGTCGAAGGTTGGTGCGATCTCTATATCTATCCGGGCTTTGCCTTCAAGGTCGTGGACTGCCTGATCACCAATTTCCACCTGCCGAACTCATCGCTGATGTTCCTGGTTTCGGCGCTCTGCGGACGCGAAACCCTGCTGTTGTGCTATGAAACAGCGGTCAGGGAAGGCTACAGGTTCTATTCGTACGGCGATGCCATGGTCGTCGTTACCACAAAGACCACGGCATCAGCGGGATAGGAGAAGAAAAACTTTAACTGGCGCTCGCCGCCGGGCAACCGGCACAACCACCGCCTGACGGGCAGGAAGCGGCGGCCGCCGGGGCCGATTTGCCGACACCGTTGGAGGAACTCGAATAGCCATCGGCATACCAGCCGCCGCCCTTGAGCCGGAAGGAACTCATCGACATCAGCTTTTTGACCGATCCGTCGCACTCCGGACAGACACTCAGCGGTGCGTCCGATAGCTTCTGCTGGACCTCAAAAATCTTGTGGCAATCGCTGCATTCGTATTCGTAGACAGGCATTATCGTACTTCCTTGACTATGGTTGCACGGACCTACGGTCCGATTCAGATTGTACCGCCGCCTCCTCTGTCCGGAGACGGCCCCCTTCCAAAACTGGAGCTAAAATAATTCTCCCGTCCGCCGCTGTCAACAGCCAGTGGAAATGGGTCGGGAAAAATCATCCCTTCCGCCGGCGCCCCCGGTCCGATCTGCCCGGATTCCCGGCAACCGCCTGGACGAAAACGGCCTGCTTGTCGTTTCGTTTCTTTTCTGGTATAGCAAGCCTTCATCGTTATTATTTCCGCAGCATCTCCCGCTACCGCATGCAGCGGTTCCACCTTTCTTCCACAGACATTCATGATTGGCATCTTCGATTCAGGCATCGGCGGCATGACCGTGGCCAGGGCTGTCGAGCAGCTCCTGCCCGATCATTCCATCCTCTATCTCGGCGATATCGCCAGGACCCCATACGGGACCAAGAGCGCGGAGACCATTATCGACTATTCCCTGCGCAACACCGAATTCCTGCTTCAAAAGGGATCGCACCTCATCGTCATCGCCTGCAACACCGCATCGAGTGTCGCCACCGAACGCCTCCGCCAGGAGTTCAAGGTGCCGATCATCGAGGTCGTTACACCGGCCGTCCAGGCGGTCCTTTCCCGCAGCCGCACCGGCCGCGTCGGCATTATCGGCACCAGGGCGACGGTCAGGAGCAATATCTACGAGCGGTCGATCACCGCTCTGGCACCGGAGTTCAAGGTTTTCTCCCAGGCCTGCCCGCTTCTCGTGCCGCTGGTCGAAGAAGGCTGGATCAACCAGCGCGAGACCAAGATGATCCTTCGCCGCTATCTCCATCCTTTCAAGGACAAACAGATCGACACCCTGGTCCTCGGCTGCACCCATTATCCGCTGCTGACCGATCTGATCCAGCCGCGTATCGGCAACCGGGTGAACCTCGTCGATTCGTCGATCGAGACCGCTCACTACCTGCAGCACTTTCTCACCGACCATCCCGATCTCGTCAGAAAAAACGGTCATCAACCGGCAACCCGGAGGTATTTCGTCACCGACCTGACCGAGTCGGCACAGCAGGTCGCCGCCAAAATCTTCAACCGTCCATTGGAGCTCGAGCTTGTATGAAGCCGTTTCACGCCAGCCGTCATGTCGTCCTCCTCGCCTTCCTGTTCCTGGTCCTTCTTTCCGCCCGACCGGCACAAACCCGGGCCGAGGCCAACTTCCCCGACCCGCCCGGCACGGTCGCCGCCCGACTGCAGGAGCGCTATGACGCGATGCACAGCCTCTCCTTCTCGTTCGTTCAATCGACCACAGGACAGATGGCCGGCCGGCCGCGCGAGGGCAGCGGCAGGGCGATCTTTCTCAAGACCGGAGGGGCGAAGCGGATGCGCTGGGACTACGACAGCCCGGAAAGGCAGGTACTGGTCAGTGACGGAACGACTTTTTCCATGTATTTCGAGAATCTGCAGCAGATGATGATCTCCCCGGCGAAGGCCATCGAGGAGGATATGACCTACTCGTTTTTTACCGGCTCCGGCAAACTCGCCGATGATTTCGCCATCCTCGGTCCCAACAAGAACATCGTCGATACCGAACACTAGGATCTGCAGGTCATCCAGCTGGTCCCCAGATCGTCCGAATCGCCGGTGCAGGACATCCATCTGTGGATCGGCGCCGATTCACTGATCCGGCGCATCGAGATCCGCGATCAGTTCGACACCCTGACCGTCCTGACCCTCAGTCATGTCGAGGAGAATCCGCTCGAACGGCAAGGATGAGCAGGCCCTGTCGGCCCTGTTCACCTTCATCCCACCGGAAGGCACCGAGATCATCCAGCACAACGAATGACCGCCAGCGCCTCCGCCTCCTGCTTCAGGGCGACGCTGATCTCGATGCCCTGGGCCCTGTTCAACCGGCCATCGCTCCAACTCGCCGCCCTGAAGGCCTATGTCGAACGGGAGATGGAGGCGGAAATCACGACCCTCCACCCCTTCCTTCATATCGCCGCCGCGATCGGGATCGATGTCTACCGGCGGATTTCGCAGACCAGCTGGGCCGGCGAAGCCCTGTTCGCCCCGCTGGTCTTTCCCGGGCAGCGGGATAAGGCGCGCCGGCTGTTCAGGGAAAGTCTCCGTCAGAGTGGCGTGGGCGGGAACCTTCCCGACTATGACGAGCTCGTCGTCGCGATCGACTCGGCCTGCCGCAGCTGGTTGGCCCGCCAGGATTTTTCCGCCTGCCGGCTGCTCGGTTTTTCCGTCTGCTTCGGCCAGCTGCTGTCGTCGCTCTATCTTGCCCGCCTGATCAGGGAACAAGGCTTCAGCGCCCCGGTCGTCTTCGGCGGCTCGTCCTGTAGCGGGACAATCGGCCGGGGACTGCTGCGCCACTTTCCCCAGATCGACTACGTCGTCGACGGCGAAGGAGAACGGCCACTCCTCGGCCTCTGCACCTTTGTCGCCGGGAAACATCAGAACTGCCGGAATCACGTCGTCGGACGAACCGTCCTTGCCACTGCCCCCTGTCATCAGCTGGAAGATCTCGATCTGCTGCCGATACCTGATTTTCGCCCCTACTTCACCGAGATCAAAGCGGTATTTCCCGAACTCCCCTTCATCCCGGTCCTGCCGCTGGAATTTTCCCGGGGCTGCTGGTGGAACCGCTGCGCCTTCTGCAACCTCAACCTCCAATGGCAGGGCTACCGGCACAAGAGTGCAACGAGGATGACCGCCGAAGTCGAAACCCTGTCCCAGGCCTACAGGTGCCTTGATTTCTTCTTCACCGACAACGCCCTGCCACCCCGGGAGGCCGACCTGTTCTTCCACCGGCAGGGGCAGTCCGCCCGGGATCGCCGCTTCTTCGCCGAAATCCGGGGCACGGCCGACCGGGACCAGCTGGCCGCTTACCGCAGCGGCGGGCTGCACGTTATCCAGGTCGGAATCGAAGCACTGTCCACCTCGCTGCTGCAGAAAATGGCCAAGGGCCTCACCGTCATCGACAACATCGCAATCATCAGGGACAGCGCCGCCGCCGGGATCCGCCTCGACGGCAATCTGATCCTCGAATTTCCCGGCAGTACGGCAGAGGAAGTCGCCGAGACCCTCGCCAACCTCGACCTTCTCCTCCCCTTCAGACCGCTGGCCAAGGCCGTCTTCTTCCTCGGTCATGGCTCACCGGTCTGTCGCGCCCCCCGCACCTTCGGCATTTCCGGCCTGGCCCCGGAACGCCGGTATCGCGCTCTTCTGCCGCCCGAAATCGCTCAGGATATCGGCACACTGATCATGGATTACCGCGGCGGCCGCCGCCGTCAGCGACAGCTCTGGCGTCCCGTCGCCGACCGGATCGGGGCCTGGCATGAATTTCACCGCAACCGGCCCCACCCCGACCAGCCGGCCCTGAGCTATCGGGATGGCGGCGAGTTCCTGATCATCCGCCAGGAACGCATCGACGGCTCGCCCCTCCATCATCGCCTGTATGGGCGCTCCCGCGAGATCTATCTGTACTGTGAGCGGATCAGAACCAGAGCCGAGATTCAACAGAGGTTCCATCCCCTGTCGATCTCGGCCCTCGACGCGTTTCTCGGCGATCTGCACCGCAAACGCCTGCTGTTCCAGGATGACGAAAAGGTCCTGGCCCTGGCGATCCGCCACTCCTCCTGAACTGTGTGCCTCCGGCAGCCAACCGGGGGCGGGATGTCACTCTCCTGCGGACATCGTTCCCCACATCAGGTACAATGAAATCAAAGCAGGCATGGCCCGAGCGATGTTCCTGGAGCGGCGGAACCGGGCCGGAGACGAGGACCGGAGGAGATATCGACCTGATTTGCCCCGGTGCCGGCCGGATATCGTTACAGAGCGCCCCTTCCCTGACGATCGCAGCGGTCACCCGCTGCCTGTCCATGCAGGAAGGGAAATACCACCAATCAGCAGCACTCAACAGGTACAACATGAGCATGACAGACGACAGCTTTGCAGACCTCTTCAACCAGGAAGAGAAAAAACAGTTACGGCGCATCGCCCCCGGCCAGAAGATCACGGCGACCATCGTCGGTATCAGCGGCGAGTCGGTCTTTCTCGATGTCGGCGGCAAGAGCGAAGGGGTCATGAACGCCTCCGAGATCACCGACAGTTCGGGCCAGCCGACCAAGGCCGTGGGCGATACGATCGAGGTCTATTTCCTCAAGAGCCGGTCGGGTGAAAGTCTCTTCACCCGCCGTATCGGCTCCGGCTCCGACGCCGACCACCTCGAAGAGGCCTGGCGCAGCGCCATCCCGGTCGAAGGCCTGGTGAAGGAGGAGATCAAGGGCGGATTCGAAATTACCCTCGGCAGCAATGTCCGGGCATTCTGCCCCTACTCCCAGATCAGCCTGCGCCGCAGCAGCGATCCGGCCGGCGAGTTCATCGGCGCCCGCCTGCCGTTCCGAATCACCCGCTTTGACGAGGGCGGCAGGAATATCGTCGTCTCGGCCCGGGCCATCCAGGAAGAAGAACGGGCTGAACGGCGAGAAGAATTGATCAATACCCTGGAGGAAGGGCAGGCCATTGACGGAACCGTGACCTCCCTTCGCGATTTCGGGGCCTTTGTCGACATCGGCGGCGTCGATGCCCTGATCCCGATCTCGGAGATCGGCTGGAGCCGTGTCGACAATATTGCCGAGCACCTCAGCATTGGCCAACAGGTCAAGGTCGTCATCAAATCCCTTGACTGGGGCAGGGACCGGATCTCCGTCAGCCTGCGCGAGGCGATGGCCGATCCATGGGAAAACATCCCGTTGCAATTCCCGGAAGGATCGACCCAGCACGGCCGGGTCGCCCGTCTTGCCCCATTCGGCGCCTTCGTCACCCTCGCCCCCGGCATCGATGGCCTCATCCATATCTCCAGACTCGGCGGCGGGCGCAGGATCCATCACCCCCGTGAGGTGCTGGAAGAAGGCCAGGAAATCGAGGTCAAGGTCGAATCGCTCGATCCGGCCGGCCGCAAGATGAGTCTGGCCCCGGCGGACTATGTCTCACCCGAGAGTATCGAGGAAAACGAGCGGGGTGCATATCGACAGTACGTCGAAAAGAGCGGCAGGGAGACCGCGGAGACCAAGACCGGCAGCCTCGGCGATCTGCTGAAGGCCAGGTTGGCGGAGAAAAAAAGACGTTGAGCAAGTGGCCATGCGCCGGCGAACGACGGGCCTTCTCCCCTTGGGGACGGATCAGACAGGCCCTTCGTTCTGCCGCATGGCCTCAAACAGAATGACTGCGGCCGCCACCGAACTGTTCAGTGAGTCGAGGGTGCCGGCCATCGGGATCGAGATCAGGATGTCACATTCCCGGCGGACCAGAGGCCGGATGCCTTCCCCCTCACTGCCGACGACGATGCATGCCGGCAGGTGAAAATCGGTGGCGTAGAGTGACTGGGCGGTCGGCTCCTTGACGGCGCCGAACACCCACGCCCCCACCTCTTTGACCTTCTTCAAGGCGGCGACCAGGTTGGTGACCTGACAGATATCGATGTGCGAGACCGCCCCGGCCGAGGCCTTGACGGCGGTGCCGCCAAGCGGGGCCGAGCGCTCGCGGGTCAGGATAACCCCGATGGCCCCCGAGGCCAGGGCCGAGCGGATAATCGCCCCGAGATTATGCGGGTCCTGCAGCGAATCGCAGGCGATCAGGCGCGGCCTCTCGCCATTACGCACCCGGGCGGCAAAGCGCTGCAGCAGTTCGTCGAACGGCAGCAGCGCTGTCTGAATGGTGCGGGCCACAACCCCCTGATGCCGGATATCTCCGGCACCGTCGCCAACCAGGCGCAGGGACTGGACAAAGGTCGTCTTGATCCCTTCTCCCGCGCCATCCCGACAATTTCTTCAATCTTGCCGCTGCGTTTTTCCCGGTGGAGAAAGATCTCCAGCACGCGCCCCGGCTCTTGCTGCAGTGCCTCCGCCACAGGGTGGACTCCCCAGATCAGATCGTCACTCAGCCTGATCCTCTTTTCCGCCCCCTGCGGCTGTACGTTCTTCCGGCCTCTCATAGATCCAGGTGCAGCCCTACGGGCCTGCCGTCAGGACGGCGATGGGCCCTGGCCCGTTCGGCAAGGATGATCGCCCGCAGCATTTCCGCCGCCTCGACGAGGTTGTCATTGACGATCAGATACTGGTATTCCCCCGCCTCCTGCATCTCGAGGCGGGCGGTCTGAAGCCGGGTTTGCACCTTTTCCTCGCTCTCCGTCCCCCGACCGCGCAGACGCCTCTCCAACTCCTGGAGACTGGGGGGGATGATGAAGATATGGGAGGCCTCCAGACCGCTGACACGACGGACGACCGCAGCCCCCTGGACATCGATATCAAGAATGACATCGAGCCCCTGCTGCAGACGACCGTCAATCTCCTGCCGGCTTGTGCCGTAATAATTGCCGTAGACGTTCGCCCACTCCAGAAACACGCCGCTGTCGCGCATGGCCAGGAACTCGTGCTGATCGACAAAGTGATAGTCGATCCCGTTCCGTTCTCCGCCCCTCGGCAGTCTGGTCGTGTGCGACACGGAAAAGGCCAGACCGGGAATCCCGGCCATGACCCGCCGCAGCAATGTCGTCTTACCGGTCCCCGACGGAGCGGAGATGACAAACAGTCTGCCGCCCATCACAATTCGGTCTCACCCGAGTTTCTCAGCAGCGGCAAGCCCGGCCAGGTGATAACTCGGCTGCATCGTCTGGATGCGCTGGCTGATGGTGTCGGGCTGCACCGAAGAGAGGATGATATGGTTTGAATCCATCACCAGGATCGACCTCGTCCTCCGGCCTTCGGTCACATCGACCAGTTTCCCCTCGGACTTCGCCTGTTCCTTCAGCTTCCTGGCCGGCGACGATCCGGTGTTGATCACCGCGACGATCCGCTCGATCATGACGGTGTTGCCAAAACCGATATTCAACAACTGCATCCTGCCCTCCTCATCCCTTCAACGTTGATCTGCAATAAAGGAACTGCCGTACAAGCTATTCGATATTCTGGATCTGTTCCCGCATCTTTTCCAGTTCACTCTTCAGTTCGACCGTCAGGTGGGCAATCCCGGGATCGTTGATCTTTGAGGCCAGTGTATTGACTTCCCGAAGAAATTCCTGGACCAGAAAATCAAGTTTGCGGCCTACGGCCGCCTTTTCCTTCAGAAAGGCAAGAAACTGCTTGATGTGGCAGCGCAATCGGACAATCTCTTCGGTTACATCGGTCTTGTCGGCAAGAAGCGCCACTTCCTGGGCCAACCGGGAAGGATCGAGCTGAACCTGGCCAAGCAATTTGTCCAATCTCTCCTCCAGGGTCCGCTGACGTTGCTGCAGCAGGGCCGGGATCGCCGTTTCAATGGCCTCGACCGTGGCGGCAAACTGGCTGAGCCTGGCCTCGAGGTCATCTCTGAGGATCTGCCCCTCCTGCAACCGCATCTCGTCACAGCGATCGAGTGCCTCCCGCACCACGGTCTCGAGTTGCAGCCGGACAGCCTCGGGATCCTCATTTTCCTGTTCGCGGATCAGAACATCCGGCATCGAGGCAATCTGGCTCACAGTTATCTGATCAGGCAGGTCCAGGGCCGAACAGATTTCGGCCAGGGCATGGCGATAGGAACGGGCGAGATGAAGATTCACCCTCACCTGGTTGAGATCCGTACCCTCGCCGCTGATATTGACGACAAGATCGACTCGGCCCCTCTGCAACTTTAACGACAGCAGCTTGCGGAGCGGCTCCTCAAACATCGTGCAATTCTTCGGCAGGCGGGTCTTGAGATCGAAATAGCGATTGTTGACACAACGAAGCTCGGCGATCCAGGTCCCGCCTGCGGTCTCCACTTCTCCCCGGCCAAACCCGGTCATGCTTTTGATCGACATACTCCCCTCAGCACAATTCCTGAAAAAACAAAACGATGCAAGAGAATCTTCCCTTGCATCGTTTCATTACAACACACGTGAAAAGCCGGATGGCATGAACCGCCGCTACCTGCCCATGCTTTTATTCAGCTCCTTGATGATGATATCATCGATTTCGATCGCCGGATTGTGATAGATTACACCGTTTTTACTATCGAGAATGGCAGTATAACCGTTTTCCTTCCCATATTTCACAACAACACCCTCAAGGGCCTTCAGAATCGGTTCCAACTCCTTGTCCTGAAGTTGCTTCAACTCGAAACGCGCATCCTCGGTTTTCGCCTGCAGTTCACGCTTCATCTTCTGGAAATCACGCATTTTTGCCGACTTCGTCTCTTCGCTCCAGGCTGAGCTTTTTTTCTCTATTTCCTTCTGGAGGGCTATCAGGGTGTCTTCTTCGCCTTTGAACCTGCCCTGCAGTTCCTTCATTTTCTGATCGAAACGGACCTTTCCGGTTTTTCCCGCCTCACACTGGACGATAATTTTCTGTACGTTCATGACACCGATCTTCATCTCGGCGGCCTGGACACCGTCAGCGAAATACCCAGTGAGCATGAAGAACATGCTGACGATCAACAGCTTTTTCAACACCATTGCTTTCTCCACAATGCAGATTGGCCTCTCAGCCTGGACCGCTGTTACGCGTTGTCGGTTATTCAACAATGACGAAATCGTCACGCCTGTTCTGGGCCCAGGACATCTCATCCTCGCCGTGGAGCAGGAGACGCTCTTCACCGTAGCTGACGGTGGTCAACTTTGCTTCCGCTACGCCGAGTTCGAGCAGAGCCTTCTTGGCGCTCATGGCACGTCTCTCACCAAGGGCCATGTTGTACTCGTTGGTGCCGCGCGGATCGCAGTTACCTTCGATACGGACATTGACGGTACCTTTGTTGATGAAATCGGCATTCAGCTGGATACGGGAAGACTGATCAGCCCGGATGGTAGACTCATCAAAATCAAAATAGACGGGCAGCATGCCCTCGGAGGTACGACCCTCGGAAATGCCGGTGCCCTTGGAGTCGAGCGACTCTTCCGGGGCTGCATCCGTCTTCATTGCTGCATCTGTATCAGCTTTCTTACCGCAACCTGTCAGTGCCAGAACAGACACGCACAGCAATGCGGGGACTACGACCTGTAATCTCTTCATCATGACGAAACCTCCTAAGTTCGATATGATAGTGGATAAAAAAATGGCGGACAGCCCGAATAAAAAAACCCTTCCAGTGAACGCCACTGGTAAGGCCCATTTTTTTCACTAATGCGCTATATACAAACAGTACTATCTAAAATTCAAGCACAATCTACAGTGCCCGGACGACCGGATCGAAAAAAAGTAGCTGTACTTCTGCTGTCACTGTCATACTATTACCCGACGCATTTGGATGTCAAACGCTTTGTCCCGATTTATCACCGGTTTTTGATTCACTTTCGTTTTTGTGCAGAAAAGGTAACCATGAACACGACACGACTCATCGCCATCGATCAACTGAAAAAAGAAATGCTCGCCACCAGCCCGATCGGCACCTTTTTCGGGGTCAGCCAGAAAACATTCGACCATGTCTGGGGCCAACTCACCAATCCGGCCGGCAATTCCGTCGTATATATCTCCATGGAAATCGGTGCTGATCCGGATGTCTACAGCCCGATCCGGGACCGGCTGAAAAATATCGCCGACAGCCACGAAATCGCCGATGGCCGACTGCTGGATTTTTACACCACATTCATCCGTGGCCCGCAAAAGATCCCCACCTACAGCGGCGGCCTCGGCATTCTCGCCGGCGATACACTGAAGAGTTACGCCGACTGTCATCTGCCGGTGATTGCCGTCAGCCTGCTGTACCGCCAGGGCTATTTCGCCCAGTATGTCGATTCTCAGCTGGGCCAGATCTCGCAGACCGTCGACTGGCACCCTGAATCCACACCGGGACTCTACCTGCTGCAGAACCCCGACAATCCAGAAGACACCGCTGCAGATTGAAGTCCCCTTTCTCAATGAGTATGGTCAGGAGACCGTTGCGACCGCCCAGGTGTGGATGAAAATGGAGGTCAGCTGTGATCTCGATTTTTTTGTACCGGAAATTCTACTTGATTTTTATCGTCCCGAAACCCCGAGTCTGATCCGCAATGCCGCATCGAAGCTTTACAACGCCGAATCGTCGATGATTAAGGCAATGCAGCGCCGCATGCTCGGAATCGGGATCATGCCGGCCCTGCGGGCGCTCGGGGTCACCTCGAAGACCTTCCACCTCAACGAACAGCATGGTGTTATCGTTGCCATCCAACTGATCGTCGATGAATTGACCAAAATCCTGCAGCACCCGCAGATCGAGCTGGCAAGCGACGACCAGGTCTTCGAGGCGGCCAGGATCGTATCGCAACGACTCGTCTACACCATTCATACCCCGGTGAAGGCCGGCCATGATCGCTTCAACAAATCGCTGTATGCCGGTATCAGTGAAAAATCCTGCGGACGCATTCTCGACCTGCTCGCCCATGACGAGGACAGTCCGCATTCGTACAACTTCACCCAATTGGCGATGCATGTCAATCGGTCGGCCAACAGCGTCAGCCGGTTGCACCGCGACGTCACCTGCAGGCAATTCCCGCAATTTGCCGACAAGATTGCGGCAATCACCAACGGTGTCCATCACTTGACCTGGATAAGCGACGAACGGGCAAAGGTGTTTGACGCCACACCGCTGCTCTCCGGCTGGCGCCATGATCCCGGGGTCTTTGCCCGAGCGCAGGGGATCATTGACGACGCCGGCTTCAGGGAGAGGCTGAGTTCGGCCTGGCAGGCCGATTCAAAGACCCTTATCGATGCCGTCAACCGGATGTTGATCCTGCATCGGACCCAGATGAGTATGACCTGGATCGATCCTCCGAACTACCTCTCGACGCTCGTTGACGCCGACAGCAGCCTGAAACCGGAGGTCTTCACCGTCGGCTTTGCCCGTCGGTTCTCCACCTACAAGCGTGCCGATCTGATCTTCAACGATATCGAGCAGCTCTGTCAGATTTCGGTCGACAACAACTGGCCGATCAATTTTCTGTTCGCCGGTAAGGCCCATCCGGCCGACGAACCGGGCAAGACGGTCATCAAGAACCTGCTCAACCACCAGGAAGAACTGTACCGCAAGAGCGGCGGGCTGGTGAATCTGGTGTTCATTCCCAATTACGACATGCATATCGCCAAAAAACTGGTGGCCGGTGTGCATTGCTGGCTCAACAGCCCCAAAAGACCGCTCGAGGCATCAGGGACCAGCGGCATGAAGGCGGCGATGAACGGCGTCCCCAATGTGTCGATCATGGATGGATGGTGGGTGGAAGGATACCATGACGGCGCGACCGGCTGGAAATTCGGCCACGAAGGCCCCATCGACAACGCCAGTCTCTCCGAATCCCGGGAAGAACTCCTTTACTTCGAAGACTCGACCTCATTTTATTCGCTGCTGCCATTGATTCTCAATGCCTTTTATGACAACAATAGATCTAAGGTCTTTCTCGACAAGGGCATCAACAACCTGCTGCTCAACATTCCCATTTTCAATACCCACAGGATGGCGGCTGAATATCTGCAGCGATACAATGTGCAGCTGCCGGCCGATCAGGCCCTGGAAATGAAGCGCTTCGCCCAACTTTACAGTAGTGATATTTAGCTTTTCAGTTTATATAGAAAGGTTTACCCAGTCGGCATCAACGCCTGATCCATCCCGGTCCCGGCCGGAAAACATGCATACCTGGAGACGTTCATGGCCAAAGCCCATATCAGTTCCACCCGAGCAACCGACAAGACCATACGTGCAATAGACCGCAAGAGAGAACAGGAACGGCGGAAGATGTTCCACCAGGCCAAGGACAATGCCGAGGCCCTGGCCGCCAAGCTGGTACAACGACTCCTCGACCGGGAAATCATTGAAACCTCGTCAATCCAGCGCATTCGCGAAAACCTCGAGGAGCAGCTCAAACAACTGGGCTATATCGATGAATTCGAACTGCAGATGAAGGTCGCACCGATCAGGACCATTGCCCAGGACCCGAATATCGTCAGCCTGTATATCACCCAGTATATTGTCGAGGATCTTATCAATCACCCGGATATCCAGGATGTATTCGGCGACGACCTCGATATCTACCTTGCCGTCGATTCCGTTTTCAGGGTGCTCCGCTCCTCGTGATCCACCCTGATTCCATCCCCTCTCTGGTCTTTGCCGACAGCCAAGGCTCCATTATAGATTATCCACCACTGAACATGGCCGGTATGAGCAACGGCCATTTTGTCACCCCCGAACGTACCGACCTCATTCCCCTGCCAAAAGGAAGCGAACTGTTCGTTCTCCCGGGCCGACTGCCGGTCGCATTCGACCCCGAGACGTCGGAACCGCTGCTGCTTGAGGACAATCCATTCGAAACCGGCGCACCGATCCAGGCGGTCGCGGCCTTCATGGCCCCGGCCCACACCTCGATCCTCACCGCCGCCTTCCAGACGGTCGAAGGCGCCCCGACACTCCCCCTCTTCGCCTACACCGCCGTCGGTTGGAGCCAGGGGCGATTCTGGGTTGCCGCCTTCCGCAGCGATCCCGACAAACGACAGGACAGCGATCAGTTCAACCCATCCACCGTCGCCACCAGGACCCGACGGAAACTGAAACAGTATCCGGATAACCGTCTGATCCAGCACCTGGGCAAATGCTGCCTGGTCTATGGCTGTCCTGCCGCCCGCAACTATTTTCTCGGCCGCTGGGAGGCCCCTATCCCGACCTCGCCATCCTGCAACGCCCGCTGCGTCGGCTGTATCTCGCTGCAGTCGTCGGGGTGCTGTCCATCGACCCAAGACAGGATCACCTTCGTCCCCTCGCCGAAAGAGATCAGCATGATGGCGGTCGAGCACCTGAACCAGGCCCCGAAACCCATCGTCAGTTTCGGTCAGGGATGCGAAGGAGAGCCCCTGCTCCAGGCCGATACCATTGCCGGGGCAATCCGGCTGATCAGGCAGGAAACGAGCAAGGGCACGATCAATCTCAACTCGAATTCCAGCCTGCCGCAGGCCCTGGAAAAACTGATCGACGCCGGCCTCGACAGCCTCCGGGTCAGTCTGAATTCAGCCCAGGAACAGTATTACACCGGATATTACCGGCCCAACGGCTATGCCTTTGCCGATGTGCTGAGTTCCATCCTCCTGATGAAGAGCGCCGGACGCTTTGTCTCGCTGAACTACTTCATCCTTCCCGGACTCAGTGATTCCGTGCCGGAATTTGAAGCCCTGTGCAGCCTTGTCGCCTCCTGCCGCCCTGACATGATTCAATTACGCAATCTCAACATGGACCCGGAATGGTACCTCAAGACCATCGGCCTTCCCCGGGACGAAAAAAGAATGGGCATGCACCCCTGGCTCAAGGCACTGAAAAAGGGATTCCCCACCCTCAGGTTCGGATATTTCAATCCTTTCCTGGCCCCGGCAGTTTAAGCCGTCATTGGCGGCAATCGTTGCTGAAAACCGGGGCGTATTCAACTGGATAGAGTTTAAGGCCCTTTATCGGACTGCAGTTTATTGTTGAATTATTCCTGATGTGGGATACTATGCCAATTAATAAATTTTATCATTTACCTTTAGCCATCTACTACTTCATACGACCATGGACCAACTTCCCAGCATGCGGTTGACCACCCAGAGACAGATTATCCTTGAAGAGCTCGCCAAGGTAACATCCCATCCGACGGCTAACGAGGTGTACGATATGGTGCGCAAGCGGCTGCCCCGGATCGGTCTGGGGACCGTCTACAGGAATCTGGAATTGATGGCGGACAGCGGTGTCATCCTCAAACTGGAGGTTGGCGGAACCCAGAAACGGTTCGATGCCACCGTTTACCCGCACTATCACATCCGCTGTTCACAATGCGGCAAGGTCGATGATATCAACATCCCAGTCCAGCCCCATATCAACCATGCCGCTGCCGTTGCCAGCAGCTACGAGGTGATCGGACACCATATTGAATTTACAGGAGTTTGCAGTGATTGCCAGCGCCACTTGAAGGATCCGTCCCTCAACTGAAACATTGGTGGCAGAACCCGGGCCAGTATTCCGTTCCAAACAATCTCCACAAAAAAAGGGTGGGAGGCGCCATGCCTCTCACCCTTTCTGAGTTTTTTGCCGATCGATTCGGCTCAGGAAAAGAAAACCCGGCAGAACCGCCGTTTCCCCACCTTGACCAGGATCTCGCCTGCAGCCTGGACCTTGAGCCCTTGATCACCGACCCTTTCGCCATCAAGGCTGACGGCGCCCTGTTGGATCATTCGTCGACCGTCGGAGGTCGAGGTCACCAGGCCGGCATCGACGAGGAGCTGCGGCACCCAGATTTCACCGTTGGCAGCCAGCCGGATCTCGGGAATGACATCGGGCAAACCTCCTTTCTGGAAGACCTTTTCAAAATTCTCCTCCGCCGTCACAGCCGCCGCCGGCGAATGAAATCGCGCCGTCAACTCCCGGGCCAGTCGCTTTTTCACTTCCTTGGGATGAACCTCGCCATTTGCCAACTGCGCTTTCAGGGCGGCGATCTCTGATCGGCTGAGATCACTGAGCAGGTCGTAATACCGGAACATCAAATCGTCGGAGATGGACAGGACCTTGCCGTAGATGCTGTCGGGAGGCTCGGTGATGCCAATGTAGTTGCCAAGGGATTTGCTCATCTTGTTGACGCCGTCGAGACCTTCAAGCAGCGGCAGGGTCAGGACGACCTGAGGCTCCTGCCCTCGTGACCGCTGCAGATCCCTGCCCATCAGGACGTTGAACAGCTGGTCAGTTCCTCCCAGCTCGACATCGGCCTGCAGCGCCACGGAATCATAGCCCTGGATCAACGGGTACAGAAATTCATGAATCGAGATCGGCTTGCCGGTCTCAAAACGGGTGCGGAAATCCTCACGCTCGAACATCCGCGCCACTGTCAACTCCGAGGCCAGCCGTATCATGTCATAGGAGTCGAGCTTACCAAGCCAGGTGCTGTTGAACACCACCTGGGTCCTCTCCGGGTCGAGGATCTTGAACACCTGTTCCTTGTAGCTTTCGGCATTCTTGGCGACCTGCTCGACAGTCAGGGCCTTTCTGGTCTCCGACTTGCCGGTCGGGTCACCGATCATCCCGGTGAAATCACCGATCAGAAAATAGACATCATGACCGAGGTCTTGAAAATGTTTCAGTTTCTGCAGCAGCACCGTGTGGCCGAGATGGAGATCCGGGGCCGTCGGATCAAAACCGGCCTTGATTTTCAGAGGAATCCCGGTCCGGGCCGATTTTTCGAGCTTTTTGACGAGTTCCTCGCGGGAGATGCAGTCGACGACTCCCCGCTCAATCAAGGCAATCTGTTCATCTATAGAGGGCATAAGGCAGACCGCATCCTTTCCTGTGGTTGAGAATATCGTTCAACGGGCGTACTCGACGGCCCGCGTCTCCCTGATGACCGTCACCCGAATCTGACCCGGATACGTCAGCTGCGTCTCGATCGCCTTGGCGATATCCTGGCACAGCAGCATGGCGTCACTGTCCTTGATCTTTTTGGAATCAACGATAATCCGCAGATCCCGTCCGGCCTGGATGGCATAGGATTTTTCTACGCCGTTGAAACCATTGGCTATATTTTCAAGATCTTCAAGGCGTTTCACATAGCTCTGGAGCATCTCCTTCCTGGCGCCGGGACGGGCGCCGGACAGGGCGTCTGCCGATTGCACGAGGATATCAAGAACACTCTGCGGTGGCAGGTCTTCGTGGTGGGCGCCGATGGCATAGATCACCTCTTCCGGCTCCCCGTATTTTTTGGCAAGGTCACGGCCGATGATCGCATGCGATCCTTCGACTTCATGATCGACGGCCTTGCCGATGTCATGCAGCAGACCGGCCCGTTTCGCCATCTTCACATCGAGGCCGAGCTCCGCGGCCATAATCCCGCAGAGGAAAGCGACCTCGAGGGAATGCTGAAGCACGTTCTGACCATAGCTGGTGCGGTATTTCAGACGTCCGAGGATGTTGATGAGCTCGACGTGGACCCCATGGGCGCCGACATCGAAGGTGGCCTGCTCACCTGCCTCACGAATGGTGATTTCGAGTTCCTTGGTGACCTTGGCGACGACCTCCTCAATCCGGCCGGGGTGGATGCGCCCGTCGCTGATCAACTGCAGCAGCGCCAGGCGGGCGATTTCCCGCCGCACTGGATTGAATCCGGAGAGGATGACCGCCTCGGGGGTATCGTCGATGATGATATCGATTCCGGTTGCCGCCTCGATCGCCCTGATATTTCGACCTTCACGGCCGATAATGCGCCCTTTCATCTCGTCATTGGGCAGCGGCACCATCGACACCGTCTTGTCGGCAACATAATCGCCGGCATATCTGGAGATGGCCAGGGCGAGGATATTTTTTCCCTTCCGGTCGGCCTCCATCTTCATTTCATTCTCGATCTTGGCCAATCGTTTGGCGGCATCCATCCTGGCCTCGCTTTCCAACGAGTCCATCAGCATTTTTTTCGCCTCTTCCTGGCTGATCCCTGCAATTCTCGCCATCTCGTAACGCTGCTTGTCAACCAGCTGATCGATATCCTTGAGTTTCGATTCTATCTCAGCCTCCTGCTGCCGGAGCTTTTTCTCCCCGGCCATCAGTTCGGCATGCTTGACGTCATAGCCTTCCCACTCGTTCTTCAATGCCTCCCGCTTTTTGTTGAGCTGCCGCATCTCGTCCTTCAGCTCATCCCGCTCGGCCTTGAGTTCCTGCTCCAAGGCCTGTTTCACCTGGTAGGCCTCTTCCTTGCTCTGGAGCAAGGCCTCTTTCTTCAACTGTTCCGCCTCGACAATGGCGTTTTCGATGATCTGTTTACTCTGGGCCCTGATATTGCTCTGGTGGCCTTCAACAAAGCGCTTCCGCAAAAAAATTCCTGCAGCGAGACCGGCACAGATACCAAGACAGATAAAGACTATAGGGTGATAAAGTATGCCCATGGAAATACAATCCTTTATTGGGGACTGGCCCGACGGGGAGGGAGAAAAACGGAGAGCAACCAGAAAAGGAAGGAATCAAGGAAAAGAGGGGGGAGTCGACCAGGCAGACGTCCAGCAACCTGCAATTCGTTCAGCTCGTTTACGACCCGGAATGAATTGATTTCATTGTTGCTGTTCTTCTTCCGCCATACCGATCAGTCGGTGTCGATACAAAACCATCGAAACCATGATCCGGCAAAGCCTCGAAGGGTGACGAATCTTTTTTTCCGCATCACAGGATCTCTCACTTCAGATTATCATGGAAAACGCATGGTCGGAATCGATCGACAGACCCACACCCATACGTTATCTCACTTGAAATCATGTGAAAATGTGATGGTTCCCCAACTCAACATCCCACATACGGGATGTTACTTTCATGCACCATGTTCTCGATTTGGCACATGAGAAGATATTGTATAAAAAGCAACTCTGCTTCCTGAATTCAGTTGAGCCCGTTTCCGGCGTTCCCGCCGCCAATCATTGTTTCTGAAACAGACGCGTCTCCGGAAAGAGAGACCCGACAGATCACCGTACAGTTCCAGAATATATTCAAACAGGATGTTATCCTGATGGAAATGATTTCCCCACACTGCCGTGTCTGCAGGACAGTTAAACCTAATAAATTAGGTGGGCAGCTTCATGCTATCGTCTGGAAATTCGCGAACGATTTTCCATCATCTACCAGAGGAAGTACCCTTTTAATGAGAGTTGGCTCAACACACACCGTAGATCACCAACAGCGCAGGGAAATACCTAACTGCCGTGTCTTCAAGACACGAGGCCACATGAAAATTTTAATACTACTCAAAATGTCAACACCCGGAATTCTATCGTTTACAAGGGTAGTATAGCAGATCTTTACCCAAACGAAAACACTTTATCCCCGGCATGGTCAGTCCTTTATCAACCGCGTCCGAATGTCCTCATTCAACCGTTTCAGCCTTTCCTCGGTTTCGGCTTGGTAACTTTCATACTCCTGCTGCAACCTGACATGCCGTGACGCGATATTGAGACAGGCCAGGATCGCCACCTTACTGATCGGCAGAGAGCCCTGGGGGCCGCTGATGTTCTCCTCGACCAAGGTCCTGACCATGGAGAAGACAGCATCCAGTTCAACCTCCGATGCCCCCGTATAAAAGGCGTATTCCTGCCCGAGAAGCCTGAACCGAACTAAACGCTCCAATTCGGTCATGATCCGTTCTGCCTCATCCGCTCATCGCTATCGGAAGCCTGTGATCAGACGATCCGGATCTCAGTCATTCTCCACTTCCCCCTGAGTCCCGGTACCGACCGAAAACAGATTCCCCTGAATTCTTCCTTCTGGATTGTCAGCAGTTCCGGAGGATCCACCGGAACCGGCACCGCTTTTTTCCCACTCCTCTATCTCGAGAATCATCCCGCTGACCCTGTTGCCGATTTCGGTCCGCTCCGATTCGAGCAAAGCCACATTTTCCCGAAGTTCTTCAATAATTCCATCTCGTTCGTAGACATCCTGGGTCAGCCCCTCGTTGACTTTCTGCAAATCATTATAGCGGGCAATCAGGCTGCTGACAAAATGCTCAAGACGCTCCAACTCGCTTCCCTGCTTCATATATTCTGCTCCTTTGCTTTTATCATTTACAACTGCACATTAGATGACGCTGACTATACCATGCACTCTGATCTCCGCAAGACTTTCCAGAAATCATCGATATTTCCTTTTACCCCTCGGGAACAGAGCGCAACTCCGCCTGAGGCCACTCTCTAGATCCGGGTATAACGCCAGGAAAGCGGGGTCTCGTTGCGGTACGGCATATACCCATGGAAGGTCCGGGGATCGTCATCGAAGACAAGGGGGAGAAAAAACTTGTCCCCCTCCCACATCGGCAAGGTGTCGAGGAGGGAGATGTCGACCCACGCCAGATCCCCTTCAATATTCGATGCCCGCGCCTGTCCGGAAAAGGCGTCGACACGGAAAATGAAGCCGAGCCAGTCCTCCCCTTGCGGGCCGAAGCCGGTCCAATTGATTGTCCCGCGCAACACCGCCTTTTGGCAGATGATGCCCGCCTCTTCGTATATTTCCCGCACCAGACACTGGTATATGTCTTCGTTCGGCTCCATCTTTCCGCCCAAGCCGTTATATTTTCCCAGATGCTGGTCATCCTGCCGGCGATTTCTATGCACGAGCAGAGTCTGTCGCCGATCGCTGGAGATGATGTACCCCAGCGTGGCCACTATCGGTGTGTACATCCCGCACCCTCATACTGATTATGTATCTCACTTGGTTTTAGGCGTGAATATAAACGAAAAATATTCCGATCCGCCAGATGTTATGATATATATTTCATATCGATTAATTTTTCCCTGGTACATAGAGCA
Source organism: uncultured delta proteobacterium (assembly GCA_963847035.1). Lineage (GTDB taxonomy): Bacteria > Desulfobacterota > Desulfobulbia > Desulfobulbales > Desulfocapsaceae > Desulfoprunum. The sequence continues at coordinate 70,055 of CAWJYH010000003.1, read as the reverse complement.
TGAAGCAATCAAAAGCAACAATCGGCACCGCCATCATCCATCTTTTCCAGGGCCTTCTTCTCCTCCTGCTCGGCGTGGTTGCCTGCACTGCCCCCAGTGCGCATGCCTCTTCCGGCAATGCCCATTTTCCGCTCTATCCGGAAATCCAGCACAATGTCGCCTTCTGGAAAGATGTCTATAGCAGATATTCCCTCAATACCGCCGTCATCCACGACAAGGACGACCTTTCCATCATCTATGAAGTCGTGACCAAGATTGACATCGCACTGCCCGGAGCCGATAAGGCGAACAAACTGCTCATCGACCGCAAAATAAGGCACTACAGCGCCATCCTCAGCAAACTTTCCCGGACTGCTCCCGTTACCAGTGAAGAGCGCAGGATCGCCGCGATGTTTTCCGGCAGCAACCGAAAACGGAAAATGGCCGTGGCTGCCGAATCGGTCAGGTCCCAGACGGGCCAGCGGGAACGGTTCCTGGCCGGAGTCATCCGTTCAGGCGCATACATCCCGGCGATCAAACAGGTACTGCGCTCCTACGGCCTGCCCGAAGACCTGGCTTACCTGCCGCATGTCGAATCTTCCTTCAACACCGCGGCATACAGCAAGGTCGGGGCCTCGGGCATCTGGCAGTTCACCAAGAGCACCGGCAAAAACTACCTCCGTATTGACCAGGCCGTCGACGAACGGAGTGACCCCCTCATCGCCGCCCACGCCGCCGCCAAGTACCTGAAGAACAGCTACAGCCAGCTCGGCACCTGGCCGCTGGCGCTGACTTCATACAATTACGGAACGGCAGGAATGAAGCGGGCGCTGAATGAAAAAGGCTCCTATGAGCGGATTTTCACCGAGTACAATAAAGGACACTTCAAATTTGCCTCCAGGAATTTCTATTCCGAATTTCTGGCCGCCCTCCAATGTGCCAAAGAGCTCGAGCGGGATCCCGGGGTCCGCCTGGACCAGCCGCTGCCGACCCGGAGCGTCACCCTCAAGGCCGGTGCCGATATCCGTCAGATCAGGAAACATTACGGAGTTTCGCAGCGCAATCTCGAGCGATTGAACCCGGCCCTGAGGGCAGAGGTTTTCACCGGCCGGCACCAGGTCCCGAAAGGCTACACCCTGCGTCTCCCGGCAACGGCTTCGACCGTCACGCCGACCATCGCCGCGAAGGACAGCAACGGACCAGCCCTTACAACAAGAGGCGCAGTCCACCAGGTACGACGAGGCGAAACGCTGACCGCCATCGCCGGAAAATACGGGGTTTCGCCCCATGCCCTGGCCCGGATCAACGGCCTCGACTCTTCAGTCATCCGCGTCGGCCAGAAACTCCGAGTCTCCAACCCATCCAGCACCCTCCAGGCAACCGCCGCCGCGCCAGTCAAATTACACGCTGCGACAGCGAAACCGATGAGGTCCAGACTCGCTGTGCACAAAACCACAATCCGCCACGGCAAACGTTACGGCAAGATACAGGTTCAACCGGGAGAGTCCCTGAACCTCCTGGCGAAGTGGACGGCAACGCCGACAGCCGAGTTGCAGCGCCTGAACAATCTCAAGGGGGTGTCCAGAATCAACGCCGGCCGCGATCTGGTTCTGGTTTTCGACAAGGTCTCAGTCGATCATTTTCACCAGAAACGTCAACAATTCCACCATAAATCCAACGTCGACGGCCTGGCTTCGGCCAATCCCACAGGTTGATTATTCTGCCGGATCAGGAGCAGGAGATCGAAGGAAGGAAGAGAACATCCTTTCCATCCCGGCCTGCTGTCACCATCGGCGATGTCGGATTTTTTCACCGCACCGGGCCGACCGCGCGAACCTGCGCTCACTGCCAACGGCCGGCCACTCTGCCGGTCACACTTCTCGGGACTTTATCATGGACATCTCACAGACAATCGCAGAACTGAAAAAGCGTCCCGGCTTCAAGGACAATGTCGGCATGATCCTGATCCATAACGGCGTTGTCAGGAACTGGTCGAGAAAGGACCGAACCGCCGTCGCCGCCCTTGAAGTCACACCCGATTTTGCCAGGATCGAAGAGTTGCGGCAGGAATATCTGGGACGAGAGGGCATCTTCGAGATCATCATCGAAGCGCGGGCGGGCAGATTCACCCCCGGCGATGACCTGCTCTTCATCATCGTCGCCGGCGACATTCGCGAGAATATCAAACCCGTGCTGGCTGAACTGCTCGACCGGGTCAAGAGCGAAGCGATCGGCAAAAAGGAGATCGCCATTTGCTGATCCTATGCTGTCGACGAGCAACCGTCACCTCTACCAGGCCGAGCGCAGCAGCGACCAGCATGGCCCTCTCCGCACAGTGTCGGCACGCAAAGTGCTGCCGACGGTGATGGGCCATGAGAACCCTCATCGGCGGTCTCCAATCCAGACTGCTCATCTGGCTTGACGACGGAAACGAGAGACAATCGCGCCCGGTTTCCTGGCTGCGTCGTATCCTCCGTGTCTTCATCATCACCCTGCGTGAATTTCATCGCCACGACCTGTTCCTGCGGGCCGCCGCCCTGACCCTGACCATACTCCTTTCCCTCGTCCCGATCCTGGCGATCAGCACCGCCGTCATAAAGGGGCTCGGCGGCGACAACCACCTGCAACAGCTGGCCTACGACTCCATCGCCATTTTCGGCAACCAGGAGATGCCCGCTGACTCCAGCAGCGAAACGGTACCCGCCGACACTTCCTTTCCCGAACACCTGCGCTCGGCGGTGGACAAGATCTTTGCCTATGTCGACCGAACGAACTTTACCACCCTCGGGACTATCGGCACGCTCGCCCTCATCGTCAGCATCATGCTGGTGCTGCATCAGATCGAAGCGGCGATGAACATCATCTGGCACGTCGAGTCCGGACGGTCCTTCCTGCGCAAGGTCTCCGACTACATCACCCTGCTCGTGCTGATGCCGCTGACCGTCAATATCGGCTTTGCCGCCAGCGCCTTCATCGAAAGCCCCACCCTCCTCGCCAGGGTCGACGCCCTGGTCCCGGCGCTGTGGCTGCAGGGACTGCTGCTCAAGGCGATCCCGATATTCTTCATAACCCTGACACTCCATGTCATTTACGTCTTCTTCCCCAACACCCGGGTCAAGGTCCTGCCGGCGCTTGCCGGATCGATGCTTGCGGCGATCTGCTGGTTCGGTGCCCAGAGCCTCTTCGTCTCGATGCAGCTCGGGGTGTCCCGCTACAACGCCATCTACGGCTCCTTCGCCACCTTGCCGCTCCTCCTGCTGTGGATCCATGTCGTCTGGGTCGTCGTCCTGGCGGGGGCGCAGTTCGCCTGCACCCTGCAGAACAGCAACCGGCTCCGGCTGACCTCGTCGGCGGCAGGAGCGGAACAGCGGCTTGGAGCCGCCTTCGCCGTCATGGTCGAGGTGCAGCGGGCGTTTGAACACCAGGAACTGCTGACCGTGACGGAACTGGCGGAACATCTTCCCGGTCACCAGAAACAGGTGATCGGTGAAATCACCGAGGACCTGGTTCAGGCCGGACTGATCCACCGCTCGAGCACCGACGACCGGCTTCTGCCCTGCGGCCCGGCCGAGGCCTTCCGGCCGTCCCGACTGATCGAACTGATAACCCGACAGAACTTGTAATCCGGTACCGGCGGATTGGGACGCGCCGATGTATCGTCACCGCAACAGGCAAAAAAAAGCCCGGCGGAAAGATTCCACCGGGCTTTTTCCATCAGTATCTCAACTGGATAGTATCATTGCGGCTCATCGTGACAGAGATCGCAGCTCTGCGAGATGGTCTTGCCGAACTTGGTCTCATGGGTATCGTCATGACACCGGAAACAGCCGTAGCCGTCCGCCTCGTCCTGGTGACCGTTATGTCCCTTATAGGTCCCCCAGGTCACCTTCATATCCGGCCAGACATTGCTGAAATAGGCATCGAGCAGATATTTTCCGGATGTAACCAGCGCCGCCTCGTGTTCCTTGACGAAGGCGTCACCATTACGTTTGGCCTGGAGGGTAACCAGATCCTCGACTATCTGCTCCTTGGCCTCCTCACGGCTTTTATACCCAGTCTGCAGCACGGTGAACGAATCCTCCCGGATACCGGGCAGGTCGGGATTGATCTTCTTGGAATAGAGACCGAGATCGATCTTTTCCGCCAGGTTCTCATAGACGTGGGTCGGTCGGTTGTGGCAGTCGATGCAGTCCATGGTCCGCCATACTCCCTCGCCCTCCGCCTTCTTCTCCTCCGCCGCGCCGGGGACGTCGTACTCCTCGGTGATGCCGTTGGGCTTGGTCACCTTGATCTTGCCGATGGCCGTCCGGGTGGTGTTGAGGGACTCGTACTCGACCTTGACATCCTTGCTTACATGCCAGTGAATCCCCTCAAAGGTATCGGTGTAGGGATTGCGGCCGCCGATATGCAGCGCGATCTCCTGGATGGAGGGATCTTTCTGATTGTCGTTGGAAAATGAGACGAACTGCTTGGTCCTCTTGCCATGGAATTTTTCCGGCCAGTGGCAGGCCTCGCAGGTATCCCGGGCCGGGCGGAGATGCTCGACCGGGGCCGGGATCGGAGTGCGGTAACTGCCGTCCAATACCGCCTTGACCTGGCGCAGACCTGACAGCTTGGCCTTCACATACCATTCGGCGCCGGAGCCGATGTGGCACTGGACGCAGCCGACCTTGGCATGGGGAGATCGCTGATAGGCGGTGTATTCCGGGTCCATGACCTTATGGCAGACGGCGCCGCAGAAGAAATCCGACTCCGTGAAATGATACGCCTCATAGATCACCAGGGCAAAGATCGTCAGATTGATGACCGACAGCACCAGGCACAGGATCACGGTCCGACGGTGGATCTTCTTGCTGAAATCGATGACCAGAAAGGCCTTGCCGAGGCTGTTCTTGAACCAGTGCTTGCGACGGAGGACAAACGAAACGGGGATCAGGATCAAACCGAACAGGACCCCGGCCGGGAAGATCAAAAAGGTGACGATGGCGGCATAATGATTCTCGATCAGGCCGGTCATGTGGCCGAACAGACCGAGGATAAGCAACGTGAAACAGATTGTCGTCAGGGCGACTCCGAACAGGCCCATCGGCGTCTTCCACGATAATCCAAGCTGCTCCTGCCAGGTGAGACGTAGTTCGGTCTCGGCTTCTTCAGCGGGCTTTTTCTCCAGCGGTAGGTTCTCAGCCATTGTTCTTTCTTACTCCTCTCGGGCCGAATAGTATCCTTTTTACGCGACCATTATCGCCTGGACCGGCACACATGCCCCACCATCAGCCGGGAAGACAAGCAAAAGGTTCCCCCCTTCCCGGCTTATGTGACGATCTTCCGCCAGATCCCGGCAATCCTTGTCCCACCATCTATAATTTTCCGCAGCATCTCCCTCTCCTCTGGCGAAGAGGTTGTATCTTCGGCCATATCGGTGAGAAGCTGTGCGTAATTAATGATACCGTTGAGCTGATTGGTCGTCTCGTTGACCGTTTCCGCCAGCATGGTCAATGCCGCGGCATTCTCGCTCTCGCCATTGCGCCTGCAGGCATGGAGATGGTCTTCAATGGCCTTGGTCAAATCGACCAATTCCCGGCAGGCATGGGCGGCGGCCACGACCTGTTCGCCACTGTCCTCGGCAACCCGGAGGTGCCGGGTCAACTCCAGCAGCGGCACCAGGGTGTTGCGGTAAAGATAGACCAGACCGATACTGGCCAGGCTGATACCCAGCCCCATGATGCCGATGATGGTCTTCTGCAGGTTGACGATGCTCGTCCGGGCCTGTCCGACAACGATCCGGTCGTACTGGAGCAGCTGGTCGGCGACCATGCGCAGCTGCTCCTGCAGTTGCAGTCCCTGATCCGTCCGATGCTCGGCGTCGATCAGCTTTCTGAGGGAAATGACGATGGCGGCCAGATCGATCCTGCCGATCATGGCCATGCTGAGTTGCGGTGGAATCGAGGGTTGCTCCTCCATACGGCCAATATCGGCATGGAGTTTTTCCAGTTCGGGTATGGCCTGGACCAGCTTCGCCCGGCTGTTTTCGATCAGACCGCCGGTGATCATCTCCCTGATGGTCGCAAAACGGAAAATCATCCCGCCGCTCTGGCTGGTGATTTCGTTGTACTGGCGATTGAGCTGAAACTGTCGCACGCCAAGGGTGACGATCAGGGCAAGGACCGCGACCGTCAGGACGAAGGCCAACCACAGAAGCCGTCTCAGAGAGTACATGACGACTCGCTGCCTGTCCTGCAGTGCAGGCAATGCCCCCTGGCCGGGCAGTTGGCGCATTCCTCCTGATCATCGCCGTTTTCGATCTTCTCTTTCTTGCGCATGGCGCATTGGTAGATGATGTCGAATTCCTCGCTGTCGAGGGTTTCAACCTGGATCAGGATCTCGGCCAGCGACTTCAGGAAGAGCCGTTCCTGGTCAAGTATGGTCACCGCCTCGTCAAAGCATTCATTCAACAGGGCCTTGATTTCCCGGTCTATGATTCCCGCGGTATCGCTGCTGACCCCCAAACCGCTTGGACCAGCACCGAGAAAGCCGCTGTCTTCGATCGCGAAGGCCCGCGGACCGAGGGTCTCACTCATGCCCCAGCGACAGATCATGTTAGTGGCGATATCGGTGGCGAGCACCAGGTCATTTTCGGCCCTCGTCGTCCGGGTATTGAAAACAATCTTCTCCGCCGCCCTTCCCCCGAGGAAAATCTTGATCCGGTTTTTCAGGTATCCGGAACTGTAGGCGTAGCGGTCCCCCCGCGGCAGCTGCTGGGTCTGCCCCAGGGCGCGGCCCCGGGGGATGATGGTAATCTTGTGGATCGGGTCGGAGTCCGGCAGCATCCTGGCAACGATCGCATGGCCGGCCTCGTGGTAGGCGAGGAGCAGCCTGTCCTTTTCGGTCAGGACCATGCCCTTGCGCTCCACCCCCATCATGACGCGGTCCCGCGCCTGATCGAAATCCTCGTGCTCGATGGTGGAGCGGCCGTTTCTGGCGGCCATCAGCGCCGCCTCGTTGACCAGGTTGGCGAGTTCGGCACCGGTGAAACCCGAGGTCATCTTAGCGATCTGTTCCAGATCGATGTCCGGGGCGAGCTGCACTTTCTTGCAATGGACTTCGAGAATCCTGGTCCGGCCCTTCAGGTCAGGCGGCAGGATGGTGATCTGGCGATCGAAGCGGCCCGGCCGGCTCAGCGCCGGATCGAGGATATCCGGGCGGTTGGTGGCGGCCAGGACGATGATATTGTCGGACGAACTGAAGCCGTCCATTTCGACCAGCAGGGCGTTGAGCGTCTGCCCCCGCTCATCCTGGCTGTCCGTCGCACCGGTGGTGCGCCGAATACCGACCGCATCGATCTCATCGATAAAGATGATGCAGGGCGGATTTTTCTTGGCATCCCGGAAAATATCCCTGACCCGCGAGGCCCCGACGCCGACGAACATCTCGACGAAATCGGAGCCGCTGAAACTGTAAAACGGCACGCCGGCCTCACCGGCGATAGCACGGGCCAGCAGGGTCTTGCCGGTCCCCGGCAACCCCTGCAGCAGCACGCCATGCGGGATGTAGGCGCCGACCGCACTGAACTGTCCTGGATTCTTCAGATAATTTACTATTTCCTCCAGTTCTTCCTTGGCCTCCGGGACCCCCGCCACATCATCGAAGGTAACCTTGTGGCCGTTGGTGGCGGGCAGGATCCTCTTGTCACGGGCAAACCTTGATTCACCATCACTCCGACGCTTGGTCTGGAGGGAAAACCAGATCACCGAACCGAGCATCAGGGCGAAAAAGAACAGGCCGCCCTGGAAATAGTAAAGAGTGTAATCCTCATTCACCGAAATACGCACCGCTCCTCCGGAAACCGAGGCGGCGAGGCTGGACGGATCCATAACCCGAGTGACATAAAAAACTCCATCCTTGGTGCTTACCTCGACCTTGTTCCCTGTGAAGGTCAGCGCCGCCACGTTTTTTTCGGCAAGCTGTTGCACAAGTTCAGTGTAATTGCGTACCGGCAGCCTGTTTTCGATCGACCAGAAAAAAAATCCCAGAAGAAAACAGGCGAGGATGATAAAAAAAATGAGGAGATTTCTGACGACGATGGCCATGACCCTTCCTTGTGAAAATGCAGAAATACACGTAATTTCTTATTGTATACTGCACTTTCGGCAAGAAAAAAAGAGATCAGGCCAAAACAGCGGCGGGCGTTCCGTCTTTATCGACAGAACGCCCGCGCTTCAAGCCCTTTTATCGTCTGATCACCATCGACAGATTCCCTCATCGGGGAGATTACAGGCCGAACACCGCCTTGAACCAGTTGCCGACAAGGGACAAGGGGCCGCCGCTGGAAACCAGGCCGCCCACGAGAGAGGCGAGACTCCACAGCCCGACGATGACACCGAAAATCGCCACTACCGAAATGCTGACCTTCGATACCTCTGTTCCGACACTGCCGGCCGCGCCAACGCCAGTTTTGACCTGCTGATCTACCTGAATAGTATTTTTCATGATCTTGTCTCCATTTCAGCTCTTGTATTAACCGGGCAGCTTATCTGCACGATGACCACTATTCCATGTGAGAAGAACTCCCGACTGCTGCAGACTCTTCAATTCACATTCCGATTATTGCAGCATTAATGCCATAACTGGAAATATTTTTGTAAAATATGATATGATTTATTATTTCATGATTTAATAAAATCAATATCGGTGTCATTGAACTGTTTGTGGCACTTCTGCAACAGTGCCACAACAACGAGACTGTAGCATGACGGTGTTGCATCGGTAAGGGTAGCGCAACACTGCCACAGTAATGCCACACTTTTGCGACACAAACGCAACACATTGAACAAAAAGGGGATCAGGCCAGATGGTACCGCTTCATCTTGCGGTAGAGTGTGCTGCGGTCAATATGCAGTAATTTCGCCGCCAGGCTCTTGTTGCCGCCGCTTTGCAGAAGGGCTTGATGGACCATTTCCGAATCGGTGGCCGCGGCAGGAATGAACTGCTGCGACTTCGGGGCGGGCGAATCCGGCGGTTGCAGGTCAGTATCGGAAGAAGGCTTTTGGATTGCGCCCACCAGCTCGGCCGGCAGATTTTCACGGAGCAGGGTCGATCCGGTGCAGAGGATACAGGCCCGTTCCATCACATGTCGCAGTTCCCGGACATTGCCCGGCCAGGAATAGCTGTTCAGGGCGTCCAGCGCCTGGTCGGAGATGGTATGGATCCTGCGGCCGAGTTTTTCGCGGAACAGGGCGAGAAAATGGTGGACCAGCAGCGGGATGCATTGCCGGCGCTCGCGCAGAGGCGGCAGCATGATCTCGACCACCTTGAGACGATAGTAGAGATCCTCGCGAAACAGCCCCTGCCGCACCTTCTCACGCAGGTCGACATTCGTCGCGGCAATGACCCGGACATCGACCTGCAGCGGGGTGTCCTGGCCGACCGGGGTGAAGGTCTGCTCCTGGAGAAAGCGCAGCAGGCGCAGCTGCATGCGGCTGGAGATGTCGCCGATCTCGTCGAGAAAAAGCGTGCCCTGGTCGGCCTGCAGCAGGCGCCCAGGCCGATTGCGGTCGGCGCCGGTAAATGCCCCCTTGCGATGGCCGAACAATTCACTCTCCAGCAGGTCCTCGGGCATGGCGGCACAGTCTACCTTGACCAGCGGTAACTCCCGCCGCGGGCTCTCGGCATGGAGGGCCTCCGCCGCCAGTTCCTTGCCGGTACCCGATTCGCCGGTGATCAGGACCGAGGTGTCGACCTTGCCGACGTTCTCGATCAGACGATAGACCTCCTGCATCTGCGGGCTGGTTCCGATGAACCCGTGGAACCGGCTTCGCATCCCACTGTACGACTCCGGCAGGCCGAGACTGATATCCCTGGCGACAATCACCGCTCCGTTGAATTCCTCGACGGCATCCTTCAGCGGGGCGGCGGTGAGGCTGATCATGCGAATGGTGCCGTCCGCCTTGCGGCATTCCACCTGGTGCTCCCGCACGACCTGCCCTTCCCTGATGACCCGGCTGGCATCCTGGAGACAGGCCATTCCCATTTCACCGGGCAGCGACTGGAGATCGGACACTTCCTCGCCATGGACCTCCACCATCCAGGATCGGGCGGTATCGTTCACCTGGATGATCCGCATGGCCTCGTCGACGGTGATGATGGCGTCACTGACCGAGCTGAAGATGACCTCGAGATAGCGGCGGAACTTCTCGTTTTCCCGCTGCAGTTCCTGTTTCTCCTTCGCCATCTGCCAGTGTTTCAAGGCCTGACGGACGATCCGCAGCAGCGTTTCCTTGTTGACCGGTTTCGAGATGTACTCGAAGGCGCCGTAGCGAACCGCCTCGGCCGCCGAGTTGAGGTTGGGGAAACCGGTGATCATCACCACCGGGCACTGGACCCCGGATTGCTGGATGTATTTGAGCAGATCGGTGCCGCAGGCGCCCTCGAGCACGATATCGCTGATGATGAGGTCGAAGCGTTCCTCATTGATGGCGACGAGGGCCTCTTCGATCGTGGCGGCCGTGGTCACTTTGCCATAGCCCTCGCGCTTGAGAAACATCTCGAAGGTGACCCGGATGCTCTCCTCGTCATCGACAATCAGGATATGGACATTTTCCATGGATTCAGACATCGGCGGCTGGAATTTCGATTATCATCTCTGTGAATTTGTTGAGCATCGAATCGACCCGCAGACGGCCGTGGTGATTCTTGATGATGCCGTAACTGATGCTCAGCCCCAGACCCGACCCCTGTCCCGCCGGCTTGCTGGTGAAAAACGGTTCGAACAGTTTTTCGAGTATGCCCTGGGGGATACCGGTCCCCCAGTCCTGGACGGAAAGTCGGATAAAGGCCTGTGCCCTCGATGCTCGACCGGGTGGCAGCTGATGCGGATCCGTTTGTACGGTGACGGTTCGCGGTACCGTTCGTTCAGGGCATAACGGCTGTTGCTCAGCAGGTTGAGGACCACCTGCTGCATCTGCAGAAAATTTCCCTGAATCAGACAGGAAGGCTCATGGTAGTCGGTCTCGATGATGATCCCTTCGTTCTTCATTTGATGCTTGACGAGCGAAAGGCTGGCCCGCACCACCTCGTTGAGATCGACCCAGGCCAGTTCGTTGCCGTCTTCCCTGGCAAACGAGAGCAGGCTGTAGATGATCGTCGCGATCCGTTCCCCCTCCTGGACGATCCGCTGCAGCAGTTGCGACTGCAGGGTGTTGTCTTCGGTCTCGTCGATGAGGAGCTGGGCGTAATTGATGATACCGTTGATCGGGTTGTTGACCTCATGGGCGACGCCGGCGGCCAGTTCACCGATGGCGGCGAGCTGGGCGGTGCGGATGGTGTCGACCTTGCGGACCTCGTCCCTGGTCAGTTTCCTGGCAATCAGGAGCATGTGTCGGGTCTGCTCGTCATTTTCCCTGACCGGCACGATGGTCAGCGAATATTCCCCGCCCAGCCCGGGGAGACGGGTGTCCTCGACTCGAGACCCCCTGGTCAGCAGGAATTCTTCGAGCGGGCACTTGATGTGCGGCCAGCGGCCGCCGTGGATGATCTCGCACACCCCACGACCGATGACCTCGTCACGGGTCCTGCCGACGGCCCGCAGCAGGGCGAGGTTGACCTCAACGATTACGCCCTGCGGAGTGACGACCAGCACGGGGTCGGGAATGGAGTGAAAGAGTTCGATGCCGGCCCCGGCCGGCACAGTCCGTTCCCCCGGATCGATATCGGGGGTGATGAGGGTATCGGAGAATGACGGACAGTCTTTCTGCATTACGGCTCCTGCCTGAGGCACTGTCGTGGGGGACAACCGCGTTGGATACGTCGGGACGTTTGTAGTATACAGCCATATTGTATAACTAAATTACCATCCCTCCACAATGGAATTATCGACGGCGCATTTCGAGCTTATGCAAATTATTTTCACCAAACTCCTACTGCAAATCCGGCAGGATAGGAAACCGCCACCAACGATGACATGCCAATATCGTTGTGATTTTCACCTGTTCATCCTATGATGGAGGGGTACCCAGGCAACTAACCCACCTGTCCATCCCTGCGGAGGCTGCGTCGTGCCGGAAACAGACCTCACCAGTTTCGACGATATCGAGAGCGGTTATGTCACCGTTGACGGCAACTGGTGCATTACCTCGTTCAACAGAAAGGCCTGCGATATCCTCGGCATCGACGGCAAGGATATCCTCGGCCGCCATTGTCGTGACATCTTATATAATGACAAACGCTTCAGCGCCATCTGTTCCCAACTCGAACCGCTGACCCGGAAAAAAGGCAGCAATTCAGTCCAGCTCAATCTCGGCAGCCCGACCACCGGCAAAAAGAATGCCATCAGCCTGAGGGTCATTACCCTGCCGGGGCAGAACGGCCTGATGGCCGGAGCCATCATCAGCTTCGCCGACCTCAGCGAGCCCCTGGCTGCCAGCCGCCTGGCCCTGAACAGCATCGCCGAGGGGGTCTTTACCGTCGATCACACTCGCAGGATCACATCGTTCAACAGTGCCGCGGAAAAGATCACCGGCTGGTCCGAGGCAGATGTCATCGGCCAGCCCTGCAAATCCATTTTTCATTCCAGTATCTGCCATTCAACCTGCGCCATCGCCGAGTCGATCCTGAAGAAAACCGCGATCACCGATCGCATGGCCTACATCCTCAGCAAAGAGGGCCATTCCATCCCGGTCAAGGTCAGCGCCGCCCCCCTTGTCGATCTCAGCGACAGGATTGTCGGCTGGGTCGAGACCTTCAGGGATATCACCGCCTCGCTGCAGCACGAAATGATCCTCGATGCGGTCGCCGACGGCGTCTTCACCGTCGACCCGGAAGGCAGGATCACCTCCTTCAACGCCGCGGCCGAACGGATAACCGGCTGGAAAGGCAGCGAAGTTCTCGGCAAAATCTGTTCGGTCGTCTTCTTCTCAAGCCCCAGTGTCACCAGCTGCGCGCTCGGTGTCAGCATGCGGGAGAAGCGGACCATCGTCGACTACGAGACCTTCATCATCGGCAAAGACGGTTTTTCCATCCCGGTCAGCATCAGCGCCGCGCCCTTCCTCGACCACCGCAACGAAGTCCTCGGTGGCGTGGAAACCTTCAGAGACAACACCTTCCGTCTGCAGAACGAGCTGATACTCGATTCGGTCGCCGACGGAGTCTTCACCGTCGACCGCAACTGGACCATCACCTCCTTCAACCTGGCGGCGGAACTGATCACCGGGTGGTCGCGGGAGAACGCCGTCGGCAGGAACTGCAGCGAGGTCTTCCAGTCCTCGATCTGCGGCCGCAACTGCGCCATCGCCGAAAGTCTGTACACCGGGAAAGCGGTATCCAACCGCTCCATCACCATCAAGACCCGCAACGGTCTCTCGCAATCGGTAAGCATCAGCGCCGCCCCGCTGGTCGACCACGAAGGCAACGTCGTCGGCGGGGTCGAGACCTTCCGCGACCTCAGCGTCGAGATCAGTCTACGCCAGCAGTTGAGCAGACGCTACACCTTCGAGCAGATCATCAGCAAGAGTCCGGCGATGCAGCGGCTCTTCGAGATCATGCCGGACATCGCGAGAAGCGAGAGCAACGTCCTGATCCTGGGTGAAAGCGGCACCGGCAAGGAACTGATCGCCAGCGCCCTCTACCATGCCTCGAACCGCAAGGACGGCCCTTTTATTACCGTCAACTGCGGCGCCCTGCCCGACACCCTGCTGGAATCCGAACTTTTCGGATACAAGGCGGGGGCCTTTACCGACGCCAAAAAAGACAAGGTCGGACGATTTGCAGCAGCGGAAGGCGGCACGCTCTTTCTCGACGAGATCGGCGACATCCCTCAGTCTCTGCAAGTCAAGCTGCTACGGGTGCTGCAGCAGAAGACCTACGAACCCCTTGGTTCCAACATCCCGGTGAAGGCCGATGTCCGGATCATTGCCGCGACCAACAGAGACCTGCCCCAGCTGGTGCGGGAAGGCCGGTTCCGTGACGATCTGTATTACCGCCTCAACGTCGTCAACATCTTTCTGCCGCCATTGCGCGAACGGATTGAGGATATCCCGCTGCTGGTCGAGCATTTCGTCAAGAAATTCAGTGCGGAAAAAGGGAAGGACATCGTCGGGGTCTCCGACCAGGTGATCGCACGGCTGATGCGCTACTCATACCACGGCAACATCCGGGAACTGGAGAACATCATTGAATACGCCTTCATCCTCTGCCCCGGAGGATACATCCAGGAATCGCATCTGCCGGAACATATCGGCATCAGGACCTCCCTGGAAGCACCGGAACCATACGGATTGACACCGGGAATGACACTGGAGGACATAGAACGGCAGGCGATTTACCAGTCACTCGAACGCAACCAGTGGAAGAGAATGCTGACCTGCCGGGAACTGCAGATTTCTAAGGACACCCTGCGCCGAAAGATCGAACATTACGATCTGCAGAATCCCGCCGAACCGCGGGAAAGGGAAGGATAGCGGCCAGAAACCGACCGGGGCATTCGCAGGGAAGAGGGCGTCGGATCGAACGCGACACGGCGTGTCCTGCGCCGTCGTCAGCGGGCCTTGCGCTTTGCCTCAGGCTTTTCGGCCATGGCCTCCTGCTGTTCCTTTTCCCGCTCGACCCGCTCTTTCTGCCGGGCCTCCAACTCCGCCGCGGGATCGCCGGCCACCCTCAGACTGCGCGGCAAGGCCCGGTCGACAACCGCATCACAGTTGCACCAGGTCTCCCGCGGACAACCGGTGATCTCGTAACAGCTGGCGAACTGGAGCAGCTTCTTGATTCCGGGGATCGATATTCCTTCATTGTGGATCAGCGACCGCAGGCAACCGATCCAGGTGATGTCGTTCTGGGAGTAGAGACGGCGATCGCCTGCCCGTTCCGGTTTGATCAGCCCCTCGTCCTCGTATATGCGTAATGTCCGGGGGTGGACATTGAGCAACCTCGATGCCACCCCGATGGGATATACCGGCAGATCATTCCTGATCGGCTCGACACGGGATTTCTTTTTTGCCATACACTCTTCCTCCTGGATACACTCTACACCGCCCGATCCGACCTGACAAGCCGGACCGGGCGGTGGAGCACTCTCTGCCGCCGGTCTCCGGGACCGCCCCTCTCAGTGGTCCTCCGCGACGTGGCCGCGGAACAGCTTTTCTCCCATCAGGAAGAGCATCAGACAGAAGGCGACTCCGCCCACCACCACCAGGTTCTCGTGCAACGACGGCGTATAGCTCAAAAACTCGGGATAATCAATTAGACCCATGCCGTGAAAGTGCGGCACCAGTTGCCCGACGATCACCAGGTCGTAGCGCATGAAGAAGATCCCCACCATCCCCGCCAGTGCCGCCGCGAACAGCGCGTTCATGTTCCGCCCCTTCACCATCATGATGATCACGAACGGGATTACCATCCCCAGCGCCACCTCGCCACCCCAGAAATTCAACGCGTAGGGGCCGCTCACCAGCGACATGATCGCCTCGTACTTGCCCGGAGGGTTGCCGCTGACCCCGCTGATCATCTTCCAACTCGTGAAAAAGATGATCACCGCCATCATCAGCGCCCCGACCTTGGCCACACTCTCCATCGACTTCTTCATCTCCTCGCTCATCCGCCAGTTGTTGACCCGGTAGGCCAGCCAGGTGAAGAAGATGATCGCGATGCACCCCGACATCGCCGCCGAGGTGATAAAGTAGATCGGCATGTAGGGGCCATGCCAGAACTCGCGGGCATTGAGCAGACCGAACACCGCCCCCAGGTTGGAATGAGCGGCGACACCGGTCAGCAGCCCGGCCAGGCCGAAGGCCGTCGCCGTCTTATGGTCGTTCTTCTGCAGCATCACGAACTCGATCAGCATGAAGAACAGGTAGGCCCCGTACAGCGTTCCCATCCACCAGATGTTCGAGGTGGCGTTGGCGCCGATGACGTTGCCCACCGGCATCCGCCAGCTGTTCTCGATCTCGAAGGCGATGACCAGAAAGCCGGCGACGATCGTCGCAATCGACATGAACACCGCCCGTTTGGCGATCGGGTTGAAGTTCTTGAAGCCAAAGACATGGCCGATCGACGAGACGATGCACAGCCCGGTCGAGGTCACCACGAAAAAGACATAGGCCGCGATCAGGATCCCCCACGGTACCTCGCGGCTGACCCCGAAGGTATGCTCGTGCCCGACGTACAGGGAATGGACCCCGGCTCCCACCCCCACCAGGGTCAGCAGGCCGCACAGACCGATCGCCGCTGCGTATTTCCAGGATACGCTCGCCTCTAAACCGCCTTCCTGCGGGAGAATCCCCGCCAACATTCTGTTCATTCTTTTTTGCTCCCGTTAGTCTGTCCCGTCATGATACCCATTCGACCCGGTCGCACCGGCTTCGTCGCATCACCCCGGGAATTTGAAATTCTTCCCCGCCGCACTCGATACCTACGTCAGACCAAGTCTACTGCAGAGGGATATCGGTCTCATCCTTGCCGATGTTGTCCAATAACGGCTTGATCTTCAGCTCATAGACAGTATGCAGCGTCGCACACCCGATCCAGGCCACCAAAAAAATAATCGCTTCCATATATCCCTCCACTGCTTCGTCATTGATCCCACCAGGTCGGAACGATCACAACGACTCGTCCCTCCTCTGACAACCTGCCGGCCGGCACATTGCATGACACATTATGCTGCTTTTTTATTCATGGTATTGTTGTAAACAGTAATTGTCAACTTGTTGCAACATAATTTTTTAGCTCAACATGCCAAGCAACTTGCACAAAACTTATATATTTCTGTATTTATTCATAATAAAATTTTAGATACTCCCTCGGGATTTTGCTGCAGTTCCTGTTTTGTCTTTTCCGACTCCTCCATGATCACAATATGGGCGCAGAATGCGTCTTTTTTTGCCGTGAAATGATGAGGGTGATCTCTGAAGAGAAGCCTGTGACTTTTTCTCTTATATAATAATATCAAAACTTAACGATGTTTTATCAACAACAGAGGATGGGCGCAGTTTGCGCCCGGAAGGGAGAACGAAAAATCTGCAGATGGGAAAGGATGTCGTGAAGGCAAAAAAAAAGCCTGTTCGGCAGGCGAACAGGCAGGGAAAGAGGTCGACCCCGAAGGTCAGGCGGATGAACACCCCCGGCAGTCCCACGGGGCTGCCGATCAGCGGCCCCGTGGCAGACAGAGGGGATCAGGCGGCGATATCTTCGCGGTTGCCGATCTGGGGAATCCTGGCGACCCGGTCGATCTTTTTCGGCACGAGGGTGTTGGAAAAAAAGGCCGAACAGCATTTGCGGCGTTCGAAGCTGCAGTCGATGATGTTCCAGCACGGCGTATACTTCAGCAGCTTCTTGATCGCATTGATGCTGACCCCGTGCACATGGATCATCTCACGCAGACATTCTATCCACTGGATATCCCGCATCGTATAGTAACGCCATTCACCTTTGCGGGTCGGCACGATCAAACCCTTATCCTCGTAATTCCGCAGGGTCCGGGGATGGATGTCGAGCATCTTGGCCGCCATTCCTACCGTGAATATCGCTTTGTTGTCCGTATCCATTTCAGCCTCGCTTGCACTCCATTGGGTTATTCATTTTTTCCAGTCCCGCTCCGCTCTCAATGCTTCTCTTCGCCCCTGAAGAGCGGACCAAGGGATCTTTCACCGATCAGGAAGCCGTAGCCGACCAGGCCGATGCCGCCGATGACGAGCAGCCACTCCGCCGCAGCCGGTGTATAAGAGAGATAGAGCGGCACGCTGTTGTCGTAACCGGCGTACTGCGGGACGATCTGACCCGAGACAACCATGTTGAACCGTGAGAAGAACTGGCCGACCAGGACCATCAGCGCTGCGGCCGACATCGCCTGAATCGAGTTCAGCCGGCTGACGAGCAGCAGGGCAAAGGGCAGGACCAGGCCGATGGCGATCTCAAAGAGCCAGAAGTTGGTCGCCAGCGGGCCGCTCACCATGGCATCGGCCGCCAGTATCATTTCCCTGTTGCCGCTATAGGCGTTGGCGAACTTCCACGCGGTGGCGATACCGATCAGAAAGATCATCAGGGCCATGACCTTGCCGGCCGACCGCATGCCGAAGAAGACGGTAGGCGAAACCTCCTCCCGCGACAGAACATGGGAAAGATGGGTAAACAGCACAATGGCAGCGGCGCCGGAGAGGAAGGCGCAGGCGAGGAAAAAGATCGGCAGCTGCGGCCCATACCAGAAAGGACGGGCGCTGAGTGAGGCGAAGACCGACCCGAGGTTACTGTTGGCCAGCGCCTCGGCGACCGCCCCGGCGACGCCTAAAATCAGTGCCTGGGCGAAACGGCGGGTGACCAGCAGATACATCTCAATCAGCATGATGCCGACCGCCATCCCGTACAGGGTCCCCATCCACCAGATATTGGAGGTCAGGTTCGGGTGCAGGATGACCCCCAGTACCATCCGCCAGGGACTTTCGATCTCCAGGCCGATGACCAGAAAAGCGCCGAGCAGGGAGACGATGGAAAGCCATACCATCCGGTTGGCCAGCGGCGCGAGCTTGTTGCCGCCGAAAAGGTGGCTGATCGCCGCCAGCAGACAGAGGCCGGTGGAGATGATGGCGAAATAAGCATAGACGCCGATCAACATCCCCCACGGCATCTCCCGGGTATTGGCAAAGGCGTGATGGTGACCGACGACAAAAGCATAGATGCCACCCCCGACCCCGGCGACGAGGAAGAGCAGCGCCACGACCATGAGCCCATTGGTGACCGGAGCGCCGGCAATCTGTCGTGAAGGTAAAACTGATGTCAGTGATTCTTTCATTGTAACCTCCTGCATAAATGATTCTGGTAAGCAACCTCTGATGACAATGTATCAGCGAAACTGGTAACGCACCGGTTCCGTCAGCAGCTCCGGTTCGGATTCACCCCGTTGTTCCGACGGCAAGCTCAGAACGGCGAAGAGAGCCACCGGGGCGGCAAAGGGACCCATGATCACAAAAAGCACCAGGGTCAGCACCAGCCAGCAGGATTCAGCGACCTTCGACTGTTTCCCTGCAGGCTTGAGCCAAAACTTTATTTGATTCCAGGCTGAGTGTTGTTGATTCCGATTCTTTTCCATGGGCCGCCTCCTCGTCTCTGTCGACGATTGTTGTCTTTCAGTTACTTCTTAAATAGCAAGAGGCGTGCCATGATCGAAATAAGGGGGCAATCAATTCTTTTGAAATTGATATATACTTGTTTTAATGAAGTATTATTTGATTATCCGGCAGAGCGGAGGGCGGGAGGGGGCTCGCTGAAGTTGTGGACGAAGGCGCACATTGCGTCTTTTATCATACTGTGACAGGGCGTATTCTGCGCCCTGCAGGCAACAGATTAACATCTTGATTTTAAAGCATATATTTTCTTAAAGCTGAATTCGGACGAAACAACAGCCGCTGGAAGATGTCCGAGAAGGCGGGCCAGGATGAAATAACTCCAATATTTATAAATAGATACTTCTGGAGATGGGTATCCGGGCGCAAAATGCGTCGCTCGTAAGAGGAATTCGTCTGCCGGAAGGAGAGAGATTCGCCCGTCTGGAGAAACTGAGGCGGGATGCGAGGAGATAAAAAGAGGATTCAGGGGAAGAGAAAGACGGCAGGAGCCTCATGATGCCGGTATTTGCCGACGACATGAGGCTCCTGCGTAAGGAGAGGCTATTTCGCGCCATGCCCTCCTGCGGCATCGGCACTACCCGACAGTCGCGCCTGACCTCGTACCCCGATATGACAGGCGGTACAGCGCTTGTTCGAGGCGAATGCGGTGTCGCCGTCATGACAGGCACCGCAATAGCCGCCGTTGTACAGCGTCTCCATCGTGAAGTCTTCCTTCTCTGCCGACGCCCCTGCCTCCATCGGAAACAGTTCGTCGTGGCAGGAGTCGCATTCCAGCCCCGCCCCCTGGGTGTGGTTCTTGTGCTCGAAAACAACACTCCTGACCGGCTTCTCCCAGATGATCGGCGCCAGAGGCCCGTAGGTGTCCTCATCGTACTCTTCGACAGCTTTCTGTTCCTCTGCCGCCCTGAGCCAGGCCCCGGAAAACAGCAGGATGCCAACGACCAGTATAGACAAACTTTTTTTCATAACGATTTTTCCTCCATCTCTTGAAGATCGCCTTTTCCCTGCCGCACCGCGGCACGAAGCCGGGACGGAACAGGAGAGGGGCATGATCGGTTATTGTCCCTAGGCATTGACATAATAGACGTTGGGCAAAGCCCCAACCTCGGGGCGGAGAACCCAGACGATTGTTTCCGGGGTGTGGAGCAGTTCAAACACCCTGCTCTTGGTGTCGGCAAGATCGCCGAAAACCCGGACATCAGCGGGGCAGGCCTCGGCGCAGGCCGTCGTCTTCTCTCCTTTCGACAATCTCGATTCCCAACAGAAATCGCACTTGTCGACGGCCCGCGTTTCTTCCTTGAAGTACCGGGCATTGTACGGGCAGGCGGTCATGCAGGTTTTGCAGCCGATGCAGCGGCTGGGTTTCATCTTGACGATCCCGGTCTTTTCATCCTTCCAGGTGGCCGTGGTCGGGCAGACACGTACACACGGCGGCCTGTTGCACTGATTGCACAGAATCGGCATAAATATCGTCTCATGCTCGCCATTGGCAACGGTCCTCCGGCGCTCCAGGATTGTGGTGCGAGAACCATATACCGGGACTTCATTGGTCTTGATGCAGGCCTCCTTGCAGCGCTCACAGTCGATGCAGAACTTTTCGCGGAGGACCATCGCATAGTGGGGACTGTAAGGGTAATGACCGACCTCCGGGACAATGTCGGCGGCCTGAGCGTCGCGGACAGACGTCAGCGACAGGACCGTCCCACCGAGATACACCCCGGTAACCGCCAGCCCAAGCTGGAGGAAACGGCGCCGTTCGATGGAGGTCAGCGTCTCCAGGCCTTCACTCTCAAGTTTTTCCAGATCTTCGATTTTCATTCTTTTACTCCCTGTTGAAATCACTCATTTTCCTATCTTTCATAGCACAATGTCAGCCTGTATTTCGATCCGACCCGACAAGCCGGACCGGGCGGTGGAGCACTCTCTGCCGCCGGTCTCCGGGACCGCCCCTCTCAGTGGTCCTCCGCGACGTGGCCGCGGAATAGCTTTTCTCCCATCAGGAAGAGCATCAGACAGAAGGCGACTCCGCCCACCACCACCAGGTTCTCGTGCAACGACGGCGTATAGCTCAAAAACTCGGGATAATCAATTAGACCCATGCCGTGAAAGTGCGGCACCAGTTGCCCGACGATCACCAGGTCGTAGCGCATGAAGAAGATCCCCACCATCCCCGCCAGTGCCGCCGCGAACAGCGCGTTCATGTTCCGCCCCTTCACCATCATGATGATCACGAACGGGATTACCATCCCCAGCGCCACCTCGCCACCCCAGAAATTCAACGCGTAGGGGCCGCTCACCAGCGACATGATCGCCTCGTACTTGCCCGGAGGGTTGCCGCTGACCCCGCTGATCATCTTCCAACTCGTGAAAAAGATGATCACCGCCATCATCAGCGCCCCGACCTTGGCCACACTCTCCATCGACTTCTTCATCTCCTCGCTCATCCGCCAGTTGTTGACCCGGTAGGCCAGCCAGGTGAAGAAGATGATCGCGATGCACCCCGACATCGCCGCCGAGGTGATAAAGTAGATCGGCATGTAGGGGCCATGCCAGAACTCGCGGGCATTGAGCAGACCGAACACCGCCCCGAGGTTGGAATGAGCGGCGACACCGGTCAGCAGCCCGGCCAGGCCGAAGGCCGTCGCCGTCTTATGGTCGTTCTTCTGCAGCATCACGAACTCGATCAGCATGAAGAACAGGTAGGCCCCGTACAGCGTTCCCATCCACCAGATGTTCGAGGTGGCGTTGGCGCCGATGACGTTGCCCACCGGCATCCGCCAGCTGTTCTCGATCTCGAAAGCGATGACCAGAAAGCCGGCGACGATCGTCGCAATCGACATGAACACCGCCCGTTTGGCGATCGGGTTGAAGTTCTTGAAGCCAAAGACATGGCCGATCGACGAGACAATGCACAGCCCGGTCGAGGTCACCACGAAAAAGACATAGGCCGCGATCAGGATCCCCCACGGTACCTCGCGGCTGACCCCGAAGGTATGCTCGTGCCCGACGTACAGGGAATGGACCCCGGCTCCCACCCCCACCAGGGTCAGCAGGCCGCACAGACCGATCGCCGCTGCGTATTTCCAGGATACGCTCGCCTCTAAACCGCCTTCCTGCGGGAGAATCCCCGCCAACATTCTGTTCATTCTTTTTTGCTCCTTGTGCTGTGGACGTGTCGATATAGGGTTTGAACCACTATGTTATCTGATGCTGCTGCAATGAAAACCTGCATGAGGGGGAGGTTGTGTTTGCACATTGGCCTGAATATAGGTCCAAACATGGCTTAAACACAACCAAAAAAGCCACTTATAAAGAGAAAAAGCTCTACTGGGACATCATCTAAGAACTGATTTATACGACAAATGTCTATCTGCAGGGCCCAAAACGGACAGTATTTAATTAATTTCTTTAATTCAATCTCTTTACTCTCTGCAGGATGCACTGTCAAGCTGAATCAATAGGCTGGGACGGGGCAGACAAGATTTGAAATTTATGGTCGTCATTTCAGTACAATATAGCAGAAAACCACCGTCCATGGATTGGCCTTGGGCCTTTGGGGCGATATGTGCCTGCCGATGCCGGATCAATCGCACAATCAGACTTTTTTCAATGGTAAATCTCGTTCTTGACGCTATGCTAATGACGCAGTAGCGATACCGATGCACCATACTTTGCCGGCCAGACGACGTATGCACTTATAATTATACAATATCTCAATTAGAGCATCATGACCATGCAACCTGATATCTCTCGAGGCGATCGTATGGCCTTCCAGGCCGTACAAGGCTGGTTCGCCTTCAGCCGCAGCATGCCGCTCTCCTTATGGCTCGGCCTCGGCAGGGGTATGGGCACCCTGCTCTATCACCTCGCCGGAAAATACCGGAAGATCGCCCGCACCAACATCCGTTTCGCCTTTGGCGCCTCAATGGAAGAGAGCCGGATCGACCGGACAATTCGCGACAACTTTAGACAGTTCGGAATGATCGGCCACGAATTCGTCCAATTCCTGGATGCCCCCGACAGGACAGCCGCCACCATCGACCGGCTGGTTCGAGTCGAGGGTGAAGAACATCTGCTTGCCGCCCGGGCGAAAAGCAGCACGGTGATCCTCCTCGGCGCCCATTTCGGTAACTGGGAGATTGGACATCGTTACTATGCCAGACATTACAACAAGTTGAACTTCATCGTCCGCCGCATCGACAACCCCCTGTTCGAACAGACCCGATATCAGCGCAATACCGCCCTTGGCGTCAATATCCTCTACAAGGAAAACGGCCTGCGCGAGGCGATCCATGGCCTCAAAAAGGGTGTGGACCTGGTGATTTTCGCCGACCAGAATGCCAATCGCAAGGAGGGAGTCATGGCGGAGTTCTTCGGTCACCCCACCACCTCTCTCTATATCGCCCCCAGCCTGGCCCAGAAGTACCAGGTGCCGCTGGTGCCGATGTTCACCGTCCGAGACAAGGATCCCCGCTGCCACCGCCTCGTCTTCCTGCCGGAAATTCCGCTTGGACACGGAGAAGCGAAGGAGGATATCGAGGTACTGACACGACGACAGAACGAGCGACTGGAAGAGATCATCACCAGGTATCCCGACCATTGGCTATGGCTTCACCGCAAATGGAAGGCCGATTATCCCGAAATTTACCGCTGATGAACATATCTGCCCAGACCTGCTGGAGAGACGAAGGGGGCGCCTCTCCATCGGCGCCCCATAGTGATGGAAGGTACTGCACCCGAAACGCCTGAAGTATTAGACGATTTCCACCGGTTTGCAGATGCCTGTGGTGTCGATAGCGACCTTGCCGCAGGTTTCGCAGGAGTATTTCATCGCCGCGAACTTTTCCTTGCAGATATGGTTGACACCGACATCCGGCATGTTGCAGTAGGAACAGGATATGATTGTTTCGGTTGGATTGCAGAGCGAACTGGCATCATCTGCCATCATGCCGCAGGTTGAACATGTATGAGCCATGACAAATCTCCTCTGGGAATGTGATAGCTACGACCACCGGGCGTGGCCGATTCCTGAATCTTCTCCCCGCCTAAGTCGATTTACGGTCAACCGCTCCGAGGCGCCAAATCTATATGGCTGTTTCGGATATACAGGCGAGAAGATCTTATGGAGAATTTAAGAATAATTCCCATATAGTCAACAATGGCAACCATCTGCCGGACCACCGCTCCCCGGCCTCGATCCACTATTCATTGGACACCCCACAGGCGCTATGTTAAACAGGCCGTAGCCGCCACCTGGGCCTGGAGGTGGAGACCGCTGTCTCCGTGGGCAATTCGCTCCGCCCCACTTCCCCTGCAGAAACGGCGGAATCAAAAGATTGCCGACAACGGCCCCGGCCGGCAGCGTTCTCCGATTATTTACAGACCAACGGTTTCCCGTTCAAATCCAAGGAAAAAGACAGATGAAGGTGATTGTAAGCGGTTCCCTGGCCTATGACAGGATCATGAATTTTCCTGAATACTTTTCAGACCATATACTGCCGGACAAGATCCACGTCCTCAACGTCTGTTTTCAGGTCGAGGGGGTCACAGGAAAATCTCGGCGGGACCGCCGGCAATATCGCTTATGCCCTGAGGCTGATGGGCGGGACCCCCTTTGTCTCGGCGACGATCGGCAGCGACAATCACCGTTATTTCGAATGGTTCGCAGAAAACGGCATTTCCATCGACGGCATCAAGGTGGTCTACACGGAATTGACGGCCGGCGCCTACATCACCACCGACAAGGGCGACAACCAGATCACCGGCTTCAATCCCGGGGCGATGAAGTATTCATCAGAGCTCGATTTCACCAGCCTTGAACCGGAGGACACCCTGGTCCTCGTCTCACCCGGCAATCTTGATGACATGGTCGCCTATCCTCGACGATGCCGGGAAGCCGGTATCCCCTATATCTTCGATCCCGGCCAGTCCCTGCCGGTACTGCAGGCCGATGCCCTCCTGTCGGCGATTACCGGGGCGAAGATTCTGATCGTCAACGACTACGAATTCGATCTCATCCTCGACAAGACCGGTCTCAACAAGGACCAGCTCCTCGACCTCGCCGAGAGCACGATCATCACCCTCGGCGAGGCCGGTTCGGTGATCCATAACCACGGCCGTACGATAAAAATCCCGGTTTTTCCGGCCCGACAGGTCGTCGATCCGACCGGCGCCGGCGATGCCTACCGGGGTGGCCTGATCAGCGGCCTGACCAGGGGGATGAGCCTCGAGGAGAGCGCCCGGCTCGGCAGCGCCTGTGCCTCCTTTGCCGTCGAACACTACGGGACCCAGGTCTATCGCTTTACTGCCGAAGAGTTTGCAGCGCGGCTCGACTCAAGCCGATAAAGCAAAAAAGGGCTGTCCGATTGGAACAGCCCTTTGCCATCCATCCGCTGATCGGAATTACCATACAAACAGCAACCGGATCAGAACATGGTTTCTGAACGATCGGTCATCCCATCGTTTTCAAGGCGATAGGATTCGGTGCCATCCGCACGTATCCCTTAGCCTGGGCGACGAGGTCGAGCGGCAGGCTCGCCATGTCCGCCAGATCCAGCGTCATCTCAGTCGAGTATCGAACTCTCCACGATCTTGACATAGCTGCGGCACGCATCGCAGGTCGCCAACCGGAATCCAGGTTCATCTTCGGCCATGATGGTGTTGAGCTGCGAAACATCCGTCGACCCGCAGTTGGGACAGCCGATGAACTGGTAGGTGCCGGAGGTCCCGCAGAAGGAACAGTGGAGGTGGCGCTGCGGTCCTTCGACAACCGTCGCCAGCGCCGGCCGCGCCGAGCACAGGGGACAACGGCCATCCTCCCACTGGCTGCCGTCGAGCGGAAAGGTCTGCCGCAGCGCCAGAAAATACGGCCTGCTGACCAGGAACAGGATCTTGGCCAGCTCATCTTCAGGGGCGGGAAGGGCGGAAACGACCGGCACTTCGCCGAGCGGCAGCCGCATGAAGTCGATCTCGCCGTTCTCCAATGCCTGGCCCAGCGGCGCGAGTTCTTCTCCCGGCAGATCAAAGATCGAGACGAACAGGCGAAAAATCGGGCCGGCGCAGTCACGCGGGTAGGCCCTGGAGTCCTCGGCCGCCATCGCCGATCTCTCCTGCGGCAGCAGCGTCGCCGCCTCCTGGTGGAAACGCTGCCAGCGGGCATACAATTCGAGCGGGTCCTTGAGGTGCGGACGTTTTGCAATCAAGGCCTGGATATCAATGGTCATGGTACTCCTTAAGGAATTTTGGGGTAGGTGAAGGCCATCGGCGCTCCGGTCAACCCTTGTTCGAGGAAAATCTTGAGGTGCCTTTTCTCCTCGGCCGTGAGTTGCAGGGGCTTCAGCACGGTGTTGCCTTTTCCGCCACCGGCATTAAAGAACTCGATCGCCTCATCGAGGGTGGCATGGATGCCGTTGTGCATATAGGGAGCAGTGGCGGCGATTTCCCGTAGCGTCGGGGTTCTGAATGCCTTCCAGTCTTTCTGTTCCCTGGTGATCAGGAAGCGTCCGGGATCCTCGGCCAGGGTCCGAAAATCCTCGAAATGATAGACCTTGGCGACAAACCGGCGCGTCGCCGCGATCCGGGGGTCTTTGAGGTGTTCCGGATTCTCCTGAACATTGAGGGCGTGAAATCGGTCATCGGCCAGATTGACGCCAAAGTGACACTCGGTGCATTTTCCTTTGCCGGTGAAGACCTCATACCCTTTCAACGCCTCCGGCGAAAGGGCCTTCCTGTCACCGCGCAGAAACCGGTCGAGCGGGGCGTCACCCGAGACGATGGTCCGTTCGAAGGCGGCGATGGCCATCGCGATACGCTCCCGGGTGATATCGTCATCACCGAAAACATTCGTGAATTCGGCCACATATTCAGGCACCGCGCGGATCTCCTCCTCCAGGAAGTCCAGGTTCTGGTTCATCTCGTAGGCCGACATCATCGGAAACAACGCCTGGTCCTCAAGGCTCGCCGCCCGGCCGTCATGGAACAGGAATTTCTGGAAACCAACGTTGATCAGCGTCGGTGAGTTGCGCCAGTTGCGGGTCGTCGGATAGTTGAGAGAAATCTCGAGTCCGTCGCTGTATCCCTGCTGCGGATCATGACAGGTCCCGCAGTTCGTGGTCCCGTCGCCGGACAACCGCCGATCGAAGAACAGTTTCCTGCCAAGCTCCACTTTCGCCGGTGTCTGGGGGTTCGATTTCGGGATCGGCACATCCTTGAACGGCTCGAGGTGTCCGCCGAAACCGCAGACCGGCAGGCAGAAAACCAAGAGGATTATTATCCATAACAGTCTTCTCATCCGCTCACCTCCCTGCCTGATTCAATTCCTCGTCGATGATCTTCTTGAAATAGTCGAAGGGGCGCTCACCGACAACCTGCCGGCCGTTGATGTAAAATGTCGGCGTATTGTAGAGGTCCATCGACTCGGCCAGTTGCACATCGCCTTCGACGGCCTTGGCATGTCGGCCGCTGTCGATGGCCTCGGTGAATTTGCCGACGTCAAGCCCCAGTTCACCGGCATAGGCGATCAGGCTGGCCCGGTCCAGTTTGGGGGAGCGGGTGATCAGGATATCGTGCATCTCCCAATACTTGCCCTGCTCGCGTGCAGCGAGGGAGGCCTCGGCCGCGATCTTCGAAAAATCACGGTATTTATAGGGATAATTCTTCACTACCAGGCGGATCTTGTCGGGGTAGGCCTGCAGGATCTGTTTGACGGTCGGACCGGCCGCCACACAGTGGGGTCACTGAAAATCAATGAATTCGATGATCGTCACCGGCGCGTCGGCCGGCCCCAGGGATGGAGAGTCGCCGATGGGGATTTCGATCCTCTGCTGTTCAGCATGTGCCATCCCGACCATAACGAGCATAAAAATACAAATGATTATTTTTCTCATTCTCTTCACCAAAAAGAGGGGATAGCATCTATCCCCTCTTCCCTTGAAATTGACTATTGATCAGACCATAATATTACATTTTTCCAATCGCCTTCATCCACTTGGGATATCTCTTTTTGGCGAGCTCAAGCGGCACCATGCCGGTTGTCATGATCTGCAGCGTTCCGGGGTTGGCCAGGGTGCTGAGATAAATGTGGACAGGGACCATGATGCAGAAGAAGATGAAGGCAACATTATGTACCAGGTGTGACAGCAGCATAATCGTCGCATTGTCCTTCATCAGCCAGATGCCGAGGCCGGAAAGCGCGATGGCGACCCCGAAAATCGCAATACCCAGATAATACAGCTTCTGGCCGGGGTTATGCTTGCCCATCGGCGGCACCTTGACCTTGTGAGACAGATAGCCTCCCGCCACCTTGAACCATTCGGCATCGTCGGCGTCATATTTCAGTGAATCCCCTAAATACTGGAACATGGTGAACAGCAGGGACACGCCAAAAACCACGCCCACCCAGTTGTGCACCGTCTTCATGGTTTCGTACCCGCCGAAGACGGCACCGACGCCGTCCAGGTGGAAAAGGAAGGCGAATCCGGTGATGATCAGCAGGATGCAGCTTATCGCCAGCATCCAGTGATTCAGAATTGCGCCGCCACTTTCTTTTCTTACCATCTCAGCCATAATCACACCTCCTCTTCGTTATCCTTGTGGGGGCCAATGGCCAGATAGTGGATCGCCGCTGCTGCGACCACGCCGCCCAGACCAATGACGGACAGCGGTTTCAGATACGTATGCCAGAAGTTGACGCTGCTCGGGATCGCCGGGTTTTCAATCATGCCGTAGAGTTTCGGCTCCTCCTTGAAGGCGTAGACCGAACCCAGGCCGCCCAGATCCTGATCGCCGTAAATGGTGGCGAAACCTTCGTTTTTGGCGGTGCCGATCAGTTCCTCCCGGTCGCCGAATTTCAGCGCCCCGGTCGGGCAGGTCTTGACACATGCCGGACTCATACCGGCGCCGATGCGGTCGAAGCAGAGATGGCATTTGGTGATCTTGCCGTCGGCATCGTAACGCGGGACGTCGAAAGGACAGGCGTTGACGCAGAGCTTGCAGCCGATGCACTTGTCGCGGTCGAAGGCCACGGCGCCCTCAGCGGTTTTGTACAATGCCCCGGACGGACAGATCTTCATGCAGCCCGCGTCATCGCAGTGCATGCACCGCCGGCTGACGAAGAGCCAGCGCACCGGGTTTTCCTGCGACGGCACCTCGTTGTAGCGGATGATGTTGTAGGCGGCACTGGCCAGATCCGGCGGGTTCTGGTAAGTGCCGTTGTTCTTGGTCTTGATGCCCGGCAGCTGGTTCCAGGACTTGCAGGCAACCTGGCATGCCCTGCAGCCGATGCAGAGCTCCGGGGTAACGAGGATCGCTTTACGGTTTTTTGAGTTTTCGTTTGCCATGGTTCACCCCCTATGCCTTCCGGACGTTGACCATGAAGGCCTTCGACTCGGGTATCATTGTGTTCGCGTCGCCCACGTTCGGCGTAAGCAGGTTGGCGCTGTCATACCCGCTGCCGTCCTCGGGAAACTGCCAGCCGAAATGCCAGGGAAGACCGACCTGGTGGACGGTCGAGTTCTCGATCTTGAAGGGCTTGAACCGCTCGGAGACCAGCGCGACCGCCTTGACCTCGCCGCGGCCGGAGGAGACGATAACCGTCTCGCCGTTGTTGATCCCCAGTTCCTTGGCCAGTTCGACGCTCATCTCGACAAAGTTCTGCGGCTGCATCTCCAGCAGCCATGAGCAGTGCCGCGTCATGCAGCCGGTCTGCCAGTGCTCCGACACCCGGTAGGTGGTGCCAGACGAATGGGATAGCGGGCATTCGCAGGAGGCGAAGGCATCCATCTTGTCGCCGAAGATCTTGATCGTCGGATTGATCCGCTGTTTCGACATCGAATTCTCCTCGAGCGGGCACTCCAACGCCTCGTAATGCTCCGGGAACGGACCTTCCGCGAGACCGGGACCGAAGATCGAAGCGATACCGTCCGGCTTCATGATGAACGGCAGTTTGCCGGTGGGCGATCCTGCCGGCCCGCCGCCGCCATCGACGACATCACCCTCCCAGACACCCGGCGTGCCGGTGGGACTCAGTTTCGTCGCATTCCATTTGAGCAGCGGCCGTTTCGGATCCCACGGCTGGCCGTTGAGGTCGACCGAGGCCCGGTTGTAGATGATCCGCCGGTTGACCGGCCATGACCAGGTCCAACCCGGGAAGAGGCCGAGGCCCGTCGGGTCGTCCTTGCCCCGCCGCGCCATCATGTTGACCTCTTTGCCGTCCTTCAGGATATACGAATTGCAGTAGATCCAGTTGCCGCACGAGGTGGTGCCGTCGGCCTGCAGCGACGGGAAGCTGGTGACCAGATCCCCTTTCTTGCCGATCAGTTTGGGCGGATCCACCTTCGTGTCATAGACATCTTCGAGGAAGTAGCCGTTGATCTCCTTGGCGACGGCATGAATGTCGACGTGCTTGACCTTGCCCGCCGCATCGCGCTCCCCGTAGTTCCAGGTCAGATTGACGATGGGATCGGGATAGGCGCCGCCTTCCTTCTTGTAGAGCTCCTTGACCTTGAAATACAGCTCGTTCATGATCTCGGCATCGGGCAGGGACTGGCCGACCGGTTCAACGGCCTTGTAGCGCCACTGCGCCCAGCGTCCGGAATTGGAGATACTCCCCTCTTTCTCCACCGAGGAGGCGCACGGCAGCATGAAGACCTCGGTCTGGATGTCCTTGGGGTTCATGCCGGGACCGCGCCAGAAGGACCCGGTCTCGTTGTCGTAGAGGTTGACGTTGACCATCCATTTGAGCTTGGTCAAGGCCTCGCGGGTCTTGTTGGAGTTGGCGCCGGAACATGCCGGGTTCTGCCCCCAGGCAAAGAAGCCGTCGAACTCGCCCTTTCAGCATCTTGTCGAAGATCATCAGCCATGAGGCGTTCTGCCCCACGTCGATCTTCGGCAGCCAGGAGTAGCCGAAATCGTTCTCCTTGGTCGCGGCGTCGCCGTAAATGGCCTTGAGATAGCTGGCGATGTACTTGGGCCGGTTGCCCCACCAGTTGACGCTCTGCGGTTCCTTCGTCGTCGGCGTGTTCTTCTCGTTGTAGGTCGCCAGGTCGACCAGGGACGCATTCGGCGTCGGGTTGTAGCCGGGCAGGATATGGAACAGCAGACCGTAGTCGGTGGAGCCCTGGACGTTGGCCTCGCCGCGCAGCGCGTTGATGCCGCCGCCGGCCATGCCCATGTTGCCGAGCAGCTGCTGGATGATGGTCATCGCCCTGATGTTCTGGGTGCCGACGGTATGCTGGGTCCAGCCCATGGCGTAGCACTCGGTCCCGACCCGGTCCGGTTTGCCGGTGGAGGCGTAGAGTTTGTACACCTCGAGCAGTTTATCGAGGGGGGTGCCGGTGATACCGGAGACCTTCTCCGGGGTGTAGCGGGCATAGTGTTTCTTCAGGAGCTGGAAGACGCAGTTGGGATCCTGCAGGGTCGGATCCTTCAGGGCTAAGCCGGCCTCATCCTTCTGAAAAGACCAGGTCGCCTTGTCGTAGTTGCGTTTTTTCTCGTTGTAGCCGGAGAACAGGCCGTCCAGTTCCGCCGGGCCCTTGTATTCCGGGTTCACCAGGAACGAGGCGTTGGTGTAGTGGAGGACGTATTCCTTGAAGTAGAGCTCGTTGTCGAGGATGTATTTGATCATCCCGCCGAGGAAGGCGATATCCGTTCCGGAACGGAGGGGGGCATAGAGATCCGCTTTTGCCGCGGTCTGCGAAAAGCGCGGGTCAACACAGATCAGTTTCGCGCCCTTTTCCCGGGCCCGCATGATCCACTTCATGGAGATAGGATGATTGGAGGCTGGATTCCCGCCCATGGCCAGAATAACATCGGCGTTTTTCAGGTCGATCCAGTGGTTGGTCATTGCACCGCGTCCGAACGACTCTGCCAGAGCCGCAACAGTTGCGCTGTGTCAGATACGCGCCTGGTGTTCTATGTACACCAGGCCCCATGACCGCACCAGTTTCTGCAGCAGATAGCACTCCTCGTTGTCAAGGGCGGCGCTGCCGATATGGGCGATGGCGTCCGTCCGGTTGACCACGAACTCTTTCTCGACCTCGATCTCGGTGCCGTCGGGCTGTTTCTCCTTGACCTTGGCCTTGGAGATCGTCTTGAAGCTCTTGTCCCGGGCGTCTTTGACCAGGCGGGCAATACGGTCCAGGGCCCAGTCCCACTCCACTTCCTTCCACGCCGTGCCGCCGGGCTCACGGTACATCGGTTTGGTGAGGCGGGTGTCGTTGTTCGCCATCTGCACCAGCGAAGAGCCCTTGGAACAGAGCGTCCCTTCATTGATCGGATGTTCAGGATCGCCCTCGACCTGAATGACCTTGCCGTTCTCGGCGTACACGAGTATGCCGCACCCTACCGAACAGTAGGGGCAGACCGTCGTCGTCACTTTGGCGTTCTTGATCCTCAAGTCCTTGGCATAGGCCTTTGCAGGGTCGAGGTTGACGCCAAGCGATGCAACCAGAACGGTGCCGCCTGACAGCTTGAGAAAATCCCGTCTTGATACTCCCATTGAAGCCTCCTTCTGGTTTTGAGGATTAGGTTCCCGGGTTTTATTGCTGCTCCGGTTGTCGATCATGACTCTCCTTTCTTGTTCAGCACAAGTGAGCTAAGTAATGTGAAGCCCGGCACATCCTGCCCGGACCGGATTCCGTTTACAGCCGCGCCCGCTGCTGCCTCACCCCGTGGCACAGGGCAATCACAACAGACGCATCTGTCATGCGTGCAAAACAACTTTGCCGTTCATGGAGAAAGCCGGACAATCCGTCGATGCAAAAACGGCGGACGTGGCTCCCCAACTATCAATGCTCACTATAGAAAGATGACGATCAGAAGGAAATCAGGCAATTGCCTTTTTTTACGTAAGGATATTGCCGAGGCAGGCGTAGGGAAGGGACCCAGGAAACGATAGGGATTATCCTGAGCAACACGTAAGGATATTGCTGAAAATCATGTAGGGATATTACCTACATAACCTCTTGAAAGGCTTGAGCAACCTCTTTTAGATTGCAAAATAGGGGATTATTTCCGGCTGTCAACCCTGAAAACAAAAACGAACCAATTCTGACAAAAACGAACAAAAAGCAGGATCGGAAGAAAGTGTGCAGCATAGGCGAGCATCGTCACGGCCGGAAGCGCAAACCGGATCAGGCAAAACCGCCACCCTGCCATCATGTTTTCCGACGACCTGTAGAGCATAAGACCCGATATTCACAAAATCAACCAGGAAAACGATGAACCGATCAATACTCCCATTACCGACCGGCCCGGTCGCGCCGCCGTCTTGATATTTCGGTAGCCATACCTATCTGTATTCCTAAGCACGACCGGAATGGCCTGCATTCCAGACGGATATGCACCCCGGACGAGAGGAAGTCCCCTAGCCAGAGGAGGATCCGCCATGAAGGAATTAGTGTGTCATATACAAGCCGAATATGCCGGCAAACCAACCACTGCGATCACCCTGGAGATGCCGACGGAATTGCTCGAGCAGATCAACAGAACCGCAGCGCTCGAGGATACCGACGCCGCCTCGATCATCAACTGCTTCGTTCATCAAGGGATGATGGACAACAAGGCGGCGGTGAAAAGGCTCGAATTTGCCGAACATGCCAGAAAGGTCATGAAAGGTCAGGGAATCAACCAGGATACTATCGACGAAATCTTCATCAAACTGGGATCTTGAGTCATCAGCTGCCGGTGATGGCCGACACCGCAGTCGGCCGCCCTCCGGAACGACGGCATATCCCTGATATAAAGGTCGTTCCCCAGGTATTCCCGGTATGCCGGGCACCGTGCTCCTGACGGATGATGCCGGATGTGTGGCGTGGATGATTTCGGTTGGAGTGAGCCGATCGAACGATTTCGCAGGATCGGGGGCGGCACCGCGAAGTCGTTGCGAGGACGGTCGATTCTTCCGGCAGCGGCTGGGATTTGTATTCGGGAACGGTGGGCGACGATCAGACTACCCCTGGCGAGCGTTGTAGACGGTCCGGCCGCTGGCGCCAAACCAGCGGAAGAGCTCTATCGCCTCCCGGCGCAACACCCCTTCCGTTAACACTATACCCCGCCTCGCCAGCTCCGCCCGCCATTGCCGCGGCATCGGCCCCTCGTCGAAGCCGGTCAGGGCCTCGAGCTGCGGCCCGCTGCCGGCGATGGTCAGGCGCCGGATGCCGGACCACAGCACCGCCCCGAAACACATGGCGCAGGGCCGCCAATTGACCACCAGTTCGAACACCGGCTGGCCCGGTCCCCCCAGGTCGTAGACCTGAAGGCGCTGCTGGGCCAGTGACAGGGCCATGATCTCAGCGTGGGCGCTGGAGCAGTTGGCCGGCATGACCCGATTGACGCCAACTGCGACCAGCCGGCCGCTGCCGTGTTCGAATACCGCGGCGGCAAAGGGACCGCCGCTCTCCTCGAGAACGTTACGCCTGGCCAACTCGAGGACCAGGCGCATCCGCTGCTCTGCTGTTGCAACAAATTCCGGCAAGGCGGCGAATCCCGCCACCGCCCAATCGGGCAGCGACAGGGTAAATGCGAAGGGAAGTTCAGTCATGGCGGACTACTCACCGATGGTTGCAAAAGTTTACTCAGCCACGCACCCTGCTCCGGCCGCGATGGTGCGGCGCAGATCCGCTACCGCTCGGGCCATTGACGGCTGCAGTCAATCGGCGCCCCGGACGATGGCGGCGGCCCAGTTACCCGCGGTAGGCGGGGCCAGCACGGTGGCGGCCCCTCCGTCGAGCTGTCGGGTCGGCCCCCACTCCCCGGAGGCGATATCGATCCAGTAGACGGTCCATGGTTCCCGGCCGCCTGGCAGTTCGAGCCGCACACTGCCTTCGGCGGGAAAGTACAGGGCATAGGCGGTGCCGGGGGCGGCGGCGAGATACGCCTCGTTCGATTCCCGGTCGGCGAGCAGTTCGGTGGCCGGGGTGACCGACCACAGCCGGATTTTCGATTCGAGCTTACGGGCGGCGCGGACCGCCGCGACCGCCTTGTCGCCCAGCCCCAGCCCGGCATCAGGACGATGGAAGCGCAACGAGGCGGCGCCTGCCAGGAGGTGGCGCCAGAAACGCTCGATGCCGTCCTGTTCGGTCGAATTGGCCCGGCCGCCGGCCCCGTAGATCTTGGTCGTGTTCATCGGCCGCGGCCTGTCCGCCAGATAGCGGCGCACGTAAAGGAAACCGTCCCAATGCTTCTGGCCGCGGTTATGGTTGTTCTGCGAGACATCGACAAAGCCGTACAGCTCCGGATGGTCGAACGTCCGCTTGTGCCGGGCGGCGGCCAGGTTCCAGTCATCCCACATCTCGGTGACATAGATCGTCCGGCCCGCCTTCACCGCTCTGGCCTTGACGAACTGGGCCCAGTACCGGCTCCACTCCTCCTCGCCGCTGGTCTCGTTGTCGATGCAGTACAGCACATGATCGTAGCGCAGGGTATGGTCGAGCATCCGGTCGACGAACCGCTGCTGGAAATTCAGGACCGTCCGGTTGTGACGCTGGTTCGGCGTGGTGAAAAAAAACGGCTGCCGGTTAGTGGCGGGATGGTCGGGATAGCGCGGGGCGAATCCCGACTCTTCGTAACTGTAATTGACGTTGTTTTTCGGGTTATAGGGGTGGATCTGCCAGCGGTTCTTGCCGCCCTGGTCGGTGAAGTCGAACCGATCCCAGATCTCGATCTGCACGAATATCCGCCGCCTGGCAGTCTCCCGGAGCAGGCGCTCGAACCGCGTCCAGTACTCCTCGTCCCATTCATTGAGGTCGTAGCGACCGTCGGCACGCCTCTTGAAGGGATAGACCTCGAAGCCCTTGTCCTTGCGGTCGCTCATCGTGTTGCGGATGACATTGCCGCCGGCGGCGGTCAGTCGGTCCAACTGGGCGAGAAGGTCCTTCTCCGGCCACTGAAAGAGGTTGTCGTCATCGCTGCCGCCCAGCAGCAGCACCGGTTCGCCGCGATAGCTCCAGTACCAGGGATTTTCGGCCCAGGGCTGCAGTCCGGCCTCGGCGGCAACGGTGACCGGTCCAGGTGACAACCAGGGTGGCCAGACATGAACAACAGACCTGCAAGATAACGCATGTCGTGATTCCTCGATGTTGTGTGGACTCGGCGCCAGGTCATGGTGCATCGCGTAAAACCTACGCTCCCGGCTCGGGCACTGGTAGCAGAGCCGACCGATTGCTCTTGAGATGCAGTCTTGCCGCTCCATGAATTTCCGGACCGATACCCTATGGGCTCACCCGTTTTCCCATGATGGACAGACTGAATTCCCTGCCGTCCATCTCCGCCACATCGGGCAGCCTGCCCCATTCGGCGAAACCGAACGATTTGAAGAGGCGGAGGCTTGGTTCATTGTGGGAAAAGATAAACCCCATCACCGTCTTGATGCCCAGTTGCCGCGCCAGGCCCAGGGCCTCGGCCAGCAGGTTCCGACCCAGGCCCTGCCCCCTGCAGGCGGGAGCGATGTAGATGCTGATTTCGACGGTGTTTTCATAGGCCGGTCGGCCGTAAAACGACTGAAAACTGACCCAGGCGACGATCCTGTTATTCTGCTCGTGGACCATCAGCGGCCGCGTGGCGGGATCATGCCGACTGAACCATTCCCTCCTTGAGTCCACCGTCACTGCGACCGTGTCGGCGGTCGACTGCCTGGTCGGGATGGTCGAGTTGTATATGGAGACGATCGCCGGCAGATCGCCCTCGTCGGCAATACGCATCTTTTTCTTTATTGTTGTAGAGTTACGGACCCTGCAATCCGAAAGCAGCGTCGTTTCCGGCGGCCGGCAACCGCTACAGGCGGTACTGTGTCTCAATTGCAGGATGCCGGATTTGATGCCGCCGTCCAACGCCTTCGACATCTGTCCAAATTCTATCCATTCAGCAGCCAAATGCCAATTGAATTGACTGCGATCCCGCCTTCCACCCCGCCTTTTCCGCAGACGGCAATCCACGCCTCCACCCATGTCACTATCGAACCGCCGGCCCCGCTAACCTGCACAACCCGAGTTCCCGGTTATGATATATTCCTTACTCATTTTATCTCCTATCTTAGCCCATTGTCATTTTTCACACAAAAGGTCATTGATACATTTCGATCGAATCCTCCCCGGCGTCTTGTGAAATCCTTCAGGCAAGGTGTCTTGAATCGGTCTCGCCAATTCCAGCGCCATTGGCATTACGTCTGCACATAACGGTACATCAAACAGGAGCACCATGGCAGATTTCAACTCACCCCCAAAAAACCGGCAGGACAATTTCGAATGGATCGAAGCGATTTCGTCCTTGAAAAACAAGTCATTGCTGGTGGTTGATGATGAACCGATCATCCGCAACAGTCTCGCCAGGGATCTGACCATCGCCGGACTCACAGTGACGACAGCGGCAGATGGAGAGGAGGCTGTCGCGCAGATGAACTCCAATACCTTTGACATCGTGATCACCGACCTGGTGATGCCCGGCCTCAATGGCCTTCAGGTGCTGGAGACTGCCAGACAGCGAAACCCCATGACTATCGTGATTATCCTGACAGGCAACGGGGTCATGGAGTCGGCAATCGATGCCCTGCGTCTGGGGGCCGACGATTTTCTGCAGAAGCCATGCGATACCGATGAACTACTGTACCGGATCTCGACCTGTTTCGTGAATCAGGGCATGCGGCGAAAAATCGCTCTGTATGAAGAATTTCTGCCGATGTGCTGTTATTGCAAGAAGATCCGTGACGATCAGCATGGGGAAAGGGGGACAGGCCGTTGGTACAGTCTGGAGGAATTTTTCAACAGAACGAAAGGAGTGCGCATTTCCCACAGCTGCTGCCCCGATTGTTATACCGAGCAGATCAGAAACCTTGACTCTGCCCGGAACAAACCATCCTCTCCGTGACATCACAAGAGGACCTTGCCGCGAAGCCGATGACGAAATCCTGAGGCGCCGGTGTATTCGTTCTCGGCGACAATCCAACCCGACATGCACCCGACATGTACCCGACATACCCCCGACATGAGGTCATTCGGAACCCTATTCCCCCTGATGTCCGCTTTCAATCTCCGGCAATCGGACGTACAAGTTGAAACAGGACGAGGCGTCCCTCGGAGCGGTCGTGACAATCCATCGCGACATGCGCAGCGGCAGCGCCTCGCGGCCCCGAGCCTTTATCAATCAAAAATGTCGACGCGATGCCCGAGCGACAGCGCCGGCACGACGATCAGGATGGATCGAGGGTCTGGAGCCGCGGCCGGGGATGCGGATCGAATTGGGGATGAACCGAGGATCTTTTTCTACAATCTGGAACGGAGCAATGGCAATGAAAAAGAAAATTGCACTACTGGCGATGATTCTGTGCCTCGCAGGCACAACAACGGCGTTTGCCCGGGGCGGGTACCGGGGCGGGTACCATTACTACGATCGCGGGTACAGTCACGGCTACTATGGCGGGAGGCATCATCACAATGGTGTCGGCATCGCCTTCGGCGTCATGGGCGGACTTCTCCTTGGTTCGGCACTGGTCCATGCAGCTGCACCGCCGCCGACAGTCGGGTACGGTTATCCCTATGCGGCATATCCGCCGGCTGTCGTCGTCCGCCAGCCGCAAATCTGCGTCGAGGACCGTGTTGTCAACGGCGAGTGGCAGGTCAGCCAGTATGACGGCCGTCAGGTATGGGTATCGTATCCATATCCTCTCACCCAGAGGGTACAGGTTCCCTGCTATTGACACCGTCCGCACGATGCTGCATCACCGGAGCTCATGCACACCGTTATACTGAGGAAGGGAAGCCGATCCGGGACCGACGGCGATCTGTCGATCCTGAGCCCAGGCAGTACTCAAGAACCAAGGGCCAAGCTGGAAGGAGGAAACGATGAAAAAAATCATAACGGGACTTGTTTTCTTGCTGTCGCTGGTCTCCCTGGCAGGATGTCATCATTGGGTGGGATATCACGGCGGCTACTACCGGGATGGCATCCAGTACCGTGATGGCGGCCGCCACGGGGACGGCGGTTATTACACGGGTGACAGGTACCACCGCAGCCGCGATTATTACCGGGGCGACCGTTACAGGGACAGCGACAGGTACCGGCATTAGGTCCTTCCCTTCATGGCGGCCGGCGGCGATCCAAGGCGGAAGGGAAGACCCTGCCTCAGCAATTGGGGGGATGCACGGCCGATCGCCTGCTTCCCCGCATTGCCGGCCCCGCCAACCGGCAGGGAGACGATGCCGGCGGACGACAACCGGTTACCGACGATAGGCGATGCGATATATCGCATCCGCCTTGTCGTCCGAGACCAGCAAGGCCCCATCCGGCATGACCAGGACGTCCACCGGCCGCCCCCAGGCGGTGTACCCGTCCAGCCAGCCATCCGCAAAGACCTCATAATCGACCGCCTTGTTGCCTTCGAGGGTGACGGTGGTGATGCGGTAACCGATGGGGGTGAGCCGGTTCCAGGAACCGTGTTCGGCGATAAAGATCCGGTTGCGGTACTGGGCCGGGAAGGCGGTGCCGGTGTAGAACCGCATCCCCAGCGCCGCGACGTGCGGTCCCAGTTCCATCGCCGGAGGGACCGAGTCGCTGCAGGATTGCCGCTTGCCATAATCGGGATCGGCGATCGCTGTGCCATGGCAGGAGGGAAAGCCGAAGTCCATATCCTTTGCCGGCGCCCGGTTGAGTTCGTCGGGCGGGCGGTCCGGCCCCAGCCAGTCTCGCCCGTTATCGGTGAACCACAGCTCGCCGGTCCGGGGGTGCCAGTCGAAACCGACCGTGTTGCGAACCCCATGGGCGAATATCTCCGGGTTCGAGCCATCCGCCTCCATCCGCAGGATCGCCGCAAACCTCCGGTCCCGATTGAGGCAGACGTTGCAGGGTGCGCCGACCGGCACATAGAGAAGGCCGTCCGGGCCGAAACCGATGAATTTCCAGCCGTGATGCCGCTCCTGCGGCAACTGGTCGGTGACCACCACCGGCGGCGGCGGGTCATGCAGGCGGCTTTCGATCCGATCGAAGCGGAGGATGCGGCCGATCTCGGCGACGTACAGCGAACCAGCGCGGAAGGCCACACCGTTGGGCGAATCCAACCCCGCCGCCAGCACGTGGATCTCATCCGCCCGGTGGTCGCCATTGCGGTCGACCATCGCGTAGACCTTGCCGGCGCCGCGGGAGCCGACAAAGAGCGTTCCTTCGGCGCCCAGGGCCATCGACCTTGCCCCGGGCACCGGCGAGGCGTAGAGGCTGATCTCGAAACCCGGCGGCAGCTTGATCGACCCAAGGTCCAGGCCGGAGGCGAATCCTGGCGACAGGAGCGACAGGATCCCGACCACGGCCGACACGGCCCCCTTTTTCCAGTGACAAGCGGTGTCCATCGTCATCCCCCTCCTTCGCCCGTGGGCGGGCGGCCTCGGCCTACCGCCCTCGCTTCCAGATCAGCTCGCCGTTGCGGTAGACTTCCCTGATGCGGTGGTACGGCACCAGATGGCTGACGCCGGCATGGTCCAGCACCCGGATCGCAAAATGATCGCCCGGCTCCTGCACGACCTGGCTCAGCGGCACGACGATGATCGTGTCGGCGACCCGGTCGTAGTAGCCGATCCGGAATGCGGCATCGGCAAACTGCCGGTCCCAGCGAATCCGGTTGAGCAACTGGCGAACAGGCGTCATCGGCTGCCCGTCCCTTGGCCGTCGCCCGGGAAGATCTCCCTGACCACAGCTGTTATCTCGATGCACAGCAGGCCGAACGGCAGATATCCCATATATCCCAGCACCGGCATCTCGAAGAGCTGGAACCGGTGCACATAGGGGATGCAGTACTTCCATTTGGCCAGACTGCAGTAGTTCCACATTTCCCACAAAAATCCACGACCAGGGCCGCCATGGCCGCGGCCAGCACCGGACGCCAATCGCCTTCGACCATGGCGGTAAAGAGGGTGCGCCGGCCGGCGATATGCCGCAGCGAGGTCAGAATCAGCAGCGGGCCGATCCACAGCAGCGGATACAGCTCTGCCGGCCGGAGACCGACCCCGATCAGGCCGGCACAGGAGAAGGAAGAGCGGCCAGCTTCATCATCAGGTGCAGCAAATCGCCGGAGGGAGGGCAGGCCCGAAAACCGTCTCTCCAGCCATCCCAGTCCCGAGAGCCACCACCAGGTCGTATAGACCGCGGGCAACACGGTGGAAAAGGATACGGAGGCATGAACGCTGTAGGCAACCGGCCCATAGTCGACGCAGGTATAATACCAGTTCTGCACAAACTGGTTCAGGTATTCGAAAAACCACCAGAAAACGGCACTGAGCGGGAACAGGGCGGCAAAAAACAGCGGCACCTGCCGCATCGGGCAGGTGCCGGACCGGCGGGCGCACAGGGCGTTGGCCACCCCGATGTAGGCAAACCACAGGGGGATGAAAAAATAGCGTTGAAGCTGGCCGACCCAGGGGAGACGGGTCCAGGCCAGAAACCAGGAGACAGCCAGGGTCGCCAAGGCAAACCAGCCCCACGGAGGATGTGGAGGTGCGCGGAGGTATCGCCGCTGCCGGCAGGGACCGCCCCCGGCCGGCGGCTGCGGCGGCGATCAGGCCGGCCACCCCGGCCAGCGGCAGCAGATAGGCGGCAAAGACCAGCCACGAGAAGGGCGGGTGCGCCGCCGGGGTCGTCAAGGGCGGAAGTGGCAAAGAGCGCCGCGGACGACCGACAGGACACTCCGATCAGCGGCGCCCCGATGATCACCAGGTGAAGATGCCCAGGATGCAGACCTTCCGATCATACCGCCTTCCCGTCGCAAGGTTGCTGTCATCGACATCCGCTCTAGCAGAACGAAGTTTTCACCCTCATGACCTGTCCGCAACGGTGCCTTCATCGCCGGAAGGAGGTGGCGGAACCGGGAGAAGTTCATCCCCCTAAAACGTCACCTTTTCCGCCCCCTCCACCAGTCGCGCGAATTCGCTCATCCAGTCCGGGCCGCCGATGGCCTCGGCCAGAACCACCGTCATGTGCTGCGGGGTGATCCCCATCTCCCGGTTGCGCCCGAGGCCGGACAGGCAGGACGGGCA
Source organism: uncultured delta proteobacterium (assembly GCA_963847035.1). Classification (GTDB taxonomy): domain Bacteria; phylum Desulfobacterota; class Desulfobulbia; order Desulfobulbales; family Desulfocapsaceae; genus Desulfoprunum. The sequence goes on along the minus strand of CAWJYH010000003.1, from coordinate 27,964 downwards.
GTTGGTGGCGATGATCGACGCCTCGCTGCCCGCCCCGGCCCTGGTCAGGGATTCGCGTTTACGTTCGAGCATGGCATAGGCGATATCCGGTCTCGAGACGGCCAGGGTCCCGGCCTCGGAACAGCAATTGGCGACACTCCGCACCTCCTGGTACAACTGCCCCAGCAGCCTTGGTCCGGCCCCATCGAAGGAGTCGTGGCAGGGCGTGTGGTACAGCACCGTCCCCGGCCGGCGGGGGCCGAACCGACCATTCGCGTTTTCCATGACGAACTGCGAGATATCGGTCATCGGGCAGTCGAAGATCTCGCTGACCCCCATTTCGTGCAGGGACTCGCGGCAGGTGCCGCAACTGACGAGAAAGGCGTCGAACACCAGATGCCCGAGCATGTCCCGGATCTGGGTCAGGATGATCGTGTCGCGCAGGCTGATGATCGATGCCATCCTCTTTTTGGCGTTGGCCTTGGCCGGAAAACCGCAGCATTGCGACAGCGGCGGGATAGACGACCCGGATATTGTTCTTCGCCAGCAGATAGATCGCGGCGGTGGCGATGTCGGCATACAATCGTTCCGAACCGCAGCCGGGAAAATAAAACACGGTTTTTCCGACCTGTCCTTCCGGGTTGATCATCAGCGCCTCACGCTCGGAGTAGTACGGCAGCCGGGCGCCGAGGCTGGTCGTTGACGCCGGCATCATCGGCGACTTGAACATGTTGAGGAAGCGCCATCTCTGGTCGGTGATCGCCGCCGGCGCCTTCTTGTAGGCCTGGGCCGCCCAGCGCTGCAGGTCGCCGCCCCACTGCAGCACCCCCTTGCGGAAGACCGTGTTGAAACTGCGGTTCCTGATCTTCAGGTAATACAGCGACATCAGGGTCGCCGGGGCGGTGTGCTTGTAGCCGAGATCGCTGAGGATCTCCCGCTCGAGGAGCGACACCTCGGCGGTGTCGATATCCACCGGGCAGGGGGCCAGGCATTTGCGGCACAGGGTGCAGTGGTCGGCGATCTCCTCGAGGTTTTTCAGCTGGTTGAAGCGCGGCAGGTGGGTGCGCTGCATATCGTAGAGCAGGGCCTCGATCAGCGAGCCGATGACCATGTTCTTGTTGCGCGGATGGAAGAAGATATTGCTCCCCGGATGGTAGACGCAGCACACCGGCATGCACTTGCCGCAGCGGATGCATTTGGAGATCATCGACGACAGCTTGGCCAGTGAGCCGTACTGCAGGATCTTCGCCTCCAGTTCGAGCAGGTTGAACGACGGGGTGTAGACCTTGTCGATGATCGCCGGATCGTTGAGCATCCCCGGGTTCATGATCGACTGCGGATCGACGTCCTGGCGGTAGCGCGCGCAGCTCCTCCAGCCGGGAATGCTCCAGGAATTTCATCTTGGTGATGCCGATCCCGTGCTCGCCGCTGACCACGCCGCCCAGTTCGACCGCCTTGGCCATGATATCCTCGGCGGTCTTTTCGGCCCGCTTCATCATCGCCGCGGTCATTGGAGAAGACCGGAATGTTGACATGGATATTGCCGTCGCCGGCGTGCATGTGGGTGGCGATGATGATCCGCTTCGACCGCACCTCGCTGTAGATGCTCTCGATGTTGCCGCTGACCTTGCTGTAACCGCTCAACAACTCCAGCAGATCGGCCAGCAGTTTTTTGATATCGATCGCGTCCCGCATCGACTCCCGACTGCGGAGCTGCAGCTTCTCCAGGGTCTCCCGGCACAGATCGTTGGCCTTGGGGATCTTCGCCTCGAGCCAGTCCGGGTCCTCGATCGGTTCGGCGGTCTCCAGGTACTCGACGATCCGTTCAATAATCTGGGTCTTGTTATAAATATCCTCGTCGAGGTTGTAGGCGTCGACGAACCGGGCGAATTCGGCCAGCGCCGGCAGGGGGAGAACGATATCCTCGTTCAGTTTGAAGGCGTTGGTGCGGGCGGCGATGGCCCCGAGCCGCTTGCGGTCGCGCCAGAAACGGGTGGCCTCGTCGGCGTCCTGGGCGATGAACAACTCGGTGTTGCTATACGGCAGAAGGAGTTTTTTCAACCGCTCTTTGCCGCGCAGCACCTGGGCGGTGGTGTGGCCGACCATGTCGATCAGCAGCACCGCCTTCGGATGTTCGCTCCGGGCCGCCTTGAATTTGTACTTGATGGCGCGGATATACTCCTCGTCGAAGTGCTCGAGGGCCATCAGCGCCTCTTCGCCGTGGTTGACGAACTCCTCGGAGATCTCGACGATGACCCGGCTGGCCTCGTCCATGTCGTCGCCGAAAAATTCCAGGCAGTAGGTCATCTTCTTCTCGTAGGCCTGGTGGAGCACGAATTCGCCGGAGGTGATGATCCCGTCGGTGCCCTCCTTCTGGAAGCCCGGCAGCCCCTTCAGGGCCTTGTTGGTGATGTCCTTCCACAGGCCCTTCTTGCGGATTTCGGTCCCGCTCAGGTGGACGTCGCGGAGCAATTGCCCGTTGTGATCGAGGACCTGGAAGTGGACCGCATCGTCGGGCAGAATCTTGCGCATCGGGTGATTGACCCGGCGGACGGTCACCAGCCCGCGGCCGGGCATGGCGATGGTGTAGGCCAGGATGTTGTCGATCGCCGTGCCCCACAGCACCGCGGTCTTGCCGCCGGCGTTTTCGGCGATGTTGCCGCCGATGGTCGAGGCCCAGGCGCTGGTCGGATCGGTCGCGAAGACCAGATTGCCCCCGGCGGCTTGGGCCATGGCATCGGAGGTGACGACGCCGGCCTCCACCTTCAGTACCGGAATCCGTACCTCGGGACCGAGATGGGGCATATCCCAGAGGACGATATCATGAATTTTCGTCAGCTTTTCAGTATTGATGATGACGCAGTTGCTGGTCACCGGGACGCTGCCGCCGGTCAGGCCGGTGCCGCCGCCGCGGGGGATGATCTTCAATCCCAGTTCGGCCACCGCCTGCATCAGCGGCGGCACCTGCTCCTCGATTGACGGCCGCAGCACCGCCAGCGGCAGAAAGAGGCGCCAGTCGGTGGCGTCGGTGGCGTGGCTGATCAGGGTGAAGGGATCGAAGCGGACGTTTTCAACGCCGATGATCGCCCCCAGCTTTTTCTGCATCTGCGCGCGCATGCGCCGGAGCATCGTGAATTTCCTGTTTGATCTCGGCAAAGCGCCGGCGACAGGTCGCCACCAGCCGCAACACCTTGGAACTGCGCTCCGAACCGACCCGGCCGATACGCGCCGCCTCCTCGATGATCGCCAGATCCTCTTCGGCGGTATCGAAAAACCGCTGCCGCCGGTGCGGCGAATCGATCAGCTCCTGGAACAGGAACGGGTTGCGCCGCAGGATGAACAGGTCGCCCATGAAGCGCATCACCAGCCGCGACGAGCGCCCGGTGATCCTCTGGCTGCGCAGTTCTTCCAGATCCTCCCACACCTCTGCCCCGAAGAGCAGATTGATGATCAGTTTGTCGTCGGCTGAGGTGAAGTTATAGGGTATTTCGCGATAGTTTTTCTTGTTCATGTTCAAGGCCTTGAATGGCGAAAAGAATGCCCCTCACGCTGTTATCCGCAGCCAGAAGGCTGTCGGCGCCGGCAGTGGCGTTGAGCGACCGGGGGGTGGTTGAGTTTTGACAGCAGCGCATCCACCGATGCAGGAAATCCCGCCCGGCGGACGTCGGGTTGCAGCGAACGGCCGCCCGAGATGCGGATGCACATATTCCTGGGAAGACGACGAAGGCTAGAATGATATACAGAAGGATACTTTCAGACACAACATTAAACCGGACTCATCGGCTGGCTGATGTATTTTCATACACAATTCTCTGAAGATCGGCAAGAGCCGGAAGACGGTTTCCGGAAAACGCCGGTCACCTCTCCGTCCCGGGAAGGCCCGGCCGCAAGTGACGGCGCCGGCATTTCAGACAATTCGGCGAAAGGACGAGGCCTTGATCGCGGCGACGACCTCGCCCCCCGCCGCGAGTCCCATCTCGCACACCGATTCCTGAACAATCTGGGCCACCAGGCGGTTGCCGCAGCAATCGAGTTCGACCCCGACCCGGTTGTTGACCCCGAAGAGGCCGACCACCCGGCAGGTCAGAAGATTGCGGGCACTGATGGCGGCAGGCCGGCCCTTGAGCAGAATGATGTCCCTGGCCTCGAGCTCGAAGAATTTGTCGCCGGCGCCTCCGCCTTCGGTCAGGACCAGTTCGGTCTCTCCCCAGGGATAACACCACAGATCGCCGACCTGGCGCGGGGGGCCGAGATGCAGCATGTTGACATAGCCACCGCCGGCCGTGGCCATGTCGCTGCGAGCCAGGCTCTCGGTCGACACCTGCGCCTGCAGGACGCCATCACGAAAGACCAGGACCTCGTCGGTCATCAACCGCATCTCGCGCAGCGAATGGCTGATGAAGAGCAGCGGGATGGTGAATTGATCGAGGGCCTTCTGCAGATAGGGGATGATCTGGTATTTCAGTTCCTCGTCGAGGCCGGTCAGCGGCTCGTCCATCAGGATCAGCCGGGGACATGCCAGCACGGTGCGGCCGAGGGCCACCCGCTGCCGCTCGCCGCCGGACAGCCGGGTGACGCCACGATGAAGGAGGTGGCCGAGATTGAGGACCTTTATCAAGGCCTCCGGTTCGATCCGGCGATCGCCGGGATCGGTCCGTCGCCAGCCGTACAGCAGATTCCGCCGCACGTTCATGTGGGGGAACAGGCGGGCATGCTGAAACACCACCCCGATCCGCCGCTGTTCCGGCGGGAGGTTGATCCCGGCCTCGGCGTCATACAGGGTGTGCCCGGCGAGGCGGATCCTGCCCCGATCCGGAACGACCAGCCCGGCCAGCAGGTTCATCAAGGTCGATTTGCCGCTGCCGGAAGGCCCGAACACCCCGCAGCGCAGCGAATGCAAGGTGAAGGCGGCGGCGCAGCAAAACGCCCCGAGCCGTTTTTCGATATCGACCTCGAGTTCCATCCCCTCACCTCCTCTTCAGACTGCGGCCGAGCGCCTCGCTCAGCAGCAGGATGGCAAAGGACAGGGCGATCGACACCAGGCAGAGGTTGAGGGCGGCCCGATCGCCGCCGGGGGTGTTGGTGTACTCGTAGATCGCCAGAGGAATTGTCTGGGTCACGCCGGGGATGTTGCCGGCGAGGATGATCGTCGCCCCGAATTCGCCGAGGCTGCGGGCGAACATCAGGGTCATGCCGGCCAGGACCGCCCGCCCCGACAGGGGCAGAGTGATGGTGACCAGGGTATCCCACCGACCGGCGCCCAGGGTCCTCGCCGCCATCAGGCAATTGCCGTCGATCTCCTCCATGCCGATGCGGATCGCCCGGACCATCAGGGGAAAGCCGACGACCGCCGAGGCGAGGATCGCCCCGCTCAGCGTGAAGATGATGCGGATATCGACCGACTGCAGCAGCGGCCCGAGTAATCCAGCCTGGCCGCAGACCAGCAGCAGCAGATAACCGACGACGACCGGCGGCAGCACGAGCGGCAGGTTGATCAGTCCCTCGATCAGCGACTTTGCCGGCATCTTGGAAAAGACCAGAAAATGGGCGGTGGCGAAACCGAGAGGGGTGGCGATCAGAGTGGCGCCGCAGGCCACCTTGATGGACAGCCAGACGGCAGCGGTATCCTGGGCCGTGAGGGTCAGAAATGTATCCATGTATCGCAAGAAAGATGACCCGGCTTGAGCCGGGGAAAAACGCCGATGATAAGGCTGCACTGCCGGTGACGGCGTCATCCCTGACGGCCGGAGGCAACGCCGTACGGCCGGTTACGGCGCGGAGGACCTATTCGACTGTCACAAACCCGAATTTTTTCAATATTTCCAGGGCTTCCGGACCGGCAAGATAGCTGTAGAACGCCCTGACCTCGGCCTTGGCGGCACCGGCGGTGGTCATGACCATCGGATAGGTTACATCATCATAGAGATCATCCGGGACCTCGAACAGGATCGCCGCCTCTTTGGCCAGCAGGGCATCGGTCCGGTAGACAAATGCCCCATCGACCTCGCCACGATCGGCATAGAGCAGCGCCTGGCGGACATCCTGGGCCATCACCAGTTTATGCGCCTTGTCCAGATCTTCGTAGACACCGGCCGTGCGCATCGCCTGTTCGGCATACTGGCCGGCCGGAACACTGGCCGGGGTGCCGAGGGCGATCCGCTGCAGGCCCTTGAGGTCGGCCAGTGATGTGACCGCAACACCTTTTCTGCCGACAAAGACCAGCCTGTTCGAAGCCAACACGCCCCTGCTCTTGCCCTCCGCCTTGCCTTCCTTGACCACATAGTCCAACCATTTGGCGTTGGCGGACAGAAAGATATCCGTCGGCGCCCCCTGCACCGTCTGTTTGGCCAGGGCCCCGGAGGCCCCGAAATTGGTCCGGATCCTGGCGTCCGGCTGCACCCTCTCAAACCCCCTGATGATCTCCATCATCGCATCCTTGGTGCTGGCCGCAGCCGACAGATTGATCTCACCGGCACGGGCGAGACCGGTTGCCAGGAAACAGACGGCCACGATTACAGCAAACAGCATGGTTCTTCTCTTCATTGTCCTATCCCTTTCAAGTAGTGATTGCGAGCCGCACGTTTTCCCGGCTCCTTCAGACGACCGCCAGCAGGACGCTCGAGGCCTTGAAGATCGCCGCGACCTCCACTCCCGGCTGCAATCCGAGCCGGCGGACGCTCTCGCAGGTATTGATCGCGGTTACCGTGTTACCGCCGGGCAGATCGATGATCACCTCATCATTGACGACTCCCGGGACAATCCGTGCCACCTTGCCCGGCAGAACGTTGCGGGCCGAGAGCTGTTCCCGCCGGACATCACGGCCGAGCAGGACCGAGGGAGCCTTGACCATCGCCAGCACCTCCATCCCCGGTGCCAGACCGAGACGATGGACGCTGTTGTCGGTGATGACCGCCACCACCGTATCGCCTCCCTTCAAGGCCACGGTGATGACGCTGTTGACCGCCCCCTGCTCGATCGCGGCCACCGTTCCGGCCCAGACATTTCTCGCGCTGACCTTCATTTCGAACCTCCGCAACATTTTCAGGGCGTTCAGGGCCTCGTCCGGCCGCTCGCCCAGAAAACCGACGAAGGCGGCGAATTCCCGCCGCAGGATCGCCACCTTGCGCAACAGTCCCCGGCCCTCTTCGGTCAGCACCGTTCCCCCGCCACCGCTGCCGCCCACCTGCCGGATGACCAGCGGTGTAGTGGAGAGATTGTTCAGGGTCTCGATTTTTTCCCAAGCCGCCTTGTAACTGAGACCGACATGCCTTGCCGCCCGGTTGATCGAACCGCAGGCGTCGATGCTCTCCAGCAGGCGAATCGCGACGTCATCCTCTCCCACCCACCCGAGCATGCGCCGTAATGTCGTCGAAATCGGCACCATAAACCCACCTTCGTCAATTGCAGGAACCGACCGCACCATCCGTTATTCGATTTATGAATAACGGATGGTGCGGTCAGGTGCAATCATTTTTTGGGATTGAGATTGGCCTGCTTCCAGCGGACCAAACGGAGACAACCGCTCTTGGTTCGGTGTCCATGATGGATCAACCAGACCGATCAAGCGCGTTTTTGGTCATTCCCGGTTAATGATGGTCATTTCCTCTTCATGTGATGAAAATATTCGCTGTCGGGGTTAGGCTTCCCGAGCATCAGATCCGTGTCGGCCAAAAAGTACCTATTCCCATTCACTCGAACAACCGCAACAGGGAGAAGATCGATGACCAGTCCTGCGACAATCGTGATTAACGGCAAGGAAGTACAGTTTACCGGAGGCCAGACCATCCTCGAGGTCTGCCGCGGGGCGGGCGTACCGATCCCGACCCTGTGCCATGACAATCGGCTGAAGCCCTATGGCGGCTGCCGGCTGTGCATCGTCGAGATCAAGGGCGTGCCGCGGCCCCTGGCCTCCTGCACCACCCCGGCCGAGGCCGGGATGGAGGTCACGACCGAAAGCCCGCGGCTGACCCGCCTGCGCAAGACCGTCCTCGAACTCCTGCTGTCCAATCATCCCAATGACTGCATGTGCTGCGAGGCCGCCGGCAACTGCGGCCTCCAGACCCTTGCCTATCGCTTCGGCGCCAGGCTCGACCGGTTCCCGGGCGAACAGTGGCAGTTGCCGATCCGCCAGGACAACCCGTTCATTACCTACGAGCCGAACAAGTGCATCGTCTGCGGCCGCTGCACCCGGATCTGCAACGAGGTCGTGATGGCCGGCACGATTTCCCTCGTCAATCGCGGTTTCGAGGTCATGCCGGATACCGCCTTCGCGAAGCCGCGCAGCCTCGACAACTGCGAATTCTGCGGCCAGTGTGTCTCCGCCTGCCCCACCGGCGCCCTCACCGACACCAAGGGTCGCGGTCTCGGCCGCTCCGGCGATGTCACCAAGGTCAAGACCACCTGCACCTACTGCGGCACCGGCTGCAACTTCTTCCTCAACGTCAGAAACGACCGGGTGGTCCGGGTCACCTCCGATCTCAATGCCCCGGTCAACCACGGCAACCTCTGCATCAAGGGGCGCTACGGTTACGATTTCATCCATCACCCGGACCGCATCCGCACCCCGCTGATCAAGGAGGGCGACGGTTTCCGCGAGGCCAACTGGGATGAGGCCCTGACCCTGGTCGCCTCCCGCTTCAAGGCCCTGATCGACGAGTTCGGGCCGGAGAAGGTCGGCGGCTTCTCCTCGTCCCGCTGCACCAACGAGGAAAACTATCTCATGTCGAAATGGGTGCGAACGGCGGTCGGCTCCAACAATGTCGATAACTGTGCCCGGGTCTGACACGCCCCCACCGTGGCCGGTCTGGCCACCAGTCTGGGCGCAGGAGCAGCAACGAACTCCCTGGCACAGATGCCCGACATCGACACCCTCTTCCTCTTCGGCTCCAACCCGAACGAAGGCCACCCCATCATTTCCCTGTACCTCAAGGAGGCCATCGCCAACGGCGCCAAGCTGATCGTCGGCGACCCCCGCAAGACCTGGATGGCCAAACGGGCCGATGTCTGGCTCAACCTCAAGCCGGGCAGCAACATCGCCATGCTCAACGGCATCATCAACGTCATCCTGGAAAACGGCTGGGAGAACAAGGCGTTCATCGCCTCAGCGGACCGAAGGATTCGACGAACTCAGGGCCAAGGTCAAGGAGTACGATCTCGACCGGGTCGAGCAGTTGACCGGCGTCAGCCGCGACCGGATCATCGAGGCGGCCCGTCTTTATTCCCAGGCCGACAAGGCGATGATCGTCTACGGCCTCGGCGTCACCGAACACCGGACCGGCACCGAGAACGCCATGGCGATTGCCAATCTGGCCCTGGTCTGCGGCCATATCGGCCGACCGGCCACCGGCATCATGGCCCTGCGCGGCCAGAACAACGTCCAGGGGGCATCCGATCTCGGCCCCCTGCCGGCGACCCTGCCCGGCTACCAGTCGGTCGCCGATGCCGCCCTGCGCGGCAAGTTCGAGAAGGCCTGGGGGGTGACCATCAAGGACAAACCCGGGCTCAAGTCGGTCGAGATGCTCGACGAGTGCCGGCGCGGCAACTTCAAGGGGATCTTCATCCTCGGCGAGGACCCGGCCCACACCGACGCCGACGCCAAACACGTGCAGGAGGCCCTGGCCGCCGTTGATTTTCTTGTCGTCCAGGATCTGTTCCACACCGAGACCACCCGTTTTGCCGACGTCATCCTGCCCGGTGCCAGCTTCGCCGAGAAGGACGGGACCTTCACCAACGGCGAACGCCGGATCCAGCGGGTGCGGAGGGCGGTGACGCCGGTGCCCGGCATGGCCGAGTGGGAGGTCATCTGCCGGATTTCGACCCTGATGGGCTACCCGATGGCCTACAACCATCCCTCCGAGATCATGGACGAGATTGCCGGTCTGGTGCCGATCTACGGCGGCATCAATTACGACCGCCTGGAGGAGAAGGGGATCCAGTGGCCCTGCCCGACCAAGGATCATCCCGGCACGACCACCCTCTACACCGATCTCTTTTCCCGTCCGGGAGGTCTGGCGACCTTTATGCCGCTCGACCACCAGGGTTCTGGTGAAGTCCCGGATCAGCAGTACCCCTATGTCCTGATCACCGGCAGGATCCGTGAGCATTACAACAACGGGTCGATGACCAGACGATCGGCCGGCATCGCCGAGGTCGTGCCGGAGGAACTGGCCGAGATCAATCCCGCCGATGCCGCGGCGCTGCAGATCAACGACGGCGACTGGCTGCGGGTTTCCTCACGCCGGGGCGAGGTCAGGGTCCGGGCCAAGGTCAGCGACCGCTCCCAGGCCGGCAATGTGTTCATGACCTTTCATCACCAGGACACCCTGACCAATATCCTGACATCAAGCCACCGCGACCCGATCACCGGCACCCCGGAATACAAGTCCTGCGCGGTCAGGATCGAAGCTCTGGGCTAGATCACCGATGGTTGAAACACGGCCGAGGTGGTGAAGCTCACCACCTCGGCCTGACCGGAAGGGGCGACTGCCGCATTCATCACGAGTGGATGACGGCATCGCCCCTGTTCTTCACTGCATCTTCCCTCGAAATCCGGCGGCGGCGAAACAGCCTTACGCTCTGGGCCGTAGCGCCCCGCCGCCAGCCCTATCTCAATCGGCGGTCGCGAAGGTATTCCACTCGCACTCGGCCATCGGCCGGAACCCCTTGTCCTGGACGAGCATATCGAAGTGGGCAAGACTGATGGCGATGAGATCGGCATTCGTCCGACAGAGATTCCCCGACTGGTCGGTCGTGACCAGATATCGCTGGCACCGCTCGCAGGTGAAGGCCATCTCCTCCTTCCTGCCCTCGACAAACAGATAGCTGGTGCCCGCCGGTTCCTCGTGCTCACAGTAGGGGCAGGTCATGCGGGGAAAGGACCATTCATGGCTGCACTGCGGACACTGCAGCCAGCGCTGCCCCTTGTCCCGGAAGACGGCCAGATGCGGAAAGCTGCCGCAGATCGGACAATAGCCTTTGTTCCAGGTCAGCGAGGCCAGTTCCGTGGCTATTTCCTCCGCTTTGATGCTCAGCATCAACCGCCCGAGGCAGCGGAGGAAGACGGCCAGCGACAATTCCTGGATGCCGGTCTGCCTTGCCTTCCTCCCCAATTCCTCCGGTTTGAGATCGATGGCCGAGCGGTAGACTGCATAACAATCGAGTCCGCCCCGGATCCTGTTCGCCAGAAAGTCCATGTCCCCGGCAAGCTCACAAAAACCGGAACCGATCGCCCCGGCGACGGCCAGTCCCGCATCGTGCCAGCGGTCATCATGAAGCAGATCCGGACATTGCTGCATCACCGTCATCCCGCTCGGAATATCGAAGCGGATCGATGGCGATGGTCGTCTTTCCCTCCCGTTTGTTCTGCCCCCAGCGTTGCCGCAGCAGCAGCATCGGCCCGAAGGAGGTGAACAGGTTGTCAAGATACGGTCGTTCCTGTTTGAGCCGGGTGATCTCTCGCGGCCAGTTCCTCTTCCCTGCTTGTCGTATGACTCATGGTTCAGCTTCCCTCGCATTTCATTCCCGCCCCCGAATCAAAGGGACGGACACAGAAGGACCGGGGCGTCCTGAAGCCCCGGTCCTCACGAACATATCACCTGCATTCCGGCGAAAACATCTTCGACCGGTATATCACCATCAACATTGCTTCTTGCCGGTGGCCTTCCCTTCGCCATAGACGACGAGCGTCCCGTCCTTCTCCATCTCCTTCAGCCATTTCGGATGCTGGACCTTGACCCAGCCCCTGGTCACCCATCCGGAGAACATCGCCGGGGCCGAGCCTGGCGCACCGATGGTGACCAGGTAGAGATGAATAAAGAAGAAGGCAAAGATCACTACGTAGCCGAGGGCGTGGAGGGCGAACATCCACCGCACCAGCTCGACCGAATAGCTGAACGGGAACCACATGATGAGGCCGGAGACCACCATGGCGATGCCGAACAGGGTCACCGCCAGGAAAAACATCTTCTGGCCGGGATTGTACTTGCCGACCTCCGGCATCTTGTCGACATGCCAGAGATAGCCGCCGGCGGCGGCGATCCACTCGGCCATCTTCGGGGAAGGAGAACAGTCCGGCCTCTTTCCACCACATAACGATGGCAAACAACAGGCTGACCCCGAAGAAAATCCCGGTGTAATTGTGGAGAACCTTGAGGTTGCCCATGCCGCCGAAGATCGTCCCGATAAAGTTGAGGGAGTGATACATCATTGCCATACCGGTGATGCACAGGAACAGGCAGGACAGGGCCAGACACCAGTGCACCACGCGCTCAAAGGGCCCAGTGGCCTTGATCATTCCTTTTTTCATAGTTGTATTGCCTCCTTCACTGGTGGTGTCCTCGTCGGGAGTCTTGGGACCATGGGTGATATAGTGGAGGAAGGCGCCGGCAACGACACCGCCTGCCGCCAGCAGACCGGCCGGTTTCAGCACATCCTTCCAGACAATGATCGACAGCGGAATCTTGGGACTTTCCGGAAGCTTGTCATAGACTGCCGGCTTTTCGGTCAGAACATAGATGACATGGGTACCGTCAACGAATTTGTCGCCGTAGACGGAGGCGTCACCACCCAGCTCCTTCACCCGGGCATACGCCTTCTCAGCATCTCGTCCCTGGTCCCGATCGCCAGGGTTCCGGTCGGACAGGAGAGGACGCAGGCCGGGGGCTGGTTGGCCTGCAGACGGGTGTAGCAGAGATCGCATTTGCTGATCTTGTTGATCTTCGCATCGTACTTCGGTACTCCGAAGGGGCAGGCGTAGATGCATTCCTTGCAGCCGATGCATTTATCGGCATTCATGCTGACGCTGCCGAATTCGGTATGGTACAGGGCGCCGGTCGGACAGACCTTGACACAGCCGGCATCGGTGCAGTGCATGCAGCCGTCCTTGCGGAACAGCCAGCGCAGCTTGCCATTCTGGTCGACATGCTCCTGAAAGCGGATCAGGGTCCAGGTGTTCGACTGCAGGTCCGGCGGATTCTGGTAGCTGCCGAAATTGTTGGTCTTCGATGCCGGCAGTTCGTTCCACTGCTTGCAGGCGATTTGGCAACCACGGCAGGCGGTGCAGCGGGACAGATCGATCAATTTCACGAGTTCGTGTTTCATATCCTCACCCCCTTACGCCTTGCTGACGTTGACCATGAAGGCCTTATACTCGGGACAGAAAGTATTCGGACAGCCGATGGCATTTGTCAGATAGTTGGCCGATGCGTCAGCCGCGCCTTCCGGGAAGCGCCAACCGTAATTGAACGGCATGCCCACCTGATGAACGGTTTTTCCTTCTATTTCAAACGGTGTCATACGCTTGGTGACCATGGCGACACATTCCACCTGACCACGGATGGCGGAGACCTTGATTTTTTCGCCATTCTTGATCCCCAGCTTCTCCGCCAGCTGCTCGCTCATCTCGAGATAGGCCTCAGGCATCGCCTCCAGCAGCCACGGCTGCCAGCGGGTGAAGCCGGAACACCAGTGCTCGGTGCAGGAGTAGGAAGTGCAGACGTACGGGAATTTCTCGTCGGCATTGGCGATGACGTCGAGATCGCTCTTGAACCTCTTGACGGCCGGGTTGAGCAACTGGCCACCCAGCGGGTTCTTGGCCAATGGCCCTTCCAGCGGCTCATAATGTTCCGGGAACGGTCCTTCGGCCATGCCGGGGCCAAAAATGGCGCCAACGCCGTCAGCCTTCATGATGAAGGGGTACTTGCCCTTTTCCTTGTTTGCCATCGGCGGCCAGGGACCATCCGGAACGTCGCCAACCCACTTGTCGCCCTTCCATTCCAGATGTTTCTCTTTGGATCATACGGCTTGCCGTTGAGATCGCATGAGGCTCGGTTGTAGATGATCCGGCGGTTGACCGGCCAGGCGAAGGACCAGTCAGGAAAGAGGCCGAGCCCGGTCGGGTCGTCCTTACCCCGCTTCTGCATCTTGTTTTCGCCCTTCTGATCGAAGCTGCCGCACATGATCCAGTTGCCGCAGGCGGTATTGCCATCAGCCTGCAGTTTGGCAAACCCAGGCATCGTATCGCCTTTTTTGTAGATCTCCTTGGTGCCGGCGACCAGATCTTCGATAAAGAAATCCTGCGTCGCCTGGCCGTTGATCAACTTGGCGACCTTGGGAACATCGAAGCGGTTCAGGCCATCGCGGTAATCCCACTTCAGATTGAGGATCGGCTCGGGACAGGCCCCCCCTTCCTTGGCGTAGAGGGCCCTGATTTCATCCATGATCCGCATGCAGATATCACCATCGGACAGGGCATCGCCCGGTGGTTCGACGGCCTTGTAGCGCCACTGGACCCAGCGACCGGAGTTGCTCTGGCTCCCTTCCTTCTCCATGCTCGCGGCGGCCGGCAGCAGGAAGACCTCGGTATCGACTTTTGGCCGGATCGACACCCGGTCCCTTCCAGAACATCGCGGTCTCGTTGTCGAAGATGTTGACGTTGACCATCCACTTCAGCTTTTGCAGGGCCTTCCGGACCTTGGTGGTATGCGGATTGCTGACCGCCAGGTTGGAACCGTAGGCGAAGAAGCCCGTGATCTTGCCGGCGTACATCGCGTCGAAGGTATGCATGACCGAACAGGCCTGGCCGTCATCGAGCTTCGGCAGCCAGGAATAGCCAAAATCGTTCTCCGGCGTCGCCTTGTCACCCCAGACGGCCTTCAGGAAGCTGACCGCATATTTCGGGTAGTTCTGGTACCAGTTGGCCGACATCGGGTCGCTGGACTTGGTGGTGTACTTCTCGTTGTAGGCCGCCAGGGTCTGGATCGGCCCGGTGGGCATTTTCAGATATCCCGGCAGGATATTGTAGAGGATGGCGTGGTCGGTCGAGCCCTGGACGTTCGGCTCGCCGCGCAGGGCGTTGATGCCGCCGCCGGCGATCCCCATGTTGCCGAGCAGCAGCTGGATGATCGACATCGCCCGGATGTTCTGGCTGCCAACGGTATGATGGGTCCAGCCGAGGGCATAGCACTCGGTACCGGCCTTGTCTTTCGCTCCAGTGGCACCGAATGCATTGTAAACCTTCAGCAGATTGTCCTTCGAGACACCGGTGATCGACGACACCTTGTCGAGGGTGTAGCGCTCGTAGTGCTTCTTCAGCATCTGGTAGACACAGCGCGGATGCTGCAGGCTGTAGTCACGGATCGGGATCCCGGCCTCGTCCTTGTCGGTAGTCCAGGTTTCCTTGCTGTACTTGCGCTTCTCGGCGTCATAACCGGTGAAGAGGCCGTCGTTGAAGGCATAGCCCTCACTGACGATCTGCGAAGCGTTGGTGTAATACTTGACGTACTCTTCCTGAATCAGGTTGTTGTCGATGATGTGCTTGATCATCCCGCCGAGGAAGGCGATGTCGGTGCCAGAGCGCAGCGGCACGTGGATATCGCAGCGGGCCGAGGTGCGGGTGAAACGCGGATCGACATGGATCAGCGTCGCCCCCCGGTCCTTCGCCTTGAGGATCCACTTGAAGGCGATCGGGTGGTTTTCGGCGGGGTTGCCGCCCATGATGAGGATGCAGTCACTGTTCTTCAGGTCAATATAGTGGTTCGTCATCGAACCGCGGCCAAACGACTCTCCCAGAGCCGATACGGAAGGGCTGTGTCAGACCCGGGCCTGGTGATCGATGTGGACGAGCCCCATGGCCCGGCAGGCGACGGAAAGCGTCCAGCATTCCTCGTTGCCGATATTCGATGAGCCGTAGTGGCCGATGCTCTCGACCCGGTTGACCAGTTCACCCTTGGCGTTATGGGTGATGAAATCCTTGTCACGGGTGTCCTTGAACAGGCGGGCGATCCGCTTCAGGGTCCAGTCCCAGTCCTTCTCCTCCCACTTGTCGCTTTTCGGCGCCCGATAGAGGACCTTTTTCAGGCGATGCTCATTGGCCTCGGTCAGGCCGAACAGTCCCGCCCCCTTGGCGCAGAGCGAGCCCTCGTTGATCGGCATGTCGGGATCGCCTTCGATATTGAAAATCTTGCCGGTCAGCTTGTCGGTACTGCAGATGACATTGCAGCCCACCGAACAGTAGCAGCAGATCGAAATCGACTGCTTCGCCGTCCGGATCCTATCCATCTTACTCAGCTCTGCGGCATGGGCCTTGAGCGCGGTAAGATCCAGTCCGAGCGAGGACAGGGCGACGCCCGATCCTATGGCCCCGGACATGGACAAGAACCTCCTCCTACTGATTTCCATACATTCTCCTTTTCTGGTTGTGAATGATGAGTGGAACCGCCTGTCACCGGGTGACGCCGTTGGATGTTCTTCCCTGACCGTCAGCCGGCATCACTCCCTGAACAGACTTGGTAGAACAATCTATTTCCTGCCTGCATCCCCGTCCTCCAACCGACAGTCGTTCAACCCTGCCAGGAAGCGGGGAACAATCCTGTCGGCGACCGATCTCCGGTCGTCCATCACCGAAGGAGGAAGCCAGAGCACGGGAACCGCATCGTTGTGACCCCGCCAAACGAGCTTCCCTGCCGATCGGTCTGCCATGGTCAATTCGCCACCCGCCTTGTTGACCTCGGCGATAAAAGAAGCATCCGCTTCCGGGAAACCGATGCCGATGAGGACATCCGTCCCGCCGCCGATGAATCGGCCGATGACTGCCAGATCGTTCTCCAGGCATCCATGCAGGGCAATCTCGAACACGATTTCGCATCCATAATCGATGCAGCAGCCCTGCACGGCGGCAATCGTTTCCTTTAACCCACGAGGAGATCCGCCACCTGTTGCCGTCAGGATACCGACTCTCGACCGTGTGAAGGGCCGGACGTCGATAACGGGACGGTAGCGGCGACAGACTTCCTCGATCCTGCTGATCGTCCCCTCGGCCGCCTGCGCGAGTTCCAGCCATATCTCGGCGACCAGCTGGTTCTTGACCACTGCCTGTTCCAGTGCGAGGAAATTGATCCGGATTCCCACCTGACTGTGGATCGCCGCCAGCGCCTTCTTATCAACCCGCAACTGCCCGCCGTGCGCAGCCCGCATGCTGACAACCCCATCCTCGATTTCAGGCATCAGGATGCCACTGCCGGCAGCCGCCACGGCGATCCTCAGTCCCGCGTCATCATTGCCGGCTAGGCCGTCATCGAAACTCAAGATGCAGACGTGCCCGGTGCCGGCGTTGATAATGCACCCCCCGCCTTTGACGTTGACGCGGTCCGAAATCGGAATGTGGTCACAGTCGTGAACGGGACGAGCTCCGGTCACGTTCTGTACCCGAATGATGTCTATCATCGCCCAACCTCCGCCTGTCGAAGAGCGTCCGGTCCGTTGCCAACATGAGAGATTGTTGGCCGGCAGCACCCCGTGATGATCGAAGGTTATAGAGTCATTTCCGCTATCGGCAACGAAATTCCTTTATCCGACAAACAACAACTAAAAGCGATATCTATTTTGTATTATTCAGGTTTTTTGTAAGCAATTAGACTACAGGGGTGTAAGGAAATTCCCTACATGGGGGAAGGAAAGATCACCACAGTTAGACAGGAGCGGTTATTTTAGGTCAGATAAAGGGAGAAAGGAGCGGTTTTTTCATCAGACTTCGATAAAAATAACGACAGGTGGGAGCGAAGGAGAAACCAACATCGAAACGGATTGCTTGACTATGAAAACTACGATTGCAGTGCATCAGGTTTGTGATGAAAGAAGGACCAAAGGATTATCAGGAAGAGACAGGTCCTTGGTCCTTCGTACAATTTCCTATTCCCGGGCCGCTACTTCATGATCATGACATTGCTTGCTTTTATCAGTGCGATCACCTCATCTTCCTTATCCAGCTTGAGATCGTTTACGGCATCGACGGTGATAGTGGAGGTTATGACGTTCCCACCGCCGATATCGATCTTCACTTTCGCCGAAACAGTTCCTTTCACAATCTCGACCACCTTACCCTTGAGTTGATTTCTGGTGCTTAATTTCATATTTTTCCTCCCAATTTGAGTATTGAACAGTGTGGGCACGGTGAATGCCGCGAGCCCCCTGTCTTAACCATATCTCCTTGCAGTAAGGTGGATGATGGTGCGGGCGAAAAAATACTCCCCCCACAAGGCTCCAAGCTCCACTACTCCCCTTTTTCCACCGCTGAAGCCTCAAAACCGTATTTCTGCAGAATCTTTTGTCCCTCGGGAGACAGAATAAACATGGCCAGCCGCCATCCCTCCGGCGAGGCTCCGCTCCTGACGACAAGGCCGTAATCGGCCCCTACGGAAAGGTTCTCGGGGATGGTGACGATCTTCAGCGACGGCACTTGTTTTTGAGCCGACACGGCGTTGGTGCAATAGGTCAGAAAAACGTCGGCTTTTTTCTCCTTCCATTACCCAACCGTATTGGTTGCGACCCTCAGGGGCCTTGTCGCTGGCTGGCCCGCCGGTGAGTTGCAGTGCCTTGCCGGAGAGCGCAGCATAACTTCCCTTCTGCACCGCCTCTGCCTTGTTGAACAGTTCCCAGGCATAGTCGCCGCTCGGATCGGCTTTCGGGGTCGAAGTTCCGAGGCGGACGTTGTTGTCCAGCAGAGTTGGCAGAAGATTATCCGTGGTTGCCGCGATATCAGCCTGGGCCAGGGCGCAAAGCTGATTGCGGGCAAACAGCACGACAGGGCCGCCCCATCCGCTTGCCGCCAGTTTCTCCGGGTGTGCCATATTCGCCGAAGCAAACACATCGGGATTTTCTCCACCCTCGATGGCCGTTGTCAGAAGACCGCTGGGGCCGAATTTTGTCGCGACTTTCGTTTTGTAGGTATTTTCATAGGCTACCGCGACCTCGCCGAGGGCCTCTTTCAAACTTCCGGCCGCATACAGCTGCAGGGACTCGGCCGCAGATGCGGGCAATGGGGATAAAAAAAAGAAAAGAGCAGCAGCGACCACATGGTTGTAAAAAATTCTCATAACACCTCCTCCTTGATTTTAAGCTCCGAAATTACAGCTCGAACTGAGACAGAGAAACTTTCAACTGGATGCTTCGTTACCGATGGTTCGACAGCCACTGGGCAAAATTTACAAAAATCAGCCTTACCCTGCGCCTTGAGGCATTCAAAATCGCTTCATCTCTTTCTTCGTCAGTGTCGTCCACTCAGGGCCTATGTTCCCCGTGGTGGTGCTCGTCACCGGAATGACCCTTGTGTTGCCCATCAACACGGTTTTTACAGTGTTTTCGGCGAAGAGAACAACCTCTGCGGACGCCAATGTCTGTCCGCCCTCTGTCCTCACCGCATCGACACAGTCATGGCGGCACAGTTCCGCCACCGTCGTCGCCTCGCCGGCCCTGCCGAAATGGTGCCATCCCCGGTAACGGCCGTCATTCCCGCACATTCTGAGTCCAGTGGCCGCCAGGGCGCCGATGACACCGCCCCCGGTTCCGCCATGTTCCGAAAGGCACACCCCCAGGGCATCGGCCAGAGCGTATGCCGCCTGTTTGTCGAGGACCTTCTGCTTGGCATTTTGGCCAAAGGAGATCAGGGAATCCTTGTCCAGGCGCGAATCGTCAATGACGACACACAGACCCGGATCCGAGCCTTCCGCCGATGATTTTTCCAGAAAAGACCGACCGAAGGAGATGACATCTGCCAACCTGCCGGCCTCACATGTGGCGGGGATGCACATCGCACTGTTGTGGGAGGTGAAGGGAATGTCGGCGTGGACAAAAAGCTGATGGCGGGTGATCCCCTCACAGTGGGCGAGGTTGTGGCTTTCCAGTGCCATCGCCAGATTTTCTGCAGCCGTTCCCGAGCCGGGGCTGTCGAGATTATCGGTGTCATCGATACCGATCAAAATTCTCATCATACTGATGTTTCGTGTCATAATTTGTTACCCTTGCTCCACAGCAGAAGCGAAAAACGAATTCTTAAAAAAAAACTGACAAAAGAGACGTAAAATCGCCTTAGGTTACACCCAGATTCATATTGTGTTTGTGGCGCATATTTCTGATATTTCGATCGCCAATCTTATTGAGATTCAACACGGGTTGTGTTGAAAAATGAGAGTTCGACTCAGCTTGATTACACACGCTTTCGTCTCTGCCCTTTTGCAATAAAAAACCCAACGATTTATCTAGCATACCAAGAAGATACGCACACAGAAAAAACCGTATATCACCAACAATAACCATAGATTACAGCAGAATGATCCTTGCCATCCCAGACATGGTGCTCTATATTTTAAAAACATTGTTTTTTAAACAATATCATCAGGGAGGAAGATTATGGCTGGACAAATTTTTTACCGGGAACGACAGAAATCGAAGGATGGAGCGAAGACACCACGCTACCGTATCATCGCGGTCACCGGAGTTGATCTGAAGGTGTATGGCAACCACCTGCGCAAGGTTGAACTGGACCAGATCGCCAAAGCTACGCAATCCGATCTCGTCGCCCTGAAGCGCGGCCCGAAACATCAGTAACAGAAACTATCAAAACACCACGGAACAAGGGGAGAGAAGATGGCATTAGTGCGGGAAAAGGACGGCAAACGGCTGCACGTCAAAAGCGCTTTGATGGGCGAGAGTCTGGTGAGCAAGGAATTCATCGGCCAGTTGGATATTGCACCGCAGGAGCGCCTGTATCCCGATATCGCGATCATGAAGATCGGCGGCCAATCGATCTGCGATCGCGGCGTCAAGGCCCTGCCGGCAATCCTTAAGGAAATCGTCAGGAACCGCCAGGATCACAAGATGTTGATCACCACCGGCGGGGGCACCAGGAGCCGTCATATCTATACCATTGGTCTGGAAATGGGGATGCCGACCGGAGTGATCGCCAAATTCGGCAGCACGATCTCCGAACAGAACGCCCTGATGATCGCCACCCTGCTGTCGCCGTGGGGGGGGATCAAGATTTCCCACTCCGATATCGTCAAACTGCCGACCTACTTTGCCGAAAACATCATTCCGGTCATGCAGGGCATGCCTCCGTACGACTATTTCGCCTTCAAGCCCAAAGTCGGCCGCATACCGATCCACCGTACCGATGTCGGCCTGGTGATCCTGGCCGATCTGATCGGATCCCGGACCATTCTCTTCATCAAGGATGAAAATGGCCTGTACACCGATGACCCGAAAAAGAACCCGGACGCGACGTTCATACCCGAGATCGGGGCCCAGGATCTGCTTGATCGGGACATGGACGACCTGGTGATCGAACGGCCCTGCCTCGAAATCATACAGAACAGCGAGGTTATAGAAAAAGTGCAGATCATCAACGGATTGGTCGAGGGCAATATCACCCGGGCCCTGAACGGCGAACACGTCGGGACCATCATCTACAAACAGTAGAGGGCATAAGGAGAGAAAGGAGCGATCCGTTATCGGCGGTGTCTCTGCACCATCAGCGGAGACACCGGAAAGGCCGGCAATGAATCATCGGCATGCTTCCTGCTGAGTCATCACATGCTTACCGTACTCATCATTTTTGTCGTCATCCTTTTCTTTCTGGAAGTCATTTTCGGCTCCAGTCGCGAGGTATACAATGCCGAGATCGGCTATCCGGCCGATTTTCAAAAGGGGCGAAAAATTTCCATCAAGGAGTTCTTTTTACGGCTCCTGCCTTTTGCCGCCCTGTGTACCGGAGGGCTGTATCTTTTGCTGAAGGTTTATTCGATCCTGATTGACACGTTTTGAGTGTCCGGAAAGCTCATACCGGGCGAACATCACCATTGTTCGGGATGCAGTGCACCGCCTCGTCGGGGATGACGACAGCCACAACCTCCCCGACCCGGACAGACCGATCCGCGTAAATTTCAGGCGAGAGCGTGAGATCGAGGACGATCCCGGCATGGAGTTTTACTGCGATGCTCCCGTTTTCTTCCCTGATCTCGACCACCCGTCCTTCCACCAGGCTGCCTTCCGTTTGCCGGTCGCCGGTGATTGCCGCCAGCCGGATCTTTTCCTGATCGATTCTCAGGTTGAACAACGGTTCCGCCGGTACGGCCCGGGTCGGCACAGTGATGACCACCCGTTCCGACAACCGACAGGATGAGCGTCGTTGCCCTCGCTCGATCAGTTCGGCGTGATAGACATTGTCGGCCTGATGCTCGCTGAGATGTCCATGCTGGAGGTGCAGGCAGAAATGGGCCAACTGCTGCTCCAGTGATTGGTAATGGGTGGAGAAGATGATAGAGGTTTTGTCCTGCCGGTTGATATCGGCAAGGATATCGAGAATGATCTTCTGATGTTCACTGTCGACATTCGCCGTCGGTTCATCGCACAGCAGAACCTTCGGTCTGATCGCCAGGGCCCGGGCGAGGGCCACCCGTTTGGTCTCACCCCCTGAGAGCCGATGGGCCTCAGTCCGGGCGAATCGCTCCATCCCCACCTGCTGCAGGGCTTCGATCGCCCTTTTTCTCCTTTCGGCGGCGGGGATCTTCCTCATCTTCAGACCGAATTCGACATTGTCGATAACGGTGCCGGTAAAAAGCAGCGGCGACTGATCGACCATCACCACCTGCCGCCGCAGTTCGAGCAGATCGCCTTCAACGTGCACGACCGGTTTTGTGAAGAACCGTATCTCCCCGGCAGTCGGCCGATCGATAAAGGCCAGAATTTTCAGCAGCGTCGTTTTGCCGGCGCCATTCGGCCCGGTAAGGGAGTAAATGCGCCCGGATCGTATCGAAAATCTGTCGATATCGAAAATCTTGCGCCCACCAAGAATTTTTTCCAGACCGATCAATTCATAGAGCATCCGTTCTGGTCCTTCCCTGGAAAAAATGGAACAGCATATTGACACCGAAGGCGATGCTCATCAAAACGACGCCCAGGGCGACGGCGAGGACATACTCCCCCTTGTCGTATTCAAGGGCCATGGCGGTCGTCATCGTCCGGGTGAAGCCCTTTGCGTTGCCGCCGAGCATCATCCCGATCCCGACCTCGGCGATCACCCGGCCGAAGGCGGCAACGACCGCAGCGACGATGCCGAACCGGGCCTCCTTGAAAATCACCAGGGCCGCCTGATAGCGATCGGCCCCAAGGGTCATCGCCGACATGCGGTAGCGCTCGTCGAGCTTGCTGACGGCGGCGATGGTCAGGCTCGTCACCAGGGGAACGATGAGAATGATCTGCCCGATGATGATCGCCTCCTGGGTATAGAGCAGGCCAAGGGAACCGAATGTCCCCCGCCGGGAGATGAAGGCGTAGACGACCAGACCGATGACGACGGTGGGCAGGGCCAGCAGGGTGTTGAGGCAGGTGAGGACGAAGCGCTTGCCGGGAAAGACGGCCTGGGCCAGCACCAGGCCGGCGGGGATGCCGAGGACGGCAGCGACCAGAGTCGAGAGACCGCTGACCTTGATTGACACCCAGATGATGAACAGCAACTCCGGGTCGAGCTGCATCAGCAGCAGAAAAGCTGAGATCACACTGTCACGTAAAAGTTCCATGCCGCGATCCAATCAGAAATGGGAACTGAAAAGCCGGCAGCGAAGGCGTGAACCTTGACCGGCTTTCCAGCAATTCCCCAGATAAAAAAGGGGAGAAACAGAGACTTCGTTTCTCCCCTCGATACAACGGTTCGGTTTAGAAGGTCTTACTTGATCGCATCCGGGAAAAACAGCTGTTTCCCCTCAAGCTTGAAATCGGCGATGACCTTCTGCCCCCGGGCCGAGATCAGCCAGTCGGCGAACTGCTGGGCCAGATCGTACTTGACATGGGGGAATTTTTTCGGGTTGACCGGAATCACGCCGTAGGGATTGGCCAGCGTCTCATCCCCTTCAAAGAGGATTTCGAGATCGACCGCCGGGGTCTTGCCCCACTTGTAGGCAATATAGGTGCCGCGGTCGGCGATGGCGTAGGCGTTTTTCTCATCGGCAAACGTGAGGGTCTTGCCCATGCCCTGGCCGATCGAGTAGTACCATGCATCCGAATTTTCAGGTTTCTTCGCGACGACCTGGGTCTCCTTACCGGAGATCACCACCTTCTGGCTCGTTTCCACCAGTTTCAGAGAGGATTTGGACCAGATCTCCTGCTCCTTGGTGTGGGTGCCGCTGTCGTCACCGCGGGAAATGAACGGCGCCTTGGCGGCGGCGATCTTCTGCAGAGCCTCGATCGAATCTTTCGACCCCTTGATCCCGGCCGGATCCGCAGGCGGGCCGACGATGATGAAATCGTTGTGCATGACGGCATAACGCTGGGTGCCGAAACCTTTATCGACGAACTCCGCCTCTTTTTGCATGGCATGGACGAACACCACATCGACATTGCCGTCCATCCCATCCTTCAGCGCCGCCCCGGTGCCCTTGGCCAGGACCTTGACCTCGATGCCGGTATCCTTCTTGAATTCCGGCAGCAGGACATCGAGCAACCCCGAGGACTCGGTGCTGGTGGTAGTCGACATCGTCAACACTTTGTCTTGCGCCATGGCGCCGCCGATAGAGGCGCTGACCAACAGAAAAGCCCCGATCACTACCCAACTCAATCTTTTCATCTACTACTCCTTCATTTTTAGGTTGTCTGGAAAAATCATCTTGCCGCAGAGGGAAATATCATATCCGGTAAACGATTCGGCAAGCGATCTGAACTCTTTCTCGTGCAACAGCCCGACAAAATCCTGAATTCCTTTCTCAAAGAAACGTTCCCTGGCAATCAGCAGATCGTAGCGCTCCCAGCGCAGCGGCAGGAAATCGAGGTCGAGCAGGCCGGCCACCGCCCTGATCGCCGGGGCGGCATCGGCTCGACCGGACAGGACCTCAAGCCCGGCATCCATGTGACGGGAGACCTCCCGCTGATACCCTTCGATCTGGCTGGCGGAGATCTCCGACCTCGAAATCTCGTAATCGAGCAGCAACCTGGTGCCGGTTCCCAACTGCCGGTTGACGATACGCACCCCTTTTTTCGCCAGGTCGACAATGGATTGAATGCCCTTGGGATTGCCTTTCTGCAGCAGGATCCCCTGCTCCCGCTTGCTGAAATTGACGAAGACCGGGGCCCGGTCAAGTTCCTCCTTGGCAAAATCGAAATTGTACTCGGCATTGTCATCCTGCAGCAGATGACAGGTGCCGATATGACAGAGCCCCAATCGCAGACTCTTCAAACCTCCCATGCTGCCGAGGTTGGCGAAAAACACCGTCCCCAGCCCTTTCTTGTAGAACAGGGAAAGGACCTTCTGCAACAGCAGGTCATCGCTGCCGGCCATCAGCAGGATCCCGTCATTGGAAGAGCGATCGATTCCCGTCCGCTGCACGTTGAGGACATGGGACTCAAGCCACTCTTCAACCAGACGCCGGGGAAACAGCCATTTCCCGGTGATCTTGGTTGCCGGCAGCCCTTTATCATTAACAAGATAATAGACCATCTTCTCGTTGATATTGAGAAAACCCGCAACCTCCCGCGTCGTCAGATACTTACTGTCCTTCCCCTCAGCCATCGACATCCCTCTCTTTCAATGCGACATCCGCATCGCAGTACTTCAAGCGTGTTTGTGCCATGTTACCCAAAGTGTCAAAAGAAATGCCGTTTTTCTTCAATAGTGACCAACAACGACAAGATATAACACCTAGCAATAAATTGCCCTCATAACTCGTGAGATCAGCAGCAATAACCGATGAGAACGTCAGTGCCTACCGTACTTCGTGACCGCATAAGAACCAAAGAGCAAGGCCGGAGGCAATCTAAAGTGGCAGATGGCCACAATAACCCACCGCCCCCGGCAGCCGATGAGGAGGCAGGCTTATCTTCGCCGCTCTTCAAAAGAGGTAAACGGCGATCGATCGTTTCCTGCAACGCCAACTATTTGAGGAAAGAGGCCGAAGTTCGTGAGGCAACCATCACCAACACGAGATTTACAGTAGGAAGGTCAATTTGAGGAAGATGCCAAAATGGATTTAGACAGTCTGGAAGGATAGGATCAGATGGCCTTTCGTTGACAAAGGACTATTGCTGGTTGAGCTGCGGTGAGGAGCAGGAGTGCCGTGAACCAGACGAGTATTCGGTCGTTGATAGCTACGCGAAACATGATCGATCCATCCGGTGCTCAAATGGTCGTGATCTCTGCTGCCGTTGGCATTAAGGGGGGCCGGCCTTGCCAGGCGCCGGCCCGTAATGGCAGACAGTCGCTTATTTGCTGCGCATTTTCTCCAGGGTCAGCGAATTGAAAATCAGCTCACCAGCGACAAAGGCCGCCAGGAAAAAGCTGACTGAACCGGCAACCATCATGTACTCGTGCAGAGTGGGGCTGTAGGAATAGAGCGATGCGTAGCCGTAGAGATTGTACTGGTGATAATGAGGGATGAGCTGGCCAACGACGATCAGGTCATAAAAGGTGATCGCTATTCCGACCAGGGTGCTGAAACTGGCGAGGACCAGGAGACCCATTTTCTTACCGCCGCCGCTGAGTGCCAGCAGTACGAGAGGCAGGACGATTGTCAGCCCAATCTCACCCAGCCAGAAGTTCATCGCAAAATCGCCGCGAACCAGGAGCTGCATCGCTTCCGGATTGTCGGTGAATTTGCTGGAGAAGCCACCCAGAGCTTTCATCGCCGCGAAGCAGAAAGTGCCGATCAGCAGCACCACGGTCAGTTTGAACAGTGGGTTCATGGCATTCCGGGAATCTGCGTCGAGCCGCCGGTTCTGCAGCCAGCTGCTGAGCCAGGTGAAGAGGATTATGCCGCAGCAGGCGGAAAGGGTAGAGACGGTTAAGAAGAAGAGCGGCATGTAGTTTTCCACCCAGAAACCACGCGAGCCGAGCAACGCCATGTCCGAGTTCATGTTCAGGTTGCCACCGGTGATTGCTACCAGAGCACCCAACGCCAACCCTCGGGCAATGCGATTTTTGCCCATGAGCAGGAACATGAAGTTGAAGGTCATCAGCAGCAGAAAAAGGGTGTAGATAGAACTCTTCCACCAGATGTTTGACAGCGGATTGGGAGAGAGAAAGGCAAAAATCGCCATATTCCAGGGATTTTCAATTTCAAGGCCGATGGACATCAGTCCTGCGGCCATGGCGATGATAGCCAGGAAAACCGTGCGGTTGATGAGCGGTGCGAGAGTCGTGATGCCGAACACCTGTCCAAGAGAGGAGATGATGCATATTCCCGTGGAAAGACAGGCAAAAAAGACATAAGGCGTGATGAGTATGCCCCACGGTACTTCGCGCGTGGTGCCGAAAACGTGGTCATGCCCGACGAAGAGCGCGTGAATGGCAAAAGCCACGCCGATACCGGTGATAAGGGCGAGTAGCGCCAACGGTACCAGGAGGTTTTTGCCTGGAACTTCCTGATCGTGTACTTTGCTGAAGAATATCATATGCAATCCTGTGTTTTTTCTCGGTTAACCAAATACGCGGCAATCCTGTTTTCCATATTATGTCGATGGGCTTTATACGACGTTGTCATATTACCTGCTGCCTCGAGCAAAATCAATGAAACTGTATATGAAAAAGCACGAACTGTTTCCGCTATGCCCGCCAGAAAAGGTGGATGGCGGACAATTGACTCCGGGACTCCGGAAACGACATGAGGACTTGCAACCGCTGCTGTAGCCTGGTGAAGACCACAAAAATAAGGAGCGACAGAATGAACAGTTTTGACACGAACACGAGCAAGGTACTTCCTCAGCATGGGCAACACCTGGGCAAGATAGTCTCAGCCGATCTTGTTGACAAAGCGGCGGGCGAGTTGCGTACCGAAATCCAATTCGCCTATGGCGTCCGCCTTCAGCATCGCATGGTCCACACTGGCGAAGGGTCGCAAGATTTTAAAACATCCTGGATCAAATCGGTGTCCGAATGATTACGGACTCCATTCAGCATATCGACAAGGATTGCTGGTTCTGTGTCGAGCTACTACGGATCAATACAGCCAAAGGACCAGTAGGCATGAACGCCATAGCAAAGGTGTTGCCGAGGCGAGCGCAACTATAGGTATAGGAGGGGGAAAAATCGGCAATCGAAAAAAAGGTTGACCAGGGGTTGACCAATCTGACCGAAAAACAAAAAAGGGTTTGCAGCGATTTGCCACAAACCCTTGATTTTACTGGTACACCAGGAGGGATTCGAACCCCCGACCTACGGATTCGTAGTCCG
>CAWJYH010000002.1:110000-201026 GCA_963847035.1 uncultured delta proteobacterium | reverse complement strand
CATAGACCCTGAACGCGCCGTTCGCACACGCCTCCGGGACGCCCTCAAGGATTACGGATGGCCGACCCCCTGGTTTCTCTCAGTGGTTGAGCAGCCACCTTACAAACATCTGCGGGACCTATCCCGAGAGCATTCCGGTCAGAGGGTGGAACGCCGCTGGAGACCGCAAGAAGCCCCCTTGGAGGATACCGATTTTGTGCGGTCTCTCCTGGAAGAGCTGGAGGGACTACGCCTCAGGGGTTGCAGGTTGAGGGCCAGATCGAGCTTCTGGAGATTCTTCGCGAACTGCTTCCTTATCGCACCCTTCATGAGATTTATGCGTTAGCCAGCGATCTGGTGGAATGGCTGGTGCGCCGCGGAACGCCCCGGTCCTTTCAACGAAACCGATTGGCAACGACTGGGGAAAGGGATCGAAATTCAGAACCTGACGGTCAAAGTAAAAGAGAGTCGTCATGATTAAGAATAACCAGAGCTATACGTATGAATCACTGGAGTCGGTTGTCAGGGATCCGCTGTTTCCTGAGATCGACCACCGATTGCGTACCGGCGGGCATATCGACATGGACGACATTCGGTCATACGAATTCCTCCTTCATGCCGAACCTTTTCTGCAAGAGTTCTATGCAGGGTATGAGTGCCGGCTTGTACGTGGACCGGAAGGTTATTATTACCTCCTTTCTGAGGGCGACTCCTCGGCGCGGTCATCTCAGTATTGCGGAAATGCTCGTGGGTCAGGTCCTGGCCCTGCTGAGGATGGACCCTGCTTATTTAAGACGGGCGGGCAGGTTCCGGTCGACACGTCCTCTCCACCTGGAGATGTTCTTGAGTCGTAATCGGCTTGTCGAACTCCTGGCTCCGCGTACCCGCGGTAAAGACGCCGAAACTGACAACCGAAAGATCAGGGAGGCTATCGACAAGGCTATTAATGGTTTTGCACGGCTGGAGTTTTGGAGCATCGACGATCGAACGACAGCGTATTTCCCAGAAGTCCATAATGCGGTTTGCCGAGCCCGTAAGGGATTCCCGGAGACATTGCTGTCGCATTGCAAGAACTCATCAGAGGGGCGAAGTTGACTGGAGCAACGATGACGAAAAAGAATAGAACGCCAATTGACGGGTTGGTTCTGATCAATTGGAATGGCTTTTTCTTCCAACGTTTTGAAATGGACGGAGGAGTCACCGCTCTGGAAGGTGAAAATGGCGCCGGCAAGACCACGGTCATGATCGCCGCTTTCGTGGCGCTGCTGCCCGATCACGGTTCCTGCAGTTCCGCAATGTCTCGAGGCTGGCGGGATTGAAAGGGACCGCGGCATCTTTGGGAGGTTGGGCGAACCAGGGTCGCCTACACGGTTATTGAACTCTCGCGCCCAGGGCGACCGAATCTTTGCGGGGGTTATGCTCAGTAAAAAACTCCGCCAAGCATCGATCTGACTCCTTTTATCGTTAAAGGGCTTTCCCGTGGCCGGCCTCTTGAAGATATCCTGCTCATTCGAGAGGAGAAACGGAGCGCGTCCCCGAACTTACCGAATTGAGGCAATCGTGGGGAACTTGGCCGGAAATCTTACTGTCTGTGAATCGGTTGGACATTACACCGCAAAGCTGTTCGACCTGGGATCACCCCCATGCGGATGGAGGCTTACGCCGAACGGGACAAGTTTAACCGGCTTCAGACCAGCATGTACGGGGGATTGTCCAGTTCCATCCAGAAAGGCTTGCGTGACTACCTGTCGCAGATGACCCTTCCCTGCGGAACCACGTGGCCCGCATGCGGGAAATCTGGATCATGTAGGGTGACGCGCCAGGAAATCGATCCGCCGACGAAAATACAAGATATTGAGGGTGTTTTTCGGTCCGGCTACGGGATGTGGAGTCCGCTTTTCACGGCACGCGTCTGAGGGTCGTAGCTCTAAGGAAAAATGCCAACATCAGCCGAGACGATCATTTCCGTTTCAAACCGAATTCACCAGGCCCAGAAAATGGGGCGACCTCAAACGCAAGGACACTGTGAGTGACGGCGGATCTCGAAGAACGGCAATAGGAATCTCCAAAGCCGATGGATTTGCCGCGACCGCCAGCACGCTTATCAGCTCTCCCTCGACCTGGAGCGCACGAGGTCATACAGGTTAATCAGCGAAAGGCACTTGAAAAGTGAAGTCCCGCTCCTCGGATGGAAAAAGAGGCTTCGCGAATGTGAACGAAACGCGACCGCTCTTTCGGAAAAAGAGCCGAATTGGGCTGGCCGATGCACAAAAGGCATGGGAACAGGTTGTCAAAAAAGTCACCCTCTACAGACAGGCCGCAGATCGCACTGGACGACGCCCGCAAGGCCTTTCCGGACCATGAAGTGGGCGATTCGAACGCCGAGAGCCTCCTTGCACAATGCCGGGACCAGTGGAACCAGGCCGTGGAAAGCAAGACGGAAATCGAACGACAGCTTGAATCTTTGGAGTCTCGTGAGCGGCATTACAATGAAGTCCTAAATGCTCTGCGACGAGCTTCGCGCAAGGAGATTGATCCCGGCGCGGGCGCTGGATGCGGCAAGAAACCTGGACATCGAAATTCGAAAGATGGAAAGAAGGATTACGGAAGCCGAAACCCTTCCATCTAGTATCGAGGAGGCTCGGAGACTTAGAGAGCGCCAGCAGCAGGTACGCAAAAGGTTCATATCTTCTCAAAGAGAAGGGTGCAAAAGTCCAATGCGCAGCGGAGCTGCGGTCCCTCTTTGAATCCGGCCATAAAGAGACGGACGATCTGGCACAGGAGCGCAACGACCTTCGGGACCGGCAGGCCGTATTTGGGCAAGAGCGAGTTCAGGGTGAGCAGCAGTTGGAGCAGCTTCGTACGCAAGCTATAGAATGGCGCAGAGCGCACATACTCGTACAAAAGCTGGAAGATGCTTTCATGGTTTCCATTCCGGACGGCCCTGCGTTGGAAATCCTGAAAAACCGGCTCGATGCTGACCTGAAAACTGTTCAGGATCGCCTGGGGAGTATGACGGAGCAACGCGACACTGCTGGACAGAAGGCGATCGAGTTGGAGTTCCGCGGAGGCCATCTGGACGAATCCCTGATTTACTTGCGAGATCTGGTGGATGGAAATCTCGTGGCCGAACTGTATGACGAGAGCATCGGAAGAAGACGCTCCGATGGTCGAAGCAAGACTTGGGCCGTTGCACCAGGCTCTGATCGTTGAAAATATTCCGGATGCTGTGGGAAAGATCGTTCGGGAGCAAAACCGGTCGGATGAAGTATGGCTTGTGAAGGCAGGAACTCTCAAGGATCTCCCGCCGGGAAATTCGTATCCCGCTGCCGAATTGGTGAAAATGGGTGAAACCTATCGTCTGACTCGCCATCCCGACCACCCGGCGGTGGGACGGGTCGCACGCCTGAGGGAAATCAATCGCTTGAAGGAGAAGGCGGAGGCACTGAGGGGCGAGATCGAAACGGCTAGTGGCCAACAGGAACGGCTTCATGAGGCTATGAAGACCGTCGAACTCCTATCACGATACTGGCGTTTCCTGGGATTGCCGGATCCGGCCGAGTCCGTCAACCGTATAGAAAATCGTTTGAAAGAAACCAAAGAGAAGAGGGCCGCATTAAGCAACGATGGAGGAAATGGATCT
The DNA here is from genome assembly GCA_963847035.1 of uncultured delta proteobacterium. Lineage (GTDB taxonomy): Bacteria > Desulfobacterota > Desulfobulbia > Desulfobulbales > Desulfocapsaceae > Desulfoprunum. Next base: position 197,404 of record CAWJYH010000002.1, on the reverse strand, counting down.
TCCGGCTGAAGCACTGGCGTGAAGTCCTGCGAGAGATAACTCCCTGTCTGTCCGATGCGGACCTCTTGGATGCATCGGATTGGCTTATAACACTCCAGACCCTCGAGCGGCAGCAAAAGGAAGGGGCGTATGCTCTCGCAGCTCTTGGAGACACTCCGGCCGGATATCGACCGTGTGAGGGCCGGTTGGCTCGATCTGGAAAACCCCCCGGCCAGCCCCGAGGATATCAAAATCCAGAGAGATAACCTCATGAGGGCGGAAGCGGTACTGGTATACTGGGCCAAAGGGCGAGAGCTTCTGGGGACGCTTGTCGATCGGCTGCCGCACTTTTCTTCCACCATCAGGAAGATCTTCTGATCGAGCAGAAGAGTGCGCTAGAAAATTTAGAAAAGCAGATGGGCGAATTGAATCTGACTTACGAGGAGGCCGAAGAAGGAGGTCAAGCAAGTCGCAGACGGATATGAACAAGCCCAAATTACGTTCAATGGGGCAGACGCATCCTTCAAAGTGCAAGACGATAAAGTGAAGTCTCTTCATGAAGAGCTTGCCGGGACCGGTGAAGACGGCAGCCCGAGAAGCGTTACCAAGGCGGAGCTATCGAGGGTTGAGGCGAAAAAGAATCTTGACGAGGCGCAGGACACCGAGCAACAAACCCATGACGCCGTGATCCGGGCCGACAAAGATGTTGAGATCGCGAGAAATCAGACCAAAAATGCGCGGGCGAAGAGGCAGGGCGCTATAGAAGACCTGTGGCCTCACTGGCGGCAATTGGTTGAATCTGAGACTTAGGGCGTCACGCGAAGGGTTGGCGTATCGGCTGCTGGATGAGATGGTCATTCAGGCGTACGAAATGAAAGGCCCTCCCCGCGCTTTCGAGGACGCGTCCAAGCACCAGGGAGAATTGAAGCGCGTCCTTCAGTCGGTTCCCCAGGGCGAGGATCTTTGGAAGGCAGTGGAGCAACTCGCCGAAAGCCAGAGTGCCGAGGAACGACGAGGGGTAAGAACTCTCGACGCGTGGCTCATGATTCGGCGTTTCCTAGAACAGTCCATTCCGCGGGACATTGCCCAGGCTGATGATCCCGAGATCGCCTTGAAACAGATAGAGAACCACCTGCAGCGCCTCAACAGCCGCTTAATAGACCAGGAAACTCAGTTACGTCAGCGTACCGATACCATTGCCAACGGCATCCTTACCCGTATCCGAAGAGAGGAACGTCAGATTCAACGGCTGAGCAAGGGGCTGGAATCTGTCAGCTTTGGAACCATTGCTTCAATTCGCATACAACTGGAGCGGGTGGATTCGATGCATCGGCTACTGCAAAGCTTAAAGGTGCAAAAAGACCTCTTCAGCTCCAGCATTTCGCTTGAGGAGGCCATGGCAGAACTTTACCGGCAGATCGGCGGCGGACAGTTACAGGGAGACCAACTGTTGGATTACAGGGAATACGTCCGCATGAGCGTAGAAGTGCAGCGACTCGGATCGGAAAAATGGAAAAAGCCTCGCCCAGCAGCTTGTCAACCGGCGAATCCATTGGGGTCGGCGCAGCGGTGTGATGGTAATTCTTGACGCATGGGAGCATCAGGCCGTCCTGATGCGCGGAAAAAGGGATGGCGGCAGCCTCCGATTCTTCTTTTTTGGACGAAGCCGCCCGGTTGAGCCCACGCTCCCTGGACACATTGAGCGAGCTCTGTGAAAGCATGGACCTACAACTTTTGGTGGCCGCTCCGGCAGCAGACCGTGCCAGGCGCGGGACGGCCTATCGCCTTGTCCGAGTTTTGGGAGAAAATGGCGACGAAGAAGTTGTTGTACGCGGCAGACGTTTCACCGGCCTTTTGGCGGAGGGTTCACCGGAAAATTGAACTGGGAAAGTCTTGAATTTCGCGCAACGGTCCTCAAACTCTGGACCACAGGTATTCTGAAAAAGACCAGCAGCAGCCAATCTCCTGTGCAATACCTGCTGGATTTGGGTTGGATCACTCAGTCCTCCCGGCAAAAAGAGCTGATGCTCAATACTATTGGCACCGAAAGGCTACCCATCTTGCTAAACCGAATGTGGCCAGAATGGCGGCACATTCTACGCGAGTTGGAGGATAGGAGCCTGCCACTCTCCTCAGAAGGTCTGAAAGAACTCATTCGAAACAACAGATCGCTCCCGCCGCTCCCATCGAGACTGCACCACAAAACGTATGCAGCACTCGTCGATGAACATTCAAAGCGAGCCGCCGAAAACCTTATTTTCCACAGATCTGTCTCTAACCACTGACGACGTGCTCCGTATGCGCACCAATAGTGGCTTGATTCTGCGTATGGGATCATTCCGAATATCCTGTGATGACTTGATGGCCGTTGCAGGCGAAGTGATCCTTCCAGAACGTGCCTTATTGGATGGTATTGCCGTATGCGGGGTTCTGCCAAAGATGATTTTAACGGTGGAGAATCTCGGCCCTTTTGTCGATATGGAAAAACCAAAAGAACTTCTGCTCATTCACCAGCCCGGCTGGAATACGCACCTTAGTCTCAGGCTGACGAAATTGCTAGGCAATGAGACTCCTATCTATCATTTCGGAGATCTCGACCCAAATGGACTAGCGATTTTCCTTCATCTCAAGAATGCAGGCATGAATGCCAGTCTATTTCTCCCGTACCTTCTGGGCAGAATACCTGCAAGATTTTTCATTGCCTCTCCCTGAGGTATAGCCTCAGAATATTGTAAAGTTGTTCAATGACCCGCTTTTGCAAGAACTATTCATAGCCCATACCTGGCTTGAGCAAGAGCCTATCGTTTTAGACAAAAGGTTTACTCTGGAGATTAAAGATCTATTGGACGTTGGTTAGCTTATTATTTTCACTCTCCCTTCATTCCTGTCATTTTCATGGCAATCATACTTTTCTCGCCACGTGATCATGGCGATGTCGTCATTCGAAGCCTGTCAGAACCTGACGAAAGGTTAAGCGGGAGGAGGAAATATCAGCTGCCGGACACTTCATTTGGAGATCGTTCTGGCATGAACGGAATTTTGGTTTTCTTGCCGTTTTCCAAGAGAAAGTATCTGACGTTAAAGTCGGACCTTTGCTCTTCCTTTCCTCCGCTCGGGAGAATGTGGTGTCGAAGATGCAATTATGATGATCTTTATTGCGATACCATCTTGATTACGATGGATGATGAGGCGATGTATTCCCAATCTGATGGGAATGATTTTGAAATTGCGGCAGGATGGTAAGGCAAGGCCGCAAGCGGGGAGAAAACAGCGGGACGGCGGCTGTGCAGGGGGCCGCCGTCCTGCTGCCCGGCCCTAGAGGGCCTGCAGTTTTTCGGTCAGAACCGGCAGCAGCTGCTTGAGATCGGCGACCGCGAAGACGTCGGCGACATCGCCGATCGGGGCGTCGCGGTCGGTGTTGATCGCCACGACGAACTCCGATTTCTTCATCCCGGCCAGATGCTGGACGGCGCCGGAGATGCCGCAGGCGACGTACAGCTTCGGCGACACGGTGAGGCCGGTGGTGCCGACCTGACGGTTGTGCTCGACCCACTGGGCGTCGACCACCGGCCGGCTGGCGCCGTATTCGCCGCCCAGGGCCTTGGCCAGACCGGCGACGAGGGTGATGTTCTCGGGCTTGCCGACACCGCGGCCGGCACTGACGATGACCTCCGATTTGGTGAGATCGACGCCGCCATGTTCGGCGGCCTCGTAGCCGAGCAGCGCGACCCGGCCCTGGCCGTCCCCTGTGACCGCGACGACCTCGGGGCTACCGGCGGCCGCATCGGCCAGCGAAAAGGCCCCGGCCTGGAGGGTGGCGATCGTCATCGCCCCGGTGCCGGCGACGGTCCGGCGCAGCTTGGCGTTGCAGGCCGGCACCACCAGACGGCCGTCGTCCACCGCCACCACCTCCGACACCTGCGCCGCCTTGAGGCTGGCGGCCAGCCGCGGGGCGAGGTCCCAGCCGTAGGAGCTGTGGCTGAAGACGATCATCGTCGGCTGCTCCTGCGCCACGACGTCGAGGAGCAGGCGCTTGTGGGCATCGGGATTGTATTCGCCGTACGTCGCGACATCGGCGAGATAGAGCTTGCCGGCAAATTTCGGCAGCTCGGCGCCGTCGCCGACCAGGAACATCGCGCATTCGGCCCCGAACTGGCCGGCGAAGGCCAGCAGCTCGGTGTAGTTTTCCAGTAATTTTTTTTGCCTGTATTCGGCCACCAACAGCATTTTCATATCGACCTCCTATGCCAGTACGCTGGTCTTTTCTTTCAGGATCCGGATCAGCCGGTCGGCGACCTCGCCGACATCGCCCTCGAGGAACACGCCGCCGCCCTTCTTTTCCGGGAAGGTCAGCTTCACCGTTTTGAGCAGGCCGTCGGCCGGGCTCAGATCGGCGGCGGCCACGGTCAGCAGCTCCTTCTTCTTCGCCTTCATGATATTGGGCAGGGTCGGGTAGCGTGGGGTGTTGAGTCCGAGCTGGCAGGTGACCAGGGCCGGCAGGGTGGCCTCGACCGTGGCCTTGACCCCGCCCTCGAGCTCACGCTTGACGGTGATCGTGTTGCCGGCCAGGGCGAAACCGACGATCGTGGTGACGGCCGGCAGGCCCAGCAGTTCGGCGGTCATGACCCCGACCTGGCCGCTGCCGCGGTCCTGTGACTGCATGCCGGTGAAGATCAGGTCGAAACCCTTGTCTTTGGCGAAGGCGGCGATCAGCGAGGCGATCTGGAACGGGTCGCGCAAATGGCTCTTGTCGTCGGCGATATGGACGCCGCGGTCGCAGCCCATCGCCAGGGCCTTCTTCATCGTCTCCTTGACCTGGTCCGGGCCGATGCACAGCACGGTCAGGTCGGCGCCGGTGGCCTCCTTGACCTGGACCGCCTGTTCGACCGCGTACTCGTCGTACTCGTTCATGCGCCAGGCCAGATCGCCGCGGTCGTACCACACGCCGTCGGCGTCGATCTTGAATTTCGATTCCATGTCCGGAACCTGTTTGATGCAGACCAGCAGTTTCATTGTGTTCCTCCACAAGAAAGATGTTTGTTAGTCAGCCTATGTAAATCAAATTTGAATCAATATCTGGTTGTCCTGTCATTCCGACCGGTGGTGTCTCAGGTCAGGTCGACGAGATTTCTCGCTTCGCTTCGAAATGACAGCGGGGGTGGGATCATGCCCTTCGCCCTGGCGGGGACATCGAGTTTTCTCGCTGGTGCACGAAATGACACAGGAAAGGGTTTCATTTCGACCAGCGGGAGAAATCTCGGCCGCCCGCTCAGGCCGGCAGCCGCTCCACCAGGACCTCGGCGATATCGCGGGGCCGCAGACTCTCTTCGATCCCGGCGCCCTTGACCCCGTCCTCGAACATCGTCAGGCAGAAGGGGCAGTTGGCCAGCAGCAGAGAGGTGCCGGTGGCCGCCGCCTGCTGCACCCGGGCGACGTTGATCCGGCTGCCGAGTTTTTCCTCGGCGAGGATCCGGCCGCCGCCGGCGCCGCAGCAGAAGCCCTGGTCGCGGTTCTTCTCCATCTCGGCGATCCGGCCGCCGGCGGTCGCGATCAGCTGCCGCGGCGCTCCATACAGGCCGTTGTGGCGGCCGAGGTAGCAGGAGTCGTGGTAGCTGCAGTCGAACGAGGCGGCGTCGATCTTGAGCCGGCCCTCGGCCACCAGCCGCGCCAGGAAGACCGGATGCGGCTGAACCTCGATCGTCAGGCCGAGATCGCGATAATCCTTGGTCAGGGTGTTGATAGCAGTGGGGGCAGGTGGTGACGATCTGCTTGGCCCCGGAGGCCTCGATCGCGCCGATATTTTCGCCCGCCATGGTCTGGTAGAGATACTCGTTGCCCATCTTCCGGGCCGGCTCGCCGCAGCACTTCTCGTCCTTGCCGAGGATGCCGACCTTGAGGCCGGCGGCCTGGCACAGCTTGACGAAGCTGCGGGCGACGGCGATGTTGCGCTTGTCGAAGCTGGCATAGCAGCCGACGAAGTAGAGGACGTCGAAGTCCCGGCTGCTGCCGGCGTCGACCAGCCCCAGGCCCTCGGCCCAGTCGCCGCGGGCGGCATAGCCCATCCCCAGCGGGTTGCCGTTGACCTCGATCTGCTCCATCGCCGTCATGACCTCGTCGCCGGGGAATTCCCCCTCCATCAGCACCAGGTTGCGGCGCAGCTCGACGATCTTGTCGACGTGCTCGATCGCCGCCGGGCAGATGTCCTGGCAGGCCCGGCAGGTCGTGCAGGACCAGATCGCGTCGCGGCCGACGGTCTCGATCAGGTCGGCGTCGGGGGCGGTGAAGGCGGTCTCGCCGATCCGGTTGACGACCTGCATCGGCGACAGCGGCTTGTCGGTGTTGTAGGCCGGGCAGCGGTCCTGGCAGCGCTTGCACAGGGTGCAGGCGTCACCGTCGAAGATGTCCTTCCAGCTCATGTCGGTGACGGTGCGGGCGCCGAACGATTCGGTGTCCTCGTTTTCGAGGTCGATCGTCGCCAGCTTGCCGACCGGGCCGCGGTTGGCGAGGAAGAGGTTGGCGCTGGTGGTCAGGATGTGACGGAATTTGGTGAAGGGGATCAGGGCGATGAACAGCACCGCCAGCAGCAGATGGAACCACCACAGGCCGCGATGCAGGGCGAGCAGGGTCGATTCCCCCAGGCCGCCGACCAGTCCGGCCAGCCCCATCCCGACCGGCGACCAGGCCGCCAGCGGATTGCCGGCCTCGGTGACCGCCATCCGCGCCCCCTCGATGAAGAAACCGGTGAGCAGGATGGCGAACAGCAGGCCGTGCATGATCAGGTCATCGCGGCTCGTCAGCAGTCCCGCCGGGCGCACGATCCAGCGCCGGACCAGCAGGGCGAAGAGCGTCACCAGGGCGGCGAGACCGGCGAGGTCGAGGACCAGGCTGAAGATCTTGTAGAAGGTGCCCTTGAGGAAGACGATATCGAACAGCAGGTCGGTGAAATCGGCCTGGACCACGATCAGGGAGGTGCCGACGAAGAGCAGGGCGAAGCCCCAGAAGAACAGCGAGTGGGCCAGGCCCGGTCCCTTGACCCGCAGGACCCGGGTCTGCAGCAGCACGTCGCGCAGCATGGCGGCGGTGCGGGCCAGCGGTTGGTCGAAGCGATCCTTCGGTTTGCCGAGCTTATACGTTTCGGCCCGGCGAGCAAAGCCATAGACGAGGGCGGCTATGGCGGCAATGGCCAGCAGGTACATCGGCACGAGGGTGGCGGCGCCGTGGCCGACATTCCAGTAAATTTCGCGGGTAAATTCCATGGCGATCACAAAAAAAACGGGAGTGCCGAGCGACATCTCCCTTGGTCAGCGGGACGACAGGGCCGGCCTTGCGGGCCGGTCCCTGCCGATGGGCGGAAACGATCAGCGGACGATCATCAGCGGGTCAGGCGCCGCGCCGATGACCACGCGCTGGACCTCGCTGGTCCCCTCGTAGATCTCGGTGATCTTGGCGTCGCGCATCATCCGCTCGACCGGGAACTCACGGGTATAGCCGTAGCCGCCGAACAGCTGCACGGCCTGGGTGGTGACCCGCATCGCCGTCTCGCTGGCGAACAGCTTGGCCATCGCCGATTCCTGCGAATAGGACAGGTGGGCGCTGGCCCGGTAGGCGGCGTTGTAGACCAGCAGCCGGGCGGCCTGGACCTGGGTCGCCATGTCGGCGAGCTGGAACGACACGCCCTGGAAGGCGGAGATCTTCTTGTTGAACTGCTCCCGCTGGGTGGTGTAGTTGATCGCGGCGTCGAGAGCGCCCTGGGCGATGCCGAGGGCCTGGGAGGCGATGCCGATGCGGCCGCCGTCGAGGGTCTTCATTGCCACCTTGAAGCCGATCCCTTCCTCGCCGAGCATGTTTTCCTGGGGAACCCGGCAGTTCTCGAACACCAGCTCCATCGTCGGTGACGAGCGGATGCCCATCTTCTTCTCCTTCTTGCCGAACGAGAACCCCGGGGTTCCCTTTTCGACGATGAAGGCGCTGATGCCGTGGTGCTTCTGGGCCTCCTTGTCGGTCCGGGCGAGGACGACATAGGTGTCGGCGTCACCGGCGTTGGTGATGAAGATCTTGGTGCCGTTGAGGACCCACTCGTCGCCTTGACGAACCGCCGTGGTCCTGGTGCCGCCGGCGTCGGACCCGGCCGAGGGCTCGGTCAGGCCGAAGGCGCCAAGGGCCGTGCCCTGGGCCAGCGGGACGAGGTATTTCATCTTCTGCTCTTCGGTGCCGAACAGGTAGATCGGGTTGGAGCACAGGGAGAGGTGGGCGGAGAGGGTGACGCCGGTCGAGCCGCAGACCCGCGACAGCTCCTCGACGGCGATGGCGTAGCTGATGTAGTCGGCGCCGGCGCCGCCGTATTCCTCGGGGAAGACGATGCCGGTGAGGCCGAGCTCGCCCAGGCGGTCGAACATCAGGGCGCGGTCGAAATGCTCCTGCTCGTCGCGCTCGGCGGCCGAGGGGGCGACCTCGGTCTCGGCGAATTGGCGGACCATGTCACGGAGCAGATTCTGTTCTTCAGTCAATTCAAATTTCATGGCAATACTCCTGTCGGTTGGTATTCAGTCATGCCGCTGGAGGCATGGAGATAGTCCTGTCATGCTAGCTGCAGGATCGGTTCACGCTTTCGGGGGGTATTCGTAAAAACCGCGGCCGCTCTTGCGGCCCAGCCAGCCGGCCTCGACGTACTGGCGGAGCAGCGGGCAGGGGCGGTACTTGGGATCGCCGAGGCCCTGGTGCAGGGTCGTGAGGATCGCCAGGCAGGTGTCGAGACCGATCAGGTCGGCCAGGGCCAGCGGCCCCATCGGGTGGTTCATCCCCAGTTTCATGACCGTATCGATCGCCTCGCAATCGCCGACGCTCTGGTACAGGCAGAAAATCGCCTCGTTGATCATCGGCAGCAGGATGCGGTTGGCGATGAACCCCGGATAATCGCCCGCCTGGGCCGGGACCTTGCCCATCTTGACGGCCAGATCGACGGTGTCCCGGTAGGTCTCGTCCGAGGTCGGCAGGGCGCGGATGACCTCGACCAGCTTCATCACCGGCACCGGGTTCATGAAGTGCATGCCGATGACCTTGTCCGGCCGGCTCGTGCGCGCGGCGATGCGGCCGATCGGGATCGACGAGGTGTTGGAGGCGAGGATCGTGTGGGGCGGGCAGATCTGGTCGAGCTGGGCGAAGATGTTGAACTTGATGTCCTCCCTCTCCGAGGCCGCCTCGACGACGATATCGGCATCCTTCATCGCCGCCAGATCGGTGACGGTCTTGATCCGGCCGAGGATGGCCTGCATCTCGTCGGCCGCCAGTTTGCCCTTGTCGACGCTGCGCTGCAGGTTGGCGGTGATGACCTTCATCCCCTTGGCGACGAACTCGTCGGCGATATCGTGGAGGATGACGTTCAGGCCGCTGGCGGCGGCGACCTGGGCGATGCCGCCGCCCATCTGGCCGGCACCGATGACTCCAAATGTTGCTATTTCCATAACTTCCCTGTTTTTATAAGATAAATTTATCATTACAGCTGGCCCGGCATGCCGGGCCGGCTGGAGTTATCGTTTCACGACCATCGCCATGCCCATGCCGCCGCCGATGCACATGCTGATCAGGCCGGTGGCGTGGTTGCCGCGCTGCATCTGGTTGAGGGTGGTGACCATCTGCCGGGCGCCGGTGCAGCCGACCGGATGGCCCATCGAGACCGCGCTGCCGTAGCGGTTGGGCTTGTCGACATCGATCCCGAGCTCGAGCATGCAGCCGATCGCCTGGGCGGCGAAGGCCTCGTTCAGCTCGATCAGGTCGATATCGGCGATCGTCATCTTCGCCTGTTTCAGGGCGCGGCGGATCGCCGGCACCGGACCGAGGCCCATGTAGGCCGGGTCGACCCCGCCCGAGGCGAAGCTCTCGATCGTCAGCAGCGGTTTGAGGCCCAGGGCCTTGGCCCGGCTCTCGCTCATCAGCAGCACCGCCGCCGCCCCGTCGTTGATGCCGGAGGCGTTGCCGGCGGTGACCGAACCGTCCTTCGTGAAGACCGGCCGCAGTTTGGCCAGCTTCTCCATGGAGGTCGCCATCGGCCGCTCGTCGCGGTCGACGATGATCTCCTGCTTGCGCGACGGGACCTTGACCGGCACGATCTCGTCGGCGAAGATCCCGGTTTCGATCGCCTCCATCGCCCGGGCATGGCTCTGGCAGGCCAGGCGGTCCTGGTCCTCGCGGCTGATGTTGTACAGCTTGGCGATGTTCTCGGCGGTGACGCCCATGTGGTAGCCGTAGAATTTTTCGTAGAGGGCGTCATAGACCATCAGGTCGTGGATCTCGCCGACCCCGGTGATCTCCATGCGGTAGCCCCAGCGCCCCTTCATCAGCGCCATCGGCACCTGGCTCATGTTCTCCTGGCCGCCGGCGAGCACGACCTCGGCCTGGCCGGTCATGATCGACTGGGCGGCCAGGGCGATCGCCTTGAGGCCGGAGCCGCAGACCTTGTTGATCGTGAAGGCCGGCGTCTCCTTGGCGATCCCGGCCCGGATCGTCGCCTGGCGGGCCGGGTTCTGGCCCTGGCCGGCCTGGAGGACGTTGCCCATGATGACCTCGTCGACGGCGATCTCCCGCAGGCCGGCGTCCCAGCCGGCATATTTTTCTTCCAGCTCGATCCGGTTGCGGTCGGCGAGCTTGCCCGGCACGGTCTCGGCCAGATCGGCACCGGCCGCCGGCCGCAGCCCGGCCTTCTCCAGGGTCTTCCGCAGGACCAGGGCCCCGAGGTCGACGACCGGCACATCCTTCAGGACGCCGCCGAAGGCGCCCACCGCTGTTCTGCATCCACTGACAATGACTACTTTTTCCATTTCGTGAGCTCCAGTCTGGGTTATGCGATAATGAGCGATCAGCTATCGCGTTTTCCGGTGAAAACCGCCTTGCGTTTTTCGATGAAGGCCGAGGTGCCCTCCTGGGCGTCGGGACTGCTGATGCACAGGGCGAAGGCGTCGCGTTCGATGGCCAGACCGGTCTGCAGGTCGGCGTTCAGGCCCTGGCGGACCGCATCCTTGGCGGCCTGCAGCGAGGCCCGGCCCTTGGAAGCGATCAGCGTCGCCGTCTTTCGGGCCTCGGCCAGCAGCTGGTCGGCGGGGAAGCAGCGGTTGACGAGGCCGATCTCCAGGGCCTCCTTGGCCGACAGGAAGCGGCCGGTGAAGATCATCTCCCTGGCCATATTGGCGCCGATCAGCCGCGGCAGGCGCTGGGTGCCGCCGAAGCCGGGGATGATGCCGAGACTGATCTCCGGCAGGCCGAAGGTCGCGGTCTCGGCGGCATAGATGAAGTCGCAGGCCAGGGCCATCTCGCAGCCGCCGCCGAGGGCGAAGCCGTTGACCGCGGCGATCACCGGGATCGGCAGGTGCTGGAGGCGGTCGAGGAGCAGCTGGCCGAAGTCGGCGAACCGGCGGGCGGCCAGCGGGGTCAGCTGGCGGATCTCGGTGATGTCGGCGCCGGCGATGAAGGCCTTGTCGCCTCCCCCGGTGAGGATCAGCACCCTGATCTCGTCGTTGGCGGCGATCGCCGTGAGGGCGTCATCCAGTTCCCGGAGGGTGACGCCGTTGAGGGCGTTCAGGGCCTTGGGCCGGTTGAAGGTGATGGTCGCGATCCCGGCCTCGTCCTGTACCTCTATGCATGTATATGCCATGGTGTCTCCTGTATGGATGGAGCCCTCTGGGGGCGCCGTTGGTTGTTGCCGAGGATGGCCCTCGGGTGCCCGGCAGCGCTCAGCTGACCTTGCGTTGAAAGCCGAACCATTCCTGGTCGCGCAGTCGCGCCTTGATCGTCTTGCCGGTCGCGGTCTTCGGCAGCTGGGCGAACTCGACGGTCTGCGGGGCCTTGAAGTCGGCGTGGTTTTCGCGGCAGAAGTTGATGATCTGCTCCGCTGTCGGGGTGCGGCCCGGTTTGGGAACGACAAAGGCCTTGGGCACCTCGCCCCACACCGGGTCGGGCGCCGAGACCACCGCCACTTCGAGGACATCGGGATGGCGGCTGATGACTTCCTCGATCTCGACCGAGGAGATGATGTCGCCGCCGCGGACGATGATGTCGGCGACCCGGTCCATGATCTGGACATAGCCGTCCGGGTGCATGACGCCGAGGTCGCCGCTGTGGAACCAGCCGCCGCGGAAGGCCTGGTCGGTCGCCTCCTGGTCCTTGTAGTAGCCGAGCATGACGTTGTTGCCGCGCATCACGACCTCGCCGATGGTCCGGCCGTCGGGCGGGACCGGCTGCATGGTGATCGGCTCGACGACTTCCATGTGCAGGCTGGTGGTGTAGGGCACCCCCTGCCTGGCCTTCATCCGGGTCAGGGCGTCGGGGTCGAGTTCGGTCCACGGCGCCTGCCAGGCGCAGACGCTGTGCGGGCCGTGCAGTTCGGTCAGGCCGTAGACGTGGGTGATATTGGCGCCGATGTCCTCGATCCCCTGGAGGATGGTCGGCGACGGCGAGGCCCCGGCGGTCAGGACCTGGAGCGGCCGCCGCAGCTTGACCTGGACCGACTGCGGGTCGCAGACCATCGCCAGCAGGACGTTGGGGGCGGCGCAGAGATGCGAGACCCGCTCCCGCTCGATCAGGCGGAAGATCTTCCCCGGTTCGCAGTGGCGGAGGCAGACGTGGGTGCCGCCGACGGCGGTGACGGCCCAGACGAAACCCCAGCCGTTGCAGTGAAAGATCGGCAGGGTCCAGAGGTAGACCGCGTCCGAAGTCAGGGAGGTCTCGATGATCTCGCCCAGGGCATGGAGGCAGGTCGAGCGATGGCTGCACATGACGCCCTTGGGTTTGCCGGTGGTGCCCGAGGTGTAGTTGATGGTGATCGGCGTATCCTCGTCGATGATCGCCAGCAGATCCGGGGCGGTGGCGGCACCGCCGGCGATGAAGTCCTCGTAATCGGGGCCCGGCAGGAGCGGGGGCGCGGCGGTGTCGTTGATCGTGACAAACAGTTCGACCTTCTTCAGCTCGTCGCGGATCGCCTCGATGATGGCCGCGTATTCGCTGTCGACAAAAACCGCCCTGGCGTCGGAGTGATCGATGATATAGCGGTATTCGCCGGCGGAGAGATGGATGTTGACACAGACCAGCACGGCGCCGATCATCGGCACGGCAAAGTGGGCCTCGAGCAGCGGCGGGGTGTTGGGACAGAGAAAGATCACCTTGTCGCCCGGGGCGATCCCGGAGGACCGGAGGGCGTTGGCCAGGCGGTGGATTCTGGATTGGAATTCGCGGTAGGAATAGCGGCGGTCGCCGTAGATCACGGCGGTCTTGTCCGGGTAGACCCTGGTGCTGCGCTCGAGAAAGGAAACCGGACTGAGTATGTCGTGGTTGACACCCGCTGTGTACATCATGTCTGCTCCGACTGTGGCGCCGGTTCGGCAAGAGAGCATGGAAGGGGTAGGCTTGCCGGTCGCTGCGCCGTTATGGAGAGTGATAGTAGGTGATATCGGGCGCACGGACAATCGGTACAAAACCTATTTGTTATTGGAAAAAAAGCTGATGGGGACTAGGTTCCGGACCTAGTCCCCTGTTTATCGGATAATATCCTGATCCAAAAGGAGATTTCACTGACAGGGCGGAGCGGCGGAGACGCCGTCATCAATTTTCAGCGGCCAGCGCCAACTCCAGATCGATGAACTCTTTCGCCCGCTCCAGCGCCCGGCGCTCGTTGTCGCCACCCATGGCGACGTGCTGGGTGCGGCCGGCCGGGTCGGTGACATCGAAGCTGAAGTTGGAGCACATGCTGGACTCGGCGGCAACGCAGATGGTCCAGTCCTTGTAATTCGCTGTCGTTTTGATCATGATCGTACCTCCATAATATACTGTTCGGCAGGAAGCAATCCTTGCCTTACAAAGCATAATAAGACAACTTGGACCTGATTGCCACCATCGTCCCTTTCGATACCGGCGGCGAGGGCGCGGCCGGGAAGCTGATCATCAATTGCTGTTGAACGAGGTATGCCCATGGAACAACCATCACTGCGGATTATCGGGGTGCTGCACGGCGATATCGCCGGTCTCGAGCGAGGCCCCGAGGAATTATGACATCTCGGATCGGACCGGGACCCTGGAGATCTACCCCGAGTACCAGGCGGGGCTCGAGGGGATCGCCGCCGGCCAGACCATCGTCGTGCTGTTCTGGCTGCACCGCTCCAATCGCGACGTCCTGATGGTCTACCCGCGCGGCGACCGCTCGCGGGGGCTGCACGGGGTCTTCGCCACCCGCAGCCCGGTGCGGCCGAACCCGATCGCGATTTCGGAACTGAAGGTCCTGGCGGTGGACGGCAACCGCCTGGAGGTCTCGGGGCTGGACATCCTCGACGGCACCCCGATCATCGACATCAAGAAGCAGATTGGGGGGTGAGGGCGGGGCGGTCATGAACACCTGTGGCGAGTTTCAAAGAATGGGAGCCGCCTCTGAGGCGTCCGAATCGTTATGACCGCTCTTCGGCAATCAGAGCTACCCGGAGGTCGTTAAGTCCTGGCTATCATGTGTGTCGGAGTTGGGCAGGGGATCGAGGCGGTTATTGATCGCGTCTAAATACAAAGGACAAGCTCATGTCGATGGTTAATTACGAAATTAAAGATCAGATCGGTATCATTACCTTAAATAATCCTCCTGTAAATGCCTTATCCCACAAGATGAGGTCCGTACTGCTTGAAGCCACGCAAATTGCAGACCAAGATGAAACAAAAGCAGTAGTGGTTATGTGCAAAGGCCGGACCTTTGTTGCTGGAGCTGATTTAACTGAATTCGGAAAACCTCCACAGGCGCCATTGCTGCCTGATGTTTTTAATGCAATTGAAAACTCTTCTAAACCAGTTGTTTGCGCATTGCATGGAGCCGCTTTAGGTGGCGGTTTGGAGTTGGCTTTAGCCTGCCATTACCGATGTGCTTTGGCCTCTGTCAAAATCGGTTTTCCCGAGGTCAATCTTGGCTTAATGCCTGGAGCTGGCGGCACCCAGCGTGCCCCGCGGTTGGCCGGTATAGAGGCGGCGTTACAACTGCTGACAAGTGGAGACAGCATTTCTGCTGCGCAAGCATTGGAGATCGGCCTGATTGACCACATTATCGAGGGTGATCTCTTCAATGGGGTTTTGGAATATGCGAGGAAAATAATTAAAGAAAACAAACCAACTCGTCGTACCCGGGATATCCCAATAGACATGTCGGCGGTGGATGGGGCAATTTTTGAAAAATTTCGTAAAAAGTTAGCGAAAACTCGTCGAGGGCAAACAGCACCCCAGCACATTATTGAATGTGTTCAAGCTGCCGTACAGTTGCCAGTGTCTGAAGGGTTCGATAAGGAACGATCATTGTTTTTGGAATGCAAGACAATCAAGCCAATCAGAAGCGCTAACACACGTCTTTTTTGCGCAGCGCAAGGCATCCAAAATTAAAGGGGTGTCAAGGAATGTTGCCGAAAATGAAATCAGGACCGCCGCTATCGTTGGTGGAGGCACCATGGGCGGTGGTATCGCAATGTGTTTTGCGCAAGCGGGAATCCCCGTAACGTTGCTAGAAATAAATGAAGAAACCCTGCAACGAGGCAAAGATATCATTGCAAAAAACTATGCGCTTGCCGTGAAAAAAGGGAAAGTTCTCGAGCCAATAGCTGCGCGTGAACAAGCTCTCATTACCGGCTCCACCGACTACAGCGATCTCCGGAATGCCGACATTGTAATTGAAGCGGTATTTGAGAATCTTGAGATAAAGAAGGATGTATTTGCAAAACTCGACGCCGTCTGTAAGCCGGCGCCATACTGGCCACAAACACCTCATACCTAGACGTGAATCTTATCGCCCAGGCAACATCCCGTCCTGGAGATGTGATTGGCCTGCATTTTTTCAGTCCGGCAAATGTGATGAAGCTGCTGGAAATTATTCGTACTGATCAGACTTTCGCCCAGGTGTTAGCCACTTCTATGTCTTTGGCTAAGAAGATCAGCAAGATACCTGTTATGGCAAAAGTTTGTTACGGTTTCATTGGGAACCGAATGCTGCGTCATTATCAACGTGAAACGCAGATGTGTCTGATCGAAGGTGCAACACCGGAGCAGATTGATACTGTCATGGAACGTTTTGGCATGTCAATGGGGCCACTGGCCGTCAATGATCTCACCGGACTGGATATTGGTTACAAGGCACGTCAGGAATTGACTGAGGCGCAAAAAGGCGAACCGAAAACGTATCGTATTGCGGATACACTGGTCGAAATGGGTCGACTGGGGCAAAAGACCGGCGCTGGCTGGTATAAGTATGATCCAGCCTTTCCCCGTAAACGTTTGGTAGATCCTGCTGTTCTGGAAATAATTCGTAACGAGGCGGAAAAATTCGGAGTGACTCCCCGCCAAATCAGCGATGAAGAGATTCTCCATCGCTGTGTATTCGCGTTAGTGAATGAAGGTATGAAAATCCTCGAGGAGGGCATCGCACAGCGTCCTGGGGATATCGATGTGGTTTATGTTTTTGGTTATGTTTTTCCTGCATATCGAGGCGGACCAATGTTTTATGCTGATTCCCTTGGGTTGGGCAGAGTGTATGAATCGATTTGCAGATTCCGTCAGCTGTACGATGGGCAGTATTGGGAGCCGGCAGCGTTACTGGAACGTCTGGTCAGGGAAAACCAGTCGTTGGCCCAACTCGATGATGAATAGCCGGGCAAGTGAAACAGGTGCGCTGGATTCGGGCCGATTGCCAGGCTGCGTTGACTCGGTATGGATGCTTCCAGTTGCAATATGCATCTCAACTGCCGCCTCATAAAGTTTGCATTCCCTGTTATTGCGATGCAGCACCTGCATACATTGTATGGGGCAACCTTAGCGTACAATGAGCCGTGTGGGAAATCGAGGCTGGCCCTTCAAGGATAAATCAGATTTGGAGATACTGAAATGATAAGAGACAAAGAAACCCTCAACGTTTTGTTGGAAACAGTTACGCGCTATGTGAATGAACGGTTGATACCAAATGAACAGGTTCTCGCCGACACGGATGAAGTGCCTGAAGACATCGTTAGGGAAATGAGAGAACTCGGAATGTTCGGCATGACCATCCCGGAGGAGTACGGAGGCTCAGGGTTGACGATGGAGGAGGAGGTCAATGTCGGCATGGTGCTTGGCAAAGCATCACCGGCTTTTCGCTCTATAGTTGCTACGAACAATGGCATAGGCGCTTCAGGAATCGTCATCGATGGTACTTCGGAGCAGAAGCAGTATTACCTGCCGAAGCTCGCGTCTGGCGAGATAATAGGTTCTTTTGCCCTTACGGAGCCTGATGCGGGATCGGATGCAGCAAGTTTGCGGACGACGGCCAGGCGTGAGGGGGATTACTATATTCTCAATGGTACCAAAAGGTTCATCACAAATGCTCCGGAGGCCGGTTTGTTTACCGTTATGGCTCGAACAGATACGAGTATAAAGGGTGCTGGCGGAATCATCGGCGTTCATTGTCGAAGCTGGAACTCCCGGCCTTTCTTTGGGTAAAAGGGACAAAAAAATGGGTCATAAAGGGTCACACACCTGTGATGTCATTTTTGAAAACTGCCGTATTCCGGCCGCAAATCTCATTGGCGGCAAGGAGGGGATTGGTTTTAAAACAGCCATGAAGGTTTTGGATAAAGGCAGATTGAATATTGCCGCCGTTTCCGTGGGAGCGGCCGAGCGACTCTTGGAAGAATCTTTGCGATATGCAATGAACCGGAAACAATTCGGTCAGCCGATTGGAAATTTTCAATTAATTCAGGCTATGCTGGCAGACAGCAAAACCGAAATCTATGCCGCTCGCTGTATGATCATCGACGCCGCCCAACGCCGTGATCTGGGAGAGGATGTTGGAGCGAAATCAGCCTGTTGCAAACTTTTCGCGACTGAGATGTGTGGTCGAGTGGCGGATCGAGCGGTGCAGATATTCGGAGGTTCAGGTTATGTGAGTGATTATCCCATTGAAAGATTCTTTCGTGATGTGCGGCTATTTAGGCTCTATGAAGGCACCAGCCAAATCCAGCAACTGGTAATTGCCCGTGACATGATCCGCAAGGCCTGATTTCCTGCAATTATGGTAACTATCGATTGCGGTCAAGCGAGGTATGCGCCATGGAACAACCTTCACTGCAGATTATCGGGGTGGTGCATGGCGAAATCGCCGGCTTCGAGGATGCCCCCAGGAATTATGACATCTCCGATCGAATCGGGACACCCTGGAGATTTTCCCCGAGTACCAGGCGGGACTCGCCGGCATCGTCGCCTGCCGGATCATCGACGTGCTGTTCTGGTTGCACTGCTCCAATCGCGACATCCTCATGGTCTACCCGCGCGGCGACCGCGCGCGGGGGTTGCATGGGGTCTTCGCCTCCCGCAGCCCGGTGCGGCCGAACCCGATCGCGATCTCGGAGCTGAAGTTCCTGGCCGTTCACGGCAATCGCCTGGAGGTGGCGGGGATGGACGTCTTTGACGGCACCCCGATCCTCGGTATCAAGAAACAGATAGGCGGGTGAGGGTGGGGGGCGGCTAGAGGCTGGATCGGAAGGTGGGCGTCGGCTTCCCCGAACGACGTGGGGGAGTCGTCATTTAACGGAACTCGAATTAAAAATCATCGTTGTTGGAAGACACTTCGAGCAGATAGGATCGCAGATTGCCTTTCGTATTTCTTATACCCAGTTTTGATCTGATTTTATATCTGTGAAACTCAACTCCCCTGACCGTAATATTTAAAAAATCGGCTATTTCCTTGCTCGATTTGCCTTCCTTTAAAAGATTTGCGACCTGGAGTTCCTTGTGAGTTAAGTGCAGATGTTTTGTAGAAAGTTTGCGTAAAAAAGGTGAAACGATATCCATTAAATATGATTCAGCCAAGGAGAGATGTTTCAGCGCTGCATTCTCCATGCGGGACTTTTTTACCTGCTGGAGGCAGGGTATAATCAATTCCCTGATATTATTCACGACGCTTTCTTCAATTGCAGACTTGTCCGCCTCTCTTCTTTTCAAAACTACACTGAGCGCCGTGTTGGTGTCTTCGAGGTTTTTGGTCTTGAGTTGAAGGTCTTCCATTACCTTCATCTGTTCGGTGATATTTTCATAGGTGACGATAAGTGATTGGTTCAACAAGCTGTCACCAATCCTGGCAGCCTTTACCCGACAAACGATTTCCCTTCCGTCCTTGTGCTTGTAACCGTATTCGGCTTCATCAAAAACTTTTGCTTTTTCCAGGGCGGAATACGCCATTCGTCCCATCTCCTTAAAGTCCTTTTCGGAGCGAAAAAGCATTCTTGTCGTTTTTCCGACCAATTCTTCCGGTTTCCAGCCAAAAACGGATTCCGTGGCATTATTGGCAAAAATAATCTTGCGATGCTCCAGGTACATGATTGCATGGGGCGTTGCATCCAGGATGGAAGACCTCAACTCGTTGAATTTTTCAAGCTTTTCTCTCGACTCCCTGAGTTCGGTGATGTCCATATTGTTGCCAAGGACGGCAGGTCTCCCTTCATAGGTGATGCTGGTGACCGTTTCCATTATCCATCGAGGGCGTCCTTTCCTGTTGATCTGCCTGTAAATATAAGGAGTGGTCGTGCTGCCGTTCAGCATCTCCCGGGCGCATTTCCTGACTTGCTCCCGGTCGTCACGATGCACAAGACTGTGGGCTGCCCGACCAACCAGTTCTTCCGGTCGATAACCAAGATTTGTCGTTGCATACTTGTTGATGTATTTGAACCTGCCATCCTGAACCACATAGACTCCGGCGAATGTCCCCTCCGCCAGGGACCGGTAGAGTGCCTCGCTCTCGAGCAACCTGGTTTCTATTCTGCGGAGATCGCTGATATTCTCGTAAGTTACGACTACCTTCCTGTTGATGAGCGTGCTGCCTATCCTTGCGGCGCTCAGGCGGCAGACAATGATGCTGCCGTCCTTGTGCCGGCACGGATGCTCACCGATGATCACCCGAGGATGATGTTCGAGCGCGGGATAGAAGGACTCTCCGACCTTTAAGAACTCTTCCTCTGTCGGGAACAGGACTCTTGTCGACTTGCCGATCAATTCAGCGGGCTTCCACCCGAAAACCCTCTGAACGGCCAGGTTGGCAAATATGATCGTCCTGTTTTCCAGGCCAAATGTCGCATGTGGCGAGGCGTCCAGAATGGATAGGGCCAATTCGCCGATGATCGTGTCCTTCACTGCATGATCCCCCTGCTGCCAATCCAATTGTTGCATGAACACAATCGGAACAGCGCGAATACGAGTGTCAGTATCCGGTATTTTTGCAATTTTTCCAAGCCGGACCGTGAGAGAAACCTCACAGGATCATACTACACTTCCTGGTCGTTGGGCTGAAAGAAGTTTCTGCACCAGCGGCTGTGGCAGATTCAACGGGCCGTGGAGGGATAACTGCTGCCGGAACTGATCGTTGATGGGCTTGATCGAAGGGCAGAAAGTGGCGACAGGAAAGTGGCGAAATCCTTCGGTGGATTTCAAGGCGAGGGGGCGTTGGCTGCAGCAGTCGGGGTCGAGATGAAACTCTGCTCCCCGGGGAAGGCGGTCCATGAAGAACCGCCCCCTCCCTGCTTGCCGACGTCAGTACAGAAGCATGGCCAGACCGATTGAAATGGCATTGGTGCATATCGGCATCAACACGGCCAGCATGAATATGGGCTTGTAGGCCTGTTTATGGGTCAAGCCGACAACGGCAAGGGCGGTGATCACGGCGCCGTTATGCGGCATGACGTCCAGCCCGGCGGTGGCAAGGCTGGCGATGCGGTGAATCACCTCCGGATTGAGGCCCAGGGCCAGGAATTGTTTGGCGAAGAGTTCCATGGAGATTCCGATACCGCCGGAGGCGGATCCGGTGATGCCGCACAGAAGCTGGGTGGCCAGAGACAAGGAGATCAATGGGGTTCCGGGAATGCTCATCAACGCATCGGATATCATTTTGAAACCGACAACGGAGCCGACGACCGCGCCGAATCCGACGTCGGCACAGGTGTTTATCAATGGAATGGCGCAGTTGGTGGCACCATTGGTCAAGGTCTTCAGCTTATCGGCCAGGTGGGCATGGAACAGAACCAGGCCGGCGACGGTCCCGCCGAGCAGAGCCCAGATGATGTCGACCTTGACGATGTTGAGCAAGATAAGAAGAACACAGGAAGGAGCGAAGGCCAGCCATATATTCGGAAGGGCCGTGTCATCATTGGTCTGAGCGGTTGGAGATTTTGCCCCCAGGGGATCCGAGCCTTCGTATCCTTCGCCTTTCTGCTTCGATCGCCTGATCATCCAACCGAGTAAAAAATAATTCCCCGTGATGACGAGCACCGAGGCTAACAATCCAAGGGCGGGGGCTGCCATGGCCGTTGTGCCAAGGTACTTGGTCGGGATGATGTTCTGGATCTGCGGCGTTCCCGGCAGCATCGACATGACGAACGTTGCGACGCCGAAGAAGTAGATGCCGGGGAAGAGATGCCATGACAGATCGATTTCTTTGAATAAAGGGCGGGCGATGGGCACGATGACGAAGAGGATGACGAAGACGCTGACACCGCCATATCCGAGCAGGCCACAGACCGCGACGATGGCCATGGCGACATAGAGTTCCCTGGTCCTGCCTGTCAACCGCAGGATAGCGGCTGCGATCTTCCTCGCCGCGCCACTGTCTTCCATGACCTTGCCGAAGATCGTTCCCAGCAGGAAGAGAAAAAAGAACTTCATGGCAAACGAACTGAATCCTTTCATATAGGATTCATTCAGACCTTGCAGAAGATCGACCTGAGAAAAGATGAGGACGATTGTGGCGGCAATCGGAGCGATGATGATGATGCTCCAGCCTCTCAACGCAAGCGTGATAAGCGTAGTAAGACCAATGACGATTCCGATGACGCTCAGTAATTGCGGGTCCATTTTTTATCCATCCTTTTTTTGTCCCATGATTGGGAAAGGGTATTCATCCCCGTCGGCACGGAAGCTTCATCCGTCCAGCTGCATTTTCACCATTTCTCTCAATTTGCGCTTGAGCAGCTTGCCCGTGGGACCCTGAGGCAAGGAGTC
This sequence comes from uncultured delta proteobacterium, assembly GCA_963847035.1. GTDB lineage: Bacteria > Desulfobacterota > Desulfobulbia > Desulfobulbales > Desulfocapsaceae > Desulfoprunum. The sequence continues at coordinate 175,408 of CAWJYH010000002.1, read as the reverse complement.
GACAAACTCGACCAGGCGCGGGGCCTTGAACTTGGCGATGCGGCCGCGGACGTAATCGATGATCTCCTGTGCCGTCGCCTCCTGTCCCTCTTTCAGTACGATATAGGCCTTGGCGAGTTCCCCTTTGTCGGTGTCCGGAATGCCGATGACGGCAGCGAGCGCTACCTTGGGACAGGTGTAGATCACCTCTTCGACTTCGGCGGGATAGATGTTCTGCCCGCCGGTGATGATCAGATCCTGTTTGCGGTCGGCGACAGCCAGGTAGCCATGTTCATCCACGCTTCCGACATCGCCGGAGTGGAACCATCCGCTGCGAAATACCTTGGCATTGATATCCGGGCGATTGAGATAGCCGTGAACGGAGAAGCAATCACCGCGCAGGACGATCTCGCCCGTCTGGCCAACGGGTACCTCGACATCGTCATCGTCGACTATCTTGATGATACAGTTGGAAATGGGAGTGCCGGAGGTGTTCTCCTTCCGGACGCCGACATAGGGATTGAGCGTCGTGAAGCCGCATCCTTCCGTCTGGCCATAGCCCTCCAGGTGGGTGACGCCGAAGGTCTTTTCGATCTGGCGGATGACTTCGCCAGGGCAATGGGCGCCACCCGAGTTGGTCACGCGAAGCGACGAGACATCATCGTGCCCCTCCTTGAATCCCTGGAGGAAATAGGAAAACATCGTCGGCGTGCCGGCAAAGTAGGTCCCTCGGTACATTTTGATCGCATCGAGGACCTTGCGAGCCTTGAAGCGGTCGACGATCACCAGGGTTGCGCCGGTAAAAAAAGCGCTCATCATGACGACGTTGATGGCGAAATTGTTGTACATCGGCAGGCCGCAGACGAGGCGGTCATCCCGGGTAAATTTGTTGCGGGTGCAGCATCCCATGACGTTCGAGAGGATGGCACGATGGGTCTGCGTCGCGCCTTTGGGGCGGCCCGTCGTGCCGGAGGTGTAAATGACGCTGGCAATATCGTCGAGGTCGGAGGCAACTGCCGGGGCGGTCTCGATATCGGTGAACACTGCGTCGAGGGCGACCGTGCCCTGGTCCGCAGGGCCATTGGAAACAATGATGTGCCGCAGGGCGGGGAGCTCTTCCTTGACGGAGGCGTTGTCTTTCCACAGATCGGCGTCGGCGATGATTGCGCAGGCGCCGGAGTCCTCGCCGATATATTTGATCTCATGAGGCCGGTACATGACATTGAGGGGGATAACCGTGGCGCCGGCCCTGATGATGGCGTAATGGATGATGACAAAGCGGAGTGAGTTGGGAATCTGGGTCATGACGAAGTCCCCCCGCTTGATGCCCAGCTTGGTCAAGCCGTTGGCCAACTTGTTGATATCCTGATTGAGCTGCCTGTACGTCAATCGCTGATCCTCGAAGATCACCGCAACCCGGTCGGGCTCGTATTGCGCGGCTCCTACTAGCATATCACTGACAGTTTCCATGTGCATTTTCTCCTTTGGCCTAGTTTTAGAACATGCAGTGCGTTTGTTGCCTTCAATATGAGTGTATTTCGATGAACCACTAGCTGCAATGCCTATTATTGCTAGTAAAATGGCACTATAGTACTAGTGAAGAACTTGTATTTGCTTCGGCTGTTCGAGGCCGAGCGAAGGGCGGCATATTGAATTTTGAGAATATAACTAGCTGTAATTTTGAATTAATATCGTTGAAGGATTGTGGCCCGGGAAGCAAGATTACGATCTGCGCCTTGTATGCGGTTTCCGGTTTTTGGCTTCTGGTTTTGTCAGTCCGGACCTGGGTGGATAGCGTCCAGCCGGCGGGGGGAACACTTCCTCAATCCCACGGGATCAGACTGCTAAGGTATCCGGCTCGAGGCAGCTTTCTTTATACATTCGAGAGTTCGCTTCAGGAGATCGTCAATCGAGACAACTGGTCGTAAATAGAGGCCTGGAAACTGGCATGGCGTCGCTGCTAGACTTCTTGGCAACGTTTTTCTGGCGCTTCGAGACACAATTCAAAACGGCGAAATGGATGCACAGTTCAAGAAGAGATAAAATTGAAGCAGTCACCGGGGGAAAGAAAGTCTGTCTCTTCCGGGACGAAATCCAGGGTCAGACGGGAAAGGGGATAACGGCAGTGTACGGCCCTGATGATCAGCCAATTCGCCTGATCGCCATTCCGGGCGAAGAGACAGTCGTAGAAATAGACCGAAAAAATAGGTATTGTATCCGTGTAGTTTTTGAGTTGGTCTCTTAACAGGAATACTGATACGGTGTTTCGAGGTCTATTTCAGGCTGCCTCACCCCCCGGCATGGAGGTCCCTTGAATCGGCCACGCACAGGAAAAAGGCAGAGTGGCAGCCGCAGCAGGCAGCACATCCCTTCATGAAAGGAGCACGAACGATGGCAAATAACGACACTTTCAGGGCCCTTGTGGTTGAGAAAGGAGAAAACGAACTGGTTGCATCCCTGAAACAGTTGACCGTAGCAGACCTGCCTGACGAAGATGTGTTGATTCAGGTCGACTATTCAACCCTTAATTACAAAGAAGGGTTGGGATTTGCCAACCGCAACAAGATATTTCGCATCTTTCCGATTGTGCCGGGGGTCGATCTGGCGGGAACAGTCGTTGCATCAAGATCCCCTGCCTTCAATCCGGGCGATAAGGTCATCCTCAATGGCTGGAGCGTTGGCGAGCGATACTGGGGTGGATATTCGCAGATGGCGAGGATCAAATCCGATTTCCTCATCCACCTCCCCCAGGGGATGGACACGAAAAAGGCCATGTACATCGGTACCGCCGGCTACACCGCCATGCTCATGGTCATGACCCTGGAAGAGGCCGGGGTGACACCAGGCAGCGGTCCGATCCTGGTTACCGGTGCCACCGGCGGGGTGGGCGGCAACGCGGTGGCGATTCTCAATAAGCTGGGGTACGAGGTAACGGCGCTCACCCGCTCTCAGCAACCCTCTATCCACGAGTATCTGCAAAAAATCGGTGCCAGGGAGGTTATCTGCGGGGAAGAATGGACCAGGCCTCCGGCGCCGCTGGAAAGCCAGAAATGGGCAGGCGCCATCGATAATATCGGCAGCATCGTCCTGGCACGAATTCTGGCGGAGATGAAGTATGGTGGTTGTGTGGCGGCATGCGGGCTGGCGGCCGGCTTTGACCTGCCGACAACGGTCATGCCTTTTATTTTGCGAGGGGTGAGCCTGCGAGGGGTTGATTCGGTCAGTTGCCCGACACCGCGGAGAAAAGCGGCGTGGCAGCGATTGGTGACCGATATCACCGATGAAGACCTGGCAACCATCAATACCGTCATCCCGTTGGCGGAAGTGCCCCGGTACGCCAAAGAACTCCTGGCGGGCAATATCACCGGCCATGTCGTGGTCGATGTCAACGCGTAAAAGAGCGGTCGAAAACTATCCTTACAGACAACAAAAGGAGGAAATATGGGTACGATAGCAGCGGGAACCAGAATTCCGTGTCGTGTCGGCAGGACCCTCGACAAGGGGGATTTTTCGATACTGCACCAGCTCACCTGGTTCAACATGGCGGTGCACAGCAATGCCGAATATGCCAAAAATACCTGGTTCAAGGAGCGGTCACTGGCCGGCCCCCTTATTTTTACCGTGGTCGATGGCCTGATCCATCATGCCGATACGATTGCCGAACTGCTCGCCAAAGACGGCTATGAAATTTATGCCTACATCGGCGTGGACAATATGAAAATCACCTCTCCGGTTCTGTTTGGCGACACCCTCCGCGCTGAAGCCGAAGTCGTTGACCTTCGTCCTACCAAAAATCCGGAACGATTCCTGTTCATCTACAAAAACAAAGGGTTCAATCAGCGTGACCAGCAGGTGATCGAATACCAGACAACGATGATGGTGACCAGAATGGCCTGATCGCAGATTACCGGCTGTATCCGGCGCTGATGGCCGAGTGGTGCCGAAAATTTCAGGTCGATATCCGGGTGTATTGCCTGATGCCCGATCAGACCAATAAGATTGCCATTCCGGCAACGGAGATGGCTTTCGCCGGAGGATTTTCCTGTGTTCGCATTGTGTTGTTATCACATACCAACGGGTGAGTGTTATGGCAAAAATCACAATTGATCCGAGTGCCGCTTTTTTATACCCGATGCCGATGGTATTGGTCGGCGCCGTTGTCGATGGAAAGGCGAACTTTATGGCAGCGGGCTGGGTTTCACGCGTCAATTTCAAGCCGCCTCTGTTTGCGATCGCTCTGGGACCGCACCATACCAGTAAAGGTATCGACGCCAACAGGGAGTTCAGTATCAATGTTCCCGATGTCTCGTTGCTTGCACAAACCGATTATTGCGGGATTGGTATCCGGCGGCAAGACCGATAAGTCCGAACTCTTCGAGGTCTTCTATGGGGCGCTGGATAAGGCGCCGCTGATTCAGGAGTGTCCGGTCTGCATGTCGTTCTCCTTGTATGAGGCGGTCAAACTGCCGTTTAATACGCTGTACATCGGCGAACCGAAAGAGGTCTTCACGGAAGAAAAGTATCTGACGGATAACGTTGTCGATATCAAGAAGGTCAATCCGTTCACCTTGTCCATGCCGGACAATACGTATTGGTCGGTCGGGGAAAAGCTCGGCAAGGCGTGGGATATAGGCAAACGATTGAAGAAATAATGGTTTCAGCGGATGATGATCCTGTTTGCGACCGGACTCCGAAATCGCCGGGCGGTATAGCCCGGCGCCAAGGTCATTTTTTTAGCTGCATGCCGGGAAGATTGTAATCCCCCGATCAGGAGGGACCATGGCGGCACCTGCACTGACCATCTGTTTCGACAGGCCCGACAAGACATATCTGGGCGGCGAGACCGTCACCGGACAGGTCGAGGTCGTCGTTGCCGACAGGATTGACGACGCCGAGCTGGTGCTGGATTTTTGCTGTCGAGCATCGTCCAGGGCGCAGGATATCCGAAGGACGATCGACAGGGAGCACAGGGAAATCAAGCTGTTCGCAGGGGCATGGCTGCCGGGCCAGTATGTGTATCCCTTCGAGATTGTTCTTCCCCCCGGTCCTCGGAGCTACAGGGGACGGATCTTTGATGTCGCCTGGCAACTGGAAGCCGCAGTGCGCTCTTCGCGGGAAGACGCCACGATCGAAGCGGAACTGACGCTCCTGGCGGAACAGAAAACGATGTTCGATGGCGAGACCGCCGGTCCCGGCAATCTCGAGCATCGTGAGACCGCCAAAAATTTGACGGGATGTTTTTCCGTTGCCGTCTTATTCACCGCCATCGGCATCTATCTGGTCTGGAAATCCTTTGCCGCTGAACCGGAGGCCGCCGAACTGTACGGGATGGGCGGGCTCGTCATCACCCTGGTGGGCGGGGCGGCGTTTTTTCTGTTGACCTATTCGGCGCTGATCTACAGAAGGATCAAAAAATCCGAGGTCCGCCTCGGTGCCAGGTCGGTCAGTCCGGGGGAGACGATCCCCTTCACCCTCACCTTCGAGGGCAATATCCCCTTTGACATCGACAAGGCCGTTGTCATTCTGCGAGCCAACGAAATAATCGACTTTTTCCGGTCTTCCTCCAACAAAAAGTATCTGAAGGAATGTGTATATGAGCACCGCCGGGAACTGCCCCTGGCGGTGAAAAGGGTTCGGACCCATGTTCCCTTGCAGATCCAGGGGGAGGTTGTGATCCCGCCGGAGGCGCCCTGTTCCATCGACCTGATGCAGTCGGGAACAGGCATGGCACTGGCATGGGAGATCGAGTTCACCCTCGAGATGAAAAAATGGCCGGACTGGATTCATTTCGAGGACATCGTGGTGCGGCCATGATCTGGTCGGCTGCCTCGGTGATGTCCTTGGACTGATGAAGGGATAATGAAGACGAACTGCCGCCATGAACGGACCGGACGGGCTTTAGGCACCGAATCATTTCTTCATTCGCTCGAGACAATACTCCCGTTATAAAACCTGTGTCAGAGTGAGTTATCACACCATACGGGGGCTTCAATGGCGGTCGACAGCATCAACGCAGAAGAAACAGTCAAGCGGGGTAGCGAGCCAATCGCAGTCGAGAAGGATCTCTCGCCGGCGAGCTGGTGGACCTTGAACCGATCGGCCCGTCTCGGTCCGGGCGTCGGCGATTTGAAAGATCACGTCTGTCATGGAGCCTTCCTCCAAATGGTGACGGGGCGTCCCAGCCCCGTCCTTTTCCTTTTCGGCGACCGCCGAAACCTTACACGCCTCAGGAGCCGCCGTGGCCAACCGTCACCCGGCCGTCGGCGACGATCACCGGCACCTGCCGCCGGCCGCCGCTGTGCACGAGCATTTCCTGCATTCGGCCGCTGTCGGTCTTGACATCGTGGTACACGTGACCGGGATGCGCCGCCCGGGCGCGGTCCGTGTAGGGTCAACCCTTTTTGCCGTAGATGATGACCTGTGCCATGCTGTTTCTCCTTGTTGGTTGATGGATGATGATGGATGGCTTTGTTTGTGGCCGATTGACCGAAGGCGGCTCGCCCTCAGGTGAGCCCGAGCCGGTCGCCCGGTTCGGGCAGGAGCCAGTGTTCGCCAAGTTCCCGGGCGAGCAGACGGCGGATTTTTTACATATTGTCAGATTCTTTTAAAGAGATGATGGGGCTTGCGGCTGCAGCAGGCGGCCGGAAAAGATGCCCCGTTATCATGCCTCTGGTCGTGCCGAAGGCGGCCACTCCCCATGCTGCGAGCAGCCCTATATAAAAAGAGACACTGGCCCAGGCAAACAGTGGGAGACCGGTATGATGCGCCAGTTGCGCCGTACCGGTGACGCACGTTCCGACCGGAAAGGTAAAGGCCCAATAGGTGAGGGCAAACTTCATATTTCTTTGGCTCGCCCGGACGGTCAAAAGAATCGCGAAACAGGTCCAGAGGATCACAAACCCGAAGATCGGGACACTGTAAAACACGGCAAACAGTTCAAAGCCAGAAGCTATTTCAGCCGGGACAGCCCCCTTGGCAACGGTGCCCAGTATTCCGGCGGCGGTCATCGATTGTCCCAGGGGCCCGAGAACGATCCACAGGGTCGGAACGCGCGAGGTGCCCGAAGTCCCGTGATGCGCCAGCCGGCTCCAGATCATCGAAATAATGATCAGCGCGGCCAGCAGACTCAGGCCGAACTGGGAAAAGCAGAGATAAAAGAGCGTTTGCCTCGGCACGCCCACGGGAGTGTAGGGAACGAGCATGGCGCCGATGGTGGCGGAGACCATGGGAGGGACGACCGGCATGAGCCATCCCCCGAAAGCGGAGTCAGAGCGTACCGAGAATACGGTAAAGAGGCGGTACGGAATGATGACGGCTGAACAAAAGCCCGTGATCGTGCCTATGAGCCAGAGGGACCAGGCAATTTCCAGGGCAAGGTCCCGGCCTACGAGATTGTGGCCCACCAGGAGGGCGCCTCCGGCAACAGTCAGCGCGGCCATTGGAGGCGCCCCGTAGAATTGCGCCATCATCGGGTCCCGGAAATGTCTGGCCCAGGCATTTTTCTTTCGAAACAGGAAAAAGGTCGTTGCCAGCACGAGACCGATCAGCATCAAGGAAGCGAGGCACCAGACAACAAGGGCAAACTCGCTGAGATATCTGGAGAAGAGTGGCAATGAGGCAGCGGCGTTGGCGATAATCCCTGTCCCCATCACCGAGGCAAACCAATTGGGGCCCACCTCATAATCAAAGTCCGCTCCGGTAACGTTATAAAAGAACCGTTTCCACCAGAAGCCCTTGACGTTTGTGTTCTTGAGATCGTTGGTCATACTGAATTCCCAGGGACAGTTTGCTGAGTTTCCGGACGGAAACCAGGGAAACTGTCCTGATATTTTTCTGTCACGGGCGTATCGCCCGGACGTTCCCGCGTGAGTGTCCCGCTTCGATATACCGGTACACCGGGCCGCAGGCGAAGTCGATTTCCCAATGGCCGGTGGTCGGTTGCCGCTTGTCATCGACAATCCAGAAATCACCCCGCATGTTCATATCGCAGTCATTGTTCTTGTGCCAGAAAAATATCTTTGCCAGCTCGAACATCTCCGCCCTGGTGGGCAGGCGCCAATCGTCGTAGCCCCCCAGTTGCAATCCGGCGGCATGGAGTTCGGCCTCTTGTGCGGTGGCAACCCCTCTTTTTTTCTCAACCTGCCACATTTTTCCCGATCGCACCTCCTGGCAGATCTGGTTGCCCTGGGTCTGGAGCAGGCCTGGCGTCTTCCTGCCCGTACGCAGCGGATGCGCCGCCGATCACCATGCAGGCGAGAAAACAGCAAAGCGGTGTACGTTTCTTCATGGCGATCTCCTCAGAGGCGTGGGCTTCGATGGTCGGTCGGTGGCGATCGGACGCGGTGCGATCTCTTGCAATACGCATGAAGCCGTCGATTCCTGTCCTGCAATGTGCCTGCGATATCATGTATTATCCAGGCCTCGCCGTTCGAAGTCAAATGCGGCAGAGAGGTGAGCGGCGTTTATCGTCATGATATAATACGCAAACATATAAAATGTTCAGGTGCCGGCGCGAGGTAGAGGCTCCGGCAGGCGCGGATGTGGCCGAGCGGCGCCGCCTTCCGTGAAGTCGCCGAAAGCGGGTCGTGGCCATTGTCCCATTGACAATCGCGCCCAAAGACATCACATCTGTACAGAGATCAGGAGCGATGGCGCCAGGGAGCGGCAGTCGCCCTCCTGCCGGTCATGCACCGCTCCACCCACTCTGATTGAGGAGAAGACGATAGATGGATGTAACCAAATTTGCCATTCCCGAGATCATCTTCGGCCGGGGCAGCCTCAACTATGCCGGTCAGTGCGCCCTGCGCCTGGGGGCCAGAAAGGTCCTGCTGGTCAGCGACTCCGGGATCGAGGAGGCCGGCTGGGTCCAGCGGCTGATGGATATCCTGCGCAAGGACGGGATCGACTGGGTCTATTACCCGGGGGTCAGTTCCAATCCCCGTGATTTTCAGGTGGAGCAGGGCGCCGAGTTCTACCGCGAACACGGCGCCGACGTCATCATCGCCATCGGCGGCGGCAGTTCGATGGACACCGCCAAGGGGGTGGCGATCATCGCCAGCAACGGCGGCCGGATCAGGGATTACGAGGGGGCGAACCGGGTCAACCGGCCGCTGCCGCCGATGGTCCTGATCACCACGACCGCCGGCAGCGGTTCGGATATCTCCCAGTTCTGCATCATCACCGATGTCGAGCGGGCGGTGAAGATGTCGATCATCACCCGCACCCTGGTCCCCAATATCTCCATCGTCGATCCGCTGATCCTTCAGACCAAGAGCGAGACGCTGATCATCCAGTCGGCCGTCGACGCCCTCGCCCATGCCATCGAGGCCTATATCTCGACCATTTCGTCGCCCTTCACCGCCATGCAGTCGCTGAAGGCGATCGACCTGATCCTCCGCTATCTGCCGCAAGCGGTGGCGACCCGCTCGATGGACTACCTGGAACAACTGAGCATCGCCTCGACCGCCGCCTCCATGGCCTTCAGCAACGCCAGTCTCGGCGCCGAGCACGCCCTGGCCCATTCCCTGGGCGGCCATTTCGACATGCGGCACGGGGTCATCCACCCGATCCTGCTGACCGCGGTCATGCGTTTCAATCTTTATCACGCCGAGGCCAGGATGGCCGATATCGGCCGGGTGGTGCTCGACCGGACCGCTCGGTACGCCCCGGGAGACGGCGCTGGCCGGGATCGACCGGCTCGAATCGTTCTTCGCCTCGTTCGATGTCCCGCTGCGGCTGCGGCAGGTCATCGCCGAGGCCGACCGGCGGTATCTCGAGCCGATCTGCCGGATGGCGGTCAACGACGCCTGCAACCTGACCAATCCCCGGCCCGCCTCGTGGCAGGAATTCCTGCAGATCTGCGAAGAGGTGTGGTGATGAAGGCCCTGACGACCCTCGAGGACCTGGTCGGCATCGAGCACTGCAAGCTCGGGTTTTACCAGGAGCTGCAGCAGAAGGTCGAACAGCTGAAGACCTCCAACCAGGAGCTGGAAAAGAAACGCCGCGAGATCCAGGCGGTGCTCGACGGCATCACCGACCTGATGGTGGTCCTGTCGGAAGACCTGCGGATCCAGCAGGTCAACCACGTCTTTACCGAGTGGTTCCCCGGCATAAATCCCATCGGCCGCACCTGCCACGAGGTGTTCCGCGGCAGCGGCAGCCGCTGCGACGACTGCCCGGCCCTCCGTTCCCTCGACCTCGGCCAGATCGTCAAGGATCTCTGTATCTATAAGGTCAACAGCAAGTTCCGGCACTTCGAGATCATCGCCTCGCCGCTGAAGCTGTCGCCCGACCGGCGAGCGCAGCGTGCTGGTGTTCAAGCGCGATGTGACTATGGAGAAGGAGTTCCAGGCCCAGTTCTACCAGGCCGAGAAGATGGCGACGGTCGGCGCCCTGGCGGCGGGGGTGGCCCATGAGATCAACAACCCGCTGACCGCGATCAGCGGCTTCGCCGAAGGGCTGCAGGCGCCGCCTGGGCCGGGTCCGGGACTGCGTGGAGCCCGAGGTCTTTGCCGATTTCAAGGAATATGCCGATACCATCGTCAAGGAATGTTCGCGTTGCCGCGATATCGTCCAGACGCTGCTGACCTTCAGCCGGCCGGTGGCCTCCTCGCCTCTGGCCGGTCGACATGAACCAGTGCGTCAACGACACCCTGTTTCTGCTGAAGCATCATTTCAAGGAGCGGCGCGGCATCACGGTCAAGACGTCGCTGGCGCCGGGCCTGCCGAAGATCATGGGGGACGAATCGCAGCTGAAGCAGGTCATCATCAACCTGGTCACCAACGCCTTCGATGCCACCGGCAAGGGCGGCCATATCGATATCATCACCCGTGAACGGGCGGGCGGCGGGGTGGAACTGCTGGTCGAAGACAACGGCTGCGGCATTCCCGCCCGACCTGCAGGACAAGCTGTTCGAGCCGTTTTTCACCACCAAGCCGGTGGGCAAGGGGATCGGTATCGGCCTGTCGACCTGTTATGCCATCGTCAAGCACCACCGGGGCGAGATCACCGTCACCAGCGAAAAGGACCGGGGCGCCTCGTTCAAGGTGTCGCTGCCGGGAATCGAGGTCTAGCCGATATATGGAAGGCGATACATACAGCATCCTCGTCATCGATGACGAGGAACCGATCCGGCGGCTGCTGCTGAAGGAACTGGCCAGCGAGCGCCGCAACGTGGAGGTGGCGGCCGATGCCGCCTCCGCGATGGCGATGATCCGCAACCACTGGTTCGACGTCGTCATCATGGACCTGCGCCTGCCGGATGTCCATGACCTCGACCTGCTGATCAAGATCAAGGAGCAGGTGCTCCATGTCGAAGTCGTGATGATCACCGGCCACGGCGATATCGACAGCGCGGTCGAGGCGATGAAGCTCGGGGCCTGCGATTTCATCCGCAAGCCGTTCAACCTCGAGCAGCTCGAACTGGTGGTCGAGAAGGCCCACCAGCGGGTGCTGCTGGCCCGCCAGAACCGGATCCTCCGTCACACCAGCGGCCTCGAGCAGGAGCAGGTGCAGTTCATCGGCAACTCCAGGGCCGTCGCCGAGATCCGCTTCCTGATCAACAAGGTGGCCCCGGCCCGGATTCCGGTGCTGATCACCGGCGATTCGGGGGTCGGCAAGGATGTGGTCGCCCGGCTGATCCATCAGCGATCGGCCTGCGCCGCCAACCCGATGATCATCAAGAACTGCGCTTCGCTGCAGAAGGAACTGGCCCGGAGCGAGCTGTTCGGCCACATGAAGGGTTCGTTCACCGGCGCCACCGAGTCGCGCGAGGGGCTGATGACCTACGCCCATGACAGCACCCTGTTTCTCGATGAGATCGGGGAGCTGCCGCTCGAGGTCCAGGCCTCGCTGCTCCGGGTGCTGGAGACCCAGACCTTCCGGCGGGTCGGCGAAAAAGAGGAGCGGACGGTCAACATCCGCTTCCTGTTCGCCACCAACCGCAACCTCGCCGAGGAGGTCGAGCAGGGGCGGTTCAACGAGGCCTTCTTCCACCGCATCAACGCCTTCACGATCAGGATCCCGGCCCTGCGCGAGCGCAAGGAGGACCTGCCGCTGCTGGTCAACTATTTTCTCACCCGGCTCAGCCCCGACAACACCTCCTACCGCATCGTCGACAGCGCCATGGACTGCATCCTCCGCTATGCCTGGCCGGGCAATGTCCGGGAGCTGCGCAATGTCATCGAGCGGTCGATCATCCTCGCCGAGAACGACATCATCACCGAGCGCTGTCTGCCCCGGGAACTGGTGTCCGCCGCCGAAGAGGGGCAGGCGGCGCTGACCCTGGAGTCGGTCGAGAAGAACCATATCCTCAAGATCCTCGATTTCTACGACGGCAACCGCCAGAAAACCGCCGAGACGCTGGGCGTCAGCCGCAAGACCCTCTACCGCAAGCTGGCGCAGTACGGCCGTGAGTGAGATCCCGCTGCCCTGGCCGGCAGGGCGCGGTGTCATTTTGTCCCATTTTCCCACCCCTCCTGTGTCATTCTGACCCGTCCTTCTTTAAGTTGTCGGTATCTGTCATTTTTCGGGCGTAGATTTCTCCAGATGCGGTCCTTTTGGCTCAAATTATTTTCCGCTGGGGACAATATGACGTTCCCGTTGCTTCATTTATAAACATAAGATATTGATATTTCAGTATAAATAAATTGGCACGCGAATTGCTATAGTGTTACTGTCCAGCCTCTGGATCCAGGCCGGGCACCACACAGATTGCAACAAACCACAATTGAACAACGGAGGTTTCACCATGGCTATTCGCGAAGAAGTATACGGTTATTTCATTCCCAGCGTCACCCTGATCGGCATCGGCGCCGCCAAACAGATCCCGTCCAAGATCAAAGCGCTCGGCGGCACCAAACCGCTGATCGTCACCGACAAGGGCATCACCGGCGCCGGTATCACCAAACAGATCACCGACCTGCTCGACGAGGCGGGGATGAAATATGTCGTCTACGACGAGACCATCCCCAACCCGACCGACACCAATGTCCATGACGGCGTCGATGTCTACAAGAAGAACGACTGCGACAGCCTGATCACCCTCGGCGGCGGTTCCTCCCATGACTGCGGCAAGGGCGTTGGTCTGGTGATCGCCAACGGCGGCAAGATCCATGACTTCGAGGGCGTCGACAAATCCTCCAAGCCCATGCCTCCCTACCTGGCCGTCAACACCACCGCCGGCACCGCCTCGGAGATGACCCGTTTCTGCATCATCACCGACACCTCCCGCCACGTGAAGATGGCCATCGTCGACTGGCGCGTCACCCCCGGCATCGCCGTCGACGATCCGCTGCTGATGATGGGCATGCCGCCGGCGCTGACCGCCGCCACCGGCATGGATGCCCTGACCCACGCGGTGGAGGCCTATGTCTCGACCATCGCCACGCCGATGACCGACTCGGCGGCCGAGAAGGCCATCGAGCTGATCGCCAACCATCTCCGCCCGGCGGTGGCCAACGGCAGCGACATCGTCGCCCGCGAAGGCATGTGCTACGCCCAGTATCTCGCCGGCATGGCCTTCAACAACGCCAGCCTCGGTCATGTCCATGCCATGGCCCACCAGCTCGGCGGCTTCTATGATCTGCCGCACGGCGAGTGCAACGCCATCCTGCTGCCCCATGTCTGCCGCTTCAACCTGATCGCCAAGATGGAGCGCTTCGTCAAGATCGCCAAGCTGATGGGCGAAAATGTCGACGGCCTCTCCCCCCGCGATGCGGCCGAACTGGCGCTGAAGGCGATCCAGAAGCTGTCCACCGATATCGGCATCCCCGCCGGCCTGATCGAGCTCGGCAAACGCTACGGCAAGGACGTCAAGGCCGAGGATATCGCCACGATGACCGGCAATGCCCAGAAGGATGCCTGCGGTCTGACCAATCCGCGCTGTCCGAAGGACGCCGATGTCATGGCGATCTATAAGGCAGCCCTGTAAACCGAGCGTTGCCGCGGTGCCGGAGCATGACGGATGTGCTCCGGCACCGGCGTTGTTCAGGGCCGGAGGCGTGGAACAGTGTCCTCCGCACATGAAGGTTTAAACGACAGGGCGACGACCAGCGCCTGGAGATATCCCCGCAGAGGGTTCGATACTAATTGAGGAATAAAAGAATGGCCGACAAAATTTTTCGTGTCAACATGACCGATCTGAGCGCCGCGATCGAGAAGGTTCCGGCAGACTGGATGGGACTCGGCGGCCGGGGATTGACATCCACGGTGATCGCCGCCGAAGTGGAACCGACCTGCCACCCCCTCGGGGCCGGCAACAAGCTGGTGATCGCGCCGGGCCTGCTCTCCGGCACCCAGGCCGCCAATTCCGGTCGTCTGTCCTGCGGGGCCAAGAGCCCGCTGACGGGCACCATCAAGGAGGCCAACTCCGGCGGCACCGCCGCCCAGATGCTGGCCAGGCTGGGGGTCAAGGCCCTGATCATCGAAGGCAAGCCGCAGCCGGACAGCTGGTACGGGCTGCATGTGACCGCTGCCGGGGTGACGATCACCGCCGAGACGGAACTGATCGGCATGGGCAACTACGAGGTCATCGAGAGGCTGAACGCCAGGCTCGGCGACAAAATCGGCGTCATCAGCATCGGCCCGGCCGGCGAGATGCGGATGACCGCCGCCAACATCTCGATCAAGGATCCGGGCTCACGGATCCGCTCCAGCGGCCGTGGCGGCCTCGGGGCGGTGATGGGTTCGAAGGGGATCAAGTTCATCACCATCGAGGCCAGCGAGGCCAAGGTCGAGATCGCCCGACCCGAGGAATTCCGTACCGCCAGCCGGGCCTTCGCCAAGGCCCTGATCGACAACCCGATCAGCCAGGCGCTGGGCCAGTACGGCACCAATGTCCTGGTCAATATCATCAACGAGGCCGGCGGTCTGCCGACCCGCAACTTCACCTCCGGCCAGTTCGCCGGCCACGAGAAGATCTCCGGCGAGACCATGCACGACACCATCGTCGCCCGCGGCGGCAAGCCGAAACACAACTGCCATCCGGGGTGCGTGATCAACTGCTCGCAGATCTATCACAACAAAGACAAGAAGTACCTGACCTCGGGTTTTGAGTACGAGTCGATCTGGGCCATGGGGGCCGATTGCTGTGTCGACGATCTCGACCATATCGCCGAGGCCGACCATATCATGGACGATCTCGGGCTCGACACCATCGAGACCTCGGTGGCCTTCGGGGTGGCGATGGAGGCCGGGGTGCTGCCGTTCGGCGATGGCGCCGAGGTCTGCCGGATGCTGCGCGAGGAAGTCGGCCGGGGCACCGGCATCGGCCGGATCATCGGCGGCGGCGCCGGCTCCGTCGGCCGGGCCTTCGGGATCACCCGGGTGCCGACCGTCAAGAACCAGGCCATTCCCGCCTACGACCCGCGGGCGATCAAGGGGATCGGCATCACCTACGCCACCTCCACCCAGGGGGCGGACCACACCATGGGCTACACCATCGCCACCAACATCCTCGGGGTCGGCGGCAAGCTCGATCCGCTCAGCAACGAGGGCCAGGTGGAACTGTCGCGCAACCTGCAGATCGCCACCGCCGCCATCGATTCGACCGGGATGTGCCTGTTCATCGCCTTCGCCGCCCTCGATGACGCCAACTGCCTGCCGGCACTGATCGACATGATCAACGCCCGGTTCGGCATCGCCCTGACGGCCGACGACGTCACCAACCTCGGCAAGCACATCCTCAAGACCGAGCGGGCCTTCAACCTGGCCGCCGGTTTTACCAGCGAGGACGACCGGCTGCCGGAATTCTTCCGCACCGAGCCGATCGCCCCCCACAACGTGGTCTGGGATATCGACAACGCCGCCATCGATTCGTTCTGGGATTTCTGATTCCGGTCAACGAGAGGCTGCCTGTTCGCGCTCCCGCCGTTGTCATTGCCTTCCCCCCTGCAGGCGGTGGCAACGGCGGGGGAGGCGAGGCTGGTCGGCGGTGCGGGTTGTCCGATCGGGATCCGTACCCGGCCCCGGCTCAGATGATCAGATAGGTGCCGGTGCCGGCGGCGATGAGCAGGTTCCTGTCATTCAACAATTCGGTCCGGACCACCGTCACCTTGTTGCCCCGGCGCAGGACCGAGCCCGAGGCGATGAAATACTCGCCTTCTCCCCGTCGCAGGTAGTCGACCCGCATGTCGATGGTGCCGGCCTTGGCAAAGCGCTTGGCCAGTTCGTCGTACGGCATCGCCTCCAGGTGCTTCAGCAGTTCGGCGAAGGCGATGAGGCCGCCGGTCAGATCGAGGACCGCCGCGATGACGCCGCCATGGAGAATCCGGCGGGCGAAGTTGCCGATCAACTCCTCCCGCATATCGATCCTGACCTGGACATCGTCCGGGGTCAGGCTGACGATGCGGATGCCGAGCAGGCGATTGAAGGGCATCTGATTCTGGTAGGTTTCCCTCAGCAGGTCCAGCGTGTCCTGCAGGTCCGTTTTCTTTTCCATCTTTCTCTTTTCTCCAGGCTGCGGGAGCACCGGCGGGTGATCCGGTGCGGAAGTTTTTATTTGGAATCCCGATGAGATCGACTACTAATCATCTCACCGCACCATCTCCCATTCGATGCTCATCGGGGCACTCCCATTGTGTCGCAGATAAGTCACTTGTCCATGATAGGTAAAAGGCGCGGCCTTACCTCCTGCCAACTTACCATCACGAACAAAGAGATGAACAGCAATTCCCTGCTTCTCATGCTCAATTAATTCTTTACCCCGCTTGCTTTCTGGCGTCGTGCTGTTTTGGCTCTGCCAATGAAAAGTCGTTTCGTTCACCCAATAATCGTGATAACGATGCTCTTCGGCTTTTCCTTGCTTATTGAGTGTAACCAGCAATACATGGGCGTGTTGATTCTTGAGCACTACTTGACCAGAATTCCAATTTCCAGGGTTGAATTCTTGACCAAAGAGAGCTGGGATTTCTTCGCGCATAAACGCCTGACCAACAGCCAGTTCAAGGGGATTAAGAACTTCTTTTAGCCGTGCAAAAGTACGCATGTCATCATCAGCATCCAGATCTTCAAAGTCAGGATTAGTGGCGCAAAGCACATAGCGACCGGGGCGGGGCTTGGTGACCAAACGGAGCAGGTACTGGTTGTCACCACCGCCGTCCTGTCGCTCAATCGCCATAATCTGGCCGGTGATGGAACCCGCGCTCTGCGGCGTGACATATTCCAACAACAAATAGTCACCATCATGTATAGGTCTCTTGCCCCCATTCATTGAATTACCCGAAGCGCGAGCTATGAAGTGTCGAGCCGGGTCGAGCTTACCGTGCCCAGGCCCTAAACTGCGATATTCCTCCGCATCGGCATGACCGGTTTTGAAATGGCCGCAGGCGATTTTGATGTTTGGGAAAAAGGGGAGCTCGACCTTGTCAGGGTTGGGGCGTAGCGGTACGACATTATTGACTTGTGCAGGTTCACGTCGTGCTTCGTATGAGGCGAAACGGTAATCGACCAATTCCTGAAGCAACACCGACAAGGTTTTCCACTCTTCGCCGTCAACTTTGAAGCGAGGGGTAAATTTGCCATCCGCAATCTGAAACAACGCCTGTGCCTTTGCAGAACGGTTGCCGCCGATCCAGGCATTGACGGGATTGCTTTCCCAATATCGTTGCCACTGAGTGACGTTCAACGAGTCGATATTTTGCAGGTCTTCTCTGATATCGAGGATCAACGATCTTCGCCGCTGAAAAATCGCCAACGACTGCTGAGCCAATAGTTCCAAGGTGGGGTGCTTGATCAGCCCCTCATGCTCCAGCAATGCTTCGAGTAAGACCATCTTGAAGCACTTGGTCATAGCGGTGATTTCGACCTCGCGAAAAAGCTTCTCATGGCGTTTGCCACAACGATTTTCCTCCGGTCCAAGATCCCCCATGGTATCAACGAAGGAAAACCAGCCGCCATGTTGCCTTCTCATCTGGCTAAGCGAAGCGCCAGCACGGTAAAATTCGGATAGGGTCGGCCGGCGTCCAAGGGTTTCGCGCAACGCCTCGTATTCCTTTTGGACTCCGTCGCTATCGAGTTCTTTGAGGAATGCGATCAGTTCGAGATCGTAATTGACGAAGCAACCTTCGGGGAGTTCAAGCCGTTTCTCTTCGACCTGGCGGGCAAACTCTGCCAGCGCTTTATAGGTCGCTCCGGCCTTAAAGAGCGCCTGATGTTTGTGGAAAAAACTGTGGTGGTTGCCGATGAAATCGAGGATCACCAAATGTTCTTTGCCCGGTGCGGTGCGAAGGCCACGGCCAAGTTGCTGCAGAAAGAGTATCTTGGACTCGGTGGGGCGCAGCAACAGGATTGTATCGATACAGGGCAAGTCCATCCCCTCGTTGAACAGGTCGACCGAGAAAATGACCTGCAACCGACCATCAGCCAATTGCTCAAGAGCCTCGCCTCGCGCCATGTCTGAGCCGGCGTACACAGCTTGCGGCCTTGACGCCCAGTTGTCGGAAATGTTTAGCCATAAAATCGGCATGGCGAATCGATAAGCAAAAGGCCAGGGTGCGCTGTTGGGCGCGGCCCTTCCATTCATTGAAGGCATGGCGGGCGCGGGCTAGGGTTGCCAGCTTGTTCGAGAGCTGTTCTGGGTCGAATCTACCGCTGCGCCAGGGGATTTCGCGGTAGTTCACGGCTTCGTCAAAGATACCAAAATAGTGAAAGGGCACCAGCAATCCACTGCTGACGCCCATGAAAAGATCTCGGCTGAACACCAAGTTGTCGTCGCACAGGGAAAGAATGTCGGACTGGTCGGTTCGATCCGGCGTCGCCGTCAGACCGAGAAGAAAGCGCGGTTCGAAATGGCCGAGTAATTGCCGGTAGGTGGGCGCGGACGCATGATGAAACTCATCGACCACCACATAGTCGAAATGCCGCGGGGGAAACAGGTTGAGATGCTCGATTTTGCCCAGGGTTTGCACTGAAGCGCAAAGGATATCGACTTCTTGATCCTTGATTTGACCGGTGTAAAATCCGACCCGGACGTGCGGTCGAATACGAAGAAAAGTGGTTTCTGCCTGGAAAAGAATTTCTTCCCGATGTGCGACAAAAAGCACCTTTTTGGCATTCATCTGCTGACTGTCAAAAGCCGCCAGCCAGGTTTTGCCGAGCCCGGTGGCCATGACCACCAGTCCCCGCCGATATCCCTCGGCACGTGTTTTTGATAGAGCCGACAGGGCTTCCTCTTGAACAGGGTTTGGGACTGGTGGTGGCTCATGCTCGTTGCTGCCAGGGGCTACGGCCATGGGGGAGAGTCTGCGCCGCCGTTCGTATGCCTCGATCCAGAGATGGGACAGAGGTACGGCACGGGGATCAGCAAAGAGTTCTTCAAATCGACTGCGGATTTCGACAAAACCGGAATACTCAGGCGACTCTTCTGGGCTTGATGCCTCGATGCGATAATTCCACTCCAAGCCATCTTGCAAGGCCTGTCGGCTGATATTGCTGGAGCCGACATATGCCACTCCCTGCATCACTCTCCCCCGCTGCCGAACGAAAATATAGGCTTTCATATGAAAACTGGAACCAGCCGATTCGTACACACGGATTTGCGCACCGCGTTCTCGTAGGAGCATCAGGCTACGCAAGGCTTCGGGATCTGTCACATCGAGATAGTCGCTGGTGATTATTCGAAGGCGGGCTGGGTGTCGCGGACTTTCGTCGGAAGGATCGAGAGCTTCTTTTAAATCGGCGAACAACAATCTCAATCCGGTTGCCTTGGTAAAGGCGACTGCCATGTCGATTTCAGTCGCGTGTTGCATGCCCTCAAGCAAGGCAGGCAAAAAGGGGGACTCCTTCCCTCCCGTAATAAGTCTATCGCGCACAGAGTGCTTACGCCGCACGATGGCATTTAGCCATCTATCGAATCGCCCTGGCCTTTGATCCGTGGTTTGCCAAAAATCGTATCTTTCGATATCGTTGAGATTCCCCAGCAGGCCGCGTAACGCAGTCTCGTTAAGATCAGTAAAGAGCCGGCCATTTATCTTTCGCTCTCCCTTTCCTTCTTTGAAACTCAGATAAAGAGTGCCACCTGGTCTCAATGCCGTCCAAAGGCGATCCAGCGCGGCGGGTATCTCGCAGAGAGGGAGGTGCAGCAAGCTGGCACAAGCCCAGATGCCGTCATACAATGCAATTTCGTCGATATCAGCGAATGTGCGCACGGCAACGGGCTGCCCCAGGTACTCGCTGGCCAGTACCGCCAATTCCCGAGAAGCATCAAAAGCAATGACGCGATAGCCGTAATCTTTAAATACTTTGGCATCACGGCCGGATCCACAACCCGCATCGAGAAGGTTCCCGCCATCCGGGATTTCTTGCAGAAATCGTCGATGCAGGGTGGTCATGTCCACCCCCACGGTATCTCGAAAGAATTCCGAAGCGTTATGATTATAAAACTTTATGGTTTCTTCCATTGTAATCGCGGGAATCCTTTACTTAACCGACCACAACGCCAACGCCGTCACGTGCCGACAGGTATGCCGCAATTACCGGCAAGTCGGCCTCGGCCCAGTCGAGGGTATACAACTCGTTTGGAGTCAGCCAGTCTATGGCGGAGTGTTCATGGAGAACAATTTCGCCTGACTCAATCGAGCAGATGAAAGGATAGAGCGTTACCGTGATTGCCGGGTATTGATGGGTACTTATTGGCAGGCTACAACCCACGCGAATTGTAATGCCCATCTCTTCATGAATTTCACGAATAAGACATCCCTCCGGCGTCTCCCCCGGATCCATCTTACCGCCAGGAAACTCCCACTTCAACGGCATATTCATGTTGGCACTTCGTTGTGCGGCAAGGATAAGGCCGTCTCGTTCGATGATCGCGCAGGTGACGTGAAGGTGTTTCAAGGCAAGTCAATGACCGTCTTCGTAGATCATTCGAGCGATCCATGAAGTAGCGGAAAGTCAAATTTGACAGACTCCTAGCGGACGACCAGGACCGAGCAGGGGGCCGTCTGCAGCACCCGGTGGGTGACGCTGCCGAGGACCAGGCTCGCCAGGTTGCTCAGGCCGCGCGACCCCATGACGATCAGATCGCACCCCTCGATTTCGGCGATGTCGGTGATCCTTCTGGCCGCCGGCTCTTCCATGATCCGGTCTTCGAAGGGGATTTTTTCAGCGGCGAGGCGCTGCAGAAACGGGGCGACGATTTTCTGGCTCTCCTCCAGGATCTTGGCGATTTCGGTGTTGCGATACGGCTCGCCGAGGATCGTCGGGAATTTTTCGTGGCAGTAGACGAACAGAACTGTCGCCTGCAGCAGCCTGGCGTATTCGATGGCGGTGTCGAGCACTTTCGCCGAGTGGTCGGAACCGTCGACCGCCAGCACTATTTTTTTCATCGCATCGCTCCATAGGGTAGAGGCCTGGGAATCGGGCGGGAAGGGCGGGTTGCGGGATGGTTGCTCCCGAGCCGGATTGTAGCAGAAGGATTCGGTCTTCTCAATCTCCGGCGGCGCTGACAGGGAGGTTTGGCGCCGCTCCTGCCCGCCGGCTACTGCATGATCTTGTTCGACCAGTGGACCGCGAACTTGACCAGCCCGGTGAAGTGCTTCAGTTTCAGCTTTTCCTTGAGATTTTCGCGGTAGGTGCCGATGGTCTTGATGCTGAGGTGGAGGCGGTCGGCGATCTCCTTGGTCGAGCAGCCCTCGCCGATCAGGCGCAGGACCTCGAGCTCGCGGTTGGTGAGGATGTCGAGGGGCGACCGGCTGTCGGCGGCGTGCTGCGAGGTCAGCCGTTTGAACACCTTTTCCTTCACGGAGATGCTGGCGTAGATGTCGCCGCCGAGGATGTGGCGGATCGCCTCGACGACCTTGTGGATCGCCTCCTGCTTCATGATGTAGCCGCTGGCGCCGGCCATCAGCGCCCGCTCGGCGTAGAGCGATTCGTCGTACATCGACAGCACCAGCGTCGGCAGACCCTCGTGCGATTTTTTGATCTCCTGGACGAGTTCGATGCCGTTGCCGTCCTTCAGGGAGATGTCGACCACCACCAGGTCGGGCTTGAGTTCGTCGATCGCCGCGCCGGCCATCTTCATCGACTCGACGCTGCCGCAGACCTCGAGATCGTCCTCCTTGTTGATCAACTCGCTCATGCCGAGGCAGAAGATCGGGTGGTCGTCGATGATCAGTATCCTGTTTTTCCTGCGCGGAGGCATCGTGCTCCTCAGCCGTTGATGTTGTCGGGTTCGTCTTCCGGGGACTTCATGACGACGTGGATGGTCGTCCCGGCATCCACGGCGCTGGTGATCTCCAGGAAGGCGCCGATGGCCAGGACCCGGTATTTCATCAGCTGCATGCCGATGCCGACGCCGCCCTGGCGCTCGCCGATCCCCCGGCCGTTATCGGTGATCCGCAGGTGGATGTAGCTCTCCTCCCTGGTCAGCGAGATGGTGATGGCGGTGGCGGCGGCATGCTTCACCGCATTGTTCACTGCTTCTTGTACGATATAATAGAGGTGTGTCGCAAGGGTGTTGTTGGTGAAGGTCAGAGATTCGTCGCCGTTGAAGGTGCAGTCGATGTTGGCCGTCATCCGGGTGTGGTCGGCGATTTCGCCCAGCGCCGACTGCAGGCCGTAGGAAACGAGGTGGACGGGACACAGTCCCCGGGCCAGGCCGCGGGCCTTGGCGGTCGCCTCGTCGATCAGCTCGATGATCTTTGCCGTCAGGAAGGCGGCCTTGCCGTTTTCGGAGCTGATCGTCGCCTGCAGCGCCGAGGCCAGGCCGCCGATGCCGATCAGGTGCGGGCACAGATCGTCGTGGAGGTCCTGGCCGATGGTCTGGCGGATATTGTCGCCGATATCCATCAGCAGGTTGGTCAGCCGCTTTGTTTCGGTGACGTCACGGAGGATGATGACGCTGCCGGCCGGATTCCCGTTGTGGTCCCGGAAGGCGGCGCCGCTGATGCTGACGGAGCGGATGTCGCCGGATTTGGTGTAGCGCTTGGTCTCGGTGGCCGGCAGGATCCCGCCGTTCTTGATGGTGTTGATCATCACCGAAGTCTCCGGCCAGCTTTCTTCCGGCACGAAGTGGTCCATCCGCCGGCCGAGGCACTCCTCCAGGCGCCAGCCGAAGACCGATGCGAAGGCGTGGTTGAAATAGGTCACATTGCCGTCCATGTCGTAGATGACGATCGGATCGGCGGCCGATTCCATCACCGAACGGTAGCGCTGCTCGCTTTCACGCAGGCTGTTTTCGGCCTCCCGGCGGACCGCGATCTGTTTTTTCAGATTGTTGCTGTAGTCGGCGAGCTGTTCCATGAAGCGGTTGAAGTAGCCGGCGAGCTGGCCGATCTCGTCGGTGGCGGCCGTCGTCATCCGCTGGCTGAAATCGCCGCGGCTGGCGTTCTCGAAATGGGACATCAACCGCTGCAGCGGGGTGGTGATCGAGTTGCCGATCTGCAAGGTCAGCGTCAGGATCAAAATCATCGTGATGACGAAGGTCGCCAGGGTCAGGCTGCCGATGATCTTCAGCGGTTCGAAGAATTCATCGTGATAGCTGGTGGCGCCGACGATCCAGTCATAGTCCTTGATATAGGTGAAGATGCAGAGCTTGTCGCGGGCTTTGGTCTCGCCGGGGTTTTTCCACGGATAGACGATCTGGCCGTTCTGTTCCTTGAGGATCGTCGCCAGGGCCTCGTTGGGGATTCCCGCGTGGGTCAGGATGTTGGTCCCCTCGAGCTTCGGGTGGATGATCGCCTTGCCCGTGCTGTCGATGATGAAGGCGTAGCCGGTCCGGCCGAACCGGAGGTCGAGGACGCTCTTCTTGAAATCGTCGACATTGACCAGTCCCTTGAACTCCTCGCGGTAGGCGGAGACCGAGATGATCCAGTCCCAGGGCTCGAAGTGGACCATGTACAGGGCCTTCGGCCGGGCTGCCGGGTCATCGGGATTTTTCCAGTCGTATTCGAGATAGCCGCGTTTCTTCGCCTGCAGGTCGCGGACGAACGAATACTCCGAGACATCGCTGCCCAGCACCGCCTGCTGCGGATGGACGACGACGATGCCGTTGCCGTCGAGGGTGTAGATGTATCCCGAGGTGCCGATGGTCTGGCTGAGGAGAATGGCGGCGGCCCGTTCTTTCGCCTCCGCCTCGCTCAGCAGTCCCTGCTGCTGATCGCGATAAATGGTGTCGATGATCTGCAGGTTTTTCTCGGCGATGCCGCGCAGGTAGTTCTTGATGGAGGCGGTGGCGGCGTTGCCCACCAGGTTGTTGATGGAGGTCGTGGTGTTGTGCAGTTCGCTCTCGATGTTGGTCGAGATCGTGTCGCGGACGATGACGTAGATGGTGGCAAAGGCGATGGACAGCGACAGGGTGAAGAGCAGCGAGTAGGAAAGCAGGAGTTTGTTCCGAATCCGTGTGCCAGCCAGCATCTGTCTTCCCTCCGTTACCTCTTGTCGATTCCCTGGCGGCCGGGCGATCCCCGGCTATCGTCATGGACCGCAGGCGCTGGAGCAATCTCCTGCGAACGCGGCAGTCCTCTCTGTACCAGAAATCGCTGGATCGGGAAAGCATCGATCGTTCTCCCGCCTTATGGCCGGCCCGGGCCTGCAGGGCTGGAGGGGAAGACGGGGGGCCGCAGGGGAAGCGCGGCGGCGGGAGGTGGAAAACAATGAAGGGTCCAGGCCTGCCGGGTGCAGTCCGGGCAGGTGGACACGATATGCAGCGAGGAGAACCGGCAGACCCTTTCCCTTCATTTCCCATAAAGACCCGCGGCGCCTCGAACACAGGAGGCGCCGGGACGGCGGGGTCTTACATCTGGAGGTTCATCATCCTGGCCTTCTCGGTCAGTTCCTCGCGGAATTCCGGATGGGCGATCGAGACCAGGGCATTGGCCCGTTCCCAGGTCGATTTGCCCTTGAGGTTGACGATGCCGTACTCGGTGACGACGTAGTTGACAAAGACCCGGGGCAGGGTGGTGATCGTCCCCGGCTCGAGGAACGGCCGGATCCGCGAGTGCCTGGTGCCGTCCTTGTCGACCACCGACGAACTGAGGCAGATCAGGGCCTTGCCGCCGCGGGAATGGTAGCAGCCATAGGTATAGTCGAACTGGCCGCCGGTGCCGGAGATATGGCGGGTGCCGCTCGATTCCGACGACACCTGGCCGAAGAGATCGATCTCCAGGGCGTTGTTGATGGCGATGGCCCGGTCATTGGCCGAGATCTTCTCCAGGCTGTTGGTGTAGTTGACCGGGTAGCTGCTGCAGGACGGATTGTGATGCAGGAATTCGTAGGTTTTCTTCGAGCCGAGGGCGAAGGTGTAGACCATCTTGCCGATATCGTTCTTCTTCTTGCTGTTGTCGATGCAGCCTGCCTCGTAGATGTCGACGAAGCTGTCGCACAGCATCTCGGTGTGAACGCCGAGGTTGCGCAGATTGGACTTGGCGATCAGTTTGCCGATGGCGTTGGGCATCGCCCCGATACCGAGCTGCAGGCAGGAGCCGTTCTCGATCTGGGAGACGACGATCTCGGCGATCTGCTCATCGGTCGCGGAGATTTTCGGCTCCGGCAGGCAGAACATCTCCTCGTTGTCGCTCTCGACGACGGCGTCGACCTCGGAGATGTGGATCCGCTCCTCGTAGCCGCCGTAGCAGTAGGGCATGTTCTCGTTGACCTCGACGATGATCTTTTTCGCCGCCCGGATCTGGGCCCAGGTGAAGGAGTTGGAGACGCCGAAGTTGAAGAAGCCGTTGCTGTCCATCGGGGTCGTGCGGAGCAGCATGACATCGGTGGTGATATCCTGATTGTCGTAGTAGCCGGGACCTTCGTGATAACACAGCGGGATGTAGTTGCAGACCTTCTGGTCGTGGAGCTTGCGATCGGCGCCGGTGAAATGCCAGCTGTTATAGGAGAAGCTCCTGCCCTCCGGATCGGCCTTGGCTACCGCCGCCAGTCCGGGAAAGCCGAGGGAACGGATCTTGACGTTTTCAACGTCGCCGACCCGTTGGGAAAGGGCCTTGTCGAGGGTGATGGGGGTGCCGAGAAAACAGGCGTAGTCCACCCAGTCGTTGGATTTGATCATCTGGACTGCATCACTGGGCGACATCAACTTGCTGCTGAGTTGGCTTGTGTATTTCACTGTGATCTCCTTGGGCATGGAATGATCTTCGGAACCGGCTGCCATCGGCTGACAGGGGGGCGTTCTCTTCTTGATCGACACTATAGATGATCGCAGCGACGGATGACAATCGGCTGGAAGCTGAATTTCAGCTGCGGCTTTTTCCGAAAGGGACTAGGTTCTGCGCCTACCGGGGAGAGGGGAGAGAGGGACGCGGTCCGGCAGATCAGGACCGCCGGTGGCAAAAAGGAAAGGGATTGAAGACCGGCGGCCTTCAATCCCTGGCAACTTCGAAAAGAGCGGCGATCAGACGACGTGTTCGAGACCGGGGGCCGGGAAACCGGCGCACAGTTCCCTGGCTTCGGCGGCAATCCGGGCGTGGGTCGCAGCATTGTCCGGGTCGGTGATGACCTGGTCGAGCAGTCGGCCGATTTCCAGCATCTCCGGCTCCTTGAAGCCGCGCGAGGTCACCGCCGCCGTTCCCAGCCTGATGCCGCTCGGGTCGTACGGCTTGCGGGGATCGAAGGGGATGGCGTTGCAGTTGAGGACGATGCCGGCGGTATCGAGGATGCGGGCGGCCTTCTTGCCCGAGATGCCCTTGTTGGTGACGTCGACCAGCATCAGGTGGTTTTCGGTGCCGTTGGTGATCAGCCGGTATCCCCTGGACATCAGGTTTTCGGCCAGTGCCGCGGCATTGTTGACGATCTGGCGGGCGTACTGACGGAATTCCTGCGTCGACGCCTCTTTCAGGGCGACGGCGATGGCGGCGGTGGTGTTGTCGTGCGGTCCGCCCTGGATGCCGGGGAAGACCGCCTTGTCGATGGCCTGGGCGTGTTTTTCACGGCACAGGATCATCGCCCCGCGGGGGCCGCGCAGCGATTTGTGGGTCGTGGTCGTGACGACGTCGGCGTATGGCACCGGCGAGGGATGGGCGCCGCCGGCGACCAGGCCGGCGAAATGGGCCATGTCGACCAGCAGCAGGGCCCCGACCTCGTCGGCGATCTCGCGGAATCGGGCGAAATCGAGGATGCGCGGATAGGCCGAATGGCCGGCGACGATGATCTTCGGCCGGCAGCTCCTGGCCTTGTCGGCGATCGCCTCGTAATCGAGGAGACCGGTGGCCGGGTCGAGCTGATAGGACTGGGCGTTGAAATACCTGCCGGAGATGCTGACCGGCGAGCCGTGGGTCAGGTGGCCGCCGTGGGGCAGGGCCATGCCGAGGATGGTGTCGCCGCAGTTGAGAAAGGCGAGATAGACGGCGAGGTTGGCCGGTGAGCCGGAATAGGGCTGGACATTGGCATGCTCGGCGCCGAACAGCGCTTTGGCCCGTTCGATGGCGATGGTCTCGACCTGGTCGATGATCTGCTGCCCTTCGTAATACCGCTTGCCGGGATAGCCTTCCGAGTACTTGTTGGTCAGGACCGAACCGGTCGCCTGCAGGACCGCCGTTGAAACATAGTTTTCCGAGGCGATCAGTCTGATTTTGCTGGTCTGGCGAACTTCTTCCTGACGCACCAGGGCATATATTTCCTCGTCAACCTTCAGCAGATCTTCCATTTTCCTTCCTTTTCAATCACGAGTTGGATGCCCGGCAACGATCTCCGGGGCATTGAGAGAGCATAACAATAAAAAAAACGGTGACACGGCCGCGTGCGGCCGCTGACCACCGTCACATTCAACCGGTCGGGCCGGAGGGCGAGGCGTCGTCGCCGGGCCTGCCGTCTATGCACTGCCTCCGGTATGCAATAAAGACGAAACTATAATAAAGTCACCGCCAATTTCACAGCGGAAAATCGAAAAATCGGCGCCGCGGCTTCACGCCGGACGGAGGGATCTGTATGGGACGCTGCCCGTCGGAGGCGGGCAGTTCCGGAAAATCGGTGAACACTGCGGTCGCCCCGAAGTCGAAGAGATCGCGTTGCCGCTGTTTGTCGTTGACCGTATAGACGTTGATCCCGAATCCGGCGGCCCGCAGGGTGCGGATCAGCTCCCTGCTGGTAATGGCATCGGCGGGATGGTAGGCGGCGGCGCCGAGCGCCTGCAGATACTGCACCAGGTCCGGCGGATGCTGCTCATTCTGGAGGACCCCGATCGAGATATGCGGGGCCATGGCCTTGCATTGCACGAGATAATCATGGTTGAACGAGGAGATCAGCACCATAGAGGCGGCGCCGGTCCGCTGGATGACGTCGAGGACGAGGCTGGCGGCGTGCTGATCGAATCTGGTGTGCCGCTGGTCCTTGATCTCGATGTTGACCGGCATCTGGTGCCGCACCGCCCACTCCAGCAGCTCCGCCAGGGTCAGGATGCGTTGCGGCAGCAGCGGCTCGAGTTCGGTGACGGAGGTCGTCCCGGCGGCCAGGGTCCCGAATGGATCGGCGGCGAGGAACCACGAGCCGATGTCGAGTTCCTTCAGCCGGCTGAGATCCCAGGTGTTGATCCGCAGGGACTTTATCCCGAATCTGCCGACGATCAGGGCGGCATCGGAGGTCCGTCTGAGGGTCGAGTCATGGAACACCACCGGGATGCCGTCCCGGCTGATCTGGACATCGATTTCGATGAAATGGCAGCGGCCGAGGCTGGCGGCGAACGCGCTGAGGGTGTTTTCCGGGCGGCAGGCCCTGAAGCCGCGATGCGCGCCGATCAGATGGACATCGGAAAATCGGTCGAAGAAGGTCATGGGTGTCAGTCCTTCAGGGGTGGGTCGGCCACGGGAAGAGGGTGTCGATATTTTCCACGCCATCCGCTTCCCGCTGTCCTCTCAGTTACCCCTCGTCCCCATACCTTGTCAAGGGGATTGCCGGGTGAAATGCAGGGCGGTGCCGGAGAACGCGCGTGTTTTTTGATGTCAATCCTCCCTGCCTGGGAGTAAAAGAGACAGGGATGCTGGCGAAGGGCCGGCAATGCCTCGCCGGCCGGTCGAACCGGATGCGGCCGGGGCCGGGGAACGTGTGGAACGGTTGGGAAAAAGGGCGCTGGAATCGTATGTCGGGAGTATCCACAGCAATGACCGCGGGGGTCGTCTTCACCCTGACCTATCTCGGCATCGCCTGCGGCCGCCTGCCGGGGCTGGCCATCGACCGCACCGGTATCGCCCTGCTCGGTGCCATCGCCATGGTCGTCGGCGGGGTGATGACCACTGCCGAGGCCTTCGCCGCCATCGACATCCCGACCATCCTGCTGCTCTATTCGCTGATGGTGATCTCGGCCCAGCTGCGTCTCGGCGGCTTTTACGCCTGGTCGGCGCGTCGGATCATCCCGCTGCTGCACCGGCCCCGGCTGTTTCTGGCGGTGTCGATGCTGCTGGCCGCGACCTTGTCGGCCCTGCTGGCCAACGATATCGTCTGCCTGGCCTTCACCCCGGTGCTGATCCACGGCCTGGTCGGGGCCCGGCTCAACCCCGTCCCTTTCCTGCTCGGTCTGGCGCTGGCCAGCAACATCGGCTCGGCCGCGACCATTATCGGCAACCCGCAGAACATGCTGATCGGCCAGAGCGCCGGCCTCGACTTCACCGCCTTCCTCCGCTGGTGCCTGCCGCCGTCGCTGCTCGCCCTGGCCGCCGGCTACCTGCTGCTGGTGCTGTTGTATCGTCGCCGTTTCGTCGCCGGCGCCGAAAGTGCGACTGCGCGCCTCAGCCGCGATGCCGCCTGGCCGGAGTTCAACCGCCATCAGACCGCCAAGGGCCTGGCGGCGGTCGGGATCCTCGTCGCCCTGTTCTTCACCCCGGTGCCGCGCGAGGTCTCGGCCATCGGTCTTGCCGGTCTCCTCCTCTGCAGCCGCCGCTACGACACCCGCCGGATCCTCGGTCTGGTCGACTGGCACCTGATCACCCTGTTCTGCGCCCTGTTCATCGTCGTGCACGGCATGTCCGCAGGCGATCTGCCGGCCCGGCTGATGGCCGGGCTGCAGGGGTGGGGCATCGATGTCGGCGACCCGCTGACCCTGACCGCAGTCTCGGCGGTGCTCAGCAACATCTTCAGCAACGTGCCGGCGGTGATGGTGTTGATCCAGTTCCTGGATCCCGCCGATCATCACCTGTGGTACGTCCTGGCCGTATCCAGCACCTTCGCCGGCAACTTCATCCTCATCGGCTCGATCGCCAACCTCATCGTCGTCGAGCAGGCCCTGGCGGAAGGGGTGGTGGTCTCGTTCGCGGAACATGCGAGAATCGGCATCCCGGTGACGCTGGCCTCTCTGGCGATCCTGGCCGGGTGGATTGCCCTTGCCGGGTGAGACACCGGGGAAGATCGGCCTCCGCGTGTCGATCTCCGATCAAGGCAAACCTGAAATTCTCTCAGGGCCCCGACCGGGCGTCGGTGTCGGGATCTATCCCGGGCAGATAGTGCTGGTGCGATACTGATTGGGGATTGTACGCTTCCCAAGGCCTGCCGGGGCGGTTTTCAAGCTCCGGATTTGGGCGCTCCGTTGAGTATCGCCTGGAAATACTGCTGGACGAAGCGGCCTGAAACCGTGTCGGCAATGGAGAACTGCATGTCGCCGGCCGGGGAGAACGACCCGGTCAGGGCCAGGAAGATCTCCCGGGAGGCCTTGCCGATCGCCTCCTGCAACCGTTGCCGCGTCGCGCTGTCCAGCCCGGTCCGGCACCTCAAGGGGCGCTGGGCAAAAAGGGTGCACTTGCCGTCGACCTGCAGCGGGCAGGGGATGGTCGGGGGGGAGGGTTTCTGCCCCGCGCCCTCCTCGCGGCAGCAGCCCGTTGTCGTCCGGGCCTCTTTGAGCTGAGCGGATGATGCCAGCGCCCGTTCGATTGCCGCCATGCGATTGTCACGGTCGAGCTGCCGGTTCAGCGACTGGCTCAGATACACCGCCTCGATCAGGTCGACCTCGAAGTCCCCGTGGCAGCAGCAGTCCGGGGCGGCGACATCGGGATCGTTGCCGGCCGCCGCGGCTGCCGCATCGGCTTCCTGGAGAATCGCCTCGATCTCCCGCAAAAACGGCTCCAGGTCGACCGTCGCCTTGTTTTCCAGCGTCGGTTCGCCGGCCTTGAGCTGCCCCTTCTGTTTGCCGTACTTGCGGAGCAGTCGCCATTGGCTGAAACTCCCCGGACTGATCCGCGCCTTTTTCAGCTTCTTTTCGGTCAGCTTGAGACCGAAGCCGCGTCGCAGGAGATAGGCCGAGACGAAGGTGCCGGTGCGGCCAAGGCCATGGCGGCAGTGGATCAGGACTTTTTTCTGCAGATACAGGGCCTCGTCGAGCCAGTCGAGGGCCTTTTCCATCAGTCCCATGTCGGGAGCGCTTTCATCCGGAATCGGCAGGTAATAGACCTCGAAGCCGGATTCTTTCTCGATCTGATGCAGGTCGCAGAATTCGCCGCAGAGATTGACGATGGCGTTGATGCCCTCTTCCTTGATGTGATCAAGGTCATCATAGGACATCGGGGCCGAGCCGCAGGCCAGTTGGCTGGTCAGCCAGGTTACACTGTAGGTCATGAAGGCATACCCTCGGGGGATTCGGCAAGGAAGTTCTCAATATAGCGATGAACGTCGTCGATGTCATGCAGCGTCATATCCATCAGCCGGGTGGCGCCAAGCAGTCGCCCCAGGATCTGCAGCGGCGCCTGCATGTCGGCGGCCGGGAGGGCGGAGATGCGGGCGTCGAGCAGATCGCCGCGGGTCTCGATCTGAAAACCGGCCTGCTCCAGCACGGTCGCGATCAACTGCAGCCGCAGCAGGCGCCCCGAGAAGTCGCCGCCGCCGCCGGCAAAGCGGAACTGACAGTAGTTGTTGGCGCTGTTGTCGCCGCACAGGGCGTCGATCAGGGTGAAGTGGTAGCCAAAGCGCATGATCAGGTTGACATAATCTCCCCCAAGCACCGCATAACTGGCATACTCCGGCGAATCGGCCGTGGCTATGCCGTCGCCCAGGGTCGTTTCGCTGAACTGGCGCCAGTCGAAATGCGGCAGGTCCTGCCAGTGCACGGAAGGATGGGTTATCCCGGCCCACAGGGCGAGAAACGGCGCCGAGGCGATCTCTCCGATCGGGATCGCCTGTCCCGCCGGGACCGTCGACCCAAGGCCGCCGCCGACATCGACGACAAAGATGTCGAAGGGCAGGTCCGACAGGATTTTTTTGCGATTGCGGCCGGCTGACCGAGACGGTCGCCGAGGGAAAACATCGTCCGTACCGCCTGCTCATGACAGAATCGGATCATGTCATGGAAGGAACGGCATTCCTCGGGGACGAAATTGCCGGCCCGGGGATCGGTCAGGTGCAGGGGGGTGACCGTATCGAGCAGCTTGCGCAACCTGCGGAAATAGGGCAGGCGGCTCTGGCTGTGATAGAGGGGGACGGGGGGGCGGGCCGAGAGCGTTGCCCCGTCGAACACCCGCCTCTCCGCGGCCTCCATGGTGATGATCCGGCCGTGGCCGATCACCTCGATCCCGGCGCCGAGGCCGCACAGCAGCGGCACCTCGAATTCCCGGCAGATCGTGGCGAAGTGACCGGCGACACTGCCGAGTTCGGCCAGCACGCCGGCGACCCGGTCGATGACCTGGACGTAGGAGGGGCTCGCCTCCCGGATCACGAGGATCGATCCAGCCGGGACCTGTGCAACCGGGTGATCGCGGTCGACGCGGTACGCCGGGCCGCTCGCCTGTCCCGCCGCCGCCATGGTCCCGCCCTGCAGCAGGGGCTGGCGGTCGTCGTTGCGGCTTTCCGCCGGTTCATCGGTTGCATGGGCCTCCGGCGGCCGGGGGTGGGTCGATAACGGGCGGCTCTGGAGAAAGAGGAGCTCGCCGGTGTCCCGCATCACCCACTCGATATCCTGGGGACTGCCGAAGTGCTTCTCGATCTCGAGGGCGCGGGCGGCAAGGCCGGCGGCGTGCTGATGGCTCAAGGCCGGCGGCCGGCCGGGTTCGAGACGATCGTCGTCTGTGGCCGGAGGCCTGACCCGCAGCCCGTCGCGATCGACGGCCAGGACCTCCGGGATCAGCCGCCCGCTGACCAGGCCTTCCCCCAGGCCGCGCACCGTGTGGATATGGACCTGATCGGTCTCGGCAAAGGTCGGGCCGACGGTGTAGACGACACCGCTGGCGGCCGCGTCGACCATCTCCAGCACCATGACCGCCATCGGCGTTTCCTCGTCGCCGAACCCGGTATGGATGCGGTAGGTCAAGGCCTCGGGCCGGTACTTGCTCGCCAGCACGTCGAGATAGGCGGCGATCAGGTTGTCGCGGCGGACATCGAGAACCGTGGCGTACTGGCCGGCGAAGGAGAACTCGCTGTCCTCGCCCACCGCGCTGCTGCGCACGGCCATGTTGATAGCTGTCTTCCCGGCCGGCGAAGGCGGCGGCCTGAGCGGCGACGATCGCCTCGTGCACGGCGGGCGGGACCTCGGCGGCGGTGATCAGCGCGGTCAATTGGCTGGAAATATCCGCAAGGGAGTCAGGGACGGCGGGATCGATCCGGGCCAGCAACGCATTGATCGCGCCGCGCAGGTCGTTGTATTCGAGCAGGTAATTGAAGCTGTTGACCGTAATGACAAAACCGGCAGGGATCGGCAGGCCCGAGGTGGGCGGCGATGGCGGCCAGGTTGGCGGTCTTGGCCCCGACCATTTCCGGTTTTTGCGCGGCCGCAGCGTCGAGCGGCAGGGCAAACGGCGGGCCGAAGCGGACGGTCGGCGGGGCCAGCAGGAAGCGGCCGTAGAAGTCGAATTTGCGGTAATACTCGCGCAGCGTGACGAAGGAGCCGGGGGCCATCCGTTCGAGGCAGGTGATCATGCCGTTGACGCTGTCCGACAGGTCGTTGTAGCGGTGGCCGATGCGGCAGAGGTCTTCCTTGATCCCTTGATAATACAGTACTTCGAGATCCGCCATGAGCTCGTGGCTGCGGTTGTCGAAGACCAGCAGTTCGCGAAACGCCTCATAGGTCTCGCGCAGGACGACGCCCGGGGCGAACAGGCGGTAGGTCCAGTATTTGAAGAGGGTGTTGAGCTGCATACGGTTCGTCCCACGGGATAAGCATGCGCTGGTCGATATACTAGGCTGTCCTGGCGGCGAAAGGTGGCAATGGCACCCCGGGCCGACCGGACAGAATGGTTGGCGACAGATATATATCAGATAACGATGCGCTGACGGTAAGTCAATGCACTCGACCGCTTTACTGGCTGGTTGGGGTGTCTCTCACCGCCGAGCAGTGGAATGGTATCGGCATGGCGGCAGAGGCATGTCGGTTGCGGAAAATATTGAATATCAGTGCGTTGAGGGGCGTATCGCTGGATGCGGTCTGGCATGGGTTGGGCGAGAAGATTCCGGATGTGTCGGCAATCAGCGCCACATTCAGAGGGGCCGTGAGGTTCACTCCGCTGCCCTACATGTTTTTCCCAGAGAAGGTGCAGGCCTCAATATGGTGAGTGCTGATGCCAACGAAGCCACCCTCTATCGGTATTTGTTTTTTTTGCCAGCCTTCACCGCAACGGATAATCTTGACCACGTTTGCATCGGTGATAGGGATAAAGCGATGTTTGCTCTTGCTTTTGAACAGTCCGTAGAATGTACCGGTTATATAAAAGAAGGCATCTCCCATGGTATGGGTGATGATATGCGCCAGTGAGGCACTCTCCCTGGTCTTGACATTGAGGTGAGCCGCTCGTTTCTGTTCCAGGATATTCCCCAGACTCTCAAGTGAATCGTAAAAAAAAAGTATGTCTGAGATTTTGATCTGGAGCTTACTGAATTCGCGTATCTTGAAGTTTCCTTCGAGGACGATTGAGGCATTTCTCAAAAGCAGGGAATCGTCAAAACTCCGCTCGTTTGGATCCTTCCAGTAGACATTGGCGCTGTTGAAGATATCAATC
The DNA here is from genome assembly GCA_963847035.1 of uncultured delta proteobacterium. Classification (GTDB taxonomy): domain Bacteria; phylum Desulfobacterota; class Desulfobulbia; order Desulfobulbales; family Desulfocapsaceae; genus Desulfoprunum. The sequence goes on along the minus strand of CAWJYH010000002.1, from coordinate 140,581 downwards.
GTCCGTTGTGATTCGTTGGCGATGTCGATATACCCGCTGTAAATTTTCCCCGGGGTGTAAATTGTAACCATTCTTTGGTTGATATCCATGAATTCCCACCGCTTAAGGCTTGCAACCGTTCGCCGAACAGAGTTCAGACCATATACTTCAGACCATATACATCAGCACCTCGATTATACAGTACTGACGGACATGAGCTACAGCAAAACGCTGACGATCGTCCGCAATCAACCTCAAGCCTTTGACAGATCTTTGGAATTCCGGATTTTTTCCGATCAACATGACAGGATGGACAGGCGTGCGGTGATGTGCGACAACCAGCCCTGATATGCCGTTGCCTCAGATCAGGGCCGGTCTGCTCGATACGTGCTGTTTTTTGCGACGACGGGTGACGGAGAGGACGTTGCCCGTGCTTCCCGCAACGCGATGTGTCAGTGGGTCCGGCCGGTTCGCGGCCTCTGGAAGTCGGGGCTGCGGGCCGAAATCAGACCCACGGTCGCCCGGCCCCGAGGGGCACCGTTTATCGTGACCGGTGCTTCGGCGACACGTCCAGCAGCCGCACCTCTTCGTTGAGGGTCCTCCAGCCGTGGCGTTCACCGGCGGGAATGAAATAGCTCTGATTGGGGCGGAGCAGCCGGCGGTCGCTGCCGACGAACATCTCTATCCTCCCTTCGAGGATGACGCCGCTCTGGTCGAACGGATGGACGTGGCCGGCATCCTCCCTGCCGGGACCAATCTCCATACAGCTCATGATCAGGTTGTTGCCGATCTCGATCTTGCTGAAAATACCTGGACGGAACCATTCCATAGGTACTGAGGTCAAATCCCAAAAAGCCATGGTTGTTCTCCTTTTCTGAATGTGGTTTGCCGCGAACAGAAACAGCCCACGATGCGGCGATCTGAAGTGTTGACGCCTCGGCAGGCCGCTTCCGCCTGCCCGTGAATCAGGCGATTTTGACCGCTGTCGCGTCGACCGGCCCAGCCCAGCGGGTCGGCTCCCGATGATTCTCCCGTCCGGCCTGGTCGCGGAGCACCAGCTCATCGCTGTCGAGGTCGTATTCGGGAATGTCCGGGTCGTTCCAGCGCGACAGAAAATAGCGGTAGAAGGGGAGATAGAGGCCGCCATGGAGACCGTCGCTGCTGAATACATATTCCGGCATGCTGTCGACGTTGATGCCGGTATGATAATGGCGGAGCAAGGCGTGGTCGCCAAGGATCGCCAGTTTCAGCAGGGGCATGTCCGGATAGAGCTTCAACCGGATGTTTTTCTGGCCGGCCTTCAACTCCTTGAGAAAGTCGATACTGGCGATGATCTGGTTGCGGATGACCTCCGGCGTGACCTCCGGGTCCTGGATGCTCCGGGCGCGGGCGACCGCCCCTTCTCCTGTCGGATTGAGCAGCATGATCCTGGCCCTGCGGCAGTTGCGGACGGAATCGTGGAGTGCTCCGTCAGGAGCGGTGAAGGTCCGCCGTCCGGTCGAGCCCATGATCATGATGTCCGCCGCGATACCCCGGGCGGCCTTCAACCTGCCGGCTGATCGGCGTCCCAGCAGGCCCGTCAACGGCGATTGCGGGACCAGCCCGGCGCTCGTCGCCACCCGCGACAGTCTCCTGGCCTCCCAACCCTGCCGAATGGAATTGAACAGGATGATCAGCGCGGCGGCGGTAGCAAGTTCCAGCGAGATCAGAAATATCTTCTCGTTCTCGATAAACGCCCAGAAGACCAGCAGATTCCTGGCCAGGGCGCTGAACACCTGCGGAATCGAGAGGGCGATGGCGGCACTCAGCAACAGGACGATGAAGTGGTACGACAGATGGATCAAATTCTTTGACATGGTAGGTTTCCGTTTTCAGTTCTGGGGTGGTGACGTCATGATCGCGTCGATCAGGAAAGGACGATCAGTGTCGTGACCAGCGAGAAGACGATGTCGGCCCGAGGAGTCTCGTCGCTCGCTGCCACCCGCTCACAGAGCGAAGATACCAAACGGATATCCTCGACAGGCATGGACAGCAGTTTCTCCCTGGTCTTGGACAGTAACTCCGGGTCCTTGATCCTGTCATCCAGCACCGGCATGATTCTGGCGGTCTCGTTCTTGACGATCCTGTTCTGCCGGATTTTCAGGTTCTGGCCTGCCGTTTGGGCGGCGGCGGGTTGCCGGTGGGACTGCGGGACGGCCAGGGTCTGGCCGGCGGTGAACAGGCCGATGATACACGCCAGGGTGATGCTCCGGGTGAGATGTCGCATGGTGAACCTCCTTTCTCGAGTGTGAATGGATGGGCCGGCAGATGCAACGCTGCCGGTTCCCCAGTCTTACTTTAAAAACTAGCAAGATCTGTGCCACACCTGTTAAAAGAAAGCAAATAGCTGATATTCAAATGGATTTGAGAGAAAAAGACGCTGGCGCCGATTGCTGCGGACCTGCCAGGTGTATGGATTTCCCTTCAGGAGAGGGCCGGCCCGGACATCGCCGACAGGGAGACAATGGCGCAACTCTGACGACTTGTCGGGAATGTATGGATTTCCCTTCACGAGGAAGGGAAAAGGAAGAACGGATGGTTATTGCTTGAAATCGCCGGGATTCAGACCATGCTTCCTGAGCAGGGCATACAGATCGGGGCGGTACCGTCCGGCCATCGTCGCGGCGCTGCTGACATTGCCGTGGGAGAGTTCCAGCAGGCGCACGAGATACCCTCTTTCAAAGGCGTCCCTGGCTTCCGTCAGGGGCTGCAGGGCCTCCGCGATCGTTTCCGATTTGCCGGGCAGGATCAGGTCTTCGGTGATGACGTCCTGGATGGTCATCGCCACCGCGTATTCGAGGGTATTCTCCAACTCCCGGACATTGCCGGGCCAGTCGTGGAGCATCAGCCGCTGCATGGCGGCGGGCGCCAGGGCCTTTATCTTCTTGTTCATCTGGGTACTGAATTTCTTCAGAAAATAATCGGCCAGCGGAGGGATGTCTTCCCGTCGCTCCCGCAGCGAGGGTAACTCGATGGGAATGACGTGGATGCGGTAGAACAGGTCTTCGCGGAACAGATCCTGCTTGACCAGTTCCGCCAGATTCCTGTTGGTGGCGACGATCACCCGGACGTCGACGGACAGGGGTTTTTCGCTGCCGACCGGATAGAACTGGCGTTCCTGCAACACCCTGAGCAGCTTGACCTGGAGCGAAGGCGGCATATCACCGATCTCATCAAGGAAAATGGAGCCTTGATGGGCCTGGGCAAACAACCCTCGCGAGCTCTTGATCGCCCCGGTGAAGGCGCCTTTCTCATGGCCGAAGAGCGCGCTCTCGAGCAGATTTTCGGGCAGGGCGGCGCAGTTGACGGCCACAAACGCCTTGTCCTGGCGCGGGCTGGCAAGATGGATCGCCCGGGCGATCAGCTCCTTGCCGGTGCCGCTTTCGCCGTGGATGTGGACTGTCGAGTCCATCCCGGCGATCCTCGCCACAATCTCCAGCACCTGCCGCATCTTGTCGCTGCGTGCGACGATATTCCTGAAGTCGTAGCGTTCCGCCAGCAGGCCCTTGAGCCGGTTGACCTCGGAGCTGAGCCGACGGTTTTCCAGGGCCCGGTTCACATGCAGCGACAGTTCGCGGGCATCGAAAGGTTTGGTGAGATAGGTGTAGGCCCCCCGTTTCATCGCCTCGACGGCGCTTTCGATGCTGCCATGGGCGGTGAGAATGATGGCCGGCAGGTCCGGGTTCATCTGGTGGAGCTCTTCCATCAGCGAGATTCCGTCCTGGTTCGCCAGTTGCAGATCGATTACCGCGAGATCGAAGACCTGCGCCGCCACCGCCTGTCTGGCCGCCTCTTCGTCGCGGATCGCCGTTACCTCGTAGTCCATCGATTCCAACCGCATGCTGATGATTTCCAGCAGGTTGCGATCGTCGTCGACCACCAGCAGCTTTGCCCGTGCCATGAGTGCCTACCTCCTCAATTCCCGCTTTTTCTGTTCGATCTCGATATCGATCTGCCTGGTCTTTTCCATGGCATCGAGGATGTCGACCCAGATTCTGGCCTCTTCGGTCCGCGGACTGTCGGGGAATTCTTTGACGACCCGGGTGAAGAACGACTGCGCCCGGCCGATGTCCTTTTTCGGGTTGGCGTAATGGATGAGGATGAGCCCCATCGCGAACAGCGCCTCGTCGCCCGGCGGGTCATGGGGGGAGGAGGCGAGGGCTTCCCGGGTTGCCTGCAGCGCCCCCTGCAGATCCCCCTGGGCGAGGAGGCGACGGCCGCGCTGGAGTTCGGTGTTCGCCTGCTCGACCGGCAGATCGCGCATCTTGTCGTCGGACTTGTCGTCGGAATCCGTGTCCTTGCGGGGCATCTTCGCCAGGGCTTGGAGAATGTGGACCCAGTTCCTGGCCTCATCGGCGTACGGACTGTTCGGAAACTCCCGGCTGCAGCGGTCAAAGGCGCGCAGGGCCTTGCCTGGATCTTTTTTCGGATTGGCATGATGGATATGGATCATGCCGATGTTGAACAGCGCCGTGTCACCCGGCGGTTGGCGCGGGTGCAGGGCCAGCAGTTGCCGGTTTTCCCGCAGCGCACCGGCGAAATCGCCAGCCGCCAGAAGCTGCCGACTGTGCCGCAGGTGGGTGTTATCCGGCCCGGGCGGCGCAGGCCCGAGCGGCGCACAGGCGGCGAGTATGGCCACGATCAGGCCGGCAGCACAACAATAAAGGTACTGCCATGTCCAACTTCGCTTTCTACCCATATCCTGCCTCCATGCGCCTGGACAATGTGCCTGGCGATCGTCAGTCCCAGCCCCGAGCCTTGCAGCCGGCCGGAATCGGCGGGGGAAACCTGACGGAATTTCTCGAAAATGCTGCCTATGTGTTCCTGGGGAATTCCGGGTCCGTTGTCGGTGACCGCAATTCTTACCCCTTTCTCCGTCCGCCTGACCCCGATCCGGACCACACCGCCGTGTGGGGCAAACTTGAGGGCGTTGCCGAGAAGGTTCCGCAGTACCTGTCGGATCCGCTCGCTATCGATGGCGACCGGCGGGACCTCGCCGATGTCCTTCTCGAGCCGGATGGCCCTGGACTCGACCAGGGGCATCAGCTCGTGGAGCGTCTGATTGATCAGCGGCGGCAGATCATACTCGGTAAAATGAAAGGGTACCATACCTGCTTCGAGCTTAGAGAGGTCGAGTAGAGAATTGACCAGTCGAATCAAGCGGTTGCTCTCTTCGGCAATGATCGTCAGCAACTTTCGCTGCTTCTCGGTGACCGTCCCTCCCTTGCCTTCGAGAAACAGGTACGTTCCCTCGCGTATCGAGGTGAGGGGGGTCCGCAGCTCGTGCGACATCAGGGAGAAGAACTCGGTCTTCATCCGGTCCACCTCTTTCAGTCTGGCGCACATCGTATTGAAGGCCCGGGCCAGCGCCCCGACCTCGGGGGGAGAGGGCAGCTCGAGATCGGGCTCCAGTGTCCCGGCGGCAATCTCCACCGTCTTTTTCCGCATCCGGGCAAGCGGGACGACAATGCTCCGGGTGATGGTGATCGACAGCACCAGGCCGAGCAGAAAGGCGACGGCGGTGATCACCACGGCCATCGTCTGGGCCTTGACCCCGGCATCGTCGAGTGTCTTGACCTTGCTGAAGGTATTGTGGTGGATCAGGGTCCTCAACTGGGTCAGATCCTCCAGCACCCTGTTCAGGACCTGTTCCTTTTCGTCGCCGCTGCGATTTTCAGGAAGGGGCCTGCCCGTCTCCAGCAGGGCCACCTCTTTCGCGACCAGCGTCTGATAGGTTCGATGATTACCCCCCAGACGGAGCAGCAACTCCTGCATCTCCCCCGGTTCCGCCAGACCCATCGCCTCATGAAGGTATTGTTCGAAATCCTTCTTCGAGACGAGAAAGCTCCGATACAGCGTCGGGTCCCACATGACGGCAATGTTTTTTTCATAGCGCGAAGCCGACAGCAGGGCGTCGGCCATGTTCTTGTGAAGATCGAGCAGGTTGGTGTCATGAAGGATGATCGAATGGGTGATTCCCCGGATCTGTCCAAGCTGGATGATGGAGTACGCGCTCACCGCCGTTGCCATGATCAGCAGGGCGAAGTAACTGAACATCAGGCGAGAGAAAATCGTCATTCATGTTCCTCCGGATAAAAACGACGGGTCTGAGGACCGGTATGCATGGCTCCGGTTGTGGTGCGGGTTCCGGAACGGCATGCAGGAAACTCCCGTTGCTCAGTCGCAGAATTTGCAGTATATCTAAAATTATCAATAATCCCGCAGTCAACAAATGGTCACCCCTGAAAGGAGATAGACAATGCCCAACAACAGCATGAGCGTCGGAGAAAAAATAAAGAGCGCTAGAATCGAAAAAGCACTTTCTCCTGCCGATCTGGCCAGGCAGTCGGGAATATCGGAGGCGGATCTGGTCAAAATGGAAGCGAATGAACTCGCTCCTCCGCTGGGTGTTCTCATCAACCTTGCCAAGGCACTTGCCGTGCCGGTGGGAGATCTTTTCGGCGACAGCGGCGACTCTCCGTTCTGTATCGTCAGAAGCGATGACGGCGCGGCGGTTCCTCCCCGGTTCAGTTCAGCCTATGCCAAATCGTGCGGCTACACCTATCAGGGGCTCGGCCTGCAGAAAAAAAACCGTCAGATGGAACCCTTCCTGGTCACCCTCAACCCCAAGGAAGAGCAGGATGTTCTCGCCAACAGGCATAGCGGTGAGGAATTCATCTATGTCCTTGAAGGGAAAGTCGAGGTCAGCCTTTTGGATCATAAGGCCATACTCAACCCGGGTGATTCGATTTACTACGATTCCAGCGTTCCGCATATCATCTCCTGTCATGGAGATACCTCGGCGAAAATCCTGGCCGTCATCTATATCGGAGAAGAGATGATCATTCTCTGATCTGATGCCACCCTCGTGACAGCTGGGGAGCGGTCACGAGGGTGGAGTTGATGGATGTTCAGGAGCCGTTACGAAATGACATGACCTTTTTCTTTATTTCGTTACGGCTCCTTATGCCGTTCTCGAAGATTGAATTGGCCATGTCGTTCCCTGACAACGGCTAACGCGCAACAACCCTGTCAGATCCTCTCCGGCCAGATCTCTTCCGACATCTCCGACAGTTTGTATTTCTGGATCTTCCCGCTGGCCGTCATCGGATAGCCGTCGACAAAGTGAACATACTTGGGCACTTTGAAACGGGCGATCTTGCCCCGGCAGAAGTCGATAACATCGCTCGCCTCGATATTGGCGTCCTCCCGGCGGATGACGAATGCCCCCACCTCCTCGCCGTATTTCGGGCTCGGCACGGCCGCCACCTGGACATCCTTGATGCCGTCCATGTGGTAGAGGAACTCCTCGATCTCCCGGGGATAGATATTCTCGCCGCCGCGGATGATCATATCCTTGTGGCGTCCGGTGATCCGGAGGTTGCCGGCTTCGTCCAGGATGCCGAGGTCGCCGGAGCGCAGCCAGCCGTCCTCGATGATCGTCTTGCGGGTGGCTTCCTCGTTGTTGTAATAGCCCTTCATGACGCTGTAGCCGCGGCAGCACACCTCGCCCTGAGTTCCGGGCGGCAGGGTCTCGCCGGTTTTGGGGTCGATGATCTTGACCTCGATGTGGGGCAGGGCCCGGCCGACGGTCTCCACCCGCAGGCGGATATCGTCGCCGATACGGGTATAGGTCATGACCGGCGAGGTCTCGGTCAGGCCGTAGCAGATGGTGACATCGGTCATGTGCATCTTGTCGATGACCTGCTCCATGACCTTGATCGGGCAGTTCGAGCCGGCCATGATCCCGGTCCGCAGCGACGAGAAGTCGAACTTGGCGAACAGCGGATGGTCGAGGATGGCGATGAACATCGTCGGCACGCCGTACAGTGCGGTGCAGCGCTCCTTCTCGACCGAGGTCATGACCATGACCGGGTCGAAGCCCTCGAGGATCACCAGGCAGGAACCGTGGCTGACCGAGCCGATGACCCCCATGACGCAGCCGAAGCAGTGGAACAGCGGCACCGGCACGCACAGCCGGTCTTTCTCGGTCAGAAGCTGGTTCGCGCCGACAAAGTACCCGTTGTTGCCGATATTGTGATGGGTCAGCATGACCCCCTTGGGAAAGCCGGTGGTTCCCGAGGTGTACTGCATGTTGACGACATCATAGGGTGAGAGGGTGTCCTGGCGGGCCTGGTACTCCTCGTCGCTGACCATCACTGACAGGGCGTTGATCTCGGGCATCGAGTACATGCCCCGGTGTTTCTCCAGACCGAGGAAGCAGACCCGTTTGAGGCGCGGGAAGCGGCTGCTGACCAGCCGGCCACGCTCCATGGTCTTCAGTTCCGGAACCAGGTCGTAGATCGTGTTGATATAGTCGGTGTCCTGATAGCCGTCGATCAGGAAGAGGTTCTCGGTATCCGACTGGCCGAGCAGGTACTCGATCTCGGCGCTCTTGTAGTTGATGTTGACGGTGAGCAGGATCGCCCCGATCTTGGCGGTGGCGAACTGGAGGATCACCCAGTTGGGAATGTTGGTGGCCCAGATGGCGACCTTTTCTCCCTTCTGTACGCCGAGCGCCATCAGCCCCTTGGCCAGGTCGTCGACGGCCTGCTGGAACTGGCGGTAGGTCAGGCGGAAGTTGCGGTCGACGTAGACGATGGCGTCGTTGTCGGGGTATCTGGCGACGGTCGCATCGAGCATCTGCCCGAGGGTCATTTCGAGCAGCGGAAGTGTCTGTTCCATGGCGCCTCCCTTATTCCGGTATGTAGACTACGGCATGGATCTGGGCCTTTTCGCCGCCCCGGGCGCTGACGTAGTGGGGTACCACGGAGTTGTAGTAGACGCTGTCGCCCTCCTCGAGGATGTAGGTCTCCTTGCCGTAGATCACCTCGATGCTGCCCTTGAGCACGGCGATCCACTCCTCGCCTTCATGGGAGGACAGCGTTTTCCTGACGGCCGATTCCGGCATGACCTCGATGAAGAACGGTTCCATGTGGCGATCGGTCTTGCCCATCCCCAAAGAGAAGAAGTTGAGCGATGCCGGCTTGTTCTTTTCGGAAAGAACGCTGAATTTGGTCAGCCGTTCAGCACTGCGAACGATGTAGGGATCGGTAGACTCCTGGTCGTCGAGGAAGGTGCCGAGACGGACACCGAGGGTCCGGGCGATCTTGATCATCGGGCCCAGCGGGGGGTAGACGTTCTCCTGCAGCATGGTGGTGATGAACTCTTTGTCGAGCCCGGTGCTTTCGGCGAGCCTGTCGATGTCGATATTCCGCTTTTCCATATAGTACTTGATTCGCTGACTGATCTTTTCTGCACTCATTCCTTTTTCCTCGCCTGTTGTGTTAACGCCCCGACCATCCACCTGCCCTGTATCACGTCCCCGGCAGCCATCGGCCAGGGGGCTGCGATCGGTTCTTCCGCCCCCTGCCTGACTCCCGGTGCTGAACCACCGCCGTTGCCTCTCTTCTCCTATGCCACCGGCACGGTCCAGCCGAAAGGATCTCCGGCCCTGCCGTACTGGATATCCATCAGCTCCTTGAACAGCCGGGCGGAAACGGGACCGACGCCGCCGTCGCCGATGGTGATTTCGGTGCCGTCAAACTTCATGTGGCCGACCGGCGAAATAACGGCGGCGGTTCCTGAACCGAAGATCTCCTTCAGCTCTCCCCGCTCGTTGGCGGCATAGACCTCATCGATGCTGATCCTGCGCTCCGTGACCTTCATCCCCCATGACCGGGCCAGAGTCATGACCGAGTTGCGGGTGACGCCGGCGAGGATGCTGCCGTTGAGCATCGGGGTGATCAGTTCGTCGCCGATGATGAAGAAGATGTTCATCGACCCCACCTCCTCGACATATTTCAGCTCGACGCCGTCGAGCCACATCACCTGGGTGTACCCCTCCTTGTGGGCCATCTCGGTGGCGTAGAGGCTGGCGGCATAATTGGCGGCGGTTTTCGCCTCGCCCAATCCGCCCCGGACGGCCCGGACATACTTGGAGGTCACCCAGATCTTGACCGGGTTGAATCCTTCTGGATAGTAGGCGCCGACCGGTGACAGGATGATGAAGAAACGGTAGGTCTGCGATACGCGGAGACCGACGTAGGGATCGGTGGCGACGATGGTGGGGCGGATGTAAAGCGAAGTCCCGGGCGCGCTCGGCACCCAGTCCTTTTCGACCTTGAGCAGTTCGATCAGGGCGCGGAGGACGAACTCCTCGTCGACAGGCGGGATGCAGAGCTTGTCTCCCGACTGGTTGAGGCGTCTGAGGTTGTCCATCGGGCGGAACAGCTGGACGGCCCCGCTCTGTGTGCGGTAGGCCTTCAAACCTTCGAAAATGGTCTGGCCGTAGTGCAGCACGATGGTCGACGGGTCCATTTCCATCGGCCCATAGGGCTCGATGCGGGGATTATGCCAACCCTTTTCGAGATTGTAGTCCATGTTGAACATGTAATCGGTGAAGATGGTTCCGAATCCCAGCGCGGATTCATCGGGGTGATTCTTCAGGCTGGCCGCTTTTCTGAGTGCTATTTCCATCATGGCTCCTTCCGTAAATTGTAATGATGCATATATTTACTGCTGTTTGCTGAAAATGTGGGAAAATGTCAATAAAAACAAGCTCGAGGCCTTGGCTGAGAGATTCTCGGCCGACCCGGTTCAAGCGTAAGATAAAGGGCTCCGAACCGTTGCCACCATACCACAATCCCAGGGCAAAGTGCCGCTTTTTTTCGGAGACATGGCTGCAGGGTTGTGACATATTCCCGCCTGATAGGGGAAGGATTCCGTACCGTTGAGTGCCGGCAATGTCCTGATCTGCCGGTTTCGATCGACTGGTGGCAGTAACCGGTGTGTTTACCTGAACGCGACATTGTGGTAGAGTGGAGTGGTATTTGATCGAGCGCTCGGTTGTAGACGACGTCGTATGCCGTCGCCTGGGCGGGTAAGGTCATAGAGGGAAAAACTGCTGACGACAATCCCCGGCCGATGCCGGGATGATAGACCGAAGACAGGGTTGTGAGGCATTAACCGCCGGTGGTGCAGATCTTTGCGTCACCGGCAAATTTTACCGAAGCGGTGAAAAATGAGAAAAGACATCATTGAAATACGATGGCACGGACGCGGGGGCCAGGGCGCCATCACTGCGGCCAAGATCGTGGCGAACGGCGCTTTCGTCTGCGGTTACAAAGGCGTGGTCATGGCGCCGACGTTCGGCACCGAGCGGCGCGGCGCTCCGGTCTTCACCTCGCTGAAGATCTCCCGGGAGAAAATATACGATCTCTCGCCGATCACCACCCCCGATATGGTGATCGTCCTCGACGCCACCCTGCTCCAGGAGGTTGACGTGGTGGCCGGCCTGAAGGAAAACGGTCTGGTGGTTCTCAACGCGCCGCCGCCCGCCTCGAATTACAATTTCGGCAACGCCCGGGTGGCCGTTGCCGATGTCACGGCCCATGGGGTTGAGGCAGGGCTGAAACCCGGCATCGTCAACAGCGGCATCATCGGCGCCTTTGCCAAGGCCAGCGGCCTTGTCGATATCGATACTCTGGCCCGCGCCATTGAAGAGGAATTTGCCGGCAAGAAACCGGAACTGAATGCCAGGGCGGCCCGCATCGCCTATGAACACACCTTCATCGGAGAGTAAGAAATGGCAACGAAAACCTACTGTGAGATGATCTCACGAAGCCAGCCGGGGCCCGGCGACGGCGGCAATACCGGTTCCTGGCGGGTCAAGCGGCCCATTATCGACAACGACAAGTGTATTCCGGCCAAAACCGGGAAAATGGCATGTTTCAACTGCTGGCTCCTTTGCCCTGATTGTGTCGTCAGCAAGACCATTCCACCCGTCATCGACCTCGACTATTGCAAGGGCTGCGGCATCTGTGCCGAGGAGTGCCCCGCCGATGCCATCGAGATGGTGGACGAAGCCAGCCAGATCGGAAAGGAGAAATAGCACCATGTACATCATCGAATCGGGAAATGTCGCCGCGGCAACGGGCGTCAAACTCTCACGGGTCCAGGTCATCGCCGCCTATCCGATCACGCCTCAGACCCCGCTGACGGAGAAATTATCGGAATTCGTCGAGTCGGAACAGCTCCCCGCCCAGTATATACCGGTGGAGAGCGAGCACAGTGCGATGGCTGTCTGCATCGCCGCCTCGACGGCCGGCACCAGGACCTTCACCGCCACCAGCGCCAATGGCCTGCTGTATATGAACGAGCAACTGCACTGGGCCGTCGGCGCCCGCCTGCCGATCGTCACGTGTGTCGTCAATCGCGGCATCGGGGCGCCGTGGACGGTGTGGAACGACCAGCAGGACAGCATGGCGCAGCGGGACGTCGGCTGGATCCAGCTGTACGCCAGCGATCACCAGCAGATCATCGATACGGTGATCAAGGCCTTCCGGCTCGCCCAGACCGTCAGCATCCCGGTCATGGTGTGCTACGACGGCTATCTGCTGTCCCATACCTATATGCCGTTCGATCTGCCGGAGCAGAGCGAGGTCGATGCCTTCCTGCCGCCGTTCGTCCCGAAGCACTTCCTCGATCCGGAAAATCCCGGCAACTTCAACACTGTGACTCTGCCCGATGTCCGTCCGGGGGTCGATGGCACCATGCGGCCGGGGTATTTCGAGATCCGCCACAATCTGCACCAGGATCTCCGCGCCTCCCTCGACAGCTATGCCGAGATCGATCGCGAGTTCACGCAGCGCTTCGGCCGCGGCGGCAGTCCCTTCGTCGAGCAGTACCGCTGCGATGACGCCCGCTTTGTTGCCGTCGCCGTCGGCTCGCTGTCCTATCAGCTGCGCGATGTCATCGACATCATGCGGGAGGAAGGCATCGCCATCGGCGTCATGGGCGTGCACATGTATCGGCCCTTCCCCGACCAGGCCATTGTTGCCGCCCTTGCCGGCAAGGAATGCGTCATCGTCTTCGAGAAGGCCCTGAGCTACGGCAACCAGGGGCCGCTGTACAGCGACATCAAATCGGCCCTCTATCGTATGGACGACCGGCCGATTCTCCACAACTACATCCTCGGGCTTGGCGGCAGGGAGATCAGAACGCAGCAGCTGCTCGACGCTTTGGCGGAATCATGCGCCAGGCCGGCGGCAATCGAAGATACGCCACGCTGGATCGGCTTAAAATTACAGGAAGAGCATCATGGCTGAGAAGACAACCATTTTAAACCTGACTGAAGAAGAGTTCGTCCATCCCGGAAACCGGGCCTGCACCGGTTGCGGTCTGTCCATCGTCTACCGCATCGGGCTGAAGGCCCTGGGCAAAAACACCCTTCTGGTGGTGCCGCCCAGCTGCCTTACCGTCATGCAGGGCCTCTACCCGGTGGCCTCGACCAAACTCCCCTGCGTCAATGTCACCTTCGCCTCGACCGCGGCTGCGGCCACCGGTGTCAGGAGCGCCATGAAGGCGCTGGGCAAGGACGATATCAATGTCGTGGCCTGGGCCGGCGACGGCGGCACCAGCGATATCGGGATTCAGGCCCTGTCGGGGGCCTGCGAGCGGGGCGATAACATCATCTATATCTGTTACGACAACGAGGCGTACATGAATACCGGTGTCCAGCGTTCCGGCACGACCCCCCAGGGCGTCCTGACGACGACGACCCCGATCAAGGGCAAGCTGCAGATGAAAAAGGACGTCCCGGCCATCATCGCCGCCCACGGCATCCCGTATGTCGCCACCGCCTCCGCCGCTTTTCCGCTCGATCTCTATGACAAGGTCAAGAAGGCCGCCACCATCGTCGGGCCGAAGTACATCCACGTCCATACCCCCTGTCCGCCGGGGTGGGGTTTCGATACGAGGTACACGATCAAGGTGGGCAGACTTGCCGTCGAGACGGGGCTCTTCGACCTGTATGAAATCGAGAACGGCAACTTCAGTCTTTCTCCGCCTTCACAACGGCTCGTCGGCAAAAAGCGGCCGCCGGTCAGCGACTATTTTGCCGCCCAGGGACGCTTTAAATCCCTCGACGCCGATATGGTCAGCAGGATCCAGCAGCAGGTCGATGCCAAATGGGCGGCCTGACGAACGTGTCCCGTCTGCTTGCTTGAATTTCTCCTGATCCGGTTCCCCATGAGTTTCCTTCGCTATCGACAGGAAACTCATGGCGGAGAGGCGGGGGCCGGGCCTCGCCTCATGCTCCACCGGCCGGGATGGCCACCGTCTCCGGCTATCTCGGCGGCTGTTTCACCGTCACATCCAGGAGCGTGGCCGCTTCATCAAAGGTTTTCCAGCCATGACGTGCGCCGGCGGGGATGAAATAGCTGTGATGGGCATGGAGAAGCCGGCGGTCATCGCCGACGAACATCTCAATCTTCCCATCGAGGACCACGCCGCACTGGTCGAAGGTGTGGACATGACCGGCATCTTCCATGTTGGCGGCGATCTCCATGCACACCATGATGAGGTCGTTGCCGAGTTCCGCCTTGCTGACTATGCCCGGCCGGAACTCCTCCAGCGGCAAGGTGTTCAAATCCCAGAATGCCATGTCTCCCTCCCTTGCGGTACCTGAAACGTTTTCATCAAGATGTGATACGACAGTCATAGTGGCTGCCGGTTGCACTGTCTGTACACTCCCCCGTCAGTCCATCGGTACGTAGGCATACCCCTGGGCCTGGTAGCCGATCATCGAGACATAGCCGTTGTCGACGACCTGCACCAGGGGCAGGAAGTCGGCGACCTTTATCTGCTGCAGTTCGGCGGCGATGCGACACTGTTCGACGGCAAACCCCATGGTCCTCAATTTTTCGATCTTTGCCGCGATCTCTTTTTTGAGCGGCAGATCGGCCTCGAGGACGTAGTCGGCGTCCCTGGTGAAGTAGTTGCTGGCCATGCCCCTGATCCCGATCACCACCCGCGGTGAAAAGCCGGCGGCAACCAGCTGGGTGTAGGTCGTTTCAATCAGTTGCAGCCGGGTCCGCAGTTTGGCCGGATCACCGATGTTGACGTCGAAATAGACATTGGCCGTCATGACCCCGGACAAGGCGCCGCCGTGGTTCAAGGCGGCGGCGCCGCTTTCAACCCGGAGGAAGACGACGGCCGCGAGCATCATCAACACCATCCTTATCATCCTGTTCATCGCTGCATCTCCTGTGGAGAAAGGGAGGGGGACTATCGTCTCAACACCCCAGGTCCGGCAGTCGGAGGATCTTCAGTCCCAGGTTCCCATCCTGATCCGGTCGGTACCAGACCTTGATAATCTGCCTGGCCTGCAGATCCTCGAGTTTGCCGATCCCCTCTAACTCGGTGTCAGGGGTGACGCGGATGGTGACGCGAGGACCTTTAGTCTGCTCGAGGACCACCGATCTGTCGGCCACGGAGATCGTGCGCACCATGCCTTTAAGGTAAAGGTACTCGCCGGTCGAGACATCGTCCTCGTAGAGGGCGGCGGCAAGCGGGGCGGTCTGGAGAAGGATCAGGCCGAGAGCGGCGAACAGGACGGTGAGTCGTCGTATGTGGGAGATCAGGTTCATGGGTGCATCCCCTTTGTCTGTGAGGTTGAGGTGTCATCGCCCTGAGCCGATAGCGGCGAATGGGCGTCTATTGTTGAAGTCATAAGCATTTGCGGACCGTTCCGCAATGCGCGAGATTCCCAGGGGCAAGAGCGGTGATCGTTGACCGGTCCGGGACTCGGCTCACTGGATAATCCCGTTGGTACGCAAAACGGAGACAATACAGACGGATGGGTTGGTTCCCTGTGTCGATGGCAGCTGTCAGCGGTGGGTTGGTCGGTCCTTCTTTGTCGTTGCGGTCTTTTCGGTCGCTTTGGCCACAGTCTTGTGGGTCCTGGTCGGAAAGCCGATCAGACGCAGGTAGCGTTCGGGATAGAGTTGGGTATAGGTATAGAGACAGGCCACGGCCAGGACATAGATCGCGAGCAGCGATCCGGACGGTTGGCCCCAACTGTCCCAGAGGACCAGCAGGCCCATCAGCAGCGTACGGTGGATGAACAGATTGGCCCGTTCCTTGCCGGATTGTTTGAGGGTCACAGCCGGGCGCCAGCGTAATTCGCCGATCGTCTGGGCAATATACGAGCCGATGACCACCAGCAGCGAGATCCAGACGCCGTAGCCGGAGAATATCCGGGACAGGATCTCATCGGGGGGCTGGTGCAACGTCCCGAAAAGATAGCAGGCGGTGAACACCGAGGGGATGGAGAGGATGGCCAGCACCAGCACGACCACGGCGGTCTTGGTCAGCCAGAGTTTGGCCCCCGATGCCTTGAACGGCGTTTCACGGATGGAGACTGCGGCGGCGACCACCCCCAGGCCCCACAGGGCGAGCAGGCCGTCGAGCCAGTAGAAGAAGATCGGCCGCCAGGCCTGCCAGCCGAGGAACCACACGCCGATGACCGGGACGGCATTGGCGATGACGATCTCCACCGTGGCCATGTGCCGAGGCCAGGTGACCGATTCCACTTGTTCCGGTGGTCTGTCTTGATTGATCGGCTTCAATTCACCCTCTCTTCGATGCATGCAGGAACCGCCGGTCGTGCCGGCCGGGAGGCGGTCCGGACCCTTCGCCCATCCCCTCGATCAGCCTGCGTCAGCCGTATGCCCGGGCCTTTTGTTCAAGCTGCATGGATGCTGAATTTTCCAATAGAGTAGGGTAGCGCCAAAGAATTGACAAGGACAAACACAGGGAGTTGGTCGCGGCCTATTGCCGTCATGGCGAGGGATCGCGACACCGCTGTCGCACGATGCCGTTCCTGCGGCGCAGCGGTCGGCGGCGCCCGGCGAGGAAAGAGATTGCATTTCCGACTGCGGCAACGGTAATACTCAGAAGGCGGGGTCGGCCGGCCCCGTCAATCCGCTGGGAGGACAAGGATGAGGAGATACAGATGAAGGCCGTCGACAGTAGCGTCACAACCGGAGGCGGGGTATGACCGGGCCGCCTTCGATCTCCGCCGCTCTGGCCGACAGCATCTACCGGAGCGCCGCCTTGATGCAGCGGGAAGGGCGCTATGCCGAGGCGGAGGCGGAGTATGTCCGTCTCCTTCCTTATTTTCCCGATTCCGCCGCCCTCCACTACAATATCGGCCTGCTGCTCTATGCCCAGGACAGATTCGAGGCCTCGCTCGAGCATTACCTGCAGGCCATGGACGAGGCCGGTGACGATCCCGACCTGCTCTACAACCTCGGACTCTGTCTGCAGAAATGCGGCAGGACCGGCAACGCCGCCCTCGTCTACGAGCAGTTGACACGACATGCCCCGGACGATGTCGACTGCCTCTACAACCTCGCCGGCTGCTACAGAGAACTGTGCCGATACGATCAGGCGGCAAAGGTTCTCGACCGCTTGCTGGTGCTGCAGCCCGACCATCAGGCGGCGACCGGCGGCCTCGCCTACCTCCTGCACCTGCAGGGCAAGCTTCACGAGGCCTGCAGGACCTATTGCCGTTTGCTGGAACTGCATCCCGGCCATCAGACGGCCCGCCACATGGTTGCCGCGCTGCGGGGGGAGAAGATCGGGACTGCCGCCGACGAGTACGTCCGCGCCGTCTTCAACGGCTATGCCGAAGGTTTCGAAGACAGCCTGGTGCAGGGCCTGGGCTATCAAGTTCCGCAAGGACTGCGGCGTGGTGTCGATCTCCTCGCCGGCGCCGGCCGGAGGTTTGCCCATCTCCTCGACCTGGGCTGCGGCACCGGGCTGGTGGGGGCCGCCTTCGCCGATATCTGCGCCTGTCTCACCGGGGTTGACCTCGCCGAGGAAATGATCGCCCGGACCAGGTCGAAACGGCTGTACCAGCATCTGGAGGTCGAAGGCATCCTCCCCTTCCTGCAAGGGACTGCGGTCCGTTATGACCTGGTGACCCTGGCCGATGTCCTGATCTACCTTGGCGATCCTGAACCGATGCTGGCGGCGGTGCACCTGAAAACCACCGACGACGCCCTCCTCTGTTTCTCGATCGAGAGCGCCGAGACGCCGACCTATTGCCTGCAGTCGACCGGCAGATTCGCCCATTGTCCTGACTTTATAGGCGATCTCGCCGCCACGACCGGTTGGGCGGTTCGTCACCGCGAGACCATCCGCCTGCGGCGCGAAGGCGACGGCTGGATCGCGGGGATGCTTTTTTTCCTGGCCAAAGGCCGCGACAGCCTGTGATCGCGTCGCCGAGACCGCCTCCATCCGCCGGCGGTGAGGCGGTTTGGCGGAGTTGTGTTCATGATGTATAATGGAACAGGAGTGCGGTGATGTTTCGCTGATCGTTGCGGCACCCGGCAATCCACCATCAGGGAGGAAAGATATGCGCGTAATCATGGATCTGTGTGTCGTGCCGATGGGGGTCGGGGTTTCGGTCTCGGCCTATGTCGCCGCCTGCCAGGAGGTGCTGGCTGAGGCCGGACTCAAGTTCAGTCTCCACGCCTACGGCACCAATATCGAGGGGGAGTGGGACGAGGTGATGGCGGCGGTCAAGCGCTGCCACGAGCGGGTGCACGCGCTGGGGGCACCGCGGATCACCACGACCATCAAACTCGGCACCCGCACCGACCGCGATCAGGGGATGGACGACAAGGTCGAGAGCGTCAGGCGGAAACTGCAGCGACAGAACAGCTAGGCTGGAGAGCGGCCAATAACAGAGACGCCGGCGGTTGCCGCGAGATCTGCCGGCCGCGAAAAGGTTGACAACACCGGTCGTTATCCCTATAAACGATCACCACGGACGTTGGTGCCGGGGGAACGGCGGCAAAGGTGCTGCCGATTGCCCGTGCCGATTTTTCGCCTCGTCTTTCGTCTCTTTTCACTGCCATCGATTTTCGACAAAACCATGAGCATCATCACCCAGCTCCCCGGAAAAACGGCGGAAAATCTGAGAAAGATTCGCGCCGGCACACCCCTTGTCCACAATATCACCAATTTCGTGGTGATGAACTATACCGCCAACGTCCTGCTGGCGCTCGGCGCCTCGCCGGTCATGGCCCACGCCGCAGGCGAGGTCGAGGAGATGGTCGGATTGGCCGGATCCCTGGTCCTCAACATCGGCACCCTCACCGACCGCTGGGTCGATGCGATGGTGCTGGCGGGGCGAAGGGCGACCGTCCTCGGCCGGCCGATCATCCTCGATCCGGTCGGGGCCGGGGCCACCGCCCTGCGGACGGCCGCGGCCCGGAGGATACTGGCCGAGACCAGGGTCAGCGTCGTGCGCGGCAACGCCTCCGAGGTCCTTTCCCTCGGCGATGGCGCGGCGGCCGGTCGGGGTGTCGACGCGGTCCACGCCGTCGATGAGGCCGTCGAGGTGGCCGCCCGGCTCGCCACCTCCCTGCAGACCACCCTGGCGGTCACCGGGAAGGTCGACCTGGTGACCGATGGCGAAAGAGCCGTCAGGATCGCCAACGGCCATCCCCTGATGACGGCCGTGACCGGCACCGGCTGTTCGGCCACGGCGATCATCGGCGCCTTTCTCGCCGTCGATCCCGATCCGTTGTCGGCGGCGGCGACCGGCCTGGCCTGCTTCAACATCGCCGGTGAGATGGCGGGAGAGAAGGCTGTCGGTCCCGGGTCGTTCATGATCAATCTGCTCGACGCCCTCTATAATCTCCGCCCGGAGGAGGCCGCCGAGCGCAGTCGGTTCAGCGCCGCATGAAGATCGAGCCGAGGGCCGATCTGTCGCGCTATCCGTTGACCGAAAGGGGATGGCGCGGGGGCGCGATGTTACCGGGTTGAAGGGGCGGGTTGAGCAGAGTTGGGGAGGAAAAAGGATATGAACAACGAGACCAGGACCTATCACCGGGTGTTGACCATTGCCGGCTCGGACAGCGGCGGCGGGGCGGGTATCCAGGCCGATCTGAAGACCATCGCCGCCAACGGCTGCTACGGCATGAGCGTCATCACCGCCCTGACCGCCCAGAATACCTGCGGCGTCACCGCCATCCACCCGGTGCCGGTGAAGTTCGTCCGGGCCCAGATGGATGCCGTACTCTCCGATATCGGCTGCGATGTCGTGAAGATCGGCATGCTCTTTTCACCGGAGCTGATCAGGGAGGTGGCCGAGGGGCTGCGGCGGCACGGTATCGGCCGGATCGTCCTCGATCCGGTGATGGTTGCCCAGAGCGGTGATCGGCTGGTGCAGGACGAGGCGGTCGACGCCTTGAAGAAGGACCTTCTGCCCCTGGCCGAACTGGTCACTCCCAACCTGCCCGAGATCTCGGTTCTGCTGGGGCGGGAGATCGTCACCGCCGAGGCGATCGGCGAGGCGGCGGTTGCATTGGCGGCGATGGGGTGCCGCAACGTCCTGGTCAAGGCCGGACACCTCGAATCCGCCGCCTGCGATGATATCCTCTGTCTCGACGGCGGCCAGCAACTGCTCGTCCTGCCGGGGCAACGGATCGCCACCCGCAACAACCACGGCACCGGTTGTACGCTGTCGTCGGCGATCGCCGCCTTTCTCGCCCGCGGCGAGGGTATCGAAGCGGCGGTGCGGCAGGCCAAAGAGTACATCACCGGCGCCATAGCCGCCGGCGCCTCCTATGCCCTCGGCCACGGCCACGGTCCGGTGCACCATTTTTACCGCTACTGGTAGGATCGTCGCGCCGCGGCTCTGGGGCACCGCCTCACTTCATGACCCTGGCTGGTGGAGCAGATACCACCCTTCAATCCGGCTGACGGCGCCGCCGCCGACAAAGATCTGCAGACCTCCATTGCCTCCACCCCGCGCCATGAGCTTGACGATATTTGGATCATCGCGCTCGCCGTTCTGTTCGATGATGAGGGTTTCTCCCTCCCAGAGGCCCTGCTGCAGCAGGTAGTGGCCGAGCGCGGCATTGCCGGAGCCGGTTGCCGGGTCCTCGAGGTAGCCGAAGCGAGGGGCGAAGACGCGGCTGCGCCAGGCGGCATCGAACCTCGCGGTTTCACCAGTGAAGATGGTGACGATGTCGATCGCATGGTCCTCGCAGAATCTTCTGAGCCGATCCTGGTCGGGCAACACCGTCAGTGTCGATCGCAGGGTGGTGAAGGGGACGATCAGGGTCTCGAGTCCGGCATTGATCTTCGCGGTCGGCAGGGACGTGGAGATGTCCGCCGGATTGATGCCGAGCGCCGCGGCGATAGAGGTTCCGGCGATGTCCTGCCTGCCGGATACCGGATTGGGGGCACTGATGAAGACGGCGTCCTCCGTCGCGACCCTGTTCTCCGCGGTCAAGCTGCTGGTTGTGGTATCGACATGGATCGCCGGCAGTTTCCGAAGGTCAGGGTCGTTGGCGAACAGATCGTAAAGGATGGCAATTGTCGCGTGACCACAGAAGGGAACCTCCCGTTCCGCTGAGAAATAACGCAAGACGACCTGGTCCGGACCCACTCGGCAGACAAATCCGACTTCGGTGACGAAACCCCGCAGTTCGCGGGCGATCTGCTGCATTTCTTCGGGAGTAATATCGGCGAAGGAATCGACTGCAATCATTCCGGCCGGGTTGCCGCTTGATTGGCCGGCGGCGAATGCATCGAGCTTCTTGAAGCGGAACTGTTTCATCTGGTCCTCAATATTTTTGGGTTGATCTGACATCTGCGGCCAAATCTATCTGACAGCGACGCACTCGACCAGACAATTGTGTCGAACTCGGCTCGTCATTTCGCCGGCACCAGGGAGAGATCAGGATCTGGTCCAGACCTGGGAGCGGTACGATTGTCCGGGGGTATCTCCCCGCCGAGGGCGATCCGGCCCGGCTCAACTGATCGCCATCGGCCGCACTTCCCGTCGTCAGCGATTGCCGGGAAGGGTGTCAGGCATTGCCTCCATGATCATTCCGATTGCCCCGGCCGGGCCAGGGCCTGTTCTATCCGGGGCTGGATCTGTTCGAGAAGATTGGCCTGCAGCAGGTAGGGGCAGGGCTGGTCATGGGGAAATTCCCGGCATTGACGGGGGCGGGCGGGATGCACCGAGCACCGCCTGGACATCCTGTCGTTGCTGAGGAAGGGGCAGGAGCCATCGCTTCTCGTTTTGAAGGTGTTCCTGCCTTCGATGTAACGCTTGCGCACTTCACCGTCGCTGATTTCAAAATGCCGGGCAAGTCTGTTGATATCCTCCGCAGTGATCAAGAGCGTCGAGCCCTTGAGCCGGTAGCAGCAATAACCTGGGCAGTAGTCGCAGTAAATTCGACCAGCCGACGGCTGGAGGAGGGAAGATGCTGTTGTCATTGCCTGCGCACTGGGTCGGAGGTTGGGTCGAGCGGGGAAAGCGTCGTCGTGGCCCGGAGACGCTGTCGTTTTTTTACGTTGTGTTCGGACGGGAGCGTGGTGCAGCTGACTGAGTGTACTATGCAGCGTCGGTCCTGGTCTGTAAAGGGAAAAGCAGAAATTGGCTTGCCTGAGGGAAGTGCATCCGCTAGGCTATACAATTGCCCTTTGGGGATGGCTGACAAGAGAAGGGATTGAGATCAAATTCAGGCAGCAGGGGAAGGTGAGAAGATGAAAAATCAGCAGTGGGGCGTGGTGGTCGCGGCGATCCTCGTCTGCGCCGCAATCGTGTTTGCCGCCGACAGGCTGCAGCAGACTGGGATCCGCATCGAAGACCGGAGCCGACCGGTAGTGGAAAATAAGACCGAGGCGGCCGCGGTGACGCAGCGGACCATCACGGCGACCGGAGAGGGACGGATCGTCGTTGAGCCCGACCATGTCAGGATCACCGCCGGGGTTTCGGAACTGGCGGAAACGACCGGTAAGGCGCAGCAGCAGGCGAATCAAAAACTGGCCAGGGTCCTTGATATCCTGAAAAAAAACGAGATACCGGAGCGCAATATCCAGACTTCCCAGCTGTCGTTTCGCCCGGAATACGACTGGAGCGACGGTGAGCGGCGATTGCTCGGCCAGCGCGTCGAGCAGAGTCTCAACATCTCGATCCCCGAGATCGATGTCCGGCCCGATCGGGTGGCGAAGATCCTTGACGCCTTCGGCACCATCCATCAACTCGAGATGCACTCGGTGAGTTTCGAAATCAAGAACCGCAAGGAACTGGTCAACCGGGCCCGTGTTCTTGCCTTCGAGGAGGCGCGGCAGAAGGCTGAGTCGCTGGCCCAGCTGTCCGGGCTGGTGGTGGAGAAGCCGCTACAGATCAGCGAAAGCGAGGGCAACGCCCAACCAGTCCCTTATTTCCGGACGACGCCGCAGATGCAGGCGGTGGCGGAGGGGGCGCCATCAGTGCTGCCGGCCGGCGAGATGGATGTGACGGTCACGGTCAACGTTGTCTTTGCCGTCCGGTGAACCCCGGAAAACAGGAGGGGATGCAGTTGCGGACACAGCCCGGACAGGAGTGCCGACGTTGCAGGCAGGAACCATGAGGGAGGAGAGGAAGACCATCTGTCCGCTCGATTGTCCGGACAGCTGCGGCATCGTTGCAACCCTGGTTGACGGCAGGATCGTCTCGCTCCGGGGCGATCGCGATCATCCCTTCACCCGGGGATTCATCTGCCGGAAAATGCGGCGCTACATCGAACGGGTCTACGCCGAGGATCGCCTGCTCTACCCCCAGATCCGGACCGGCGCCAAGGGCGAGGGGCGTTTTTCGCGGATCGGCTGGGACGAGGCCTGGGAACTCCTGACGACCAGGCTCGCCGAGGTCGTGCGTCGCCATGGCGGCGAGGCTGTGCTGCCCTATTCCTATGCCGGCAACATGGGCATGGTCAACCGCTTTGCCGGCCATGCCTTTTTTCATCGCCTCGGGGCCTTGCGGCTGGATCAGACCATCTGCTCCGTCACTGCCGGCGCCGCCTGGTCCCGGCATTGCGGTACGGCGCCGGGGAGCCCGCCGGAGACGGCGGCGGCTTCCGATCTCATCGTTGCCTGGGGCATCAACATCAAAGTGACCAACGTCCATTTCTGGCCGATCGTCGCCGAGGCGAGGAAAAAGGGCGGCCGCCTGCTGGTCATCGATCCGTACCGCAACGCCACCGGCAGGGCCGCTGACCACTATCTGGCGGTCAAACCGGGCGGGGATTCCGCCCTCGCCCTTGGCCTGATCAAGGTCCTGAGCGAAGAGGATCGCATCGACCGGACGATGCTCGAGGATCAGACCGTCGGCTTTGATCGGCTGGAGGGTTACCTGCGTCGCACCCCGTGGCATGAGTTCACGTCCGCAAGCGGGGTTGGGCTCACCGAGATGGCGGAACTGGCGCGGACGCTCAAACGGAGTCCCAGAACATTTTTCCGTATCGGGATCGGCCTGACCCGCAACAGCCGGGGTGGGATGGCGGTGCGGGCCATCCTGTCCCTGGCTGCCGTTCTCGGTCTTTTTCAGGGTGGGCCCGGTCGGGGCGTCCTCCTGTCGACGTTGGCCTTTCGCGGCAACCGCGACCGGTTGCAGTTTCCCGAACTGGCCGAAAGCCCGCCGCCCATCGTCAACATGATCCAGCTCGGCCAGGCATTGACGGTCCGTCAGCCATCAATACGGGCTCTTTTCGTTTATAACGCCAATCCGCTTTCCGCCTGTCCCGACACCTCGACGGTACGGCAGGGCCTGGACCGCGATGACCTGTTCACAATCGTCCATGACCAGGTCATGACCCCGACGGCCCGCTATGCCGATCTGCTGCTGCCGGCCACGACCTTTCTCGAAAACCGGGACCTGTACACCGCCTACGGCCATTTCCATCTCGGCATTGTTGACCCGGTTATCCCCCCTGAAGGCGAAACGATCAGCAACTTCGAGTTGTTCCAGGCCCTGGCAGGCAAGATGGGGTTTGCCGAGGCCCCGTTCCGGCAGACGGTCGAAGCGCGCATCGCCGGTTATCTGCAGGATATGGAAGGTCTGCCGGCAGGTACCCCACTCGCTGGACCGGCGGTCGGAACCTGGCTCCGCTCGACCCGTGCCGAGAGTGACAGCGGGCGATTCGTCTTCTCCGCCGAATCGGGGCCGGTGGAGCCGCCCTTCGCCTGCCTGACCGGGGCCGGGGAGTTCAGCGACCCCGATCTCCGGTCGCGATTTCCCTATAAGCTGCTGATCCCGCCCCATGCCGATCTGTTGAACAGCACCTTCGGCGAGCGCTATCCCGGGGAGTGCGGCGAATTGCTGATCCATCCGGAAGACGCCGCAACTGCCGGGGTTGCCGAGGGTGATCAGGTCCTGATACAGAACCATCGCGGCAGGATTGTCCGCCGGGCGCGGCTGTCGCATGATACGCAACGGGGAGTGCTTGTCGCCGAGGGGCTGTTCTGGCCGACGGACCCAGACGATGCGGGTATCAACGATTTGAGCTCGCAGAAACTGTCGGATATGGGGGGTGGGGCGACCTTTCACGAATCACGGGTGACCATGGCTCGTGTGCAGGCGATAGTTACCTGACAAGAAAAGAGGGCGAGGTGCGAGAAAATGATGCAATCCGTCGCCGGATTATTTTTTTATCCGTCCCGGAAGATCCAGGATGGGCGGCAGTGTCGGGGATAACGATCATCCATGCCGTTGCGATGAACTGTGTGCCAACCGGGAGTAGGTGCCGGTCGAGGATGGGGCAGCTGACCGTGTAATCGTGCATCCACCCTCAAGACAGCCACTGTCTCAGGGCGAAATAGAGCAGCGGCATGAATATCGCCGGCAGCATGTTGCCGACCCTGATCCGGGTCATGCCGAGCATATTCAGGCCGATCGCCAGAATCAGCAGGCCGCCGGTGGAGGTCATTTCCTGGACGGTGGCGGGAACGAGAAAACCCTTCATGAATACGGCAGTCAAGGTGATCGCGCCCTGATAAAGGAAAACGGCGACGGCTGAGAATATGACGCCGAGGCCCATCGTCGAGGCGAAAATGATCGACGTGACCCCATCGAGGACCGACTTGGCGAACAGGGTCTGATGGTTGCCGGTGAGTCCGCTTTCCAGCGATCCGACAATAGCCATCGAGCCGACACAGAAGACGAGGCTGGCCGTTACGAAGCCTTTGGCGAAGGTGCTGTCCGTATTGCCGCCGTTTTTCCCGGCGACGATGGTTTCCAGATAGGTGCCAAGTTGTTCCAGCCTGTTCTCGATTCGGGCGATTTCACCGCAGAGCGCGCCGGCCACGATGGAGATGATGACCACCAGCAGATTATCGGCAACGAGGGCACTCTTGACGCCGATCATGACAACCGAAAGCCCTACCCCGTTCTGGACCGTCACTTTGTAATGTTCGGGAATTCCCCGGCTGAAGAGGAGTCCCGTGATGCTCCCGGCGATAATGGCCACGGCATTGACAATTGTCCCAAGCATTTTTTCTCTCAGTTGATACTTTTCCGATCGCCGGTCATGGCGTGATCGACATGGCGACAGGTGCAGCCCCATCCAATACCTTTCCCGATTCCTTTTTGCAATCGTTTTTCGGAGAGGAACGGAGGGAAAGGAACAGTGAAGGGCAGGGAAACCGCCCTTGCCGCAGCACCTGGAAAACGAAGGAAAGACGCATCATCAGCCGTCTTTTTCCGGCGGATTTCAGAGGGGGTGGTCTCTGCTGTTGTGGATGACAAAGGTATCGTTTCGGTGAAACTGGAAGGTCGGCAGGAGTCCGGCGTGGGATCAGTTCTGAGCGGAGATCACCGGCATGCACCGAATTTCTGCCGAAGGCCTACCTGTGACCGTTGACGAATTGATGAAGGAGAAGGTCGAATTGAGCGAGTGGTATTTCCACCGATACTGTTGAATGGGCACCACCTGTCCGGGGTGATGTCCGGCTATTTTCTCGGGACCGTCCACAGACCAGACTCGCCGCGGCAGGCAATACCATAATAGATCTTTGATTGCCAGCCCAGATCGAGTCGTTGCTCGTACCGGCGGCAAGGGGTTCCATCCGCGAGGCGATACGTTGCAACCGGGGTCATCGCAAAAGAAATCTGTTTGCTCTCGTCCGTCCACCTGTTCATCTCACCGCTGACAGCTGTTCCCAGAGTTTGTTGAAAGTGTTCCTTGATGCCGATTATGGCGTTTTTATCGATCCCCAGCGAGGACAGGGAAGGAAGGATGGCGACAAGTTCCTTGCGGACCTTTGGACGTGCTCCCTGATAATTCTGTTCCAAAAGTACCCAGTGACCGATGGTTGGGGCGTAATGAAAGATCTTTTCCTCCCACCGTATAGCCCTCCCCGCCCGGGTCATCTTGTTGTAGCGTGAGCAGGTGATCTTCCAGGTGTCGAATGTCCCGGCCGGCACTTGCACCCGTTCCGTTTCATCGACGGAACATTTCCAGGTTGCTTCAGCGTGTTTTTCATATACTCCCGGGATGCCCCACTTGCTCTTTTCGTCGAAATGGGTACGATTGCCGACGGCGAGCGGCCAGACACTCGTCTGAGTGGTCGAGTAAAGATACTTGGTCGGGGTGAAGAATCTGTACCCCTTCATGTTCTTGTTTTCCCACCTGGCAGGACGGTAGGTGAAATCAGGAGAACTGAGTAAGCGCTCCCCACGACTGGTTTCCCAGATAACGAAGGATGGGTTGGTTTCGACGACCTTTTCCCAGGAACCGTCTGAATAGACAAAGGTTGTGCCCACGGTATGTTCCGGGAGGGTTGAGCGCCCCAAGACGACGGTTGTGACTTGCGGGTACTGGTGGGCGGTTGGCGGAGCCATCGGAGCGCAGCCTGATATGAAAAAAATCGCGAAAAT
This sequence comes from uncultured delta proteobacterium, assembly GCA_963847035.1. Lineage (GTDB taxonomy): Bacteria > Desulfobacterota > Desulfobulbia > Desulfobulbales > Desulfocapsaceae > Desulfoprunum. Next base: position 113,052 of record CAWJYH010000002.1, on the reverse strand, counting down.
GAACGGCAAGGCAACGCCGATAAATGTTGCCAGGAGCAGGGTAAGGTGTCTGCTGTTTGTAACCATGACAGTGAAATATCTCAGTTAAAGAAAAATGATACTGGTTATTCTATATCGTCCCAGGCTCCAAGTATCCGCTCTTCCTCGATAGAGGAAACAGGCCTGAGAACGTCAAACGTGCCAAGATGAGACAGGGATGATGTATCACTGTCTCCGAATCCTCTAGGAGTTGCATTCTCTTTAGAGGATTCTCCAGCGTCAAAGGAGTCTCCAGCAATCCTGCCGCGTTGATTGGTTTCGACTATCAGGTCATTGTCGGCTTCATAGTTGTCACCGCCTGACGAGTCGGTACCGGTCCCAGCGTCAGCACCGGTCCCAGCGTCAGCGTCGGTGCCCGCGTCAGCACCGGTCCCGGCGTCAGCGTCGGTGCCCGCGTCAGCGTCGGTGCCCGCGTCAGCGTCGGTGCCCGCGTCAGCGTCGGTGCCTGCGTCAGCGTCGGTGCCCGCGTCAGCGTCGGTGCCTGCGTCAGCGTCGGTGCCCGCGTCAGCGTCGGTGCCCGCGTCAGCGTCGGTGCCTGCGTCAGCGTCGGTGCCTGCGTCAGCATCGGTGCCTGCGTCAGCATCGGTGCCCGCGTCAGCATCGGTGCCCGCGTCAGAACCAGCGTCAGCGGCAAAACATTGAGTTGGAATCAGCTTGCCATTGAAAAATTCGAGGGAAAACGGTGATAGACCCAGAAATAGAACGGCTGGAACAATAATGAAAAGGGTTCTTTGGGAAAAGCGTGGATGTTTTCCTAAGAATTGAATAGGCGGAATTTTCAGCATAGACAGTCTTCCTGTAGTAATCCTTCTTTTCTCACAAACTCGATTATTAAGAAAAGGATAAGTAATGAAGCGCAATATACTGAGTAAGTAAAGAGAGTGCAATGAAGAGGGAAGAACGAGCCGACAAATAGGGAGAATATCGCCGGAGTTATGCAGGATGGAAACAGAGGAGGGAATAAAGCAGGACGGAGCGGAGGGGAAACCATACCCTGGGGCGAGAAAAAGAGAATAGTGGTGGGGGGAAGGGGGAAAAGACACGGGCCCTGACGTGATGTACGTCAGGGCCCGTGGTGTAAGGATTCGGCGGCGACCTACTCTCCCACATAGTCTCCCATGCAGTACCATCGGCGCTGAAGAGCTTAACTTCCGTGTTCGGAATGGGAACGGGTGGGGCCTCTTCGCTATGACCACCGAAAATCTCGGCTGAAGTCCAGGTACCGTCCGGCCTGCAGGGCAGATCCGAGCACCATGGCGTGCACTTCTATAAAAATCGATAATTGAATAGTAGATCAGTCAGTAGCGTTGCAATCAGAAAAATATGGATAAGCCGCACGGCTGATTAGTATCGGTAAGCTCCATGTGTTGCCACACTTCCACACCCGACCTATCAACGTTGTAGTCTCCAACGAGCCTTCAGATGGTTTACACCATGGGATATCTCATCTTGGAGTGGGTTTCCCGCTTAGATGCTTTCAGCGGTTATCCCTTCCGAACTTAGCTACCCAGCGATGCCCCTGGCGGAACAACTGGTACACCATAGGTTCGTCCATCCCGGTCCTCTCGTACTAGGGAAAGATCTCCTCAAATATCCTGCGCCCGCAACAGATAAGGACCAAACTGTCTCACGACGTTTTAAACCCAGCTCACGTACCACTTTAATTGGCGAACAGCCAAACCCTTGGGACCTGCTCCAGCCCCAGGATGTGATGAGCCGACATCGAGGTGCCAAACCTCCCCGTCGATATGGACTCTTGGGGGAGATAAGCCTGTTATCCCCGGAGTACCTTTTATCCGTTGAGCGACGACCCTTCCATGCGGAATCGCCGGATCACTAAGACCTACTTTCGTACCTGCTCGAGATGTCTCTCTCGCAGTCAAGCTCCCTTATGCCTTTACACTCTACGGCTGGTTTCCAATCAGCCTGAGGGAACCATCGCGCGCCTCCGTTACTCTTTGGGAGGCGACCGCCCCAGTCAAACTACCCACCAGACAATGTCCTGGATCCGGATTACGGACCGCAGTTAGATTCCTAAGGCAACAAGGGTGGTATTTCAAGGGTGGCTCCATGAACACTGGCGTGCCCACTTCAAAGCCTCCCACCTATCCTACACATGTTGCCTCAAAAACCAATGCCAAGCTATAGTAAAGGTTCACGGGGTCTTTCTGTCTTGTTGCGGGTAACCGGCATCTTCACCGGTGCTACAGTTTCGCTGAGCCTCTGGTTGAGACAGTGGGGAAATCGTTACGCCATTCGTGCAGGTCGGAACTTACCCGACAAGGAATTTCGCTACCTTAGGACCGTTATAGTTACGGCCGCCGTTTACCGGGGCTTCGGTTCGATGCTTCGCTTGCGCTGACATGTCCCCTTAACCTTCCGGCACCGGGCAGGCGTCAGACCCTATACTTCGTCTTTCGACTTCGCAGAGTCCTGTGTTTTTAGTAAACAGTCGCTCCCCCCATTTCACTGCAACCTGCGTAGGCTTCGTCAGTAAATAACTACACCATGCAGGCACACCTTCTCCCGAAGTTACGGTGCTATTTTGCCGAGTTCCTTAACCAGAGTTCTCTCAAGCGCCTTGGTATTCTCTACCAGCCCACCTGTGTCGGTTTACGGTACGGTCGCACGTACAACTAGATACGAGGCTTTTCCTGGAAGCATGGACCCAGCCACTTTATTGTCTGAAAGACATCGTCGTCACGCCTCAGTGTTATCAAGGACCCGGATTTGCCTAAGTCCTCCACCTACACGCTTGAACCGGGACTACCAACGCCCGGATGGCCTTACCTTCTTCGTCCCCCCTTACCATAACATTGTACACACGGTACAGGAATATTAACCTGTTTCCCATCGACTACGCTTCTCAGCCTCGCCTTAGGGGCCGACTAACCCTGAGCAGATTAACTTGACTACAGGAAACCTTAGGCTTTCGGCGACAAGGTTTCTCACCTTGTTTCTCGCTACTCGTGTCAACATAAGCTCTTGTGGAACCTCCAGCACTCCTTTCGGT
>CAWJYH010000002.1:0-105000 GCA_963847035.1 uncultured delta proteobacterium | reverse complement strand
TGCACTCTGTCGCTGATGTCGACTGTTTCCCGGGTCGGAGGAGGGGCTTTGCCGGAATACAATCTTCCTACCTGGGCCGTTGCCCTTGAACCGCATGACACCAGTCTGAATGCGGTGGAGACAAACTTTCGCCAGTTGCCGGTGCCTCTGGTCGGCAGAATAGAGAATGACAGATTTGTCTTGGATATGAGGACGATACAAGAGGATGAGATCACTATGGTTGCCGACATTTTAGTAGGCTGTTTCGGCAAAGGTCCAGTGTCGTGATGGAAAGATTCCCCATCCCGACCATCGACTGGACGATCGAGAATCAAGATTTCATCCGGTTTTCACAGGAATATTCAGGGATCCTGAGGGAAAGGATACCGACGGCGGCGGCTGTCGCCTTTTACACAAATCTGAAAGATTTGGAGACGGTCCTGCCGGAAGGCAAGGCCAGAGCGGCGGCTGCAGATCTCTTCTCCCCTGATGTGGCTGACCACGAGGCCGTCCTGTACGCACCGGACGGACTGTTGCTGCCGTTTGTCACCGGCAGGAGGCAGGTCGTGGTTGCCTGTCTGTCCGGCCTCGATTCTCTCGTTGTCGACAGAGTGGCGAAGGATTGGCTTGCCGAGGTGCAGGCGGCGGCGTTTCGTGATTTTCTCGCCGTCAAACGGACCAGGATCGAGGCGGTAAGCGGCCTGTGCAACATCACCCACCTGTATACCCTTCTGGAAGCTCCACCGGAAACCGGTCCCTTTCATCTGGTGCTGATTCAACTCCCGCCACGTACGAGGTCATCACGGGATGCCTTTCAAAATGCCCGGAGAGCTGCTTTTGCCCTGCAGGGTTTTGTCGGCGACGGCGGAATTGTCCATCATCTGGGACAGTGCGTTTTCGCTGTCTTTCTCCGGGGGGTGCAGGAGGGGGAGTTCTCCGAACGCTTTGGTTCAAAGCTTGTCGCTCTGCTGAAGAGGGATGGCTTCTATCGGGTCCATGTAGGTTCCAGCAGCAGGAGGGGTGAATCACTGCCGAATGCGACGATAAAGGAAGAGCGGGATCGGCTGATGTCCGAGGCCTGGGCTGCCCTGCAGACCGCTGAGCGGCGTGGACCGTTCACGTTCTGCGATTACAGGATACTGGCCCATCCGGATCGGCATCCTCTCTTTCCTCTGAGTGAGGGCCTTATACGTAAAATTCGGAGGAAATACTCGAAATCAACACAATTTTGTCTGGTTGAACTGGCAAAGGAGGGTTGGACGGGAGATCGACTCGCTGATCTGGTCGGCGGGCATATCGCCCCAGGTTGCTGCTTTGCAGGTGCGCCATCCGTCATTTTGTTCCTTGAGGGGGCGACATATCGGGATGCCCGTCGGCAGGTAGTCGAACTCCTGCGGATACTCGATCGTCAAACCGGCTCAGATCTCCAGGTTTCCGCTGGGATCGGCGCCTATCCGTTCGCCGATTTTCACAAGGGCGAGATCCTGGCGAATTGTCGCAAGGCCCTGTTGCATGGAGCATTTTTCGGCCCCGGGGCAGTCGTCGAGTTTGACGCCGTCAGTCTCAATATCAGCGGCGACATGTACTATGGTGATGGCGATCTGTCGAGGGCCATGGCGGAATACCGCCGTGGTCTTGTCTGTGATCCGGACAACGTCAATCTTCTCAATAGCCTGGGCGTGACCTATGCGATGCTGGACCGACATTCCGTTGCCCGGGATACCTTCAAAAAAGCGCTGGCCATCGAACCGGACAATTTCATGGCGTTGTACAATCTCGGACTGGGTGAGGTCCGGCGCGGTGATCTGCAATGGAAGTTTGAAATACTTCGAACGGGCGCTGGAGGTCTACTGCGAGGATGACGGCCTGGAGATCAGAAAGGATCTGCAACTGCAGCTGGCAAAGTTGTACTGCCGTCTCGGCACGTTCGATCGGGCCTACCCGTTGTTGATGGAATGGCACGACGCAGCGACCGATTGGCAGCAGTCCGGACCGGCCCTGCGGTACCTCGGCGAAGCCTGTTATGGCCTGGGGCGGAAGAAGGAGGCCAAGATCTGGCTCCAGAAGGCGTTACGGTTCAATGAGCTTGATCCCGAGGCGTTGAGCCTGCTTGGGCTTGTCTATATGGAGGAAGGAGAGGGGCATCAGATTGCCCTGACTCTATGCGACAAGGGGGTTGAACTGAACCCTGACAATGCGGCATCCAGATTGCGGCTGGCCAAGGTGCAGATCGCCTGCGGATTGCTGGTTGAAGCCCGGCGAAACCTGATGCAATGCCGTGGCGACAAGAGAATTCTGCCGGAGATCCAGATCTGTCTTGGACAGTTGTGGTTGAAACTCGGCAGGAAAAGGCAGGCAGATCGATGGTTCGCCAAGGTCCTGCAGAGCCATGATCTTTCTCCCGAACTCGCAGGGACGGCTCGGGAATTCATGCGAAATTAAGGGTAAGGAGCGTTATGGAGTTCCAGGAGCGGAGAAGAATCAGAAGGGAACCGAAATATTGCCTGGATAATACCGTTGTCGGGGATTCCTGGCGAATGTTCAGGATCATGTCGGAATTTGTCGATGGTTTCGATGCGATGTCGGCCGTGGGTCTGCCGGGAGTGACGATCTACGGATCAGCCAGGACACCGAAAGAGCACAAGTACTACCAACTGGCCGAGGAGATCGCTGCCGGACTTGCCGAAGCAGGGTATGCGATCATTACCGGCGGCGGTCCCGGTATCATGGAGGCGGCCAATAAGGGCGCCATGGAGGCCGGCGGGGTATCGATCGGGTTGAATATCAGCCTGCCGCACGAGCAGGCGCCGAATCGTTATACGAATTTCCCCCTGCATTTCAAATACTTTTTTGTGCGAAAAGTCATGTTCATGAAGTATTCGATGGCATTTGTCTGTATGCCCGGCGGCTTTGGATCGCTCGATGAACTTTTCGAGGCGATGACCCTGATTCAGACGCAGCGCATCAAGCCTTTTCCAATCGTGCTGGTCGGTAGTGATTTCTGGGCTGGACTTGTAGACTGGATCAGGGATACGCTCCTGGCGGCAGGCAATATCGACAAGGAAGACATGTTGTTGCTCAAGGTGCTTGATGAGGCGGAGGAGGTCATCAGTTTCATCAGGAAGACAGTGATAGTGTGATCGCATAACAGGGTTACTGCCGGCTGCTGCCAGGCCGGTTGAATTCTGCTGACAAGAAATCGAGGAGAGAAAAGGTATGGCGCAGATTGATGCATTTTTCAAGCTGATGAATGATGAAGGGGCTTCCGACCTTCACATGGTCGCGGAACAGCAGCCATTGCTCCGTATCCGTGGAGATATTGAGCGGGTCAAGTTCAAGAAGATGGGGAATGAAGAACTGCGGGCCATGCTGTACGAGATCTGTCCTGAGGAAAAGATCAAACTGTTCGAGGAGACCGGCGATATTGATTTCGGCTATGAAATCCCTGGCCTGGCCCGTTACCGCTGTAATTTTTTCCGGCAGAAATACGGGGTCGGGGCGGTATTCCGCGAGATCCCCAGCGAGATCCTGACATGCGAGCAGCTCGGTTTGCCGAAGGTCATCTCCCGCCTCGCCCATCTGCCGAAAGGCCTGGTCCTGGTGACCGGACCGACCGGCTCCGGCAAGTCGACGACGCTGGCGGCGATCGTCGATGAGGCGAACAAGACAAGGAAGGACCATATCCTGACGATTGAGGACCCGATCGAATTTGTCCACAAAAGTCAGAAGTGCATCATCAATCATCGCGAGGTGGGGAGTCACACCCGGTCTTTCTCCGCGGCCCTGCGCGGAGCATTGCGTGAGGATCCGGACATCATCATGGTTGGGGAGATGCGTGACCTGGAGACGATCTCTCTGGCGATGGAAGCGGCCATGACCGGGCATCTGGTCTTCGGCACGCTGCACACGATCAACGCGATGAAGACCGTGGACCGGGTTATCGAGATATTCCCGGCAACCCAGCAGGGTCAGGTCCGCTCAACCCTGGCCGATGGCTTGAAGGCCGTCGTCTCCCAGACGCTGTTCAAACGAGTCGATGTCAAGGGACGGTGTGCCGCGCTCGAGATTCTCATTGCGACACCGGCAGTCCGGAACCTGATCCGTGAGGCCAAGACCTACCAGATCCTGTCGTCGATGCAGACGGGAAAAAAATTCGGCATGCAGACCTTGGACGACGCCATCATGGAATTTCTTGACAAAAAGATGATCAGTCCCGATGACGCCTACTCGAATGCGGTCGAGAAATCGAAATTTCTCAAATTCCTTCGCAATCCGCCATCTGATTTTACCGAGGTTTGATCTCTTCAAAGGGATGAGTCAGGGTGGCGATCCTGCCACCTTGCTCATCGCTGCCTGCTCTGTTCCGCTTTGCTGAGCGACGCGCCTGTCGTTGCCGGTATTTATCGGTGTTGTGACGGTGAAACGGTTGCCGTCTGTTGCCGCGATGATGGTGCCGTCGCGGCCGGTCGTCATCATGCTGATTCCCAGGCCTTCGCACTGCCGTTCCAGTCCCGGGTGAGGGAAATGGGCGGACTGGAGGCTACCGGCGGAAACGATGAGGTATTCGGGGGCGACGGCGGTGAGAAAAGTCTGCGAATTGGACGTCTTTGATCCATGATGCGGCGACAGGAGAATCGTCGCCGCCAGGTCTTCGTCGGTGTCGGTGAGTTCGCGCTCGATCGATTGGCCGATGTCCCCTGGGAACAGCAGCGCGAAGCGGCCGAGGCGGGCCTGGATCACCAGGCCGCGGTCATTTCCTTTTCCTCCTTCACCCGATCTTGTGCCGGAGTCGGCAGACAGGTTGCGGATACACGTGAGCCGGCCACGGCCGATTTCGAGACGTTCTCCTTTCATTGGCATGTTCATTTGTATCTGCTGTCGCCGGGCCTGTTCAAGAAGTTGAGCGTAGGGACGATCGCTTGCGTCCAGGCTGTTGGTCCACAGAACGGCTGGAGAAAATCGCTCGAGGATAAATGGAAGTCCGTTGTAGTGATCCGAGTCGGGATGGGTGACGACGATAAGATCGAGCCGGGTTATTCCCTTCTGCCACAGGAAGGGGGCAATGACGGTTTCTCCGACGGTTCGTGATGCCGCCGACGACCCGCCGCCATCAATCAAAATCCGGTAGCCTCCGGGAAATTCCAGCAGGGTTGCACTTCCCTGGCCGACGTCGAGAAAACTGACAGTCAGGTCCTTTTTGAACCGTTTCGTCAACTCATAGGGAGGGAGGATAAAAAGAAAACTGATGCCGGCGAGCAACGCCGCGGTGGCAACGAACAGCGTTCTCTTTTTTCGCCAGTGGTTGACCAGCAGCAGAAGAGCGGCATAGTAGGCGAAGATCAGCCCCACGCGGGGGGTCGGCAGCCAGGTGCTGGAGTGAGGCAGTCGCGTGAACAACTCCATGATCTCCAGCGATATCGTCAGCCCGGGGGCGCCGAGGTGGAGCAGGGCTGCCGCCAGGTCCGGTGCAATGGGCAGGGCCAGGCAGGCGAGCAGGGCGCAGGGGAGGCTCCAGAGGCAGATCAGGGGTTCGACGAGGAGATTGGTCAGCGGGGCGATCAGCGACAGGTGGTTGAAATGATAGAGCAGCAAGGGGGCGGTTCCCAGGGTGGCGGCGACGGAGACGAGGAGGGCGGCGGCGACCCAGCACAGGAAACGCCGGACATAGGGGCGAGGGCCTGATTCCTGGTCCTTCCGGCTGCCGGTCAAGCGGCGCAGTGCCGGTGCGGTCAGCGCAATAAAGGCCACGGCGGCAAACGAGAGCTGGAACGAGGCGGTGAACAGGGCCTGCGGATGGACCAGCAGGATCAGCAGGGCAGCGGCGGCGAGGAGGGTGGAGATGGACTTTCGCCGGTCGGTGCACAGGGCGACAATGGCGATGCAGCTCATGACCAGGGAACGAAGAACCGGGATATTCATGCCGGCAAGGAGGGCATAGAAGAGCAGAATCGGCAGACAGGCGAGCATCGCGGTTTTTCGGACATTTGTGTGGAGGATGAGCCATGTCGAGCGGCGCAGCAGCCAAAAGGACAGCATATAGAGCATGGTCGCGATGATGGCGAAATGCAGGCCGGATATCGAGAGGATGTGCATCACGCCGCTGTCGCGGAAAAGGTTCCTGGTGGCATCATCGACCTGTGTCTGATCACCGATGACCAGGGCGCGATACATGCCGTTCAGCGGCGCCGGGGCGAAATCGTCAAAAGCGGCGCCGATGGTGTGGCGCAGCTGTTCCGGGAAAAACCGGAGTTGGCGGAGGGGCGTAGGCGATGCCGGTACTCTGTTGATGTGCGCGGATGAGGAAAGATGGCCTGTGACCCGGATTCCCAGCCGGGCGAGGTGGGCAGGGTAGTCGAAGGTCCCAGGGGTGTTGAAGCGCGACGGCCGCTGCAGGTTCAGCCGCAGAACCAGCATCGTTCCCGGAACGATGGGATCGGGCCATGGCTCCATCATTCTGACCAGGACCTTGCCCTCGACTGCTTGAAAATCGGGGCTGTCGGCAAAGCGGATCGATTCCAGCTCGACTGTCGCCCGACCTGTCTTGCCGTCGTAGGTCGGCATCGAGATCAGGGTGGCGATGACCACGGCCTCGCGCTTTTTCTCAATGATGTTGAAGATGTGACTGGGGGAAGAGGGGGGGCGGTCGGCGATGCTGCCGTGAAGGATCCCGAGAAGAAGGAACAGGCCGAGAAGAGACAGGTGGGCGGCGAAGGTCCGGCGCCGGAGGTAGAGTGTCAGGGTACCGATGATCGTTGCGCCGATCAGCGCGACCAGCGGCGAAGGTGGTAGCAGCAGCAGAGAGGATAATCCGATCCCGCCGATAAAGCTGAGGATGACGGCGGTCAGAAGATCTGCCGCAAGAAGGCGGACGATGAAGCTCACAGGTAGGGACGGATGATCGTCAGGTGGCGGGCGACCACGCCCTGCTGCCGCTCGATATATCGGCGGGCGTGACGGCCCATGGTGTTTCGTCGGTCTTCGCAGGATAACAGGGCATTCAGGGCTTCGGCGAGCGAGTCCCTGCCGGTGACCGTCAATGCCCCGCCGGCGGCGACGAGGTCACGGCTGATCTCGGCGAAGTCCTCCATATGTCGGCCGAAGAGGACCGGTACCCCATGGGTGGCCGGCTCTATGGGGTTGTGGCCTCCTGCCGCCACCATGCTGCCGCCGACAAAGGCGATGTCGGCCAGGGCATACAGCCATGGCAGTTCCCCAATGCCGTCGACCAGCAGGACATCGGCTGTTGTGTCCGGTTCCCGGGAACGCAGCGTCAACGAAAGGTCATGGCGGGTGGCGAGCCGCGCAATCTCCGGGCAGCGCTCGGGATTGCGCGGGGCGATTATGAGACGGAGGCCGGGATGGTGATTTTTCAGTTCAGCATAGACCGGAAAGATGATATCCTCTTCGCCTTCGTGCGTTGAACCGGCGAGGATTGTCAGATCTTTGTCGGGGATGTGGGTCGAGCGACCATGAAGGTTGCCGGCGGGCGATGTGACCGGTGTGTCGAATTTGAGGTTGCCGAGGCAATGCAGCCTGTGGGGTTCGACGCCGAGTCGTTCCATATTGATTCTGTCGGTATCGGTCTGCATGCAGAGATGGGCGAACGAGCGGAAAAGCGGCCGGAAGAAAAAACCGGCCCGCCGGTAGCGGGACAACGATCGGGCGGAGACCCTGCCGTTGACCAGGATTGCCGGAACGTTGTTTTTGTTGAGTGTGGTCAATACGTTGGGCCAGAAATCGGTCTCGACGAGGATGAACAGATCGGGTCGGATCAGGCGAAGAAACCTGGTGACGACCGGCCTGAGATCCAACGGCGACGGGAAGATGGCGTCGACGTGACCCTGCAGCAGGGTTTTGGCGATCGTCAATCCGGTCGCGGTCGCAGTCGAACAGACGATGCGGACTTCGGGAAACTGATCGCGGAGACCAAGGACAAGTGGTCGGGCTGAAGAAACCTCCCCCACCGAAAGGGCATGGATCCAGATTGTCTTACCCTTTGCCGGCGCCTGCGGGAGGTGGCGCTGCAGGCCGATCCCCAGGCGGGAGAAAAAGGTTGTCCGGTATTTGGGGCGGACCAGGACCAGAAGGGCAAGAATCGGCCAGGCAACAACCAGAACGAGGATCTGGCAAAGATTGTAAATTGGTATCATTGAGAGTTTTTTCTCCGTAGAATTTCAAGAATCTACCATAGACAGCCGGAGATGGAAAGTCCGCGACGAAGGCCGGGAAAACGGGGCATTGCAGGCTGGAGGCAGAGAATGAACATCATCCTTGTCGAAGAACGGGAAATACATGGAGGACGGGTCGTCCTTGATGATCGCCGGGCCGTCCATATCCAGAAGGTCCTGAAGGCCACGGCCGGTGATCGGGTTCGGGTCGGGGTGGTCAATGGTCCGATGGGCAGCGGGAAGGTCGCCTCGGTCGTCAAGGGACGACCAACCCGGGTTGAACTGGTGGTGGAACTGAGTGAACTCCCGACGCATCAGCCGGAGATCGATATTATCCTGGCCCTGCCGCGGCCGATCATGCTGCGGCGGATCCTGGGTCAGGTTGCCGCGCTCGGTATAGGAACGCTGTTTATCATCCAGGCCAACCGGGTGGAAAAGAGTTTCTGGGATTCAGGTCTCCTGGAAGAGCGCGAATATCTCGAACATCTCCGCCATGGACTGGAGCAGGCCGTCGATACAAGGCTGCCCCAGGTGAGGATCTTCAGGAAATTCAAACCATTTGTCGAGGATGTTCTTCCCCTGGTCAAAGACCATTACCGTTTCAGGATTCTCGCCCATCCGTATGGGACTGCCACCCTGGCAGGATATCTCGGTCCCGGGGAGGGGCGGATTGTTGTTGCCGTTGGTCCCGAGGGCGGCTGGGGCGATTTCGAGGTTGAGCGGTTCGAGGCCCAGGGGTTTCATTCCTGTTCGCTTGGGGAAAGGATCCTCAAGGTCGATACGGCTGTTGTCGCCCTGCATGCGCGGATTTCAGCGATACGGGAACTGTTGGGTCAGTCGGCGGCGTGAGGATGGAGAGACAAAAAAACGAGGGCAACAACCATTGCATGTTGTTGCCCTCGGGGTGATCATGTGAACGACCTTTATCGGGGAAGTTGCTTAAAAAAACACCGGTTGTCCCGTGCAGGTGGTTCTATCTGTGGAAGTGGAACGTGACCCGCTTGCTTCTGTTGCCATAGGGTGCATGGAGATAAACGCCGCCGTGGGCCGTGCCGGTGTTGTTTACGCCTTCACCGTTGGGACCGATACCGGGTTTGAAGACAAAGCCGTCGCTTTCCCGATAATTCCTGGAGGTATTGTTGACATAGACCGTATGGCCGTTGGAGAACACCACCTTGATCTTCTTGCCGAAGGCGGGGCCTTTCTCCGGTATTCTCCATGCCTGTCGACCGCCATTGCGGGTTCCGTAGCTGCTGTAGCTTGCCTGCTGGTCGTATTCGGGTTGCACATTCTCTGCCACTGGCGCATTGCCGCTGCCGCTTACCGTGGCGCTGTCGTCGTCGTCACTGCAGCCATTGAGAGTCAAGACGAGGAAGAGAATAAGAAAAAGACGACAGATTTTGTTCATAACATGCTCCTTGTGTAGTTCTTTTGTTCTGGATTCACTTGGCCGGTCCTTTCCGGCCATCAATAGTAAAACGTGACCTGTCTGCTTCTGTTGCCGTACGGAGCATGCAGGTACACACCGCCATGGGCGGTTCCGGTATCGTTGACGCCCTCGCCGTTGGGCCCGATCCCGGGCTTGAACACAAAACCATCGCTCTCTCGATAATTGTGAGAGGTATCTTTGACAAAGACGGTATGGCCATCGGAAAATACCACTTTGATCTTCTTGCCGAACTCCGGACCTTTTTTCGGGATCCTCCAGGCCTGGCGGCCGCCGTTGCGGACGCCGTAACTGGTATAGGTCGATTTGCGGGTGTATTCACTGGTGGCCGGTTTGTCGGTGTCGCTGCTGGTCTTTGTCTCGGTTTTTGTAGTTGTCTTTGTCGTGGGAGTGGATACGTCCTTGCGAGGCAGATTCGTCTGGGTGGCGGCCACTGCGTCGTCATCATCCGAACCGGAGATCGAATCGACGAGGTCGTCCCACTCGCCGCAACCGCTAAGGGACAGAGAAAAACAGAGGATCAGGAAGATTTTCAGGAATGGTTTCATGTCGGTCCTCGCACGGAAAAGATCTTATAAATCGGATGACTGCAATGACGATGCATTTAACTGACTGAGATACCAGAACTAACCGGATTTTGCAATTTTTTTTTCATATTTTTAAGGTGTTGAGATAGTTGTTTGTGAATATGCTTAAACATTATAACGTATGCCACTATAAATACGTTGTTAATTGAATTTGTTAACCACCCTTGGCTTGATTCCAAGATAGTTCATCAGCTATCTTTAATGGTGAATTCCCTCCTGCCGACCGACTCGCCGTTCAGGCGAAGATGAACTTCCCAGCGACCATAGACGTTGCCCTTGTATTCCCTGCCGGTAACCAGTTCGGTAAAGGGACCGTTTTTCATCAGTTCCAGCCAGAAATAGGAACGGTGACTCGATTCGGGTGCATGCAGCACGATTGTATGCTCGGAGGTGTTGATGGTCTTGCCTTCCGGGTTGATCCACGAGGCCGACAGCTGGTGCTTCCCCTTTTCAAGGTCGTGGAGTTCCATGACGATATAGATCCGGTCCGAAGGAAGGAACATGTCCTGTTCCGTGACAAAGGGTTTTTTGTTGTACATCGCAGTTTCGTGACTGGAGATTTTTCATGGCGGGGACGTCTGTTTCGGCTTTTCCAACGTTGGCAGGCCAGCGGTCGAGCTGTCCGGCCAGGACCATCTCCATCGTTCTCGGCTCAGTCGTATCAATGATCTCCAGTGGCGATATGGTGACAGGTGTCTTCTTTAGCGATTGCGGCGGCGCATGCTCCACCGCCAGCCAGTAAAGATAGAGGACGAAAACCAGGGCAAGCAGCGGCATGATGATGAGGTGAACGGTTTTCATGCTCTCTCCGGTTATGGCCGCATCCGCTGGATGGTGGCGGGACGGCCGACGGCAATGGCGAATTCCGGGATCGGATCAGCGACCAGGGCATGGGCGCCGACAATGGCGCCTTGACCGATCTCCACTCCGGCAGCCACCTGGGAGCGCAGGCCGAGCCAGCACCCGGGTCCGATGACGACCGGGGCCTTGCCCGCCGGCCCTGCTGTCGTCTGTGGACCGTGGCCGGCCGTCGCCGCAGGTGCAGCCGGGGACTTCTCCAATCGTGCAGTACCCGGCCAGCAGCGAGTGGTGGCCGAGAACGACATCCCCGGCGGCGGAGATCGTGCATCTGCTGCCGATATTGCTCCCCTCGCCGATGATCAGTCGTCCCGGACCGGCATCGAGGAGGGTGTCGGCGCCGATGAACGCCCCGTCTGCAACGTCGATTGCCGTGTCGGGGCCGGGATGGCTGCCCGCATCAAGGCGGGCGCCGTCATTGACGATCACCTGGTCGCCGAGGCTGATGCCGCCGGGATTGATCAGATCGACATGACGACCGATCAGTACGCCGCGGCCGCAATGGCCCAGCAGGTAGGGGTACAGCCGCTGGCGCAGGAGAAGACCCAGGATCCCGGGACACCAGCGGAGAAAACGATAAAGCCAGGTCGGCATGGCAGTCATTCAGCGTGGCCTCGAATTCGCCCCGGCACCCCGGCAACAGTTGTATTTTCAGGAATATCGCAGATAACCAGGGTGTCAGCGGCGATATGGGCATTGGCGCCGACTTTCACGCCGTCGAGAAGGGTGGCACGGTCGCCGATGACGACATTGTCGCCGATGACCGTCGGCCCCTTGCAGGTCACGGGTTGGAGGGCGATGGGAATGCTCCGGTCGTCGTAGGCATGGGCGGCGCCGGAACAGCAGGCCTCGATGCCGATACGGCAGTTCCGACCGATGCGCAGTCCCAGTTTCGACCCGAGGCGGCAGGAGGCGGCGACCCGGCTGCCGTCTCCGATCTCGAGGATGGCCCCGGCACAGTTGCAGATGGTGCCTTGGCCCAGGAAAACATCGCTGCCGATGATCAGCCGTTCGGCATCGGGTTTGACATCGAGACAGACCCGATCCTCGATGACGGCGCCATCGCCGATCTGTATGGCGGCGGGATTCCTGATGGTACAGTCCCTGCCGATACGCACCTTGTTGCCGATGCTGACCCCGGCCAGAGGCAGGAGGAGGTTGCGCGCCCAGCGGCCGAGCCCGCCCGGCAGGGGCAGGATGCAGGTGGTGATCAGCTCGAACAGGAGCAGGGCGGCGTAGGTTCCCTGCCGGCCCACCGCCACGGTGCGATACCTGACCAGGGCGCTGTCGCGGTTCGATACCTGCAGATTCTCCAGATTTGGCCGGTTATGCGGTGGAGTTTTATTCATCTGTTGTCATTTCGTTCATCGGCAGCGCCGGCCGGGGGCTCCGGGGTTCCGGTTGGATGGAAGAAGGCGTGGATCGCCGTCGCCAGCTCCGGGCCTATACCCTTGATTTCGGCGAGCTGTTCCACCGATGCCGCTTCAATCCGCCGCAGGCTGCCCAGGCCTTTGAGGAGCCGTTTCTTGCGGTCGTCGCCGATGCCGGGGATCCGGTCGAGTCGGGAGGAGAGGGTTGAGGAGTTGCGCAGCCGCCGGTGCAGAGTGATGCCGTAGCGGTGGGCCTCGTCGCGTATCCGCATCAGATACAGCAGCACGGGACTGTGGGCCGGCAGGACGATCGGGTTTTTCCGGCCCGGTTTGAACAGTTTCTCCCCCTCGTCTTCATGCTCCTTGGCGATGCCGATCCAGTCGAGGTCGGCGGTGATGCCGAGGCTGTCGGCGACCCGCATGGCCATCGACAGCTGACCCCGGCCGCCGTCGACGACAAAGAGATCGGGCAGCGTCTGTTCGGCTATCGCCCGACCGAGCCGGCGTTGAAGCACCTCCGTCATCATCGCGTAGTCATCCGGCCCGTCCACGGTACGGATCCGGTAATGCCGATATCTCTTGGGTTCCGGGGCGCCGTCGGTGAAGCAGACCAGTGAGCCGACCGCCTGTTTGCCGCTGATATTGGAGATATCCAGACATTCGATCGTGTTCGGCGGGCGCTGTAGACGCAGTTTCTGCTCCATCGCCTCGGCCAGTGTCTGCCACGATTCCTTTTGCCTCTCCCGTTCGGCGAAGACCTGACGGGCGTTGGTCGCGGCCATGGTCATCAGGCGCAGCCTGTCACCCCGGCTCGGCACCGACATCGCGACGGCGCGGCCGCGAAGGTCGCTGAAGCGTTCGACCAGCAGGTCATAATCGTCGGGCAGAAAGGGCAGCAGGATCTCATGGGGCAACGGGGTCTGCTGGTCGTAGAACTGGTGCAGCACCTGGGCGAGGATGGCCGGGTCGTCACCGTAAGGATCGGCCAGGAAGAAACTGCGGCTGCCGCCGATGACCCCGCCGCGGACGAAGAGCACGGTGACGGCGATCGCCGCATCCTGCCTCGCGAAACCGAAGACATCCCGATCCTGGCCGTGTTCGGCTGAAATCACCTGTTTTTCCAGGGTCTGCGCCAGGGCCTGGATCTGGTCGCGGAGCAGCGCCGCCCGCTCGAATTCCATCGCCGCCGCGGCGTTCTCCATCTGCGACGTCAGCGAGGTGATCAACTCCCGGTTGCGTCCTTCCAGCACCATAATGATCCGCCGTACATGGTCATCGTAATTCTGGCGGTCGGCGAGCCCGGCGCAGGGGGCGAGGCAGCGCCCCATCTGGTGGTTGAGGCAGGGCCGCTTGCGCGGCCGGATCGAACTGCCGGCGCAGCGGCGCAACGGAAAGAGGGCGGTGATCAGTTTCAACGTCGCCCACATCGCCGTCGCCGAAGAGTAGGGGCCGAAATAGCGGGCCCGGTCCTTCTTGCGGCGCCTGGTCATCATGACCCGCGGCCACTCCTCCTGGGTGGTGACCTTGATCAGGGGATAGTTCTTGTCGTCGCGCAGGATGATGTTGTAGCGGGGACGATGCTTTTTGATCAGGGAGGCCTCGAGGATCAGGGCCTCCTTCTCGGTGGCGGTGATGATGGTGTCGACAGTGGACACCCTGGCCAGCATGACCGTCGTTTTGTTGTGTTCGGCACCGCTGTGATGGGCATAGGACGACAGACGCTTGAACAGATCCTTGGCCTTGCCGACGTAGAGGACGGTCGATTTGCCGTCCAGCATCAGGTAGACACCGGGGGAATGGGGCACGGATTGGAGAATATCGACGGGAAACATCAGGAAGAGGCTTCCTCCTGCGTCCTTTTAGGCGGTCGTCCCGGCCTTTTCGGGTGAAGCGGCAGCTGCAGCTGCCGCTCCAGGTCGTCGATAAAGTTATCCGCTGCAAACGGCCGTCCGGTCCTGGTGGCCCGACGGATCGCCTCTTCGGCAACGTTGTCGGCCAGACGCAGGAAGGCGGTGTACGTCGGCCGCTTGTTCGGGGCAAGCCAGGATGAGTTCGACAGCACCATGCTTCTGGTGCCGGTGGTATGGGCACGGGCGCTCGACCAGGGGTATTCTTCCGCCTTTGCCGCCAGACCGATCCGGATCGGGTTGCGTTCGATATAGCGGGCGGTCTGCCACAGATGCTGCCGGCCGCCGACGATGCACGAGAAGAAGCGGTTCTGCCACAGGTGGCCGGAATGATGCATCCGCCGGTTGATGTACTGGGTGTAGACCTGGTTGGTGATGCCGATGCCGCGGGCGAGGGAGTCCGCCCGTTCCGGCACGGCGAGGATATGGAGGTGGTTTTCCATCAGGCAGTAGGCCCAGATCTGCATCGAATGCCGGGTGGCGTAGAAGGTCAGCATGTCGAGGTAGGTTTCCCGATCGTCATCGGCAAAAAAGACCGGCGCGCGGTTGTTGCCCCGCTGGGCGATATGGTGCGGCAGGCCTGGGGCGATGATCCGTGAAATCCTTGACATGGCCGCAACCTACCGGATGGCAATGCCATGGTCAATGAAAAAAACCGGGACACTCTCCTATTTTTGCACCGCAATAAATCAAGGATGCGGGGGGGGTGAAAACCGATGATCATGCCGGGGTGTTCGGGGATAACGACTGCCTGCCGGGACCACGGCAAAGAAGGTCCATTTTACTGACATGTATGCGGAGCCGGGCCGGCGGCGGAAAGAGAGAGGGGATGTGGCAACGAACCGCCACAATGCTGAAAGAATTCCCCTCGGGTGACAGGCCTGCAGTGGAGCCGGCAACCGCGGGTCGGCTGCCGGCGCATCTACGATTCCGCCTGGCCATCCTTGCCGGCCGGCGGCTTCATGAACGAGGTCATCATCTCCATCGGGATGGGGAAGATAATGGTGTTCGATGTATTCTTCGTGGAGATATCGGCCAGGGTCTGAAGATAGCGCAGCTGCAGGGCCTGGGGGTTGCGGGAGATGACCTCGGCTGCCGACAGCAGCTTTTCCGAGGCCTCGAATTCGCCCTCGGCATTGATGACCTTGGCCCGTCGTTCCCGTTCCGCCTCGGCCTGGCGGGCGATGGCCCGGATCATCGACTCGTTGAGATCGATATGCTTGATCTCGACGTTGATCACCTTGATGCCCCAGGCGTCGGCCCGCATGTCGATGATCTCCTGGATGTCGTTGTTCAATTTGTCCCGCTCCGCCAGCATTTCGTCGAGTTCGTGCTGACCGAGCACCGACCGCAGGGTCGTCTGTGACAACTGGTTGATCGCGTTCATGAAATCCTCGACCTGGATGATCGCCTTTTCCGGGTCGACCACCCGGAAGTAGAGGACGGCGTTGACCCGTACCGTGACATTGTCGCGGGAGATGACGTCCTGGGGCGGGACGTCCATCGTCACGACCCGCAGATCGACCTTGAAGGCCCGCTGCACTCCGGGAATGATGATCCGCAGCCCGGGTTGTTTGACAGTCTGGAACCGGCCCAGAAAGAGGACCACCAGGCGCTCGTATTCGGCAACGATACGGAACGAGACGGCAATCAGGCCGATGATCAGGGCCAGCGGGGCAGCATACTGCAATAGAGTGGGTGAAATCATCTCAGTGTTCCTCCTTGAGTTTTTCCACGGTCAGCACCAGTCCTTCCTTGGCCGTGACCGTGACTTTTTCGCCTTTGTGCAGCGTTCCATCGGCCGTGGCCCGCCACGATTCCCCCATCAGCCAGATCCTGCCTGCACCGCTGAAATCCTCGCGGACCTCACCGGTCATGCCGACCAGCGCCTCAATCCCGGTCCGGACCGGTCGGCGG
The DNA here is from genome assembly GCA_963847035.1 of uncultured delta proteobacterium. Lineage (GTDB taxonomy): Bacteria > Desulfobacterota > Desulfobulbia > Desulfobulbales > Desulfocapsaceae > Desulfoprunum. The sequence goes on along the minus strand of CAWJYH010000002.1, from coordinate 88,767 downwards.
CGGAGGCCGGCCATTCGGCCCATCAACCAGAGGACAAAGGCGGCGGAGACCAGCGTCGTGCCGGCGATCAGGGTCAGGGAGATCCGCAGGCCCTCTTCGTCGAGCAGGATGAAAGAGCCGGCGACAAAGGCGACGATGCCGCCGATGCCGAGGGAGCCGAAACTGGGGATGAACGCCTCGGCGGCGATCAGCGAGATGCCGAGCACGATCAGGGCCAGGCCGCTGTAGTTGATCGGCAGGACCTGAAAACCGTAGAGGGCCAGCAGCAGGGCAATGGCGCCGACCACGCCGGGGAAGAATACCCCCGGATTTGCCAGTTCATAGATGAGGCCGTACATCCCCAGCAGCAGCAGGAGGTAGGTGAAGTTGGGATCGCTGATAATCGCCAGCACCTTGTTCTGCCAGGTCGGTCGAATGTGGACCGTCGTCCGGCCGGCGGTTGCGAGCTCCACGGTGCCCGAATCCATGACCACCTTCCGGCCGTCGGCCTGACGGAGCAGGTCGTCCAGGTCGGCGGCGACGATATCGATGACCTTGAGCGCCAGGGCTTCCTTGGCGGTCAGGCTCACCGCCTCGCGCACCGCCTTTTCGGCCCAGTCGCCATTGCGACCGTAACGTTCCGCCAAGGACCGGATATAGGCGGCGGCATCGTTAACCATCTTGCGCTCAAGGGCGCTGCCGTTCGGCGTCGTCTTTTCGGTCGGCGGTTGTTCCTTGTCCTTTTCCGGGGAATCGGGCGTACCCGGCAGGCCGCCGATCTGGATCGGGGTGGCGGCGCCGAGGTTGCTCGTCGGCGACATCGCGGCGATATGGCTGGCATAGAGCATATAGGTGCCGGCGCTGGCGGCCCTGGCCCCAGCCGGTGTCACGTAGGTCAGGACCGGGACGGGGGATCGGAGCATGGCCTGGATGATATCCCGCATCGCGTTATCGAGGCCCCCCGGGGTATCGAGCTGCAGGACGACCGCCGGGGCTTGCTCCTTCGCTGCGGTCTTCAGGCCCTTCTGAATATACTCGCTGACAGCGGGACCGATGGCGCCCTGGATTTCAAGGACCACGATCGGCGGGGATTGACCTGTTGCATCTCGGGGCTGAAGCAGTGCAGCCGGCACCAGGCACAACAGCAAGACGCACACGAAAGTGAGCCGTACGATCCTGAAATGTCTGGGAGCAGCGGCGTCCGCCATGATCCACCTCCACCGGTCAACGGATTTTGCCCCCCTGGCGGGCAACCTCGGTCTCCTGCAGGCCGGCAGCTATGCCTTCGTGAGGATCAAGGAACAACCGGGGCCGAAACGGGGCAGTCCCGGCCTCGAGCCTTCTTTTCGCCGGAGGGTTTCTGTACAGAACATAATCATCGCCTCCGGCAAAGTATATCAACGCCGGACCATTCGGCGGCTCCTCGTGGCCATTGGTCCTGTGGCAATTGGCGTTTGCCGTTTTTTTGAGGTAGACTGATTTAAACGGCGGGAAAAACTGATGGCGGCAGGAGGAACAGCAGATGCGACCGGAATATTACTGGCATGGCTGGTGGTGGGGATTTCCGATGATGATGCCTGTCATCCTGGTGATCGTCGTATTGATCGTGCTGTATATCCTATTCGGACGAGGAATCTCCAGGCCACCCTGGAGGGGCGATTCCGACAAAGGCTCTACGCATGGTCGAGAGATGGAATCGGCAATGGAGATACTGAAGAAACGTTACGCCGGAGGCGAAATCAGTAAAGAAGAGTATGAACAGATAAAGAAAGACCTCGATAGTTGAAAATTCAACGAGACGGAGCCAGGTCTTAAACGAATCTCGCCCCTGGGTGTCTGCTCCTCCTTTACAGACCCGGTTCTTTTGAGTAGAGTCATCGCCATACTGATCTTCTCTGGTGTCGCCTGCCCTCCTTCGGGATGGCAGCGGTGAAAAGGGAATACGGTGCAAATCCGTAACGTTGGGCCAGCGCTGTGAGCGGGGACGAAGGCCGCAAAATGCCACTGGAGATACCTCCCGATTGCGGGAACCATCCGGGAAGGCGCGGTCTGAGGATGATCCGCGAGTCAGAAGACCTGCCAGGAAGATAACGACTTTTCCGTCCGTAAAAAGTCCGTGCCGCATCCCGTGATGCCGCACGGACTTTTTTTTTGCCCGCCGGACCGCAGAATTTTACAGAAGGAGGAAGTATGCAGACCCAGATCGAACTGGCACGACAGATGGTGGTCACGGCGGAGATGGAGCAGGTGGCGGCGGGCGAGAATTTTCCAGCCGAGGTCATCCGCCAGGCGGTGGCCGACGGTCATATCGTCATCCCCTGCAACCCGAACCGCCGCCAGAAGGCGGTGGGAATCGGCCGCGGCCTGCGCACCAAGGTCAACGCCTCGATCGGCACCTCGTCCGACATCAGCGATATCGGCCTTGAACTGGCGAAGGCGAAGGCGGCGGAAGAGGAGGGGGCGGACACGCTGATGGAGCTGTCCACCGGCGGCGATCTCGACCGGGTCCGGCGTGAGGTTCTTGCCGGCTGCAGCCTCCCGGTCGGTACCGTGCCCCTCTACCAGGCCTTTGCCGAAACGGCGCGGCGCCAGCGCAACCCGAATCTGCTCGATGATGAATACCTGTTCGAGATCATCGAACGCCAGCTGAGCGACGGCATCTCGTTCATGGCCATCCACTGCGGCATCAACCGCTTCTCGATCGAACGGCTGCGCAAGCAGGGCTTCCGTTACGGCGGCCTGGTCTCCAAGGGCGGGACCTTCATGGTGTCGTGGATGGAGTACAACAACCGCGAGAATCCGCTCTACGAGCAGTTCGACCGGGTCTGCGCGCTGATGAAGAAGTATGACGCGGTGCTGTCGCTCGGCAACGGCATCCGCGCCGGGGCGATCCACGACAGCCACGACCGGGCCCAGATGGCCGAGATGATCATCAACTGCGAACTGGCCGAGATCGGCCGCAACATGGGCTGCCAGACGATGGTCGAGGGACCTGGCCATGTGCCGCTCGACGAGATCGAGGGCAACATCATGCTCGAAAAACGGATGAGCGGCGGCGCCCCCTACTATGTCCTCGGGCCGCTGCCGGCTGATTCCGGCGCCGGCTACGACCATATCACGGCGGCGATCGGGGCGGCCAACTCGGCCCGGCACGGCGCCGACCTGATCTGCTACATCACCCCGGCCGAGCACCTGGCCCTGCCCAATGTCGACGATGTCCGGGAGGGGGTGCGGGCGACCCGGCTCGCCGCCCGGATCGGCGATATCGCCAAGTACCCGGACCGGCGCGACCACGAGAAACGGGTGGCCCTGGCCCGCCGCGACAGCGACTGGCAGGAGCATTTCAGCCTGTTGATGTTCCCCGACCGCGCCCTGCAGATCCGGCGCAGCCGCATGCCGGAAAACGAGGTCACCTGTACGATGTGCGGCGATTTCTGTGCGATGGAGCGGGGCCACGCCCTGTTCAAGGATGATATCGCCGGCGACAAGGTACGGCTCAAGGCTGCCGCCTGTCCGGCTACGGCAGCAGTGCAGCCCTGAACAGGGTCCGGGTGTAGGGCCGGCTCGGCGCGGTGAAGATCTGCCGGGCCGGGCCGGCCTCGACGATCCGGCCGTGCTGCATCACCACCACGTGGTCGGCCAGGGCCCGCACCACCCGCAGGTCATGGGAGATGAAGAGGTAGGTCATCCGGTACTTGTGCTGGAGTTCGCGGAGCAGGGTGATGATCTGGGCCTGGATCGTCATGTCGAGGGCCGAGGTCGGTTCGTCGAGGATCAGCAGCTGCGGCCGGAGGACGATGGCCCGGGCGATGGCGATCCGCTGGCGCTGCCCGCCGGAGAACTCGTGGGGGTAGCGATGGGCCATCTCCGGCTCCAGTTCGACATCGGCCAGGGCCGAGGCGACGAGTTGGAACCGTTCTTCCCGGCTGCCGCCGAGGTCGTGGACCTTCAGCCCCTCCTCGATGATCTCCTGCACGGTCAGGCGGGGCGACAGCGATGAATACGGGTCCTGGAAGACGACCTGGATGTTGCGGCGCAACGGCCGCATGCGGCTGGTGGACAGGGGCTGCAGGTCGACACCGGAGAAGCGGATGATCCCGCTGCTGGGCACGAGCTTGAGAACCGCCATCGCCAGCGTCGTCTTGCCGGAGCCGGATTCGCCGACGATGCCGCAGGTTGTCCCCTGCCGCATCTCGAGACTGACGTCGTCGACCGCCTTGATGACCTTGGTCCGGCGCCGCAGCAGTCCCTGCCAGCCGGCCGGCAGCCGGAAATGGCAGCTCAGCCCTTCGACCTGGAGCAACACAGGCCCCTCCTCCTTGGCCTCCGGGGTCGGGTGGGGGATGGAGGACATCAGGTGGCGGGTGTAGTCGTCACCCGGCTGCTCGAATACCCTCTCGGTCGGGCCGGCTTCGACGATCCGGCCGTCCTTCATGATGGCGATGGTGTCGGCGATCCGGCGCACCATCACCAGGTCATGGGTGATGAGCAGCAGCCCCATGCCGAACTCCTGCTGGATGTCGCCGATCAGGTCGAGGATCTGGGCCTGGATGGTGACGTCGAGGGCGGTGGTCGGTTCGTCGGCGATCAGCAGCGCCGGCCGGCAGGCCAGGGCCATGGCGATCATCACCCGCTGCCGCTGGCCGCCGGAGAGCTGATGGGGATAGACCCGCAGGCGGGCCTCGGGATCGTCGATGCCGGTGCGCTGCAGCAGCCGCACCGCCTCCTGTTCCGCCTCCTTTCTGTTCATCCGCCGGTGCAGCAGCAGCGGTTCGAGGAGCTGGCTGCCGACGGTGTAGACCGGGTTGAGCGAGGTCATCGGTTCCTGGAAGATCATCGCGATGCGATTGCCGCGCACGGTCCTGATCTCGTCGCGGTCGAGGGTCAGCAGGTCGCGGCCTTCGAACAGGACGCTGCCCCTCGTTTCGGTCCGGCAGCTTTCCTCGAGCAGGCGGAGGATCGACAGGGCGGTGACCGACTTGCCGGAACCCGATTCGCCGACCAGGGCGCAGGTCGTCCCGCGGTCAAGGGAAAGTGAGACGTCGGTGAGGATTTGGCGGTGGCTGATTCCCTCCTCCGTCTCGATATCGATCCAGGTCGAGAGGTTGTCGATCTGCAGCAGCATCGGGGCTCAGAAGCGGATTTCGAAGCCGGGGAATTCCTGGTGCGGGACAATGTCCTTGACCTGTACCGCCCGGACCACGGCATGGGGAGAGCCGATCTGGAACCAGTCGAGCATCGCCTCGACCGCCTTCTCGGAGCCGGTGATGACCGCCTCGACACTGCCGTCGGGCAGGTTGCGGACCCAGCCGTCAACTCCCTGTTGCAAGGCCTCGCGTCTGGTGTAATCGCGGAAGTAGACCCCCTGAACCCGGCCTTCGATCCGAACCTGTACTGTCTTCATCTGCCAATCCTGCAACGTGTGTTATCCCGATACGCCATTCCCTGGGGGAGCGGCTGCAGCAAATCATCCCAAAAAGGCAAAAGGCCAGTCCAAAAGCGGACTGGCCTTCGATTTCCCCGGCCGATGGAGGTCGGTGCTGCGCTTAGTCCTTCTTGTATTTGAAGGAGACCTTGACCCTGGCCCGATAGGAGACGACCTTGCCTTGGTCGATCTGCATGTCGAGCTTGCCGACCTCGGCAATGCGCAGATCTTCAAGTGACTTGGCGGCGGTCTCAACCGCGTTGCGGGCCGCATCATCCCATGATTTTTCGCTGGTTCCAACGAGTTCGATGATCTTGTAGACGCTTGTTGCCATGGTTATCCCTCCTTGTTGAAGATGGAAAAACGATGCACTGCGAGCCTGTCCTGCAATGGTATGGTATCAGCTGCCAACGGGAAAAAACAGGAAAAATCAGCTGCGAACGGGAAAAAGCAGAAAAATCCGGCCGTCGGCCATCCCGGTCGAGAGCCGCAGGGCAGAAATGTCCCCGGTGCAGATCTCAGGCGGGAATGTGTTCAAACACGTCTTCGAGCAGATCGCAGAGCATCCAGCTCCTTGCCAGCGGCGAGTCGAGGCCGAGGATCAGCTTGCAGGTCTGCGCCGCCTGGATGGCGGCGATCAGGGTCACGGTCGGGGCGAGAACATTGACGGGCGGTTTGCTGGCCGAGCCTTCGCGCACATTGGGATACAGGGTGGCCATGAGCCGGTTGCGCGCGGTTGCGATGCCGACCTGACCGTGCCATTCACGGACGGCGCCATGGACCAGCGGCCGGGCCAGTTTGTTGCAGTGAGCAGCAAGCGCGAGACGCTTGCCGGCGTCGTCGAGACCGTCGACGACGATGTCGACGGCCTTGATATCGGCTTCGGTAAAGTGGCGGACGATCGCCTCGACGATGACCGCGGGATTGATCGACCGGATTACCGTCCGGGCGGTTTCGGTCTTCGGCCGGCCAAGGCTGTCGACGGTGGCGAACCGCTGGCGGTTGAGATTGTGTTCCTCGAAGCAGTCGGGATCGACCAGTCGCAGCCGGCCAATACCGAGCCGGGCCAGCAGCGCCGCGACCGATCCGCCGAGCCCGCCGCAGCCGATGACTGCGACCCGGGCCCGCAGCAGCCGCAGCTGCTCCTGACTACGAAGGCCGTTACGCAGATAGCGCAGCGGCATGATATCGAGGAGCAGGGCCTGTTCTTCGACCTCCGGCAGAGTGCAGTCAAATGTCGTGGCCGCCTCCCCGGCATCGGCCAGGGCGATGGTGCCGGCGGCGGCTCGTTGGCGGAGGAAATCGTCCAGCCGGTTCAACCTCAGCCTCCGCCGATCATCGGAAAGATAGCGACGATATCGCCATCGGCGATCGGCGACTGAAGGCTGCGCTGCAGGGAGTTGATCATCACCACCCCGACCTCGTCACGGCCGATGCCGAGTTCGTCAACGATATCGCCGACCATCGTCCCTGCCGGGTACTCCCTGCCCTCTTCCTTGAACCGGCCATCGCGAAAGAAGGCAAAGAGTTTGACCGTCACTTGCATCAGAAGTTCCAGAAGGTGTCGATTTCTTCACCGCTGAAATCGAAGACCACGTTGTGCGGCGGCAATTTCTCGGTATAGAAGAATTCCGGGAGACGGTCGTCGACGTTGGTGAAACCGGCGGCGGTGTTGAAGGCCCGTTCGGTCTTGAGGATCGATTTGCCGAGGTTGACCACGTCGTCACCGACCAGGGATGTGCCGAACCGGGCGTTGATCAGGTCGATCAGGGCCGGCAGGCAGGTCTGGTCGTCAAGGGCGGCAAAGGCGATGAACAGGCACATCCCGGTCGAGTCGATGGCCGCCGTGGCGATCTGCAGGTTGCGCGACAGCTCGACCTGGCCCTCCTTGGTCAGCGGATCAACCTTGCCGCCGACCCCGAGGATGTTGGTGGCGATGGTGTAGCCCATGGTGTGGTCGGCGCCCTGGGTCGAGGTGGCGTAGGTGATGCCGATGCCCTTGATCGCCCGCGGGTCGTAGGCCGGAATGGCCTGGTTCTTGACGGTCGGCACCCGGGTGATCCCGAAGGCCCGGCCGACGGCGCCGGCGCCGCCACCGATGATCCGGCCGAGGGCGGTCCCTTTGGCCACATCCTCTCTCAGGATCCGGCAGATGCCGGGGCCGTCGCCGAAGGGCAGCACCCCGGCCTCCATCGCCACGGCAAATGCCACCGGGATCTCGATCGAGTCGATGCCGATGTCATCCATGATGTGATCGGCCTCGGCGATATGATCGAGGTTGTCGACGCAGCAATCGGCGCCCATGGCCCAGATCGACTCGTACTCGAAGCCGGAGGTCAGTTTTTTGCCCGCGGCGTCGTTGTAGATCTGCGAGCACTGGATGACGCAGCCGGGATGGCAGTTGTGCTTGGGCTTGCCGCCGCGGGCGACGATGGTGTCGTGCATCGTCTCGCCGGAGATCCGGTCATGACCGTCGAACTGGCCAGAGGTGAAATTTCTGGTCGGCAAGGCGCCGGCCTCGTTGATGATGTTGACGAGGACGTTGGTGCCGTACTGGCCGAGGGCCTTGGACACCGGATGATCGACCAGGGCCTTGGCGAAGGCGCGATTGGCATCCCTGAATTTTGCCTGATCGGCGATATCGACCTTGCCGTCCCTGGGGTCGATGGCGATGAATTTGACCCTCTTCGAGCCCATCACCGCGCCGAGGCCGCCGCGGCCGAGGGAGCGCAGGCCGCCGTCAGGGTCCTTGACCGAGATGTTGGCCGCGGCCATCCGCATCTCGCCGGCCGGCCCGATGGTGATGATGCCCGGTTTGCCCGGCAGTCGGGCGGCTACGGTTTCGGCCACTTCGTAATTGCCCTTGCCGATCACCTCGATTTCCGCGTTGATGACAACCCCCTCCGGGGTGACCATCAGGCTGTACCAGCGGTCATCCTTGGGCTGACCCTCGATGATCAGGGCCTTGCAGCCGCAGCGGGCGAGATACTGGGCGCCGGAACCGCCGGCGTTGGCCTCTTTGATGGTGCCGGTCAGTGGGCTCTTGGCCCCGGCCGAGAGGCGGCCGGAGTTGGCGGCGAGGGTGCCGGAGAGCAGGCCGGGGGCGAAGACCAGCTTGTTCTTCGGCCCGAGCGGGTGGCAGGTCGGTTCGACCTCGGCGGCGACGATCGTCGAGGTCAGGCCGCGGCCGCCGTGTCCGGCCCAGGCGGCGGGCACGTCTTCGATGCCGGTGGTGAGATCGGTCATATTGATACGGAAAATTTTGTCGGTCATGGTGTTCCCCCTTGTCTTCATGGTTCAAGATTCCACCCCGCGGAGGGATGGGTTGGAAAAATTCCGATTGTTTGGTGCGACGTTCGTGTCAGCCCTGGTCGTACATAACCTTGCCGCAATCGCGCAGTTCGTAGCCGCCGAGGGCGAGGATCCGCTGCTGGAAGGCCTGGTTGGTGCGGATCAGGTGAAGGACCCGGGCGATCTTGTCATCATGCAGGAATTTTTTCGGGATGATCAGGTCGTACCGTTCCTCGGCCACCGGCACGAAATCGAGATCAAGGGCGACGGCGGCGGCGCGGATCCCCATGCCGGTGTCGGCGCTGCCGGAGGCGATGGCGGCGGCGACACTCATGTGGGTGTACTCCTCGCGCTGATAGCCCTGGATCCTTTCCCGGCCGATCTTCAGGTCAGACGAGGCATTTGTCGGTCAACAGCCGGGTGCCGGCGCCGCCCTGGCGATTGATGAAGAGATGGCCGTGTTCGGCGATATCGGCAAAGCCCCGGATATCCTTCGGGTTGCCGCTGGCCACGATCAGGCCCTGCTCGCGGTAGCAGAGGTTGATCAGCTGCAGCGGCACATCGGCCAGAAAGCGCCTGATATAGGCGACATTGTATTCGCCGGTCGTTTCATCGAGCAGGTGGGTGCCGGCGATATGGGCCTCGCCGCGCTTGATCGCCATGATGCCGCCCATCGAGCCGACATGGGCGCTGGAGATGCGGATCAGCGGCCGTTCGGTGTGGAGCTGGTTGGCCAGCAGGTCGATGATGTTGTCATGGCTGCCGATGCAGACGAGGGTGGCGTCGACCTCGGCCTGGGGCCGCAGCAGTTCGATGGCGACCTTCTCGCCGGCACCGATCCCCTCCTTGCCGGCGGCGATGGTCAGCAGGCCGTCGGCCCGTACCAGCGACATCACCGCTCCCGCCCCCTTGCCGACCGGGGTGGCCATCAGGGTGTCGCCGACCCGGCCGAGGGTCACCCGCACGAACTCGTCGACACCCATGTTGGAGTGGAACGGCCGCGAGATCGTGGCCTCGACGACCGGCGGCCTTGGCTTTTCCCGGCCGAGAAAGGCGGCGATCATGTCGCGGAGGAAGAGGCGCATCGTCAGCACCGCCGACACCGGGTAGCCGGGCAGGCCGATGACCGGGACCGCCCCGACCATCGCCAGAATGACCGGTTTGCCGGGTTTGATCGCCACGCCATGGACGATGACCCGGCCGACCTCGGCGAGGACCTGGGAGGTATAGTCGCGGGTGCCGGCCGAGGCCCCGGCGTTGAGGATGACGATGTCGTTGTCGGCCACGGCCGCCAGGATGGCCTCCTTCAGCCTGAGCGGATCGTCGGGCACCGGGGTGCCGCGCCTGGCCACAGCCCCCCATTCGTTGAGGTACCCCGCCAGAATCCTTGAGTTGAACTCGATGATCTGGCCCGGCTGGCCGATCTGACCCGGCTCGATCAGCTCAGAACCGGTGGGGATGGCGATCGCCCTCGGCGGGCACTGGACCCAGACCTCCGTGACGCCGGTGGCCAGCATCGCCCCCTGGTCGATTGGCCGCACCTGGTGGCCTTCCGGCAGGATCAGCTCGGTGGCGACGATGTCCTCGCCGATGGTGCGGACATGCTGCCACGGGGTGGCCGGGATGATCAGTTCCACCTCGTCGTCGCTGACGTAATGGACATCCTCGATCATGACGACGGCGTTGCACCCTTCCGGGATGGCGTTGCCGGTGTTGACCGGGGTGAAGCGGGCGCGGTCGAGACGCACCGGGTTGCTCTCGCTGGCGTTGGCGAGATCGAGGAAATGGATGGCGATCCCGTCCATCGCCGCGGCATTGTAAGAGGGCGACGACCGCAGGGCGAAGACCGGGCGGGCCAGGACCCGACCGAGACAGTCGTCGACGGCGATCTTCTCTTCCGGCCGGCGGTCAAAGAAACCGGCCGCGGTGAGGGCCTGGTGCCAGATGGCCCTGGCCTCGTCCAGTGGTTTGTTGTCGAGATAGATATTACGTTTCATGAATAGAGATGGACTGTGATAAGGGTATCCTGCGACATCCCCTGGCTGCTTTCGGGGATGATGAAATAGCCGTGGGCCCGTGCCAGCGAAGAAATGGCCCCGGACTTGCCCAGCACCGGTTCGGCGGCCCAGCCGCGGTCCTCGCGGATCAGCCTGACCCGGACGATATCGCGGCGGCCGGCGGCCGAATGGGTATTGCGGTCGAGTCGGGCGATGATCGTCGCCTCGGGCAACTGGTCCTTCATCCTTCCGGCCAGCCGATCGATTGCCGGCCGGACGAAGAGATCGAAACAGACCATCGCCGATACCGGATGGCCGGGCAGGCCGAAGACCGGTTTCATTCCGCTCAGGCCGATGATCACCGGTTTTCCCGGTTTCAGGGCGACGCCGTGGACCAGGATGCCGGGCGGATCAAGCTCGGCGATGGCCTGTTCGCCAAGGTCGCGCATGCCGACGGAACTGCCGCCGGAGAAGAGGACGAGGTCGTTGTCCTCTACCGCCTGGCGGAGAAGCGGCAGGAAGATCTCCCGGCGATCGGAGACGATGCCGTAGTCGACGACCACCGCCCCTGCCCGCCGGACCTGGCCACCGAGGGCGATCTTGTTGATGTCCCGGATCTTTCCCGGAGCCGGGGTCTCGGTGAAGGGGACGATCTCGTCGCCGGTGGAGATGATGCCGACCGACACCGTCCGGGTCACGGTCACCTCATGGACCCCGAGGCCGGCCAGCAGGCCGAGGTCCTGCGGCCGCAGCAGCTGCCCGGCCGGCAGGGCAAGCTGGCCGCAAGCGATGTCCTCGCCGCGGCCGAGGGTGTTGACCCCCGGGCCGACCCCCTTGACGATCTCGACCATGGTGTCGTCCACCGGTACCGTGTGTTCGAACATGACGACGGCATCGGCGCCGTCGGGCAGCAGGCCGCCGGTCGGAATGCGGAGGCAGGTCCCGGTCGTCACCTGGCCGTCAGGGGCCTCGCCCATATTGATCTCACCGGCGATCTGCAGGTAGCCGGGCATCGATTCGCTGGCCCCGAAGGTATCGGCGGCCCGGACGGCGAAGCCGTCCATCGTCGACCGGGCATGGGCGGGAAGATCCTCGGGGGCGAAGACCGGTGCCGCCAGGATGCGGTCGAGGGCCTGGGTCAGCGGGATGGTCTGCTGGTCCGGGATGTGGGAGCGGAGGCGGTCGAGGAGAACCTGCCGGGCCTCGTCGACCGGAGTCAGGCCGGATCGGCCCAGCATGTCGCGGGTGGTGTCAGTCATTGGTCGCCTCTCTGACGATCAGGGCGATGGTTTTTTCCTGCTCGAGCCAGGCGGACAATGTCGCCGCGGTGATGGGCCGATCATCGAGGACGATGCGGCTGAGGTTGGCGGCAAGGGTCGGGTGGGTGGCGCGGAAGACCCGCAACACGGTGGTGCTGAGACGGATGCCCGCGGCCAGCATGGCCGGGCCGCAATCCCGGGCGATGCTGTTGAAGAGCTTGAGGGTGATGGTGATGTCGCCCTGGTGCTGGTGATCCCGCCGTTTGGTCACCGTAGTGCGGAGCGCGGCATGATAACTGTTTTTCCGCAGGATGGCCCCGGCCAGACCCGGCATCGCCGCCGACAGGGCCAGGACCGGACCGTCGTCTTCGAGCGGGGTTTCGAGATCGTCGATCGCCGTGCCGTTGAGAAAAATCGTCTGGATCTCGTTGACGATATAGTCATGGTGGAAGCCGGGCAGGGCATGAAGAAAGGCGCCGAGGGAGATCCCGGCCCGGGCCTTCACCAGTACGCCTCCCTGGAAGATGGTAGTGTAGAGCGGGATATCCTCGGGGTTGACATGCAACTCGAGGCGGGAAAGGTCGGAAGGGCTGGTCATATTCACCTGGGGCAGGAATAAGCCGGTTGCAGGTTTGGCCGCTATGGCGTACCCTGCAATACGGTCGCGGAGTTCCTGCGATTTTTGAAATTTGATAAAGTATATCATAAAAAGCTCCTGAAATACATGTGAAAAAACGCCAGTCAACGCCAGGGACTGCCGTTAAAGGAGGAAGAATGACAGAGCTGACCTTGCAGCCGCTTCCCGGCTATTCCGCCTTCCCCGGACCGGTGGTGGCCGTGATCATGGACGGCATCGGGCTCGGTCCCCAGGACGAAAGCAATGGCGTCCATGTTGCCTATACCCCCACCCTCGATCGCCTGTTCCAGGACAAGCTGATGTTCCGCCTCAAGGCCCACGGCAGGGCGGTCGGTCTCCCCTCCGACGGCGATATGGGCAACTCCGAGGTCGGCCACAACGCCCTCGGGGCCGGCCGGGTCTTCGCCCAGGGGGCGAAGCTGATCAACGAGGCCATCGCCGGCGGGACGATTTTCGCCGGCCGGACCTGGAAAGAGATCATGGCAAGGGCGGGGCAGGGCGGTACGGTCCACTTTATCGGGATGGTTTCGGACGGCAATGTCCACAGCCATATCCACCAGCTGTACGCCCTCCTCGACCGCTGCGCCGCCGAGAAGGTCAAACGGGTGCGGGTCCATGCCCTGATCGACGGCCGGGATGTCGGCGAGAAGAGCGCCCTCGATTACATCGTGCCGCTCGAGCAGCGGTTGGCGGCGATCTCGGGCGCTGGTCTCGACTATCGGATCGCCTCCGGCGGTGGCCGGATGGTCACGACGATGGACCGCTACAACGCCAACTGGCAGGTCGTGGAAAACGGCTGGAAGGCCCATGTCCTCGGGGAAGGGCGCCAATTCGCCGCCGCTTCCGAGGCCGTTGCCGCTTACTATGCCGAAGACCCGACGATGACCGACCAGTACATGGCCAGTTTCGTGGTCGCCGAGGGCGGGACCCCGGTCGGGAGGATAAACGACGGCGATGCGGTGATTCTCTTTAATTTCCGCGGCGACCGGGCCATCGAGATCTCCCGGGCCTTCGAAGAGGACGATTTCACCGCGTTCGAGCGCGTCCGCCGACCCGACGTGCTCTACGCCGGGATGATGCAGTATGACGGCGATGCCCTGATCCCGAAGCAGTACCTGGTCGAGCCGCCGACCATCGACCGGACCCTCGGCGAATACCTCTGCGCCGCCGGCGTCACCTCCTACGCCATCTCCGAGACCCAGAAATTCGGCCATGTCACCTACTTCTGGAACGGCAACAAGTCGGGCTATATCGACAAGGAACTGGAGACCTACGACGAGGTGCCCTCGGATCGGATCACCTTCGACCTCCGCCCGTGGATGCAGGCGGCGGAGATCACCGACCGGGTGATCGCGGCCGTCGCCGGCGGCCGCTACAAGTTCATCCGCCTCAACCTCGCCAACGGCGACATGGTCGGCCATACCGGGATCGAACCGGCGGTGCGGATCGCCGTCGAAACCGTCGACCTCTGTCTCAGGCGGATCCTCGCCGCGGTCGAGAAGGCCGGCGGCATCGCTCTGGTGACCGCCGATCACGGCAACGCCGACTGCATGTGGACGGAAAAGAAGGGCAAGCGGACGCCGATGGTCGCCCACACCCTCAATCCCGTCCCCTGCATCATCGTCGATTACAGCGGCAGCAACGCCTTTGTCGCCGGCGGCTGCGCCGATCCCGGGCTGTCGAACGTCGCGGCCACGGTCTGCAACCTGCTCGGCTACCGGGCGCCGGAGATCTACGATCCGTCGCTGGTCCGGCTGCAGCCGTAACGCATGGCGTTCACCATCACCACAACAGGACCCCTATGACGGAAATCATCAGCCGGTCGGAACAGAAACGCCGCCTCAAGCGGATCGAGGATACCGCCGCCGAACTGGCCGACCTCACCAATAACGACCTCAAGGTCTTCCCCGGCAGTGACGAGATCAAACAGGAGATTGTCTCCATCCGCGAGCTCAAGGGCGGGGCCCGCAAACGGCAGATCAAGCATCTGGCCAAGATCATGCGCCAGGATTCGCTTGACGCCGTGTACGACTTTCTTCAACAGAGAAAGGGCTCGCAGCAGAAGAGCATCCAACTGGAGCACGAGGCGGAACACCTGCGTGATGCGATCATCAACGAGGCGATCGCCGACCAGGAGATGTGCCGGCAGCAGCAACGCGACTGGGAGCCGGGCTGGCCCAGCCCGGTCATCGCGGCGGCGCGGCGGCAGTATCCGGATTTCGACGAGGTGGGGGCGCGCAACGCCGCCCACCAGTATGTGCGCAGCCGCAACCGGACGTACTACAGGGAATTGTACCGGATCGCCAAGGCGGCATTGGAGCAGGATGAGATCCGCCGGAGGTTGGCATGATCAGAAGGTTGGCACTGTTCATCAGTCTGGTGCTGATTCTTGGTGTGTATACGGTATACACCCAGTACCGGCAGCAAGCTCAGGTGCCGCCGGCAACAACGGAGCGGCAGGAGCAGACCGATGCCCTATTGGCCCGGGCCCTTGCCGAGAGGCTCAGCAATCTGCAGGTCGAGGGGCGGGGCGCGGTTGAAAAAATCCTGCCCGACGACAACAGCGGCAGCCGGCATCAGCGCTTCATCCTGCGGCTGGCCTCGGGGCAGACCCTGCTGGTCGCCCATAACATCGATCTCGCGCCGCGGCTGGAAGGGCTCGAACGCGGCGACGAGGTCGGCTTTGCCGGCGAGTATGAATGGAATCCCCAGGGCGGCGTTCTCCACTGGACCCACCACGACCCCGAGGGCCGCCACCCGGCCGGCTGGCTCCGTCATAATGGCCGGACCTATCGCTGAGCCCTTGCCCGGCGCCTGGCAGTTCCCGTTCTCAATCCTTGTCGACCTGTCGGCAGGCGATTGCCGCAGATCGAGCCGGCGTTGCCGCTACAGACCGAAATCCTGGTAGATGATCACCACCTTGATTGCCCCTGGAGTACGATTTTTCCATGATCGACCAGACGTTGCAGATCCGGTCGGAGTTCCGGCAATCAGTAGCGTCGGGCGGTCGAATAGGTCCTGTCCCAGTAGTCCCGCTTCAGGGTCGAAACGGTCACCCCCTGCGATGCCGAGGCATGGACGAACCAGCCGTCATCGAAATAGATCCCGACATGGCGCTCGAACAGGCCGGTGCGAAAGAAGAGCAGATCACCGGGGCGGAGGTCGCTGCGCCGGACGGACCGGCCCCGGTTCAGCTGGTCTTCGGTCGAGCGGCCGGGGTTGAGGCCGAACAGCTGGCTGTAGGTGAGCTGGATAAATCCGGAGCAATCGACGCCTGCCGGTGACATCCCCCCGGCGCGATACGGTGTTCCCTGCCATTTTTGGTAATGGGCCCGCAGGGCCTGCTTGACCTGGCTGCTATCGGCCAGGGCGGCCCCTCCGCCACCGCGATAGACCACTTCTTTGTGGCCGCACGAGGCGAGCAGCAGGGTGAGGAGTACCGGGAGAAGGATACGGATCATGGCTGTGGGCGGCGATGATGCGACAACCCCAGCAACGGGGCTGCCGGCGGCAGGGTTTTCTTCCGGATCATGTCGATCTCCGTTGGTGGCCGGATCGGCCTGTTCAAACTCCTTATGCCGTTGATCATAGGGGATAAATGAGATAAATTCAACAAGCTCCTGTCGCATGCCGGGAAAATTCCGGGGGAAGGGAACCGGCAACCTTTCGAATCTGTTGGCGTCTCCCGATCGGAAGGTGACTGTTACCAGCGGCGAGGGCAGGTCACGGCAGGGGAGCGACCGAACCGGATCGTTGGATTGTATCGCGCCGGATGAAGAATCTGGGGGTGGTGAAAAATGATGAAGTCGGAAGGAGTTATGGATCTACAATTTTCTGTCGATGGGGAGAGATGCATCGGCTGTGGCGACTGTGCCGGTGACTGTCCCTATGGGATCATAGTGATGCAGGGTTGTCGGCCGGATATTGTCAAAGACCGCCAGGGGAAATGCATCGGTTGTCAACACTGCTTGGCCATCTGCCCTACCGGGGCCCTGAGCATCGGTGGTTTCGATCCCGGACGTTCCACCGCCCTGGCGGGAAACCTGCCGACGGCTGAGAAGCTCGCCGTGCTGATGCAGGGGCGCCGATCGGTCCGTCGCTACTCCGGGGAAGCGGTAGCCGGCGACGAGATCGTCTTTCTGCTCGACACCGTCGCTTATGCCCCGACCGGTGTAAACAACCGCCAGGTCCTGTTCACCGTGATCGATGATCCCCAAATCATGGACGAGTTTCGCCGCACCACCTACGCCACCCTTGCGGTCATGGTCCGCGAGGGAAGAATGCCGCCGGGGATGGAGCTGTTTGCGGCAATGATCGCCGACGCCGTTGCCAGCGGGAAAGACCACATCTTCCGCGGCGCACCGCACCTGCTGATCGTTTCGGGTCCGGCTGACAGCCTGTCGGCGGAGGCCGATTGCCACATCGCCCTCAGTTATTTCGAGTTGCTGGCGGCGGCGATGGGGCTGGGCACACTTTGGTCCGGCCTGGCGAAGTGGGCCCTGACCAGAGTCGCGCCGGACCTGCTTCGTCGGCTCGGAGTCCCGGAATCGCACGAGGTCGGCAACATGATGGTGTTCGGCCGGCCGGCAGTGACCTATTATCGGACCGTCCAGCGACGCGATCCCCGAATCAATCGGGTGATGGCGCTCACCCCGGAGAGAGTACCGTCGGACCGGGAGGACATCTGCCGGCGGGCGCCAGGCGTGTCGGGGGACTCTTGTCAGAACGAAGTTTGAATCTATGGTTTTCATATCCGCGCGGCGGACGACGTGCCGCCGGGTCCGTAAATCGTGAAGTCAAGGAGTAGGCACCCATGTCCATACGACACCTGGCCATCGAACTGTACCGGGCGCAGCAGAAGGTCGATACGCTGGAGAAGGCCCGGGCGGCGGCACCGCCGCAGGAACAGGCCGCCGTGGAGGAGGAACTGCGGATGGCGCGGGCTGAACTGCGGATGCTGCGGAAGATGCTCGACGGCGAAAAGGAGACGGGCCTGGCCCGCAGCCGCTCATTTTTTGGTGCGAAAAAAAGATGATGGCGGACGATGCCGGCGATCTGGTCTGACGCCGGATTTCTGCCGCTGCCCTGGCCGTCGGCGGCGTGCAGCAGGAGGAGAAAATGGGACGGATACTCGTATTGCTGGGGGTGGTGCTGGTGGCGATCGGTCTGGCCTGGCCGTGGCTGCAGAAACTGCCGTTCGGCCGCCTGCCGGGGGACATCTCTATCAAACGGGAGGGGTTTCAGTTCTTCTTCCCGCTGACGACCTGCATCCTGATCAGCATCGTCGTCACCCTGATCTTCTGGCTGTTCAGAAAATAACGGCGGGGAAAACGCGACAACCGCCGGGCGACGGCTTTTGGCCGATCCGGCCTCAGCGGATCTCGTCGCTGTCGACGTAGGCGTAGGCGCTGTGTTTGTGGATCGATTCGAAGCTTTCGACGCCGGCGGCGAACCAGGTGATATCGGGATGGGCGAGGG
Source organism: uncultured delta proteobacterium (assembly GCA_963847035.1). Lineage (GTDB taxonomy): Bacteria > Desulfobacterota > Desulfobulbia > Desulfobulbales > Desulfocapsaceae > Desulfoprunum. The sequence continues at coordinate 70,701 of CAWJYH010000002.1, read as the reverse complement.
CCGCCAGGGCCACCTTGCGCACCACGTCCTCGACGAACATCGGGTTGTTGAAGGCCTTCTCGGTGACGTACTTCTCGTCCGGCCGCTTGAGCAGGGCGTAGAGCTCGCAGGATGCCGATTGCTCGACCATGACGATCAGGTCCTCGATCCAGAGGAAGTTGTCGAACTTGACCCGTATGTCGACCTCCGCCCGCTGGTTGTGGGCGCCGTCGGCACTGATCTCCTTCGAACAGGGGCAGAGCGTCGTCACCGGCACCCGGACGCTGAGGATGAAGTCCTCGTCGTCGCCGATCCCGCCGGAGAAGGTGCATTCGTATTCCATCAGGCTGCGGGTCCTGGTGACCGGCGCCTTCTTCTCGATAAAGAAGGGAAAGCTCATCTCCAGGCGGGCGCCCCTGGCCTGCAGCCGGTGCTGGACATCGGCAAGGATCTTCGAGAAGGAGGTGACACTGATCTCGCCGAGGGAGCCGTTCAGTGCCGAGGTGAAGGCGTCGACGCAGCTGCTGGGGAGGTTGGCCGTCGGCATGCTCGCCTGGATGCTGATCGTGGCGATGGTGGCCTGCAGCCCGCCGCCTTTTTCGAGGACCTTGACCGGGGTCTGGATGTCTTTGATACCGACCGAGTGAATAAGCATGAGAGCACGTAGTGTAATGGCGCCTGCGTACCAGGCGTTTCCGGCAGTCCACGTCGTCGAGGGTCCAGGGCTCGGCAACGAGCGGGATCGAGCTATGACGACACCCCTGTAGATACACTGTTTGCCGGGTGCCGACAAGGGGCTTTTCCGGAGGGTTAAACGACTGTCTTTTTTCATGCGCTTCCAGCCGAATCAGTGTACTCTATCGCTCTTCATCCACAGACAACGAAAGGTGTCAAGGTGCCTCGATGGAAGCTGCCGCCCCTGCTGTCCGCTTAGATAAATGGCTCTGGGCCGCCCGTTTTTTCAAGACCCGGTCGATGGCCACCCATGCCGTCAACGGCGGCAAGGTCCGCTATAACGATGCCCGGACCAAGGCGGCGAAAAACGTCACCGTCGGCGACCAGCTGATCATCAACAACGGTCACGAGGAATTCGAGGTCACGGTCCTGGCGGTGTCCGGGACCCGCAGGTCGGCGAAGGAGGCGAGCCTCCTGTACGAGGAGAGCGAGGGAAGTGTCGGCAGAAGGGAGGAGCAGCGGGAGATGCGCCGGCTCCTTCATGCCGGCGGCATGACTCCGCCACGGCGGCCGGACAAGCGCGACCGCCGCAAGATCAAATCATTCTTACGAAAGGATTGAAAGGAGATGAGCAGGATAGAGAGAGCCTTGATCAGCCTGACCGACAAGGCGGGGATCGAACACTTTGCGGCGGAACTGGCCCGTCTGGGCATCGAGATACTCTCCACCGGCGGGACGGCCCGGACAATACGGTCGGCCGGCCTCAAGGTAACCGATGTCTCCGAATTCACCGGCTTTCCGGAGATGCTCGACGGTCGGGTCAAGACCCTCCACCCGAAGGTCCATGGCGGCATCCTCAACCAGCGGGCCAACGCCGACCACCAGCGGCAGTGCGCCGAGCACGGGCTGCAGAATATCGACCTCGTCGCCGTCAATCTCTACGCCTTCGAGAAGACCGTCGCCAATCCCGACTGCGGGCTCGCCGATGCCATCGAGAATATCGATATCGGCGGCCCGACGCTGTTGCGGGCCTCGGCCAAGAATTTTCACGATGTCACCGTTATCGTCGACCCGGCCGATTATCCCCAGGTGCTGGCCGAGATCACCGCCACCGGCAACACCACCCTGAAGACCCGGTTTCGCCTCGCGGTCAAGGTCTTTGACCTCACCTCGCGCTACGATACCGCGATTGCCGAGTGGCTGAACCGGATCGACATCGACCGCAACGCCTATTTCGCAGGAGAATGAACGATGCTGAAGATGGCAGTCCTGCTCTCCGGCAGCGGCCGGACGCTCGATAATTTTCACGAACGGAGCCGAAACGGCAGCATGGCCGGGAAGATCCAGGTGGTGGTCTCCAACGTCCCCACCGCCCTCGGCCTCGACAAGGCCGAACGCTACGGCTATCCCGCCTTCCATGCCGAAGACAGCGAGACGACGAACCGGATCCTGGCCCGCTATGATGTCGATATCATCTGCCTGGCCGGGTACCTCAAGCTCTATACGCCGCCGCCGCCGCTCGCCCGGGCGGTGATCAACATCCACCCCTCGCTGATCCCGTCCTTCTGTGGACCCGGTTACTACGGCCACCATGTCCATCAGGCGGTCAAGGACCGGGGCTGCACGGTCAGCGGCTGCACCGTCCATTTCGCCGACGAACGCTATGACGAGGGGCCGATCATCCTGCAGAGATGTGTCGCCCTTGACGATCAGGACAGCATCGACGATATCGCCGCCAGGGTCTTTGCCGTCGAATGCGAGGCCTTTCCCGAGGCGATCAACCTGGTCGCTGCCAAGGGGATCGACTATTTCTGGAATCGGGTGGGAAAGTGAAGGGTGAAACGCGAGTCATCATGAACCGCCAGGAGATCGATCTGGCCTTGAAGCGGATCGCCTTGCAGATCCTTGAGAAAAATCAAGATTTTAGCGAGATGGCGATCGTCGGCATCCATACCTGCGGCGTCTTTCTGGCCGAACGGATCGGCGTCATCCTGCGCCACCAGACCGGTCGTGATATCCCGGCCGGCAGTCTCGACATCAATCTGTACCGCGACGACTGGAGCCTGATCAATCAGAATCCTGTCGTCCGGACGACCGATATCCGCTTCGATGTCGACAATGTCAATCTGGTCCTGGTCGACGATGTCATCTTTTCCGGGCGGACGATCCGGGCGGCGATGGATGCGATCATGGATTTCGGTCGCCCCCATACCGTCCAACTGGCGGTGCTGGTCGACCGTGGCGGCCGGGAACTGCCGATCCAGCCTGATTACACCGGGATGCGCACCGCCGTCCTGCCCAACCAGCGGATCCAGGTCCTTCTCGACGAGCATGGCGGCCGTGATGAAGTCGTGATCGAGAGCTGATCCCGTTTATGGAACTCCTGGCCCCGGCGGGCACCATCGAAAATTTTCACGCGGCGCTCGAGGCCGGTGCCGATGCGGTCTACGTCGGCGCTCCGGGCTTCAACGCCAGAAATCTCGCCCGCGATCTCCGCCTGGAAGAGATCGGGGCGATGATCCGCTTCTGCCGCGACCACGGCAAAAAACTGTATGTCGCCGCCAACAGCCTCGTTCTCGAACGCGAATTGCCTCTTGTCGCCGAGACCCTGGCCCAGTTGGAGTTCCTCTTGCCGGATGCCCTGATTGTCCAGGACCTGGGGCTGATCCGGCTGATCCGCCGCTACTTTCCGCACCTGCGCCTCCACGCCTCGACCCTGATGACGGCCCATAATTCGTTGGCGGTCAGCGCCCTGGCCGGTCTCGGCTGTGAACGGGTCGTGCTGGCCCGTGAACTGACAATCAGAGAGATAGCCGCCATCCGCGCTGGAGCCGAGGTCGAGCTCGAGGTCTTCATCCACGGGGCGATGTGCTTCTCCTATTCCGGGCTCTGTCTGTTTTCATCCTTTCTCGGCGGCAAGAGCGGCCTGCGCGGCCGCTGTGTCCAACCATGCCGGCGGGCCTATACCCTGGCCGGCAAAGGCAAGAGCGGGGCCGGGGGCAAAGGCGGGTCCTATCTTTTTTCAATGAACGATCTCTCCGGGCTGGAGGCAGTTCCGGCCCTGCGGGAGATGGGCATCACCTCGCTGAAGATCGAAGGACGGCTGCGGTCGGCCCACTATGTCCGTGCCGTGGTCGGCGCCTACCGCATGGTCCTCGACGCACCATCAGCCGAGATCGATTCAGCCATTGTCGAGGCGGGGGTGAGGGTGCGGCAGGCGATGAGCCGCAAGGTCACCCCCGGCTACTTTTTTTCGCCCCAGCCCCAGGATGCCATAACCCCCCATCATTCCGGCAATATCGGCCTGCATCTGGGCCGGGCGGAAAAGTTCACGGCGACCGCAGAGGGGCGCTGGTGCACGTTGGCCCTGAAGGAGGACCTGGCGGTGGGCGACCGGCTCCGTCTCCATCTCGAACCGTCCGGGGAGAGGCTGGCCTTTACCGTCAAGGAGTTGTACCTCGGCCGCCAGGCGGTCGAAGCGGCCAATGCCGCCACTCTGGTCCGGATTGCCCTGCCGGCATCCTGTCCCGCTCAGTCGGGGCAGCATCTCGAGCTCTACAAGGTCGATACGGCCGGGGGCGGGACGGCGGCGCCGCCGAGGCTGGCCGTCGCCGAGGTGAAGTCCGCCCTTGCCGGCTATCGGTCGAAGGCCGTCCGCAGGATACGGGATATCGGTCGGCAGGTCTGGGACCATGATCAGCCCAAGGGCGATGACCGACGCGGCCGGGGCGATGGACGGATGCAGGACGCCCCGCCAGCGGCCCGCCGAAACAGGGGCGTGGCGGCCGGCAGGACCGCGCTGGAGTGGTGGTTGCGGACCGATTCGGTCAAGATCCTGCAGGCCAGGTTGCCTTTTGCCCCGGATCGCTTCCTGCTGTCGTTCGACAAGGGGCTTGTCAGTCAGGCCGGTCAGATCCGGCGGCTCCTCGGCAACCGGGCGCGGGATGTGATCTGGGGGCTGCCCCCGGTCATCCAGGAACAGGACCTGGCAAGGGTCCATAAACAGATCGGCAACCTGCTGCGTTCCGGCTACAAATCGTTTCAGATCAGTCACATCGGTCAACTTGATTTTTTTGCCGGTGAGCGGGTGCATCTGCATGGCGATTACACCCTCAACCTGCTGAACAGCCAGGCGGTCAGCGCCGTGGCGACGGCAGGGCTGGAATCGGTGCAGCTGTGCATCGAGGCGGATCGGCAGAGCCTCGGCGAACTGGTCCAGGGCTGGAGAAAGGTCTCGGAGGGTACTGGGAGGGAAGGGGAGCGACGCGGTTCGCGGCTGGGGTTGACGGTCTACGGCTCACCGCCCTTGTTCACCGCCCGTCTCGCCGCCCCGCATTTCACCTATGACCGGCCCCTGCTCAGTCCGAAGGGCGAATCCCTCGTCATCCGGAAAAAGGAAGGATACACCGAGACCCATTCGACTCGCGCGTTTTCACTGCTGCCGTATCTGACGGAACTCAAGGGGCTGGGACTGGACTATGTCATCGTCGATATCCGCGGCGAGCAGGCCGACAGCCGGTTGCTGAGGGAACTGCAGGAGCGGCTGACCGGAACCGGTCGGTACACAAAACTCCCGACCTTCAACTATCTCGGCCGGCTCGAGTAAGGTCGCCGGTTCGTGCTGGAAACGTCGTCCCTGCAGCGTTGATTGGTGCAAAAAATGGAAAACTTTTCTCGTTGCAGGGAAAAACAACCTGTGCTAAGGGTATCTGTTGACTTTATCGTCCGGATCCAGTATAAATTTCTTTCTTTTTGCGATGGAAATACAGCTCTGGAATTGAACATACGGTAACGTATCCAACCGTCAATCCGGTGCCATATACGAGTGTTATCAACAGGAGGAATGAATTCGTGGCAAATCATAAATCGGCTGAAAAAAGGAATCGCCAGTCCCAGGAACGTCGTCTGCGCAACAGGACGAACAGGTCGCAGATGAAGAACGCAATCCGCAAGGTCAACGAGGCCGTGGCGACCGGGTCCGAGGATGCGGCCAAAGAGGCTCTGCAACTCGCAATTCCGGTCATCGCCAAGACGGCATCGAAGGGCACTATTCATAAGAATGCGGCTTCACGCAAGATTTCCCGCCTGACCCTGAGTGTCAACAAGGTTGGCTCGGCAGCCTGATCCGCCATCACCGTCGTTCGTTGGGCCATAGCCTTGTCGACGGCGGCTGCATGAAAAGCACAAGGACCATGGAATCCCTCGATTCCATGGTCCTTTTTTCATTGTCCACCGGTGAAGATGCTGGACAATAGGGATCGATAACTGGTATTCTTCCCGAATCACCATCGATACCTTCCTGTAATGGATTGAAGTTTCTCGGATATTTCTAAATCATGTCCCAGCGAGCCTACTACCCTCCGCCGCAGAGTTTTGCCGGATATCTTGCCACATCGAAACTCATTCCGGTCTGCACCGAGATCATCGCCGATCTCGATACCCCTCTCACCCTGTTTGCCAAGATCGCCAATGCCCATAGCCATATCTTTCTGTTCGAGAGCATGGAAGGCGGGGAAAAATGGGGGCGATATTCCTTTATCGGCTTCGATCCGCTCGTTACCTTTGAATCCATGCAGGACGAGGTCCGTATAACCGAAGTCCACGGCGGGAAGAGGGAAGAGGAACGATTACGGACCAATCCCCTGCATGCCATCAAAGCCCTGGTCAAACGGCTCGACGCTGCCGACGTTGACGGTCTGCCCAAATTCTGCGGCGGCGCCGTCGGTTTTCTCGGCTACGATATGGTGCGGTTCATGGAGGAACTTCCCGACTCGAGGCCCAGCCTTGATCTTCCCGAGTCCGCCTTCATGGTGCCGCGCATCGTTCTGGTCCATGACAGCGTGCGGCAGACCGTGACGGTGGTCTGCTGGGTCAGGGCCGAGGACGGGGTCGCGGGCGCCGATCTGTATACCGACGCGGTTCGGCGGATAGAGGAAATTATCGCCGTCCTGAAGGCACCGGTTCCGGTGCAGGCGCATGACAGCATGTGCGGCATTTCGACCCCCCATGTCTTCACCTCGAATATGGAGCCGGAGAGGTTCCAGGCGATGGTCGAGCGGGCGAAAGAGTATATTGTCGCCGGTGACATCATCCAGGTCGTGCTGTCCCAGCGATTCCACACCGAAACCGATATCGACCCGACCGTGCTCTATCGGGCCCTGCGCCATATCAATCCCAGTCCCTATCTCTTTTTCCTGAAATTCGGCGATCTCGTCCAGATCGGGTCCTCGCCCGAGATCCTGGTCCGCAAGGAAGAGCGGATGATCGAACTGCGGCCGATCGCCGGTACCCGGCCGCGCGGTGCGACCGCTGAAGAGGATCTGCGGCTGGAGCAGGAACTGCTTGCCGACCCGAAGGAGCGCGCCGAGCACCTGATGCTGGTCGATCTGGGCCGCAATGACGTCGGCCGGGTCGCCAGGGACGGATCGGTCGAGGTCCGGGACCTGCTGGTGATCGAGCGCTACAGCCATGTCATGCATATCGTTTCCGGCGTCCACGGCGAGATCCGCGAGGGATTGGACCAGTTCGACGTCCTCTCCGCCTGCTTTCCGGCCGGCACCGTCAGTGGCGCCCCGAAAATCCGGGCAATGGAGATCATCGACGAGCTCGAACCCGACAGGCGGGGACCATATGCCGGTTCGGTCGGCTACTTCGGTTTTTCCGGGAACATGGATTTCTGCATCACGATCCGCACCTTTATCATGCAGGGCCGAGATCTCTGGATCCAGGCCGGCGCCGGGATCGTCGCCGATTCCGACCCGGTGCGGGAATACGAGGAGACGATCAACAAATCCATGGGGCTGCGTCGGGCAGTGGAACTGGTCGAAAGAGGATTTTAGACGATGCTGGTCATTATCGATAATTACGATTCCTTCACCTACAATATCGTCCAGACCATCGCCGGCAGTGCCCGGAAAGAGGGGAGAGAGGAAGATATCAGGGTGTATCGCAACGACAGGATCAGTATCGCCGAGATCGAAGCGATGCGGCCGGATCGGCTGCTGGTGTCACCAGGTCCCTGTTCGCCGCAGGAGGCCGGGATATCGATTGCCGCCATCCGCTATTTCAGCGACAAGGTGCCGGTCCTGGGCGTCTGCCTCGGACACCAGTCGATGGGCGAGGCCTTTGGCGGCAGGACGGTCCGGGCGCGGCGAATCATGCATGGCAAGACCAGCCCGATCCACCATGACGGCAAGGGGATCTTTACCGGCCTGGCCAATCCCTTTGACGGCATGCGCTATCATTCGCTGATCGTTGACGAGGAAACGCTGCCTGACTGCCTGACCATCACGGCGCGGACCGACGAAGGCGAATTGATGGCCATCCGCCACAAAACCCTGCCGGTGGAGGGAGTGCAGTTCCATCCGGAATCGATCATGACCCCGGCCGGGATCCGGCTCCTGCAGAATTTCATGAGCCCCGATTATCAGCGGCTGGTGAGGGGCTGATTCGCGGCAATTCAAGAGAAGAGGTTGAGCAGATGAAGATACAGGAAGCGATAGGTCAGGTGGTGATCGGGCACGATCTCTCGGAAAAGGACATGTACGAAGTCATGCTGGTGATCATGAGCGGCGATGCCACTCCGGCCCAGATCGGCTCCTTCATCACCGCTCTGCGGATGAAAGGGGAGACCGTCGACGAGATCACCGGCGCCGTCCGAGTCATGCGGGAGAAGGCGACGCCGATCGATACGGGCGTGGAGACGGCAAAGGGCGAGGTCCTGGTGGACATCGTCGGCACCGGCGGCGACGGTTCCGGCACCTTCAACGTCTCGACAACGTCGTCTTTTGTCGTTGCCGCCGCCGGTATTCCGGTGGCCAAGCATGGCAATCGCGCGGTTTCGTCGCGTTGCGGCAGCGCCGACGTCCTCGAGGCCGCCGGGGTCAGTCTGAATCTGCCCCCGGATCAGGTCGGGCAATGCGTTCGCACCGTCGGCATCGGTTTCCTCTTCGCCCCCGCCCTGCACAAGGCGATGAAGTATGCCATCGGCCCGCGCCGGGAGATCGCCATCCGGTCGATCTTCAATATCCTTGGCCCGATGACCAACCCCGCCGGGGCCAACGTCCAGGTACTCGGCGTCTTCGATCCCGGATTGACCGAACTCGTCGCCAACGTTCTGCTGCGGCTGGGAACGAAGCGGTCGCTGGTCGTCTACGGCGAGGGCAATCTTGATGAACTGACGGTGACCGGATACACCCGGATATCGGAAGTGGCCGACGGCAGGGTCCATACCTATACCGTCACCCCGGAGGAGTTCGGGCTCAAGCGGTCCCGGCTCGAGGAACTGGCCGGGGCGGCGACGCCACAGCTGGCGGCCGTCGACATGCGGTCCATCCTGGCCGGAAAACAGGGCCCGAAACGCGACATGGTCCTGCTCAACAGCGGGGCGGCCTTCATGGCGGCCGGGATGGTGCCGACCATCAACGAGGGCATCGCCAAGGCGGCCGAAATCATCGATTCGGGCAAGGCGGTGGCCAAGCTCGACGAGCTGGTCCAATACTGCGCCGCGTTCGCTGCGAAGAAGGAATAGCCAGCGGGGAATTCGACCAGGCGGCCGGGACCTTTCACCGCAGTATTTGATCGGACACCAGGATAATGATATTAGATAGAATAGTAGCCCGGAAACGTCTCGAGGTCGCGCAGCTGAAAAGCGCCGGGATCCAATTGCCGCCATCCTGGTGGGCAAGAGAAATCGACCCGCCGCGCGGGTTCCGCCAGGCGCTGACGGCGTTTCCGGGGGTTTCGATCATCGCCGAGGTGAAAAAGGCCTCGCCGTCGAAAGGGGTCATCTGCGAAGACTTTGACCCGGTGGCGATAGCCGGCAACTACCAGCGATCGGGAGCGCAGGCGATTTCGGTGCTGACCGACCAGTCAATTTTTTCCAGGGCAGCCTTCTCTACCTGATGCAGGTCAGGGAAGCGGTCGATCTGCCGGTCCTGCGCAAGGATTTTATCATCGACGAGGTGCAGATCCGCGAAGCCGGGATGCATGGCGCCGATGCCATCCTGTTGATCGTTGCGATTCTCGACGCATTTCAGCTGAAGGAGTATCAGGTCTGCGCCGGGGAACTGGGGATGGACGTTCTGGTCGAGGTCCATGACGAGCGCGAAGTCGAACTGGCCCTCGCCGCCGACAGTCGGCTGATCGGCATCAACAACCGGAACCTGAAGGATTTCTCGATGGATATCAATACGACCTTCCGCCTGAAAAAGATCATCCCGGCGGATATCCCCGTCGTCAGCGAGTCGGGCCTGCGGGATCACGAGGATATCAAACGATTGGCGGAGGCAGGAGTGACCGCCGCCCTCATCGGTGAAACCCTGATGCGGGCCGGATCTCCCGGGGATGTGCTCCGGGGGTTGCGGTAATACGACACCAATTCAGATGGAGGAGTGATGCACCGGCGAACCCGCATAAAAATGTGCGGAATTACCAACATGGAAGATGCGGAGGAGGGCATGCGGGCGGGAGTCGACGCCCTTGGGTTTATCTTTGTGGAAGACAGTCCGCGATACATCGAGCCGGAGAAGGCCAAGGAAATTGCGGCAAACATCTCACCTTTTGTTGACCTGGTCGGTGTATTTATCGACCGGGATAACATCGAAGTCCAGGAAATCGTCGATTACTGCGGTCTTTCCTACGTGCAGCTGCATGGCAGCGAAACCCCCGAATACTGCGGCCAGTTGGCGTACGCTGCGTCGCCCTGCAAGGTCATCAAGGCCTTCAGGATCAGTGGCAGTGCGACTCCTGAAGATTTCCACCCCTATCAGGATGTTGTTCAGGGTTTCCTGCTTGATACCTATGTCGCCGACCAGGCCGGGGGGACCGGAAGTACCTTCAACTGGGATATGATTGAATCCCTGGCGCTGCAGCGGCCGATAATCCTGGCAGGCGGACTGTCTCCCGATAACGTTGCCGAGGCCATCGACAAGGTTCGGCCCTTTGCCATCGATGTCAATTCGGGCGTGGAGATCCGGCCCGGGCTGAAGGACTACGATAAACTGAGAATGCTGCTGGATGCGGTCTGGAAAGCGGATCTTGCCAGGATCAGCTGACAGGATCTAGCGTACGACCACCAACGCTTCTTTATACCCGCTGCTGCGCATCTTCCGCACTGTGCTGTGCGCCTTGTCACGGTCATTACCGGCGGCGATCAGTACCCGGTGAATGGTCGATTTTTTGCCACTGGTCTGTCGGATGATGACGGTCTGGCCGGCCTTGGCGAACCGTTCCTGCATCCGCTTCGCATTGGATTCGAGCGCGAAGGCGCCGACCTGGACATAGAACGTATTGGCGGTGTGACTGGACTCACGCCCAACCTGCAGCTCGTCTATCTGGCCTTGCCTGGCGTCGTTGAGGACGGTGATCTCAACCTTGGCGATCCCTTTTTTCGCCAATTTCAAGGTCTTGGCGGCGGAATGGCTGAGGTCGATAATCCGTTTCCCGGAATAGGGGCCTCTGTCGTTGACCCGGACAATCGTTTCCCTGCCGTTTTCCAGGTTCTTTACCTTTAACAGGGTGTTCATCGGCAGCAGCTTGTGCGCGGCCGTCATCGAATGCATGTCGAACCGTTCGCCGCTCGAGGTGCGCTTCCCTTGAAAAGATTTGCCATACCAGGAAGCGAGGCCGGTTTCGGAGTAGCCGTCCGAGGACGAATGAACACCCAGACCCTTCTGGTTCAAAGTGTTCGACGGCTTGGCATGCGGGTTCCTGTCGTACGAAGCGAAAGCCGGCCCGGATGGGATGGCGATCAGGAAGAACAGGAGAAATGCTAAAAACCTGAGACGGTGGAGTATGGCGACCCCGGTAAAAATGGTCTCGTCGTGTACTCCGGCAATGGAGCGGCTGCTGGTGGTCGTTGTTGTGCAACTGATCATAGGCGGCAGTCGTATGTGATGATTGACGATTACAGGACCGTTGCTATTCAGTCCCCTTTCTTGTTCTCCTCTGCTGCTGCAGCGAAATGGAGGTTTTCGAGACGCTGCCGGTAGAATAACCCGGCTTTTCCTGTTGTATGCGGGGTGTAGCTGTGGAGGCCGTTGCTGCCGGCCTCGGACGGATGGGAATCGAAATGTACCTGCCCGTTCCCATCCTGCCAGGAAAGAAAGAAATCAAGCAGCGGTCGAACCACGGAGACATTGCCTGCCTGATCTTTTTCCAGGAAAACTGTCTCCCAACGCCGCATGACGTACCCCTTATACCACACTCCTGGCTGATTTCTGAAGTGAATTTTGTCCTTCATGGCCGGAAAAATTTCATTCTTCGAAAAATCAGTATTGTTTTCAAGGAGATTCGTCACCTCAGAACTTTCCTGCGTCGTCAGTCGGTCCCAGTGGTCATACTCGTCGTACTCTGAACGCAGAAGATGCTTGCCGAAGTCGGCGAAGCCCCACTGGGCATGGCAGGCCTGGCAGGAAATTTTGCCCTCGGTGGATGTGTGCGCCGGATCGGTCATGACCGGCAGGGGATGCTCCTTCATCTCGGTTCCGGCAAGGAATATGTATCCGGAAGCGGATTTGCGGACCCGGTCGGGCAGGTTTTTTTCGAGTTGACCGGCGTCATGACACCCGGCGCAGGAAGGGCCGGGACTGCCTGCCCCCATCAGTTCCCTGCCGCTATGGCAGTCGACGCATGCAAGACCGCGCTGCTGGTGGATATCCGCCGCCAGTTCATGATACTCGACTCCAAAGGGACGAAAATGGTCCGCTTTCGTCGTGTAGGGGGTGCGAAATTCAACGTTCAGGTCATGCTCGAACCGGCCATAGTAATCGAACCCGACCCTGTTGCCGTAATGGCAGGAGAGGCATTGGCTGTCGCCGGGTGTGGCCAGGAATGCGTGTGATGCCAGCCTGCCGTTTTGAAAGCCGAGATGGCAGGCGGCGCAGCCGGTACCGTGGGTGACGGCAGGGTAATCGTCACCCTTGTAATAAAGATGACAGCGCAGGCAGCGGCGGCGCAGGAGATCGTCGGCGAGGGCGAGGGCGTCCTTGGGGGAATCGGATTCGGGGATCTCGACCATCGACTGCAGATCAGCCGTCGCACCGAAGGCGCGGCGAACCAGGTTGACGAGATTTTTCAGGGTAAAATGAGATGCGGCGCGGAGACCGTCGACCTGCTGGGGATGGCATGAACCGCAGGACCTGGCCATCGCCTCCGGGTGGGCCGGCTGGGCGATCAGGCCGCTGTGGGCCGCGCTCTTTTCTTTGGTGGCATCATCCCCCTGATGACAGGCAGTGCAGGCCATGGCATGGTTGCCGTCCAGCATGACGGCATGACAGCCGGTGCAGCCATTGGCGGCAAGCGGGCCTGAGAGCGTTTCGCCGCTGCTGATCAGCAGGAGGACAACGCTGAACAGGAGCTGCGGCAAGGTGATGCGGTTTGAGTTCGACAAATGCCAGAGTGAAATGGATGGTTTTGATAAGGTGTCGATTTGTTGAAAAAATTACCGCGAAAAGCGTCTTCCGTCGATGGTTTGTTATATTTCATAAAGGTTGAATTTTCAATCGTTACCTGCTATATAGGCGTCACTATCATAGGCCAATATAGCTCAGCTGGTAGAGCAACTGATTCGTAATCAGTAGGTCTGCGGTTCGATCCCGCATATTGGCTCCAAAATATCAAAGGGTTGCAGCATTACAAGCTGCAACCCTTTTTTGCCCCAACTCTCGACTACAGTTCTTGCGCAGATCGTTCTCAGTGACTTACCCCGTAATGGCTGGACCGACTCTGTTGATCATCTGCATGATACTGGTCACCGAATCAAAGTCATTCTGATCAAAACCCTGATCGGACAAGTCGAGCCCGAACTCCTGTTCAAGGAAGACCACAATTCGCAATACCGCCAGGGAATCCAACATCCCGCTGATCACGAGTGAAGTGTCATCGCTGAAATCGGCTGTCTCGCCGTATTCAGCAAGCAACTCCTGCAAAAAAATCCGTAACGTTTCTCTGGTGGGCATGGCACAGTCCAAATGAAGATGAATAAAACTGTAACTCTCCGGCAGCGTTGGATAGTAACAGTTCCGGGTAATGGCTCCTATTGCGACAGGAGCTGGATAAGTTACAAAAGGCGCAGCACAAAGGCGAAATTGTCCAATATGGTCAGATTACGGTCCGGGTCGTCGAAGATCGACAAAACACAATAAAATGCGATTACGCAGAATGGATTGATAAGGTTTCGCTTCAGCCACGACATATCCTGACGTTTCTTGTTCTCGAACAGCTGAGAAAGCCCGATGGCCGTCCCCAGAACCACCCCGTAGAACATATAGACATGGAACGACACCAGGGCATCCCATGGTCCCCGCTGGATGATCTCATGAATATCGCGGAGAAAATGGTACAGCACGTTGCCAAATCCGGCAGCCGCCATGGTCGCGAAAAACAAGCGCAGACGCGGCTTCTTTTTCCAGTAGCGCAAAAAGGCCGGATAGAAAAAGTTATCAACAAGCAACTCTTTGAAATAATAGTAATACCGGTTCCAGAACTCGGCGATGGTGGCGGAACGCAGCGGGTTGCAGGTATTACGAAGGGCATTATAGCCGGCCATCCGGCAGACGGCGATGATGCCATGCCCCCACACCGAAAACGCCACCAGCTTGTAAAAAAAATTAGCCACCAGGGCCAGCCAGTTTATATGCCACGGATAGGGATCGCTCGGCCTGCCATGCAACACGTCGCTCAAGGACGGAATCGCCAGCGAAAAGCTGATCCCGAGGAAGGAGTCGCCGGGATGGCCATACACAATCTGCCGCAGCACGCGCTGCAGCAGCAGCAGCACCAGGACCCAATAGATCAGCTTGATCCCTTTGAGCTGACAGACGGCAAGCTGCGCCGGGGTCCTGGCCTCGATCTTGCGCAGATAGGCGGCGCCTTTGGGGAAAGGGGTATTATATCCACCCCAGAAAGGGATAAAATGACCGGTCTGCAAGGCCAGCGGTGCGGTATCTTTGGCGTTGCGGTCGAGCAGCGCATAGTTGAAAAACCAGAGATACTTGCCGAAGACGATCGCAAAGGACCACACAATGACCGCCGCTGAACCGGCAGGCGGCAGCTGGGCGGCAAGGACAAGCAGTCCGCAATACCACACCAGCAGATTGCGGACCGGTCGCTGACTGAGCCAACGTCCCTTCCCCTGCCTGACTGCGCGGTAATACAGGGCAAAGGCGACAAGGACCGCCGCAACGATCAACGGCTTGAACAGCGCCCCGCCCGGCAGCCCCTGCCCGCCGCCCGACCAGACAGGAAAATCGGACCATCCGCTCCGCATAAACGTGCCGAAGGTGGCGGCAACCAGAAGCATGGCCCGGTACCGGGGCAGAAAGGTCATCGCCAGCAGGATAGCCGCGGTATAGGGCCAGCTCTCGCTATAGAAGGACAGCCCGAAGGAGAAGAATATCAGCAGCACCACCTTGCCCGCTATCGTCTGGGCAAAGTCGACGATGACGGGATAGGTGTCGATGGGCGGGATGATCTTGAACGAGCCCAGCCTAGACATGCTGCGGCTTCTCTGCCTCGAGCATGGCGGCCAGGGCCTTGCGGTCGACCTTGCCGTTCAGGTTCAGGGGCAACTGCTCCAGGCAGACGATCCGGCGCGGGATCATATAGGCCAGGAGACGCTGCCTGAGACCCTCTTTGACGACCTTCTGATCCAGTGTGCGGTCAGTCACAAAGGCGATCAGCCCCTGGACGGTCCCGTGCACCACCGGCCAGGCGATGACTGCGACGGCATCGCTTTGACACACGGCGCGCAGATGAAACTCCACATCCTCCAGCTCGACCCGCTGCCCCAATACCTTGACCTGATTGTCCACCCGGCCCAGATAGTGAAAAATCCCGTCCTCATCCTGGTATGACAGGTCGCCGGTGAGGTACCAGGTGGTCACCCCGAGCTCGGGATGCACCAGCCGCGGATAGCGCCGGGCGGTCAGTTCGGGATTATGCCAGTATCCAGCCGAGACCTGGGGACCGGAAACGGCAAGCTCCCCGATCTCCCCGCTTCCAAGAAAATTGTTGTCGCCATCGACAATGGCCGCATACATGCCGGCATAGGGCCTGCCGATGGCAACGACACCCCTGTTCGGGGTGATGGCATAAGGCGGACAGTACGGCTGCCACAGGCAATCCACCGTCACCTCGGTGGGGCCGTACAGGTTATGAACGCAACTGTTGGGCGCGGCCTCCTGCCAGGCATCGGCCAGGTCCCTGGGCAGGGGCTCGCCGGCAAACAACGAAATCCGCAGCGAGGGGAAGATGCCGGGCTTGAGCAGTCTCATCCCCTTCAGAAAAGAGATGACGGAGGGCACGGCAAACCACACCGTCAGCTCCTGCTTTCTGATGAATTCGGCCGGCGCCATGACCATGCTCTCCGGCACCACATGGACCGAGGCCCCCGCCCCCCAGGCCATGAACAGGTCGAAGACGATATGATCGAAGGTGAGTTCGGACTGCTGGGACACCCGATCATCCGCAGTCAAGCGGTAACGGTCCTGGGATACCGCCAGGAAATGGGCGACGTTGGCGGCGGTCACCATCACTCCCTTCGGTTCGCCGGTGGTCCCGGAGGTGAACAGGATATAGGCATTCTCCTCGCGCGGCGATTGCGCCGGGGGGATCGGAGCATACCCGGCCAGGGCCTGACGGCCGCGAACCTCCGACGTGCCGACCACATGGTCATCCAGGCAAGGGGCAATAAGCAGCGACGGACAGCATGCCCGGATGGTATCGGTCAAGGCCTTGCAGCCGGCGCTATCCAGGACCATGGCGCTCAATTGCGAATTCTTGATGATAGTCGCCAGCCGATCTTCAGGGTATTTGGGATTGAGCGGCACAAAGGTGACACCGGCCCAGCAGGCGGAGAGTATCCCGGCAAATGCCTCCACGGAGCGGCTGGCCAGGATGCCGACACGCTCGACCCGGCCGTTGCCGGGAGCGGCGAGCAGGGCGGCCATGGTTGCCGCCAATTCACCAAGTTCTTGATATGAATACTGTTTGCCAGCGACAACGAGGGCCGGCAGGGTGGGATTCTGCAGAAAATGCCCGTAGAAGGGCAGAGCTAAACCTTGGCGCATACAATTGCTCTCTTGGTGACTATTCAGCGCGATCGGCTGGAGATATCCGGGCCCGGATGTAACTGCTCAGGCTGCGTAGCCTGTCAGCCTGAAAGGGCGTTCCAAAAAATCGACTCCTTAGCGAAGCCGCCCCTTTTACGCTTGATGATGTATCTTTTTGGGGGCGATCCTGCAATATTTTATTCGTTCAACCACTCTGCTTCTGCCAGGTACTTCAGTCATCATCGCAAGGCTCAATAGCCGTTTCCAACCATTTCTCTGGAGGTGCCGGTGGTCCGTGATTTTGCTGTCGGAGTTTGCGCACCCAGTAAGTTCAGGGCGTGATAGGACAGGTGATGTCGGCGGCAGTATTCGCGGCGGGAAAGACCGCTCCCCTCGAGCGCCCGCATGTGCGCCTGCCAAAATCGGTGGCCCGTCTCGTGGTCGGGCGATGATGCAATGTTTTCATAGTGCTACACAGTCACGACTCAATTGCAATGCTGCCTTTCGCAAGGTACCCCATCGCCATCACCATCCATCAAAGTTCCTGGACAATTTTGCTGATAGAATGTCGCCTCCTCGCAAGAGCTCATCTGTGAACATCTAGTTTTTCCAGCGCAACTATATTTGATTATTTGACGGATTTCATCGTGTAAGGGTGCGAGAAGAAGCTTGGAGAAACTTGCATCATCTACGTGCTGCATTACCTTTGCTCTTAATGCAAAAAAAGCAATCAACTCTGGGTTAAGAAGGAAAAATCCTCAATGAAACGATACCTGCTCATTTTCTTTTCAGTGATGCTTCTTGCGTCCTGCGAAGATACCAACGTTTTGATGATGACGGAGGCAACTACGGAAGCAGTTACAGCCATTACCCTTTCTGATGAAGAGGTGAAAGATCTGGCAAGACGTTCCGCTCTTGATTTAGATAGCAGACATAAAATTGCTCCAGTTGGAAACCCCTACGATAAACGCCTTCAAAAATTAATTGCCGGTCATACTCGGAGAGATGGAAGATCCTTTGATTACAAAGTGTATCTTGCTAATGAGGTTAACGCATTTGCCATGGCCGATGGAACTATCAGGGTATATAGCGGCCTGATGGATCTCATGAACGACGAGGAATTGCTTTTCGTGATCGGTCATGAAATGGGGCATGTAGTAAAAGACCATTCCAGGAAAAAGGTTGTGCTGGCTTATGCTACAAGTGCTCTGCGAAAAGGATTGGCTTCCCAGGATAACGAAGTTGGCCAAATTGCCAGTTCTGTTATTGGTAGCTTTGCTGAGCAACTCACTCATGCTCAGTTTTCTCAACATGAAGAACGGCAAGCTGATCTTTATGGTGCTGCTTTTCTGCAAACTGAAGGGTATCAGATTTCTTCTGCTGTCTCGGCTCTTAAAAAACTCGCTGAATTAGCCAGGCAACACACTTTTTTGTCCAGTCATCCCGATCCCGAAGCTAGAGCGAAAAGGCTACTGCAGGGAGATGAAGATGAAGGAGAAGCACAAGATTCTCTTTTTGGGAAACTGGTTGAGGAAGGGAAGGGGATTCTGGTCAGTCTTCTGTATCTGATTCGTTCTTTGTTGAATTGGTTGCTGTCTTTGCTGAGATAATGAACGTCCAGATTCGCGGAAAAAAGAGGATACCGGTTGCGGCAAATATCTGATATTTTAAAGCAAATTCGACTCAAACTTTCGATATTTCCTGAATTAAGCCTCCACTGTTCCCCTGCCTTTTGTACGGTTCATGGAAGATAGAACAGCATCATTGATTGGTTACCCGAGTCCCCGATGGCGGGCAGTGGGACCGACCGGCGCTGACAAGACTGTGCTCGGAGCAGCCACCGGGAGAGGAACTGATGCCGGAAGGTATTGTCAGCAATGATGGAAGAGCAGTCTCAATCCTGCCGGCTAGCAGTTTCAAGCGAATCCTGTGCCGAAGGCTGTCGCCCCAGGCAGGTCGTCAGACCCATTCCCCCCGCCCTTCCAACTCTCGGCAACGGTCAATGAGTTCGTTGATGCCGGTGAACACCACCGCCACATCCTGCGACAGGTCAGCCGCCACGCATCGCCGCATGGTCTCGCCGTTGCGCTGGGCGGCGATGACGTCATGAATCTCCTGCAGCGGCAGGACTACCCTGCGTGTCAGGCTGCGGATAAAGATCACACCGGCCAAAAAGGCCGACAGGGCCATGAACACCACACCCCATGCCCCCGCCCGGCCGAGTTGTTGCGCCCGCCGGTCAGCAGCGGCCATCGCCTCGCGATTGATCCTTCCGAGTTCAAGCACATCGGCGACAACTGCCTCTCGACTTGTTATCTCACCTTTCAGCAGCGACTCCAGCCTTGGCTCGATCTTATCGAGTATCCGCGGCTCCTCGGGCTCGGTGACATTGCTCTTCGCCCGTTCGAACGCGGACCGGAAGACTCGGGCAGGTTCCGCTGACAGAGATGTGCCCGTCCCGCTGACCGCCAGTACCGCCAGCATTTCCTCGCAGGCTTTGAGCGAGCGGTCATTGTGCTCGATGATGACAGCGATGGCCGGCGCCATCCTGGTAAAGATGCCGATGGTGCCGACCGCCATCAGCAGGTTGATCCCGATAAGCAGCCACGCCCCAACCCGTACCGCCTGCGCCAGACGCATCTCACACCTCCCCGGCGAGTTTGGTGACCGCGACCTCGCTCGAGACAATGATGAGACGGTCGTTATTCTCCAGGGGTTCGTGAGGAGAAGGCTGGAGCACCCTGCTGGGGGAACCCCTGCGGATGGCGACCACCATGATGCCGAACCTTTTTGGCAGAGCCAGCTCGACCAGGTTCTTCCCGACCATCGACGGGTTGACCAGCAGTTCGGTCAGATGCAGGTCGTCGCTGAGCGGCATGTCAGCTATGATATTGCGGTTGATCACCCGGTTTGCGAACCGCCTGCCGAATTCCTCCTCCGGATTGACCACCAGGTGCGCGCCGACCAGTTGCAGAATACGCCTGTGCATGGCGTTGTTGGCCCGGCCGATGACCCAGGGTGCTCCCATCTGCCGGAGCAGGGCCGTGCAGATGATCGATGCCTCCTTCGAATCATCACCGATGGCGCATACCGAACAATCGCGGCGTGCCGGCTGAAGCCTGGCCAGTTCAACCTCGTCGGTGGCATCGAACATCACCGTTTCGGTAGCAAACGCCGAGGCCTCATCCACCAGATCCTTCCGCCGGTCGACGGCCAACACTTCCGTTCCCTTTTCAGACAGGGTGCGGGCAAGCGACATGCCGAACTGTCCGAGACCGATGATGAGCACTTGCTGGGGCATGATCTTTCTCTCAGGTTAAAGTGATGCGGGCATCCAGGTAACGGGCATCCGCCCGCGCCGTTTCCCAGCTCAGCAGGGTGAACAGGGTCATCGGCCCGACGCGGCCGATAAACATGGTCAGGATGATGATGATCTTACCGATCCCATCGAGGTGCGGCGTTGCGCCGATCGACAGTCCGACCGTACCCAGGGCGGACGTCACCTCGAAGGCCAGCGCCCGGGAGGGGATCTGCTGGGTGATCTCGAGCGCCATCAGGGCGAGGAGCCAGACCAGCAGACCGGAGGCGACCACGGTCACCGCACGGTTGACGGTACTCTGCGGTATCCGCCGGTTCTGAACGATGATGTCGTTCCGGCCGGTGACACTTGCCCAGAATGTCAGCGCCAGGACGCCGACAGTCGTCGTCTTGATGCCGCCGGCGGTGCCGCCGGGGCTGCCGCCGATAAACATGAGGCCAAGCATCACGAGATAGGTCGGGCCGATCACTCCGCCGATATCGACCGAGTTGAAGCCGGCGGTCCGCAGGGTAACGGACTGGAACCAGGCGTTGTGCAGCTTGTCGGCGGGCGAAAGACCGACAAGGCTGTTTCCCCACTCGAACACCAGGTACAGGATCGTTCCTGAGAGGAGCAGCGCTGCCGTTGTCACCATCGCGATCCGTGGCCCCACCGGCACCGTGCGGCCCCTCAGCCACCGCGGCAGCAGCAGGCTTGCAGCCGGTGCCAGGCCGCCGAGAACGATCAGTGCTGCGACCGTGTGCAGGACCAGCGGATTCGTCCGATAGGGGATAAGGTTATCGCTTTGCAGGGCAAAACCGGCATTGCAGAAGGCGGAAACCGCAGTGAAGAGCCCACGCCAGAGTGCCTGTCCCCAGGTGTCGCCGGCATTGAGAAAACACGCGGACAGGATGACTGCCCCGGCCAGTTCGACGAGCAATGTGAAGCGGACTATCAACAGCAGCGAATCAATCAGGTCGCTGTGACTGGTCTCGGTCAATGTGGTCATGAGACGTTCCTGGCGCAGGCTGAGCCGTTTGCCCATCGCGTGCAGCGCCACCGTGGAGATCGTCATGATGCCGAAACCACCCAGCTGGATAAGCAGGAGAATCAAAGCCTGGCCCAAGACAGTAAAGTCGTTCGGAGTGTCCAGCACAGTCAGGCCGGTGACGCAGACCGCGCTCACCGAGGTGAAGGCCGCGTCGATCGGTTCGATTCCACCACGCGCCGAAGCCCACGGAATCTGAAGCACGATGGTGCCAAAGAGACACAGCCCGAAAAAGGTGCTGATGAGGATACGGGCCGGGTGGTTGAGCAGAGGTTGCCACCACTCCTCGCCGATGGTAAGCGGACGCTGTGGCGAGGGCAGAACGGCAAGGGCAACCAGGCTGATAACGGCAGCCGTCGGCCTGACCAGACCGTTCACCAGGGCCAGGTAACCGGCACCTGCGAAGAAAAGAGGCAGGGTGAGCGATACTGCCAGCCACCCTCCCTCTCGGTTTCTCCACATCCAGTGCGCAATCAGTCCCTGGCTGAGCAGCAGAGCTGCCGCAACCGCCATTTCTCCTGTCAGCTGCCCTTGTGTATCGAGGATGAAGGATGAGCCCGCGATCGACACCACGGCCCACAAAGCCCCCCTTGCCCGTTGCAGGCTCCTGCTCTCCGGTTGATTCAGTAAGTCCTGCTGCCGGCGAAGATGATAATCGGCAATGGTGAATCCGGCCTGAATCAGTGCGACGCCGGCCAACAGGGCGATCCTGGGATCTCCCAGGAAAAACGGTGCCCCGGCGACGCCGCAGCCGGCAGCGGCAAGACACGCCAATGTTTTTCCCAGTACCCACTTTCGGAAAAAACAGTACGACGCCCCCAGGCAGCACAGAGAAGCTGCCGCAGCGACGGCCATTCTCCAA
Source organism: uncultured delta proteobacterium (assembly GCA_963847035.1). GTDB lineage: Bacteria > Desulfobacterota > Desulfobulbia > Desulfobulbales > Desulfocapsaceae > Desulfoprunum. Next base: position 48,787 of record CAWJYH010000002.1, on the reverse strand, counting down.
GCGGCGGGTTCTTCCCCACCGGTCCCGGCACATGCCAGCAGGAAAGGAAAAGCCGCCATGGTCAGCAGGACGCCTTCAATCGCCGCATTGGCCAAGGGTGTCCGCAATACCGGCGACGGATTCACAGCTGCTGATCTGGAGGCTGGAGGAAAGAACAGGAGGTAACGGCCTGCCGACGTGGATGCATGAGGAAAATAACCTAATAAACCAAGTCTTGAGTTTATCGATACAATCGTTTCATGAACCAGAAAATTGCAGCCACCATACCCCCGTAATAGCTGATTTCGCAACAGGGATTTTGGATCTCACCCCGTCAGCAACTACAAATGAGAAGAGACCGCTGTACGATGCAACTGATCGCACCGGATTCATTCGGAATTGTTACACTTTACTCCTTTTTATAACTACTGTTGGAGTGAGGAGATGGCTTTGTCTTGATATTATTTTGATATCTTTGGCCGTTGTTTTAACATCATCTTGATACCGGAAGAATTACAATTGCAGCAAAAGAGAGAATTGACCGGTTGAGGAATGACCCCGCCCATCTCCGGGCAATCTCTCGGCAACGCTGTATATTCGTTGGAACCTTTTTCCGGAGAGCGCTTATGAACGTCTACGATTGGCAACAGCTCATCCTGTTTTTTGCGGTCCTGCTTCTCCTCGTCAAACCCTTCGGCGCCTATATGGTCAAGGTCTACCAGGGAGAGCAGACCTTGTTATCGCCCCTGCTTGTGCCCTGCGAAGGGTTCATCTACCGGATCACCGGCGTGGCCCCCTCGGACGAGATGGACTGGCGCAGGTATGCCGGAACGATGCTGCTCTTCAACCTCCTCGGGTTTCTTGTCCTCTTTCTCCTGTTACTGACCCAGCATTTCCTGCCCCTGAATCCCGGACAGTTCTCGGCCTTTTCCTGGCCGCTGGCCTTCAATACCGCAGTCAGTTTCACCACCAACACCAACTGGCAGAACTACGGTGGCGAGTCGACCGCAAGCTATCTCAGCCAGATGGCCGGCTTCACCGTGCAAAACTTCCTCTCCGCCGCAACCGGCATGGTGATCGCCATTGCCACCATCCGGGGCTTCGTCCGACGCCGGACGCAGGCCCTGGGCAACTTCTGGGTCGATATGGTGCGGACCGTGCTCTACATCCTGCTGCCGATTTCCCTGGTTGCCGCTCTCATCCTCGTTTCTCAGGGAGTGATCCAGAACTTCCAGTCCTACCGGAGCGCGATCCTGGTTGAATCGGCGACCGTGACGGAGATCCCGATGGGGCCGGTGGCCTCGCAGGAAGCCATCAAGGAACTGGGCACCAACGGCGGCGGCTTCTTCAACGCCAACTCTTCCCACCCGTTTGAGAATCCCACGCCGCTCACGAACTTCCTGGAGATCCTGCTCATCCTGCTCATCCCGGCGAGCCTTACCCAAACTTTCGGGAAGATGGCGGGAGACACCCGCCAGGGCTGGGCGCTGCTCGCGGCGATGCTCTTTTTGTTTCTTGTGGCTCTGGCCGCCCTGCAGTGGATGGAGGTGCGCGGCAATCCGCAGATTACGGCGATGGGCGTCACCGGCGGCAACATGGAGGGCAAGGAGGTGCGCTTCGGCCTCACCGCCAGCAGCCTCTTCGCCGCCGCCACCACCGCCACCTCCTGTGGCGCGGTCAACACCATGCACGACTCCCTCACGCCTTTGGGCGGCATGGTGCCGCTGAGCCTCATCCTGACCGGCGAGGTGATCTTCGGCGGGGTCGGCTCCGGCCTTTACACCATGCTCGCCTTTGCGGTGGTCGCCGTCTTCGTCTCCGGGCTGATGATCGGCCGGACGCCGGAATACCTTGGCAAAAAGATCGAAGTGCGGGAGATCTGGATGTCGGTGGTCGCCATCCTCACCGCCGGAGTCCTGGTGCTGATCCTGTCCGGCGTCACGATGCTCGTGCCCCAGGCGGTGGCCTCCATGGCCAATCCCGGCGCGCACGGCCTCTCCGAGGTCCTCTACGCCTTCGCCTCAATGGCCAACAACAACGGCAGCGCCTTTGCCGGGTTGAACGGCAATACCAACTTCTATAACCTCGTCGGGGCGTTGGCCATGCTGGGCGGGCGTTTCATCCCGGCGGTGGCGGTACTCGCCATGGCCGGGTCGCTGGCCGAAAAGAAATATGTCCCGCCGAGCCTCGGCACCCTGCCGACCAGTCGTGCCCCCTTCGTCATCTGGCTGGTGCTCGTCATCATCATCGTCGGCGCCCTGACCTTCTTTCCGGCGCTGGCCCTTGGACCCGTCGTCGAGCATCTTCTCATGTCAGGAGGTAACTAAGCCATGGCAGTCCATATTCCACCGCAACCTTCTATTTTTGCAGGAAATATTCTAAAACAGGCCGTAATCGAGGCTGTGAAGAAACTCGATCCCCGCGTCCTGTGGCGCAACCCGGTGATGTTTTCCGTCGAGATCGCGAGCGCCATCACCCTGGTTTCCTATGTCATTTCGCTCTTCGGCGAAGGCAGGGAACCGGTCCTGTTCAGCGGCCTTGTCTCGTTCTTCCTCTGGCTGACGGTGTTCTTTGCCACTTTTGCTGAGGCATTGGCCGAGGGACGGGGCAAGGCTCGTGCCGCAACGCTGCGCAGTTCGCGCACCAAGATTGTCGCCAAGGTCCTCGCGCGGCCAAACTTCGACAGCAACTACACCCTGGTCGAGGCGAGTCAGCTGAAAAAGGGAGACTGCATCCTGGCGGAAGCCAAGGACCAGATCGCCGGCGACGGCGACGTTATCGCCGGAGCGGCTCTGGTCAACGAATCGGCAGTCACCGGCGAGTCGGCCCCGGTGGTGCGCGAGTCGGGCGGCGACCGCAGTGCCGTTACCGGTGGTACCACGGTTATTGCCAACAGGATCATCGTCCGGATCACCACCGACCCCGGCGAGACCTTCCTCGACCGGATGATCGCCCTGATCGAGGGGGCCAAGCGGCGCAAGACCCCGAACGAGGTGGCCCTCGAGATTATGCTCATCTCGCTGACCGTCGTCTTCCTGCTGGTCTGCGTGAGCATCAGCCCGCTGTCGCTCTACAGTATCAAGGCAGCAGGCGCGGGTGAGCCGGTGACTCTCACAGTACTGACAGCCCTCTTCGTCTGCCTCGCCCCCACCACCATCGCCGCTCTGCTTCCAGCCATCGGCATTGCCGGCATGAACCGGCTCTTCCAGAAGAACGTCATCGCCCTGTCCGGACGGGCCATCGAGGCGGCGGGCGATGTGAACGTCATGCTGCTCGACAAAACCGGCACCATCACTCTCGGTAACCGTGAGGCGGTGGCCTTCGTGCCGATGAACGACCATACGGAGCGAGAACTGGCGGAGGTTGCGCTCCTCGCCTCGCTCACCGACGAGACCCCGGAAGGACGCAGCATCGTGCTATTGGCGGAAAAAGCATACGGTCTCAAGAAAAATTCAACCACCGAGGTCGAAACCATCGCCTTCAGCGCCGACACCCGCCTCTCCGGAACCGACATCGAAGGACGCCAGTACCGGAAAGGCGCCGCCGATTCGGTCGAGGCTCATGTCCGGAGGCTGGGCGGCCTGATCCCCGAAGATCTGCACGAGAAGGTGAGCAGCATCGCCCACGCTGGGGCCACTCCGCTCGTGGTCTGCCGCGATGCCGAGATCTACGGCATTGTCAACCTTAAGGACATCGTCAAGTCAGGCATTCAGGAGCGGTTCGTCCAGCTTCGGTCCATCGGCATCAAAACCGTGATGATTACCGGCGACAACCCTCTGACTGCCGCCGCCATCGCCGCCGAAGCCCAGGTCGACGACTTTCTGGCTCAGGCCCGACCCGAGGATAAGCTGAAGCTGATCCGCGACTACCAGGAGCAGGGTTTCATGGTGGCGATGACCGGCGACGGCACCAACGACGCCCCGGCTCTCGCCCAGGCCGACGTGGCGGTGGCAATGAACACCGGTACCCAGCCGGCCCGTGAGGCGGCCAACATCATCGACCTCGATTCCAACCCGACCAAGCTGCTTGACATCGTCGAGATCGGCAAGCAGATCCTGATGACCCGGGGCAATCTCACCACCTTCAGTATCTCCAACGATATCGCCAAGTATTTCGCTATCATTCCGGCGGCGCTCACCTCCATCTATCCGCAGATGGAGGCGCTGAACGTCATGCACCTCGCGAGCCCCTACAGTGCCATCATCTCGGCGGTGCTGTTCAACGCCCTGATCATCCCTCTGTTGATCCCCCTGGCGCTGAAAGGCACGAAGTATCGGACCCTGCCGGCCGAGCGGCTGTTGATCAACAACCTGCTGGTCTACGGCCTCGGCGGAATCATCGCCCCGTTCATCGGCATCAAGGCCATCGATATGGTGGTCGGCGTCTTCATCTGAGAAAAAGGAGCATCCCTATGAAAGACTTGAAAACTGCGGTTCTGCTCTTTGTGCTCCTGGCCCTGCTGACGGGCGGGCTGTTTCCGGCGGCTGTCACCGTGGCCGCCCAATTCCTCTTTCCCCGGCAGGCTGGAGGCAGTCTGATTGCCGACGACTCTGGCCGGATTATCGGCTCGACCCTCATCGGCCAGCCTTTTGCTGCAGAAAAATACTTCTGGTCCCGTCCTTCGGCTACCAGCGGTTCCCCCAACAACCCCTTGGCCTCGGGCGGTTCCAACCTCGGCTCGACCAACCAGGCCCTGATCTGGCAGGTCGGCGAACGGGTAAAAGTGCTCCGCCAGTCGGGGATCACCGAAGAGATTCCCGTCGATCTGGTCACCGCTTCGGCGAGCGGCCTCGACCCGCATATCTCCCCTGAGGCTGCCGCCCTGCAGATCCGACGGGTGGCCGGGGCCAGGGGCATGAGCGTAGATCGCCTCCGGGGCATCGTTGCGAAAAATATCGAGGGTCGCCAACTGGGAGTTCTCGGCATGCCCCGGGTGAATGTCCTCGCCCTCAACCTGGCCCTTGACCGGGAGCAGCCATGAACCTTTCACCGGAAGAGCAGCGCCCCTCGCCGGAGGCCATGCTGAGGGCCGCTCAGGCCGAGGAATCTGCAGAAAAGCGGGGGAAACTGAAGATCTTCCTCGGTTATGCCGCGGGCGTCGGCAAGACCTACACCATGCTCCAGGCTGCCCGGCAGCAACAGCAGGAAGGCCGGGATGTGGTGGCGGGGTATGTCGAATCCCACGGCCGGGCGGAGACGGATGTCCTGCTCGAAGGCATGGAGGTCCTTCCAAGGCTGCGACGCGGATACCAGGGCATAGGGCTTGAAGAACTGGACATCGACGCGGCTCTCACTCGCAAGCCGAGTCTCATCCTGGTTGACGAGCTGGCCCATACCAACGCCCCCGGCTGCCGGCACGAAAAGCGATGGCAGGATATCGAAGAGCTGCTCGCGGCTGGAATCCATGTCTACACCACGGTCAATATCCAACATTTCGAGAGCGTCGTCGACATTGTCGCCCAGATCACCGGCGTCACTGTGCGGGAGACGGTTCCCGACAGCCTGCTCGATCTGGCGGCGGATATCACCCTGGTCGACATCCCGCCGGAGGAGCTGCTGCAGCGGCTGCACCAGGGTAAAATCTACATTCCCGAACAGGCCGCCTGGGCCGCCCAGAAATTCTTCCAGCCCGGCAATCTGATGGCCCTGCGCGAACTGGCCATGCGACGGGCGGCGGCGAGAGTCGACGAGGAGATGCGGACGTATATGGAGACCCGGGCCATACCAGGGCCCTGGCCGGTCACCGAGCGGCTCCTGGTCTGCGCCAGCGGCAGCCCGTTCAGCGAGAAGCTGATCCGCACCACGCGGCGGCTCGCTGACGAACTGCAGGCCGAGTGGTATACGGTCTATGTCGAGACCCCAAGCCTTGGCCGCCAGCAGCAGGAGAACCGGGAGCGGATCTGGCGGGACATGCGACTGGCCGAAAGCCTGGGAGCCGAGGTGGTAACTATCACCTCCTCCTCGGTAGCCGAGGCAGTCATCGATTACGCCGTGCGTCACAACGTCACCCGGATCGTGGTGGGCAAACCGACCAAGTCACGGTGGCGCGAGCTATTCCGCCAGCCTGTTGTCGACCAGATCATCCGTTTGAGCGGGGCGATCCAGGTCCATGTCGTCAGCATCAGCGGGGTCGCACTCAAGCCGCGCCGTTTCTTTACGGCGAACTGGCCCGGCCCCTGGTCCGAAAATCTGGCAAGTCTTGGCTTGGTTGCAGTCACGACTCTGCTGGCGTCTTTCGCTGTAGACTATCTCTCGCCGATCAACCTGGTCATGCTCTACCTGCTGGGAGTGGTGCTGGCGGCGTCCCGGCTCGGCCTGCGACCGGCGATCCTGAACGCTGCCCTCGGCGTACTCGCCTTCGACTTTTTTTTCATCCCACCCCGTTTCACGCTCACGGTGAGCGATACCGAGTACTTCCTCACCTTCTTTGGCCTTTTCGTCGTCGGGGTGGTGATCTCCACCCTGGTCACCAAGGCAAAGGAGAGAGCGGAAGTCATGCGGGAGCGCGAACTGCAGACCGAAAGCCTCTACTACCTGAGTCGGGACCTCGCAGCCGCGGTCGACAGTGATTCGATCATTGCGGCGGTGCAGAAAAACATCAGCGAGGCCCTGCAGGCCCAGCTTGTCGTAATGGTTCCCAAGGGCGAACAGATGGAGATCCTCGCTACCAGTGACGGCCTTGTCCTTGACCTGAAGGAACGGGCGGTGGCAGACTGGGCCTACCGCAACCGCCGCGAAGCGGGAATCGGCACCGAGACGCTCGGCTCGGCGGAACTCCTTTACCTGCCGCTCTCCACTCCCGCCTGTTTTATCGGAGTGCTCGGCATCAAGCTGGCAAACAAAGCCGATTACCGTTCGCCGCACCACCGGAGGCTGCTCGATGCTTTCGTCACCCAGATATCACTTGCCATGGAACGGGTCCAGCTGGCCAAACAGGCGGAACAGAGCCAGATTCTCCAGGCCAGGGAGAGCCTGGAGCGTGCCCTGCTCAACTCTATCTCCCACGACCTTCGCACTCCCTTGGTAACGATCATCGGCGCCTTGAGCAGCCTGCGCGACGAAGACTTGCCGCAGGATGACCGCATGCGACGAGAACTTCTTGTCGGGGCCTGGGAGGAGGCGGAACGGTTGAACCGCTTTGTCAGCAACCTGCTCGACATGACGAGGCTCGAATCCGGGGAGATGCGCCTTAACAAGGAACCGAGCGACGTGCTGGACCTGATCGGCTGCGCCCGGGCCGCCATGGAGAACAAGCTTGCTGGTCGGGAGGTGCGGGTGAACCTCGTTGACGACCTGCCCCTCGTCCCTATGGATATGGTCCTCATGGCCCAGGTGCTGGTCAACCTGCTCGATAATGCCTTGAAATATTCCCCAAGCGGAAGTCCAATAGAGATGAGCGCAAGCCTTGCGACCCGGCAGCTGCAGCTCGAGGTGCTGGACCGTGGCCCCGGTATTCCCAGTCAGGATCTCAAGCGGGTGTTCGATAAGTTCTTCCGGTTGCCGGTGCCCGAGGGCGCATCCGGTACCGGCCTCGGGCTGTCGATCTGTCGGGGCATCGTCGAGGCTCATGGCGGCACCATTCATGCGGAAAATCGCCCCGGTGCCGGTCTGCGGATAGTCATCAGATTGCCCCTGTAGATCACAAAGAAGAGGATAACCCCAACGTGAGCAAAGATAACCATCTCCCCCGCCTGCTCATCGTCGACGACGAACCGGCCATCCGCCGTTTTCTGCAGACCGCTCTTTCCGGCGGCGAGTTCTCCCTCCATGAGGCGGAAAACGGCCGGGCGGCACTTGCGGCGGTGGTAGCGGTGAAACCCGATGTCATTCTTCTCGATCTCGGCCTGCCGGACATGGATGGGGTGGAGGTGATCGAGCGACTGCGGCAATGGTCGCCGGTGCCGATCATTGTCATCTCGGTGCGGGATCGCGAGACCGAAAAGATCCGCGCCCTGGATGCCGGGGCCGACGACTACCTCACCAAGCCCTTCGGTTTCGGCGAGCTGCTCGCCCGGATCAGGGCGACGCTCCGCCGTTCCCTGCAGCAGGCGCCTGGGCCGGTCTACCGGATCGAAGAGCTGGAGGTTGATCTGGCCCGCCGACGGGTTGCGCTCCGGGGCCAGGAACTGACCCTTACCCCCACCGAGTACGACCTGCTGCGGTTGCTGGTCATAAATGCGGGTAAAGTCCTGACCCACCGTCAGTTGCTCCAACAAATCTGGGGCTCGGCTTACCTCGAACAGCCCCACATCCTACGAGTCAATATCAGTAATCTCCGCCATAAGCTGGAGACCGACGCTACTCGCCCCCGCTATATCCTGACCGAAACCGGTGTAGGCTATCGTTTCATAAGCGGAGACTAATAAAAAAAGGAAAAATAACGTTGACTAGTAATCAGAACATACCGAAGCGAAAAGGAGCGCTGGCCTTTCTTGCTTTGATCAGTGCATTTCCTCCTCTTTCTACGGTACTCTACCTTCCTGCACTGCCACAGATGGTAAAGGCGCTTGATACCACCCAGACAAGTGTAAACATGACGCTCAGCATGTTTTTTTTGTTTTACTCAGTGGGGTTATTGTTCTGGGGACCATTGAGTGAAAAATTTGGCAGAAAGCCCATTCTCCTATCGGGGTTGACGATATATGTATTTGCCAGCGTGTTTTGTGCATTCAGCCAGAATGTGGAACAGCTTATCGCTGGCCGCATCGTACAGGCATTAGGAGGGAGTGCAGGAACGGTAGTGGCTACCGCCATAGTAAAGGATCTTTATAGTGGTCGCGAACGGGAGAAGGTTATGGCCATCATCATGTCCATGGTAATACTTGCCCCTATGGTTGCACCGGTTCTTGGTGCACTCTTGTTGAAATACACTTCCTGGCGGACGATCTTTCTTATGTTGGCCGCTATTGGGGCTGCAGCGTTGTTGAGATCGATGATGTTTCAGGAAACCCTGTCCGGGAAATTTACAGGCTCGGTAATCGGCTCCTGGTGCAGACTTTTTGTGGTCTTAAAAAATCCAGGATTTTCGTCCCTGTTGCTGATCTTCTCTCTCGCTCCGGTTGCTCTCATGGCTTTTCTGGCCTCTGCTTCCTATATCTATATTGACGGTTTTGGTCTTACAGAAGGACAGTTTGGTCTTTTTTTCGCGTTTAACGCCACATGTGCCATGGTCGGCCCCACGATCTATATGCGGATGAGGCGACATGTCGAACCAAAAATGATTATTACCGGGTGCTTTATTCTGATGGCTGTTTGCGGAATAGTTGTTTCCGTCTTTGGTCATATGTCTCCCTGGTTGCTTGCCTTGTCGGTCGGAATGGTCACAATGGCGGCAATCACGGTACGAGTTCCAGGTACTCATTTGATGCTGGAACAACAGGAGGAGGATTCAGGATCCGCATCAGCGCTTATTAATTTTTTTGCAATGTTCCTGGGAAGCATGGGAATGCAACTGGTCACGCTTTGGCCTGGTACCCTTGTAATGAATCTCGGTTATATTCAGATTGGTGTAGGTATGGTTTGTTGCATATTGTGGCTGCTGTGCCACAACAGATCGTTTATTACCCAACCTCCATCCTGATTATTCAAGAAACCCTATATATAAAAAGCCGCTAGTGGAGAAGATGATGACACTGCTCAATGTAGACCACGAAAAATGCAAACAAGACGGCCTGTGCGCCAACGACTGCCCCGCCGGGGTGATCTTTTTCAAGCCCGGCCAATACCCGGAACTCAAACGGGGCGCCGAGGCCATGTGCCTGCGCTGCGGCCATTGCGTGGCCATCTGTCCCCACGGCGCCATGGACCACGCCGAGGTGCCCCTGGCCGACTGCCCACCCATAGACCCGGCCCTGGCCGTCACACCGGACCAGGCCGTCCAGTTTCTGCGCTCACGCCGCTCGGTGCGCCGCTTCAAGCCCGGCCCGGTGGAACAGGCCGATATTCAGCGCCTGATCGACATCGGCCGCTACGCGCCCACGGCCAGCAATGCCCAGGTGCTGCGCTGGCTGGTGATCAACGATAAATCGCGCCTGGATGCCCTTGCCGGTCAGGTTATCGAATGGATGCGCGCCGTGGTTGCCTCCGGCGAGGGCGTAACACCTTACATGCCCGTGGTGATCAAGGCCTGGGACAAGGGCTTCAATCCGATTTTCCACACCGCTCCTTGCCTGGTGGTGGCCACGGCACCGGCCGGCGCGAGCAACGGCATGATCGATATCTCCCTGGCGCTTTCCTATCTGGAACTGGCTGCTCCCCAGTTCGGAATTGGCACCTGCTGGGCCGGGCTCTTGCAATATGCCCTGGAATGCAACCCCAAAATCAAGACTGCCGTGGGCATTCCGGAGAATTGCCCTTACCACTACCCCATGATGGTCGGCTATGCCAAGGTGCGCTACTACCGCCTGCCCGAACGCAAACCAGCCGTCATCACTTGGTCGTGAGGCCGATCCTCGCCTTTGGGCGCCTTGCGAAAATACGGACCTTGGGAGCGGTTAGGGGCCGTTACGAAATAACCGTTACATTTTTCACCATTTCGTTACGGCCCCTTATGCCGGAAAGGTATTTCTGCGTAACGGTTATTGTTTGACAACGGCGTACCTTACAACAACGATGGTCCAATGGTCTTGAGTAGCATCGATAATGGGGTTTGAAGCCAGAATCCAAGATCAGCTCCCGGATTTGAGATGTTTCAAGATGCAGTTCTGGTATGCCTCAAACGAATGTTTTGGCCACCAGAGCTGGTGCTCAGTTGGTTCTCCCTTGATTTGCGCCGGCACGCCCATAACCAGGGAGCGGGCGGGGATTTCCTTGCCATCGCCTACCAGGCTCTGGGCGGCAATGATGCAGTAATCCCCGATAATGGAGCCGTGCAGCAGGGTGGCATTCATGCCGATGAGAATATGGCTGCCCACCTGCAGGCTGTGGACTACGGCGCAATGGCCTACGGTCACTCGGTCCCCGATTGTGACTGGAGAGCTTTCCTTACCGGGCATGCCGGAATGGATGACGCAGTTATCTTCAATCACGCATTGCTTTCCAATGGTTATTTTCCCCATATCCCCCCGGATGACCGCGCCTGGCCAGACACTGGTCTCATCTCCGATTTCCACATCACCGATAATTACTGCCATTTCATCGACGTAAGCTGTTGGTGAAATTTTAGGGGTTTTACCGTTAAAAGAGCGAATCATAGTGTATCCTTAGTAAGGGGAGGTGAGTTGTCATCCCCTTTGGATCATTTCACCGGACCGGCGAAACCAGGGTTTATCAGGCTTGATAGATGGTATCGGCCACATCACTGACTGTTGCGTCTATGCCATGCTCATTTAACTGCTTGAGAAGTTTTGGTAAATGTGAAATGTGTTGCAGATTGATGTCGCCACCGCCCGGGCGAGCGATGATTGTATATCCGGTCTGTCTTAGAAAAGCTTGAGCAGTTGGGTAATCCGTTACCGTGATACCAAGGATGGAAAAATCTTCCATATAAAATGGAGGCAGCGGGCGGGCATCAATGTATTTCGAGCGCGCTTCGCAGCTATGCTCAACGAGTGCTATGGATATCATCTCTAATCATTTTGCCAATGTTGCCATTGTCCTGAGCCGTCAAAGGTTGGAGATGGCATACGTTTATCATTTCGTTCAAAGAGCAACTTCTGTCAAAGCTGATCTGGCTGTAAGATTCGCCATTTTTGGCTGTTGAGTTTCAGGTCCGAGCAAGAAACGACCGTAGATGTCTCAATTTGATGAAGATCTGTTGATACATGTGGTCAGGAGGAGCGAGCCTCAGATGAGTCGCCGGGACCGTCGATCTTCCAGTCAGTCTCGTGGACAACCTTTATGATGTAACTGCGACCATGGGCGGCCAATTCCTTGCCTGGTTCGTTTCCTATGGCTCTATGATGATGGTTGGAAACAGACCTTTCCTGATTCCCTCCGGGTAGGGTTGGATGGTATTGAAGGAGATATTCTGATTTTTCTGGGCATGGCCCTTCCTGTCACTCCCGCTGAAAAATGCGCCGTTGGCCTCAAGGATATGGTTGATCCGGTCCTTGAATGCGGAGATAAAGCGTGCTCCACTGCCTTCGAAAAACATCCCGCCGATGGATATGCTTTCGTCGATAGCGGAGAATTCCTCAAACGATATGCTGTTGGTTTCCAGGTCGTTCTGATCCTTGATCATTCCCCAGACCAGATGTTCGGCCGGGATAGCCAGCGGTTCTCTGGAATCAATAATTGTATGGGGCATGACAATGGTGTCGTCGCCGATAGTGAGCCTGTTGTCGGGCCGACCACGCAAGAAGCTATTGAAGCCGACAAACACATGTTTACCGAGATGGGCCTCGCAGATCTTGGCCCCGTGGGCCGTGACGTTGAACCCTTCGAGCCGGGAATTGATGATGAAACAGTTCTCTTGGGCGTTGGCGCCTTTCCCCAACCATGCATTCTGGAGGAAGGCTCGCTGCGCGACCAGGACGTTTTCCCCAATATGGGTCTGGCCTTTGGTTACTGCATAGCGGTCCAGTGAGGCATTGTTGGGTACCGGGACGGTGTGTTCAATATGAACCATGTCAAAAACACGCTGGAAGGCCTCCTTGCGGTCCTCGATAAAATCAATGAACAGTCCCTGAGGGGGCGTCCCCGCAGTGAAATAAATATAATCATTCAGTTTATCGATTGGATGCTGATAGAAAAAGTTGAATATCCCCGGGTTTCTCACCCAGATAGTTCCGGGGGCGAGGTGAAGATGGCTGATCTCTCCGGCCTGGACATAGGAAAAATTTCCAATTACGCAATCGCGTATGGTCGTCAGATCAACTGTTGCGAACACACCGAGAAAACTGCCATTGGATGGTGATCCATGAATATTCGCATAGTTCATCGCGATGGTGTCAGTGATGAAGAATTTCTCCAGTGTCTCGGGATCGTGAGAATAGTTATGCACCAGGGTCTTGATAAGTAGGCTGTCCTGGATATCGATCTCCTCATCGTCACTGACCGGCACTTCATAGTCCTGATATTGGAAGAGGTTACCTTTTTTTTTCAACTCATCGCCCCTGATATCGCTCTTATACAAAAGCGAGTTGGTCACCTTGCATCTGCCGAGAAAATAGCTGCCGGCCAGGTTTGAGTGCCTGAACTGGAAGTTCAGCGGGTGGTGGGGGGAAATTCCATAAAACGCATAGAATTTGACCATCTGGACAAAGGGGATGAGCTTCTGGACATAGGGGTTAACATCAAATTCCAGTTCGCGGAGGTTGATATTGACTCGCTGAATGATCCGATCATACAGTTTTTCGATTTCCTTCATATTTCCCTCTCAACATGGGCAACTTTCAACATCGCATTGAGAATCGTCGAAAAAACATCAGAAAGTCTGAGGACCCCGATAAATCGATTCTCCCGTGTCACGAGGAGGGATAAACGGTTTTTTACGAACATCATATGGGCTGCAGTATCTAGCGCCGTGTTCTCGTCTACGAATTCATTTTCACCGATAGTCTTCATGAAGTCTTCGACCTTCATGTTCATTGTTTCCGGGTGGGTGTAAAAATCCTCCAAGGACGACTTCTTCAGCCGGTATTCTTCACGCATCTTGGATATGAAATTCGAGCTGAAACCGAACTTTCCCATCTCATCGATTTTATCCGTATAGGTATCCCTTGGGGAAAGTGCTCTCAGGATGTCGAGTTGGCTGAGTTTGCCCAGCACTTTCTTATTCTTACCCATGATGAGTACCATCCAATGAGGGTGGACATTGCCGGCACGTTCCTGTTTAGCATTCTCAAGGGCAATGACAGCTTTAAAAAGAGAAGAGCCTTCCGGGATAGTGGCATATTCTGAGATAGGCACCATCAGATCCTTAACGATATAATTCATATCTAAAGCCTCTACAGAGGATGTTGTGGCGCGTTACCTGAACGACAGTTGCAATAAGCAACGCTAAATTCTTGAAATATACACAAAAAATAGTTGTTTGAATATGGAAAAATAGTGGTGCTGGATTTGTTACGGATTTGGAGGCCGGCAACGATTGTTACTGCAAAATCACCTTATCTGGATTCCTAAAAGGAAAATCGACTCCTGACAGAATACTAGCTGAGTATTTGTCGAATCCGTCTTCGTCTAATGGTTCGCATGAATTATGAGTTCGTAACGGCGTTTAATGAGATTTGCCACCAGTCCGGTCCATCCGGTCTGGTGGGACGCGCCCAACCCGAGTCCGGTATCCCCATCAAAATATTCATGAAACAACCGCAGATCGCTCCATTTGGGATCGTTTTGAAAAGGACTGTCGTTGGGAAGTCCCGGGATACGCCCCTCACTGTTTCGACGAAATATGTCGATAAGATTTTCAGCGATACGATTAACCACCTCCTGGAGGTTCAAGGTATCCTCATTCTGGCCGGGAAACGTCACGGTAAAATTTGGTCCAAGGAAACGATGGAATTTAGTCAAGGCCTGGAGAATTGAATAGTTGATCGGCATCCATACCGGTCCCCGCCAATTCGAGTTTCCTCCAAAAAGATCTGATTGAGATTCTCCAGGCTCATACTCAATGAGGGCCTTGCCGACACCTGGCAATGACCCCAGATGACGTTTTTGCCTATGCACCCGGCTCACGCTGCGAATGCCGTGGCCCGAAAGAAATTCCTCCGAACTGAGGAGTCGCCTGAGGATGGAAGGGATCATGGTGTGGTCAACCATGGCAAGGAGCCGTTCTCCGTGTTCGTTGGTATGGGTCGGGCAGGCACAGATGGTGTGTCCGTCAAACATGCCGCCTTTGTGTTCTTCGAGAAGCGCTTTGAAACGGGGTACCTTGTCGAGGATATCATGCGGTCACGATTTCGGTTGCCAACAGGGGGATGAGACCGACATAGGAATAGACATTTATCCGGTGGCGGCCACCGTCGGGAGTGGTGATCAGATCTTTAAAGAAACCGTCACCAGGATCCCAGAGGGAAATTGTATTGGCGGAATGCCCGGCAAGAGAATTGGCGATGGCCAGGAAATGCTCGTAGTACTGGATGGCCATCTCTTCGTATTCTTCCTGTTCCTGCGCGAGTTCAAGTGCCATGGCGGTCATGTTGAGAGCAAACATGGCCATCCAGCCAGTGGTGTCAGCCTGCTTAAGGCCGTAGCCGGGTGGGAGAGGGTGGGAGCGGTTGTAGACTGAGATATTGTCCAACCCCATAAAGCCGCCTTCAAAGACGTTCAATCCCTCACTGTCCTTCTGGTTTACCCACCAGGAATAATTGAGAGCCAATTTGTTGAAGACACGGCGAAGGAAATGCAGGTCACCTCGGCCTTTATGCTTGCGGTCGTTTCGAAATACCTTCAAGGCGGCGACAGCATGCACCGGCGGATTGACATCGTCAAAAAGCCATTCATAAGCAGGTATCTGGCCATCAGGGTGGAGATAGCGATGGCTGAGGAGCAGTTCGATCTGTTCTTTGGCAAAATCGACATCAAGGTGGGCATACACCATGCAATGATAGGCGAGATCCCAGGCGGCAAACCAGGGATATTCCCAATTGTCCGGCATGGAAAGAATGTCAGCGGCTCGTAAATGTCGCCAGTTCTTGTTCCGACCTTTTTTTCGTGATTCAGGAGCGGGGATTTGATCACCGTTGAGCCACTGGCTCACATCAAAATGAAAAAATTGTTTGCACCAGATCATGCCGGCCATGGCTTGACGGAAGATGAGGGCATCTTCATGGGTGGCGCCAGGAACAAGATCAGCATAGAAAGCGTCGGCTTCCTCAGAGCGCCGAGTCATTGTTTCTGCCATCGTGGAAAAAGGATCATCGACGGCCCGGTCCGTCAGCACAAGCTCTATGATGGCCTCGGCACCGGATGCGCAGGTGATTTCATGCCAGGCGGCGAACTTGGTTCCCGTGTGTGCAGGGTTGACCGCATCTTGGTCACCATCAATTAACCGCCGATGGAAGGCGTCTTTGACATACGGCGAGGCATTGGCTGCGTTAAAAAGCCGTTCCAGGTTGCTCTCGTTCTCTGTGAACAAGGGATTAGCCTGTTGTCTACCGTACAGAATAGCCTTGCCCAGGGAGGGATGCTGTGCCTCCACCGCCCAATGTGCATTCTTTCCAGGTTGGATCAGGTGAAGAACAGGTTTTATCTCTTGCTGGCGGTCGTTCCATGACCAGGTGTTTCTGAACCACAGTGTCGGCAGAACGTGCAGGGTTTTGGTATCAGGCCCCCGGTTGTTGATCAGTATCCGGACGAAGATAGTATCGGCAGTTTCTTTGGCATAGATGATTTCCACGTCCCAGTATCGATTTTGGTCGAAAACACCGGTTTCAAGAAGGCCAAACGATGGATCTGTGCGTAATCTTCGGCTGTTTTCTTCGACGAGAGAGGCATAAGGAAAGGCCGCCTGCGGATATTTATAGAGAGTACGCAGGAAACTGTGACTAGGAGTGGCATCCAAATAAAAAAAATATTCTTTGACGTCCTCGCCGTGATTGCCCTGTTTGTTGGACAGCCCGAACATGCGCTCCTTAAGGATTGGGTCGCGCTCATTCCAGAGGGCCAGAGCAAGGCACAGGCGCTGTTCCTTATCACAAATGCCACCTATGCCGTCTTCACTCCAGCGGTACGTACGTGCACAGGCCATGTCGTGATCAAAATATTCCCATGCCTCACCTTCAGGACTATAGTCCTCGCGTACCGTTCCCCAGGCCCTTTCGCTTAAATAAGGTCCCCACAACCGCCAATCCTGTTTCCCGAGTCGCTGCGCTTCGAGGCGATCTTTTTCTTTCATAGTGTGTGCCCTCCATGATTGATGCATTGCCTGCGTCACTGGAGAAAGGGTACATAGGAAGAGTCTTGTCGATCATAATAATAATGATTGTTCAACAAGTCAGACACGATAGTAATACTTTTTTATGATAACAGATGGTTAATTTGCCAAAAGATATCAAAAGACATCAAGTTATCACGTTGACAGGCATTGATTTTGAACACAACGTTATAACTTGCAAACTGGGAGCTCAACGGATCAAAAACATCCTTGAAAGAAAAACAACACCCTGTATGAACATCCCTGCCGAACACCTGCCCATCTTACAGCAACTCTGCCGCAGTCAACCCCTGGCGGCGCTGGCTACCGACGCCGGTTCCCATCCGTATGTCAGCCTGGTGGCTGTTGCTGTCACAAATGACCTGCGTTGCCTCTATTTTGCCACTCCCCGTGCCACTCGCAAATGGGCGAATCTGGCCAGGAATCCTCAGGTATCCCTGCTTCTGGATAACCGGAGTAACCAGGTGTCTGATTTCAGGCGGGCTGCAGCAGCCACGCTCCTCGGCACAGCCCGGGAAATGACTGGCTTGGCGCGCGAAGAAGGGTTGAAGATCTATTTATTAAGGCACCCGCATCTGGCTGATTTCACTGCCTCACCCAGTTGTGCCCTGTTGAGAGTTCAGATTGAGCATATCTACCTGGTAACCCGTTTCCAAAATGTCATGGAATTTCATTTAACGCCATGAGTCCACTCTGCATCGATCTGAGGAAATTGTCCGCCACTGACTTGCCCTTGGTGGGTGGCAAGGCTATAGCTCTTGGCCGGTTGGCTAATGCGGGTCTGGCGGTGCCACAAGGGGTCTGTATTACCACTCTCGCTTATGAACAGTACCTGGACACCACCGATTTACGTCAACGCCTGCCACTCTTGCTGGAACGCAAACCTTTCCAGGAAATGCGCTGGGAAGAACTTTGGGATCTGGGGCTCAGGATTCGCAGCCTGTTTCTCAATACACCGCTGCCCGAACAGTTGGCTGCCGAAATAATCGCAGCAATACCCTCGGGCCTGACTCGCACCCCGGTCACGGTTCGTTCTTCCGCCCCGTCGGAGGATTCGGCTGCCGCATCCTTTGCCGGTCTCCACGACTCGTTCGTCAATGTCTTCGGCTTACCTGCTATCCTTGACAAACTGCGTCTCGTGTGGGCGTCGCTCTGGTCTGACCGCGCCTTGCTGTATCGCCGGGAACTTGGTCTTGATCCCGCAGGGAGCGCCATGGCGGTTATATTGCAAGAATTGATTCTTGGCGATTGTTCCGGGGTTGCCTTCAGTCGCTGTCCGGGGCGCGAGGAGTTGGCAGCAATCGAAGCCGTTTGGGGATTGAATCAGGGCCTGGTCGATGGTGACGTTGAACCCGATCGGTTGCTACTCGAGCCCGTTACTGGGAAAATTGTTGAGCGTCATGCTCCTGCGCGGCTTTCTGCCTGTCGACCTTCAGACAATGGCGTCGCCCTGGTGCCGCTCCCAATCAAGGAACAGGAAAAAACCCCATTGACCGAAGCAACTGCCATCCAGGTGCTGGGCATGCTGCGGCAAGCAGAGATCCTGTTCGGAGCTCCCCAGGACATGGAGTGGACTTCTTTTCAGGGCACACTGTATGCCCTTCAGTCCCGTCCGATTACCACCTCAGCCGTCACCAACGAGGAGAGCGAGCGATCATGGTATCTGAGCCTGCATCGGAGCCTGGCCTCACTTAAAAGCCTGCGCCGGACAATTGAGGAAGAGGTGTTGCCGGCAATGGCCAATGATGCCGACCGACTGGCGACCGTTGACCTCGCCTCCCTGGACAACCCTTCCCTGGCGGCAGCAATCAGGGAACGCCAGCAGATTCTTGACGACTGGGAGGCAAGATATCGTGAGGTCTGCATCCCCATGGCCCACGGTATTCGCCTCTTTGGTCAGGTATATAATGATCAATTGCGACCTGACGATCCTTTTGCCTTTCTTGACCTGTTGGCGGGTGATACCGAAATACTGGCAGTTCAGCGTAACCGAAAAATGCTCGAATTGGCCGAGATACTCCGCCATGACCCATCCGTAGCCTCCATTCTCCGGAAAGGGAGCAGCCCTGACCCTTTCGCTCCTTTTTCCCTCGCTCTGGCGGAATTTACCGATAGTTTTGGCGACATCTCCTTTGTCATGGGAGGAATGACGGCAGGAAATCGTGAGATTACCGACCTGTTGCTGGAGATGGCTGCGGCACCGCCAGCAGCAAATCGGCGGACACCGGTTGACGAGGCAATGTTCCTGGAGTCCTTCACCCCTGAAGAGCAGGGTTTCGCCCAGGATGTGCTTGCAATTGGCCGTGCCAGTTATCGTCTTCGTGACAATGACAATCTCTTTATTGGTCGATTATCCCAACGATTGCATGAGGCCAGGAATGAAGCAATCCGTCGGCAGGCAGTTGCGGAAATCCCCGAACTGGCCAGCCAAATGGCAACAGGCAGAGAAAGGGTCGTTCAGCGTCTCACCCCAGTCCCGCCGGTTTCCGGATTTCATGGATCAGGCGATATCAGGCTGCAGGCTCGCCAACTGGTGGGCCAACCTGCGGGTCCGGGACTGGGAGTCGGCCCGGCCAGAGTAATCAGCCAGCCTGCTGATCTCGCCTCTTTCAAGGCTGGTGAAATCCTCGTCTGCGACGCCGTTGATCCAAACATGACCTTTGTCGTGCCATTGGTTGGAGGTATTGTGGAACGACGAGGCGGCATGCTTATCCACGGTGCCATCATTGCCCGCGAGTATGGCCTTCCTTGCGTCACCGGGGTGCCGGATGCCACCAGGCAGATCCGTACAGGGGACATGCTGACCGTTGACGGGTATCTCGGGCTGGTTATCATTGCTACTCCATAGCAAATTTTAGAATCCCTCTTGAATTCCTTGAGGCTTGCCGGCATTGAAATCAGAGGACGCACGGCCTGTTATGTCTGTTGATACTCTTGCAGCGGATGATCCGGAGGATCGATTCTCCACGCTGCTGTCTGTAGAACTTGCAGGATTGCCACCGTATGCCGGAAGGGTGAAAGCGGCAACCAAGACAGGAACAAAAGCGAATACTTCTTTCATCCTGCGTTCCTCTCATAGACTTTTTGTCAGCAAACAGTGGTCCCGGATCTGTTAACCTCCGTATTGCTCGTTACTGACCTTCTCAAGCCATGTAACAGCCGAACCGTCAAGTTGTTCCTGAATGGCAATATGGGTCATGGAAGTCGTGGGTGAAGCACCATGCCAGTGTTTTTCACCAGGCGAAAACCAGACAACATCGCCGGGGCCAATCTTTTCGATCGGGCCTCCATCGCGTTGGACCAGGCCGCTGCCTGTTGTAATTCGATTTCCAGTAGAATGATCCTCCGCAATCCTTGCCTGATTCTCCAGGAATTATAAAAATCCTTTGTTCGAGGTCACTCTATGGTTAGAATATTCAATATTCTAAAAATGGAGGAATAACATGAAACCTAACAATATAGCTCCTAAGCCAGATGACGAAGCCCTTGCTGACGCAATGGGATCTTTAGTTGAAAAAATGGATCGCTGGACGTTGGCGAAAGGGAATGAACCAACCTCCGCTTACCCGGCTCTGTCGATGTATCGGTATCAAGCCCCCACCGAGCTGACGAGTTACATGCAGGAACCGAGCATTTGCCTGATCGCCCAGGGGCACAAGCGCGTATTGCTCGGCGAGGATGAGTATTTTTATGACCAGGACCATTACCTGATAACTTCCATAGATCTGCCGCTGGTAGCGCAGATTCTTGAAGCAAGCAGAGACAAGCCCTACCTGGGTCTGACGCTGAAACTGGAAAAGAAACATATCGCCCAGATGATGGTTGACAATGAGCTTTCGGTTTCCCGGACCCAAGATGCAAGTAGAGGTTTGGCTGTCAGCAAGATAACACTGCCAATGGTACAATGCTTTTTGCGTCTGCTTGATTTGCTGAATCAGCCTGAAGACATCCCGGTCCTTGCCCCTCTCATACAAAAGGAAATACTGTATCGTCTCCTCACGGGAGAACAAGGGCAGCGTTTGCGGCAAATCTCGATGGTTGGAAGCCATAGTCACCAGATTGCACGGGCAATTGATTGGCTGAAGGAGCATTACGATAAGACGTTCAAGGTCGATGATCTGGCATCTTACAGCGGGATGAGTACTTCAAGCCTGCACTATCACTTTCGCGCCCTGACAGCGATGAGTCCGTTGCAATTTCAGAAAAGACTGCGGCTCAACGAGGCCAGACAGCTCATGCTCATGGAACAGAAGGATGCGACGACGGCTGCCTTTCAGGTTGGCTACGAAAGCCCTTCCCAGTTCAGCCGTGAGTACAGCCGCCTGTTTGGTGCTCCACCGTCTCGTGATATCAAACGACTACTTGAAATTACGAGCAATTAGCTACTAACTCTTGCTTCTTTCCCTTAAAACCTGATCAAGAACGACTTTGGCATTTTCAGCAACTTTCGGGCCGCGCTTGACTCTTAGAACGGTAGTGGGCTCCCGAAGTCGCTTCAGGTTCGGGACGTTGTACCCCAAGAGATAATTGTTAATATCATTTTGTATCCCTTTGTTTGCAAAACATAACGCCTGCGCGGAATAACGCAGGCGTTATGCTGGTTTCCTTATTTCTGAGTTGCCTTGAGGTTTTCTTCAAAGAAGGACTGGAGCTTGTCAAAAGGAATCTTATCCATCTGGTCATACAGATCGACGTGGTTAGCACCAGGGACAATCAGAAGTTCCTTCGGCTCTGCCGCCGCTGCATAGGCTGTTTCGCTGAAATAACGCGAGTGGGCTTTTTCACCGTGGATCAGCAGGAGCGGTCGCGGTGATATTTCCTTGATATAGGTCAGGATCGGCATGTTCATAAAGGATAGCGGGGTGGTCTGTGTCCACGCGTTACCAGAGTTAACTGAACGTTTGTGATACCCGCGCGGCGTCATGTAATAGTCGTGATATTCCACGAGGAATTGCGGTTCGCCGCCTTTCAGCTCGTTGTAAGGAGATTGATAAGCTGGCGTTCCATTTTCTGCATCCTTCCAGCGTTGCTCAGCCAGTTGTTCCAGCGTTTTTGTACGTTGTTCGAGGGTCACACTGTCGTTGTAGCCTTTGGACATGACGCGCGTCATATCGTACATGGTGCTGGCGACTACGGCTTTGATGCGCTTATCGACAGCGGCGGCGTTCAATGCCATGCCACCCCAGCCGCAAATACCGATAATGCCGATGCTTTCACGGTCAACGAAAGACTGCGTGCCAAGGAAATCTACCGCTGCGCTAAAATCTTCGGTACTGATGTCCGGCGAGGCGACGTTGCGCGGTTCGCCGCCACTTTCACCCGTATAGGATGGATCAAACGCCAGCGTGACGAATCCGCGCTCCGCCATCGTTTGCGCATAGAGACCCGACGATTGTTCCTTGACTGCGCCGAACGGGCCGCCGACGGCGATTGCCGCCAGCCGTTTGCCATCTCGGTTCTTCGGCAGATACAGGTCGGCGGCCAACGTGATGCCGTAACGGTTCTTGAAAGTAACTTTCTGGTGATCGACCTTCTCGCTCTTAGGAAAGGTTTTATCCCATTTGGTTTCAAGCGAAAGGTCTTTTGCTGACACAGGGGTGGTGGTCATGGTCAATGCTCCAATCATTGCGGCAATCAAGCCAATGGTTTTCCACTTTTTCATAGTAGTTTCTCCTTTACGTGTTTATTTCACTCAATCATTTTGATGACTTTCGCAGGCACGCCTGCAACGACAGCATTTTCGGGAACATGTTTTGTAACGACCGCACCGGCCGCGATGATCGCGTTGTCACCAATCGCCACCCCGGGAAGAATCGTCGCATTTGCACCTATCCATACGTTTTTCCCGATAACGATGGGAAAGGGATAGGTTATATGCCTTTTCTCGGGGACTGCTCCGTGATTCAATGTAACCAGGACAACATTCTGCCCAATTTGTGTTCCATCGCCGATGGTAATGCCGCCACGATCCTGAAAGGTACATCCAGTGTTGAAAAAGACATTTTTCCCGATGGTGATATTCTTGCCGAAGTCCGTATAGAAAGGGGGAAACATGAAAAAAGATTCATCAATGTCTTTCCCTGTCAATCGCGAGAACAACGCGCGAACCTCATCCGGTTCGTGGTACGACCCGTTCAATTCCGCCGTAATGCGCAACGCTTCGTTACTGTACTGGACTAAAAGTGCGTGTGCCTCTGTCCCTCCAGCAATCGCTTCGCCTCGCTCGACCAGTTCCATGAATTCATTTTTATTCATAATTTATCCAGCTGTCTCCGTATGAGCAGTCGCCAAGCGAAGTTCCATTATAAGGCGGCCTTGAGCACCGCAATAATGTCCGCCTCGGTCATTGCCGGACGCCCCGGCAGGTTGCCGTTTTCGTCGTGGATAATACGCAGGGTATCCTGGGCATAACGCGGGATCAGCGTACCATCGATATTCAGCTCGGACAGACGCGTAGGGCAACCAATACTCTTGAGAAAGGCTTCAAAGCGATCGATGCCCTGAAGGGCGCAATCCAGGTCATCGGGACCTTTAGCCTTGAGGCCGAAAATGCGTTCGGCAAACTGCACGAACTTTTGCGGCCTGTGTCTGGCGGCAAAGCGCATCCAGGAAGGGTTGACCACAGCAAGACCGGCCGCGTGGGTGATGTCGTGATAGGCGGACAGGGTATGCTCGATCATGTGCACGGGGTAGCCCCCATTGGTGCCCGCGTTCACCCAGCCGTTGAGGGCGACAATAGATGCCCATTGCACCTGAGTACGTGCTTCGAGATCGCCGGGATTTGCAATGGCCTTCGGACCCCACTCCATGGCCGTGAGGATGACACCTTCGGCAAAACGATCCTGGATCGGGGTGCCGTCAACGCCGTTGAAGTACCCTTCGGTCACGTGGGTAATGAGATCGCATACCCCATAGGCGGTCTGGTCTTTTGGTACGGTGAGGGTCAGTTCGGGATCGACAACTGCCGCATAGGGATAGAGACAACCTGTCTGAACAAACGATTTTTCGGTGGTTTCTTCATTGGTGATAACCGCGCCGCAGTTCATCTCCGAGCCGGTGGCCGCAAGGGTCGGTACGGTCACCACAGGTAATGCCCGGGTTGGTATATGCACATGTTCCTGGCCATGAAAAATCATGTCCCAGGGATCACCTTCATAGAGTACTGCGGCGGCAATGACTTTGGCTGCATCCATAGTACTGCCGCCACCCAGAGCAATGATGATATCGCACTTTTCCTCACGGGCGATTCGTGCACCGCGAGCGACAGAGGTAATTCTCGGATTGGGCTCTATTCCGGAACACTCTACGACGGTCACACCGGCCTGCTCAAGAGAGGCAACTGCCCGATCGAAGGTGCCGTTGCGCTTTACGCTGCCTCCGCCGGTTACCAGCAGGGCACGTTTGCCTTTCTCTTTAACGACTTCACCAAGACGGGTGAGATTACCTGCACCGAAAATAAGACGGGTTGGATTGTGAAATTCAAAGTTCATGACTGTTCTCCTTATGTGAGCTGAAAGGTGGATATCCTTGATGGATGATTCCACTATAGTGCCTGGAAGGGAGTAACCGTTAGATCGATCCTACAGAGTTATTGCCTGATTCTCCAAAGCCATGAGGAATAAGGATAGTTATGGCTGTTCTGGAAAATGTTGACGGTAAGGGCAACCAGCAGCATCATCCCGATCCGGAGGCGCCGGGTATGAAGATATGGAGATAATCGAGGTTGTGACTTGCGTGGCCTCTTCAGAAAGATGCCATATTATGGTGAGGTGCATCACGGCAATTGAGATGGACACCGCTGCGGTGGCAAACCACATAACGTCGCTCAGTCACTGGAATGGGGTGGCTGACGCTGATGAACGCCGATAGGATATGAGATCGTCCAGGAGGACAGGTGTGCTTACAGATAGTAGGCAGATTCCAGCCTCGAAAAAGAAGGCTTGGTTTTGATGACAAGATTTGTATTGGTAATCTTATTCTGAAAAAAAATTGAATAGGCTGAGACTATTCCTGAAAGGTCTCGAATGTTCAAGGGCCAAATTGACCGGTTTTTTCACTTACGAGCAGTTGCTAAAGCTACTCCTGCTACTTTGCTACACTTGAAGAATGAACTGTAGCCAGAGTAGCGAATGTAGAAGTAGCAAGGTCGAAAAGACAGAAAAACTTATTTTTTGTCACCGGAACAATAATTTCGTAACTTACGAATTCAAAAATGTAATTCAAAAAGAATGAATTCAGGACCGAGATTTGATCGGAATCGTTGGATGGTCAATATATGACCAATACACAAAATCGGTTATATATTGAAGACTTAGGGCCCCACTTCGCTTTATTGCTGACGACACCCCCAGCAATTTCAATGACCCGAGTATTCGGTTCAGGTAACACCGACTGATTCGAAGGGAAGTCTCGAATTGAATCATTGAATCAATTACTTGCTGATCCCCCACTATCAAGGAAGAAGCATGCTTCCATGACAAGAGGTTCGATATTTTCATCAAGGACAATGTCATCGTTGGTTAAAGGAATAGTATCGATAAAAGTAAATCTTCCTTCTTCCCAGGTAATCACCTCAAAAAGTGCAACCTTGAGCTCTGTGAAAAAAATATCAGTAATATTATCCTGTTGAATATATCCATTTTTCACGGCAATTGATCCAAGCTTCTGCCATTTTATTGCGGTTTTCTGATGAGTAAGACAGGCTTGCAATTGGTCACTGGTAATTAATTGAGATTCTAAAAGAATTTGGCCTATTTTTTTATGGCCTTGGCGAGAGAAAGCATAATTGAGCCTTCCCTCTGTGAAGATGAAATAGATAGAATTCTTGGCACAGCTCATTTTCAGTTGCCCTGAAAGAGAGGCCATTCCTATCAACTGAAACAGATTGACAGCGGAGAGGAGACTGAGATCGCCATGAAATGATCGATTGTTTACCATGATAGTTTCAAGTTGTTTCTTATAAAGTAGTAATGGGTTCTTTTACGCAGAATCTAGATCTTAGAACCAAATGGATGCAAAATTCATACCTCGCTGAAGGCAACATAGAAATATCCTCGAGATAAAGGGCGGAGCAAATAACAGGAACGGAAAGTTTCATTAACGACAGATCAACGTCGTCGGTGTGAATTTTATAGATCGCCTTGATTTGATAGGTCAGGTACTCAACGAAGACCGCATGCTCAATCGGTGAAAAGAACCTGATAAAACCTGACATTAATTGTATTTACTTGAAACGCCTGATGAGGAATGTTGAGATACAAGAGCCCATCCAGGCCAAGATGAAGGAGCGCCATGAGCGCACGAGGATAGATGCCGATTACATGCTTAAGAGGTTGGTGCAGATCGATGAGATGGACCCTGCCGACATCCTAAACGACGACGGGACGTTAAGGCCGGTCAAGGATTGGCCAAAGGTGTGGCGGCAATACATTTCAGGGTTCGAAGTCTCCGAGATGTTCGTCGGGGGCGGGGAAGAGCGACAGCTCGTCGGGCTCCTGAAGAAAATCAAATGGCCGGACAAGCTGAAGAACCTGGAGCTGCCCGGCAAACACTCGCACGTCGGCGCATTCTCCGAGACCATCACCCACCAGTTCACCGCCCCCGCCGGCAATCCAATCACCGGGATCAACATCACCGTAAGGGCCGTTAAGCCTGGGGAGGTAAAACGCACGAGGGAAGGAGGATATCCCACCGGGATACTTCGCCGCTCTTCAAAAGAGGTGAACGGCTGTCGATCATTTCCTGCAACGCCAACTATTTGAGGAAAGACGCCGCAGTTCGTGAGGGAATCATCGCCAACGCGAGATACAGTAGCAAGATAAAAGTTGAGCTCCTTACCAGATTGGTTGAGGTACGACTTGGCAATCTCAAAATATTGCTGTCAGAATTCTATTTCAAGACCTCGTGCATTAGCTACTTCGTATATCGAATCGAAGCACTTTGCAGAATTCCAAGGCGCATCTTCTGGTTCATTGCGAAACTCACGGTAGGCCCGTTCGACGTTCAAATAAAGGCGAGCAGGGCCACGCCACTCACTGTAAGGACCGATATCCATACGCTTTGCAGCAGCCAGGGAAGTTAGCCCTTGATTAAAGAAGCGCTGCGTGTCTTCGTAAAGATATTCGAGGTACTCCTTCATCTCTTTTACCCCTTCCACCCCGCATACCGGTCCATGTCCGGGAACGATTACTTTTGGATCAAGAGAGATGATGAGATCAAGAGACTCAAACCATTTCTTGTACGTGCCGACCCAGCCCATGGGGGTACACTTGTGGAAAATAACGTCACCAGCAAATACCACTCCTTCTCCGGGTACGTGAACGATAATGTCACCGACTTGGTGGCATGGCCCCACATAGATCAGTTGGACCTCGGTACCATCGAGATCCAGCACATATTGCTCATCAAACAGGGTGGTCGGAAACACCAATTTGATTCCGTCGAAGTCGTAATCTTGTTGGAGTTGTTGGGCAATTGCCAAAGCTCCGGGGTGGATAACCTTGAGGAGCAACCGGGAAAGGAAGCCATTGGCGCTTTTGAGCAGTTTCTGGGTTTCTCTCCGATCGGCGACGTGTCTCATGCGCTCCGGCATTGACCGATGGGCAATAATTTCGGCTCCCTCAAAGAGCTGGTTTCCCCATACGTGATCAGCGTCCTCGTGGGTATTGATCACACGTTTCGGCACCCTTCCAGATCTTGCTCAACAGTTCAACCATCTGACGTGCATTGGCTAAGTCCGACTGAGTGTCAATGACCACACCACTGCCCAGATTGATGAATCCAGAATTTGCATCACAGACACGGTTTTTCTCGTTCATTACTGCAAAGCAGTTATCGCTTACTTGTTGCATGTTCATCAGAGCACTCCACGCCGGTAGTTTTGCATCCCTGATGGATCAACGGGCTACGCCAGGATGGCGTAGCTAATAAAGACAATGTCGAAACCGGGATTCTCGAGCTTTATTCCTGCCCCTGCAGCCGTCGCGAACCTTCGATGATAGGGTGCCAGCCAAACACCAGCGTGACCATGAAGACATCCATGCGCAGGTCGTCAGGTGCGTCATCGTTTAAGGTCGACTTATAACTGAACGTGAGGTTCAGGTTCTCATTGACCCCGTAGCCAAGGGTAAATCCCATGCCGACATTGCTCAATTCCTTTCCGGGGACATCATTGACGGTCGGTTCTCCGCCGTTATACAGGGCAGCATCGAGGGATCCCCAAAGATGCTCTGTGAAGTCGCGCGTCAAATGGGCGTCTAACTGAAAAATGGGGTCGGTCTCCATGGTCTGACCAACATAGTCGTCATTTTCACCGAAAAACCACACAGCAGGGAGAAATTCCAGAGTCGTTCGTCGGCCCGGTACCCATGAGCCGAGTTGCCAGATGATCGGCATACCCAGGCGGCCATACCATCGGTTCTGGCCGAGATTCAATGGCTGATCACTATCATACTCGCCAATCGGCAGCGCCAGGTCGGCAAGCAGATCGACTGAGAATCCCGGTTCGTAGCGCATGGCGTCGGGAATGCTCACCTGGGCCGGTGGGCCGAAGAGGTTGATGTCGAATTCAAGCATCGGGTCGCCAAAACCTTCGGCTGATTGATTGACAGTCCTGCCGGCAACCGTGACATCACCTGAGACCCTTCCCATGGGCATGATGACCGCCGCCATAGCCGAGCGATCAAACAGGGAAAAGGTTCGCGCAAAACCCAATAATGCAAGAGTAGCATCGAAATCCGCTCCTGGGGTCACCGTATGAGCGGAATCGAACGGATTCGTGTTGCCGCTGATCGACTCGACGATCAGTGGCACTGCGCTGCCACCCGAAAGTGTTTTCCAATAGAATCGTGCAGGGACTTGGGCCATGCCCTGTGGCGGGCAAAATACCCCCAGGGTGGAGAGAGCGGCGACAACCATCCCTGACCAGATAACCGATTTTTGCCAATTTCCTTTGTTTTTCATGAGATATCCTTTCTTTTTGATAAATGATTGGTTCACGGATCGGTAGCATTCAAGGTTTGGGTGCAGCCATCATTTCCTTGGGCGGCACGAACTGTTTCTTGTTGACCAACGGCGGGTAACCCGGGTCATCCGGAACACGTGGCGGGAGTTGGTCTTCTAGGGTTTCGAACACGGAGCGACTTGGCAGGATCACCTTGTTCGCCTGTGCATAGTTCTCCCAGAGCTTGATCATCTCCTGCAATTTGTCGGGCCGCTCTGCAGCAAGATCCTTGCGTTCGGCGGGATCATCTGCCAGATTGAACAACTCCCAATCGGCTTTCCCTAATGGTTTGTACTCCCAACGGATCTTCCATTCACCCTGGCGCACTGCCCGATTGCCAAACATTTCCCAGGCGAGATACTCCTTCTCCGTCCTTGGCGAGTCCACCTGACCGGCCAGCATCGGCACCCAGGACTTGCCGATCAGCGGCGGCAGGTCCTGGCCATGGTGCTGCTTTGGGTAACTTGTGCCAGCGATTTCAAGGAGCGTCGGCATAATATCTGCCACATGCAGGAGTCCGCGGTTGATGCTCTCCTTCGGCCGTTTGACGACTGGACCACTGACAATAAGGGCGTTACGGATACCGCCTTCACCCATCCAGCCCTTGTACTGACTGAAGGGAGTCATCGAGACTTGCGCCCACATTGGTCCGTAGCCAACATACGATCCCGGGTCGCCCCAGGCATTGGGATGGGTCTGCGACCATTTGATTGCCGCATAGAGAAAGTCCCGGGTGCCTGGTGTGCCGGAGATCTGCTTGAAGAGGTCGGTACCCTCGGCGCCGTTATCGCCGAATACAATAAAGATGGTGTTATCGTACTCGCCAATTTCTTTTAGATGATCGATGAGTCGGCCGACATGGAAGTCCATGTTTTCCATCATGCCGGCATAGAGTTCCATCTTCTTGCCGAGTATTGCCCGAGCTGCAGGTGCAAGCACAACGGGATCAGGGAGAAACCACATCCGTTCGGCAAGCTGGGTGTTCTTGGGCATGATGCCCAGATCGATCTGCTGCTGCAGGCGTGCCTGCCGTACCGCATCCCAACCCTTGTCATACTCGCCGACGTGCCGACTGCGCCATTCTTTCGGCAGGTGGTACGGATCATGCGGGGCCTGGTGGGAGACATAGGCGAAAAAGGGTTTGCCGTCGCTATGATTGGCGTCGATGAATTCGATCATCTTGTCGGTGTAGGTCTTCGTCGCGTAGTAATTATCCGGGAGTTTCGTCAGATAACGGCCATCCTCGGTAAAGACGGAGAGCGGAGAGGCGCCGGTGAAATTGGTCATGTCCCAGTAGCTGCCGGCCCCGTCGAGCAGCGAAAAGTCACGTTCGAAACCACGGGCGGCCGGGATCTGCTCAGGTGCCTTGCCCATGTGCCACTTACCAACCATATAGGTGTGGTATCCGGCATCCTTGAGGAGCTGCGGCAGAGTGGTCACCTGGTTGTTGAGGTAGCCTTCGTACCCGGCCACACCGCGCTGGTTGGGCGCGGTCCACTCATCCATGTTGCCCAGGCCGTTCAAATGGGTATCGACACCGCTCAGCAGCATGGAACGAGTCGGTGAACAACTCGCATGGGTGTAGAAATCGGTGAAGCGGACGCCGCCCTTCGCCAGCGAGTCGAGGTTCGGTGTCTTGATCTCACTGCCATACGATCCCATATCGGCAAAGCCCATGTCGTCGCCAAGGATGATGACGATGTTGGGACGACGAGGAGTCTCTGCTTTCACCTGGGCGGTTTGGAGTACGATGCCTACCGCAAGGATGGCGGCGACAGACATAAGGCCTTTCAGACGGAAAGTGAGCGTGTAGCCCCGCACCTTCATTCGCCGGCCATCCGGGTCTGCATCGCCCCTGCGATTTGGATGGCCAGGAATCGCCCCTGGCCGATATCTTCCGAATTCAATCAAGCTCTGTCTCATTGCATATTCTCCTTTCAAACGGGTAAAAACCAGCATTTCATCAAACCGCCGGTTTGGCAAACTAAAGAAGTGGTTCTGAATGGTGGCAAAAAATACCTGGGCCCCATCCTATTTAGGAAACAAAAACGTCAACTGCACCCTGAACCCCCAACCTTCGGGGCCGTCATCCGGAGATTCGGCCCAATACTTTGCGGCCACCGCGAGCTGGAGGATCTGGGGGCCGATCTTGAACAGTTGCGCCACTTGGCCAACTACTGGAACCGACCACTGCTCGTTCTCCCAATCGTAGGTGGATTCGGTGTTCAATCCGATGGTTGTTTGCGTTTTGGTGACATAGCTCACAAAGGGCTGCAGGTAGGTGGCATTGACATCGTCCCTGTCGTCGTCACCGGCCACGGACCAGATATGGTTGGTCAGAAAGCCGAACGACCACGGTCCTGTCTGCTTCAACGCCACTGCCGTCGGTCCGATGCCCCACTGGTCGCCGCCGAGAACGTCATCGGTGGCGGTTGGCAGCAGTTCGACCGGCCCAACCCCCCAGATCCAGCCGCCTGCCGTCGGCGATTTCGGCGAAAAGAACTGGCTGGCAAGAGTGTCGCCAAGGCCCGACTCGTTCATGTCTGGCAACGGGAAATCCCGTCGATCTATTAGCGGCACAATAGTTCGAGTGATCAGATTCCAGTCTTCGTTCATTGAAAAAGGGATGACTGGCTGGATGTTCAGAGCGCTGACCGAAGCGTCTTCGTTTAATCCGCCGTACTCGTCATAGTTGTATTGCAATGGCACGCTTATCAGCGAAGCAATCGGGTTTGCCAACTTCTTGGCCAGTTCAGCCGCCTCATCGTCCTGAGCCTGCGCCGGAAGTGCCAACGCCAAACCGATCATTACCAGGGGAAAAATCCGTCCATGGTGTCTCATTGTTTCATCTCCTGAGGATAAAATGTATTCACTGGTGCTTCCCGGTCTGCTCCTGTCTCGATACTTCCTTGAGAAGGGTCTCGGCCTCCTTGTGCCGGGGATACATTTCGAGAATCGAATCCAATATCTTTACAGCCTCTGTTTTATCACCCTTTTGGTTCAAATAGAAGGCCAGAGTATAGGCATAGTTTGCATCCTGCGGCCTGAGATCTGCGGCCTTCCGGCACCAGGTCACTGCCTCGTCGATCCGATCCCGGGCAGTAATGATGCAGAGATTATAGGCTGCCTGCGCCATCTGGGGATCGGTCGTGAATGCTTTCTTGAGATGATCTTCGGCTGCCTTCAGCTTGCTCTTCTCAGCCTGGAGAAGTCCCATATTGAAGTTTGCCTCGGCATTGTCAGGAGCCTGCTTGAGCACCTTCTGCAAGGTCTTTTCGGCTTCATCGGTCTCCCCCAACTGGGCATGGGCGATGGACATGTTGACCATGGCCATGATTGCCTGAGGATCACGTTGCAGGGCTTTCTGATAGGATGCGATCGCCTCCCTGGCTTCCCCCTGGCCAAGCAGGTAGTTGCCCAGGTTGTAATGAGATGTCCACTGGTCTGGTCTGGTAGTTATGGACGCCAGATATTCCTTATTGGCCTTGTCAAGCTGTGGTTGATAGGCAGGGGGCGCTGTCATCCCTGGGAAAGAGGCAATCCCTGCTGCCGCTCGAATCCTTATCAACCGGTATTCGTCTGACGTGGCTTCGACCAGGACCTGCAGGCTTTCCTGGGATGGTATGAGTCCCAAGGCCTGAACAGCAGCGCCGCGGATCAGCGGCGACGGATCTTTGGCCGCAAGAAGCAGCGCTCCCTTAACCTCTTCATTCTGTCCCGGCGGGATGAGCCTGATGAGCGAAGTGGCAAAGACTTCATCACGTTGGGATGCGTTGATGTAGGCAAGCATTTCTGTCAGCTTCGTCCAGTCCCGCTTGCGGGCCATGTCGATAAGGGTCGCGCGCTTGAGGATCGGCTCCTGATAATCCCGGCTATGCCACTTCCTCACCAGAGCATCGGCCCAGGACGCTTCTTTGTCCTGGTGGCAGAGAGTGCAGGCATTCGGAGATTTGAAGGCCATGGTCGCTGACGGTGCCGGCGGGAGCATCGAGTGATCGCTCCGTTTCATCCGGGCGAAGGCCGTCTTCGGCATATGGCAGGAGATACACTTGCTGCCCTCGCTTGTGTCTGCATGGCGGGTGTGCACTGCCGGACTCTTCACCTTGTCTTCATGGCAGGGCAGACAGGCGTTATTGAACTTCTCCGTCTTAAACCGGTAGCGACCGCTGGAGGTGTGGCAGTGCATGCAGTCAATCTTGCCGGATTTTACGCAGGGGCTCATATTCCACGAGGTGCCGGTGTAATTTTCTCCAAGATCTCGACCATCAACATAAAAATCGGGATCCTCCAGCGTCACAAGATCAAAATAATCGTAGAACCGCTCCTTCGGTCGAAATTCAGCGGCCAACGCATTTGCTTTGACGTGGCAGCTGAGGCAGAGATCGTTTCGCTGCGCTGTTGTCATGGTTTTGGTGCTGATGATCCGCAGTTCAGCTAAAGGCTGACCTTTGGCAGTCTCTCTGGCGATCTTGTTGTGCTCTGTTGCGGAACCATGACACGTCTCGCAATTGATGCCTGGTTCTGTCCAGGTCGTATGGTAGGTATCAGTCTTCGGATCGTAGTTGGTCGAGAGTTGACTCACATGGCAATTATAGCAGGCAGTATTGAACGTATAGGGGTAATCCCGCCAATCCACCGCTTCTCCCCGCTCTCCTCCAGGAAAATGCCGCATGCCGCTGGCGGCAGTGTCGAACCATTCTTTTTTCACGACGTCATACCCAACAGGAAGGGTCTGGAGCCTTCCCTTGTCGAATGGCGTAAGGAAGTAGAAGACATTCTTGCCGCCTAGTACATGCTCAATCTTGTATTTCTTCGAGCCCTCGCGGTCCTTCTCTATCACCACGCCTTTGCCGAGGTCTGCGCGATACTTCCTTTTCCCTATGGCAATATCGCTCTGATGAGGCGTGAGGTTTTTCTCTGCAAAGCTTGCCGAATACGGTTGCATGGCAAGACCGTGCATAGACGTGGACCAGAGTTGGTAAAACCTTTCATGGCACTCCCGGCAACTCGATGAACCAGCGTATTTAGGGGATGGATTATCTTTCCCAAAAGCAATACCAGTGAGCAGGGTACACATTAGGATAATGCAGATTGATCTCATGTTGCACCGATAAAGTTAACACTCCTGGCGAATGATCCATTACCGTTGAACGTATTCGAGAGTGAAAAGTATGTCAATGAGATCAATCGCTAATGACGCTTATACCACTAGCGGCAGTGAATATTCCGGAGAACCCCACTTCTTCGAGCGCAGGATCTTGGCAAAATTGGAATTTCTGAAATTCGGGATGAGAGGAGTATCAATGAGGAATCTCTATTGAACGTTGGTCCACTCGATAGTGAGGGAAGATATTCCCTGGCAAGCCTCAGTCTTGCTTCATCCCTCATATATTGAGACTATTCCTGAGCGTTTTGGCCTTGTGAATGCCCCCAATTTACTCCCGAAAAGGAGCAATTTTGCTCTTTTGCAGATCCGAAATTTCTCAGAAGAAATGGCGGATAATGGAGCATTTTTGATTGTTCCTGAGCCCTGTCAGTAGCCCCCATACAACTTTGAAGACATCTTTATTGAGGGTCATATATGACCAAGCGGTCATATATTGCCTGATTCTGCGCCTGTTTGCCCCTGCTTTGAGAGTCCTTTTTATGCAAAATATTTATATAAATAAGGATATTACATAACAAACAATTAAGCGATCGAACTCTGGCATGAAATTTGAAAGTAATATATTAGGCAGGGATATAGTACTACAACGCTCATCATCATGGTCGTAGTGTTGATCCTGTTGTTCGGCGGGGGCGGCGGTTACTATTGGAGGAGACGAAAGTAGGTGTAACTGCTCAAATTAAGGATAATTTAGCGCGAAAGAGAGGAGAAACTGACATGAATATTTTTTACATCATTGGTGTTATTGTTGTTGTGCTTTTCGTAGCAGGCTTTTTAGGACTGAGGTAGCCCCGGCACCCTCAAGATCAGGATTATTAATGGCGCAGAGGACTATATTGGAACCCTCGCCAGGGTCTATGATGAGTATTTTTCATATTATTTCGGATTCTGGCGGACCTATATCGGGCAGGTGATCTATCGATAAAGGGTGTGAATTCAAACTTCTGATTTTCCTTCGCCTTTTGGCACGAATTTACATGATCTGTTTTGGGATGGGGGTATAAGTTAACGAAGGGCTATGTAAGCCTTTTGGGATGTGAAAAAAAGAGGGGGGAATATAATAACATTAGGATGGTTTTATTTTCTATCGTTTTGGTTTTAGGTATGGCGGGCGCGGCAAGCGCCGTGACTTTAACGGACGTGACTCTGTTTACTGCTACCGGCACGACTCAGGCGGAAGACTATGTTTCACACGGATGGGGAGATGTTAATTTCTTAAGTCCTCCGACAGAAGATCTACTACATGGGAAATGAACTATTCTTGCCCCTCCCTATATCTTCAATCAATCCATCCACATTATCCAGGGGAAGAGATGCCTTTTGCCAAGCTTAACCATTTAAGAAAACCTGCAAATTAACATTCTTCCTGAACATTTTGGAAATGTAGCCGAAGCTTTTTGCCAGTTCGAGGCTTTTGCGCAGGAAAAGGTCCTTGCCTTCCTGTGTCCTCGGAGCGACGGCTGGGACAGTGACGACATAGTGAGCGGTCTCCTCAAGTACACCGTTTGGCTCTTGCATCAATCCATACTGTGGAATGTGGCGACAATGATGCCCTTACTTGAGAGTTCCAGGTCATTACCATGGACGTGGAAACCATCCACCGAGCTCAGTGCCTTCGCGAAATTATTCTCCAATTCCATGAGGGTTGGTGGCCCAGCCATTTTCGTACTCACGAGCTGCCCCATGGTCACAGCATCACCGACAAGAGCATACGATCCACTCAAGCGGTTGATGCCACCGAAAACGCTCAGCTGTCCATGAGAAAATTTCATGGTGGGAGGTTTCTCTGAAGTGATTTCCTTGCCGTTGAGAGTCTTCAAGGTCCATTCTTTATGGGCAGCCTGGTTCACCTCGGCCATGTCGCACACGTGAGCTTTCCATGAGTAGGTTTTTCCTGAATCCTTTGTCGAAGCGATCACCGGCGCCTTGGCATGGGCTGGCACTGGATAGATAGTGACGCCTTCCTTGATCGTTTCCACGACCTTGATGTCCTTGATGACCATCGGCTGGACCTTGAGCGGGTCCTTGTCGAGGATGACGAGATCGGCGAGCTTTCCGACTTCAAGGGTACCTTTGGTGGCTTGTTCGTCGTACTGCTCGGCCACCCACTCGGTCATGGCTTTGAGGCCCTCGAACGGTGTCACGCGCTGGTCGAGACCGATCTCGGCTCCGGCGCGGGAGATGCGGTTCACCGCCGACCAGAGCATCATCATCTGGTCAAGCGGGGCCACGACGAAGTCGGAATGGTTGCTCGGGCGCAGGCCGGCATCGATCGCATCGCGCATCGGGCTGATATACATAGCCTGCTCCTTGCCGCGGTTCGCAAGGTGTGCCTCGGCGAAATAGAAGGTGTGCAGAGTGTAGAACGAAGGACGCACCTTGTATTTCGCGAACTTCGGAATCTGGTCCTTGCGGATGAATTGTGTGTGAATGGTGGTCACGTTCCACGGACGGCTGTAGTCGCCGGCGCGGGCGAACTCGTAGGCATCGAGGAAGAGGTCGATTGCGGCATCGCCATTGCAGTGCGCTGTGAGCGGCACATTCATGTCATAGACCTTCTTGATCATTTTTTTGGCAAATTCTTGGGGAAAGGTCGGCTCCCCCTTCCAGTCCTTTTCACCGCCAGGGCCACCGGTAAGGTAAGGGGTAGCGAAAAATGCCGTCCGGCCCTGCGGCGAGCCGTCCAGAGTGATCTTGACGCCGCCGACCTTGAAGCGGTTCTTGTATTTACCCCATTCGGTAAGAGGAAACTCGGCGAGCACCTTGTCCACATCGGTGACAAACGGATAGGCCACGACATCGATGATGTTTGCTCCGGCATCGGAGGCTCGTTTCATCGTCTGAAACTGCGGAAGGTGAGTCGCACCTTCATGGGCGGTGGTGACGCCCGCCTCTGCAAAGAGCATCTGGCCTGCGCGGGTCCAATCGACTTCCTGCTGCGCGGTCATCGGCTCGGTTTGTTCGAAGACCGGGAGGAACGCCGTCTCCATAATAAGGCCCCATGGTTCCTCTGTGCCCGGCTTGCGCACGATCACGCCGCCCGGTGGGGTCTTGGTCGCCGCGCTGATGCCGTATTTCTTCAAGGCAAGACTGTTCATCACGCAGCCGTGCATCGAGACGTGGTCAATGCGGACGGGATTATCGGGGAATGCCGCGTCCAAGTCGTCGCGGTTGAGCAGACGACCATCGGGCATGACTGTGTCATCGTAGCCGTAACCCATGATCATCTCGCCTTTGGGAATATTGCGCTCCATTGCGAACTTCTTTAGTTCGGCGATGATGCTGGGTACATCTTTTCCCGGGCCGGACGGTGGCGCGTAGAGTTTGCATTGGTTGGCGACGAGGAGCGAATTGATGTAATGGCTGTGCGCGTCGAGAAAACCGGGCAGCAGGGCTTTTCCTGCCAGGTCGACAACTCTCGTTGCATCGCCTTTCAAGGAAAAAGTCTTATCCTTGGGTCCGGCAAACACAATGTGGCCATCCTTTACCGCAAGCGCCTCGACGTAAGTGGGTTGCTTGCCGGCCATGGTCAGAATGCTCCCTCCGTGGTAGATGGCATCGGCAGGCTGGGCAAAAACTTGTTCACCCATTGCCATACCAGCAAGCAAGGCTGTTGCAACCGCTAATGCAATGTTCAACTTCATATTTGACCTCCATGGCAAATAGTATCATTCGTGATTGTTTCGAACATTTGTCAATTCCTGGTGATTCACACCGGCTATTAAAAATATGATGCCTATTCCATTTTACATGTTTGTTAAGGAGTATGTTGACTGCGAGACACGAGTTTCCGGCAAGTACCAAGAAACACAGTAGCTTAACCCTGTCGGCACCAGTTGCATTTCTTCTAATCAGGTTTCGTCATAACAGGCTTATGCTTGAACTTATGGCCCGTGGAGGCATGAGAGTCGGTGAAATCTTAAGCCTCATACCTGCAGACATTCAGGAGAGAAGCCTGTCCATCCAGAACCCCAAGAGTGGTCGAGTGGGTGAAACGGTTTATGTTCCACGGAAGATATTGGTAAGGTTAACCGCCTATGCAAAGGCTAGGGATATCAACAGTTCTAACCGGATTTTTCCTATTTCCTATGTCGCTGCCTGGTCTATGGTGAAAAAAGCTGGAGGGTTGGTCACAATGTAAAAAATATTTTCAGTTTCTGTATTTTCAGCGGTGTCGCTTGCGTTAGTAGAACAATCGCTCCCCGCTCCGGACAAACCACCACACGATGGCCGCTGCAATCGCCAATAGAACGAGGGCGAAAATGGCGCCGATGATTGCCTGTCTGAGCAGCGTGTGGCGCGCTATCTCAACGGGTCCTCGGCGGATGACGACGGGTGCGAGGATCTCGGTCCCCGATTCAGCCCTCACTCCGCCGAGCCTCGAGTCCCATATGCCGATCGCGGTAATCGGCTCACGATTGACTACAACTTTCTCGTAAAGCCTGTAGTTTCCCTCAAGGAAGTCGGAGGGAAGCGGGCCAAAGTCCCCTTTGATATTGCCATCCCGGTCCGAATGAAATTGCTTGACGGCTGCTATGCCAAGGTCCGGCGCGCCGTAGCCGGTCGGCTCGAGTTGCGTCGCTGCAAAATACGCGGCGGCCGTTCGCCGCACGGCGGGATCGACCAGCTGTGGGGGAGTTTCATCGATGTCCGTGTAGCTGAGCAGTCGGACCGCTCTTTGTGGCGTCTCGACGTGCGAAGGCGCCAACGCGTACCCCCATGCGCATAGAACGTCGGTTGAACTGCGTCCTCGGGTGGTGCAGCGCACCTCGTAGGAATAGCACACGCAGCGAGTGCCAGTGAACGGAGACTCGAGGAGCGGACCATCGGCTACCACCGTTCCAAACGCGACAATCCGCTCGCCATCGCGAGGGGTCGTCATGCGCTTCATGCTGAGGCGTGCACGATCACTGAGCCGCTGCATAGAATCTTTCAGCCCGAAGAGTGCCAAGGTGAGCAGGCCAGATGCGGCAAAGCCAACGCCTAGCGCGGAGCCGAGTTTCATCACGAATGGTGCAGAGAACCCTGGTGGCGCCGGAGGAATCGTTAGCACAAGCGCACTGCCGGCGAGGATACCGATGCCGACGAAGATTCCGATGTAAACGAGGCACGATCGCTTCATTTTTTCCTTTCCCGCAGGCCTTCAGGTTGAGAGTGACGAAACCACAGAAGCAGGAAGGACGCGAGGATCAACCTGCTATAATACGTTCCCTGGTTACCGGCTTCAACGTATGGAAACGCGAATGAATACCAGTTGGGTATTCAGACCGAGCGATGACCTAGGAACCAACTACTCGTTTAAGCGGCCAAGCCCCTGAGACGAGTAGTTGGTTCGCTTCAGGGGCTGTCTTCCATTATCCGCTGGTAATTGTCCCCGTCCTCCTCTTGCGGCACGAATCGCTGCCAATCTCCCGCTGGTTGCCATTTCGCCCCTTTAGTGCATGACTGACGAAAGGTTCTCCGATAAAAAACCGGTTCCGGCTCTGAACGAATGGCAATTTCGACCGTTTCGCCCCCCTTGCCTCCAGATGGGTTCTCACAATCGTCATCCAAAGTGCTGATTCTGCCGAATGAGCGCACGCCGTCGCTCGTCAGACCGATGATGGAAATCGTTCCCCAGACCTCACCAAAATTCACTCCACCGGTTTCGATCGCAAGTTCCATGCAACCGTTGCCGTCAAGATCCGGGATCGCCTCGATATCGTTTTCCCAGCCACCGGAGTAGATGGCCAGGTCTTTGAGCCGATCATTTTCGAAAACGGCGATTCCGTTCTCTCCATAATTATGCCCCGGTTGGCAGAAGGTGAACAGGACCGCCCGCTGGTTGACTTGAGGATTCGTAAAACGACCCTCGGTACAATCGATGACGAGGAATTGTTCTTTCGTTGATTCGCAGGCGATGCCATAGTCGGCCCACGATTTCGGAGGGAGACGGTCAAGAATGGCGTCTGCGAAACGTTTATTTTCGGCAGCCGGGATCTCGGTATCATCCGACAAAAGACGGCCATCATGGATCGTTTGCAGATGCCGGGCAAAGGATGTTGCTGGAAACACCACGACGTGGTGCATGCTCGTGAAAAGATAGGCACCCACCATCAACCTGAATGTGATGCGATTCCCGATCATGAGCACCCCACAAGAAAAAAATGGGAAAGAAATGGACAAGAAAAGCAAGGGATGAAAGATATAGCTCCTGCCACAGAGTAACCATCGAAAGCGGAACCACGATAGCTGCTGCGGGCCAAGGGCTTGGACATTTCCTTAGGGTCATTATACTCTAACCCCCATGACAAGGAGTCACAACGAAACATATTACTTGAGTGTTGAAATCTTAGGCGAGTCTGAGCTGATTTTGCAGAACTTGAAGCACACAACCAAAAGATTTCCAATGGCAACCGTAACCTCTAAGACAAAGGTCAGAGTTGAGCTTATTCCTGAGCCGGTAGCTTCTCCCGCTAACCTATCCGCATCATGGTGTATACTCCAAGTGTGAGCATATCGCTCATAGAACCCCAACCACACGAGGTGCAACATGAATGTTTTCCAAGCGGTCGATTTCCATCTGCAGTACCACAGAGCCAACTCGAAAAAAAAATACCATCAAGACATGTGAGTTCGTGCTCCGCCGATTTACTGGGCGATTTGGTCAACGTGACCTCGCCAGCATCACCCGGGGGGAGGTCCTGGAGTTTCTTCTTGCCATGACGAAGGACAATCGACAGGCAACGAAACGGAACCGGTTACTCGGTACTGGCATCCTTCTACAACTTCAGCATCAACACCGGGTTGCCTATCCTCACCAATCCCTGCAACGGTTCCGTCATCAGAAAGATCTTCAAACGCCCACAAGCTATTCAGTGGAATATTGTCGATAGAGAGACGGTCGATGAGATCATCTTCAGGACCACAAACGCTCGGAACCGGCTCATGCTGGAGTTGATGGCCAGAGGAGATATGCGGGTCGGCGAAGTTCTGAATCTCGGGAAGGTAAATGACACGGAAGCCATTCGGTGGATCGAGACACTTTACGGATAGGTGTGCCTCAACGGGAGAGGATCGCCCCTCTCCTGTTGAAAACAGTAGTAGTGTAAAGTCGGATCGATGATAAAATATTCAGATCTTCGAATTGGCTTTATTAACGTACCTCTGCCGGTGGGAAGTACGACGACCGTAAAGTGTTCCAGTGGCTCAACACAGTTATTTGCAACGTGAAAAATTCTATGCACGGCACTCATCATGCTATCAGCCGGAGGCATTTGCAGCGTTATCTTGCCGGATTCTGCTATCGTTTAAACCGCCGGTTTCAACTGCAACGATGGTCAATCGGTTAACCTATGTAGCCTTATGAACTCAGCCAGTCCCGCAGCGCCTGCTCAAGCTGGCTGAAGTTCGATGGTCAGATTCCAAATTATGTGGATAACATTGGTTGGTGAGTTCTGATTTGTTTGAAAATCACCTGGACAGGATAATAGAAAAAAGAGCAACAAATATGCAGATTTTGTCTAAGAGAAGCAAAACAGGTACTTTTGCTAATTCGCAAAATTTTCTTTTTAGGGTGTTATGGATGGTGCGCTGATAAGGATGGATTCAAAAACGCAGATAAAATGCCAGGGCTCTATCAGAATCGCCCTTGGCCATAAATTCGCAGCCAACGACATTATCGTGAGAATAACGAACCACAGCCCGTTTTTTTATCAGGCTAAGTTGTTTATCGTCTAGTTGAAAATCCAAGTCGACAACACTGCCTGGATACAGTCGATTCAGGCCAACGACACAATATTGTAAGCCGCCTATAGATATATTCGTAATCTGTGTGAGACCTTTGCACTTTTCATTCTGGCGATATGTCTTATATGTTCCGGACAGGCTGACAGACTTTCGGTAGTGGCTGCGGTAATTAAGTTGAACACTGAAGACTGTTTTGCAACTGCAGCGTACCTTCAGGACACGTTTTTTATGTTTAATGGTGGCAACCGATATCCTTTTTTGGTTGCTGCAGACAGGGCAGGTGATGGCAGTGGTTCCGTCACTATCAACATGAGTTGTAATGGATTGCATAGGGACAGATCATTAATAGTCTGAAAAAGTAAGCTTTCAGTTCAGCGACAGGAACAGTCAGGATTTTCCGAATTCCAAGATGTTCAACATCTACCCCAGAGCAATCAAAAATTCAATATTTATTGCAAAATGCTATGAAATATCAAGGAATTGAGAAAGACGATATAAATCCAGATAGTATTCTTCACTTCTTGTGTCCTGCAAATGACACCTTTCCAAATAATAACAGTCTTGAACTCTGTGTCTTAAAACAGGTGTTCTCTCCTGGCGCTACTAATTTGGTGGAATTGATCGAGCAGTGTTTTCTAAAAAATGGGTGGCCTCCTGCATGGCGTAACGGTCTATATGATATGCACCA
Source organism: uncultured delta proteobacterium (assembly GCA_963847035.1). Lineage (GTDB taxonomy): Bacteria > Desulfobacterota > Desulfobulbia > Desulfobulbales > Desulfocapsaceae > Desulfoprunum. Next base: position 6,402 of record CAWJYH010000002.1, on the reverse strand, counting down.
TTACCACAGCACCGCGCATGAGGCATTAGGCATTTACGAAGGATGTGTCGAGGCTTGCTTTGGCGGGCCTGGTGGGATAGTGCAAACTGCGACTGCAGGTGATGTAATTATTATTCCGGCGGGTATTTCTCATAAAAACATGAAACAATCTGAAAATTTCAAGGTTGTTGGTGCTTACCCTAAAGGCCAGCCATGGAATATGAAGTATGGTCGACAAGGAGAACGTCCACAGGTGGACGTGGAGATACAGCAAGTAGCTTTACCACAACGTGATCCAGTGTATGGTATTGATGGACCATTGATGAAAATCTGGGTTAAATAGACGATTCTTCATGCTAAGATTTCCACTATCTTTTCGAAATGCTTCCTTTTTCTAAAGCTAATTCTGACCACCTTTTTTCGATTAGATTGTATATCCAGAATGTATATCGCTGGAACATGACGAAAACCACAACAAAACAGCGGAGGGTTGGCGAGACGGCTTGTCGTTATAAGACACATACCGTTCATCGTACCAAAGCGATCAAGCAGCAGAGCGCAATCTGCAAGTAATAGGTTGTTTTTTATTGCGTCCCATGAAAACCTTATACAATGAATATATTGTTTAAAACGATCCTGAAGAAGTGGCCCCGGAAATTTGAACAATCTGCTAAGTGGAAAGCCTGCTACTATTTGAACGACCTTGGTTTCAGGGCTTTGCTTCTCTTGTCAACGTGCAGGACGGTAAAAAGCTAACTCTCTCGCATGAGCTGCAAACTGTTCGTTTATTGTTTCTCTTTCTGCACCAGATAATAAAGGCAGTGCGGCTGCGGCAGAAAGCTCACGGACCTCCTGCGGTGACGAGCAGCCGACAATGGCAAGGGTGATGCCGCAGGAAAGTGCGTAGCGAATTAGCAGTTGGGCTGTTATGCCGAGTTCGGGGTCGATGTAGTGGCCCGCGCCGAGCACCTTCATACCGATTACGGCGATCCCTTTCTCTTTCGCCTTCGGTAGTGTATCGGTCAGAAATCCGCCGAGTACCCCTTCAACCGGATTGACGGGCATGAGCACCGTGTCAATGGGCCATTGCTCAACGGCTTTGCTGAGAATGTGCGGGTCATGGTGCCCGGTGACCCCAATGTTTTTTACCGTTCCGTTCTCTTTTGCGGAGATAAATGCCTCCAACGCGCCGCCGGGGCCAGAGATTCTCGCAAAATCTTCATCAGTCCGCAAATCGTGAATCTGCCAAAGATCAAGGTAATCGGTCTCTAAACGCTGCAAAGAATCAGACAGGTCTTTCAAGGCACCATCTCTGTCCCGGGACGCTGATTTAGAGGTTTGAAATATTGAGCTTCGTAATTCAGGATTACTTTTCCATACCTCGCCATAATAGAGTTCACTATCGGAGTACACCCGGGCGCAGTCGCAGTAAGTTATCCCCTGGCGCAGGGCCTCATGAATTACATTCTGCGCCTCTCTATTCCTGTCATGGGTACGAAGGACACCTTCTCCACCCAGACCAACAACGGAAATCTCACGCCCAATCATGCCGAGTTTTGTAGTTCTCATCCGAGTCCTGTTTTTATATTGATATGCGATTACTCTCGGGGTTTGACGCTTCTTTCATGATTTTCACAATTGCGTCCTCAACTTCCTGCGCTGCACCTACCAGTTGTGGCGTGTTGAACATCGCAAGGAGGGAAGTTGGTTTCAAAGTTGCCAGGATGGTTTTGCCGTCCTCTTCGTAAATGGAGATACGGCAGGGCAGCGCGGTGGAGACACTCATGTTTTGCTCTAGGACTTTTTTGGCTTAAGCATAAGGTTCGGTTGATATTCAGAAATTTAGATTATTCCTGCCCTCTCCAATATCAACCCTTCATCTGCAGCAGATCGAACACCACCCGCGCAAACCCCGCCGCCTTCTTCGGGTCCGACAGCAGCTGCATCATCTGGTTATGGTGGGCTTCATGGCTGCCCAGCACCGCATCGTCGACCGCCTTCGGGAAATCGCCGAGCATCGCCTGCTCCGGTGAGTTGTTGGCGATCTGCAGCATCACCGTGGCATTCTCCCGCACCTTGTCGCGGATGGTGTAGGCATAGTTGACCAGGTCGTTGTCCGTCAGCGCATCGGTGATGAACAGCTCGTTCAGCCGGTGGATGATCTGCGAGATCAGTTCCTCCTTCCTGTCCTTGGCCTTGGCCGAGCCCAGCCCATCGCCCGGGTCCAGCTGGAAATCAGGGCTGTTCTCCTGCAGCTTCAGGCTCTGCTGGTGGATCTTCGACAGCCGGTAGTGGCTCAGCACGACCCCCTGCAGGTCGATGCCGTCCTCGTCGAGCAGTTCCTCCCGCAGCATCGGCCGCAGGTTGCGGGCATACAGGCACAGCTTTTCCAGGTTCTTGTCGTCGTACTCGACGATCTGCGACATGAACTCGTACAACCGGACAAAGGTGCCGAGGTCCTTCTTGAAGATCTCCAGCCCATCCTTCTCCTTCCTGCAGGCCTTGAAGCTGCTGTCGGCGTTGGCGATCAGCACGGCGTCACCGGTCTTCCTGGTGCGCTCGAATATCGCCTTCGCCTCCTTATAGGCCGCGATGGCCGACTTGTACCGCACCTTCCACCGGTCCACCGCCGGTTTGCAGATATTGGCGATGGCGGCGTTGCTCTTGCTCTTGATCAGATAGGCCTCGCAGAACTGCTCCACCTCCTGCCACAGAAAGATGCCGGCCGCCCGCAGCTTGTCGTACAGGTCGAAGATCAGGTCGGGGTCGGAGACATCGGCCAGCTCCGCCGTCTGGTAATAGGGCTGGAAGGCCTCGAGGATGTCCTGCGGGTCGTTGAAGAAGTCGAGCACGAAGGTGCCGCTGTCCTTCTTGCCGGGATAGGTGCGGTTCAGCCGCGACAGGGTCTGGACGCACTCCACGCCGCCGAGTTTCTTGTCGACATACATCGCGCACAGCTTCGGCTGATCGAACCCGGTCTGGAACTTGTTGGCGACGATCATCACCTGGTAGTCGTCGCAGTCGAAGGCCTTGCGCAGGTCCCGCCCCTTGAGCCCCGGGTTCATGCTCAGTCCGCTCTCGCTGAACTTCTGGCCCAGGAGCCCCTCGGCATTCGGGTCATTGTCGCTGAACTCGACCTCGCCGGAGAAGGCCACCAGGGCATGGATGTTGGGATATCCCTTGGCGGCGATATACTTCTCGAAGCCCAGTTTGTACCGCACCGCCTCCTTGCGTCCGCTGGTCACCACCATGGCCTTGGCCTGCCCGCCCAACAGCCCCATGACATTGTCGCGGAAATGCTCGATGATGACCTGCACCTTCTGGGCGATGTTGTAATCATGCAGCCGCACCCACTGGTTCAGCTTCACCCGGGCCTTCCTGCTCTCCACCTCCTGGTCGGAGGCCTGGATCTTCAGGGCCAGGTTGTAGGCCACCTTGTAATTGGTGTAGTTTTTCAGCACATCGAGGATGAATTCCTCTTCGATCGCCTGCCGCATGGAATAGACGTGAAAGGCCTCGGGCTTGTTTTTCTTCGACGGCGCCTGATCCGGATGCGGCAGACGGCCAAACAGCTCCAGAGTCCTGGTCTTGGGGGTGGCGGTAAAGGCGAAATAGCTGAGATTGGCCGACGCCCGGCGCGAGGCCACCATCGCGTCGAGGATATCCTCGGCGGTCGGTTCCTCCTCGTCATCCGCCCTGGTGTCGAGCAGCAGCACCTCCTTCATCTTCCTGGCGGTGGAGCCGGTCTGGGACGAGTGGGCCTCGTCGGCGATGATCGCATAGCGCCGCTCCTTGAGGGCCACATCATTCTCGATGGCCTGGAGTACGAACGGAAAGGTCTGGATGGTGACGATGATGATCGGCTGGGCATTGGTCAGCGCCGCCGCCAGCTTCTCCGACTTGGAGCCGTCCCCTTCCCTGGTGTTGATCCGGCCCACCACCCCGTCCACATGCTCGAATTGGGAGATGGTGTCCTGCAGCTGGGCATCGAGCACATTGCGGTCGGTGACGATGATCACCGAGTCGAACTGCTTTCGGCCGGTCCCATCATAGATCGATGACAGCTGGTGCGCCGTCCAGGCGATGGAATTGGACTTGCCCGACCCGGCGCTGTGCTGGATCAGGTACCGGTGGCCGGGACCTTCGCGGCGGGCCGCATCGATCAGCTTGTTGACCACGTCCCACTGGTGATAGCGGGGAAAGATCAGCGTCTCCTTTCGGTATTTCCGGCCATCCCAGTCTTCCTTCTCCTCGATCTGCAGATGGACGTAGCGGGCGAGGATGGTCAGCAGATTGTCCGGGGCCAGCACCTCGTTCCACAGATAGTCGGTGGCGTAGCGGTTGACATCGGCGGGCGGGTCGTTGCCGGCGCCGCCGTCTCTGGTGCCCTTGTTGAAGGGCAGGAAAACGGTGTCGGCCCCCGCCAGCCGAGTCGTCATGTACACCTCGTACTGGCTGACGGCGAAATGGACCAGGGCGCCGCGTTTGAAGGTCAGCAGCGGCTCCGGTTTTCTGGTCGCCGGATCGACCGGCAGGCGGGTGGTCTTGTACTGTTTGATGGCGTTGTGCACCGCCTGCTTGAACTCCGACTTCAGCTCCAGGGTGGCGACGGGGATGCCGTTGACGAACAGCACCAGGTCGATGCGCCAGGCCTTGGCCTTGCCGCCGGTCTCGGCCAGTTGCTCGGCAGTGGCCCAGGGGCTGTAGACCAGCTCCGGCACCACCCGCAGCCGGTTTTTGGCATAGCGGGCCAGGGTTTCGGGGTTGAGGTCGTGTTCCGGCCGGAACTGGCAGAGGGAGAAACGGGTGCCGCGATGCCGCAGCTCATGGCGGAGGACGCCGAGGGTGCCGAAGGTCCGCATCTTGGCATCGGCGGCATTGGGGTCGGCCTTGTCGAGCTGGGCCGCCACCCGCTCCAGGAACTCCTGCTCCGGGTCCACCGGGTGGAGCTTGCAGAATTTCTGCCACTGGCCGTCCTGGGTGTCCTTGACGAAGCCCAGCAGATCCTCGGGGTAGAGGGCGAGTTCACGGTTGTACCGTTCCGAGGTCCCCAGCAGCCAGCCGCCGGCCACCAGCTGGTCGATGATGTCGTTGTGGAAGGTGAACTCGTTGGCGGCATCGCCATGGGGGTCATGGGTTATCCTTGCTGGTGGTGGAGTTGCTGGGGGGAGGCTGCCAGTGGCGGACGTCGATCTTGCCGGTGACGGCGGCGGAGATGAGGGCGGTGCGGCGTTCTTGGAGATAATTCGATCTGCAACTTGAGCCTTTATCAATCAACTCGTCAAATTTCTTGAGTCTTTGATTAAATTGCACTATATCTTCTGTTCGCTCATTGGGGTGGAACAGGATATTCGGAATATCTGCATCTGAGGTCTTCAATGTCGTAGCCCATCATTCCAGTGACCTGTCTTGTCTGTGACATCTGCATTCAAAGCCACACATGAGTACTCTGGTAGTAACCAAATCTATGAAACTCAGCTATTAACTGCCAGGACTGATAATCACCTTGCTCTTGCATAATCAGGCACAATTCCAAACTTGCGTCAGGTTCACCGTAAATATGCAATATCATCTCGGACAATCTTCATAGTCTACGAACTTGAGTTCATCCTTCTCAGCATATCAATATCTATCTGTCATTGATCTCATGATTCAACTTGTTTGTTTGAATATTTAGATGCCATTGACGCGTATATCAGCATTCAGCATCAATCTCCAGTCATTACTGATGCTCGCAGGTGCCAGCAGTCATAATGATGTACATGTTTAATGCGAGTACACCCCCAATGCTCCGGCACCTCCCCCAGCCACTCAACCCCGGAGTCCTTCATCGGGGCATCGGGATTCAGCCCTTTGGTCACGGCATGGCTGATCACCGCCTGGCGTTTTTCTTTGAGCAGGGCGATGAGTTGTTGTTGTTTGTCGATCAGGGTATCGATTTTGGCGGTTTCGTGGTCGAGGAAGTTGGCGATTTGGGATTGTTCAAATATCTGGGGGTATATAGAGAAAACTATTGCCGATGTCTGTAAAGTTAATAGTTTGCCGTCACCCCTGAACCAAGAGTTTTCATATGAGCAACATCAAACTCTTGGAGAACCCATCGCGCAAAACGCTTGTTCAATTTACCAAGGCATTTCAATACGATATAACCAGTACTCACAACAACATCAATATCAGACAATGCTGTTCTCAAACTCTTCAAATCGAAATTCAGATTAAGTGGATTTATTAAAAACTCTCCGCACGATACCTCCTGATACGATTGTTTGGTTTCGACAGCCAAATTGTCTTCATTTTTATAAACAACATTGCCAAAACTAATTGAACCTGCAGGTAAATTTGAATTTGTGACCTTATTTTTTTCTCCAAACAAATGTTTGAACCTAAATTTACTCCATCCCTCAGGAACCTCCCCCAACCACT
>CAWJYH010000001.1:0-390540 GCA_963847035.1 uncultured delta proteobacterium | reverse complement strand
GTGACTATCATAATAGCAACTTAAAACGGTATGGTCATATTAGGCCTTTAGCAGCATAGAATTTCTTAGGAGTCAACTCTTGACGCAAGAAAAAGGGCAACTGTTCCCTTATTACTTCTTTTGAAATTCCAAAAAGATAAGATGCCTTCTTAAAGTTCTCAGCCCTATAGTCATTATCTTTTGTATTCTTTGCTTTCCATACTTCTAGTTGGGGCAAGGAGAGAAGTTCTACTTGAGCTTGAGGGTAGGCTTTATTCAATCCCTTAAAGAAGACTGAGGGATTGTAAGCACAAAAGTAGACACTTTGATTCTCTCCTTTTCTAATGGTCCCTCTTCCACTCCCCTGATGAAGTTGCATTACAATCTCTCCTGTTTGAACATCTTTGATCACCCAAGGGGTGAGTACAGCTAGTTCCTTTGTTTCTCCAAAAAGCAGACTCTTGATTGTGTACGTTGGTTTGTAATGTAGACCAAAGAAGATTATTACTTGGCAGGTATCATATTTCTAGCGTGGCATTTTCCCTACCAAAGGTTTCGAATTTAATCCTGTCTATGTCCTGTCGATCAATTATACCTTTTTTTATTAGATGAAGAATGATTTTGTCATTAAATCCATCTAGTTGTTTGGAGTGGAATATAAGAAAATCCTTATCTATTCCTTCTCTTACAAGAATATCTTCTAACATTATAAGGTAGGGGTTGATACTATCCCTTTTAAAGGATTGCTCTATCTTTTCCCGTCCTCCTGATAACTCAATTCCATAAAAACTCAATTTTTCATAGCTTAATAAACTTTCTGTATTGAGAATTTTGACTTTTCTTTGTGAATAGTTGAAAAGGTTCCTGATCTGTCTTGATGCATCAGTGGTGACAAGGTTTTTGATCCTATCGCTTATCTGCTCCTTTATTGTAAATAGTACATTCCCGGCATCTTCTCTTTGAACAAAAATCTGTCGTAACTCTTTGGGTGTATTTCCAAGCAAAAGGAGATCACGTATCAAGAGTGGCTTCCTCCTCATTATTTAAGCAGGTCCCTATTTGTCCTGCTATTTTCAACAGATCTGGAAGGGTAAAGTGATCTATATATTCTACTGGTAACTCGATTTACTGCTTGTGTTTTCCTCTCTAGGTTGATTTCTACTTCCTCACGCTCTATCTTATTCTCTATTGTTTTGATATACTGATATATCACTTCAGGTACAGTTTCACTCAATTTTTGATTGGTTCTGTAGGCCCTGAGGAATGATCCAAGCTTGTTGCCAACTGAACTAGAAATATCTGCAAAGGTCAGACAGTTACACATACTTTCATCGAAAATCATAAGATTCCTGTCCTGTCCTTTGTATTTAAAATATTCTGTTAAATATGCATTTCCACGTAGCTTATAGTGTGTATGGATTACAACTGGTATCCTTGGTAAAGACTCAAATACCTCGTCAATATCGTCAACTTTGTGATGCACTTCTTGGAAATAATCATTAGCAGAACCCCATGTTCCAGCAACCAATCTTTTACATCCTCGATCTCTGAAATTTTCTCCAAGCTTAGAGCAATACTGTATTTACGTCCTTTGTCGTAGTTATATAAGTGTCTTATGAGATGTTTTATGGTAAGTGTTTTTCCAGCTCCAACCCCCAGCGGAATGCAATACCAACCGGAATTCTCATTGTTTAACTAGAGGCTATTAGCAGATTCCAGACATGCTTTAATGCGTTTTGAGTGACCTTCCGAATGGACCTCGTGTATTCATTCCTGAAAGTCTTCATAAGATCGGAATGGAGCAATTCAACCCATTCTTGATTTTTAGCTTCAAATGGTACCACCGAATTTTTCAGATGATTCTAGCCTTGCTTTCTGAATTTGGGTTAGTAACCATTTAATTCGAGCTCCTCCTTTCTCAAAATACTTTTCTCCTATAGTATCCTGATAGTGTTCAAATAATCCAACTATTTCGTTCTCAGTAAGTGCATCTTCTACTAGCTCCCTTAAGACTCTCCAGATGTATTCTGATCGATGCCCTTTTTCGACAGATTTTAAAGAAGACAGTCGTAACGTTAAAAACAGTTCATCATTTATTTCATTAATGTGCAATTGTCTCTCGACTTGAACGCTTTTGGTTGGAGATCTTATTGATTCAGGCTCAAGCGAGAAGCTCTAGAAGCCAATCTGGAGCGGGAAGATTATCTCCCTTTCACAAACAATTTTATATTTCTGTTTTGTTTCCGGGTGGCTAGAAAATGGTGCTACCCGCATCCGCCATTAGCCCTGATATCAAACCCCAATTTCTTAAAAGATCTGTTCTTATATTCACCTTGCTCGGGAAGACGGAAATAATGATGGATATCCTTTTTTCCAGTTTGTACAGTGAATGTCTCCGGGATTCCATCGTCTAGAGTTTTCAAATTTTATAGGATCATCAATATCTAGGACGATTAAACCTGATTTATTCCACAAACTATTCCAGCGTTGGCCCTCTGTTGAAACCGATTTTATCAAACTGCCTATACTCAAAAGATTGCCAGTCTTTTTCAATCCATTTTTTCCTCTCATCTTAATAAGTGGGAATCCATATACTTTCAGCCAGATACTTGAAACCCTCAAGCTTGTTCAATGCCACTCTCCTGGCAATTTCTTGTTTTGTTCATCTATTAATTTGTTCAAATCTTCCAGAGTGATAAACCATCTGTTACCAAGTTTGAATAAATATTTTTTGATGTAATAGTTATATCTTATCCACCGCTTCCAGGTAGCCTTTGATACTTTTAGAAGTTCAATTGCCTCACTGCTTTTGAGTAGTTTTGGTGCAGTTGTCATTTCTATTTTCACCTTTATTAAATTGAATCTGAAAAACATTTACTAATAATACTATTAAATGAAGTTTGTTATATTAGAACATACTGGATGTCACCTCCTTTGGCCTTTATGGTTGGTAACTTATTATTTATCCTCAGGCTATACGCTCATAACGTTATTTCTCATAGTTTCGCATTATTACAGTTGCCTGAAGTTCAGAGACAACATCTCTGATGTTTACTTACTGCATGCCAATAGTTATCAACGCGTCAATAAATATTTTTTGGCACTTTATTAATAGATATATGACTTAGATGGTACCAAGGTTGTTTAAAAGTGTTCTTGGACTAGGACCACCCTCAGCCGATAGCCGGGGGGGAAGGAGAGAGTTAGAGGTGCTACCCATTTGGTCAGTAAAACCCCCACCCCGTGTTTCAATGTTAATTTCCTAATAGAGGGATATAGAGTAGACCCTGCACTCTTCGATGGGGTATTGTATCCCCTAGATTTTTACATCTAGATGGTGAAAGGGGAGAATATGTAGAACCTTCAGCCTTCAAGAGGCTAGGAGGAAGGGGAGGGCTGGAAATATCTCAGAGAATCTGATAGAATAAAAAGAGTAGTACTGTCATGATGGTATCAGAGTTTATATGGGAGAGATGACAGAAGCTGCATGTCTGTCGAAAGCTAATAGATAATCTACCACTAATCTATTAGGTATCGATTATGAGTGGCCAAAATGAATCTAACTGTTCGGAATGACATATTTGCCGGAGTGGTGAAACTGGTAGACGCACTGGACTCAAAATCCAGCGGGGGCAACCCCGTGTCGGTTCGACCCCGACCTCCGGCACCAGTAAATTCAAGGGTTCATACAGATGACTGTGTGAACCCTTTTTGCATTTACGAGAACTGTCAGATCCCGGTTGGATGAAATACTCCCGACCAAGTTTCTCACCTCGCCAAAGGTGGACCAACGATCTTCCCTTGGATTCCTCAGAGGAGGTAAGGGACTGCTTCGGTGAAACGCATCAATGTATGATCGCTCGGCTACAACAGGACAGGGACTGCAGCACGGAAGGTCAATCTGTGGTCAAGGACATCGACCTTCATTGCTTCGTTCAGTCTCCCCCTGAACACGGTCTTCATTGAGGCGAAGATTGATCGTGACTGACGATTTCGGCCGGTTCGACAACCTGCTCGCGGTCAAACCGAAGTACTTCACCATCGTTTGTTAGTGATGTCCACCCTCCCTTTTCGTCGCGGGCCTTGACAAGACAATCGATGATCGTTCCATCGGCCAGTCTGAGGGTACATTCCTGGTCGGCCTGTTTATAAAACAGGTCGGTGAACGTATTTTCAGCGCCAATGGCCATAAATCTGGCTGAAGCTTCCTCAAAGGCGACAATCCGGGCGAACTCTTCCGGATCAAGATCGTTGATTTGCCGGCGCAGGTTCTCGATATCGCTTTTACGCGCGGCGATAACCCGCAGAGTGCTTTCGATCTCTTCGGTGTTGGCCGAGGGGATTGAAAAGAGGATCTGTTTCTGAATGTCTATCTCTGCTTCGAGGTAGTTGATCTTTTTCAGGATTTGCTGGATCTTGCGGTCGCTCATCTTGTCATCCCTGTTGAGAAGAATATTTACTGTAGTCAAGCAGTTATACCCAGGGAAACGAAATCTGCAAACAATTATTGACGCATCAAATCCTTATGGACAGACCGACGGTCATGCCGTTGACAATCGTCACGGAAGGTCTCAAGGTTGTCCTGGAAGATCAGTGACTGAAGAGGTGGCGGAATGTGATTCTTGCGCCCAAGACAAAGCAGGACCCGGTCGGCTGAGGCGCCGGGTCCTGCGGGTTGGGGGTTGCGGGGAACGGCTCAGCTGAAGACGGGACGAGGCAGCACCTTCGCCTGCTCCGCGATCTGGGGTACCATGTGCTCCCATTCGATCGCCATCAAGTGGACGCCGTGGACACCCTTCATCGTCTTGAATTCCTCGATCTGTTCGCAGGCGATGTTGATGCCTTCCTGGGCGACCTTGCTCTTCTCGACCCCCTTCAGGCGGTTGATGATCTCTTCCGGGACGTCCATCCCCGGCACCTTGGTTGCCATGTACCTGGCCATACCGACGCTCTTCATCGGCGTGACCCCGCCCAGGATATAGACTTTTTCGGTGAGGCCCTCTTCATTGGCCAGGCGGATGAACTCGCGGAATTTCGGCATGTTGTAGATGCACTGCGTCTGGATGAAGTCGGCGCCTGCCTCGATCTTCTTGGCCAGGCGGTGGACCCGCCACTCAAAGGGGTCGGCGAAGGGATTGCTGGCGGCGCCGATAAACATTTTCGGCGGTTTATGGATCTCGTTGCCGCTCAGGAATCGGCCCTCATCCCGCATCTGTTTGACCAGGGCGATCAGCTGGATGGAATCGATATCGAAGACCCCCTTGGCATCGGGATGATCGCCGAACTGCTGGTGATCGCCCGAAAGACAGAGCATATTGCGGATGCCCAGCGCGTAGCCGCCGAGAATATCGGCCTGCATGGCCAGACGGTTGCGATCCCGGCAGACCATCTGGTAATTGGGTTCGAGTCCTTCTTCGATGGCAATCAGCGATGCCGCCCAACTGGACATTCGCACGACCGCGGTTTGATTGTCGGTAATATTGACGGAATCGACGTTTCCTTTGAGAAAGCGCGCCTTTTCCTTGACCTCATCGACATCGGTCCCTCTGGGCGGGCCCAGCTCACCGGTGAAGGCGAACTGGCCGGATTTAAGAACCTTTTCCAAGTTACTTCCGGAACTGTACTTCGTTTCTGTGCTCATATAAAATCCTCTGCTTCTTGATAAGGGTAAGAGGAAAAAAGATTTGGCTGTTGTATCCCGCTATTTTGCCATCCTTTCGGGTTTCTTGTACCCGGGTTGAATCAGGTTCCTCGGCGTTTGATCGTTCCAGCCACGGGTAATGTTGATCTTCCTGATGGAATCCAGCCGGCCTTGACCCGAGAGACGTTCATAGATCCTGAACCAGGCGCAGGGCTGTTCGGCGCTGATTTCACAGCTTCCCTTGTTCGTGCCGCCGCAGGGTCCGTTCAACAGCCCTTTCGCACACATGGTGATCGGGCAGATGCCGCCGGTGGTGCCGAGAACGCACTGGCTGCAGGAACGGCATCGTTCTTCATACCAGCCCACGGCCTGATTGACGGCGAGACCTGTCGTATCGACCGCCGGAAAGGTGGGGATTTTGGGATACCGTTCGGCGAGAAACTGGATACCGACCCCGCAGGCCATCGACAGCAACGCATCGAATTTCCCTTCCTCGATGATGGTGTCGAGTTCGGCCAGGTACTCGCGGTCGCACTGTCGTTCGATGGTGTGCCCCTCGATGTCGACGGGAGCGTCTTGAAGCCGTCTCGCCATCTCGAGTTCGGTATTCAACACGGCAACCTCTTTTTCGCCGCCGGCCAGGCATACGGAGACGCAGGTGCCGCAGCCGACGTTCAGGACCTTGTCATACCCTTCCAGCATCGCCATGATCTCGGCAAAGGGCTTTCTTTTGGCAACTATCATAATATCCTCCACAATGGACCGGGACTGGTGTCGTCCCGGTCCAGGCAAATAAATGCTCGGACCCCGTCAGGGGTAGAGGTACCTTCACGAAATTCGTTTCACAAACACCATGAATTTCCAAGGCTCTAAAGACCGACCCCCGCGAGGTCCGGTCCGAGATAGACCCGTTCGTTTTCACCCAGCATACCCATCGACAGGCAGATGAGGGTCCAGAGATGCAGGGTATGCCAATGGCCGTCGTAATGCTCGCACAGGTCATGGATCTGGGCATGGCAGTTATGACACGGGGTGATGGCATAGTGCGCGCCGGTCGCCATGATCTGCTCGGCCTTCACCCGCCCGTATTCACGGCGGGCCTCGGGAAATCCCGACTGCAGGAAGCCGCCGCCGCCGCCGCAGCAGTAGTTGTTGGATTTGTTGGGTGTCATGTCGATGAAGTTTTCCTCGCCGACGACCTTTTTGACGACGTAGCGCAGATCATCGGCCACCGGGTCGCCGAAGGACTTCCTGACCAGCTGGCAGGGGTCCTGAACGGTGAAGGTGACCTTCAGATCCTTGTTCCAGTCGGAGCTGACCGGCAGTCGTCCTTCCCGGATCCACTTGGCGTAATACTGAATGATGCTGGCAATCTCAAACTTGTGCTCGATGTTGAATTTTTTCAGTCCGGCCCGGACTGCGAAGAGTTCGTGGCCTCATTCGGTGTTGAGCCACACCTTGCAGCCAAGGTCGTCGACCGCCTTGGCCTTGACCTCGATGATGTGTTCCCAGCTCTCGTTGTCGGCCAGGAACAGGCAGTAGTTTTCCGCCGCCCAGCCCTTCGAGCCGTAGGTCCAGTCGGCTCCCACCGTGTTGAGGATCTTCCACAGCGGGATCATCTCGTCCGGCTCGGTCACCGGCTCCCGCGAGTTCTGGTTGAGGAAGAAATAGGCCCCCTCCTTGTCCATCGGGGCCTGGATATTTTCAAAACCCGCCTGGGTCTGGCGCACCTCCTCGGCGACGTCTTCGACCACGAAGCGCCAGTCCTCCTCGGTGGCCCCCATGGCGCTGCAGGTATCGTTGCGCAGGGCCATGTCGCATGAACCGAGGATGCCTTTGGGGCGCTGATCCCGAGGCCGGCTGTTCCGCAGGTTGAAGACCAGTTGGGGAATATCGATTTTCATCGGGCAGACGTAGATGCAACGCTCGCACATGGTACACATCCACGGCCAGTTGGAGGCCAGCAGTTCCTCGTCCATCCCCAGGGACGCCATACGCAGCACTTTGCGGGGATCCAATCCTTCCAGCCCGGTGGCCGGGCAGCCGGAAGTGCAGGCCCCGCAGGTCAGGCACATGTCGAGGTTGCCGCCTTCGGGCAGCAGCGTCTTGACCGTGTCCATGAATCTGCCTTTCTTTTTCCAGCCTATCTTTATTGCTTCATCGTACATAGTTGACTCCTATCGTTAGGCTTTTGCCGCCTTCTTCAACGTGTCCTTCAAAGGTGTGGGTCCAGATAGTATGCCGGTTCATGCCGTAGCGGCAACCTTCCTGGGTTTAGCCTTCAAAGGATTGGGTCCGAGGGACATGATGTGTTCGGTCATTTCCTGAGCGTATTTGGCAAAGGTCGGCCCTTCTCCCGACGACAGGTTGTACATCCTGACGCGATCACCTTCGATGCCGATCTCCTCGAGGAGCTCATGGATGTATTCGACACGTTCCCGGCAGCGGAGATTTCCCTGGTTGTAATGACAGTTGCCCTCCATGCAGCCGACGCAGTACACCCCGTCGGCGCCTTCCTGGAAACACCTGAGCAGGTGCATCACATCGACTTTGCCGGTGCAGGGGACGCGGATTATTTTTATGTTCGTGGGGTACGTCAGTCTCATCGAACCTGCCAGGTCCGCAGCGGAGTACCCTCAGTAGTCGCAACAAAATGCTACAATAGTCGGTTCGAAATCAGCCATTACATTCCTCCCGCCAGCAGTGTTTCAATCTCACAGGTGATCTGGTTGTCTTCATAGTTGTTGAGCTTGATGGTCTGTCTCGGACAGACGCAGGCGCATACCCCGCATCCCTGACACAGTGCCGGATCGATCTGAATCTCCCCCTGTTCCACGTTGAATCTCGGAACCTCGAACGGGCAGGAGCGGACACAGGTCAGACACTTGACGCAGTGATCCGGGTCGACCTCAGCCTTGATGGCCGACAGTTTGATCCGGTCCTTGGAGAGGAAAGTGACCGCCCGTGCCGCTGCGGCATTGGCCTGGACGATGGCTTCGGAGATCAGCTTCGGGCCATGGGCGGTTCCGCACAGGAAGACGCCGTCGCTGCCCATATCCACCGGGCGCAGTTTGACGTGGGCCTCGAGGAAGTATCCTTCGGCGTTGGTGTTGAGTTTCAGTTTCCTGCCCACCTCTTCCGAACCGCTCGGCAACACACCGGCGGAAAGGGCCAGAATATCGGCACGTATTTCGATATCGCGTTGCAGGACATGGTCTCTGACAGTCACCAGGATGCCGTCGTCCGCCGCCTTGACCGCCGGCGGGTTGTCTTTCTGGTACCGGACGAAGATGACTCCCTGTTTCCTCGCTTCGGTGTAATAGTCCTCCAACAGGCCATACATGCGCATGTCGCGATAGAGGATAAACACCTGGGTGTCGGGACTGTTTTTCTTGATCGCCAGCGCGTTCTTCACCGCCGACTGGCAGCAGATCCGCGAACAGTTGGGGCGCTCGTCATTGCGGGAGCCGACGCATTGGATCATGACGACCGAATCGAGATCGGCGGCGCCTTTTTCCCCCAGCCGGTCGCCCAGCTGGATCTGGGTGAGCACCCGGTCGTCTTCACCGTAGAGGAATTCCTTCGGGGTGTATTCGCCGGCGCCGGTGGCGACGATGATGACCCCGTGCTGGATCTCCTGCGGCTGTTCCTGCCCGCCCGTGCGTACTGCGGTCTTGAAGTTGCCCTGGAAACCTTCGAAACCGACGATCTCCGCATCGGCGAGGACGGTAATCTTGTCCTCCGCCGCCACCTGGGTCGTCAGCTTATCCACATAGGCCCTGATGTCGGCACCCTCGATGGTATGATGCAGCTTCCGGCCCATGCCGCCGAGTTGCGCCTGTTTCTCGACCAGGGTGGATTCGAATCCCTGTCGCGCCAGATCGAGGGCGGCGTTCATGCCGGCGACGCCGCCGCCGACCACCAGGGCCCGCTTGTTGACGGGAATGACCTTGCCATGCAGCGGCTTCAACCGGACGGCACGGGATACGGCCATACGGACCAGATCCTCCGCCTTCTCCGTGGCGAGTTCATGATTGTAGGCGTGGACCCAGGAGTCCTGGTTTCTGATATTGGCCATCTCGAACAGGTACCGGTTCAGCCCGCAGGCCTCGAGGGTCTCCATGAACATCGGGGCGTGGGTTTTCGGGCTGCAGGAGGCGACGACCACCCGGTTGAGCCGGTGCTCGATGATCTTGTCCTTGATCTTGGCCTGGGTGTCCTGGCTGCAGGTGAACAGGTTGTTGTCGGTAAAGACTACGCCCGGCAGCGTCGAGGCGTACTCCTGCAGGCCGGGGACATCGACGACACCGGCAATATTGGTGCCGCAGTTGCAGACGAAGACCCCGACTCGCGGGTCCTGACCGGAGATGTCGATCTCCTCCGGTATCTCCCGCACCTTGGTGTCGGTGTCCCGGGCCGCGGCGATCTGGCAGCCGGCAAGACCGGCAGCGGCGCTGGCCTCGGTCACCGAGGAGGGGATATCCTTTGGTCCCTGGAAGGTGCCGCAGGCGAAGATGCCCGGCCGCGTGGTGGCCAGGGGCGAGAAGGGGTGGCTGTCGATGAAATTGTGCTTGTTGAGATGGACGCCCAGCCGGTCGGCCAGCTCAAGGGTGGCCGCGGGAACCTCGAGACCGACGGAGAGCACGAGCATATCGAACTCTTCATCCATGATCTGCCCGTTTTCATCGGCAAAACGGAGGATGAGGTTCCTGTTCTCCGGGTTCTCGATGACCGAGTGGATCCTGGCCTTGACGAAACGGATACCTTCCCGGTTCCTGGCCCGGTCGTAATACTCCTCGTAATCCTTGCCGAAGGAGCGGATGTCCATGTAGAAGATGGCCGCATCGAGATCGCCGCCGGCGTGTTCCTTGGCGATCATCGCATCCTTGATCGCATACATGCAGCAGACGGAGGAGCAATAGGTGTGGCCGCACTTGTTGTTGTCCCGCGAGCCGATGCACTGGAGCCAGGCGACCTTCTTGGGTTCCTGATGATCCGACGGGCGGACCAGATGGCCCATGGTGGGGCCGCCGGAGCTGAGCATCCGCTCGAATTCCAGGCTGGTCAGGACGTTGGGGTTCTTTTTATACAGATAGATCTCGGACAGCGGGGTCGGATCGTAGGGTTTGGCACCGGTGGCGAGCACGACGGAGCCCACCGAGACCTCCTTCTCTTCCGGCACCTGGCTGTGGTCGATGGCCTTGGCCAGACAGGCCTCGACGCACTGGTAGCATTCCGAACAGACACCGCAGGAAAGACAGCGGATCGCCTCCTGCCGGGCCTGCTCTTCGTCATACCCCTTGGAAACCTCGAGGAAATTGCCGCAACGGACTTGAGGGGCGAGGCATTCGACCATCAGCCGCTCCTTGATTGCCTCGCCTTCGATATCGGGGCGGACAAACTCCCAGGTCTTGTCGCGACCCTCCCGCAGATCCATGCCGTTGATATAGCGATGGATGCTGATGGCCGCTTCCTTGCCGCAGGCCACCGCGTCGACCACGGATTTCGGGCCGTAGAAGGCATCGCCGCCGGCGAAGACCCAGTCGATGGGGGTCTGCAGGGTCACCGAATCGGCCTCCAGGCCGCCCGGCCGGGAGATGGCGATGCCCTGTTCCTTGATGCCGTCGAGGTTCGCGCTCTGGCCGATGGCGACGATGACCGTGTCGCAATGAAACGACTCGCAGACGTTGTCGTCGAATTGCGGATTGAAACGGCCGTTTTCATCGAAGACCCGTTTGCAGCTCCTGAAATCGATTCCGGCCACCCGGCCCTGGTCGAGGTGGAAACTCCGGGGTCCGAAGCTGTTGACGATCTTGATCTCGTCTTCGATCGCCTCGACGATCTCATATTCCCAGGCCGGCATCTCTTCGCGGCGCTCGAGGCAGATCAGCGTCACGTTCTCAGCGCCAAGCCGTTTGGCGGTCTGGGCGACGTCGATGGCGACGTTGCCGCCGCCGATGACGACGACCTCGCGACCGAGCTCGACCTTTTTGCCCATGGCGGCATCGCGCAGGAAGTCGACGCCCTGCAGGACGCCCTTGATATCTTCGTTGTCGACGCCGAGTTTGCGGCCGCTATGCAGGCCTATCGCGAGGAACACGGCGGAGTAGCCGTCCTGCTTCAGGCTGTCCAGCGTGATGTCGCGGCCAAAGGTGACCCCGCACTTGATATCGGCGCCCATATCCTGAACGACCTTGATCTCGTCGGCCAGGATGTCCCGCGGCAGACGATAGGCGGGGATGCCGTAGCGCATCATGCCGCCGGGCTCATCCTGTTTCTCGAAGATGGTGACCTGATACCCTTGCTTGAGCAGCTCATAGGCGGCAGTGACGCCTGCCGGGCCGGAGCCGATGACCGCCACTTTTTCACTGCGCTTTTCGGCCTCGATCTTGGGTATATAGTATTCGCCTTTCTCCCGTTCGTAGTCGCCTAAGAAGCGATGGAGTTCCCGGACGGCCAGGGGTTGATCAACCTGGGCGCGGGTACATTCTCCCTCGCAGGGGTGGTGACAAACCCGGCCGCAGATGCCGGGGAACGGGTGGTCCTCCTTGAAGAGCTTCAAGGCCTCGTCGTACCTGCCGTCGCCCATCAAAGCGACAAAACCCTGAATGCTGACATGGGCTGGACAGGTGGCCTTGCAGGGGGCGGTCCCCTTTTTGGTTATGCCGAAGGCCCCGGGGATAGCTTGCGGATATTGTTTGAATATCGCCTTGCGGAAATCAAGATATTCGTTGTATTCGTTGGGACGGGAAACAGGACAGACCTTCGCGCACTCGCCGCAGCTCGTGCATTTGGCCATGTCCACATATCGGGGTCCCTGGTGAATTTTTGCGGTAAAATTTCCGGGCTCGCCATCGATGCCCAGCAACTCGGTATTCGTTAAAAGCTCGATATTCAGGTGACGGCCGACCTCGACCAGTTTAGGTGAGATTACTCACATTGCGCAGTCGTTGGTCGGGAAGGTCTTATCAAGCTGTGACATAACTCCGCCGATGGCGGCGGATTTTTCAACAAGGTAAACGTAATAGCCGGATTCGGCTAGATCAAGCGATGCCTGCATGCCTGCGATACCAGCTCCTACAACCATAACCGATCCACTTTGCTTGTTCGCCTCAAATCCCATGATGACTCCTTAAGTGCTGATGGTTAAGTCTTTTCGTATACCTAATACATGTTTATCAACTGCAGAGAACGCCAACGAAACATCACCGATTTTCGAAGACAGCACCTCTGCCGGGTGTAACCTCCTTTCAAATTACTAATTTTCTGCAATTACAATGGGGTGATACTGCATTATTGTTTCAGGCAGTCCTGATACAGGGTCTGCCCGACCATTGCTTTTCGATATCCACAAATGATGCTAGCGGTAATTTGTGTCCTTATCAACAATTTTATATCTTCCCCACAATTACCCGACATAGTTTTTGGTCGGTCTGGACTAATGGTCAGACCAATTTACCTTGAGACCAATGAAGTTTGGCGAAAATTTGTGAACGTACTTTCTTCAATGGGAACTCTTTCTCGCCGCATTTTGGACCGATTGCCCCGCCGGTGTGGTAGAATGGTGTTCTCTATGGGCAGGTCGTGCTGAGGGCCCTGCCGGGTGAAAAAACGATCCAGGAGAACGTTACGTGGACGAGATAAAGAATGCATCAACTGGCGGTTGGGAGGTTTATCCGGACAGGGTGCTGGTCGAGACCCCGATCATGACGGTCAAGGTCGGGCCTGTGTTGTGCACCAGGAGCGGCCGGCGCAGGGAGTTCTACCGCTTTGATTGTCCGGACTGGGTCAATATCGTGGCGGTGACCCCGGAGCGGGAAATCGTGTTGATCCGGCAGTTCCGTTACGGTTCGAAACGGATCGAAATCGAGATCCCGGGCGGCACGATCGAACCTGCGGAAGATCCGGTTGCCGCCGGTTGTCGGGAACTCCTCGAAGAGACCGGATATTCCGGCGAAAGGGCCAGGATCATTGGCAGAGTATGTCCCAATCCGGCGATCCAGGGCAATTACTGCTATACCGTCCTCGTGGAGGACGCCCGGCTGGTGACGGCGCCGGCGATGGATGAGATGGAGGATATCGTCACGGTGCCGATGGCTGTGAACGAGGTCAGGGCCTGTGTCAAGGAGGGAAAAATAGAGCATGGGCTGGTGCTCAACGCCTTGATGTTCTATTTTTCTCTTTGAACCTATCCCCCGACCGAGGCCGTTTTCTGCCTGCAGGGGGCCCGGCACCCCGGATATCGCCGCAATACATCCGGAAGAACGTATGAACCAACAACATGAAAAATAACCTATGGAAGATTTTGAACCCTATCTCGCCGCCACTGCCTTCATCGATCATGATCATCCCGTCGTCGTCGAGTTCGCCGAACGCATCTGCTCCGCCCACGGCAACGACACCCCGATCGACCGGGCGATCCGGCTCTATTATGCGGTGCGCGACGAGATCCGTTACGATCCTTACAGCCTGCAATATTCGATCGATGCCCTGACGGCAAGCGCCGTTATCGCCAGAGGATACGGCTACTGTGTCGCCAAGGCGGTGGTCCTGGCAGCGGTGGCCCGACAGCAGGGAATACCGGCCAGGATCGGTTTCGCCGACGTGCTGAATCATCTGTCGACGGCCAGGCTGCGGCAGGTCATGGGCAGCGATCTCTTTGTCTATCACGGCTATACCGAATTGTATCTGGACGGTAAATGGGTCAAGGCGACCCCGGCCTTCAACCTTTCCCTGTGCCAGCGCTTCCAGGTCCAACCGCTCGAGTTCGATGGCAGAAATGATTCGATCTTCCATGAACTGAATACGGTGGGCCAGCGCCACATGGAATATGTCCATGACCATGGCAGCTTTGCCGACCTGCCGTTTGAGGAGATGTTCGCCGCCTACCGCAGTCACTACCCGTTGCTGTTTGCGAGTTCCGGGGAGGGTGATCCGGCCGATTTCCATCGCGAGGCGGAGATCGAGCGGAAGGGGGCGTGAAGCCTTTGATCTGAGGAAAGGGAGGGACAAAAACTATGAACAGACGCCGGTTCATCAAGGATGTCTTCCGGTGGTCGGCGGGCGTGGGCCTGGCGATCCCCAGCTTCAGTATTCTCACACAGGCCCTTGCCGCTGAAAAACCGCCGGCCCTGCTTGCCCTGGCCGAAGGTGAGGACTACCATGCCCTGGTCGGCCGGGCGCTGGCGCCGCTTGGCGGCATGGCCACATTTGTCAACCCCGGCGATCGGGTCGTCATCAAGCCCAATATCGGCTGGGACCGGACGCCGGAGCAGGGAGCCAACACCCATCCGCTGGTCGTCAGGGCCCTGGTCGAAGCGGCGCTTGCGGCCGGCGCCGGAAAAGTCCTGGTCTTCGATCGGACCTGCAACGAACAGCGGCGCTGTTACGCCAACAGCGGCATCGAGGAGGCGATCCGTGACCTTGATGACCGACGGGCGGTGATAGAGCAGATCGATCCCCGCAAGTTTGTACCGGTAAACATCACCAGAGGCAAGGTGCTGACAAAGTGGGAGATCTACCGCGAGGCCCTTGAATGCGACTGCTATATCAACGTCCCGGTCGCCAAGCACCACGGTCTGTCCCGGCTGACCCTGGGCCTGAAGAACAGCATGGGGGTGCTCGGCGGCAACCGGGGTTCCTTGCACCACAACCTGGGGCAGAGCCTGGCCGATCTGGCGACGGTCATCAGACCGAAACTGACGGTGGTCGACGCCACCCGTATCCTGCTGCGCAATGGCCCCCAGGGAGGGAACGTCGATGACGTCCGCCGGCTCGACACGCTGATCGCCTCGGCCGATCCGGTGGCGGCAGACGCCTATGCGACGACCCTGTTCGAGCTTGAGCCGGGCGACATCGAGGCCACGGTAGCGGCGTTTGAACTGGGGCTGGGAGAGATGGATCTGGCGCGGATCAAGGTGGTCACCGCCTGATGCGTCGGAAGGTCTCGAAACCATCCCCGTCCCTGTGGCGGCAGATCAGTCAGCTGGTGTTCCTTGCTTTTTTTCTCTTCCTGTTCGTGAAGACCGATTACAGCGGATCGGACGAATTGACCTGGGCCGTCAATATCCTCTTTCGGATCGATCCGTTGCTCGCCGTCACGGCGATGGCGGCAGGCAGAACGATCATCGCTTTGATGCTGCCGGCGGCGATCACCCTGGCCCTGACCGTGCTGTTCGGACGGTTCTTCTGCGGCTGGATCTGTCCTCTCGGGACCCTGATCGACGGCAGTCGGCGTCTGGTCGAACGCGGCGGCGCCAGCCGGGATCGGGGTGGCCGCCGGTTCAAATACTACCTCCTCTTCTTTCTGCTGGCCGCCTCCCTGTTCGGCCTGCCGCTGGCCGGGTATCTCGATCCGTTTTCGATCCTGGTTCGAGGCCTGACCTTCGCGGTGCATCCGGCCCTGGAC
This sequence comes from uncultured delta proteobacterium, assembly GCA_963847035.1. Lineage (GTDB taxonomy): Bacteria > Desulfobacterota > Desulfobulbia > Desulfobulbales > Desulfocapsaceae > Desulfoprunum. Next base: position 374,512 of record CAWJYH010000001.1, on the reverse strand, counting down.
CATGCCGCCACCTCGTTTTTTACCCTGACCTACCAGCATGGGCCGGCGTGGCTGAACATCGTGACCGAGCCGGTGTATGCCGTGCTGAAGGAATACGTGCTGCCCTTTGCCGCCAAGGTCTATGGGCTCTCGGTCGTGTCGCTGCTGGTGCTGATCGCGGTCCTCGGCCTCGGATTTTTCGGCCGCCGGTTTTTCTGTCGTGCGCTCTGTCCGTTGGGGGCGTTGCTGGCGTTGTTCTCCCGTTACTCCCTGTTCCGGCTGACCGGCGGCTCGCCGGAGTGCGCCGGTTGCCGGCAGTGCCGCACCGTCTGCCGGATGGCGGCGATAGACGATGAGCGCAACATCGCTGCCGCCGAATGCATCCTCTGTCTCGATTGCCTCCCCTCCTGCCCGAAATCACTCATCCATTACGGTTGGGGCAGAGGCGCCAACCGGGGCCAGGCGATCGATCTGTCGCGAAGGGCTGCGATCGCCAGCCTGGCGGCCGGGATGCTGAGTCCTCTCATGCTGCCGTCGCGGCTGCTGGCCCGCCACGCCGATCCGCAGCTGATCAGGCCGCCGGGCGCGTGTGCGGAGGAGGAATTCCTTGGCCGCTGCGTCCGCTGCGGCGAATGCATGAAGGTCTGTATCGGCAATGCCCTCCACTCCACCTGGTTGGAGGCCGGGCTGGAGGGGATATTCAGTCCCCGGCTGATCAGCCGTATCGGCTACTGCGAGTTCAACTGCACCCTCTGCGGCCAGGTCTGTCCCACCGGTGCCATCCGCAGGCTGAGCAGACAGGAGAAGCACGCCACCATCATCGGCCGGGCATATATCGACAGGAACCGCTGTCTCCCCTTTGCCGATGGCGTCCCCTGCATCGTCTGCGAAGAACACTGTCCGACGCCGGACAAGGCGATCAAGTTCCGCGATGCCGAGGTCGTCAACGGCAGGGGAGAGACGGTCAGGCTGCTGCAGCCCTATATCGTTGGCGAGCTCTGCATCGGCTGCGGCATCTGCGAAAACAAGTGTCCCCTCAGCGGTGAGGCGGCAGTCATCGTCACTGCAGCCGGTCAAAGCCGGGAGAGCGGAGGGCTGACGATCTACGGTTAAGAAGGCGGACGTTCGATCGGAAGCACGGCCGCCTGATGGCGTCGGCGGTTCCATCACCTACTGGTCAGACAAGGTCGAGCGCGAGGTCCGTGAAGGCCTGGTCGGACCACCAAGGCCGCGAATTGAAAAGATTTGCGGGTTTATTTCGGTTCCAGTATCATCAATCTGGGTCAAAGGCCTCAATCCAATAGGCGCAGCAACGCTGGAAGTAAACGATATGATGACCGTGTATCCGCTTTTTTACCAGTTTGAGGTTCGACCGACGGCCAGAAACAGCCAGGTGGAAGTGCTGGCCGGGGCCATTGCCACCGTCCTGGTTTTTGCTGAAACAGAAGAGGTCGGCAGGGCTCGTGGGTCCCGTTTTATCGCCCGCCAGCATTGGGAGATCATCGCGGTTAAGAGGGTATTGCGAATGTGTTCGAGACACGTGGCCGATCTCCAGCCCCATTTTCTGGCACTGTATCGGCAGGCGGAACAATTCGGCATCGCTGCCCGGTTTGACGGTTGGGCGAGACATGGGTTCCACAATACAATGAGGTCATGAACCGTGACTACGACGAATATTGACGGAAAGGGAGATGCATGAAAGACGATATCGGGCAGCGATTGGTAGAGGTCCTGAAAGCGCCCCAGGCCTCCGGCAGCCAGGAAAGTTTCCTGAAGGCGATGGAGCTGACGAAGGCCTACGCCGGATCCGGGTCGGTAACCCACTTCAGTGCAGTGGCGAGACTCTTCTATGATCTCTTTGAAATGTTTGAGACCGGCCGTGACCCGAGACAGAAATGAGAGTTGGTCGGTGAAGGCAGTTGTGTCACTGGTATACCGGGGGGACGCGTCGAAGGTACCGTTTGACGCATTTCTGCTCCGCCCTGCATCTGGTGATAATTGATTGGAGATAGCCGATATTTTTGATAATCGCCCTGGTGTACAGATCCTCATCGATCTGACGGCGGTGGCGGAAATGGCTTCGCATGGCAGGAAAGACATCGGCGAAGAGCACATTCAGCCGGTGGGCAACGGTCGTGTGATAGAAATCGGCGGTTGAATGCATGAGTTCGACGGGAGTGTGATAGCCGGAGTCGTCGAGGCCGGCCTTTTTCTCCCGGAACAGAAGTGGAAGTCTTTCGAGGTAATACCGGTCCGCCATCTGCGACAGGATGTCGGCGCAACCGACGACATGACCGGCGATCCTGATCTCCTCGGGATAGGACCGGAGATGGTCCACTCCTTTCTTCAATTCGGTACAGCGGATGATTGCCGCACAATTGTCGGCGTAGGATTGGGGCAGTCCGGAGGTCTGGATATACCGGCGGACGAAGGTAATCGAACGTTCTTCATGGCCCCTGGTGTATCGCGCTCCGGTCCGGGCGCTGTCTGCGTCGGTCAGCAGCATCCCGGTATCGTGGAAACAGGCACTGAGGAACCCCTGTATCAGCGTATCGGTGGCGAAAGATCTGCCGTCGCACCACAGGCCATGAAAAAGCCTGGCCGCTGCGAGGGCGACCAGCAGGGTATGCCTCAGATTGTGATACGTTGGGTTGCTGGCCCGAAAACCGGCAAAATTCCCCCTGAATATATCGGTAGTGTCAGTTTTGATGCGTGTGATCAGGGCGACGTCGACCCGGGGGTTGATAATGCGGGTTAGAGAAATCACCTCCTCGACAAGGTCGTCCTGCCCGTTGCCTTCCAGTATGTCCGTCCCGCCGTGTATTTGATCCATGGGCTTATCCTATCTGTTCAACGGCGTCATCGCAAGTCCGTTGGAAGAAATGGTCCGATCGGGACGTCAGATTATGGCTGCCCCCCAAGTGGTTTTTCGATCCGTCACATCGATTTTGCAGGATTCATCCCCCCTGTGGGGGAGTGCGGTCTGCGGCGGATAAGCGACAGGATAAGAGGCCAGGGAAAAATATCAATTATGGCGCATGTTTGGAGATCAGTAGAGAGGGGAACAGCGAAGGAATGGTTTGCCTTGAAACAGCGAAGGGGTCAACGGGGGAAAACACGGTGGGTTCTGGACTTTAGTCAATTTAGTTTGTACATATTGACCTGAGCGATGCTCAAGGGGCCAGGATCAAATCTCTACACGCCATAATAACCAATGAACGGGAATAAAAAGGCCGAAGTCATCCTTGTTGTTGATGACGAGGATTCGGTGCGGATGACGCTCAGCGTCCTGATTTCGTCGCTGGGCTATCATTGCCTGGGGGCGAGCGACGGCATTGAAGCCATGCAGATACTGAAGGCAACTGATATCGACCTCGTATTTTCCGATATTGCCATGCCGAATATGGACGGGATGGAATTGTTGAAATATATCGTCGAAAATCATAAGGATACAGATGCGATTATGGCGACTGGCTATTCCGAAAAGGCCACGTATGCGGATGTGATCAGGGCCGGCGCCCTGGATTTCATCAAGAAGCCGATAGACCCGGCGGAGCTCGAGGCCAAACTGACACGGGCCTTCCGCGAGCGATCCCTGGTTCGGCGGCTGGAGCAGTTGTCTATGGTTGACAGCCTGACCTCCCTGTGGAACCGAAGGGCCTTCGATGAACGTTTCCCTGAAGAGGTGGAACGGGCCAGCAGGCAGAGGTATCAGGTTTTCCTGGCGGTCGTCGACATCGATAATTTCAAGGAATTCAACGACACCTATGGCCATCAGGAAGGTGATGGCGTTCTGGTGGCGCTAGCCGAAATCTTTAACGAATGCACTCGCAACAGTGTCGATATGAGTTTTCGAATCGGCGGCGATGAGTTTGCGGTTCTTCTGCCACAAACAAATGCCGACCAGGCAACGGAAATCGTCCAGCGCATCCTGTTGAAATTCATCGAGCGCAACCTGGGGAAGACGACTCTCTCCATCGGGGTGGTTCCCTGCCCCAGGAACAGGAAACTCCCGCTTGAAATTGACGAGCGCCAGATGAGGGGGCGGGGCGATCAGGCCATGTATGAGGCCAAGAAAAAAGGCAAGAACTGCGTTGTCTTGCAGGTATGCCCGCCCCTGCAGTGATCAGCAGCTACCCAGCGCATCCTTGAAAAAAGAGCGATCCGGAGGAACCGGATAATCGCCGTTGAAACAGGCCAGGCAGAAGTCCTTCCTGTTCATGCCGGTGGCCTCGACAAGCCCTTCAAGGCTGAGATACTGCAGCGAGTTCAGGCCGAGATGGTCGGCTATTTGTTTGATATTTTTGTTGTTTGCGATAAGTTCGGTCGGAGTGGGAAAGTCGATGCCATAGTAGCAGGCATGGCGGGTCGGAGGACAACTGACCACCATGTGCACCTCCTTGACCCCGGCCAACTTCAAGGCGCGCACCCTGCTCCTGCCTGTTGTTCCCCGGATAATCGAATCCTCGACAATGATGACTCGCTTGTCTTTCAGGAAGGAGCGGACGGGATTGAGCTTGACCCGGACGTTGAAATCACGCATCGACTGGGTTGGCTGGATAAAAGTGCGGCCGACGTAGTGGTTGCGGATCATCCCCATTTCGAGGGGGATGCCCGAGGCCTGGGAATAGCCGAGGGCGGCGTAGTTGCCGGAATCGGGGAACGGCATGACGATATCGGCGTCGATTCTACCTTCTCTGGCCAGGATCTCCCCCATGCGTTTTCTCGTTTCGTAGACGTTGATGCCGAAGATATCGGAATCGGGTCGGGCGAAATACACCTGCTCGAAGATGCAGAAATGGCTGTCCTGCCGGGGCCACGGGAAGAGGGAAAGAATCTCACGGTCGGTGAAGATCAGCACCTCTCCCGGCTTGACATCACGAACATACTGGGCTTCAACGAGATCCAGGGCGCAGGTCTCGGAGGCAACGATCCAGCCGCCGTTATTCAATTTGCCGAGACAGAGAGGGCGAAAACCGTCGGGATCGCGAACGGCGACCATCGTATCCTGCGTCATCAGGAGCAGGGAATAGGCGCCCTTGAGTGCCGAAAATGTTTCCCACAGGGCCTTTTCCAAGCCAAGATGGGCGGTTCTGGCCATCAGATGCAGGACCACCTCACTGTCCATGGTCGTCTGAAAAATCGATCCCTGCTCCTCCAGTTTTTTCCGCAGTTCCAGAGAATTGACGAGATTGCCGTTATGGGCGACGGCCAGTGTCGTGCCCTTATGGGTCACCACCAGGGGCTGGGCGTTGGTAAGATTCGAGGCCCCGGTTGTTGAATAGCGGACATGGCCGATCGACAAATGGCCGGTGAGTTGCTGCAGGCTGGTCTCGGTGAACACCTCGGGCACCAGGCCCATGTTCTTGTGACACGTGACCCTGGTGCCGTCGGAGGTCACAATTCCCGCACTTTCCTGTCCCCGGTGCTGCAGGGCGTACAGCCCGAAATACGCCAGCTTGGACGAATCCTGGTGGCCGAAAATCCCGCAAATGCCGCATTCGTGGGTGGGCCGGTCGGGGACGACGGGATCGACAGGGGGGAGAGCATACTGTGGCATGGCGGTACCTTCAATGGGCGTAAGGGATGGACAATTGCAGGACGGGCGGTGCCGGCACACCGTGTACTCGAGAACGCATAAACAATAAAGGCACAAAGAATCTGCAATCTTTGTGCCTTCCTTTCGCAATCCGGAATAAAATGTTTATAATAAGCGGCATTCAAATTCAACAGGAAAATTTTCAGACCATCATTTTTTCGCAGGTTTCCCGGCAGAAGGGGAGCAGACTGCGATACGTTGCGATTCAATAGAAGGTGGATATCGTGGTACAACTGACAAGAACGGTCAAGGCAGCGGGTTGAGCTGCCAAACTTGGCCCAGGGGACCTGAGCCAGATACTGTGTGGAATTGATCTGCCGCGCGACGCGAACCTGATCGTCGGGGCGGAAACGTCCGATGATGCCGGGGTTTACCGGCTCAATGACGAGATCGCCCTGATCCAGACCGTCGATTTCTTCACTCCGATCGTCGACGACCCCTTTTCCTTTGGTCAGATCACCGCCGCCAATGCCTTGAGCGATGTCTACGCGATGGGCGGCAGACCACTGCTGGCGATGAACATCCTTGCCTGTCCGGTCAAAACCATGGACCGCGCGGTCTTTCGCGAGGTCATCCAGGGCGGCCTGAGCAAGATCCGGGAAGCGGGGGCATTGCTGGTCGGCGGCCATTCGATCGAGGACACGGAGCTGAAGTATGGATTGGCGGTCACCGGTCTGGTCCATCCGAAGAAGGTCCTGCTCAATGCCGGCGCCCGTCCCGGCGATGTCCTGCTCCTGACCAAGCCGCTCGGAACCGGGATTCTGTCGACCGCCATCAAGGGAGGGCTGGTCGGAAGCGAAATCGAGGACCGGATCACCGAGGTCATGGCTACCCTCAATAAAATGGCGGCGGAGGTTGTGGATGATATCCGCTCCCGAAGCGGCATGGAGGATGCCGTGCATGCCTGTACCGACATCACCGGTTTCGGCCTGCTCGGTCACCTCCATGAGATGCTGGAGGCCTCCGACGTATCGGCGCGGCTGTTCGGCCGGAAGGTGCCGTTGCTCGATCGGACGGAGGAATTCGCCCGGATGGGGATCGTGCCTGCCGGCGCCCACACCAACCGCACGTATTTCGACCAGTGGATTGCCAATCGAACCGAGGCATCTGCCGATCTGGAGGTGCTCCTCTCCGATCCGCAGACGTCCGGCGGCCTGCTTATCGCTGTTACCCCGAGTGCGGCGGAGGCGATTGTCTCCGGGTTGTCGGACCGCGGCTATGCACTTCCCTGCGCCGTGATCGGTGAAATCACGGCGGGGAGAAGGGGGATGATCGAATTGGTCTGAATGGTTTCCGGTTCGGTCACTCTTCGGAATGGGTCGCCAGGGCATGCAGCAGTTCCGTCAGGCTGACCAGATCGTTGAGGTCCAGGCATTCGTCCGTGGTGTGGACCTGATTCATACCGGTCGCCACAATCGCCGTCGGCAGACCGTAGCTGCACAGGATGTTGGCATCGCTGCCGCCACCGGCGACGACGAATTCCAGCTCCCGGCCTATCCGCCGGCCGGCCCGGCGGACCCGCGCCAGAACCGGACTGGTATGGTCAAGGAGCATGGCCGGATACTCCTTTTCGACCTTGATATCGACTGACGGCAGGCCCTGGTGCTCGGCGAAGGGGCTGTGCCAGTTCCCGACCGTCCTGTGAAACGTACTTTCGATTTCTCGGGTATATTCAAGAAGTTTTTCCGCCGAATGGCTGCGGACCTCACCCTCGAGGGTGATGAGGTCGGGTACGATATTGGTGGCGACACCTCCCCTGATCAAGCCGAAGTTGGAGGTCGACTGCTCATCGAGCCTTCCGAGCCGCAGCTCAGCGATCGCCTTGGCTGCCAGGAAAAAGGCGTTGATGCCTTTTTCCGGATTGAGGCCGGCGTGAGCGGCGATGCCGTGCACATCGATCTTGATCTTGTTGGCAGCCGGAGCCCCGATGATGACCTTGTCGATTCCGGTGGAATCCAATGCATAGCCGTATTTGCTGCGCAGCCAGGAATATTCCAGGTGTTTGGCGCCGAGCAGGCCGATTTCTTCGCAGGTGGTGAACACCAGCTCGATCATCCCGTGCCTGGACCCCGATCGAGTGAGGATTGTCATCAGTTCGATCAGGGCGGCAATGCCTGACTTGTCGTCGCCGCCGAGGACGGTGTCGCCGCGGCTGGTGAAGGTATCGCCGACCCTGACCACCTCCACGTTGTCGCCCGGTTCAACGGTATCCATATGGCAGGAAAAGAACAGGTCGTCGATTTCCGATGCGTTGCCGGCAAAACGGATCAGCAGATTGCCGGTGTCGGACCCGGTCTGCTCGCCCGATTGGTCGAAATATATCTCGTTCGCCCCCAATTCGGTGAAACACCGGACGAGGTGGTCTGCCAGCGGCCTTTCCCGGCGGGAAGGAGTGCTGATCTGACAGAGTTCGGTAAATGTTGAGGCCAGACGCTCTCTCTCTATGGCAACGGTCATTTCAATATCCTGAGGGGGTGGAGTGGTTGTGCAGCAGGACGACGGCATGGCAGGCAATGCCCTCTTCCCGCCCGGTAAAGCCCATTTTTTCGGTCGTGGTCGCCTTGATGTTGATCGCCTCCGCCTCGACGCCACAACACTGCGCCAGCCTTTCCTGCATGGCGGCGATGTGCCCGGAGAGGCGGGGAGCCTGACAGATGATGGTGATATCGGCATTGCCGAGGGCCAGCCCCTTGGAGCGGACAAGGTCGATGACCTCTTCCAGCAGGGTGATCGAGTACACCCCTGAAAACCTGGCATCCGAATCGGGAAAATGGTAGCCGATATCCCGGGCACCGATGGCGCCGAGCAGGGCGTCGCACAGGGCATGGGTGACGACATCGGCGTCGGAGTGGCCGGCCAGTCCCAGCGTGTGGGGGATCGTCACCCCGCCGAGCACCAGGGGGCGGCCGGCGATAAAGCGATGGGCGTCGAAGCCGTGTCCAATCCTGAGCCGAGGAGGGGGCGTATTCAAATTCACGATAAGCTCCGCCAGCCGGAGGTCTTCCGGCCGGGTGATTTTCAGGTTCGTTTCCGATCCTTCGACGATGGTGACGGGGATTCCCGCCCGTTCAAGCAGCGAGGCCTCGTCGGTTGCGTCTTCATCGCCTGCCTGGCTGTAGGCCCGCTGCAGCAGAGAAAGTCGCATCGCCTGTGGGGTCTGGGCCTGCCACAGACCTTGCCGATCGACGGTTGACAGGACGACCCCCGCCGCGTCGGCCTTTTTCAGGGTATCCTTGACCGGGATGGCGGCGATGGCGACGCCATGCTCCCGTGCGGCACGGCAACAGCGGGTTATGGTGTCCTGACTGACCAACGGTCGGGCGCCGTCATGAACGAGGACGATATCGATGGTATCGTCCAGGTGGGCCAGCCCGGCCCGAACCGAATCCTGCCGGCGCCGGCCGCCGGCGCAGACGGTGAGGCGCTGCGGATCAATCCCGTAGTGGTGAAGGAGCGAACGGGTCTTTTCAATCCAGGTTTCAGGAACGACAACGATGCAGCGGCAGATCTCGGGGTTGGCAAGAAAGGCCCTGACCGTGTGGATGAGCACCGGCGATCCGGCCAGCACATGAAACTGCTTGGGATGATGAAGGCCCATCCGGGTGCCGCTGCCCGCGGCGGGAATGATGGCGGCAGCTGTCGCGTGCATGGTTGGCGTGTGATGACGAACCGGATGATGGAAAAGCGGACCGGGAATAAACTGTGGATATTGCCGTTGTCAGCCGTTGGTGTGCAAAAAAAGGAGCGGGCTATAAGCCGAATTCTGTACCCGGTAAAGGGCCATGATCATTTCACTGGGATGCTGATCGCTCAGCATCTCTTGCAACCTACCCGGAGATATCGGACGGGCCGCCCTCAATCATCTCCCTATTCGGTCTTGCTCCGGATGGGGTTTACCCTGCCCTCGGTGTCGCCATCGAGGCGGTGAGCTCTTACCTCGCCATTTCACCCTTACCCGGTCATCCGACCGGGCGGTATGTTTTCTGTGGCACTTTCCCCCGGTCGCCCGGCGTTCGTGTTACGAACCATCCTGCCCTGCGGAGTTCGGACTTTCCTCTCCGGCACGAGGCCGGAGCGATCATGCACCCGCTCCAGCGTCAGTGTAGTGGGAACGCCCAAAAGATGAAAGGAAAAAAAGCTTCGGGGAGAATGCCTGAAGCCCGCGGCTGAAGATCAGCTTTCTTCCGGTCTGTGGTACATGATGCGCTGGCATGTGGGGCAGTCGAACATCTGATCGCCCCTGAGCAGCTGGTTGTAGCGTTGCGGCGGGATATTCATGTAACATCCCTGGCAGACACCCTGCAGGACATTGACAACGGCCAGGCCGTTGCGCCGTTCGCGAAGGGTCGTATATTTCTTCAGGATACTGCCGTTGATGCCCTGTGCCTGCTGCTGACGCAGGACATCCTTTTCCTTCCTGGTCTTGCCGATGGTCTCGATTGTGGTGCGTACCTTCTCGGTTTCCTCGGTGACGAGTTCCTTTTCACCCTTCAGAAGATTTTTTTCCTCGTTAATCCGGGCATCAAGTTTTTCCACCTCTTCCATGATGGCGACGATTTTCTCCTCGCTTTCCTTGGCGCTCTTTTTGCCCTCTTCGATTTCCTTCAGCAGGGCCGTCTGTTCACGGCCGGTCTGGACCTGCATCATCTTCGACTGGCGATCCCTGACGAATGCCATCTTGTCGGCAACCTCGGCCTCGAGGGTGCGTCGTTCCTTGTCGCTGGTGCTGATCTGTTCCTGCAGATCGGAGATGAGGGCCTCCTTGTCGGCAAGGGCGGCGATGCGGGCGTCGAGGGCGCTTTGCTGCGTCTTGATCTCATTTTCGATCTGGTCAATTTCCAGATCGATGCTCTGGAGGTTGATGAGCTGGTCTATATGTTCTTTCAAGACTGTTCTCCTGTTGGTGTGGTTTGTCAGTGATATTCAAGCTATATGCGTTAAGACGAAGGGGTGGTGCTCCGTCAGTGTCTGTTGAATGACAATGTTCCAATTTCGGGAGATATTCTCCGCCTGGAGAATATCGGCGAGCAGGGCGACGGCATGGCGTTCGGTGCCGTAATGGGTCCCTTCGATCAGGCAGAACCCGCATTCTTCGGCCCAGCGCGCGGTATGGTGCTTGATTTCGGCGGTAATGTAGACCTCGGCGCCACGGGAATAGGCGACGGCAGCGAGATCCGAGCCGCTGCCGCCGCAGAGGGCAACGGTGGAAATTGATTCCGGCAGCCGCCCGGCGATGAACAGCGCCGGCAACTGGAGCGCCTTGCCGAGCCGGCGGAGGAGGGCGGCGGAGGGGACGGTCTCAGGGAAACGGCCGATTCTTCCCAACCCCTGATGCAGGTCAGCGGCGGCGGATCCGGCAACGAGCGGCTGTACTACATTCAGGCCGATGGCCTTGGCCAGCGCGTCGCTGACGCCGTTGGCGGCACTGTCGAGGTTGGTGTGGCAGGCAATGACGCTGATGCGGTGGGAAAGGGCCATCTCGATGAATCTGCCTGTCGGTTCGGCGGTGTTGATCGCGGCCAGGGGTTTGAAGATCAGCGGATGATGGGTGATGATGGTGTCGGCGCCGAGGGCGATCGCCTCTGCGACCAGTGACGTGGTCGGGTCGAGGCCGATCAGGATACAAGTGGCCTCTCGGTCCAGATCGCCGAGCAGCAGGCCTGCATTGTCCCATGGTTCGGCCAGCGTCAATGGGGCATGTTCATGAAGCCGTGCAATGATTTCCCTGATTGTTATCGGCATAAGATACTACAATCAATCGGAACAATAAAAAAAGGTACATCCCGGGTGGGTGTACCTTTTTGTCCGTCCTGGCAGCCGGATTTTCCGCAGCCGGATTGTATCGCTGAGAGAGAGTGTGTTTTCCTCTCTCCGAATTTTCGCGCAAGGAGTGTGTTTCTCAAGGAACCTGTCGTTTATGTTCAGATTCATCAATATTGGTGGGCGCAGTAGGATTCGAACCTACGACCGACCGGTTATGAGCCGGTGGCTCTAGCCAGCTGAGCTATGCGCCCCAATGGTAAAGAAACATATTATATAAAAAAAATGTGTAGTAAAAGTCAATAAAAAAAGGTCAATGGGGAGGGAAAGCTGGAAATTCCCGCCGGATGGCATGCTTTGCAGCCTGTAATTGCTCGAAAGAAGATGGTAAGAAAGAAAAGTTGTTCTATTGTAACGAAAGCAGGAGCACGACCGGGTTTGCACATTCATCACTGCAGTATCGGTGGGGATCAAAAATTCATCCGGGGATACCCTTGATTTATACAAATCTGTTGATCTTTCTGGTGGCGATTTTCCTTTTCAGCATGGATAGCGCCCCTGAAATTCCATTATTGCCGGGCTGGCTGGCCACGATCTTCCTCGTCATGCTGCTGGCGGGTTACGACCGGTTGTGCAGGTATGTCTTCGCCAAGAAGGAAGCCTTCGTTTCGGCCGGCTATTTCAGGGCCGAGAAGACGTTGATGATCGGGGCCCTGTTTTTCTTTCTGGCCACCCTCTATCTCTGCGATGCCAAGTACTATCTGGCGGTATTCTCGTTCGGCAACAGGTTGCCGGCCGTGGTCAATTTTTTTGGTCTCGCTCTCTTTCTGATTTACTTGGCGCTGATGTGGCGGATCGGCAGGATCAATTACGGCACGATCTTCGGCCGTCGCTATAAAGCCGCGGCATTCATCGGTTCCAATATCAAGAGCAATCTGCCGATCGTCCTGCCGTGGGTGGTCCTGTCGCTGCTCTACGACCTGACCTCCCTCGTTCCCTCTCCGTCCCTGCATGCCGTCCTCGCTTCGCAATGGGGGGATCTCATCTTTTTCTCCATTTTTCTGCTGTTCGTCATGTTCTTCTTCCCGCCGATGGTCAGGCGGCTCTGGGGGTGCAGAAAACTCCCGGACGGTCCGTTGAGGGAGCATCTCACGCGCTTCTGCAGCAGACAGCAATTTTCGGCTGAGTTCTATCTCTGGCCGCTGTTCGAGGGCCAGGCACTGACCGCCGGCGTGATGGGTATCGTTCCCGGACTCAGGTATATCCTGCTCACCCCCGCCATTATCGAGACCATGTCCCTGGCGGAACTGGAGGCCGTCATGGCCCATGAGATCGGCCACGTCAAAAAAGGCCATCTCCTCCTCTATGTCCTGCTGATCGGGGGCTTCAGCGTATTGACGGCAATCCTGGCCGAACCGCTGATCTATCTGCTGCTGTCGCGGGAATTTTTCTATTCCGTCATGGCCAGGGGACACGTATCGCCCGATACCGTCCTGACCCTGGCCGGGGCGATCCCGCTGCTTTTCTCCATGATTATATATTTTCGATATATTTTCGGGTACTTCATCCGTAATTTCGAGCGCCAGGCGGATCTGCACGTGTTCTCCGTGCTGGGGTCGAGTCACACCCTGATCTCGGCCTTCGAGAAGATAGCGGCCCTCAGCGGCGATATCCGGGACAAGCCGAGCTGGCATCATTTCGGCCTCGGCGAGCGGATCGCCTATCTGCAGCGGAGTGAGAAGGACCCGGAGAATATCAATAGGCACAACCGCAAGGTCAGGTACAGCCTGGTCGGCTACATAGTCATTCTGGCAACCACCATCGGCCTGGTGCAGCTGATTCCCACGGCCCAACTGGCCCGTCAGTACGAAGAGAATTTTGCCGAGGTCGTGCTGCTCGAAAAGGCCCGTCAGGAGCCCGAAAAGGCCCTGTGGAAAAGGCTGCTCGGGGACCTCATGGTCAGCCGGCAGTTGGAGCGCAAGGCCTTCGAGGCCTACGAACAGGCCCTGGCCCTGGAACCGGCCAATCCCGAAATCATGAACAATCTGGCCTGGCTGCTGCTGACCAGCGGCGATCTGTCGCTACGGGATCCCGCGCGGGCGCTGACCCTGGCCCGCAGCGCCGTGATCGTTCAGCCGCGGGGCTATATCCTCGATACCCTGGCCACGGCCTATTGGGCCAATGGCCTCGTCGAGGAGGCGATCGCCAGCGAGCGTCAGGCGATCGTCGCCGATCCGGCGCAACGCAAGTACTATCAGGCCCAGATCGAGCGGTTTGTCCGTCACCGCTATCAGGAGATCGTCAAGCCTCAGACCGGTGCCGACGACCGGGCCGGCGGAAACCGTAAATCGTGATCAGCGGACTGCGAGCTGCCGGAAGATGGACGTTCCTGCCCATTGTCCCGAACTTCATGATATGATAGATGATGCTGGCGAAACACCCGGCAAAAGTGAATAGCAGGGGGCTCACACCCCTCCTTTTTTTGTTTGTAAAGGCAACTCCATGAATCTTTTGAACAGCGATGATCTCCTCGACATCCTGGAGCGGAGGCGGGTGCTGACGTCCGATCAGTGCCAGCTGGTGTCGCTCGGCAAGGGCAAGCAACGCCAGAAGCTCCTCCGGCAGTTTACCAAAGAGGGCGGGGCGGACAGCAATTATCCGGATCTCGTCGACATCATCGTCTCTTTGGGCCTCACGGTCAAAGAGGAGGGCAAGATCCCGATCGACGAGGAACTGATCATGCGGGCGGTGGCTGCCGACCGCCGGCTGCCGTTCAAGAAACTCGACCCGCTCGAGCTCGACATCGAGATCGTCACCAAGAAGATTCCCCGTAATTTCGCCATCCGGCAGCTGATCCTGCCGTTCAATGTCGTCGACGGCGTCCTCGAGGTGGCGGTGTATCACCCCGACTGCCAGGCTGTCCTTGCCGATATCGAACAGGTCGTGCAGATGCCGGTGCGGCCGTCTGTCGCGACCAAGTCGGATATCAAGCGGATTCTATCGGAATTTTTCGGTTTTCAGCGCTCCATCAGCGCCGCCGAAGACCATTTCGGCGTCGTCACCAGCGGTTCGGTCGATATCGGCAATCTCGAACGCTATGTCAAGATCGCCTCGACCAAGGAGATCACCTCCTCCGACCAGCATATCAAGCAGGCCGTCAACCACATCTTTCACTATGCCCTCGAGCAGCGGGCCAGCGACATCCATATCGAACCCAAGCGCTCGAACTGCATGGTCCGCTTCCGCATCGACGGGGCGTTGCATACCATCTACAAGCTGCCGAAAGTCGTCCATTCGGCGATCACCTCGAGGATCAAGTTTCTGGCCCGGCTCGATATCGCCGAAAAGCGGCGGCCCCAGGACGGCCGGATCAAGATCGGCGTCAGACAGGAGAAGGATGTCGAGATCCGGGTGTCGACGGTGCCGGTGTCCTTCGGCGAGAAGGTCGTCCTGCGTATCCTCGATCCCGATGTGATCTTCCAGGATATCCGCCAGATCGGTTTTTCGAAGCGCGACCTCACCGTTTACCGGTCGTTCATGGGGGCGCCGCACGGCATCGTCCTCGTGACCGGACCGACCGGCAGCGGCAAATCGACCACCCTCTATTCGACGCTGAAGGAGGTTTCGACCCCGGAACTCAATATCGTCACCGTCGAGGATCCGGTGGAGATGGTGTGCGAAGAGTTCAATCAGATCGCCGTCCAGCCCCTGATCGATATCACCTTCGCCACCATTCTCCGCAATATCCTGCGCCAGGATCCCGACATCATCATGATCGGTGAGATCCGCGATCTGGATACGGCGGCGCACGCGGTCCAGGCGGCGATGACCGGGCATCTCGTCTTCTCGACGCTCCACACCAACGATGCGGTTTCCTCCATCACCCGTCTGCGCGATCTTGGCCTGCAGCCGTTCATGATCGCCTCGACCCTGCTCGGGTGCATGGCCCAGCGGCTGGTGCGGCGGATATGTCCGGACTGCAGCGAGAGTTTTGAGATCAAAGGCGAGGCCCTGCTGAAAATGGGCTTTCCGGTAGCGGAGACCGGCGTGGTCGAATTGAAGCGAGGCAAAGGATGCCGGGAATGCCGCGGCACCGGCTACAAGGGGCGGAGTGCGATCTTCGAGATATTCCCGATGTCGTCGCTGCTGAAGAAGATGACGGTGGATGGCGAGTCGTCATTGGAGATGCGCCGGGTTGCAATCCGCGAAGGAATGACTACCTTACGCGAGGACGCCTGGAGCAAGGTGAAGGCCGGGATCACGACGGTCGAAGAGGCCTTGCGGGTGACGGCGGAGACGTGAGCGATCGGGGATCGGAAGGACAGGGATAGATAGATGGCTGTGAAGGTAGTCTGCCAGAACAAGAAGGCGTATCACGATTATCACATCGATGCGACCTACGATGCCGGGATGGTGCTGTCCGGTCCGGAGGTCAAATCGCTGCGGGCCGGCAAGGCGAACATGCGCGACGGCTATGTCCAGATCAACGATCGCGGCGAGGCCATGATGTACAACGTCCACATCTCGTTTTACACCTTCGCCACCCACAACCCCAACGAGCCGCTGCGGGTGCGGAAACTGCTGCTCCACAAGCGGGAAATCCGCAGGCTGATCGGAAAATTAAAGGAGAAGGGCCTTGCCTTGATCCCATTGAAGATATACTTTAACGAGAAGGGCAAAGCCAAGGTCGAGCTCGGTCTTGCGCGCGGCAAGAAGCAGTACGACAAGCGGGACGCGCTCAAGGAGAAACAGAGCGATCGGGAAGTTCAACGGGCCATGCGCCATAATCTGAAATAAAATCAGTATTTTTTGTTACCAACCTCTACACCCGAAGAAGGGGGCGAAACGGCTTCGACGGGGATGTGTAAGCTCTACGTTGCATGCCGAGCTTCTGTCTGCTCGTAAAACCGACGGAAAAAACTTATAATCGCCGACGATTATAACTACGCAGTAGCAGCTTAATACCCTGCTCTGCCGTTCCCCCGGCCTTCGCCCGTAAGGCCGGTACGGAGCGCCGACTCAACGGGCTGGTCTGGTGACGGTTGCCTGTCTGTCACTCGATGAGATTCACAGGATAGCACCAGGAAATCTATGTTCCGACTGAGTTCCCGGCGCGAAAATTAAAGTACGGAACTAAGCATGTAGATACGGGAGGGGAGCATTTGCGGACGCGGGTTCGACTCCCGCCGCCTCCACCAAACAAAAGACAAACCCGTCCACATACCGAGTCCGGTTGTGCGACGGGTTTTCTTTTTCTGTGTATTGTCAGCGATTCACGTTGCTTTCAGGGTGTCGGCGCTACCACCCCGATCACTCCCGTTTCGGGACTGCGGTTTGCGAATCCCGCGAGCAAACGGAGCGCGAGCCGCAGGCGAGTCCCGCAGGGATGCGGCCGCGTCAGCGGGGCACAAATCCGTCGTACCCCGCTTCTCTTTCGCCTCAAAATTCTCTGCATTCTTTCCCCCATTCTCCGGGCCTGGCCCGGCTTCCTGCATTTTTTCCTGCAACCGCTGTTCGGCGATCTCGTCGGCAAACTGGCTGATACTTTTCATGATTTCGTCAAAAAGGTCGTTGATGTCACATGGTCGGTCGCTCTTCGTTGTGGGTTCTGATTGCTTCCCCGCTTACTTGGGCGGAGAATTTTTTTCGTCTTTGCTCTCATGGCCCTTACCCACCGGGTGGCGGCGGGATGTGTCGAAGTTCAAGAGTGAAAGGAACATGCGCCCCAGTAGGGGCGGCAAGCAGTTACTCGATTTTGTCTTGAGGCTGGGAATTGCCTCAGCGTCCTCCCCCACAGCGGGGAACGAATCACTTCTGGAATTTAGAGCTAAATATGCAGTAACGTTATTTTTGCAATTCGCACTTGACAGGCAGTCTCGATTTCTATATATTGTGCAGAAACAACATTACAGCATCTTTGATGGTGGGCAGATGAAAATAAAAATTAAAAAAGTGGCAACAGTACAGATGGGGTACTCATTCCGATCCCGTCTTGAGGCAGCTGAGGGTGGCAGTGTTTCGGTTATCCAGATGAAGGACCTTCTCGACGACAACACGGTTGGCTGCGATGGCTTGATGAAAATCGATATGGAGACCGTGAAGGAACATCACCTTGCGAGAAAGGGTGATCTGGTCTTCAGGTCACGTGGCCACATAGCCACGGCTGCGGTTCTGCTTGATGACCCGGGCAATGCCGTTGTCGCCGCTCCTTTATTAAGAATACGGGTCACAAAGCCGGAAGTGGCTTTGCCTGAGTATCTGAACTGGTATATCAGCCAGCGGGATGCGCAGATTTTCCTGACCAGCAGAGCCAAGGGCACGGTTCAGAAAATGATCAGCAAGCAGGCGATTGAAGAGCTGGAGGTTGCGCTGCCAAGTATGGAAAAACAAAAAGCTATTGTTGAACTGGCCTCGCTCATTGCCAGGGAACAGGCCTTACTTCACTTAGTTGCCGAGAAACGAGAACAATATATTTCAACACTGCTAATGCAGCTTGCAAAAGGAGAATAAAAAATGAGCAGCAAAATCGATCAGAAAGATATCAACAACGCGGCATGGGCGGCGTGTGACACCTTCCGGGGGGTTGTTGATCCGGCACAGTACAAAGATTACATCCTCGTGATGCTGTTTTTGAAATACATCTCCGATGTCTGGCAGGACCACTACGAAGAGTATCAGAAGCAGTATGGCAATGACGATGTTCGTATCCGCCGCAAGCTCGAGCGTGAACGTTTTGTTCTCCCCGTGGTAAGGCTTACGGAGAAGAATGAAAAGACCGGCGAAGAGACGGTTCTGGATGAGTTTCCGGCCGACTTACTATAGCCTCTACGAGCGCAGGTCTGCCGCCAATATCGGCGAACTGATCAATATCGTTCTCGACGCATATTGAAGAGAGCAACAAGAGTAAGCTCGAAGGGGTATTCCGCAATATCGACTTCAACAGCGAGGCCAATCTCGGCAAAACCAAGGACCGCAACCGTCGCCTCAAGCAGCTACTGGAAGATTTCCACAAGCCGCAGCTCGATATGAGCCCCAGCCGGGTTTCCGAGGATGTCATCGGCAACACCTACATCTACCTGATTGAGCGTTTCGCCTCCGACGCCGGAAAGAAGGCCGGAGAGTTCTTTACCCCGCTCAAGGTCTCCGAACTGGTGGCCAAGCTGGCCGGGCCCAAAGCCGGGCGACCGCATCTGTGATCCCGCGTGCGGTTCGGGCGGCCTCTTGATTGAGGCAGCCCAAGAGGTGGCCCGCGTTGCTGGCAGCGCTCAGGAAAAGCGCAACTTTGCCCTCTTCGGCATGGAGTCCAATGGCAGCACCTGGGCGCTCTGCCGGATGAACATGTTCCTGCACGGCTTCGACAGCGCCCGGATGGAATGGTGCGACACCCTGAACAGCCCGCTGCTGGTGGAAAATGACCGTCTGATGAAATTCAACTGCGTGGTGGCCAATCCGCCGTTCTCACTGGACAAATGGGGTGCCGAAAGCGCCGAAAGCGATCCGTACAACCGCTTCTGGCGCGGCGTTCCGCCCAAGAGCAAAGGCGACTGGGCCTTTATCAGCCACATGGTGGAAACCGCCCTTGAAAAGCAAGGGCGCGTCGCCGTGGTGGTGCCCCATGGCGTGTTGTTCCGCGGCGCAGCCGAAGGCCGTATCCGCCAGAAAATGATCGAGGAAAATCTGCTGGATGCCGTGATCGGCCTGCCGGGCAACCTGTTCCCGACCACCAACATTCCGGTGGCGATTCTGGTCTTTGACCGCACCCGTGAAAAAGGCGGCGCTCGGGAAGAATGCAAAAACGTCTTCTTTGTCGATGCCAGCCGCGAGTTTGTCTGCCTGGTAAAAACCAGAACACCCTCTCGGAAGCGCATATCGGCAAGATCATTGAGACCTACGTCGCCCGGGCCGAAGAAGAAAAGTATGCCCATGTGGCCGAGTTCGCCGAGATCAAGGAAAACGACTTCAACCTCAATATCCCCCGCTATGTGGACACCTTTGAGGAGGAAGAGGAGATCGACATCGATGCGGTGCAGGTGGAGATTGACGATCTGGAAAAAGAGCTGGCTGCGGTGCGGGCGAAGATGGCCGAGAAGCTCAAGGAGATTCAGCGATGAGCTTGCTCACGATCAAAAACAAAATTGGAGTCCCATCTGATTGGAAAATGGTTCCAATCGGAAAGGCTCTTGTTTCAAGTCAGTACGGAACAAGCAATGGCAATTCAGACACTGGTGTTCCTGTTGTTGGGATGAAAAATTTGCAAGACGGAAAAGTTGATTTCAATGACCTCCCTCTTGTTTCAGTTGACGAAGCAGAAAAA
Source organism: uncultured delta proteobacterium (assembly GCA_963847035.1). Lineage (GTDB taxonomy): Bacteria > Desulfobacterota > Desulfobulbia > Desulfobulbales > Desulfocapsaceae > Desulfoprunum. The sequence goes on along the minus strand of CAWJYH010000001.1, from coordinate 354,860 downwards.
GAAAGCCTGCTATTGCACGATGGAGACATTTTACTCAATCGCACCAATAGTTATGACTTGGTTGGCAAAGTTGGTTTCGTTGAGAAGGCTATTGAGGCGGTGTTTGCATCTTATTTAGTTCGACTCAAAGTGAACATGACAAAGTCAGACCCAAAATTTGTGGCGATGTGGCTTACCAGTTTCTGGGCTGATCAGATGATCAAGAAAATTGCAACCAGAGCAGTTAGCCAAGCGAATGTAAATCCTACCGAATTCAAGAAATTTTGTTTGGTTCCTGTTCCACCACTTCCCGAACAAAAAGCCATTGCCGATCTGCTGTCCACCTGGGATGAGGCCATCGAAAAAACCGAACGGCTTATTCAGGCGAAGGAAAAGCGATTCAAGCGGCTCCTAAACGACCTGATCCATCAGGGCCGTAGCAACCATACTTGGAAAAGTTTCAACCTGAGCGACCTTTGCAGTCCGGTTTCTCGCAAGAATGGAGAGAACAATACTAATGTGCTGACTTCCTCGGCTCAGAACGGATTAGTCAGTCAGCTTGAGTATTACAACAAAAGTGTGTCGGCCGAAAATGTGACAGGCTACGTCCTTCTGAAGAAGGGTGAATTTGCATACAATCGAAGCTCCGCTAAAGGATATCCTTATGGTGCAACAAAGCGCTTGGACAGATATGAAAAAGGCGTTTTGTCGACCTTATACCTATGTTTCGCATTAAAGCCTAATGCCCCATGTGAATCCGATTTTCTCCTTCACCTCTTCGAGTCTGGAGCGGCAAACCGCGAATTGCGTGCAGTATGTCAAGAGGGAGCGAGAAGTCACGGACTCTTGAATATCACGAAGGCTGATTTCTTCGGAATCAACCTCTTTCTGCCAGCCCAAGACCAACAGAAGAAGATTCAGTCTGCTCTGAATACCGCTCAAGAAGAAATCAATCTGCTGAAGCAGCTCGCAAATAAATACAAAACCCAGAAACGCGGCCTGATGCAGAAGATGCTTACAGGCGAATGGCGGGTAATGCCGGAAATTATTAAAAACTTTGAGGAGGCGAAATGACTGTTTCGGAAATGTTTTCAGGATTTCTTGATAATCTGAAAGTCGATAACGCTGATCAGATCGGCTTGAGATATGGTGAGATTACTTCAAGCCTGAATAAAAAATTCCGAGATACAGAATCCAAGACTGCTAATACGTTACAGGTTGGTTCTTATGGTCGATGGACAGCCATTAAAGGTATATCGGACTTAGATATGCTCTATATCATGCCAAAAGGGAAATGGGACACATACAAAAACGGTAAACAGACCCAACTTTTGACTGATGTAAAAGACGCCATCAAGCTTCGCTATCCCAATACTAATGTTCGGGTAGACCGGCTGGTTGTGACTGTGACCTACACTAATTTCCACGTAGAAGTTCAGCCCGTTTTTGAAGAGTCAGATGAAAATGGTGAAAATTATTTCAATTATCCGGATACATACAATGGTGGAAGCTGGAAAATTACTAAACCGAGACAAGAGATTGCAGCCATGAAGGAGTTTGTTGACCAGAAGAACAAAAACCTGCGCCGTTTATGCAAAATGGCCCGGGCCTGGAAAAACAAACATGGAGTAGTTATGGGTGGACTTCTGATAGACACCTTAGCCTACAACTTTCTCAAATCGACATCTGAATATGATGATAAAAGCTTCATGTATTATGACTGGATAAGTCGGGACTTTTTCAAATATCTCATGGAACAACCTAATCAGGATCATTACAAGGCGTTAGGAAGCGGGCAAAACGTCAAGGTTAAGAAGAAATTTCAGAAAAAAGCAAAAAAGGCATATGAACTCTGTCTGGAAGCCATAGAGGCTGAGAATACGTCTGGTGTTAACAAAAAGTGGAAAAGGGTTTTTGGACGACCATTTCCTGATGCTGCTGAGGTTAACAAAGCAGCGGCACAAGAGTCACTTTCCTATTCATGGGATAACACAGAAGAGTTCATTGAGGATAAATATCGCATTGATATTCGGGATTATATCCTCAGAATTGATTGTGATGTTCTTCAGAATGGATTCAGAGAAAATTCACTTCGAAATATGCTTCTAAAAAAGCTTCCATTATTTTCAAGCAAGAAACTTACATTTAGGGTGACAAAAATAGACGTTCCACATCCATATCAAATTGAATGGAAAGTCTTAAATAGAGGTGAAGTTGCCCAGAGAAAAAATCAAATTCGAGGGCAAATTGTTCGAGACGATGGACAACAACAGAAAATCGAACACACCCGATTTCGTGGGAAACATTTAGTTGAGTGTTATGCCATAAAAAATGGTGTCGTTGTGGCAAAGAGCAGAATAGATGTACCAATAGCATCAGGAGATTAATATGAAAAAGGAAGATTTATTAAAACAAATCGCAGACGCTGCATACAATGTAGGTTTTGGTGCTAAGAAGCATTTTGCGACCTATGACATGGTTGAAAAGGCTCCGGGTCTTATCGCATTCTGTTCGATGGGAGTTGGAATCTTCGGACTAGTAATAGATATATTGTCGACCAAATTTCTTTCTGCTGCCTTTTTGGTTCTTGGTATCGCTGGATTTTACATAGAACGATATAACGCAGACAAAGATAAATACGCTGAAAAAGGCACCCTTCTCACTCAGCTTTTTAATGATCTTAAAACTCTCCACTTCAAAGTCAAAGGATCTGAAGTTGACGATTTGACCAATAACGAAGCAGGCTTGAAAGATATCCTTGATCGTTATTACAAAAATTGTCTCTACAAACAAATATTGTTCAGTGACTGGTTTGCTCATTATAAATTCTTTTGGCAGCATCAGATTGATTGGATCGACGAACAGAAGCATTTCAAGTTCTGGCGAGATAAGGTTCCGTTATCATTAACTATAGCTTCTTTGCTTTTTCTTGCGGGGGGCGTTTGTGTTGCATGGTGGGTCATAAAATGATTACAGAACCAAAGCTCTTTCTGTGTCATCCGTGACTCCAACCCTTTTTGCGTGTTTCGCGGTTAAAAAAGGAATCTGCCCATGACTAAAAAATCCCAAAACATCGAATGGAAGCAGTCGGGGCGGCTTTGCTGAATGATGAGGTATGAGATATGAATGATGAACTGAAAAACAACTCAGCACTGAGCACTCAGCATTCAGCACTCGCCGAAGGCGCAGCCGCCAAAGGGCAATTTCTGGTTTATCAGACCGAAGACGGCAAATTGAAGCTGGATGTTCGACTTGAGAGCGAAACCGTCTGGTTGACTCAACCGCTGATGGCGGAGTTGTTCCAAACAACACAGCAGAATGTAAGTCAGCATATATTAAACATTTACGAAGAAGGGGAGCTTGCGCCGCAGGCAACTCAAAAGAAATTCTTGTCAGTTCGACAGGAAGGTAAGCGGGAGGTCAAACGTCTACTTGATTATTACAATCTGGACATGATTATTTCTGTTGGCTATCGGGTGAAAAGCCATGTGGCGACCCGGTTTCGTATTTGGGCGACTCAACAACTTACCGAGTTTATTAAGAAGGGTTTTTTGCTCGATGATGAACGGCTGAAAAACCCGGATCAGCCCTTTGATTATTTTGAGGAACTCGAACGGCGAATTCAGGATATCCGCACCTCAGAGCGTCGGTTCTATCAGAAAATTACCGATATTTATGCCACCAGCATCGATTACGATCCAACGCTGGATATCAGCATTGAGTTCTTCAAGACCGTGCAGAATAAAATGCACTGGGCGATCACCGGGCAGACGGCGGCGGAAATCATTCATTCCAGGGCAGATGCCGACAAACCGAACATGGGGCTCACCAATTACCGTGGTGCTAAAGTCCGCAAGCTGGATGTGACAATTGCCAAAAATTACCTGAATGAGGATGAATTGGCGGCACTGAATAATCTGGTTGAACAATATCTCATCTTTGCCCAAGGGCAGGCCATGCGCCGCATCCCCATGCACATGAGCGACTGGATTACAAAGCTGGACAGCTTTATGACCCTTAACGACCGGGATATTCTCACCCATGCCGGTAAAATCTCCCATGAGATGGCGAAAGAGTTGGCAGAAGGGGAATACGAGAAGTTTCACACGCAACGCCTCTCTGATTCTGCAAGATCACTCAGCGATTTCGACAAGGTGGTCAAGCAAATCGAAACCGCCAACAAGAAGGGAAAAAACGATTATGAAAGCTGAGTTGCCGAACCCCATAACTGAGGAACTAACCGGCAGTGTTGCGGTTGAGTTACTGAAAACACCGACTTCCGAAAAGCCTGCTTCGGAAAGCAGCGGGGATGATTTCGGGACGATTTCGGAAAGAATTCGGAAAGAATTCGGAAGCGAACCTGCCAAGGCTTTTGAGATTATCCGTCAGCACCCGGAGTTCACAGCCGAACAGATTGCTGAAAAGTTAGAGAAAACACCAAGAACGATAGAAAACTATATAGCTAAATTGAAGAAGGCTGGCTTCATTATAAGAAGAGGGCCAAAGCTGGGCGGCTATTGGGAGGTGAAAGAATAGTATGTGTGACTTTGCAACCAATGAAAAACTAACCTCCCAAATCCCGGCGTTGCAGCTTTTGATTAGCTTGGGGTTTGAATTTTTGACACCAGCAGAAGCCCTACGCGAAAGGCAGGATCGAACATCCAACGTTCTGTTGGAGAACATTCTGCGCAACCAGCTCAAAGAAATAAACCGCATCCGTTACAAGGGCAGCGAGTACCTCTTCAGCGAGGAGAATGTCCAGTCGGCCATCCAGAAGCTGAAAAACATCAAGTACGACGGACCGCTGAAGACCAACGAGGCCATTTACGACCTGATTACGCTCGGGACGGCCCTGGAGCAGACCATCGAGGGCGACTCGAAAAGCTTCAATATGAACTATATCGACTGGCGCAATCCCGGGCGCAACACGTTTCATGTAACGGTCGAATACAGTGTTGAACGTTCACGATCGACCGAAATCGCCCGTCCGGATATCGTTCTCTTCGTCAATGGCATTCCGTTTTGCGTGATTGAGTGTAAAGCACCGCAGATTGAAGTGGAACAGGCCGTTTCGCAGTCGATCAGAAATCAGAATGACGACTATATTCCGAAGCTTTTCATCTACAGCCAGATGGTGCTGGCTCTGAATAAAAACAGCGCCATGTACGCCACAACGGGGACGGCTGCGAAATTCTGGGGGGTATGGAAAGAGCCGGGATTAACCACGAAAGACACGAAAACCACGAAGTTTAAAGAACTGGACAATGTAGTTCAGGAGTCGTTGCATTACGAAGTTGATCCCCAAACATTCAGCATTCATCACTCATCACTCAGCACTCAAGGCAAACGCTTAATTACAGAACAAGACATTGCCCTGTTTGCCTTGTGCCGTCCGGAAAGGCTCCTGGAATTGGCGTGGAAGTTTACGGTGTTTGATGGGGGGATCAAGAAGATTGCCCGCTATCAGCAGTATTTCGTCATCAAGTCTACCCTGAATCGGGTGAAGCACTTTGACAGCACCGACTCACGTAAAGGCGGTGTGATCTGGCACACTCAGGGTTCGGGGAAATCCCTGACCATGGTGATGCTCGCAAGAAACCTGGCCTTAGACCCGGAAATATTGAATCCGCGAATTGTTCTGGTGACAGACCGTGACGACTTGGATAAACAGCTAGGGAATACCTTTGCCGCCTGTGGCCTTGAGGCAAACCGGGCTACATCGGGCAGAAACCTGCTGGAGCTTGTCGCTGAAAAGAAATCGGGGATTATCACAACCCTCATTCATAAGTTCGACAAGGCGTATGCGGCAAAGAAATATCAGGATGCCTCGCCCGACATTTTCATTCTGGTGGATGAGAGTCACCGTACCCAGTTCGGCTCCTTTTCAGCCAGAATGAGACAGATGTTTCCCCATGCCTGTTATCTGGGTTTTACCGGTACGCCGCTTTTGAAGAAGGAAAAGAACAACTTCACCAAATTCGGTGAATTGGTGGAGCCCCATTATTCTATCACGCAGGCCGTTGAAGACGGCGCGGTGGTTCCGCTTCTGTATGAGGGGCGGCATGTGGAGATGACGCAAAACAGAGACGCTGTTGATCTGTGGTTTGAGCGGCACACGCAAGGTCTGACCAAGGAGCAGCAGGCGGACCTGAAGCGGAAGTATGCGCGAGCAGAAATGCTGAACAAGGCGGATCAGGTCATCTACATGAGAGCTTTTGACATCAGTGAACACTTTCGCGCGGGCTGGCAGGGAACCGGATTCAAAGCACAGCTGGTAGCCCCGAATAAGGCATCCGCACTCAAGTACAACGCCCACCTGAATGAGATAGGCATTGTCAGCTCCGAGGTCGTTATCTCGCCACCGGATATGCGTGAAGGCTATGAAGAGACCGATGACGAGACAACGGATGAAGTCGTAAAATTCTGGCAAAAAATGATGAAGCGCTATGGCAGTGAAGAAGAATACACCAAGCAGCTCATTAACCAGTTTAAGCACGGCAGCGAACCTGAAATCCTTATTGTCGTTGACAAGCTGCTCACTGGTTTTGACGCCCCGCGCAATGCGGTCCTCTATTTGTGCCGGGTGTTGAGAGAGCACACGCTGCTTCAGGCAATTGCGCGGGTCAATCGGCTCCATGAGGGCAAGGAATTCGGTTTTATAGTCGACTATGCAAGCGTCCTCGGCGAACTGGACAAAGCGCTCACCATGTACAGCGCATTTGAAGGCTTCGATGAATCCGACCTTGTCGGCACCCTGACATCAATCAACAGTGAAGTGGAAAAACTGCCGGGCCGGTATTCCGATCTCTGGGATCTATTCAAAACGGTGAAGCATTCCTACGATGAAGAAGCCTATGAAGTGCTGCTTGCCGATGACGATCTCCGGGAAGAGTTTTACAGCCGCCTTTCGGAGTTCGGGAAAACCCTTGGCATCGCACTCTCTTCCGAGAAATTCCTGACCGAAACCGACGAGAAAACGTTGATCAGATACAAGGCAGACCTTCGGAAGTTCCAGTCGCTTAAAGTATCTGTCAAGCTCCGGTATGCAGAAGCCATTGATTACCGGGATTACGAGCCAAAAATCAAAAAGCTGTTGGATACACACATTCAAGCCAACGAAGTTGTTCAACTGAATGAGCCTGTCAATATCTTTGACGACAAAATGTTCAATCAGGTCAAAGAGGAGCAAGGCGTCTACCAGACCAAGAAAACAACGGCTTCAAAGGCTGATACGATTGCGCACGCCACGAAGAAAGTCATCACCGAAAAGATGGATGAAGACCCTGCGTTTTACGAGAAGTTCTCAAAATTGATCCAGCAGGCGATTGAAGATTTCAGGGCCAAGAGAATATCCGATCTGGATTATCTGAACAAAGTCGTGGAGATCCGCAACAAGGTTGTCGGCAAAGTGCATGATGATATACCGGATACACTATCCGGCAATGAAGATGCCATGGCCTATTTCGGCGTACTTAAGCCAATCCTTGAAAAACACGAATTAGGTGAAGAAGACTTTGAATCCACTGCGGCAAATACGGCAATTGCTATTCACGCCATTTTGGAAAAACACAAGAAAGTTCACTTCTGGGATGATGAAGACGCTCAAAAACAGGCAGTCAACGAAATTGACGATTATCTCTATGATGAACTCAAGACGGAAAGAGGCATCGAATTGTCGCTTGATCAGATGGATGACATCATCGAGAAGGTGTTGCAGGTGGCAAAGCACAGGAGTTACAAATAATGGGGGCGTTAATCCATAACAACCAACTCTCCGTTGTTTATGGGCGGAAGACCATCGATTTCAGTTTATTGTACTGTGACAGAAAAACGATGGAAATTGCCGTGCTTCCTGACAGCACGGTTATTGTCAAAGCGCCAGTACAGTCTGATATCGAGTTGATAGAAAAGAAAATAATAAAGCGAGCTCGTTGGATTATCAGGCAGCTGAATTATTTTAAACAGTTTAACCCAAAGACGCCTGATCGCTGTTACGTCAACGGCGAGACCCACCTGTATCTTGGAAAGCAATACCGCTTGAAGTTAGTCGAAGGACCGGAAAACTCCGTTAAATTATCTCGCGGCTTTTTTCATATCACTTGCCGGAGCGAACCGACTCCAACTGCTGCCAAGAAACTTTTAAATCAATGGTATTCGGAAAAGGCACAGCTTCAATTTGTGGAAAGCATGGATCGCTGCTGGCAAAAATTCAATGGTCTTGGTATTGGCCAGCCTAAACTATCCATTATGCGAATGCAAAAAAGATGGGGCAGCCTTTCAGACAAGGGCACAATAACCATCAATGCCGACTTGATCAGAGCGCCTCAAGAATGCATTGACTATGTCGTTACGCATGAGCTGTGTCACCTGAAATATCATGATCATAGCCCAGAATTTTATAAGCTTCTCGACTCTGTCATCCCGGGCTGGGAGAAGATAAAACACAAACTTGAACTCAGCATGGTTTAGGAGAATACAAGTAATGAATGGACGACTTTATCTACTGAAAATACAGCTGCTTGATATTGAACCGGCTATTTTGCGGCGTTTTGTCGTGCCCGCCAGCATCACGCTGGACCGGCTGCACGACGTCATCCAGATTGTCATGGGTTGGACCGACAGCCATCTTCACGAGTTCACCATCGGGAATAAACGATACACGGAATATCCGGAATCAAAGGAGGATGGGTTGCCATGTGGCAGGTATCGTCTCGGGGATCTGATCAAACAGAAAGGCCGCACCTTCCAATATCTGTATGATTTTGGTGGCGGCTGGGAACATGAACTAGTTCTTGAGGAAAGCCGCTATTTCAATCCTGAACTGAGAACTGAACTGGCCTGCCTTGATGGTCAACGAGCCTGCCCGCCGGAAGATGTGGGCGGCGTACCCGGTTATTGTGAATTCTTAAATGCGCTGAAAGACCCGAATCACGAGGAACACATAAGCTATACGGAATGGTCCGGTGGGAGCTTTGACAGTGAGCGATTCGATCCCGAATCGATCAACTGGGAGCTGATGAAATACCTCCGCTGGTCCCGGGACAGGTATCAAAGCTGGGGAGGAGTTGAATGAAGAAGGATAAGGCCAAAGAGATACAGAAACCTCATAAGAAAGAGACGGCCATGGTTCGTTCCTCAGCGGCGGAATATCTGACCTTTGTCGCGGCTGGAGGCGGTTCGGAAGCCAGCGTGGAAATGCGCTACGAGGACGAAAACATCTGGCTGACCCAGAAGATGATGGCCACCCTCTACGATGTCTCGGTGCCCGCCATCAACCAGCACTTGAAGCGCATTTTCGCCGACAACGAGCTCGAAGAAGAGGCAGTTATTAAGCAATACTTAACAACTGCCGCCGATGGCAAGAACTACCGGGTCAAGCACTACAACCTGCAGGCCATCATCGCCGTCGGCTTCAAGATCGAAAACGAGCGGGCGGTGCAGTTCCGCAAATGGGCCAACCAGATCGTCAAGGATTACACCATCCAGGGCTGGACCATGGATGTCGAACGCCTCAAACGCGGCGGTAACCTGACGGATGAGTTCTTTGAGCGCCAACTGGAAAAAATCCGGGAAATCCGGCTTTCCGAGCGCAAGTTCTATCAGAAGATCACAGACATCTACGCCACCGCGCTGGATTACGACTCGACCGCCACGGCCACCAAGCGCTTTTTCGCCGCCGTGCAGAACAAGATGCACTACGCCATCCACGGCCAGACGGCGGCGGAGGTCATTGTAGATCGAGCCGATCACCGTAAGGAAAACATGGGGCTGACCCATTGGGAAGGTGCGCCCCATGGGAAAATCCATCGATACGATGTCGCCATCGCCAAGAACTATCTCTCCGAGTTCGAACTGGCGCAAATGCAGCGCATCGTCTCCGCCTATCTCGACATGGCCGAGATTCAGGCCATGCGCAAAATTCCCATGACCATGGAGGACTGGGAAAAACGGTTGGCGGGTTTTCTGAAACTCTGGGACCGGGAGATTCTGCAGGACGCGGGAAAGGTATCGGCCGAGCTGGCCAAAACCCATGCCGAAAGCGAATACGAAAAATACCGCATTGTGCAGGACCGGTTGTTTGAAAGTGATTTTGACCGGATGGTGAAGCAGATCGAATCGGTCGGAGATGAAAAACCGGAGGAAGAATAGGACGACCCACTTGGGGGCTGACTTGAGGTGTGACTTGGGGGGGGTTGCGACAAACTTACGACACGACTTACGACATGCCCCGCCTCACTGATCAAAGTACCGACTTAGTAACCGATCAAGTAGCTTTACGGCTCCATCTCCAGCAGAAACCGCCAGACCGGCACCACCTGGATGGAGCCAAAACCCACGGGGATGGTTTCATTGGTACGCCAGGTGACGATGGTGCCCTCCGTCACTGCCAGTTCAACCATGGCTTCGGAGAGGGAGCGGACCTCGCTCTGCTTGACGCGGGGATCAGCCAGCGAGGCGCAGACCTGGACCAGCCTTACGGCTCGTACTTGACCCGGCACTGACGGTAACAACGCGACAAGGTCCACCTCCCGATTTGTCTTGGTTTTGTAGTAGAAAATCTCCTGGGTCACCCAGCGCAGTGCGGTGAACACCAGATTTTCCAGCAGGCTGTCGGGGTTGGTGAGAATGCCAGAGCTGACCGAGGCCGCCAAGGCGTGGTCGATGCAGTAGACCTTGCGGGGATTGACGCTGATCCGGGTCGGCGAGCTGGAAAAGATATTCACGCTGAACAGCAGCCCGGCATCCTCGAACGCGGCGAGCCAATCGACCACTGAGCTTTTGCGCACCCGGTGGCCGAGGGATTTCAGGTAGTCGGTCAGGTGACTGATGGCGTAGAAAGAGCCGGTGTTATCCACCAGCCAATGGGCCAGATCGATCACCGCTCGGGGGTGGAAAATGTTGTGGTGGCCGATGATGCTGGCGAGGATGGTGTTCCAGTTGGCCTGATGGGCCTCGATGCGCTACCATTGATCGAGGCCGTTCCCTTCGGAGAAACTTGATGCGATAGGGAAGACAACAGCCGCTTGTAGAAATACCGCCTGACCGACAAGGGCCGCCAGTGGCTGACACAGAATGATATCCCCACGGTATTGTGGTGACCGGTCAACCCGCAGAAACGGAAAATCTTTCGCTCCTGCATCCACTTCGATTCTCCAGGCTGGTTCGTATCTATTCTTCTTGACAGGTAAGCAGCTTGGCAATATATTTATATATAAATGAACATTGATATGTTTATTTTTAACTCCTCACCGACCACACACAGGATGATAATGGCAGGAGAACATGCAATGGATGATGGGCAACAACCAGTTTCCATTCTCGCACGTGATACGGGCGAGGCCCTTGATATAGAATTTCAATCAGTGGCATTTCTGGCCAAGAGCCTGTCCGACGAAAACCGACTCCGCATCCTCCTGTGCATCAGCCAGGGAAAGAAGGCGGTGGGGAGTATTGTCGAAGAGCTTGGACTCTCGCAACCCCTCGTCTCCCATCATCTCAAGGAGCTGAAACGGTCGTTGCTGGTGACAATCGAGCGCAGCGGTCCATTCATTTATTACGAGCTCTCTGATCCAGCCATTCTCGGGGCGATACGGGATCTGAATGCGGTAGCGGAAAATCTATTGGCCACCCGAACAACATTTTAAAGATTCTGCAGGAGGTGATTGGTTATTCATGAACGAAATAGAAAAAGTATTCAGCAGGTTGGACCCGGAAGATGCGGCGAATCAGACCGCGATCGCGCTCAGGCAACTCCTGCCGTTACTGGGCGAGGAAGGCCGGACCCGGTTCATCATGAATCTCCTGGGAGAAACCGGGCAGGACAAGATCTCCAGCATGGTCCATCTCTGACTTGCCGAGTGCATGGGCGAAGGTGTCGACCCAACCCAGATGTGCCAGACCCTGGTGGACAAGGTTGCTCAATCCAAACAACTGATGGCCATAACCGATCCCGATCTGCTGGTGTTGTTCGAAGACTGGTTTGAGGAGCTCGAAGATGAGATCACCTCTTTGACCAGCAGATATGGCCCCCTCAGTGCAGATGAACTGGCAAAGAGAGTCGGCCTCTCGTTAAGGGGCGCGACGTTCCTTCTGTCAAAGCTGGAACGCGAAAAAAAGCTGTGAATGTTGAGCTGCATTCAACCACTCGCAAAGGCCATGCCATGAAAAACACAAAGACAACGTTGATAGCCATCGTCGCCGTATTGCTGACCATCGGAGCCCTGTGGTTCACCAACCGTGCAGTTACTCCCAGGCAGGCCACCTGGGATGATGTTCTTGCCGAAGGGAAAAACGGGAACTACCGGATCATCACGACCGATGAGCTGGCGCAGGCGCTACCAGGAGGATGCCGACAGCCTTTTCCTGGTGGATACCCGCCAGGAATGGGAGTTCAGGACCGGGCATCTCAAGGGTGCCGTCAATTTTCCGATGGAACCGACTGCCTGGGCGCGATGGCGCAAGGCCTCGGATCTGGAAAAATTCCTTGGGCCGGATAAGAACCGAACCCTGGTCTTTTACTGAGCGGGCCTTACATGAGTCCGCAGTGACTCGGCGGCCCGGGTGGCCGTACAACTCGGTTACACCAATGTGTATCGCGACCCATACGGTTATCCGGAATGGCAGGCGCGAGGCCTGCCCGTTGCCAGTGCTCCGGCAGGTCTGGCGGCGCCTGCCGAGGATTCCAGGACACCGGGGCCCCTCTACGGCTGGGCCATGATCTGGACCCTGCTTGGTATTTTTGCCGGTGGCCTGGCCTTGAACCTGACCCCCTGCGTCTATCCAATGATCCCCATCACCGTGTCCTACTTTGGCGGTCAGGCCACCAAAGGCGGCGAGGGCCGGGGCAGACTTCTGGTGCATGGACTGTGCTACCTGCTGGGACTGGCTCTCACCAACTCCTTGCTCGGGGTTGTCGCCTCGCTGACCGGCGGCCTGATGGGGGCGATGCTCCAGAATCCGATCGTCCTTCTTGTCGTGGCCGGTGTGCTGGTCTTTTTTGCCACGAGCCTGTTCGGCCTGTGGGAGATGCGCCTGCCCAGCGGCCTGACGCAGGCGGCGGCGAAATCGTATACCGGGTATTTCGGCAGCCTGTTCATGGGCATAACCCTTGGAGTCGTTGCCGCCCCGTGTATCGGGCCGTTCGTCCTCGGGCTGCTGACCTGGGTGGCCAGTATGGGGAGCCCATGGCTTGGCTTTGTGGTCTTTTTCACCTTGAGTCTGGGACTCGGCCTGCCGCTCTTTTTCCTGGCGATGTTTTCCGGGCAATTGGAAAAGCTTCCTCGTTCAGGGGGGTGGATGATCTGGGTGAGAAAGCTGATGGGATGGGTTCTGGTCGGAATGGCGGCCCATTTCATCCGCCCGATCCTGCCGGGAGACGGGGGCACCATCCTGCTGGCCGTTGTCGCCCTGGCTGCCGGCCTGCACCTTGGCTGGATCGACAGGAGTCAGGCCAACTTCCGGGCGTTTCCGCTGCTGAAGGGCGGGGTTGGCATTGCCGGCCTGGTTATCGCTACTTTTCTGGTGGCGACCATCGCCATGCGGGGCCCTGGAGTGACCTGGAAACCGTACACGGAGGCAACCCTGAAGGAGGCACAGGATCGTGGAAAACCGGTTATCATTGATTTTTACGCGACATGGTGCACGCCCTGCCGGGAACTCGAGGAAGTCACCTTTCATCATCCCGACGTTGTCCGCCTGGCCGACAACAACTTCATCATGGTCAAGGTCGATGTGACCAAGGGCGGTAATCGCTACCATGAGGAGCTGCTGAAAAAGTACGAGGTGAAGGGTGTGCCGACGATTGTCTTTCTTGACGCAGACGGCAGGGAACGCCCGGATCTCCGGCTCGTCGATTATCTGCCGGCGGATACGTTTCTTCTCCGTATGCAGGACATTGGTACTCCCAAAAATTGACGAGATCTGAACGCCCATTTTCTAGAGCTGATCACGCAATCAACATGACAGGTTGATGGATTTTCATTCACTTCCGACAAGGAGAAGAACATGCTCAAGATCCGCTTTTTTCTCAATGAACCAAATGGCAAACCGTGAAAACACTTCAACCAGATGATGCCCAGGTTGGGCGAAAAATATCCGGTGGAAATCGATATCACCTCAAAGCCGAAGTCCGAGTACGAGACCGACGACTACTTTGCCCTTGATCTGCCGGTGGCGCCGGCGGTCATGGTCGGCGATGAGATCGTCGTCGAAGGGTCCGATATCTCCGATCACGATCTCGAGGTGTGCATCTGTCGCCAGCTTGGTCTGCCTGAACCACAGAAGAAAGGCTTGATGGACCGTCTTTTCAAAAAATCTTGACTCGTCCTATCGGGAAAAAAATGATTAAACTCCAGAATCGGAGATGCATAGCAAACAGTCGAATATAATGACCCAGCAAAGAGGACAGAATGCCGAACAGTGAAATATATGATGTCATCATCGTCGGTGGCGGGCCTGCCGGCCTGACCGCCGGTATCTATGCCAAGCGTGCCGCCCTGAATGTGGTTCTTGTCGAACGGGGTGTTTTCGGAGGACAAGTCGCCATCACCAAGGGAGTTGAGAACTACCCGGGCTTTATTGATATCGGCGGCTTCGAACTATGCGAGAAATTTCATGAACATGCCAAATCCTACGACCTCGAAATGCTGCAGAGGGAAGTCGTCGCCACGGAGCCCGGACTTCCATACCATTCGGTACGTCTTGATGACGGCACCGTTTTACGCACCCATGCCGTTATTCTGGCGGCAGGGGGGACTGCCAAAAAGTTGAATACCCCGGGGGAGATCGAGAACTTCGGCAAAGGAGTTTCCTACTGCGCCACCTGCGACGGGTTCTTTTTCCGCGGCAAGACCGTCGCCGTTGTCGGCGGCGGCGATACCGCTCTGGAAGATGCCCTCTATCTCGCCAAAATTACCGAGAAGGTCTATCTCATCCATCGTCGCGATGAATTTCGCGGCAGTCGTATCCTGCAGCAGCGGGTTTTGGCCGAGCCTCGAATTGAAATCGTTTTTGATACGGTGGTCACCAAAATCAACTCGGATGCCGGCGGCGTTTCCGGTATTTCCTTGAAGAACAGAAAGACCGATGCCGACCGTGAGGTTCCTGTCGAGGGGGTGTTCATCTTTGTCGGCTTTGCCCCTAACAACGGGCTGGTCCCGGCCGGGATACAGTTGAGCACAACCGGGTATGTCATTACCGATCAAAAATGTGAAACCAGCATAGCCGGTATTTTTGCGGTGGGAGATCTCCGCCAGAAATACGCCAACCAGATCGTGCTCGCCGCAGCCGATGGATGCACGGCTGCCCTGGCCGCAGCGCATTACGTCGAAATGAAAAAAGGCACTGCGGGTTGATGGAAAGTACCACAAACCGATAGCGCCAAGACATGGCCCTCGATTACGCCACATTGGACCTGCTCCGCCAGAACCACCCGGCCTGGCGATTGATCTGCGCCCATCATGCGCCGTTGGTAGCCTCTTTCCTGCAGCGGGTGTTTATCGCGCCCAATGTCCGCAATCTGCCTCAGGCCGACCTGGTCGAGGCGTTGGAGGATGAACTCTTCGCCCTGCGCGAGCAGTTGGGGGCCGAGGCTTTTCCCGGGACCGCGCAGGGCTATCTCAACGAGTGGGCCGAAAACGACAAGGGCTGGCTGCGGAAATTCTATCCGCCCGGGACCGACGAACCGCACTTCGACCTGACCCCGGCGACGGAAAAGGCCCTGGCCTGGCTGGAGAGTCTGACCGAACGGGCCTTTGTCGGCACCGAGTCACGTCTTCTCACCCTGTTCGAGCTGCTGCGGCAGATGAGTGAGGGCAGCCAGACCGATCCCCAGGTGCGGATCGTCGAACTGCAGAACCGGTGAGATTACTTCCTGCTGAACCATTCATCCTCGGACTGCACGCCTGACACCTCCCGTCCTTGACTCGATTCCCCGCTCCCTTCTATACTGGTATCATCTGACAAATCTTTCCGGTTGTGGATGCAACACAGACAGGAGGTTGGTGATGAGGCCGATGCAATGCCCGGACTGCGGATCTCAGCGGTTTTATGTGAAGGATCCGGAAGACCAGTACACTATTTTCGAGTTCGAATTGAAAGATGGGAAAATCGTTCCTGTCGATCAGGAAACCACATCCATTCCCTTGGAGGTGGTGGAGGAAACGGAAACCTATTGCGACTGCTGTGCATGGCACGACAAGTTCAAGACCCTGAAAACGATCAGGTAATATTCAGTACTTTTGTAAACCCCGGCAGATCCGGCGGAGGTTCCAGGATCGATTCCCGTCTTCCCCTCGGGCAACGAAGTCGTCACCGGACCAAACAAGGAGGGGATGGTTGAAACGATTATAACACTATCATCAAAGGAGTATCTGACATGGCGAAAGCACTCGTGGTCTATTCATCCCGTACCGGCGAGACGACCAAAATAGCCGAACTGATTGCAGAAGGGTTACGTTTCTCCGCAGTTCAGGTGACGCTGAAGGACGTCACGGAGATCAAGCGGGAAACCGAGCTTGCCGACTTTGACATCTACGCCTTCGGCTCATCCACCTATCACGGCGCGATGATGGACAGAATGAAGACCTTCCTGTTTCTCGCCGAACGAGCCGATTTGCAGGATAAAAAGGGTGGGACGTTCGGTTCGTTCGGCTGGAGTGGCGAAGCGGCGGAGCGCATTTTCGATACGATGAAGAACGTTTTTGGCATGGATATGGTCAGCGGCCCGCTGATGTTGAAATCGAGTTCGGTCGATGGTGGGATCAAGGTCGCCCAAGCCTATGGCAAGGAACTGGCCGCCAAGGTGGCATAGAGATATCCCTGACCGTCGCCCCGGGCGATTTCTGGTTCGCGCCGATGCCGCGCCGCCCGCAGGCGGCACGGTGTTTGCGGGAATCAGATGCCGAGGTAGGCCTTTTTGATATGGGGGTCATCGATCAGGACCTCGGCCCGGCCCTCCATCACCACCCGGCCGTGCTCGAGGACGTAGCCGCGGTCGGAGAGGGAGAGCGAATGGCGGACGTCCTGCTCGACCATCAGCACGGTGATGCCGTGGTCGGCGATCTGGCGGACGGTTTTGAAGATGTCCTTGATCAGGATCGGGGCCAGGCCGAGCGACGGCTCGTCGAGCATCAACAGCTGCGGCTTGGCCATCAGGCCCCGGCCGATCGCCACCATCTGCTGCTCGCCGCCGGACAGGGTCATCGCCAGCTGATTCTCCCGCTCGGCCAGACGCGGCAGCAGCTTGTAGACCTCGGCCAGGGTCTTGTCGGTCTCGCCCCGGGCCCGGGAGTTGTAGGCCCCGACCAGCAGGTTGTCCTTGACCGACATCAGCGGGAACAGCCGCCGCCCCTCGGGGACGTGGACCACGCCGTGGGTGACGATGTTCTCCGGCGGCTCGCTGTGGATCGGCCGGCCGTCGAAGGTGATCCGGCCGGCGCTCGGCTTCATCAGCCCGGAGATGACCCGCAGCAGCGTCGACTTGCCGGCGCCGTTGCCGCCGATGATCGCTACCACCTCTTTCTTCTCGACCGTGAGCGACAGGCCGAAGATGACCTGGACGTCGCCATAGGACGCGTCGATGTTCTCAATTTCCAGCAGCGACATAATCCTCTCCCAGATAGGCCTTGATGACCGCTTCGTTGTTGGCGATTTCCTGCGGGGTCCCCTCGGCGATCTTCTTGCCGAACTGGATGACGACGATCCGGTCGGACAGGGCCATGATCGCCCGCATGATGTGCTCGATGACGAAGATGGTGATGCCCCGGTCGCGCAGGTTCTTGAAGATCTCGACCATCTCGTCGACCTCGTTGGGCCGGAGGCCGGCCATAACCTCGTCGAGCAGCAGCAGCTTGGGCTCGGTGGCCAGGGCCTTGGCGATCTCGAGGCGCTTGCGGTCGGCGATGGTCAGGTTGCCGGCGAGGATATCCTTCTTGCCGGCGAAGTTGAGCGATTCGAGTACCGCCAGGGCCTTGTCCTCGGCGACCCTGCGGCTGTTGGTCGTCGAGAAGCTGGCGACGGTGACGTTGTAGAGGACGTTCTTCGAGGCGAAGGGCTTGACGATCTGGAAGGTCCGGGCCAATCCCATTTTGCAGAGGTTCCAGGGCTTGTAGCCGTTGATCCGCTCGCCTTCGAAGGTGATCTCGCCGGATGTGGGGGCAAAGGCCCCGGCGATGCAGTTGAAGGCGGTCGACTTGCCGGCGCCGTTGGGGCCGATCAACCCCAGGATCTGGCCCTTGTCGATGGTCAGATCGAGGGCGTCGATGGCGCGCAGCCCCCCGAACTGCTTGGTCATGTTTGTTACCTGGAGCATGGACATGGCGTTATCTCCCAAGGGTGGGTTGAGGGATCAGGCGGTTCAACAGTGCCTGGTAGGCCCGGCTGATCGGCTCCTGGATGCCGCGCGGCTGGAAGAGCATGACGAGGATCAGCACCAGGCCGAAGATCACCAGATGCAGCCCCGGCAGGGTGTCGCCGAAGTAGATGCGGCAGAAGTCGCCGACCGGGCGGAGCAGCAGGGCGCCGAGGATCGGGCCGATGATGCTGCCGCGGCCGCCGACCAGGGCGATGAAGGCGATCTCGAACGACATGTCGAGGCTGATGATCGACTTGGGGTGGATATAGAGCGAGAACTGGGCGTAGAAGGTGCCGGCCAGGGCGGTCAGAAACGAGCTGATCGCCATGGCGATGAGCTTGGCCTTGGCAACGTTGACGCCGAGGGCCATGGCCGCCTCCGGCTCCTCGCCGCCGGCCATCAGGTAGTAGCCGAGCTTGGCGCGGGAGATGAGGTAGGTGAGGAGCATGACGGCCAGCAGCATGATCAGGATGATGTAGTAGTACGGTTCCTTGCTCGCGAACATGAAGCTGGCGAGGCCGGTCTCGAGCGGCGGGATCTGCAGGCCGCGGGGGCCGTTGAGCTTGAGCGGGCCGATATAGTCGATGTTCTCGACCATGACCCGGAAGCCCTCGGCGAAGGCGATGGTGGCGAGGGCGAAGTAGGCGCCGCGCATCTTCAGGGTCGGCAGGCTGATGATCACCCCGACGATGGTAGCGAGGACGCCGCCGACCAGCATGCCGAGCCAGGGGCTGATCCCGTACTGCAGCGACAGGATGGTCGAGGTGTAGGCGCCGATGCCGACGAACAGCGGCGTGGCCGAGGGGCAGGACCCCGGCGAAGCCGCCGACGATGTTCCAGCTGGTGGTCAGATAGGCATAAAAGAACAGCAGGACGAGGATGTGGAGGTAGGTGGCGCTGCGGACCACCAGCGGCAGGGCGAAGGCGATCGCGAGGAGGCCGGCGACCATGATGGTGTTGAGATGGTGTTGCTTCATTGCATGAGTCCTCACGCTTGAAATTGACGGTGACGGACGGCCACCGCTTTCAGGGTCTTACCAGTCGTCCTTCTGCCCGAACAGTCCGGAGGGCTTGACGAACAGGACGATCAGGAACAGGCCGTAGACGATGGCCTCGGTCCAGGTGGCGGTCATGAACTGCGGGCCCGACCGATTCGATCAGGCCGACGATGATGCCGCCGAGCAGGGCGCCGCTGATCGAGCCGAGCCCGCCGAGGACGACGATGATGAAGCCCTTGATGTCAAAGAGGACGCCGACGGTGGGAAAGACGTTGTTGAAGGGGATCAGGGTGACGGCGGCGATGCCGGTGGTGGCGGCGCCGATGCCGAAGGCGACGTTGTAGATGCGGTACTGGTTGATCCCCATCAGGCTGGCGGCCTCGCGGTCCATGCTGGTGGCCCGGATGGCCCGGCCCATGATGGTCTTCTGCATGAAGAGATGGATGGCGACGGCGGTGATCAGGGCGGTGAGGAAGCCGTAGAACTTGGCGGCGGAGATGAACATCGAGCCCAGTTCGAACATCTGTCCCTGCAGCGGGTTGGCGGTGAGCGAGCGGTACTGCGGGCCGAAGACGAGGAGGGTGAGGTTGTCGAGAATGTACCAGATGCCGGTGGTGACGATGATGACGGTGATCGGTTCGCGGACGTTCTTTTCGGCGATGAAGATCGGTTTGATGACAATGCTCTGGAGGGCATAGCCGAAGGCGAACATCACCGGGATAACGATGGCCAGCGCCAGATAGGGATGGATGCCGGACAGGGTGATGGCCCAGTAGGCGACGTACATCCCGACCATCAGCAGCGAGCCGTGGGCGAAGTTGATGACCTTGAGGACCCCGAAGATGATGGTGAGACCCATGGCGGTGAGGCCGTAGATCGATCCCATAAGAATACCGTTGATCATGTCCTCGATGACGTAGAGCATTGTAACCTCCCTGATGTGCCGAAAGATCGGCAGGCGGAGAGATCCGCCTGCCGGAGTCAGTTGCCGCCGGTCCTTACTTGGTGACCGGGAAGACCGGGGTGTAGCCGGCGCGGCGGGCGGCTTTCGGCCAGATGGTGACCCGCTCGAGGCCTTGGCCGAGATCGGCGATCTGGACGATGACCGGCGAGGCCATTTCGTTCTGGCCGGTGGCGTCGAACTTGACCGCTTCGTAGCCGACGATCATGCCCGGGCCGTCGGTGAGGTTGGTGGTTGCCAGCGCCTCGCGGATCTTGGCCGGTTCCAGCGACCCGGCACGCTCCAGGGCGTCTTTCAGGACATACATCGCGAGATAGGCGTCGACCGCTTCGCCGGTCAGGTTGTAGCCGTTCTTGGCCTTGAACTTGTCGTTGGCTTCCTTGGCGCCCGGCTTGTTGATGTCGGTCTCCCATTCGACGATGTCGAACATGTGCTCGGCGTTCTTGCCGGCGGCCTTGAGGAAGGACGGGTCGGCATGGCCGCCGCCGGAGGCGACGATCGCCTTCAGCTTGCACCTTATACTCGGCGATGGTGTTGGTGAGGAGGATGGCGTCGGCGGCGTTGGAGACCAGCATCAGCACGTCCGGCCTGGCCCGGCGGATCTTCTGGACCACCGGGCTGAGGTCGGTGGCGGTGGAGGGGTACGGTTCGTCGAGCACGATCTGGTAACCGGCCTCCTCGGCCAGCTTCTTCCACTGGGTGGCAAAGCCCTTGCCCCAGTCGCCGTTCTCATAGACGAAGGCGAGCTTCTCGACCTTGGTGCCGAACTCGTCCTGCATGTCCTTGAGGAAGGCGAACTGGTCCCGGGTCCACCAGGAGTCCTTGGCGGCGATGCGGAAGACGTTCTTGAAGCCCTGCTCGGTGATCTTGTCGGCGACCGAGACCGGGACGATGAAGGGGATGCCGTAGCGTTCGGCCACCGCGGTGGTCGGGTAGGTGACGGCGCTGTTCCAGCAGCCGGTCAGGACATGGACCTTCTCGGTGTTGATCAGCCGTTCGGCCTCGGCCACGCCCTTCTCCGGTTTCGACTCGGAGTCGGCGTAGATCAGTTCCAGCTTCATCCCGCCCAGCGACTTGATGCCGCCGGCGGCGTTGATCTCCTCGACCGCCATCTCGCGGGCCGCCTTGCCCTGCTGGCCAAGGGTCGCGGAGGGGCCGGACATCGGTTCGATGTTGCCGATTTTGACGGTGTTGGCCTGGGCCAGGCCGAACGAGCCCAGCGCCAGGGAAAGGGCGACGGCGGGGAGGGTGAATCTGCTCAGTAGGTTCATGCGGTCCTCTCGGTGATTGGTGGAAAGGGGTACCATGGCGCCCGAGGGCGATGGCGGGGGTTGAGGATGTACTAACAAATTGTGTGCCAGGAAAGAGGCAGTCAGCGATCAGCGGTCAGCAACCTGCAAAAGATGCGTTGCGCCGTCAATGGTCAGCGGTCAACGGTCGGCAAAAGGAACTGCCAGCGGTCAACGGTCAGCTTGAAGCAGCAGCCGGGCGCAGTGAGAGGGTTGGGGAACGGCTTGGAAAGACGCGTGTCAACCGTAAGGTCAACCAGGGTTGACGGTGTCAAGCAAAGTTGACACAGCGTGGTGATAATCGAACGTGTTCAGGAAAACTGAAATTTTCCAGCTGATGGCTACCCCTTCTTTTTCAACCGCTTGTTCAGTGCCTGGCGCGAGATGCCCAGCAATCGGGCGGCCTGGCTCTGGTTGTTGTCGGCGGTGGCCAGGGCCTCGCCGACGGCGTATTCGGTGAGTTCCTCAAGGGTCGGGAAGCGGCCGAAAAGGGTGGCGAGGGACGCCGCTTCGGTCGAGGCGGCGGGTACGGTTGCGCCGGCAGCCCGGCCGGTCAACCGTTCGGCGATGAGGTTGTCGGTGATCAGCCCCTGATCGCAGCGGGCGACGGCATCGGCGATATAGGCCTTGAGTTCGCGGATATTGCCCCAGAAAGGGTGGCTGATCAGCAGGGCCATCGCCTGTTCGCTGACCGCCGGCGTCTGCCTGTTCATCGCGGCGGCGGCCTCGGCGGCGAGGAAATTGACCAGGGCCGGGATATCTTCCCGCCGCTCCCGCAGGGGCGGGATGCGGATGAGGTGGGTGGACAGCCGGTAGTAGAGGTCCATCCGGAACTCGCCGTCCTGCCCCGCCAGCATGGTGAGGTCCTTGTTGGCGGCGGTGATGATCCGGGCCTGGCACTGCTTGGGCTTGTCGGAGCCCAGCGGATAGTAGATGTTCTCCTGAAGCAGACGCAGCAGTTTGACCTGGGAGACCTCGCTGAGATCGCCGATTTCGTCGAGGAAGATGGTGCCGCCGGCCGCCTTTTCGATGAGGCCGGAGCGCGCTGCCTTCGGCCCCGGTATAGGCGCCCTTGGCGTGGCCGAAGAGGGTGTCGGAAAAGAGGGTGTCGTCGAGCCCGGAGACATCGACCACCACGTAGTCGCCGGGGACCCCGCTGATATCGTGGATGGCCCTGGCGATCAGTTCCTTGCCGGAGCCGGTCTCGCCCAGAATCAGCGCCGGCATGCCGCTTGCCGGCAATCGATTCGATATACTGGAAGATCGAGAGCATGGCCGGGTTGCGGGTGACGATCCGGTCGAAGGCCGGATGCCTCTTGGCCGGTCGCGGCAAAGGAGATGCCCTTCAGCGACATCACCTCGTTGCGCAGCAGGCTGATTTCCAGGGCATTGCGCAGGGCCGAGCTGAACATCTTCAGGTCGATGGGTTTGACCAGGTAGTCGTGGGCCCCGAGCCGCAGGCACTCGACCGCGGTCTCGATCTCCGAATTGGCGGTGATGATGATCACCGGCACCTGGGGATGCTTGACCTTCAGCTCGCGCAGCACGTCCTGCCCGGTCATGTAGGGCATGTTGAGGTCGAGGAAGACGATGGGCGACTGCATGGTGGCCAGCCGGGCACAGACCCGCCGGCTGTCGTTTTCGGTGACGACGTGGCGTGATCCCCATGGAGGTGAGCAGCAGGCTGTAGGCGTCGAGCTCCGACTGCTCGTCGTCGACCAGGAGGATGTGGCAGTTTTTCATTTCTGCGGAAATCATATTTGAAGCTGTCAGGTATCAGTTTTCAGCCGTCAGCTTTCAGCTTTTCTGATGTGATTTTATAAAGTTGTAGTGATGATCGGCTCATTGGTTCTGCTCTTAGCCGACCGCTGAATGCTGATCGCTGAAAGCTTCGTTCATCTTTTTCAAACTAATCGTGAACTTCGCCCCGTTGCCGGTGTTTTCCGCCTTGACTCTCGCCCTCCATCTCCTTCTCGACGATCATCTTCGACATGTAGAGGCCCAGGCCGGTGCCGGAGGAGGTCCCTTTGGTAGTATAATAGGGATTGAAGATATTGGGCAGGAGATGTTCCGGGATGCCGCCGCCGTTGTCGGCGATCTCGATGATCGCCGCCTCGGCGGTCTGCGAGACGGCGATATTGATGAAGCGGTCGGCCGCGCCCGGCTGCCGCTCGTCGTTGTCCAGGATGGCGTCCTTGGCGTTGGCGAGGATATTGACCAGGACGTGGATGAATTCCCCCTGGTAGCCGAAGACCAGCAGCGAATTGGTGCCGGTCCGGTTGGTGACGGTGAGGTTGATGCGGTTGTGGCGCATCTGCGCCTCCATCAGCTTGACGGCGCTGATGACCGCCTTGAGGATGTCCACCGGCCCCTTGGTCTTCGAGGGTTTGAAGAAGTTGCGGAAGTTGTCGATGGTCTTCGACATGAAGGAGATCTGGTCGCTCGCCCCCGACACCACCCGCTCGATCACTTCCTTCGACAGCATGCCGTTGTAGTGGGCGGCCTGGAGACTGGAGATGTAGGTGGAGAGGGTATTGAGCGGCTGGCGCCACTGGTGGGCGATCGCCCCCAGCATCTCGCCCACCGCCGCCATCTTCTGGGCCTGCATCAGCCGCATCTCGGCGTCGACCCGCTTCGAGATGTCGCGGATCGATGCCAGCACCAGATCCCGATTGTTGAGGGTGAAGCTGGTCAGCCCGACCGAGGCCGGAAACTCCACGCCGTCGGCCCGGATGAAGGACCAGCGGAAGACGTTCTGCTTGCCGTTGCGCGAATCCCGCAGGATTTCGGCGAGACGATCGCGGCTTCTTGAGCCGTCCGGCTGCAGCTCCGGCGAGCAGTCGAGGATGGTCTTTTTCAGCAGTTCCTCCCGCGGCAGGCCGAACATCTCCACCGCCTTCTGGTTGCATTCGACATAGGCCAGATCGTTGCTGATCAAAATCGCGTCGTTGGCGACGTTGAACAGGGTCTTGTAATAGGTCTCGACCTCCATCCGCTTGGTGATGTTCCACTCCAGATCGCGGCTGATGCCGTGCAGTTCCTCCCGGTGCTGCTGGACCGCGGTGCTGTAGCGCCTGCTGAAGAGAAAGATGACGGCACTGCCGGCGGAGAGGCTCAGCAGGACCATCAGCAGCAAAAAGCCGAGGAGCGCAGGACGATCTCCATGGCAAAGACCATCGTGGTCTTGCGGGTCAGCGAATAGGCCTCCTCGCGGGGAACGGTGACGCACAGAAACCAGTCGGAGCCGGTGATCTGCTTGAAGGACAGCAGATTGTCGCGGCCGTCGGCACCCCGGTAGGAGATCGTCCCGACCCGGTCGGCTCGAAGGTACCGACCTTGCCGTTCAAGGGCCGGCTCGATCACGCTGCAGCCTGGCCCGCATGACGTAGCTCTTTTCCGGATGGACGATGATGGTGCCGCTCTTTTCGACGATGAAGGCGAAGCCCGATTCGCTCTGCTTGTAGTTGAGGACGTTGTCCACCAGGGTGTCGAGCACCGTGTCGGCCCCCATGACGCCGACGAATTTGCCGTCGACGGTGAGCGGTTTCACCAGGGCGATGACCAGTTCGTTGGTCACCAGATCGACATAGGGGGTGGTGAAACTCATGGTGCCGGTCTCGATCGCCCGCCGGTACCAGGGCCGGTCGCGGGGATCGTAGTGGGCGGGCGGGGTCCACCGGGCGCCGTCGATCAGTCTGCCGCCGGGGGTGCCGACATAGACGTCGGTGAAATGGCCGGCCTTCATCGCCATATGAAGCAGCTGCATCGTCTGCGGGTCGTCGCCGAGATCGGCCCGGGAAACGGCGGCGGCGGCGGCGTCGAGGATCTTCATCTGCTGATTGAGCCAGATTTCGACGGTACTGACCGCCTTGCCAGCCATCTCCTCCTGCTGGGCGATGACGGTCTTCTCCACCACATGCTGGGTGATCCGGTAATTGACGAAGGTGGCGACGAGGATGACGACCGCGCAGCCGGTGACGATGAGGAGCGTCTTTCTGATCGGGTATTTCATGGAAACCTGTTGCGGAATGACCGAAGGCCGTATGGCAGTAAACCGTACTTTCAGCCCGAAGGAAAGAGCTGATCTTGCTTTTTCGCCACCGACGAAGATGCAAAATTGACGCCAGCCGTCAACGGGTTGTCCGGTGGCCCGGCGGCATGCGAATTGCCATCTCCTCTCTCGATATGGTACTGTCGCTTTGATTGCCGGCGATGGGCCGCCCGCCATCCCGCCCCGGCCGGGTTCTTTCGCATCGGAGATACTGCCATGCCCGCCAACAGCACCTTTGACCAAGGTTCCCACGAGGTCCTGGTCCGCCAGTTCGAAACCATATTTCACTCCTCCTCCGACGGTATCTGGGTCTGCGACGGCAGCGGCGTGGTGATCAATATCAACCGGGCCTCCGAGACCCTGAACGGCATCCGGGCCGAGGACGTCATCGGCCACAACATCAAGGATCTGTTGGCGCGCAAGGTCTTCGACCACTCGGTGACCTCGCGGGTTTTGACCTCCGGCCAGCGCCAGACGGTTATGCAGTTTATCCCCAAAACCGGCAAATATCTGCTCTCTACCGGCACTCCTTCGCTCACCGAGGACGGCCGGATCGCCCTCATCGTCATCAACGAGCGGGATATGACCGAGCTCAACACCCTGCGCCGGGAATTCGAGAAGAGTCAGCAGGTGCGGGAGAAATACCGCCAGGAGCTGTCCGACATCAGCCTGCTCGAACTCGAGCGCAACGACATCGTCGCCGAGAGTGCGGCGATGCGGCGCATCCTGCAGATGGCCCTGAAGCTCTCCCACATCGGCGCCTCCAATATCCTGGTGCTGGGCGAGTCGGGGACCGGCAAGGGGCTGCTGGCCCGGCTGATCCACAAAAACAGCTCCCGCAACACCCATCCGCTGGTTGAGATCAACTGCGCCGCCCTGCCCGAGAACCTGCTCGAGGCCGAACTGTTCGGCTATGAGAAGGGGGCGTTCACCGGCGCCGACGAAAAGGGCAAGATCGGCCTGTTCGAGCTGGCCCAGGGGGGGACGCTGTTTCTCGACGAGATCGGCGACATGCCGCTGCCGTTGCAGGCCAAGCTGCTGAAGTACCTCGACAACAAGGAGATCCGCCGGGTCGGCGGCACCCGGTCGATCAAGGTGGAGTGTGCCACCATCGCCGCCACCAACAAGGACCTGAAGGCCCTGGTCGCCGCCAGGGCCTTCCGCCAGGATCTCTATTACCGGCTCAACTCCTTCATCCTCCAGCTGCCGCCGCTGCGGGAGAGGCGCGAGGATATTGCCGGTCTCGTCCGCTTCTACCTCAGCGAGGCCAACCGCACCTACAACTGCGCCCGGACCATCAGCCCGCAGGCGATGCGCTTGCTGCAGCGTTACCGCTTTCCCGGCAATGTCAGGGAGTTGCGCAACATCATCGAGAATGCGGTGGTGATGTCCAACGACGACCAGATCACCGAGTTCATCCTGGCGAGCATCGACGAGCAGGAGGCCGACGGCTTCGAGTCCCTCCCCAGGCCGATGGCGGCAGGGGAGGGGCTGGTCGGCCGGCTGCAGGCCTACGAGAGGGAGCTGCTGCTGGAGACGAGGCGGCGCTGCCGGACCACCCGCGAGGCCGCTCGCCGGCTCGGCATCAGTCAGCCCTCGGTGGTGCGGAAGTACAGGCAGTACAAGATCGAGTGAAATAGCTTTCAGCCGTCAGCTTTCAGCAGAAAGCTGCCCCCTGCCACATTGCCCCTCCCCCGAATCGTGTTTATCCTGAAGAGTAAGCCTGCAAAGGCCGCAACAGGGTTACTGCACGTCCTTTTGCCTGACTATACTTATCGATCCCGCCGGCTACGAAGCCGCGGCGGGAGAAGAAAACAGAAGGAGGACTGTTATGAAAGATACATCCAGCATCCATCA
The DNA here is from genome assembly GCA_963847035.1 of uncultured delta proteobacterium. GTDB lineage: Bacteria > Desulfobacterota > Desulfobulbia > Desulfobulbales > Desulfocapsaceae > Desulfoprunum. The sequence goes on along the minus strand of CAWJYH010000001.1, from coordinate 327,373 downwards.
ACAAGTCCAGTCGCTCTGCGACTGCTTCGCCACCACCGATCCGCTGAAGGAGATGTCGGAGATCGCCCGGGCCCCCGAGGCCCGGGACGCGGCCCTGAAATGGATCGCCCTCGCCGTGCTGCACGGCATCAACAACAATGCCGAGAAGATTTCCCTGGTCTCGACCGGGGGCGGCAAGGTCCGGGTGACCGCCGAATACCGCACCGCCGAACTGCCGTCTCCCGGCGCCGAGGTCGGCAGCAAGATCGTCGAGGCGATCCGGGAAATGACCCATATCGAAAAGGACAGGGAAAAAGTGGCGCTGGCCTTCGGCTTCCGCAACAACAGCATGGAGCTGAAGATCAAGGCCCGCCATGAGGGCGACGACGACAGGATCACCATCAGCTTCCCGGAAGCCTGAGTCTTCTTCCGGCCTTTCAGCACCGGCGGCCGCCGGCCTGCCCCCCAGGCACGCCCCCGGCCGCCGGCCCCGCTTCGAGTCCCCTGACTGCCTGCCGGGACCCTCCGCTGCAGGGCAGGCGAGCACGCCTACATGCCCCGACCCTGCCCATGCCGTTTCCGGAATCGATCCGGTAACGGATCGTGTTCAACATATTTTTAAAAAATTCAAATAGATGGTTCGGTAGCCTGGTGATCCGTCTTTGGATCACTACAAAATCGTATGATTTCAGTATGATAGGCAGTTTGATCCGTTTCTTGATCGGCACCCTGGCCGGTTGCCGGGAGTCATGCTCGCATCCAGCCGTGATCACAAGGTGTTTTCTTTTTTGATCAAGCGGTCCGCCATTTGCATTTCCCTGCTCGAGGCGTAGTTGAACGGTGGCCAGAAGGCAGCAGCAAACCACAACCCAGCAGAGCGAGGTGGCGACATGGCAGACAGCGCGCACGATCCGGTAATAGCCGCGATTCAGAAGATCCTGGGACAAAGCGTCGAGATGGCGGAGGCCAATCTCGCCTGGCTGCAGACCAGGATGCATCCCTATTTCTTTTCCTGCAACAGCGAGGATGTCGAGGCGGTGTCGGTACTCGCCGCCGACCTTCATCTCCTCGAACGCAACCGGCGGTTCATCCTCGCCGACAACGACCGCAACCTGATCATCGCCCAGCTCGGGGAGCCGGGGGCGGTGCATGACGCCCTGCGGTCGCTGCCGGAGAGGTCGATCTCCTATGCCCAGATCCACACCTCCTACGGCAACGTCCCGAACACCAACCACCCGCTCGAGGTGCTGGAGTTTTCCTTCGCCGGTGGCGCCAGTCCGGCGCCGACGGTCGCCGTCGCCGATGAGGTGCCGGCGGAGCTGGTGCAGGCGGTGCAGGAGGAGGCGGGAGCCCGCTACCAGGACTTCCCGGGCGCCGAGGTGCCCTCGTTGCTCCGGCTGCTGTGGCGGAACAACCCGAAATACGTCCGGACCTCGCCGCCGGCCCGGATCGCCCGGCTGCTGCGGCTGTTCTCCCGCTGCCGGTCGCTTGGCGGCATCAGTCTGGCGGTGGAGCGGGGCAAGGGGATCGGCCGGGCGGAATCGCGGCTGCTGTTCGGTGTCGCCAATCCGCCCGATCGCAAGTTCCTGCTGCAGATCATCGACGCCTTCCGGCGGCTGCGCCTGACTGTCCAGCGCTCCTACTGCCTGACCGTCCATGACGGCGACTATCCCTATTTCCTTGCGACGTTTTACGTCACCACCGAAGACGGCGGGCTGATCGCCGAGGACAGCACCCTGTTCCAGCAACTGCGGGCCGAGATGTACACCACCCAGGTGATGCCGATGACCTCGCTCACCTACGATCACATGATCGCCAGCGGGATGGTCGGCGGCCCGGACGGCTCGCTGATCCGCGCCTTCATCGGTTTCTGCCACACCAATCTCGCCCATACCCACCCCGACAGCTACGATCTGGAAGGGGTGGCGCGGGCCTTCCACCACCATCCCGAGATCACCCTGCAGCTGGTGCAGCTTTTTCACGCCCGCTTCGACCCGGCGGCCGCTGCCGAGGACTATCCCGCGGTGCTGGCCGAGACCGAGGCCCTGGTCGAGAACTTCAACACCGGCCGCCGCTTTCTCGACGAGTTCCGCCGGACCATCTTCCGCTGCGGTCTGCTGCTGGTCAGGCACACGCTGAAGACCAACTTCTTCATCGCCGAGAAACGGACGCTCGCCTTCCGCCTTGATCCGGCCTACCTCGAGGCGCTGGGGAGTGACTTCACCAATGACCTGCCCGCCGAACGGCCGTTCCGGGTGACCTATTTCTCCAGCCGCTACGGCGCCGCCTACCATATCGGGTTTTCCGACATCGCCCGCGGCGGCTGGCGGACGGTGATCACCCAGGGGCGGGACGACTATGTGACCGCCGCCAACAGCCTGTTCCGCGAGACCTACGTCCTCGCCCATACCCAGCACCTGAAGAACAAGGATATCTACGAGGGCGGCTCGAAGCTGGTGGCGGTGCTGAAGGCGGACGAGGGGCTCGATGGCGGCCGGCTGCGGCAACAGCTCTATTTCCTCCAGTACGGGCTGCTCTCCGGTTTCCTCGATCTCTTCGTCACCCGTGACGGCCGGGCCGCCGATCCCCGCATCGTCGATTACTACGGCGAGGACGAGCCGATCGAGCTCGGTCCGGACGAGAACATGCACGACCAGATGATCGAGCTGGTGGCCCGCGAGGCAGTGCGGCGCGGCTACATCCTCGGCGCCGGGATCATGTCGAGCAAGCGGGTGGGGATCAACCACAAGGAATACGGGGTCACCTCGACCGGAGTGGTCCGCTTCGCCGAGGTCTGCATGGCCACCGTCGGCATCGACATGGCCCGCCAGCCTTGCCGGGTGATCTTTACCGGCGGGCCGAACGGCGACGTCGCCGGCAACTGCATGCATATCCTGCTGCAGCGCTACGAGCGGATCTGCATTCCCCTGATCGTCGACGGCACGGCGGCGGTCCATGATCCCGAGGGGCTCGATCACGCGGCACTGAAGGCGATCATCCTCAAGGCCGATCTGGCCGCCTTCGACCCGGCGGCCCTCCATGCCGGCGGCTTCATGCTCTACCGGACCGGCACCCGCCGCCAGGGGATGCAGGAGCTGTTTCGCAAGGTGGTCCGGACCCCTGAAGGCCTGGTCGAGTCCTGGATCTCCAACGACGAGTTCTACAAGGAGTACAACAGCCTGATCTTCCAGGTACCGGCCGATCTCTTCATCCCTGCCGGCGGCCGGCCGGAGACGGTGGACGGGAGCAACTGGCAGCGGTTCTTCGACGAGGCGGGGGCGCCGCGGTGTCGGGTGATCGTCGAGGGGGCCAACTCGTTCATCACCCCGGAGGCCCGGAAGCAGCTGCAGCAGCGCGGGGTGATCCTGATGCGCGACGCCTCGGCCAACAAATGCGGGGTCATTTCCTCATCCTACGAGATCATCGCCAATCTCATGCTCTCCGACGAGGAATTTCTCGCCCACAAGGAGGAGTATGTCGCCGATGTCCTGGCGATCCTCGAGAAGCGGGCGGAGGAGGAGGCCCGGGTGATCCTCGCCCGGCACCGCGCCGCGGGCGGGGCGCAGCTCTACACCGAGATCACCGCCGAGATCAGTGCCGAGATCAACAGCTGCTACGCCCGGTTGTTCGCCTATTTCCAGGCCCACCCCGAGGTCGGCGACCGGCCGCTCTATCGCCGGGCGATCCTCGACCATCTGCCGGCGATGCTGGCGCGGGCGGGCAGCCCGTTCCGGGAGCGGGTCGAGCGGTTGCCGGTCAAGATCAGATCGGCCATCCTGGCCGGGGAGATCGCCTCGTCGCTGGTCTACCACGCCGACCGGGACCAGGCCTTCCTGGAGTCGGTGGAGGGCCATCTGCGGCGGCGGCAGAATCTGGACTATGATTCGGAAATGGATCGATCCGGACTCCAACCTGCTGGTATCAGATGATAAAGTCCGGGTTGAGCTTTTGATTCTCTGGTGAATCGAAGGTATTTGTATGATTTTATTCTATAATTTAAAGTCTGATTCGGAACCGGATCGAACTGCAGCGGGCCCGGCCCGATCCGGCCTCCCCTTTCGGTGGGAAATCGGGGACTGCCATGGCCGATGGTGATGGTATATTTCTTGCAAGTTGACAGACAGCGGCATTGCCACGCCGGGGCCCAGGCGGCCGGCCGGCGACAGATTATGACGAAAAAGACAATTCGAGGACAACAATCATGAGCACACCAACCAACAGCAGTCTCCATGAGCTTCGCAACCAGGTTATCGCCAAGGGCAACGTCAGCGGCACTGACCGCTATATCGCCCATGCCAGGGGCGCGGTCCTGACCGATGTCGAAGGCAACGACTACCTCGATTTCGGCGGCGGCATCGCGGTCATGAACGTCGGCCACTCCCACCCCAAGGTGGTGGCCGCGATCAAGGAACAGGCGGAGAAATTCACCCATACCTGCTTCATGGTCACCCCCTACGAGGGGCCGGTGCGGCTGGCGGAAAAACTGATCGCCGCGGTGCCGGGGGATTCGCCGAAATCGGTGATGTTGGTCAACAGCGGCGCCGAGGCGGTGGAGAACGCGGTCAAGATCGCCCGCTACTACACCAAAAAACCGGCGATCATCGCTTTCGAGGGCGCGTTCCACGGCCGGACCCTGATGGGCATGACCCTGACCTCCAAGGTCAACCCGTACAAGCTGGGACTCGGTCCATTCGCCCCGGAGGTCTACCGGATGCCGTTTGCCTACTGCTACCGCTGCCCCTACGGCCGCGAATATCCCGGCTGCGATGTGGAGTGCGCCGATAAGCTGAATGATTTCTTCGTCAACCACGTCGCGGCGGAGCAGACGGCGGCGATCATCTTCGAGCCGGTCCAGGGCGAAGGCGGCTTCGTCGCCCCGCCGAAGGAGTATTTTCAACGGCTCCAGGCGATCTGCCGGAAAAACAACGTGTTGATGATCGCCGATGAGGTCCAGAGCGGCATGGGCCGAACCGGCACCATGTTCGCCATGGAGCAGTACGGCGTCGAGGCCGATCTCACCACGTCGGCCAAGAGCCTGGCCGCCGGCATGCCGCTGTCGGCGGTGGTCGGCAAGAAGGAGATCATGGACAGCGTCCACGCCTCGGGCATCGGCGGCACCTATAACGGCAACCCGCTTTCCTGTGCCGCGGCCCTGGCCGTCTTTGAGATCTTCGAAGAGGAGAAGCTGCTCGAGAAAGGAAAGAAACTCGGGGCGATGCTCCGGGAAAGCCTCCTTGCGATGCAGCAGGAATGCGACCTGATCGGCGACGTCCGCGGCCTCGGGCCGATGGTCGCCATGGAACTGGTGAAGGATAAAAAAACCAAGGAGCCGGCTGGCGCCGAGACTAAGGCCCTGGTGAAATACTGTCTCGACCGCGGGGTGATCATCCTCGCCTGCGGGGCCTACGGCAACATCATCCGCTTCCTCATGCCGCTGGTCATGACCGAGGAGCAGCTGCAGCAGGGAATCGACATCGTCCGCCAGGGTCTGGCGGCGGTCCGTTCATAAACCAAAGGAGGAGCAGCCGATGCACGGTTTCTACAATCGGATTCTGACGATCGATCTTTCTGCCCGGACCTGCGTCATCGAAGCGGTCGCCGACGAGGTCCTGCGCCAGTGTCTCGGCGGCAAGGGACTGGCCACCCGGCTGCTCCTCGAGCGGAACGCGGCCGGGGTCGACCCGCTGGCGCCCGCCAACCACCTGATCTTCGCCACCGGCCCGTTCTGCGGCGGCCGGCTGTGGGGCGGCAGCCGCTACGGGGTCTTCACCAAGTCGCCGCTGACCGGGTTCTATGCCGAATCCTACTCCGGCGGCAAGGTCCCCGAGGCCATCGACGCCGCCGGTTTCGATGCCATCGTCCTCCACGGCCGGGCCGACCGGCCGACGGTCTTGACCGTCACCCCGGAGGGCGCCGAGTTCCACGACGCCGGCGACCTGTGGGGGATGGAGACCTTCGCCGCCGAGGCGGCGGCGGTGGCCCGCTTTGCCCCGAACCGGGAAGGGTACCGCAAACCGGGGGCGGTGGTGATCGGTCCGGCCGGGGAGAACCTGGTCCGCTACGCCATCATCGCCAACGACAAGTGGCGCTGCGCCGGCCGGGCCGGGGCCGGCACGGTGATGGGAGCCAAACTGGTCAAGGCCATCGTCTTCCAGGGCGATTGCAAGCGCGACTACGCCGACCCTGAGGGGGTGGCCGAATACGCCAGGAACTTCTCCCAGACCAACATCGACCATCCTGGCGTCAAGGCCTACAAGCGCCTCGGCACCACGATGATGGTCGCCGTGATGAACACCGCCGGGGCCTTCCCGGCCCGGTACTGGAACCAGGGCTCGGTCGAGCACTGGGAGAAGCTCAGCGGCGAGCGCTACCACGAGGAGCACGAGGTCAAGGCCCACGCCTGCGCCAAGTGCTTCATGGCCTGCGGCCGGCTGGCGCGGCTGAAGAAGGGCCGGCACAAGGACCTGCAGCTGGAGGGGCCGGAGTACGAGACCATCTACTCCTTCGGCGGCCTGTGCATGATCACCGAGATGGAGGAGGTGGCCTACCTCAACGACCTCGCCGACCGCCTGGGGATGGACACCATCACTGTAGGCAACCTCTGTGCCCTGGTGATGGAGGCCCGGGCCAAGGGCCGGATCGACTACGCCATCGACTACGGCAACGCCGACCAGCTGGCGACCCTGATCACCAAGATCGCCGCCCGCGAGGGCATCGGCAATATCCTCGCGGACGGCATCATCGCCGCCTCCGGACACTTCGGCCTCACCGACCTCGCCATCCATGTCAAGGGGATGGAGCCGGCCGGGTACGAACCGCGGGTGCTGAAGGGCATGGGCCTGACCTTCGGCACCTCGCCCCGCGGCGCCTGCCACCTGCGGACCACCTTCTACAAGCCGGAGCTGTCGGGGATGATCCCGCCCGACCAGATCGAGGACAAGGCGGCGCTGCTGATCGAGTTCGAGAACCGGCTCAACATCTTCGACACCCTGATCCTCTGCCGCTTCTACCGCGACCTCTACACCTGGCCGGAGCTGGAGAAGGCGATCGCCCTGGCGATCGGCGTCACCGGGCGGGAGGAACTGGAGCAGATCGCGGTCCGGGTCACCGACATGACCAGGCTGTTCAATCTCCGCGAAGGCCTGACCGCCGCCGATGACCGGCTGCCGGCCCGGCTGCACCGGGAAAAACTCCCCGACGGCCGCAGCCTCACCGCCGAGGAAATGGAAACCCTGCTCCAGGACTACTACCGGCTGCGCGGTTGGGACGCAGCCGGGGTCCCGGCGCAGGACTGACACCTCTCACCTCTCACCGCTTGCCCCCGCATCGGCCTCGCCGTCCATGGCGATGCAGGGGATGCGGCGGTCTCCGCCGGTCCCCTCCCGGGACCAGATCATCCCAGGAAGATCAAATACTTCCGCATCACGTAATTGATCATCACGGCTGATACCAGGTTGGCGCCGAACGCGAAGGTGGTGAGCAGGTGCAAACGCCGGATCAGCAGTCCCATCAACACGGTCCCGATGGCCATGCTGATTCCCGATACCAGATAAAACAACAGGATTTCGACTACCAGTGAATGCCGTCCCCGTTCGAAGACCCAGAGGATGTTGATCAGATAGGCGACCATGTTTGAGAAGAAAAAGGTGATCACATTGCCGATCATCGAGTTGCGGGCGCGGCTGTAATCGTTCACTTCCCGGATTTTCAGCCCAAAAAACCGTACGGCATAGTCGTGGCGCTGCAGCGACGGAAATACCTTCCAGGCGATCAGGTGAAACAGGGTGATATGGGCGGCGGTGGCGACCCCGCCGGCGATGGCGTAGCGGATAAACTGGAGAAGGACGGGATGATCGCCGGGCATGGGTTACCTTCAATATTTCAAGGCCGAACGCGGACTCTCCGCGTGTTGCTGCCCCGACCGTCCTGCGATCGTTGGCATCGATGCGGCATCGACCGGATAGACTAGCAAGCGAACATGAAGATTTGATGAAGTCACGAGCACACATCCTTCCCTGAGCTCATCCCCCTCCGGCCAATTGCAGCATTCATCCGTCTCGCCCGAAAAACCGGCCTTCGTCGGTCATTGCGGTTCATCATTTCTTCATCTTCATCGATTACCCTGAAATCCGTAGCACGCAAGGCCTACGGTAACCAATGCAGAGAGGTAATCCATGAATCAAATCTCAATCATCATTCCAACCAGGAACGAACGGGGCAACATCGTCCCCTTGCTGGAGCGGATAACCGCGGCTGTCTCCACTTTGGCACTGGACACTGAAATTGTCTTTGTCGACGACGGCTCAACCGACGGCACCCGTTCCGAAATCAACGGCTACAAGGGACTGTTGCCGGTGCGGCTGATCTGCCGGGACGATGAAACCGGCCTGGCCAGCGCGGTCTGCGCCGGCGCCCGGGCGGCGGCCGGTGACCTGCTGGTCGTTATGGACGCCGATCTCAGCCACCCGCCCGAGGTCATCCCCGACCTGGTCCGGCCCCTGCTCGACGGCAGCCGGGATATGGTTGTCGGCAGCCGCTACATCCCCGGCGGCTCCACCCCGGAGTGGCCCTGGACGAGGAAGGCCGCCTCGCGCCTCGCCACCCTGCCGGCCCGCCTGTTCACCGCGATCCATGATCCTCTGGCCGGATTTTTCTCGATCCGCCGGGAGTTCCTGCTTGCCGTCCGGCAACCGGTGACCGGTTTCAAGATCGCCCTGCAGATCCTGGCCACCAGCCGGGACCTGCGCGCCGCCGAGGTCCCGATCACCTTTGTCGACCGGACCAAGGGCAGTTCCAAGATGAACCGTGCCGTCGTCGTCGACTATCTCAAGCAAATAGCCGCCCTCGCCGGTCTGCCGCTCGAGGCGGTCGGCAAAAAAGAACTTGTCACCCTGGCGGCCGGCGTCGTCATCCTCGATCTCCTCATATTTTACCTGCTGCAGTACAATGGCTTCGAACTCGGGATCGTCCATATCTTCAGTTTTCTACTGGCCTGCAATCTCGGCTACATCATTACCGCCACCACCACCGACGATCCCCTCTCCTATTTCCGGTCCGCCGCCCTGCTGCGCTACCAGTGTATCCTTCTGCCGGTCCTGTTCCTCCGTGGCGGCATCATGGCCGCCATGGCGCCATGGTTTCCCGGCTGGTCATGGCTGATTTCGGTGGCGGCCGCCTGTTACAGTCTGTGCGCCGCGACGGCCGGGTTTCTTCTGGTCTCAGGCAACAGGAACAGGGCCTGCGGTCCGGTGAACTGGCGCTTGGCGACGCTGCTCATCATCGCCTATACCGTCATCCTCCGGCTCGTCTACTTCGGGACCTTCGAACTCACCCAGGAGGAGGCCTATTACTGGAACTACAGCCGGCACATGGCCATGGGCTATCTCGACCATCCGCCGATGGTCGCCCTGCTGATCTGGATCGGCACCCATCTGTTTGGCAATTCCGAGGCAGGCGTTCGTGTCGGGGCCCTGGTGTGCTGGATTATCACCGCCGGGTTCAGCTACCGCCTCACCCTTTCGGCCTTCGACCGGAAGATCGCCCTCAACAGCCTGGTGCTGATTGCCGCTCTGCCGCTGTTTTTCGGGACGGCCCTGATCATGACCCCCGACGCGCCCCTGATCGCCTGCTGGGCCGGGACCCTGTTCTACCTTCATCGCGCCCTGATCGATGGCGACCAGCGCTCCTGGATCGGAGTCGGGATCTGGCTCGGCCTCGGTCTGCTCTCGAAATACACCATCATCCTTCTCGGTCCGGCGACCATCCTGTTCATGGTGAGCGATCGCCGCTCCCGCCGCTGGTTCGCCAGCCCCCGGCCCTATCTCGCGGCCGCGCTGGCGCTGGTGATTTTTTCGCCGGTTATCTTCTGGAACTATCGTCATGCCTGGGCGTCGTTTCTGTTTCAGAGTCAACACCGGCTTGCCGATCAGTTCATGTTTTCCACCCCGGAACTGTTAGGCTCCATACTCCTGCTGCTGACCCCGACGGGTCTGTTCGCCGTCTGGGCTGTTGGTTACACCCACCGCAAACTGGAACCGGGTGTTGCCGCCCATGTGGCTGATCGCCGTCGTCGCCACCGGCTGTTCGCCCTCTGCATGGCGCTTGTGCCCCTCTCCGTCTTCGTCTTCTTCAGCTTTTCCAGGGAGGTCAAGCTGAGTTGGGCCGGCCCCCTGTGGCTGGCCTGCATTCCGCTGATGGCCTCGTCACTGCCGACCAGTGATGCGGACGGCAGAACCCGATCTGTCGTCCAGCGGGCCTGGTCGGTCACCCTTGTTTGCCTGGTCCTGGGCTATGGCCTGATTCTCCATTATTTCTCTCTTGGTATTCCCGGTATCCCGTTCAACACCGGCGCCTTCCTGTTCGGCGGTGAGGATCTGGCCGACCGGGTCGAACAGACCGTCAGGCGGGTCGAGGCCAAAAGAGGTGCGCCCCCCGTCGTCGTCGGCATGGACAAATACCGGCTCGCCAGCGGCCTGGCGTTTTACCGGGCGAAGACGTTCAATCCCTCGGAACCGGGTTCGTCGCCCCAATCGGCTCCGGAAACAACCGGCCGACATCTCTTCAACCTGGACTCGTTGATGTACGCCTTCTGGCAGGCGCCGGCGGCACTGACGGGCAGGGATCTGCTGGTCATCGCCGACGAAGAGGAGAAACTCGACAATCGGCTCTTTGTTGGGAGGGTAAAAGAACTCGGCAAAATTCGTTCATTCCCGGTAAAAAAACACGGCAAGGAGGTCGGCGTGTATTATTATCGGCTGTTAACCCGGTATCGTCCCGACGTGCCTGTCGACAACGGCGCCAGAACCACCCCTCGCTCCGCCATTGCCGTCAGGCCGATTTTTACGGCGGCAGCCACCAACACCAGGCGGTTATGAACATCCTGATCATCGACGATGAACCCTATCTGCTCGAAAAACTCGGCTCGGTCCTGACCGGTGAGTTTTACTCCGTCGCAACGGCTGGGGACGGCAGGGAGGGGTTGGATAAAATCTGGAATGACACCTACGATCTGATCCTTCTCGACATCATGCTGCCGGGTATGAGCGGCCTCGAGATTCTGGCGGAGATCCGGGCCGCCGGGATCCAGACCCCTGTCCTGATGCTGACTGCCAAGGGCGACATCGACGATAAGGTCAAGGGGCTCAATCTCGGTGCCGACGACTATCTGGCCAAGCCGTTCTCCCTGGCTGAACTGCTGGCCAGGGTGCGGGCCCTGATCCGGAGGGGAAAAACCGGCAGTCCGATCATCGAGATCGGCACTCTCCGCCTCAACACGGTCAGCCGGGAGGTCACCAGAAACGGCGTCCCCCTCATCCTCACCGCCAAGGAGTTCGCCCTGCTTGAATTCCTGCTGCACAACCGGGGCCGGGCGGTATCGCGCTTCACCCTGGCCGAGCATGTCTGGGGCGACAATTTCGACCCGTTCAGCATGTCGAACTTCATCGATGTCCATATGAGCAAGCTGCGGAAAAAACTGAACACCCCGGAGGACGAACCGTTGATCAGGACGGTCCGGGGGGTCGGCTATCGCATCGACAAGGAAGGGACATGAGAATCCGAACGAAGTTCACCCTCTGGATATCGCTCGTTTCCCTGTCGACGACCATCCTCGCCTCGCTCTTTGTCTACATCGAGTTGCTCGAAGAACCATACAAATTGATCGATCGCGAACTGTACGAAGTGGCCGGCGCCGCCCTCAACGCCGTGGATTTTTCCCATCCCGCCGAGGCCGGGGGGAGGCTGCAGAAGCTGGACTACCATATCAACAGGTACTGGTTCAAAATTACTCGATAACAACGGCAAAGCGCTTTTTTCTTCACCACTGGCCCGGCTGTTCGATATCCCGCGCCGGACGGATAAGGGGAAATTTTTCTTCAGGCAGAAGATATCTCCGGCCCAACTGTGGATAGATCCCGGAGATCTTGATGAATTGAACGAGGTTACCGATGATGCCGTGAAATTCCGGGTGGTGACGGTGTCGCAGGGACACGCCGAGCCGGAACCTTTACGGTGATGATCGCCAAGCCGCTGCTGTTTTTCGATATCGAACTGCAGGAGTTGCGGTCCAGGCTTGGCTGGGGCATCTGCGGTACGATCGTCATGGTCTTTCTGGCCAGCTATTTTCTGGCGGGACGGCTGCTGCGGCCGATATCGACGATCAACCACCATATCCGGATGATCCGCGAACATTCGCTCGATCGGAGGATCCCGCTGGGCGACAGCCGCGATGAGCTGCATGTCCTGTCGACATCGCTCAACATGATGTTCGATCGCCTGCAGTATTCGTTCACCCAGCAAAAAGAATTCATCGGCAATGCCGCCCACGAACTGAAGAGCCCGCTGACCATCCTGATGCTCGGCCATGAAGAGTTGCTGGCCGGCGACCCCCCGGAAAAGGTCCGCCAGGAACTGGAAAAACAGCTCAACACCATGCGCCGGCTGAGCCGGCTGGTCCGCGACCTCCTCGATATCTCGAGGTTGGAGCAGGGCGAGACGTGCCATCGTCAGCCTGTCCGTCTCGATCAGATCATCGAGCCAGGTCGTCGAGGATTACCATGAACTGCTGCAGGCCCGACGCATTGCCGTCGAGGTCGATACGGCGGCGGCGAGTCTTATGGGCGACCCGGAACAGCTGCTGCGTCTGCTGATCAACCTGATCGACAATGCCATCAAGTACAATCTGGCGGCCGACGGCCGCATCGTTCTCCGGACGGTGAAGAGCAACGGGCAGATGGTGCTGACTGTCGCCAATACCGGGCCAGCCGATCCCTGCCGCTGATCTGCCGAGGATCTTCGATCAATTCTATCGGGTGGAAAAGTCCCGATCCCAGGCGTATGGCGGCTCCGGGCTGGGCCTGACCATCGTCAAACGGATCGTCGAACTGCATGGCGGATCGATCGAGGCGGCAAGCCAGGACGGCTGGACCACGTTCACCATCACCCTGCCGGATCTGTCAGATCAGGAGATTTGAGCGCGGCCTGGGGGAGATTGCCGCCGTCCCTGCACACCCCGCGCGGCAACAAACGCTGCGATAAGGTCCAGCAGCGGCTTGGCCGGGCGCTGGATGTCCGCAAGACCACCGTCGCCGAACCGAAACTGCAGCAGCTCTACGGAGCGCTGGGCCTTCCTGCTTCTCCGCTTCGGGTGAGGAAATGGTGATATGACGTGACCAACGTTGATGCAGTGCCACTGGGGATATTTCTATCGATTACCTGGCTGTTTTGACAAGAATACCAGATGACTCATCCAATCCACCGCCCTTCCATCTTCAACCGGTTACTCCCGCTGGTCTCGCTGTCTCTTTTCGCAGCGGCGATGTGGGCCCTGCATGATGCCCTGCGCCAGTTCCGATACCATCACATTCTGACACAGCTCCAGAACGTCTCCGCCTCACATGTTCTGGCCGCCGTGGGACTGACGGTTTTGAGTTATCTGGTCATGACTGGCTACGACCAGCTGGCAATCACCTACATCAGGCATCCGCTGAACGTGGTCAAAGTGACCTTGGCCTCCTTTATCAGCTATGCCTTCAGCAATACGATCGGTTTGTCTCTGCTGACTTCCGGCTCGATCCGCTATCGACTCTACTCGGCGTGGGGGCTGTCAGCTGAAGAGATTGCCCGTCTGGTCGTCTTTACCACGGTGACCTTCTGGTCGGGGATCGTGGCTGTCGCCGGCATGCTGTTCATCGTCGAGCCGATGGCGATGCCGATTCCGCTGCAAACGGTGAACCTGCCGGCTCGCCTGGTCGGGCTCTTCTGTGTCGTTTTGGTTATTACTGTATCTGATCATCGTTTCCTTGCGGAAAAAGCCATTCCGCTATCGCAACTGGGAACTCACGATCCCTTCGCCACGTCTGGCCGGGGCTCAGTTGTTGGTCGGATCGCTCGACTGGATCCTGGCTGGAGGCGTACTCTTCGTCCTGCTGCCCGAGCCGGCCACACTCTCGTTTGTTCAATTTCTTGAGATCTACCTTCTGGCCCAGATTGTCGCCTTGATCAGCCATGTCCCTGGTGGGTTGGGGGTCTTCGAGTCGATGATCCTGCTGTCCGCACCGCAAATCCCGGCAGATGCCCTTCTCGGCTCGATGTTGATCTATCGCAGTGTGTACTATCTGCTGCCCCTGACCTTGGCAGCACTCGTTATGGCTGGCAATGAGATCCTCGAGAAAAAATCCCAGATCAAAAAAACCGTCATCCAGGTGGATCGCTGGTGGGGAGTCTTGATACCGCATCTGCTGGCGGCCGCCGCGCTGCTCAGTGGCGCGGTTCTGCTGTTTTCCGGGGCCACTCCGACGGTACCCGGCCGCCTCCACCGACTCTACGCAATTCTTTCCCTGCCAGTGATCGAAGTTTCTCATTTCCTCGGTAGTCTGATCGGGGTCAGCCTGTTGCTCCTGGCAAGGGGATTGCAGCGACGGATTGATGCCGCTTACGTCCTTACGGCGGTTTTCCTCGGGACCGGCAGTTTTCTCTCGCTGCTCAAAGGGGCAGATTATGAAGAAGCCCTGCTGCTGGGTTTGATGTTGGCGGCATTGCTGCCCTTCCGGCGGCATTTTTACCGTCGGTCTTCGTTGTTCCAGGATACATTGAGGCCGGGATGGCGGCGACGATCTTTCTGGTGCTGGCCAGTTCCGTCTGGCTGGGAATTTTTGCCTACAAGCATGTCGATTACTCCAGCGAGCTCTGGTGGCAGTTCACCTTGGAAGGAGATGCCCCCAGATTTCTCCGTGCTGCAGTCGGCAGCACCATCCTGTTGTTGATACTGACCATGCTGAAACTCTTGGGACCGGCCTCCAGGGATTCAGTCCGGCCGGGACAGGAGGAGTTGGATCTGGCTCGGCGGATCATCGGCAGATCACCGTTGACGATGCCGCAGCTGGCTCTTCTCGGAGACAAAGAACTCCTGTTTGACGACCAGCAAAGCGGTTTTGTCATGTACGGAATTGAAGGTCGCTCCTGGGTTGCCCTGGGGGATCCTGTCGGGTCTCCCGAGGTGGCCCGTGAGCTGGCATGGCACTTTCGGGAAATGGTTGAACGACATGGAGGTCAGCCGGTTTTTTATGAAGTCGGTACGACCATGCTGCACGTATATCTGGATATGGGACTGACCCTCTTCAAACTCGGGGAAAATGCCCACGTGCCGCTTGCGGAATTCTCGCTGGAGGGCTCGGAACGCAAAGGTCTGCGTTATACCCATCGGCATCTTGGCAAGGAAGGATGCCTATTCGAAGTTCTCCCCACGATTAACCTCCCCGAACTGTTGCCGGAATTGCGTAGAATTTCGGATGACTGGCTTCGGGAAAAAAACACCCGTGAGAAAAGGTTTTCTTTGGGATGTTTTGACGAGCGATACTTGCTCAACTTTCCAGTTGCCGTGGTAAAACAGCAGGGCAGGATTATCGCCTTTGCCAATCTCTGGATGGGAGCAGACAGACAGGAACTGTCACTCGATCTCATGCGATTCGACTCGCAGGCCCCGCGGGGAGTCATGGATTTTCTGTTCATCAGCCTGATGTTGTGGGGGAAAGAGCAGGGCTACAGATCGATGGATCTCGGCATGGCGCCCCTTTCTGGCCTCGACAACCGCCCCTTTGCCCCGATCTGGAATCGGGTCGGCGCTGTCGTCTTCCAGCATGGTGAACATTTTTACAACTTCGAGGGGTTGCGCGAGTACAAGCAGAAGTTCAATCCGCGTTGGAAACCTCGCTACCTGGCTTGTCCGGGAGGTTTTCTGGCCTTGCCGCATGTCCTGGTAAAAATTGCCGCTTTGATCAGTGGCGGTATCAAGGGCGTCATATCCAAATAATTCGAATTTGATGCCAGGGGCCTGGTATCTTCGTCGGCCTATGGTACTGATCCTCTGAAGCCCGGGGCTCACCGGCACCTTGCTGTACATGTCGCCAATTATTTCCTGGCCCGGTGAGAGACGACCCAGGAGCTCTGAATCGAAAAGTTTGCATTCCATGGGCTCGCTTGAAAACCGCAGGCCGGTTTGACCGTTTGGGTACCTATGGACCCTTGGAGCAACGAGACGGCCAAGTTGTTCAGAGAGATGAACCAGTTGTACAAGGCCTCTTGTGCTGCCGGAGGGGCGGTTGAACGTGCATTGATGCAATCCCGATCGAGAGCGCACAATACCTGGAGGCCCGTTGTTGATGCCGGCTCTGTGTTAACCGGGTGAGCCGGTCATTTCCCGCGAATCAGCAACACCGGTTTGGTAGCGACACGCACCAACCTCTCGGCAACGCTGCCGAGGAACAGGTGGCTCAGTCCGCTGCGGCCATGTGTGCAGATCACGATGAGGTCTGCCGGCCAGGTCTCGGCGTCCGCCGCAATCAATTCCGGGATGCGTTTGCCCAGAGTGTCTTGTTCTATCAACTTGGTTTCAACCGGTATCCCGGCCGCGTGAGCCACGGCCTCTGCCTTGCCGAGGATTTCACGACCACTTTTGATCATGGAATCAGAGATCTCGGAAATACTGGAAAACTCTATGTTCAGGTCGAATGTTACGGTATCGACTGCGTGCACGATCCGCAATTGCGCCGCATGTTCCTTGGCCAACTTGATTGCTTCCTGCAAGGCCTGTTCCGACATGTCGCTGCCATCCACTGCCACTAAGATACGTTTGAACATGGTGCCTCCTTGAGAAATATGGTTTTTCTGGTTGACGCCGAGTTGGTAGGTGGAAATGCGGGCATATCGTTTCCTTTCCAGATGCGAAGCTCATCACCTGAGAAGGCGGCAATGTGTCAGTCACAAGATATCATATCATAAATGCGTGGTTTGCGGATATTGAAAGCCTGTTTTCGATGGATTTCCTAAACAAATACCACTCACACTGCAATCTGGACGACTAAACTCCGGATGAAGTATATTGACAACAATCCCGGCTAACCGCCGCCGGCCCGGTGATTCAACCGGCCGACCAATCACGTTGGCTTTTCCTCCGTTTCAGCCGCCAGGCTGTCCAGCCGACCGGATCTCTGTTCATTGGTCTGAGGTGGCGCAAGCGTTTGCCTTTTGCCGCAACATTTGAACCGTTGGCGCAGATACTTTACGAGCCACTATCCAGCGAAGTGGAGCCTGATTGAATATGTCCAATACCAAAGATCCACGCATCCTTTTCGCAGCGGAGCGCACGCTCCTGGCATGGAACCGTACCGGCCTGACACTGATGGCCTTCGGGTTCATGCTTGAACGCTTTGGTTTGTTTGTGCATATGCTGCGTGGCAGTCCCGAGGCATATAGGGCGCGACTTCTCATTCTGGATCGGTATCGCCTTTATCATGCTCGCCATGCTGGTCTTCAGTCTTCTCCATCATGCAGTATCGGCGCGCCGTAAAAGCCATCGACCCGATCGAGATCCCCGAAAATTATCGCATTTGGACGGGAGCTACATTAAACATGGCGGTAGTGATGCTGGGCATCATGCTGGTGGCGTATCTTTTTTCGGAACTGTAAAGAGCTGGGGCGCTCCAAGGCCTGACGCATTTTCATCTGCGCCGTTACGATCAAAGCGCTGCGGATTCAGCGTATGCGCCGAACTGCCTGCGGCTGATCCGGGCACTGGCGGTGGAAACGCACGAAAAGTGGATCGAGGCGGCCAGTCGGGATGGCTGGACCACCTTCACCATCACCCTGCCGGACCTGTCGGGTGAGGAAATTTGAGCGCGGCTTGGGAAGAATTACATCATACCGAATCGATGAGCCATGGCTCAGGAAATACATCACAGAGCAACAAAAACAATATCAGCTCTGAAACAGTTCATAGTTCGTTGGGATATTGAGTAATTGCGATGGGATCTGTTGCAAAGCACTGTATCGCAAGACACCGCCGTTACGATGCGCCGAACATAAGGCGTCACTATCTCCATTCCAGTTTTCTGATCAGATCTCGAAAAATGTGCCAGTTGCCGGTCAGAAACTGATATCGTCCGGCAACGATACCAGGAGCAATTCCGAGTTCGTCGGCCAGATCAATGACCTCCTGGGCGGTTTGGAGCGTGCGGATATTGCAGTTAAAGCGAGAAGGGATAAGTGTATCCGCTGCGAACACATCAGCCTGTTTTTCGCCGGGGTCGCCGTCGCTCCCGTCATTGATAAGGAGTTCTTTTTTCTTGTCCTTTATGACGTGGCAAGCTTCATGAAAAAATGAAAACCAGAATTTGTCTTCGCCCTTTCCTCGCAGGTTGAGAAGGATCATCGCCTTTTTTGGGGTCAGCCACTTGGTTGCTCCATTCCAGGCACTTTTTTCATTTCACGGACAAGAGCAACGGCAACTCCCGAAGCAGCGCACAACTCCTTCATCCTGGTACGAAAACACCATGATCTTCACGCGTGAGAACGCGGATTTCCTGGAGAGTTTGCTCGAATCGCGATTTATGAAAAGGCGCGCAGTCAATCTGGTGAGCCTGAAGTTCCCCCTGCCCAATCCATGAGGCTGCCGCTCCCGGTTGAGAGTCAAAACATTTTGATCTTCTTGCGGCAACCGCTGGGGTTTCCCAGATTGCATGCCAGGCATCAACGCTGCTCACCGCAAAAAACGATAAAACGTTACGTAACTAATTCCAACCGATTAGCGGTCTCATAGGAGATCGGTTGAGTACCTTTGAAAATGCGCGTCAATGTTTGCTCGCTCAACCCCGTTCTTACCGCCAGCTCTTTATCCCGAAAGGCGAAAACGTTTTGCATTTTTTCTCCAGTTTTGATTTTCTCCCGATTCAGGAGGGATATCTTGCAGAACTGCCTTAGACAGTCTTCTGTTAAATCACTTATTAGTCAAGAGAAACTGCTCTTTAGGCCTTTTTGCTAGCGAGCATGATTGCGATAGGTCAAGCGGCAGGATCCTAACTGGCTTTCTTCTCCGGCGATGGCCCAGGCCCGGATCATTCACTGCGGGGATTATGATCCGGTCGGGCTTGATGAATATCTGCGATTGAAAACCGCCTGTCCCGAACGCGCCGGACTCTATCTGCCTCCCAATCTGGAATGACCTCTTTTCCCGATATGGGAAGGGGGAGCTTCTTCTGGGCAGTAATGGTGCAATCCTGGCTCGGCTCAGGAAAACTGAAGATCAAGAGGTTCGTCGGATTGTCGAACTGATGGATCGGCATGGCGTTGGCTTGGAGCAGGAAGTATTGCTTTTGAGTTATTGGAGGTAGGTGAAGATGGCAAGGAAACCCCAAAAAGGCGATGCCCTGGCCGAGTTGCTGTCAGCGGCATCACACAAAATTCTATCAAAATTGATTACCAAGCTTGCAACCGAGTTCCCCGAATTTCGGCGGGAATGTTTCGATTTTCTCAAAGCCCAGGTCTCGGTTTCCGAAGCCCTTGTTCAACGCTCGGAAGGTGAAGCCGTTCTGGCCCTCTGGTTCGAACTGGAGCCGGATCTGGAAGAACTGGATATGTATGGTGGTGGCGATTACGCCACCGAGGATCATGTCGCTGAACTGTTGGACCAGATTCGAGAGCGGCTGGAATCCCAAAAAGTGGACGCCGACTCCAGACACGAGATTCTGGAGGAAATCCTGCCGTTTATCGAGAGCGGCAATGCCGGCATGGACGACATGCTCTATGATGTTGCCTATGCGACGTGCTATGATGATGACGATCTGCGCTCACTGGCGCAGGATTTTGAGGCGATGAACAGTGAATGGAAGACGGCTCATGCCCGCAGAATCTACCGTCGTCTCGGGGATCGGGATAAATACCTTGAGTTGCGGGCCCAGCGGATGGAATTGGGCGCCGATTACCATGACCTGGCCACCTTTTATTGGGACTCCGGCGAGAAGGAAAAAGCCCTGCAGGTGGCTGAGGATGGCTTATGCAAGGCAAAGGGCCGCATGGATGAGCTGCGCGCTTTTGTCGCTGCCCGCGCTGAAGAAACAGGGGATCGAGAAAAGTATATGGCGCTTCAATACGACCAGACCATCGACGACCTGACCTTCGAAAAATACAAGGCCTTCAAGGACCTGTGCAGTGCCGAAGAATGGAGTCTTTTCGAACCGCAACTGCTCCTGCAGTTGGAACATGCCGGGGAAGGTACCCGGCTGAAAATCAGCATGCATCGCAAGGAGTATGACGAGGCCCTGGCTATCCTGACCAGAGGACGCTATCCCATGTCGTCCTGGGGCGGCGATGTATCAAATCCAGGCGGCCCAGAAGCTTGAAAAACGCTACCCCGAAGAAATTCTCAAATACTACCTTTCCGGATTGGGCGATCTGGACCGCAATGCAGACCGTAAAGAGTACACCCGTAAGGCCAAGGTCATGGTCAAAGTGCGGCATGTGCTGGTCGATGTGCTCGGCGATGAAGCCCGCTGGGAAAAATTTGCACGCAAGGTCAAGAAGGATAATCTCCGGCGACCGGCATTTCAGCAGGAGTTTGCCATGGTAGTACCGGGCTGGCGGGAGATCCTTGCAAAAGGGATCAATGGGGTTTTTGCGAAAACCGCAATAAGGAAATCCGCTTGATTTTTCTTTCCCGGTTTTTTATTTTAGGATTTATAGTTAAGCTAAAATAATGGCGGATCTTATTTTAGGTTCGAGGCAGGCAGGATGAAGCGAGAACTCCAAGGCAGATACGTGACCATTTCGACAGTGGGTGAGAAGGCCCAGGCCTTCGTGCCCACGCCGCTGCCGCCGCGTCCGCCCATCGACTGGACCCCGGAGCTGCGCAGCAAGTTCGACCAGGCGCTGCTGGCGCTCGGGCGGCTGGACAGCGTCTCGACCCTGCTGCCGGACACCTCGCTGTTCCTCTACATGTACGTCCGCAAAGAAGCGGTGCTCTCCTCCATGATCGAGGGGACCCAGTCGTCGCTGTCCGACCTGCTGCTGTTCGAGCTGGATCAGGAGCCGGGCGTGCCGCTGGATGACGTGCGGGAAGTCAGCAACTACGTCGCGGCCCTCGACCACGGCCTGCGTCTGCTGGAGGAAGGTCTGCCGCTGTCGCTGCGGCTGTTTCGGGAGATCCATGGCGTGTTGCTGACCAAGGGCCGGGGCAGCAAGCAGGCCCCGGGCGAGTTCCGGCGCAGCCAGAACTGGATCGGCGGCACCCGGCCGGGCAACGCGGCCTTCGTTCCGCCTCCGGCTGAGGAGGTGCCGGAGTGCATGAGCAAGCTGGAGCTCTTCCTGCACGATCAGCCGGAGCCGACCCCGGTACTGCTCAAGGCGGCGCTGGCCCATGTGCAGTTCGAGACCATCCACCCGTTTCTTGACGGTAACGGCCGTCTGGGGCGTCTGCTGATCACGCTGCTGCTGTGCGAGCAGAAGGTGCTGCGGGAGCCGATGCTCTACCTCAGCCTCTACTTCAAGACGCACCGGCAGTATTACTACGAGCTGCTGAGCAACGTCCGCCTGACCGGCGACTGGGAAGCCTGGCTTGATTTCTTCGCCGAGGCGGTGATCGTCACCGCCACCCAGGCGGTGGAAACGGCGCAGCAGCTCCTCGACCTGTCGAACCGGGACCGCGACAAGATCAGCGGCCTCGGCCGGGCGGCGGCATCCACCCTGCAGGTCCACCGGGCGCTGATGGAGCATCCCATCGCCACTTCGGGCTCGCTGGTGGAGAAGACCGGCATCACCTCGGCCACGGTCAACAAGGCGCTCGGTCATCTGGAGCAGCTCGGCATCGTCAAGGAGCTGACCGCCCGGAAACGCAACCGCCTGTTCAGCTATGCAGGCTATATCGAGATCATGAGTCGCGGCACGGAACTGCCGGGCAGGTAGGTCGATTAGCATGGCTAGAAAAACCTGTCGTGGGGGCTCTGTGAAGAGCAATTGTCGGTATGCCGGGAGATATCTTCAAGTTTAGTCAAATAGGTGATTGATATCCATGGTCGGTCACTCCTTCTTGTGAAATCTAATTGCTTGTCCGCTACCTTATCGAGTGGTTGGCGGATGTGTCGGAAAAATCATGCAACGAGTCAGGTTTTCTGTTTTCTTCTTGTCTTTAAAGTTGCCCCATGGTTATCTTTCTTTATCAAATTTTCACTATGAATATCTTCCGAACAGTGAGATCATGGATACATTCGATAAATGGCTGACCATTGATGAGCTGGCGGGCTACATCAAGATAAGCCGGACCAAGCTTTACGGCATGGCCCAGCGCGGCGAGATTCCTGCCTCGAAGATCGGCAACCAGTGGCGTTTCGACCGGGAAGAAATCGATCGGTGGATGAAGGCGCACGCGACCGGCAAGGGGGAATCGAAGGCATGAACGCCGGAATCGACACCAAGGAATCTTCCATGACCACCAAAGAGATCATTGACCGCATCTTCAAAGATCCCGGCACCACGTACGAACTGACCGAGTTCGAGAACCTCGGCAAGCCGCTTCACGACATTCTCATCATCTACCCTAAAACCGCCGCCACCGGCCGGGACGCCGGGAAGACCAAGTATTACCTGAAGAGCTTCATTCCTTTTTCCTCCGGTAACGAGGAGGTGCAGGTCTATGTCGAGGGCGGCAAGGCCAGCCCGGAAGAAATCGTGCGCCAGCTTTGGGTCTACAAGCTGATCCACCAGTACGGCTACAAGACTGACGAGATCGACCTGGAAGCCGAGCGTCCAGTTCGGCACCGAGGTCGGCACCAAGGCGGCGGACATCATCGTCTATACCGATGCCACTAAGGAAACGCCGAAGATCATCGTCGAGTGCAAGAAACCCAAGCGCAAAGACGGCATCGAGCAGCTCAAGAGCTACATGAACGCCAAGGGCGCGCCGGTGGCGGTCTGGTCCAACGGCAGCGACAGCATCATCCTGTATCGTCCTTACCCCAACGATTACGATGACACCCTCTTTGACCTGCCCAAACGGTTGCAGTCGCCGGCCGATGTCATGGCGGCGAAAAAGACCCTGCTCCAACTCAAGATGTCTCTTTATCTCAACAGCTTGGCCGGAAAGCTTCAGGTAGAGAAGTATCAGCGCGGTTCGTCCGGGCAGTTGGAATTGTACCCCTTCGACATTCGCAAGTTCCAGGTTTGGGAAGCGCCGCAATCGATCCAGCAGGAAATCCGGCGGCTGTACGAACAGGCCACCGAGAGCGCGAGGCAGTCAAGAGAACTTCTCGACCAAGCCAAATCCCGCGTCGAGCAACTTATCGAGGAGGCGGTGCGGACATGAGCGACAACAGCGAGAAAAAGTTATACATCATCGCCGGTCCGAATGGCGCGGGCAAAACCACCTTCGCGCTGGAGTACCTGCCCCAGGTGGCAGGCTGCACCCGTTTCATCAACGTCGATCTGATCGCCGCCGGTCTCTCGCCGCTCGCGCCGGAGCGGGAATTGCTGGCGGCCAGCCGCCTCTTTCTGCGGGAGATCGAGGAACGCATTGCCGCCCATGAGGATTTCGCCTTTGAAACCACCCTGGCGGGCCGCACCTATCTGCGCCTGGTCGAGCGGCTGCGCACCGAGGGGTGGCGGGTGGAACTGATCTATCTGGCCCTGCCGAGTGTCGAGATGTCGAAACTGCGTGTGGCCGAACGGGTCGCCCACGGCGGGCACAACATCCCGGTGACAGATATCGAGCGGCGCTTTCCCCGCAGTCTGAGCCATCTACTCAACGATTTCAGCCATCGCGTCGATAGCTGCACCTGTTTCATGAACGACGGGGAAAGCCCGGTGCTTGTCTTTGAACAGCGTGGTAGCGACCGTGAGATTGTGCATGACGACTACTACCAGCTTCTCCTTGAGGAGGCAAAACGATGAACACAAAACGAAAAAGCACCCCTTCCCCGGAAGGGCAGCGGCAGTTGGAAACCCTCCGCCAGGCCGTCGACAAAACACTGGAGAAGAAACGGCGTCTGGGTCAGTACGCCGTCACCTGGAAAGACGGCAAGCCGGTCATTTCAGGCGAGGATGTTCCCAATACCAACGAAAACGGCCACTGAACAGGAAACCTATGAGCGGTCAACCTCGAACTTGTGTGGGTCTACCAGCAGTTCGTCCAACAGGCTGTTGGACAATTGCCCATGGGCACAATCTGGTGTTGCTGAGCGGTTTGCCCAGTATCGAGCAGATCGAAAACGAATTGAAGGATATTTGAGCTTGAGTGTTCATCAATCGACGAAGACTCCCCGCAAGCAGGAGGATTCTGTTATCCGAAATTTTCGGATAACTGCCGAAGGCAGGCCCGATGAGGAGGAACCATGAAGTTGACGATCGAGGACAAGCGGCTGCTGGAAGAACTCTGCCGGCAACACGGCGTGAGCGCCGACAAGGTGTTGCAGCTGCTCGACACGGTGCGCGACTACGGATTCAAGGAACGCCGCACCGGGAGCCCCGCACCTGAGCGGCGCCGGCTGCCTTGCCTTTGATCAGCGGCAGGAACTGACCATCTTCACGACCGGGTATTTCTGGGAGGACTGAGGCCATGGCTGATCGTCTGTACACCTCGAGCGAGGCGGATGAGATCCTGAGCGCCCTGCGCTTTGAAACCAAGCTGGAAAAGGCGACCTTGGCGCGCATGGCTTTTGCCCTGTCTCTTTCCAAGGTGGGTTCGGAGGTGCCAAGCAGCCCAAACTACAGCGGCGGGGAAATTCACCATCACCAACCGTATGACCCAGACGATCACCCGCATCGAGCGGGCGCGGTCCGCTTTTCGACTCCCGTCGCCGTTAAAACATACAAACCCACATAATAACCGTCTCCAGTTGCTGGCCGGGTTTTCTTTTCCCTTTGTTTGTTAGACTGTTTGGAGGTTGAACGATGAACAGACAGCGCGCTCTTGAACTGCTGGACCGCAGCAAGCCGGAGTTGCAGGCCCGTTTCGGCGTGACCCGGCTGGCGTTGTTCGGCTCGACCGCCCGCGATACGGCGACCAGCGGCAGCGATGTCGATATCCAGGTGGCGTTCGACGGCCCGGCCACTTCAAAGCGATATTTCGGCGTGCAGTTCTACCTGGGAGACCTCCTCGGCTGCCCGGTCGATCTGGTTACCAAAAAGGCCCTGCGCCCGGAGCTGCGCCCCTGTATCGATCGGGAGCGAGTCAATGTCTGAAAGCAAAACCTCACGCGAAGACGCGATGGCGGGAAGGAATATCGCCGACCGCGTCTCCGCCGTCGTGGCGATCAAACGACTCCACGAAGAAGATCTCTTCCCTGAAATATGCACGAACACATACCCTCTCGAAACCAAGAAGCGATGGCTGAGATGTCAGGTAACTTATTGCAACTATGGACATTAGGCATATCCACGTAACCTGCGCCATTATCGAGCGTGATGGACTTGTGCTTGCGGCGCAGCGGAGTGCAATCATGGCGATGCCGTATAAATGGGAGTTTCCCGGCGGCAAGATCGATCCCGGTGAATCAGCGGAACACTGTCTCCGCCGTGAAATATTGGAAGAGTTGGGCATTGAGATTGTCGTCGGGGGAAGACTTCCGGCCATAACTCACGCTTATCCGTCGTTCACGATCACTCTCCACCCCTTCGTTGCCGCCATTGAGAGAGGAGAGATAGTGCTGCATGAACATGCGGCGATGGCATGGTTGCCTCCGGATAAGCTGCCAACCCTCAATTGGGCCGAGGCCGACCTGCCGGTGATCCGCTCATATCTTGATCAATGCGGAGTTGCCTTGGGATGAAGTCGTTACCGCACGGCATCTATGAAGCTCTGCTTGATGAATGTCTCCGCGACGCCCTCGCCAGACGTCCCGAATTAAGGACGGTTTTCGGCAAGATCGATCCGGAGGAACAGCCGGGCCTCTACGCTTCATTTGTGGCCAAGGTGCTCGAGCAGGCGCTGCGCGAGGAAGCCGACCCGGAAAAACGCCTGGCCCTCTGTAATTGGATTCTCGGCCGCGTTGCCGACGAACCCGGGCGGGGCCATCTTGAAAAGCATCGCCTCGTCGCTCAGCCAAAGCCCATCCTCCTTGAAATCACCCCACCCAATTACGGCAGCACCAACGTCCCCCGCCCGCATACCCCGCTCGCAGAAAGCAGCCTCTTTACCGGCTCGCCGCAGGAACCGCAACTGGCCCATGAACTGCACGAGGAGATGCGTTCCGCTGATGGAGTCGACATTCTGGTGTCATTCATCAAATGGTCGGGGTTGCGGTTGCTGCTGCCCGCCTTTGAGGATCTGCGCGACCGTCATGTCCCGGTGCGGCTGATCACTACTTCCTACATGGGGGCTTCCGATGCCCCCGCCGTGGAGTGGCTGGCCCGGATGCCGAACGTCGAGGTGCGCATCTCCTACGACACCGAGCGGACCAGGCTGCATGCCAAGGCGTACCATTTTCGGCGCAACAGCGGATTTTCCACCGCCTATATCGGTTCGGCCAACATGTCCCATGCCGCCATGACCAGCGGGCTGGAATGGAATCTCAAGGTCACCGCCCAGGATCTGGGCCATATCCTCGACAAATTTTCGGTCGAGTTCGAGACCTACTGGAACAGCCGCGAGTTTGTCCCGTTTGATCCAGAGCAGCCGACTGCTCTTCCGCGCCGCCATCGACCGCGCCCGCAATCCCCGGCACAACGGGCCGATGGTCTTCTTCGACCTGCGGCCCCATCCGTTTCAGGAGCGCATCCTCGAAGCGCTGGAGCGGGAACGCAGTTCCCACGACCGCCGGCGCAATCTGGTCATCGCCGCAACCGGTACCGGCAAGACGGTGGTTGCCGCCTTCGACTTTAAACGCTTCTATGACCGAAAAGGGCGGCAGGCCCGGCTCCTGTTCGTCGCCCACCGCCAGGAAATTCTCCAGCAGGCCCAGGCGACCTTTCGCCAATGTGCTGCGTGACCAGAACTTCGGCGAATTACTGGTCGGTCAGTTGCAGGCCAATCGCCTGGAGCACCTGTTCTGCTCCGTCGGGATGCTGGCGAGCCGGCGACTGTGGGAGCAGGTTGGCAGCGATTTCTACGATTACATGGTCATCGATGAGGCCCATCATGGCACAGCGTCCAGCTACAGGCCGATCTTCGACCACTTTACCCCGCAGATTCTCCTTGGTCTGACCGCAACCCCGGAGCGGATGGATGGCGACAATGTGGCGGCGGATTTCGGCAACCGCTTCGCGGCGGAGATCCGGTTGCCCGAAGCCCTGGAAGAAAAACTCCTCTGTCCCTTCCACTATTTCGGCGTTGCCGATCCGATCGCCATCAGTGGCGAGCAGTTCTGGCGTAACGGCAAGTATGATGCCGCCGCTCTGGAAAACGTCTATGTACTGGACCATGCTCGGGCCAATCAGCGCGTCGATGCCATCATCGAAGCACTTACCCGCTATGAACCCGACCTGGACGCAGTCAAGGGGATCGGCTTCTGCGTCACCATCAGGCATGCACGGTTCATGGCCGAGCAATTCACCTTGAGGGGAATACCATCGGGTGCCTTTGTCTCCGGCGTCGAAGACGATCGCTGCCGGGAACTGCTGGCAGACCTGAAGACCGGGCGGCTCACCTTCCTTTTCACCGTCGACAAACTGAGTGAAGGCGTTGATGTCCCGGAGATCAATACCGTCCTCTTCCTGCGTCCCACCGAGAGCCTGACCGTCTTTCTGCAGCAGCTCGGCCGCGGCCTGCGCCATGCGCCCGGGAAAGATTGCCTCACCGTGCTCGACCTGGTCGGCCAGGCCCATCGGCGTTACCGGGCGGACACCAAGCTCAAAGCGCTCATGCCCCGGCACCGCTTTGCCATCGACAAGGAAGTGGAGCTTGATTTCCCGCATCTCCCGGCTGGCTGCTCGATTCAGCTCGATCGTCTTTCCCGCCAGTACGTTCTGGAGAATATCCGGGAGAACTTCGGCCGTTTGGCCGTGCAGGTTCCCGACCGCATCCAGACCTTCACCAGTGAGACCGGACAGGAACTGACCTTCGGCAATTTCATCCGCTACCACGACTACGAGCCGGAAGTGTTGCTGGTAAAGGAATCCTGGTCAGGATGGAAGGCAAAGGCGCAACTGGGACCAAACCCCGTCGACCCGGATCTGGTGCGGCTGAAAAAGACCCTGCTGCGGGCAGCGACCATCAACGGCCCACGGGAAATCGATGTGTTGCGCGCGGTTGTCGGCAAGGTTTCCCAGGGGGCGATCGCCGAGGCCCTGGCCCTTGCCGGTGACTCGGTGCTGTCGGTCTACTATCGAATCTGGGGAGATACAGGGAGAAATCTTGGTATCACCACCCTTGCCGAGGCGTTCCGCCGCCTTGCCGCCAATCCGTCGATTCTTGCCGATCTTGACGAAATATTGCGCTGGGCGCTGGACACGACCGAAGTCAGCGGACAGATTCCCGATTTACCTTTTGCCTGTGCGCTTGAACTGCACGCCCGGTACAGTGGCAAGGAGATTCAGGCAGCCTTCGGCAAGGCGACACTCGAGACCGCCGGGCAGACTGGTGTGGGGGTATTCCATTTCCCCGAGGTGAAGACCTATGCGCTACTGGTCACCTTTCAGAAGACGGAGAAAGAGTTCTCGCCGAGCACCATGTATGCCGATTACCCCATCAGCCGGGAACTCATGCATTGGGAGTCGCAGGCGAATACCGCGCAACATCACACCGACGGGCAGAATCTGATTCACCACCAGGAACGTGGCTACACCATTTTGATCTTTGCCCGCGATCAGAAAAAGCGCAACGGCGTCACGGTGCCGTTTACCTATCTCGGGCCGGTGGATATGGTGAGCTACGAGAGTGAGCGGCCGATCAGGATGGTGTGGCGGCTCCGGCACAAGATGGCGGTCGAGATGTTCGAGGATAATCGGCGGGGCGGGTAGGAGGTACAGACTTCCGACGAGGGCAGACCTTCCTCGGCGCATCGCCCAACGCCGTTTTGCCCCAACTCCGGAGAGCTTTGGGCGTCAAGTCAACCGTCTGTACCCCCACAGCGTTCACTCTGGGCAGAACTATGGCAAGCGGCGTTACCAGGCCTGCGAGAGTCTAAAGATTGTTTTTTTCAAAGAACAGGAACAAACCGACGCCTGCAAGTATAAAAACGGGGATAACAACCCAGTGATTGACGTGCAACACGCCCGGCAAGGTAATCTTGCCAAGATCGCCCCAGATCAGCAGGGTCTGTTTCATCCAAGGGTAGGCCTCGGCGTACAACGCTCCTCCGACAAGCATGCCGAGCACGCCCCAGACGCCGTCCCAGCGCCCTTCACCAATGGCACCGATGGCGGTCCCGGGACAATACCCCAACAGTCCCCAACCGAGACCGAAAAGCAAGCCCCCGCCGATTGTGGCCCCCAGGATCGTGGGCTTAATCGAAAGCTTGGCAAGACCCAGATCGGTGAGAAGATAAATTCCAACGGTGCCAACCAGGATGGCGGTGAGCATAAATTTTACAATCGTCATGTCCAAAAGGCGCAACGCACCGATTTGTTTGTCATATCGCAAGACTTTCCCGCGCTGCAGAAAAAACCCGAACAGAATACCGGTGATAATCCCATAAACGAGCTCGCTCATCGCTTTTTACCTCCCAGGTACAACAGATTGGCACTGATCATACCGCCGATAAAAAAACAGATCAGCGCTATGAACCCGCTGACTGCCAGCTGAGCCAGACCGCTCAGCCCGTGACCGGATGGTCAGCCATCAGCGAGACGGGCGCCGAACATTGCCACTGTGCCGCCGATAAAGGCGACAGCTCCTCGCAAGGCAACATTCGAGCCGAATTTTTCCTGCCACATGTCTGGAACAGTTTGTGCCTTGTAAGTACCGGAAGTTTTAGCCGCTATGAAAGAGCCGATCAGGATGCCGATAACAAACATCCACTGCCAATCTATTTTGGGCGTTGTCTTTGCAAAATATTCTATCCGGGCAACACGTTCAGCGCTGAATATTTGTTCAATCAAGCCGGCAGACCGTGCAAATGAAGTAGAAGCGCCAAAATAATTCCCCGTCATATAGACCGACAACACCAGCACAAGGCCGGCGAATGCTCCGGCGAGGTAGGGACTCCAGTAGTTACTGTCTCTCACTTCTCTCATAATTGATCCTCCTTGATAAGTTGGTGCAATCTTGTTGTCTTTTAAGCCTCTTGCTGAACGAACGTCTGGAGACCTTTTCATTACGACCAAGGGAGAAATCTCCGGTGGCAAAGAACGGGATTTCTCGCTCTCGCTCGACAACTGATCACCATCTCCTCCATTCCGCCCACGAACAATCCCGTTGTCTTGCAAGCGGCGCTGCTTGTTGCAAGCGACACTTTATTGTACGATTCAGTTCGGCCTTTTACAACTCTGTCATTGCAACGTTTCCCCATGATTGTGTTTGCGACGGCCAGTCCTGCATACATTATGAAACTTTTTTGATTTGCATGGCCCATTCATGCCATTCTCCCCCCACGACCTGCTTCACCAGAGCCTTCTCCTCGACATCGAAGTCAATGAGAAGAACATCATCTACTCCATCGGCGCCGTCTTCGGGGACAAGATCTTCCAGGTGCCGGCAGGCAGGAAGATCGACCGCAGCACCCTTGCCGATCTTGATGCCTTCGCCCGGGATGCCCGTTTCGTCCTCGGGCACAACATCCTCAACCACGATCTGCCCCGCCTGCGCCAGCTGGCGCCCGACCTCCGGATCCTCGCCAGGCCAGGTATCGATACGCTGTTCCTCTCTCCCCTTGCCTATCCCGCCAACCCTTATCACCGGCTGATCAAGAACTACCAGATCGTCCGCGACAGCATCAACGACCCGGTCCAGGACGCCCGGCTGGCCGGCAAGGTCTTCGCCGAACAGTGGGATGCCCTGGTCCAGCAATTTGCCGCGAACTCCGATGTCCCTCTGCTGTATCGCGGCTTTCTGGCCGCCGATGCGGATCTGGCCGGGACGGCCGAGGCGCTGGCCTGCATGGGTATCCCGCTGCTGCAGGGTAACGACCTGCATGACGCCTTCGCCTGGTTTGCCCGCAAGCATGCGTGTGTTTCCGCGGTCGACAGCCTGGTCACGCAGTTGGCCGATGGGATGCTGCCGCTGCCGCCCCTTGCCTATGTCACCGCCTGGTTGTCGGTGGCCGGCGGCAATTCGGTATTGCCGCCCTGGGTTCGCCATCAGTTCCCGCTGGTGTCGAACATCCTCCACGAACTGCGGGAGAACTGCTGCCAGCGCCCCGACTGTCAGTATTGCCGCAACCATCACGATCCGCGGAGCTATCTCCGCAACTTCTATGGCTTCCCGGATTTCCGGGCGGAACCGGCGACGGAGGACGGCCACAGCCTGCAGGAGGAGATCGTCACCACCGCGGCCCGCGGCCATTCCCTGTTTGCAACGCTGCCGACGGGCGGCGGCAAGTCGCTGTGCTATCTGCTGCCGGCGCTGATGCGCTACCAGCGTCGCAACACGCTGACGATCGTCATCTCGCCGCTGCAGGCGCTGATGAAGGACCAGGTCGACAATTTCTCCCGGCTGACCGGCACCAGAATCGCCGCCGCGCTGTCCGGCATGCTGACCATGCCGGAGCGCGCAGAGGTGCTGGAAGGCGTGCGCCTGGGCGATATCGGCATCCTGCTGGTTTCCCCGGAACAGCTGCGCAATGCAACCTTCCGCGCCACCATCTGCCAACGGGAGATCGGCGCCTGGGTCTTCGACGAGGCGCACTGCCTGTCGAAATGGGGCCACGATTTCCGCCCCGACTATCTCTATGCGATCCGCTTCATCCGCGAATTCGCCGAACGGGAAAATGTCGGCATTCCGCCGGTCCAGTGCTTCACCGCCACGGCGAAGAAGGATGTCAAGGCGGAGATCATCGATATCATCCTGCGCGAACTGGGCCTGAAGATGCGGCAGTTCGCGGGAGGGCACGAGCGCATCAACCTGCACTACGAGGTCCAGGAGGTCACCCGCTACGAGAAGGATCAGGTCGATTCTCGACCTGCTCCGCACCCGCTACGACGGCCGGGGCAGCGTCGTCATCTACTGTGCCAGGAGAAAGAACACCGAAAAGCTGGCCGAACTGCTGCAGACCCATGGCTATACGGCGGAGGCCTTCCACGCCGGTCTCGAACCGGCGCTGAAGAAACGCATCCAGGACAGTTTCATCGCCGGCACCACCCCGATCATCTGCGCGACCAACGCCTTCGGCATGGGGATCGACAAGGAGGATGTGCGGCTCGTCATCCACGCCGATATCCCGGGCTCGCTGGAAAACTACCTGCAGGAGGCCGGCCGGGCCGGCCGGGACCGCAATGCCGCCGAGTGCATCCTGATCTTCAACGAACAGGATATCGAAGGCC
Source organism: uncultured delta proteobacterium (assembly GCA_963847035.1). Taxonomy (GTDB): domain Bacteria; phylum Desulfobacterota; class Desulfobulbia; order Desulfobulbales; family Desulfocapsaceae; genus Desulfoprunum. The sequence continues at coordinate 295,222 of CAWJYH010000001.1, read as the reverse complement.
AGTTCCGCCTGAGCTGCCAGTTCGATGCTCAGCCAGCGGGAGATCGCCCAGTTCCTGCGCGGCATCCGCCATGTCGCCCGCGGCGAGAACACCGTGGTGCTGACCGCCGGCGATCTGCTGCGCCTCGATGTGGTCGATGTCGATCCGGATCAGTTCGACAACGACACCCGGGTGCGCACCGCCCTGGCCTGGCTGGAGCGGTGCGGCTACCTGTATCGCGACGAGAACAAGACCAGCGTTTTTCAGGGCAAGCCGACCGTGGGGAGTCTGGAAGAGGCCGCGGCAAAGATCGCCGGCCTTGATCTCTCCGCGCGGCAGCAGCAGCGCTGGCTGGCGATCCTCGGCGCCCTGATGGAACGAAGCCGGCTGAACCAGACCTTCAGCGCCGATGAGCTGGCCGGCTACTCGGCATTTGCCACGCAGGAAGGCGATCGCGCCACCGAGTCGGAGACGCAGCGGGTGATCCGCACCCTGCACGACATGGCGACCCAGGGGATCCTGGAAAAGGTTACCCTGCTCAGTGCCTATCTCCGCTACAAGGTTCAGGACAGCTCCGACAAGCTGCTGCGGCAGATTGTCGCGCTGGAAAACGATTTTTTGAAGACACTTCAGGAAGCCGCCCCCGATCTGGAACTGGATACCCGGATGGAACTCGACCTCCGCCGGGTCAACCAGGTGATGATCGACGCCGGCCATGCCGGCTGCTCGCCGACGACGCTGAGGCTGCTGCTCTACGGGCTGAGCCGCGACGGCAAGGGGCTGGCCGGTACCAGGGGCAGCGTAACCTTTACCGCCAGGGGCAACAACCGCTTCTCGATCTACCTGCACCGGGACTGGGAATCGATCCGCAAGACGGTCGAGGTCCGCCAGCTCGCCGCCCATCGGGCCCTCGAGGCGATGATCGCGGCGGTGCCGGCCGAAGCGAAGGGGGCGAATCTGCTCGTCGAATTCAGCCTCGAACAGATCGTCGCCGCCCTGCGGAGCGATCTGCTGCTGGTCGACAGGCTCCGGGACCCGCTGGCCGCGGCCGAGCGGGCCCTGACCTTCATGCACGAGCAGGGGGTGATCGACCTGCAGCAGGGGCTGGCGGTCTTCCGCCAGGCCATGACCATCCGGCTGAATCCGGAGGCCAGGTCGCGCCGGTATTCCCAGGCCGACTTCTCGCCGCTGAAGACCCATTACAGCGAGCGGACCTTCCAGATCCACGTGATGAACGAGTACGCCCGCCTGGCCCTCGACAAGATCAGCGGCGCCTGGCAGTATGTCGCCTCCTATTTCAACGACGACAAGGAGCATTTCGTCAAACGGTTCTTCGCCGGCAAGGAGAAGTTCCTCGAGCGGGCGACCAGCGACCAGTCCTACGCCCGGATTGTCGACGACCTGAAGAATCCCGCCCAGGAGAAGATCGTCACCGCCGAAGCGGACAGGAACATGCTGATCCTGGCCGGTCCCGGGGCCGGCAAGACCCGGGTCGTCGCCCACCGGGTGGCCTTTCTGCTGCGGGTGAAGCGGATCGCTCCGAGGGCGATCCTGGTCCTCTGCTTCAACCGCAGCGCCGTCCAGAGCCTGCGCCGACGGCTGCGCGACCTGGTCGGCAACGATATGGCCGGGGTGACGCTGCTGACCTTTCACGGGCTGGCCCTTCGTCTCACCGGCAGGTCACTGGTCTCCGGAGGCAAGCCGGAGCGGCGGGGAGGACATCGATTTCTCCCGGCTCATCACCGATGCCATCGACCTGCTGAAGGGGGAGACCGAGATCATCGGCCTGCAGGATATCCCGGCCGATGACGCGCTGATCGGCCGCTTCAGCCACATACTGGTCGACGAGTACCAGGATGTCGATGCCGAACAGTATGAGCTGGTGTCGCTGGTTGCCGGCAAGGGGCGGGAGGAGGGCGAGCGCAGGATGGCGATCCTGGCAGTCGGCGACGACGACCAGAATATCTATCGCTTCCGGGGGGCGAGCGTCGAATTCATCAGGAAATTCCAGCATGACTACCAGGCCGACATCCACTACCTGATCGAAAACTACCGCTCGACCGCCCATATCATCGCCGCCGCCAATTGCCTGATCGCCCGGAACACCGAGCGGATGAAGACCGGCCACCCGATCCGGATCAACGCGGCCCGGCAGAATCTGCCCCCGGGCGGGAAGTGGCAGCAGCAGTGATCCAGATTGCTCAGGGGAAAGTGCAGGTCATCAAGGCCGCCGATCCCGACCGCCAGGCGACGGCGGTGGTGAAGGAACTGCACCGCCTGCAGCGGGGAGGCCCGGTCGACCTCGGCAGCTGCGCGGTCCTGGCCCGGGAGTGGAAGGATCTCGACCTGGTCCGGAGCGCCTGCGACCAGGCGGGGATACCGGTCAGCCTGTGCTGGGGGCGGCATTCCTCCTTTCCCCGGCTGAGCCGGATCCGCGAACATGCGGACCTCCTGGAACGCCTCCATGCCATGCCGACCGAAACGATCACCGCCGGCGCGGTACTGTCGATGCTGGCAGGGATGAAGTCGCAGGGCACGATCTGGAGCGGGAACCTGATCCGGCTGCTGCAGGACTGGCAGGAGGAGACCGGCGACACCCCGCAACCGGCTGCGGCCGTCGAGGAATACCTCTATGAAGCGTTTGCCGAACAGGACCGGATGAAGACCATCGCCAATGGCCTGTTCCTGGCCACCGCCCATGCCGTCAAGGGGCTGGAATTCGACCACGTCTTCATCCTGGGCGACAGTTGGGACAAGGGGGTCGGGGCGGCCATCGAGGACGAGCGCCGCCTGTACTACGTGTCGATGTCGCGGGCCCGGGAAACCCTCCATCTCTTTGCATTGGACACCGCAGTCAATCCCCATACCCGGTTGCTGTCCGGAGACTTCCTGATGGCGCGAGAGATGACCCCGGGAACCAGTGAACCAATGGCCAGGCGCACCTATCACCTGCTCGGCATGGAGGATCTGTTCCTCGATTATGCCGGGATCAGGGAAGAACGGCATCCCTCGCGCCAGGCTCTGCAGAAGTGCAAGGCAGGAGAATGCGTAGCCATTCAGGAGAGCAACAACCACCTGGAAGTGCTGGACAGTGCCGGTGTCGCCATCGCCCGGCTGTCAAAGAAGGCCCGGAGCGAATGGGGTGACAGGCTCGACGCCATCCGCGAGGCCCGGATCGTGGCCCTGGTCAGGCGCTATCGGGATGATGTTGAAGACAAAGAGTTCCAGGCAATCTGCCACGGCCGGAGCTGGGAAGTCCCGATAGTTGAGGTGGTGTGCTGAGCGTGGTCTGCCTGCCGAGCTGGCAAGGATGTTCCGGAAAAATCAGACTTTCGGGTACTGACGAGGAACCCGGTGCCAACCCTTCCCTGTCGGGGGCAATCCGGCAGGAATCGCAGTACCAGGTGATTGCCGGAGGGGTTGCCCGTCGTAACTTGTCCGGATTGCTATCGTTTGATGCTGCTTCATCGCGCCGGAGGTTGTGGCGATCTCTCCGCTGCATGCACCGTGCCCCGGAACCACGAAAAGTAGACCCCGCAGAAACAGAGCGTGGCCGAGATGGTGAAGACGGTGTGGATGCTGCGCAGGAACAGGTCGTAGTTGGCCGGGGTGATCGCCTGGCGGCCGATGATCAGGGCCAGGACGACGGTGGCCACCGCCATGCTGAACATCTGGCCGAGCAGGCGCATCGTCGCCACGGCGCCGGCGGCCAGGCCGTAGTGCCGTTTTTCCACCGCCCCCATGATCGCGCTCATGTTGGGGGAACTGAAGAGGGCGAAGCCGATGCCGAGCAGGATCAGGTTGGCGACGATCAGCATCACGCTGCGCTCGCTGTCGAGGGTCGTCAGCAGCGCCACGCCGATGACGGTCGTGAGCATGCCGGCGGTGGCGAGCAGGCGCGGCTCGACCTTATCCGACAGCCGGCCGGCGACCGGCGACAGCAGCGCCATCATGATCGGCTGGGCCATCAGCACGGTGCCGGCGGTCTGCGGCGGCATGCCCTTGATGTACTGGAGGTAGAGGCTCAGCAGGAAGGTCACGGCGAAGGTCGTGGAGTAGTTGAGCAGGGCGGCCAGGCTCGAAAAGGCGAAGGTCCGGTTGCCGGCAAAGAGCTGCATGTCGAACACCGGAAAGGAGGCGGCGAGCTGGTGGCGGACAAAGATCACGAGGAGCGCCAGGCCGGAGAGCACCAGGGCGATGCCGACCGTTGCCGGCAGCCGGGAGGCGCCGTAGACCAGGGCGAGAATGGCGACGGCGTAGAGCAGGCAGCCGCCGAGATCGAGTTTCTGCCCCGGCTCGCCCAGCCACTCCCCCTTGAGGAAGAAGAACGTCATCGCCAGCGAGAACAGACCGAGCGGCAGCATGATCAGGAAGATGCTGCGCCAGCCGAGATACTGGGTCAGCATGCCGCCGACGAACGGCCCCACCGACAGGCCGACATAGACGGCGGCGACGTAGATCCCGAGGACCCGGCCGCGGCGGTTGGGCGGGTAAATCGAGGTGAGGATGGCCATGCTGGTGGTGACGAACAGTGCCGCCCCGATCCCCTGCAGGACCCTGGTGACGATCAGCAGGGCGGCGGAGTTGACGAAGGCCGCCGCCACCGAACCGAAGGTGTAGACCGCGAGCCCTGTCGTGAACACCCGCTTGCGGCCGTGGATGTCGGCGAACTTGCCGGCCGGGACGAGGACGACGGCCATTGCCAGCAGATAGGCGGTGGCGATCCAGCTGAGCTGAACGGCATCCATCCCCAGATCGGCCTGGATCGCCGGCAGGGCGACATTGACCGACGAGATCATGAACGGCCCGATGAACGAGGCCAGCGTGGCGACGATCAGGGCCGAGCGTTCGAGCGCGGGGTTGGCTTGTCCTGGCTGTGGCTGCATGGGGCATTCCTATATCGATAGCAGGTTGCGGCGGGATTGACGACCACCCCGAAATCTAGCCCAATGTTCCGGGAAGAAAAAGAGATTTTCATCACTATGGCCCATATCACCGAAACCCTCCGCGGCATCGTCAGCCGGGTCACCTACCACAACCCCGACAACGGCTGGTCGGTGCTCCGGGTCCAGGCCTTCGACAACATGCAGGAGCAGGTCACCGTCACCGTCCATCAGACCAAGGTCTTCGCCGGGGCGACGATGGAATTCCACGGCGCCTGGACCGTCCACCCCCAGTTCGGCCGGCAGTTCAAGGCCGACGAGGCGATCGAGAAGAAACCGGCGACGGCGGCGGCCCTCGAAAAATACCTGGGCTCCGGCCTGATCAAGGGGGTCGGCCCGTCGACGGCGAAAAGAATCGTCCGCCATTTCGGCGACGCGACCCTGGATGTCTTTGAGAACAAGATCGCGCGGCTGCGGGAGGTGCATGGCATCGCCACGAAAAAACTGGCGATGATCGAGGCGGCCTGGCAGGAGCACCGGATGGTGCGGGAGGTCATGACCTTTCTCCAGGGGCACGGCATTTCGACGCTGTTTTCGGTGCGGATCTACAAAAAGTACGGCGACCGGGCGATCGAGATGGTCCTTGACGACCCGTACCGGCTGGCCAACGATTTCTACGGCATCGGCTTCTTCTCGGCCGACAAGGTCGCGCTCAGCATCGGTCTGGGCCGCGACAGCGAGCCGCGGTTGATCGCCGCGGTCAGGCATGTCCTGGCGGCGGCCCGGGAGCAGGGGCACTGCTATCTCACCGCCGGCCAGATCGCGAGCGAGGTCCGGCAGCTGCTGGAGATGGACTGCGACGACCGCCTTGCCGCGGTGCTGGTGCGGATGGAGGCGGAAAACCATCTCCGGGTGCGGACCCTGGCGGCCGGTGACGGGTCAGCCGCTGTCGTGCTACTATTCGAAATCACTGTACTACGATGAGGCGGCGGTGGCGACGCGGCTGCTCGGCCTGGTGGGCGCAAGCGGCGTCGACCGCCAACGGGTCGAGGCCTGGATCGACCGCTACTGCCGGACCCGGGAGATCGCCCTCAGCGACGAGCAGGCCCTGGCGGTGCGGCGGATCGCCGAGCAACGCTGTGCGGTGCTGACCGGCGGTCCCGGCTGCGGCAAGACCACCACCACGCTGGTCATCGTCCGCCTGCTCGAGGCGATGGGCCTGACGGTGCTGCTGGCGGCCCCCACCGGCCGGGCGGCGCAGCGGATGACCGAGGTTATCGGCCGCGAGGCCCGGACCATCCACCGCCTGCTCGAGTGGCAGAACGGCAGCTTTCAACGCAACGAGGACAACCCCCTGCACGCCGATTTCCTGATCGTCGACGAGTGCTCGATGCTCGACATCAGCCTGACCGCCGCGCTGCTGCAGGCGGTGCCGGCCGGCTGCCAGCTGCTGCTGATCGGCGATGCCGACCAGTTGCCCTCGGTCGGCGCCGGCAATGTGCTCCGGGATGTCATCGCCTCCGGGGCGCTCCCGGTCTTCCGCTTGACGGAGGTCTTCCGCCAGGCCGGCGAGTCGCTGATCATCCGCTGTGCCCACCAGATCAACCGCGGCGAGATCCCGGCCATCGCCTCGCCGTTCAAGCAGCCGGAGACCTGGCAGGACGGCAGCGACTGCCTCTTTATCGATTCCGACGAGGCCACCCGCGAACAGCTCGAGTTCATCACCCGGGTCAAGCGCACCTTCAACTGGCAGCTCCCGCAGCTGGAGGGCCTGACGACCGGCACCAACCCCTTCGAGTTCCGCACCGCCGAGGCCGTCACCTCCTCGGCCGAGCACGATTTCGTCATCCCGGCGAAGTTCCGCCACGTCGACCTTCATCAGGTGCGGCAGGCGGCCGGGCCGGTTGCGGAGCTGAAGGCGGTGCTGGCCCGGGTCCACCCCTGGTCGACCCTCCATTACGGCTTGACCGCCCTCGACACCGTGGTCCGCCTCTATCTTCAATGGATTCCGAAATACCAGGGGGCCGGCTGCGAGATCCAGATCCTCTGCCCGATGGTCCGCGGCACCCTCGGGACCGCCAATGTCAACGCGGTGATCCAGAAGGCGGTCAACCCGCCGCGCGAGGGCCGGCCGGAGATCCAGGTCGGGGAACGGCTCTTCCGGGTCGGCGACCGGGTCATCCACCGCCGCAACAACTATGACCTGGCGGTGTTCAACGGCGATATCGGCGAGATCGTCGCCATCGACAACGAGGACCTGACCTGCACCGTCCGCTTCCTGCCCGACGGCCGGGAGGTCGGCTACCAGCGCGACGACATCGTCGAACTCGATCTGGCCTACGCCATCACCATCCATAAATCCCAGGGCAGCGAGTTCAGCGCCGTGATCATCCCGGTGCTGAACCAGCATTTCAAGATGCTGTACCGCAACCTGATCTACACCGGGCTGACCCGCGCCCGCCGCCTCGCCGTCTTCGTCGGCACCCGCAAGGCGCTGGCGATGGCCATCCGCCAGCAGGACCCGCTGCAGCGCCAGACGGCCCTGGAAGAGCTGCTGCGCGCCGGGTCGGTGGTGGACGGATGAGCGCTCCCGTGGTATATCAGGGAAAAAGATTGATTCCGGCCAAGCCGGCGAAGGGGAGCAGGCATGTATATCTGTGTCGATTTTGACGGCACCATCGTCGATCATCGCTATCCCGAGATCGGCGAGCCGGTGCCGATGGCGGTCACGTGGCTGCTGCGGCTCCAGAACTGCGGCGCCAGGCTCATCCTGTTCACGATGCGCTCCGACGATCCGCGCTTCGGCAACCTGCTGACCGATGCCGTCCAGTACCTGGAGACCAGCGGCGTCAAGCTGTTCGGGGTCAACTGCAATCCCGACCAGAAGGATTGGACGGCCAGCCCCAAGGCCTACGGCCATGTCTATGTCGACGATTCGGCCTTCGGTTGTCCGCTGATCATGCCCAAAGGGTTCGCCCGTCCCTGTGTCGACTGGAAGAAGGTCGGTCCCCAGCTCGAACATCTGTGCCTGAGCCGGTCCTGGTGAGCCGGCCCGCCAGGGCCGTGACCGGGAAGTGTTTCTTTGCTGCAACTGCCGTGAGTATGACCCGTTTCCATACACAAAAGGATGACCACATGTCTGCGATTGTCACGCAACTCTATAAATCGGTACATGAAAATCTGGAATACTGCTTCAACGTCGAGGCCGCTCGACCCCTGACAAAGGAGGAACTGCTCCGCCTCCGCCAGATCCTGGCCGACGGCTTCGTCGCCGCGACCGTGACGCTGCGGCCGGCCCTGGTCGGCGAGCGGGTGGTCGAGGTCGGGCCCCGCCTCAACTTCGCCACCGCCTGGTCGTCGAACATGGTGTCGATCTGCCGGAGCACCGGCTTGGAGGCAGTGACCCGGGTCGAGCGCTCCCGGCGGCTAGCGGTGCCGGCCGATGTCGACCTCCAGGCCTATATCGACCGCCCATCATGACCGGATGACCGAGTGCCGCTACCTCGAGCCGCTGCAGTCCTTCGAAACCGGGATCGTCCCGGAGGCCGGTCTACGAGGTCGACCTGAAGAGCCCAGGGCCCGGACGGGCTGCTGGGGATCCCGGGGATCTCCATGGACGAGTGGGACCGCAACCTGTATTACGACTATTTCGTCAAAAAACAGGGCCGCAATCCGACCATTGTCGAGATCATGGATCTCAACAACGCCAACTCGGAGCATTCCCGCCACGGTTTTTTCAAGGGGCTGCAGGTCATCGACGGGGAGGAGATGGCCGACTCCCTGTTCGATCTGGTCACCGCCACCCTGACCGCCAACCCGAAGGGCTCGGTCATCGCCTTCAAGGACAACTCCAGCGTCATCGAGGGCTACGAGATCACCACCCTGCTGCCGGAGCAGCCCGGCCAACCGTCTTCCTTCACCGCGACGACGGTCCACTACCATCCGCTGCTGACCGCCGAGACCCATAACTTCCCGACCGGCGTCGCCCCTTTCCCCGGCGCCGAGACCGGCACCGGCGGCCGGATCCGCGACGTCCAGGGGACCGGCCGGGGCGGCTTCGTCGTCGCCGGCACCGCCGGCTACTGCGTCGGCAACCTCCATATCCCCGACTACCCGCTGGAGTGGGAGGAGCGCTACCCCTGTCCCGCCAATCTCGCCCCCGCCCTCGAGATCGAGATCGAGGCCAGAACGGCGCCTCCGATTACGGCAACAAGTTCGGCGAGCCGCTGATCCAGGGCTTCACCCGCTCCTTCGATCTGCGGCTTGCCGGCGGCGAGCGCTGGGGCTTTCTCAAGCCGATCATGTTCACCGCCGGGATCGGCCAGATCGATGCCCGGCTGACCGAGAAGAAGACGGCCGAAAAAGGGATGCTGATCGTCCAGGTCGGCGGCCCGGCCTACCGGGTCGGGTTCGGCGGCGGCGCCGCCTCGAGCATGCTGCAGGGCGAGAACGACTCCGATCTCGACTTCGATGCGGTCCAGCGCGGCGACGCCGAGATGGAGCAGAAGATGAACCGGGTCATCCGGGCCTGCAACGAGATGGGCGACAGGACCCTGATCGACGTCATCCACGACCAGGGCGCCGGCGGCCCGGCCAACGTCCTGAAGGAACTGGTGGAGAAATCCGGCGGCCGGGTCGAGATCCGCAATATCCGGGTCGGCGACCCGACGATGTCGGTGCTCGAGATCTATGTCGCCGAGTACCAGGAACGCAACGGCTTTCTGATCCGGGCCGGAGAATATCGAGCGCTTCCAGGCGATCTGCGCCCGTGAGAAGGTGGCCTGCGAGGTCCTCGGCGAGGTCACCGGCGACCTGCGCTTCGTCGTCCACGACGCCCAGGACGGCACGACCCCGGTCGATATCGAACTCGATGTCCTGCTCGGCAATATCCCGCACAAGACCTTCCGCGATCAGCGCCGCAACCCCGGCCTGCAGCCGCTGGCGCTGCCTGAGGACCTGACGGTGGGCGATGCCCTGCATCGGGTCCTGCGGCTGGTGGCGGTCGGCTCCAAACGCTTTCTGACCAACAAGGTCGACCGGGCGGTGACCGGGCTGATCGCCCGGCAGCAGTGCTGCGGCCCGCTGCAGCTGACGGTCGCCGATGTCGCGGTCGTGGCCCAGAGCCATTTCGGCCTGACCGGCATCGCCACCGCCATCGGCGAACAGTCGATCAAGATGCTGGTGAATCCGGCCGCCGGGGCGCGGATGGCGGTCGGCGAGGCCCTGACCAACCTGGTGTGGGCCCGGATCGCCGATAGCGATCAGATCAAGTGTTCGGCCAACTGGATGTGGGCGCCGAAGCTGGCAGGCGAGGGGGCGGCGATCCACGATGCCGCCCGGGCGATGCGCGACGCGATGATCGCGGTCGGCATGGCGGTCGACGGCGGCAAGGACAGCCTGTCGATGGCCACCCGGGTCGGCGGCGACACGGTCAAGTCGCCGCGCGAGCTGGTGATTTCCGCCTATGCCGCCGTGCCCGACATCACCCGGGTGATCACCCCCGACATCAAGCATCCCGGCTCCTTTCTCGCCTTCATCGATCTGAGCGGCGGCCGCCACCGCCTCGGCGGCTCGGCGCTGGCCCAGGTCTACCGTCAGCTCGGCGATGACTGCCCCAACCTCGACGAGCCGGAGCTGCTGCGGGCCGCCTTCGCCGCGGTCCAGGAGCTGATCGACACCAAATGCATCACTGCCGGCCACGATCGCAGCGACGGCGGGCTGGTCGCCTGCCTGCTGGAGATGGCCTTCAGCGGCAACTGCGGCCTCGAGGTGGCGCTGCAAGGTGAGGCCGGGGTCTTCGAGCAGCTGTTTGCCGAGGAACTGGGGCTGGTGGTCGAGGTCCGGCCGGGGCGGCTGCAGGAATTCCAGGCGGTGCTGGCAGCGGCCGGGGTGGCGGTGACGATCATCGGCACCTCCACCACTGCCAGACGGATCAAGATCGACTGCAACGGCACGACCGTCCTCGACGAGGCGATGGTGGAGCTGCGCTCGTGGTGGGAGGAGACCAGCTACCGCCTGGAGCGGCTGCAGATCGAGCCGGCCTGCGCCGACGAGGAGAACCGGGTGATCTACGGCCGCCTGGGGCCGAGCTACGACCTGCCGTTCACCCCGGAACCGGCGCCGGCGGCGGTCCTGGCCCGGAGCGACAAGCCGAAGGTGGCGATCCTCCGCGACGAGGGCTCCAATTCCGATCGCGAGATGACCTCGGCCTTCTACCTGGCCGGGTTCGAGCCCTGGGATGTCTGCATGCAGGATCTGCTGGCGGGGACGGTGACCCTCGACGGCTTCCGCGGGCTGGCCGCCGTCGGCGGCTTCTCCTACGCCGATGTGCCGGAGTCGGCCAAGGGCTGGGCGGCGACGATCCGCTTCAATCCCCGGTTGCAGGAGATGTTCCAGGCCTTCTACGACCGGCCCGACACCTTCACCCTCGGGATCTGCAACGGCTGCCAGCTCTTCGGCCTGCTCGGCTGGGTGCCGGGCCCGGGACTGGCCGACGAGCGCCAGCCGCGCTTCGTCCATAACCGCTCCGGCCGCTTCGAGTCGCGCTGGTCGACCGTGCGGGTGGCGCCGAGCCCGGCGATGATGCTGAAGGGCATGGACGGCCTGGTCTTCGGCATCCACGTCGACCACGGCGAAGGGCGGCTGCTGTTCCCCGATGACAGCGTGCGGCAGCAGATCCTGGCCGCCGGTCTGGCGCCGCTCTACTATGTCGACGACACCGGCCGGCCGACCGAGACCTACCCCTTCAACCCCAACGGCTCGCCGGGCGGCATCGCCGGGCTCTGTTCCGCCGACGGCCGCCACCTGGCGCTGATGCCGCATCCGGAACGGGTCTTCCTGCCCTGGCAGGCCCACTGGCTGCCGGAGGAGCTGCGCCACCTGCAGGTGACGCCATGGATGCAGATGTTTCGCAACGCCTATGACTGGTGTGTGAACGGGGGCTGATTATCCTACCGGTCATGACCGAGAGGGTGGACATCAAGGCTGATCCGCTCAACGGGGCGGGTCAGCCTCTCAAAATGCATTTCGAGCGAAGCGAAAAACCTCCATGTTCCCGGTAGGGCAAAGGCCGAGATGCCGCCCCCGCTGTCATATCGAAGCGAAGCGAGAAATCTCGTTTTCCCGGTAGGGCGAAGGCCGAGATTCTGCCCCCGCCGTCATTTCGAAGCGAAGCGAGAAATCTCGTGTTGCCGAGGATGCCTTTCTTGGGGCGGATGATGACTGCATGAGATCTCTCCCGTTGGTCGAGATGACAGCGGGGGTAGGTCGAGGCGACAGTGGGGGAAAAGCGCGATGGCAGGAGTGCAGGAAGGCCGAAATCTCGTCATTCCCGGTAGGGCGAAGGACATGATGCCACCCCCGCTGTCATTTCGAAGCGAAGCGAGAAATCTCGTCGTTCCTTGCTGGAGATTTCCCTTGGTCGACCGAACCTGTAGCCATTCAATCTGCAAGAGCTCCAGCGACAAGGTTTCCCCACCACTCCCGATCAGCCCGGAAGCTGCAGGACAGCCTCGATCTCGATGTTCGAGCCCAGCGGCAGGGCGGCCACCTGAACGGTCGAGCGGGCCGGCGGGTTGGTCGGGAAAAACTCGCCGTAGGCACCGTTGACGGTCTGGAAATCGGCGAGATCGGTCAGGAAGATGGTGGTCTTGACGATCCCCGCCAGTTCGCCGCCGGCGGCCCTGGCGATCGCCTCGAGGTTGCGCAGGACCTGACGGGTCCGGTCGGCGATCGGGGCCTCGATCAGTTTCCCCGTGGCCGGATCGATCGGCAGCTGGCCGGAGATGAAGACCAGACCGCCGCAGGCGATGGCCTGGGAATAGGGACCGATGGCGGCGGGGGCGTGGCTGGTGGTGATGGCGGTTTTCATGGCGGAGGTTCCTCAATTGAAGGGTGGTTGCGGCACCGTTTGGCTATGGTCCCGATGCTGTATCGGCCGCTGCCGATGGTGGACTTCAATCTCCCGGTACGGGCCAGCATGCCGAAAGATACTCCTTACCTCATTATGGCAAAATTATTCATAATGAGTCCAAAGCCTCAAAACTTTAACGATTTTCTCGGCCTCGAGAATTTGATACACCAGTCTGTGCTGAATATTTATTCTGCGGGAATAGGCACCGGCAAGATCACCGACAAGTTTTTCGTAGGAAGGAGGGTTCTGGAAGGGATCGGTTTTCAGAATTTCAAGCAGTCTTTCAGTCTTACCTTTCAAGCCTGCACGAACAATGTTCTTCGCATCCTTTTGAGCCTGGGCTGTAAAAACAACCTGCCAGCTCACCAGTCGAGTTCCTTATGGCATTGTGCGACATCTTGAGCCATGCCGTCTTGTATCGATTCTCGCATTCCAGGAATTGAAAGAAGGTACAGCGTCTCTGAAATTGCGTTCCAATCTTCCTCGGAAATCAAGACAGCATTAGCTCTTTTTCCCGTAATCACAATTGGTTCGTGTGATTCTGCCGCTTGGTCGATAAGGGAATACAGTTTGGCTCGGGCTTCTGTTGCTTTGAGAATATGCATACTTGTGTCCTCCTGTTCGAAGCGTACGCATTTACGAACGTAAAGTCAAGAATTCAGCTTGGACATACCGATCCAGTTCACCGGACCGGCGCTGATTGGCAGGGTTTGTGTGGAGCCGGTTGTGTACGCTGTCCGCACGAATCTGAACAGAAGCAGGCCTGTGGGCGATGGCCTGCAGATTTCTTTGATATTCAACCGGGGCAATGCTGATAAGAAAGGAAAGGCATCGCTCCTCAATGCTGCGCGACAACCTCCCGATCATCACCGCTCTTGCCAAACCGAAGCGTCGCCGCCAACCTGGTTGACGGTTTCTTTTATACGGGCGGCGATGAAGGCCACCGTCGCCGGGTGGCGGCCGAGCCCCCGGTCGATGCATTCGACTTCGAGGCCGGCCCGTTCCAGGCGGGTGCGCCACGAGTGGGGACCGTTGCCGTTGACATCGCGGTGAAAATGCATCCCGGCGACGAACAGCAGCGGGATCAGGCAGACCCTGTTCCACCCCGCGGCGACGATCTCACCGGGGACGGCCGTCGAGTCCGGACTCTTGTCGATCACCCCGACGTAGATCCGGCGCCCGAACCGCTGGCGGAAGATCGTTTCGATGGCGTGATAGGCAACCCAGATCGGGTGACTGGTGCCATGGCCGACGAGGAGGATGGCCTGCTCCTGCCGCTTGTCGATCAAGGTTGCCAGGGCCTCGGCCAGGCCATGATAATCCTGCGGGGTGGTGAGCAGCGGCAAGGCGACGTGGCAGGGCAGCGGCGATTGCACGGCACTGGCGCCGCAGCTGGTGAAACTCATGGCCGGGCAGCAGTTGCAGGGGTTGGACAATGGCCTTGCCGTACCCTTGCGCCGCCAGCTCCGTCAGCACCTCCAGGGGCGAATGCCAGATCGGCCCGGAGGCATCCGCCACCCTGTCCCTGACCACGCGTGCAGTGCGGGCCCAGAAGACCGGGGTATCCGCCAGATGGCGGCGTATCTCCCGGTCGATCATGTCGTAGGTGGCGGCGGCCTCGGTTGAGACGGTGCCGAAGGCGGCGACAACGAGCGGTATCTTCATCGTGGGCAGGGCATGGTCAATGGAGTCGCGTGAACTCCGGGTGCAATGACGGAAAATGGTCAGCCTTTCCGTTCTTTACCGGAATCCGTCGAAAAGGTCCAGCGGGAGCGGAACATCGTTGCGACCGGTGGCCATGGCGAGTGCCGCAGGAAGGAAGTTTAGAAAAAAATTATTTACTAAAATAGGGGTCGCTATTGACATCGCCAATTATCTACGATAGACAATATGAACAGAGTAAAAATATTTGTACCGTGAGGGAGCGTGGGGATACGGCCGACGGGCCTGTCCTGGCGCACGGGAAAGGGGAGGCAGTGTGTTTCCGCTGTTGTTCATGCTGCGATCAACAACAACATGAAGAAGGAGGGTGGAGGATGGTGAAAAAAATTTCTGTTTTGGCGCTGGCAGGACTTCTCGCGATTCCGGCGATGGCATTGGCCAGTGCCGGCCCGAATGCCGCGGACCTGGAGAAAAAGGTCGAGGAGTTGAGCAAGCAGCTCGACGAGCTGAAGGCGGCATTGGATGCCCAGAAAGAGGTGAGCGATAAACTGTCGACCAGTGTCGAGGATATGGACGAACGCTCGGCCGACTGGGATCTCGCCGCCCGGATCAAGTTTTTCGGCGATTTCCGCAGCCGCCTCGACTACTATTCGGCCGATACGGTTTTCGGCAGGGATCTGGATAACGACACGATCTGGACCAATCGCTTCCGGCTCAACATGCGGGTCAATGCCACCGAGAACGTCGAGTTCAAGGGGCGTTTGGCGATGTACAAGACCTGGGGCAACCAGTCCGCCTTCACCGACGATTCCGGAGCGATGTGGCCGGTGTTCGACGGCAATGTCACCCGGACTCCGGCCGAGGACAGCGCCCTCTATGTCGACCGCGCCTATCTCAACTGGAACAATATCGCCGGTCAGCCGATGTGGTTTTCGATTGGCCGCCGGCCGACGACCGATGGTCCTCCCGCGGAATTCCGCACCGGTTCCGATGGCGACGCCACCCCGATGGCGTTCATGAACTGGCCCTTCGATGGCCTGACCTTGGGCTATGCCTGGACCTGGGGACCTGAGGCGATGGGCGACAGCCGGCTCCGCTTCTGTTATGGCCGCGGCTTCGAGGCCGGTCTGCAGGACGAGGACAAGGTTGTCGGCTCGATCGATGACATGGATTTCGCCGGCTTCAGCTGGGATGTCATGAAGAAGGGTGACATGTTCGCTTATTTTCAGATATACAACGCCTTCAACGTCATCAACTACCCGAATTTCCAGGATCCGATCATCAACTCCATGTTCGGCGAGATGTCTGGCATGGGAGCCAGGAAGAATCTCGGCGACATCCTCCACACCTCGGCGGTGTTCGAGAACAAGGTCGCCAACCTCAATTACTTCCTGGCCGGCGGCTGGTCGCAGACCAACCCCGATGCCGACGGCATGTTCAACGACTACGCCGCCATGGCCGCAGGTATGGCCGGCCCCAACACCGACGACGAAAACGGCTACAGCATCTATGCCGGTGTCCGCTATGACATGGACAACATCGGCCTGAAGCTCGGGGCGGAGTTCAACTACGGCTCGGAGAACTGGGTGGCGATGTCGCCGGGCCATGACGAGATCTACCAGTCGAAGCTGGCGACTCGGGGTCAGGTCTACGAGGTGTACGGTCTCTACGATCTGCCGACGGGCGAGATGATCTCGAAATACGCCAAGACCTTCATCCGTCTGGGCTACCAGCATTACGAGTATGATTACTCCGGCTCGGGCGACTGGAACATGGCCGCCTATGACCTGAGCGATGCCGGCGACCTGATGAAGATGGGGATGATGGGTCTTGACCCGGTCGAGGACGCCGACCAGATCTACCTGACCTTCGAGGCCTTCTTCTAAGCCGCAGCGAATACAAAGCCGCACCATCAGCAAAGGGAATGTCTCCTTCGGGAGATGTTCCCTTTTCTTTTGTTCTCAGCTCGCTCTTGTCGCCGCTCCGTTCAGTCTGCTATACTTCCTTCCCCGGGCCTGCCGAGGAAATGGTCCCGGCGATCCTTTTTCTCTTTTTGGCGGAGCAGTAGATGGACCATGTGACCCCACGGCAGCACTGCCGCAGTTTCAGCCCGCACCATGCCGGCACCTGCCGCTACGCCATGTTCGATCGATATGGCGGGGTGAGCGGTGAGCCCTTTTCCACTCTCAACGGCAGTTATGGGGTGGGCGACGATTCGGCGGCGGTGGCGGCCAACCGGGCCAGGATCAAGGAAACCCTGAACCTGCGGCATCTCGTTTCCGCCCGCCAGGTCCACGGTGATGCTATCCATTGCCTGGACAGTCATCCCACCGCCGATCTCGAGGTCGATGGCGTCGACGCCCTGGTAACCGACCAACCGGGGGTCGGCATCATGGTCCAGCATGCCGATTGCCAGGCGGTGCTGCTGTTCGACCCGCACAGGCGAGTCATCGGCGCGGTGCACAGCGGCTGGCGCGGCAGTGTCCTGGACATCCTCGGCAAGACCGTCAGGCTGATCGTTTCCCGCTATCGTTCACGGGCCGAGGATCTGCTGGCGGTCGTCAGTCCCTCGCTTGGACCCTGCTGCAGCGAATTCGTCAATCACCGCCGCGAGTTGCCGCCCCATTTCCAGAGCTTCCGGACGGGCGCCAATCATTTCGACTTCTGGCGGATATCGCAGGAGCAGCTCATCACCGCCGGCCTCAGGCCGGCCTCGATCGCGATTGCCGGGACCTGTACCTCCTGCAGCCGCGATTATTTTTCCTACCGCCGGGCCTGCCGGGAGGGAAACGGGGTGACGGGGCGGAACTGTTCGGTCGTGGTTCTGGGCAAGGGGGAATGACGAGCGACCGCGAAGAGGTTGTCATCCTCCTCCGTCAGTGCAGCTGTTGCACCAGCTGTATGTTCCGATCGTCATCGGCAACGGCAAGGGGGCTGGTCAGGCAGGAGAAATCGCAGACCAGCGGGGCATGATCGGACAGCTGGATATCGGGGATGAAAAAGCTGTCGATTCTGATGCCGTGCGAGTGCAGGACAAAATCGATCTGACGGTGCGGCGCATGGCTCGGGTGGGAGGGGGCGTTGACGACGTTGGCATTTTCCAGTCCGGTCGCGGCCAGGAACAGTTTGAGTTCCTTGTCGCCCCAGAAGGTGTTGAAATCGCCGGCGACGATGACCTCCTTGTCGGTTGCGTGGATGAGGCTGTACAGTTGGCCGAGCTGGTTCTGGCGATGGCGATATTTCAGGGAGAGATGGACAACGAAGATCACGACCTGCTGGAGTTCGGCCTTGATGATCAGACGCTTGACCCCCTGGGAAAAGTAATGAAAACTGGTGTCGATAATTTCGTTCCGACTCAGCAGCGCATTCGACTGTTGGCGGATGATCGGCACCCGATGGATAAAGGAACTGTCGCTGTACTTGGTCTCGACGACGAAATGGTAGCCGAGGTCTTTGGCAATCTGTGCCGCCTGGCAGGCGTTGCTTGAGCGATAGGAACCGGAATCGACCTCGACCAGGCCGATGATGTCGGGATCGATGAGGCGGATGAAATGGATGATCCGCTCCAGGTTGGCGCCAGTCTTCTTGAAAAAGCCGGCATAGGGGAGCGGCAGGTGGAACCCCTTCTTGTGGCCGGTCGCGTAGCGGATGTTGTACAGGAGCAATCGCATGCTTCATGTTACCTGATTGGGGGAGTTCCGGCAATGAAACCGAGGGCCGGATCGGTGAACTGATCGGCGCTGTCATGGTCAGTTGTGCAGACAGGCGGCCGTGCGGGAGCTCCGCCCAACGGCAGGCGGACGGACCAACGATAACTTTGCTGAGGAAGAATAAGGGAATGATAGTCATTGGATCACGAAAGAGCAAATTGGCGATGTGGCAGACGGAGATGGTGGCCGAGGCCCTCAACGCCGCCGGGATGGAAACCACGATCAAGGCCATGGAGACCGTGGGGGACAAGGTCCTCGATACCTCCATCGCCAAGATCGGCAGCAAGGGGGTCTTCACCCAGGAACTGGAAGAGCAGCTGGCGAGTGGCGTCACCGATATCGCCGTGCACAGCGCCAAGGACATGCAGTCGCAACTGCCGGAGGGGTTTGCGCTGATCGCCTTTACCCGCCGGGAACAGGTCAACGATGTCCTGGTCAGTGACAACGTCTCGCTTGATATCGACGACACCTCGAAAAAGATCCGCATCGGCACCTCGTCGGTGCGGCGGCGGGCCCTGCTGCGGTATTACTATCCCCATCTCGAGACGGTGGAGATGCGGGGCAACCTCCAGACCCGCATCCGCAAGATGCGGGAAGGGGCCTGTGACGCCCTGATGCTGGCCTATGCCGGGGTCAAGCGGATGGGGTATGACGAGTTGATCGTCAAGGTCTTTCCGGTCACCCAGATCTTTCCTCCCGTCGGCCAGGGGTCGATCGCCATCGAATCATCGTCGCGGCTGCCGGCGGACAAGGTGGAATTCATCCGCGCCTGTCTCAACGACCATGACAGCGAAGTCTGCCTCCTCGCCGAGCGGGCCTTTCTGAAAACTCTGGAGGGCGGGTGCAGCATCCCGGTATTTGCCCTGGCGACACTCGACGAACAGGATATCGTCCTCACCGGCGGCCTGGTCAGCCTCGACGGCAGACAGATCGTGATGATGCAGCGGCGGGGCGCAATCGGCGAGGCGGAGATGATCGGGCTGGAACTGGGGAAACAGATTCTGGACAACGACGGGCGGGAACTGCTGGCCAGAATCCGGCAGCAACAGGGGGGAGGCCCGGCGGAGCAGGTTGTCGCGCCGTAGCGGGAGACAGCGCCCCTGCCGTGATCGTCTCGCTACGGAATTGCGATCGGGCAGGGGCAGGCGGAAAAGGTTATCTGGTTCTGGCTTTCATCTGCGAGACGAGGTTCCGCAGATAGTTGAGCCAGGTGTCGAAACCCTCGCCCCCTCTGGTGGCGCAGAGTTCGATGACCTGCAGCTGCGGATTGAGCTGGAGGGCCTCCCGGGTGGCTTCCGCGACCGGGAAATCGAAATACGGCAGCAGGTCGGTCTTGGTGATCAGGAAGGTATTCGAGCTGGTGAAGGCCTTCGGGTACTTGGCCGGCTTGTCCGGACCTTCCGGCACCGATACCAGCACGACCCGTTCATGCTCGCCGAGAGCGAAGGTCGCCGGGCAGACCAGGTTGCCGACATTCTCGATGAAGAGGAGGTCGATTTTGTCGCCCCCCTGCTCCTTCTGCAGCAGGTGAAAGCCGCGATGGATCATGGCCGCGTCAAGGTGGCAGGCGCCGCCGGTGGTCAGCTGGACGGCCGGAACCCCCTTGGCGCGGATCCGGTCGGCGTCGCGTTCGGTCTCGATATCCCCCTCGATCACGCCGATGCTGATCTCGCCCTTGAGGGCATCGATGGTATGTTCGAGGAGCGTGGTCTTGCCGGACCCCGGGCTGCTGATCAGGTTGAGGACGACGGCGCCGATGTCGTCGAAGTGGTCCCGATTGATCCTGGCCAGGGCGTCGTTGGCGGCAAAGAGGCTGGCATGGACGTCGACGGTCCGGCCTGGTGCCGAGCCGTGCGTATGCACCGATCCCTCGCCGTTATGGCTGTGGCTGTAAGAATGATTCCCCGCAGAGGGGCATCCGCATGAATCACACATGGTAGATCCTCATCAAAAAGTTGGACGGTGTCAGGCCGGGACCATCGGGTTGCAACCTGACGCCAGGGCTTAGGGGCCGTTACGAAATAACCGTTACATTTTTCACCATTTCGTTACGGCCCCTTATGCCGGAAAGGTATTTCTGCGTAACGGTTATTGTTTGACGACGGCTTATCTTCATTGCCGCCGTTCCGGCACCTGTTTTCTCTGTACCTCGACACCCAGCTCGGCCAGGCGCCGCAGTATCATGTTCGCGACCTCCACCACCCGTCCGGCGACAACGTCGGACAACTCGATGCTTTCGGTCAACTCCTTCGGGATGACGGTATAGAATTCCACCTCCTGCGGTGCGGCATCCCGCAGTTTGCAGATCTCGAGGATCTCGAGGAGCCCGAGCTGGTGGGGCGACATCCGGGTCTGGAAATTACCGGCCTTGACATCGGCGAGGGTGTAGAAGTGGAATGACCCCGGTTCGCCGGCGGTATCGACGACGTCGATGATCAGGACCGGGTCGCATTCCTCGAGAAAGGGGGACATGTAGATCCCGGCGGTACCGATATCGTGGATCTCGACCGTTTCCGGGAAGAGATAGTTGTTCTCGAGGTACTGGACGGTATGAATGCCGAAGCCTTCGTCGCGGAGGATCAGGTTGCCGATGCCGAAGATGCCGATTTTTTTCGCGGGAGTTGTCATGGCCGTTTACGGTTGAGTGGCGATCACGGGCTAGCAGATGCGCGGCAGCGGCTCGCCGTGCAACGCCGTCACCAGCCGCAGGCCGCCGAGAGGGGTGGTGATGACGACCCGGCCGGCCTTGCCGCCCACCATCCGGCCGATGACCGCCGCCTCGGCGCCTTCGCTCGTTTCCCGCATGATCCTGAGGGCGGTGTCGGCCTGGTCGGCATTGACGACGGCCAGCAGCTTGCCCTCGTTGGCGAGGTAGAGCGGCTCCAGGCCCAGCAGTTCGCAGGCGGCCCGCACCTGGGGCCGGACCGGCAGAAATTCCTCCCGCAGCTCGACCCCGAGCCCGCTGTTGGCGGCGATCTCGTTGAGCGTGGTGGCGACGCCGCCGCGGGTGGGATCGCGCAGGGTCCGGACGCTGCCCGGCAACTCGTCAAGGAGGCGCTGCACCAGGCGGTGCAGGGGCCTGGTGTCGCTCTCGAGCTTGCCCTGCATCGAGATCCCGGCCCGGCGGGTCATGATGGTGATGCCGTGGTCGCCCATGGTGCCGGAGAGGAGGATGACGTCCCCTTCCCGGGCGTTCTTCGAGGAGATGTCGATGCCGTCGGCAAGGACGCCGATCCCCGAGGTATTGATGAAAATCTTGTCGCCCTTGCCTCTCGGTACGACCTTGGTGTCACCGGTCACCACCGGGACGCCGCTGTCGCGGCTGCAGGCGGCGATGGAGATGACGATCCGCTCGAGGTCATCGAGCGCCATCCCCTCTTCGAGGATGAGGCCGAGGCTGAGGCACAGCGGTTGGGCCCCGCGCATCGCCAGGTCGTTGATGGTGCCGTGGACCGCCAGCATGCCGATATCGCCGCCGGGGAAGAAGATCGGGTCGACGACGTAGCTATCCGTCGTAAAGGCGATCCTGCCGGCAGGCCGGTCGAGTACCGCACTGTCCTCGAGGCCGCGGAGGGTGGGGTTGTCCAGGTGTTTGACGAAGATGCTGCTGATCAGTTCCTGGCTGGCAAGACCGCCGCTGCCGTGATCAAGCAGTATGCATTTATCGGCCATCGGGGATTGTTTCCATTGTGGTTGCCTGCCGGAAAGCGGCGAGGTGCGGGGATGATGTTGGCCGACTCTCCGGCCGGAGGCACAACGTCGCCATCTACACCTCCAGACCGTATTTATGGAAGGCGGCGCAGGTCCCTTCGCTCGAGACCATGCAGGGACCGACCGGCGACGCGGGGGTGCAGCGGCTGCCGAACAACGGGCATTGCCGCGGATTGCTGATGCCCTTGAGGATATCGCCGCATCGGCAGCCTTTCGGTTCGCCGGCAGGCGCCAGGGTGATATGCAGTCGGGCTTCGGCATCGAATTCCCGGTACTTTTCCCTGATCTTCAGGCCGCTGCCGGGGATGAGGCCGAGGCCGCGCCATTGGGTGTCGCAGGGCTCGAAGATCTCCGCGACCATCTGTTGCGCCCGGGCATTGCCGTCCCAGGAGACGACCCGGCCATAAGCGTTCTCGACCCTCGCCTCGCCGGCGCCGATCTGTTGCGCCAGCATGATCAGACTGGTGAGGAGATCGGTGGTTTCGAAGCCGGCAATGACGCAGGCGATATGATATTTTGCCGCGAACGGGACATAGGCCCCGGCGCCGATGATGGCCGAGACATGGCCGGGACAGAGCAGGCCGTCGAGCTGCAGTTGCGGGTCGTCGAGCAGGGCCGTCAATGCCGGCGGCACGGTTTTCTGCGTTGCAAATACCGCGAAATTCGAAATATTCCGGTTCCTGGCGGCGAGGATGGTGGCGGCGATCGTCGGCGTCGTGGTTTCAAAACCGACACCGAGAAAAACCACCAGCTCCTGCGGGTGTCTTGCGGCCAGGTCGAGGGCGTCGATCGGTGAATAGACGATATCGACCTTGGCCCCGCGCGAACTGGCATTGGCCAATGAGCCGTTGCTGCCCGGGACCCGGAACAGGTCGCCGAAGATCGCCACCCGCACCCCGGGCCGGTCGGCCATGGCGATGAAGGCATCCATGTGCGATGCCGAGGTGACGCAGACCGGGCAGCCCGGCCCGGAGATCAGCTCGAGCCCTTCCGGGAGAATGCTCCTGATGCCGTTGCGGAAGATCGCCATGGTGTGGGAGCCGCAGACCTCCATGATCCGCATCGGTCGGGTGACAACCTTCCGCAGATCGGCGACGAGGGCCCTGGCGCTGGCGCCGTCCCGGTATTCATCGTAGTATTTCATCCCCGGGCCCGGATCACGACAGCAGCTCTTCCGGCATCTGCGCCGCCAGTTCCTTCAGCAGGCTGAGATTTTTCAGGGCCTCGGCCTCGATCAGCGAGTGAATGGCGAAACCGGCATGGACGATGACATAATCGCCGACGCTGGGCCAGTGATCGACGACATCGAGCCGGACCTCCCTGCTGATGCCGTCGGCATCGACAATGGCGATCTGGCTGGTGGTAAAATCCTCCGGGCTCCCGTGAACCTCAGTCACTCTCATGGGAATCGCGAGACACATGCTGCAAACCTCCTATTATGGTCTGGCCGAGGGAGATGGCGCCGTCGTTGATCGGCACGGTCTCCCCCGTATAAACTTCCAGTTCGTTATGCCTGAAAACATGCAGCAGCCCCTCGAGCAGCAGGCGGTTCTGCATGCAGCCCCCGGCCAGGACGACGCGGCGGATGCCGGTCTGCTCCACAAGACGTTGGGTGAGTTCGGTGATACTGCGGATGAGCAGGAAGTGAAAATTCAAAGCGATCTTGCCGGGATTTTCGCCCTTGTGCAAGGCGTGAACAATCATTCTAACAAATTCCTCTGAACTTATCTCCATTTTTTGATGTTCCATCACCAGCGCCCGCGGCAGTGATGTCGACTGGGCCGCAAGGAGTTCGTTTTTCCAGGTGCTGGAGGCGGAGCCTGCCGCCAGGGCCTCGAGTTCCATCGCCGCCTGACCTTCATAGCTCATATACTGTCTGACCCCGAGGATCGCGGCAACGGCGTCGAACAGCCGGCCGCAGGAGGAGGTCAGCGGGGTGTTGAAGGAGTTTTTGACCATCGCGACGATCGCCTCTCGGTGGTCGCGCGGGACCTGGGCCAGGGCGGGGGGCAGCAGCGATGGAGAAAACACGTCTTCGCCGAAAAGACAATGCAGGGCGGCGATCGCCATCCGCCACGGTTCGACGGCGGCGCGGTCGCCGCCCGGCAGCGGCAGCGGCGACAGCCGGCCCAGGCGGGTGAAGGACGTCAGATCGGCGCGCAGGAATTCGCCGCCCCAGATCGTGCCGTCAGGGCCGTAGCCGGTCCCGTCCATGACGATCGCCAGGACCGGGTCGGAGATGCCGTGTTCGGCCATCACCGCGACGGCATGGGCGTGATGATGCTGGATCCGGTACAGGGGCAGGGACAGGTCTTCGGCGTAGCGGGTGCTGAGATAATCGGGGTGAAGGTCGCAGGCGACGATCTCCGGAGTTATTTCGAAGACCCGCTGCAGATGACGGATCGATTCGGTGTAGAAGGTCAGCGCCTCGAGGTTGAAGAGATCGCCGATATGCTGGCTGAGAACGGCGGAGCGATCCCGTCCCAGGCAGAAGGTGCTTTTCAGGCCGCCGCCGCAGCCGAGGATCGGCGGCAGCGGCCACGGCACGGTGAGAGGGGCGGGGACATAGCCTCGCGCCCGGCGCAGCAGGCGGGCGCGTGCCGTTGATGACGCGACAGACCGAATCGTCGACCCGGGTGACGATCTCCCGGTCATGGAGCAGGAAGAAATCGGCGATCGCCGCCAGCCGCTGGAGGGCATCGTCGTTGGCGGTACAGATCGGGGCGCCGCTGACGTTGCCGGAGGTCATCACCAGGGCCGGGGGGCAGGGCTTCTCCGCAAACAGCAGGCAATGGAGAGGGGTGTAGGGCAGCATGATCCCGACGACATCGATTCCCGGGGCGAGGTTGGCGGCGAGCCGGCCCTGGCGCTGCGGGCGGAGCAGGACGATCGGGTGTTCGGGTGAAAGCAGGAGCCGGCGCTCTTCATCATTGATCTGAAAATCGGCGGCGGCAGTGTCGATGTCGGGCAGCATCACGGCCAGCGGTTTGTCCGGCCGGCCCTTGCGTTGCCGCAGGGTCGCCACCGCCGACGGCGAGGTGGCGTCGACGGCGAGATGAAAACCGCCGAGGCCGCGCAGGGCGACGATTTTTCCCTGCTGCAGCGCGATCGCCGCTTCTCGGATGGGGTCGGCGCACGCGATCATCTCCCCGTCGCGCCCATGCCAGAACAGGCGCGGGCCGCAGACCGGGCAGGCGTTGGGCTGGGCATGAAAGCGCCGGTTTCCGGGATCGCAGTACTCTCGGTGACAGTCCGGGCACATCGTGAAGACCTTCATCGAGGTCTTCGGGCGGTCATACGGGATCGTTTCGACGATCGTGAAGCGGGGGCCGCAGTTGGTGCAGTTGATGAACGGGTAGTGGTAGCGCCGGTCCGCGGGGTCGAGCAGTTCCCGCCGGCAATGATCGCAGATGGCGATATCCGGGGGGATGGCGGTGGTGGCGCCGGTGCCGGCGGTGCTCTCGAGGATGGTGAAGCTCCCTGCCGTCAGCGGGGCGGTCAGCGGCCGTTGTTCGATCGCGACAATGCGGGCGAGGGGTGGAGGCTGGTGTTCGAGGGCATCCATAAACGATGCCAACTCGTCGCTTCGCGCCATGGCCCTGATGACCACGCCGTCACCGGTGTTGGTGACCGTGCCGGAGATCCCGAAGCGGCAGGCGAGGTTGTAGATGAAGGGTCGAAACCCTACGCCCTGGACGATGCCGCGGACGAGGATTTCGACCCCGATCTGCCTATGCCTTGGTATGGGTAAACTTATCACCTGTGAAGATCGATGAGATAACCCCTTCCGGACGTTTCACATCGTTCCAGATGCACATATAGACGTGGATCATGGCGAAGATGATGAACCACCACATCAGCAGGTGATGGATATAGCGGGACGACTGCTGATTGCCGAAAATCGCCACCCCCCAGCCCTCCCAGAAGGCCGCCTCGGGGTAGAGCATGTAGAAGCCGCTGCTGATCTGCACGATGGCGGCGAAGATGGTGACGATGTAGGTCAGCCCGGCCAGGACATTGTGGCCGAGCCGGTCGTGCTGACCGGCTTCTTTGATGTAGCTGTAATGCAGCAAGGTCTTCCACAGGTTTCTGAGATTGCGGCCGGTGACCGGCAGGACATCCCAGATCCGTTCCTGGGCATTGCCGAAGATGTACAGGAACAGCCTGATGATGATCGCCGCCGAGAAGACATAGCCGGCGACGAAGTGCATGTAGCGCATCCAGGCCATCGGCCAGGACTGGCTGGACTCGAGCATGGTATTGGTCCATGGGCTGTTGACGTAGAACCCGGTCACCACCAGGACGACGATGGAGAGGGCGAACATCCAGTGGAACAGCCGGAGCAGGATGCTCCAGCAGGGGTGTTTTTCATACATTGTTCATACCTCCATACGGCAATTGCCGGGAAGAAAGATTGTGTATCCGAGTTCTCAATCAGAGAGCCTTGACCTTTATCACTTCCTTTCCTTCCGGATCCAACATGTGGACAGCGCAGGCAATGCATGGATCGAACGAATGGATGGTGCGCAGCACCTCAAGCGGCCGTTCCGGATCGGCGATGGGGTTGCCCATCAGCGAGGCCTCGTACGGCCCGAGCTGACCTTCGGCATCGCGGGGACCGGCATTCCAGGTCGAGGGCACGACGCACTGATAGTTCTTGATCTTGCCGTCCTGGATGATGATCCAGTGGGACAGGAGGCCGCGCGGCGCCTCGTGGTAGCCGACGCCCTTCTGCTCGCCCTTGGGGAATACCGGCGGGTTGAAGATCTCGAGGTCGCCCTTGCCGATGTTGTCGACCAGCAGACCCCAGTGCTTCAGCGCCAGATCGGCCATCATGCCGGCCCGCACCGCCCGGGCGGCGTGACGGCCGATGGTGGAATGGAGGATCTCGGGACCGACGGTGACGCCGGCGACCGTGCTGACGCGGGCCAGCAGGGAATCGACGGATTTGACGGTCATCTCGTGGCCCTGGGCGTAGCCGACGAGCATCTGGGCCAGGGGGCCGACCTGCATCGGTTTGCCCTGGAATCGCGGGGCCTTGAGCCAGGTGTAGCGGCCCTCGTCCTGGAAGTCGGTGTATTTCGGGTCGGTATCCTCCTCCCATGGGTGTTTGGACCAGTCGCCGTTATACCATGCCCGGGCGATCGATTCCTGGACGTTCTCCTTGAAATAGCTGTCATTGAGGCCGACGATCGGCTTGACCGTCTTGAGGTCGCCGCCCATGATCGTGCCGCCGGGAAGATCGGCAATGGTGGCCCTGGCGTCGAGGAACATGTCCGGAGCGGCCAGGTAGTTCGTGACGCCGGCACCGTAGGGCAGCCAGTCCTTGTACAGGGCGCCGACGGCGGCGACATCGACCATATAGACATTTTTAATGAAACCGCTGACCTCTTCGACCAGCCTCTTGATCTGGTAAAGGCGGTGCATGTTGAGGGTCGAATCGTTGTCCGGATTGATGGCAGTCGTGACCCCGCCGACGGAGAAGTTCTGGATGTGCGGGTTCTTGCCGCCGATGATCCCGAGGGCCTGGGTCGCCTTGCGCTGGTAATCGAGGGCCTCGAGATAATGGGAGACGGCCATCAGGTTGGCCTCGGGCGGCAGGGCCATGGCGGCGTGGCCCCAGTAGGCGTTGGCGAAGGGACCGAGCTGGCCGCTGGCGACAAGGGCCTTGACCTTGTCCTTGACGGCGGCGAAGCGGTTTACACTGTTGCCGGGCCAGGTCGACAGACTGTCGGCCAGGGCCGCGGTCTTGACCGGATCGGCATCGAGGGCGGAGACGACATCGACCCAGTCCAGGGCGGACAGGGCGTAAAAATGGACGATATGGTCCTGCAGGCAATGGATGGACTGAACGAGGTTGCGGATGAGCTGGGCATTGAGCGGGATCTCGAGACCGAGGGCGTTTTCTACCGTACGGACCGAGGCCAGGGCGTGGACGGTGGTGCAGACGCCGCATATACGCTGAACGAACAGCCATGCATCGCGGGGGTCACGACCTTGCAGGATCGTTTCCAGGCCGCGGAACATCTGGCCGGAAGACCATGCCTTGGTGACCTTTCCCCCATCAACTTCGACGTCTATTCGTAAGTGACCCTCGATCCTGGTGATTGGATCAATGGTAATTCGCTGAGCCATAAGTGAAACCTCCAATGAAGTGGGAAATACCGTGCCGGGTGCAAAGAGTGGGAAACCGGTCCTGGTATGATTTTTTGTAATGCCGGCATATATCCCGGCTGTTACCGGGTGGATCCGGTTATTCTTTTCCCTTGCCCTTGATCAGGCGCTTGCCGATCCCGACGGCGGCATGGATACCGATGGCGGCGGCGGTAACGCCGAGAACCTTTGTACCGACGCTATCGGCGTCGGCAATGATGCCGGTGCCGGGGATCTTGACCATCGGCAGCCGTCATAGAAGGGGGTCATGGTATCCCAGAAATTCGGCTCGGTACAGCCGATGCAGCCATGGCCGACGCTGACGGGCCAGGCATCGACATCGTTGAAGCGGACGGCCGGGCAATTGGAGAAGGTTTCGGGACCCTTGCATCCAACCTTGTACAGGCAGTAGGCGGCCTTGTGGAATTCGTCGCCGAACTGCTCGACGAATCGACCTTCGTCGAAATGCGGCCGTCGTTCGCAATGATCATGGATCCGGCGGCCGTAGGCGAACAGCGGGCGGTTCAGGCTGTCCATCGCCGGCAGCCGTTTGAAGGTCAGGTAGTGGAGGACGGTGCCGAGGAAGGACAACGGGTTCGGCGGGCAGCCGGGGATATTGACGACCGGAACACCGCTGATGAGGTCCATGACGCCGACCGATCCGGTCGGGTTCGGGCTGGCGGCCTGCACCCCGCCGAAGGTGGCGCAGGTACCGATGGCGATGATGGCGGCGGCCTTGGGGCCGATCTCGGCCAGGGTATCCATCGCCGTCTTGCCGCCGACCTTGCAGTAGATGCCGCCGTCTTTGGTCGGAATCCCCCCCTCGATCACCAGGATGAATTTGCCGGCGTGCTCGGTGACGGTCTTCTGCAGCATCTCCTCTGCCTGGTGGCCGGCCGCAGCCATGACGGTCTCATGGTAGTCGAGGGAAATGACGTCGAGGATCAGGTGCGCCAGGTCGGGATGTGATGCCCGGAGGAGGCTTTCAGTGCATCCCGTACATTCCTGGAAGTGCAGCCAGACGACCCTGGGGCGTTCTGCGGCGGCGGCAGCTTCAACCAGTTTCGGGATCATCGTTTCCGACAATCCCAGTGCGGCTGCAGCCATCGTGCATCCCTTGAGGAAGCCACGCCGATTCAGCTGCGGATCCAGAGTGGTGTGTACCGTGTCTGCCATATCAACCTCCTATTGCTGTAACAACAGTTTTGCGCACCAGGCGCGATTGGTACCGGCACTGAGATGTCGGTCTGAAGAAAAATGGGACAAAAGCTGTCTGTCGTGTGTTCATCCGGGATCGGTGGCATGGAGCATGGCCTCCTTGCCCTGAAAGACCACACGGCACAAATCGGTAACGCGTTCATGCCAGGGCAAATCTGCACGAAATATACCGCAAGATAGAAGGGATCGGCAATGAATGTCAATTGAAATGCGGAGGCTGCCGTTAAATAAAAATGATATGTTGAACAGGAAAAATCGAAGAGGAGGGTAGGTCAGGTAACAGATTGGATCTAAATGAAAAATATCGAATGCGTCGAGCGCTGAGGTCAGACGATGCCAAGTGATGGAAATTTCCTTAAAGGTGAAGTTGCACAGATCGCCTATTTTTTGAAACCGAAAATGCCGCCTTTGGACTTGGAAGAGAAGGCTGGTCGTCCCCGCCGGTATTCCTCCCTCTGGCGGGATGGCTTGGCAGGTTCTTCCTCGATCTCGATAATGGCGCCTGTCTGCCGCTCAAGGGAAGGGATGTCAAGGGAAGGGGCGCCGAACATCGCTTCCATATAGCAGGAGTGTAAAAGTGCCGCCTTTGAAAAATAACTTTTGTTTTTCAGCCATTTAGGCCATAAATTGGTGTCCTTGTATTGGAGGAGAACGGCAAGATTGGAGAGGAGTGAAGACGCTTCCTGGCGCAGTGAACGCCGGAGATTGAGCTGTTGCCCGATTTCCTGGTCGATATCGTTTCTGATCTTCTTGGCGATTTGATGGAGCGCGGAGCTTGTTTGCTGCTGGGAAAAGATGTTGTAGCGGGAATCAGCCCACGGAATGAGGATGAGAGCGAGGAGAAAATAGTCCGGCAGTTGATTGGCTCGTCGCGTTCCCGCATGGTGGTTGAGACGGTCGAGCACCGCGGTCAGTTTGAGCAACTGGGCCCGGGGATGGATCTCGGCTTCCGCCTGGCGGGAGAAGGCCTTTCTATACAGGGGAAAGAGGGAGAGAAAGATGCCGGAATCGATGGCGGCTTCCATCCAGGCCGACGTATAGCCGCTGTAGAGGTCTTTCAGCAGTTCATCCCGGAGTCGCGACGGTGGGCAGTGTCGCAGCATCTGGCAGTTGGCGCATATCGCTCTCCAGGTCCGCTCCTCGATCCGGAAATTATTGCGGGCCGAGTGGCGGATCGCCCGGATCATCCGGACGGGATCGCGGTGAATGCGCCGTTCCGGATCGCCGATCATGCGGATGATCGCCCGGTCCAGATCCTGGACGCCGTCGACGTAATCGATAATGGTCTGGTCGCGGATGTCGAAAAAAAGACCGTTGATCGTCAGATCTCGGCGTTGCGCATCTTCGGCCACCGTCCCGAACGTATTGTTGGGGGCCAGAATCGCCTCCGGCCCTTCCAGGTCGTGCTCGTCGAGCGACCGCAGGGTCGAGATCTCGATGATCTTGCCATGCGAAAAATAGACCTGCACCAGCCTGAATCTTCTGCCGATGACGGTGCTGTTGGGAAAGAGCTTGCGGATCTGGCCCGGTCGGGCATCGGTGCTGATGTCGAAATCCTTGGGCTGTTTGCCGAGGTAAAGGTCGCGGACGCCGCCGCCGACGAGATAGCCGGAAAAACCGGAGGCGTTGAGCTTTTTCAGGACATGGAGGGCGTCGTGATCGATCGCCTGGAGCGTGATCGGATGCTCCTCCTTCGTGAAGACACGCGGGGTGAGATTGACCGGTCCGCCGGTCGGCTGGGTCGGACTGTCGGTGGCTGGGGCCATAGGCGTTGAAATTGCTCAGAGGGCGGGACAGAACCCCTTCCCTTCCTTGTAAACTGCTTCCGCCTGTTCGGTGAACTGGCGGAATATTTCGGCGACACTCAGGATGCTCTTCATCTTGTAGGTGTTTTCACCGGCAAATACGAGCCCCTCTTCTATGTTGCCGTATTTCGACTTCATCAGGCGCTCGTTGATGCAGTAGTGGTGATCGCATCGTTTGAGGCACAGTTCCGGACATTTCTTGGTGGTGAAATCCTGGCCGGCGTTCATCGCCTTGACAAAAGGGGTGTTGATCGCCCGACCGGGCAGACCGACGGGAGAACTGGTGAGGACGATATCTTCTTTTTTGGCGTCGAGATAGGCCTGTTTGAAGGCATCCGAGACGTCGCATTCCTTGCTGAGGACGAACCGGGAGGCGATCTGGACGCCGTCGGCCTTGTATTGATCCATCATCTCCGCCATTTCGTAACCGTTGGTGATGCCGCCGGCAGCGATCAGGGGAATCTTTCTGATGACTTCGCGGATAGGCGGAAAGATCTCGCGCAGGGGGCGATCGGTGCCGAGATGGCCGCCGGCCTCCTTGGCCTCGACGATCACCGCCGCCGCCCCGAGTTTTTCGGCAAGCTTGGCCAGCGTGGGGGAAGAGACGATCATGACGATCGGGGTATTGTGGGCCTTGCCGATCTTGAAGATGTCGCGGGAGAAACCGGCCCCGGTGATGATCATGTCGATGCCGGCCTCGATCGAGCCGATCACCAGGTCGTAAAAATTTTTCATCGCATACATGATGTTGACGGCGATGATCCCATCGGTAGCGTTTTTGGCCTTACGGATGTCTTCCTGCAGCTCCTCGGTGGGGATGCCGGAACCGCCGATGACGCCGATCCCGCCGCATTCGGCAACGGGAATGGCCAGCGAGGAGGTGGAGACACGGACGGACATGCCGCCTTGGATGAGAGGAATTCTGGCGGTGAATTTACCGATGGTGAGGGGGGGCAATTTCATGAACGAAAAGACTCCTGGAAAAGTAATGGTAACGGAATGAAGCGGATAATGCCCACCTTCCGGACTTTTGTCAAGAACAGTATAGTATGACGCCCGTTGCGCCGCCGCGGCGACCGGAACCGGAAAACCGCTGGCCGCAGGGCCTGGTCGGCGGGAAGACAGTCCCGGAGAAGCTTGACAAATCGGCTGATGTACGTTTAACTTTCTCTTTTTTTGTAATCTTGCGACGGCCGTTGGCAACGGTGATTCTGGGAGGTGCTGGAGTGAAGCTCAAGGCCTTGAATGGCTTCAAGGATATTCTGCCGGGCGAAGTGGAGCTCTGGCAGCATGTCGAAACGACTGCCCGGGGGGTGTTCGCCCGGTTCGATTTCTCCGAGATCCGGCTGCCGGTGCTCGAATCGACCGAGCTCTTCGCCCGTTCGATCGGGGAGACCACCGATATCGTCGAAAAGGAGATGTACACCTTCGTCGACAAGAAGATCACGATGCGACCCGAGGCCACGGCCTCGTTGCTCCGGGCCTATATCGAGCACGGGCTCTACGTCCAGCGGCCGGTGCAGCGCCTGTTCACGATCGGGCCGATGTTCCGTCACGAACGGCCGCAGAAGGGGCGTCTGCGCCAGTTCCACCAGATGGATGTCGAAGTCCTGGGATCGCACAGCCCGCTGGTCGATGCCGAGCTGATGGCGATGGGATCGGTGCTGCTGCAGGAACTGGGGCTGACCGTCAGCCTCGAGATCAACTCCCTCGGCTGCCCGCAGTGCCGGCCCGGCTTCCGGACCGAACTGCTGAACTTTCTCGCCGAGCGGATGGAGCATCTCTGTGACGACTGCAAACGGCGGAGCGGCACCAACCCGCTGCGCGTCCTCGACTGCAAGAATCCCGGCTGCCGCCACCAGGTGCTGACCGCGCCGTCGATCCTCGATCATCTCTGCCCCGACTGCGCCGACCATTTCGCCGCGGTCCGGGAGGGGATGGAGCGGCTGCAGGTCCCCTACACGCTGAACCGGTTCATGGTGCGGGGGCTCGATTATTACACCCGGACGACGTTCGAATTCATCACCTCCGATCTCGGGGCCCAGGCGGCAGTTGGCGCCGGCGGCCGTTATGACGGCCTGATCGAACAGCTCGGCGGCCCGAAGGACACCCCCGGCATCGGCTTCGCGCTGGGGATGGAGCGTCTGGTCCTGCTGCTGCAGCAGAAGCAGGGGGCGTGGCAGGAAGAAAGCAACGCCCCTCAGCTCTTCATTATCGCCCTTGGCCGGGAGGCGATGCAATCCTGCCACCAGCTGGCCCATGCGCTGCGCCGCGGTGACCTGCGGGTGGCGATGGACCTGGAGGGGCGGAGTCTGAAAAGCCAGATGAAGCAGGCCGACAAGAGCGGAGCGGGTTGGGTGCTGATTGTCGGCGACGACGAGCTGCGCGATGGCCAGGGGGTCCTGCGCAACATGCAGACCCAGGAACAGCGGCAGGTGGCGCTGGAGGCCGACATTCTGCAGGGCATTTTGAAACCGCCGGCCAAGCATCTGATAGCCAAAGATCGATCAATCGTTAAAGAAGATTAACGAATATTCTGAGTCAAACAACCATCACTGGATGAAAAGCACATGGAATCAATGGGAAACATGATCAGGACGCATTCCTGCAATGATCTTCGCAAGGCCAATGTCGGCGACGAGGTCGTCCTCATGGGCTGGGTCCTGCGGCGGCGTGATCATGGCGGCGTGATCTTCATCGACCTGCGCGACCGCTGGGGCCTGACCCAGATCGTCTTCAACCCGGAAACCAACCCCGAGGCCCATGCCAAGGCGCATCAGCTGCGGAGCGAATGGGTCCTGGCGGTGCGGGGCAAGGTCGAGGCGCGGCCGGACGATATGGCGAACCCCAAGCTGGCCACCGGCGAGATCGAGGTCATGGTCAACGAGCTGCGGGTCCTCAACAGCAGCGAGACCCCGCCGTTCCCGCTCGATGAGGATATCGACATCTCCGACAACCTGCGTCTCCAGTACCGCTATCTCGACCTGCGACGGCCGGAGATGGCCGCGAATATGGTCATGCGCCACAAGGCGGTGCAGGCAGTCCGCACCTATCTCGACGATCATGGCTTCCTCGATATCGAGACGCCGATGCTGACCCGCTCCACCCCGGAAGGGGCGCGCGACTACCTGGTGCCGAGCCGGGTCAACGCCGGCAGATTCTATGCACTGCCGCAGTCGCCGCAGCTGTTCAAGCAGCTGCTGATGATCGCCGGCATGGACCGCTACTACCAGATCGTCAAATGCTTCCGCGACGAGGACCTGCGCGCCGACCGCCAGCCGGAATTCACCCAGATCGATATGGAGTTGTCCTTCGTCGACGAGGAACAGATCATCACCGTGACCGAGGGGATGATCGCAGTCCTGTTCAAAAAGACCCTCGGCCTTGATCTGACCCCGCCGTTTGCCCGGATGACCTTTGACGAGGCGATGAGCCGCTACGGCACCGACCGTCCCGACACCCGCTTCGGCCATGGAGATCGTCGACCTGACCGCGATCGCCGCCACCTGCGGCTTCAAGGTCTTCCGCGATGTCGCCGACGGCGGCGGCACGGTGCGGGCGATCAACGCCAAGGGCTGTGGCTCCTTTTCCCGCAAGGACCTTGACGATCTCACCAATTTTGCCGTCCAGCTCGGGGCCAAGGGCCTGGCCTGGGTCAAGATGAAGGCCGCCGGCGAATGGCAGTCGCCGATCGCCAAGTTCTTCACCGACGACGAGCGGGCGGCGATCGCCCAAGAACTCGGCGCGGTCGAGGGCGACCTGTTCTTCTTCGGCGCCGACAAGCCGGCCGCGGTCAGTCAGGTCCTGTCCGAGCTGCGGCTGGAACTGGCGCGCCGCCTCGGGCTGCTGAAAAAGGATGTGTTCAATTTCACCTGGGTCACCGATTTCCCGCTGGTCGAGTACGACGACAAGGAGAAGCGGTTCCAGGCCCTCCATCACCCCTTCACCGCCCCGCGCGAGGCCGATGTCGACCGGCTCGAAACCGATCCGGCCTCGGTCTACAGCCGGGCCTACGACCTGGTGCTGAACGGCACCGAGATCGGCGGCGGCTCGATCCGCATCCACCAGCGGCAGATGCAGGCCCGGGTGCTGAAGGTCCTCGGCATCGGCGAGGAGGAGGCCCGGGACAAATTCGGCTTTCTGCTGCGGGCGCTGGAACTGGGGGCGCCACCCCATGGCGGCCTGGCCTTCGGTCTCGACCGGCTGATGATGATCATCACCGGCAGCGACTCGATCCGCAGCGTCATCGCCTTCCCCAAGACCCAGAAGGCCACCTGCCCGCTGACCGAGGCCCCGGCCCCGGTCAGTCGTAAGCAACTGACCGAACTCTATCTCCGTCCCGACTGGAAGGAATAGGAGCAGCGGCAAGCGGCAGAGAGACGAGATCGCGAATGCAGCGGGCGAAGGGTGGAAATTCTCAACGATCGGCTACGATATGTCGAACTGGAAGCGCATCATCCCCAACGCGGTGACCGCCGCCCGCTTCGGTTTCTCCCTGATCTTTCCCTTCGCCGGCGAGGCCTGGTGGCTGCCGCTGATCCTGGTCTCGGCGGTCAGCGATTTCGTCGACGGCTGGCTGGCGAGGCGGTGGCAGACCACGAGCTGGCAGGGCGGCATCTTTGATGCCGTCGCCGACAAGGCCTTCACCATCACGGTCTTTACGACCTTCGCGCTCTCGGCCAGGTTCCCGTTGTGGTGGCTGCCGCTGCTGCTGCAGCGGGAGATCGTCGTCGCCCTGGTCGCCCTCTATCTCGCCTCCCGCCGTCACTGGTCGACCTTCAGGGAGATGCCGTCCCGGCCCGCCGGCAAGGTGGCCACCGCCGCGCAGTTCCTGCTGGCGATCACGGTGCCGGTCGCGCCTGAACTCTCATCCTATTTTCTTCTTCTCGTTGTGCTCCTTGGCTCTGTGGCGGCCGGCGACTACTGGCTCGTCTTCCGGCGGGGGCTGCGGCAGCGGCAGGCGGCGATGGCGGGGAGGATTTCGCGTTGACAACTCTCCATCCCAGGAAGCCGGGCAGGGTTCAGTGCATCTGCGATCCCGACGCCACGATCCGTTCGAGGTCCTGCCGGCTGAAGCGGTAGCTGTCGCGGCAGAATTCACACTGCACCACCGTCCCTTCATCCGTAGCCAGAAGGTGTGACAGCTCTTCGCGGCCGAGCGCCAATACGGCCCGTTCCATCTTGTGCCGGCTGCAGCTGCAGGCGTAGACCAGGGGGGTGCGGGCCGTCAGATGGTAGGGAATATCGGCGAACAGCAGGGCGACGCAGGCCTCCGGCGCGGTCCCCTGCCGCAGCAGTTCGGTGGTGAACGGCATGCCGTTCATCCTCTTTTCTATCCCGGCAATCAGCTCTTCGTCGGCCGGCGGCAGCGACTGGGCAAGGTAGCCGCCGGCGGCGGCGATACTGCCGTCCGGCGCGAGATTGACGCCGAGACCGACGGCGGAAGGCACCTGTTCCGACTCGCTCAGGTACAAGGCGATGTCGTCGGCGATCTCACTGGTATACAACTGGACCGTGCCCTCGTATCTGCTGTTCGTGCCGATATCCTTGATCACGGTCAGGAAACCGGATCGACCGATACCGGCAGCGACATCGACCCTCCCCTGCCTCAGCGGGACAGCGGCCTGCGGCGCCGCCACGTATCCCCGGGCCCACCCGGCATGTCCGGCCTCGGTGATAATCCTGCCGAGCGGGCCGTTGCCCTCGAATCGCAGCCGCACGCTCTGCTCGTCCTTGAGCAGGGCGGCCAGCAGCACGGCGCCGGTCAGGGCCCGGCCCAGGGCGACGGCGGCGGTCGGGCCGACGTCATGGCGGCGGCAGGCCTCGGCGACAAGCACGGTGGTGTCGCAGGCGAAAACGAAAAAGCGGCCGGAATCGGAGATGGCGCGTTGCAGATAGTCGGTCATGGCTGGAGCTGATGGCGAAGGTTGAAGTTGAGGCCGGTACCCGGGCAAGATCACACTATAGCACAGGCGTGACCGGACGCAGAGCGGCAAATGACGACCGGTGGGAGGCGATCGCGGGGCAGGGTCAAACTGCTGTCACAAAGGTCGGGATGACAGAGTAAAACGTTTGCCATCTCCTTGTCTTCATGGGTATAAGGAGGCAACCGGGAAGCGTGGAGCCGGGAAATCCGTACCCTAACATCTGCACAGAGGAGGTAAAGTAATGCGTATTGTCCTGATGATCTGCTGTATCCTGATGCTCGCCCTGCCGGCCAAGGCCCTTGAAATTGCCGGTGTCACCATCCCCGAAACCATCGCCGGCGACGACGGCACGACCCTGGTGCTGAACGGCGCCGGTGTCCGCTCCAAATTCGTCTTCGATGTCTACATTGCCCAGCTCTATCTCGAAAAGGCCGCCGCCGAGACCAAAGACGTGATCACACCCGATGGCCACAAGCGGATGGTCATGCACTTTCTCTACGACAAGGTGGAAAAGGCAAGCCTGGTCGAGGCATGGAGCGACGGCTTCAGCAACAACACCCCGGCGGACCGGCTGACCGCCCTGCAGCAGCGGATCGACCAGTTCAACGCGATGTTCACCGATGCCAAAAAAGGCGATGTCATCGTCCTCGACTATACCCCGAACCAGGGGACGAAGGTGACCATTGCCGGGACGGAGAAGGGGGTGATCCCGGGCAAGGACTTCAACGATGCGATGCTGCTGATCTGGCTCGGCGACAAGCCGGTGACGAAGGATCTGCGGGCGAAACTCCTGGCCGCGGGGAAATAGCCTGCCGAACGAGGCCCCGGCCTGATCGACCGGGCCGTTCTTGACGCACGGCCCGGGGGAAGATTCGGTTTCCCGTGCCGTGCGCCTTTGCCGGTCTTACAGCAGAAAGTAGGTGGCCAGCAGCCCGGTAAGACTCATCGTAATGGTGTAGGGCAGGGCCAGCAATACCATGCGTCCGTAGCTCAGCCTGATGACCGGAGCCAGGGCCGAGGTCAGCAGGAAGAGGAAGGCCGCCTGGCCGTTGGGGGTGGCGACGCTGGGGATATTGGTGCCGGTGTTGATCGCCACCGCCAGTTTGTCGAACTGGTCCATCACGGTCCTGGCCTGGTCGGCGGCGCCTTGCGGCAGGGTGGCAAGGACTTCGGAGCGGGCGACGCCGGGGTCGGTCAGTTTGTCCATCAGCTGGGCGCCGGTCATGCCGATATCGGGAATCCGGCCGAGGACCTCGACCATGTGCATCTTCGTCTCCGAGATATAGACTGTGGCGACGAACACGTTGTCGGAGATCATCGACAGGGCGCCGTTGGCGATATAATAGGCTGCCAGCTGGGCGCTGCCCTGGAGGCTGAGGACATAGCCGATGACCGGCGCGAACAGGTGCTGGTCATGGATGACGGCGACGATGGCGAAAAAAACCACCAGCAGCGCGGTAAAGGGCAGGGCCTCCTGGAAGGCGTATCCAAGCTGGTGCTCCTCGACGACGCCGTTCAAAGATGTGAGCAGGACGATGACGGACAGGCCGATAATGCCCACCGCCGCCAGATGGAAGGCCAGGGCCAGGATCAGCCAGACCCCGGTCAGGCCCTGGATGATCAGGCGGGCCTTGCCTTGGCGGCCTCGCTTTTTCTCGGCTCTTATCTCGGTTTCGAGGAGATGAGAGCGGATATTGCCTGGCATCTCCGCTCCGTATGTAAAAAGTTTCAGCTTTTCGACGGCAATGCAGGTCGCAAGACCGACGAACAGAACAGGCATTGAGACTGGTGCGGTCTTCAGAAAGAAGGGAATGAACTGCCAGCCCATCTCGCTGGCGATCAGCAGGTTCTGTGGTTCGCCGACCAGGGTGCAGACCCCGCCGAGAGCGGTGCCGACGGCGCCATGCATCATCAGGTTCCTGAGGAAGGCCCGGAATTGCTGCAGTTCCTGCCGTTGTATTTCTTTGAAGCTTGGTATCGCAGCAGAGGTCATGGGCGCACAGCAGGTCTGCTCCCGAAGCGAAACGGTGGTAGACGTTATAGAACGCGTAGGCGACGGCGATGATCACTGCGGTGACCGTCAGGGCGTCGAGGAAGGCCGACAGGAAGGCGCCGAGAAAACAGAAGATCAGCGAAGTGGCGATCTTTGAGCGGACACGGACCAGCAGGCGGGTGAAGGTGAACTGGAGGAAGTCCTTCATGAAGTAGATGCCGGCGACCATGAAGATCAGGAGCAGGATGACTTCGAAGTTTTTCAGGGCCTCATGGTAGACGGTTTCCGGGCTGGTCATGCCGATGGCGACCGCCTCGAGGGCGAGCAGGCCGCCGGCCGGCAGCGGGTAGCATTTCAGGGCCATGGCCAGGGTGAAGATGAATTCGCCGATCAGGACCCAGCCGGTGATGAAGGGGCCGACGGTATTGAAGAGAATGGGATTGATGATGAGGAAGACGACGATCGCGAGCTTATACCATGTCGGGGCGTTGCCGAGAAAATTGCGGGCGAAGGCTTGGGGTAAGGTGGCTGTCATGAGTTGTCCTTTCGAGAAGATGAATGGAATAATGTGATCGAGCTCATGGCAAGATCTGTCGATGGCGCGATGGCGGAATTGAACCGGGAGCACCGCCCTGCGTCTGGCAGGTAGTGCCAGATGTACCACAGAGATCTGCAGCCCTCAATGATTTCCGGACAACCTGGAACGTTTTGGGCCTGAAATGTGACGAATTAAGAGACATGGAAGAAATGCAAGGAACGTAATGAAACAAAACGGTACAATCCTGATCGCGAGACGATGGCCTCCTCCGGTCACGGCTGTCCTGCGGCCGGAGGAGAGATTCGGGTTCAGACGGTCGTTTTCTTCCGGGCGGCCAGGGCCTCGGCGGTATGCTGGACGACGATCCGCGAGCCCCGTTTCTTCAGGCCGCCGCGCAACTGCATGATGCAGCCGGGGCAGTCGGTGAGCAGGAGTTCGGCCCCGGTGGCCTCGACATGGTCGAGTTTCTTGCGCAGCAATTCGGCCGACAGTTCGGGGAACTTGGCCGAGAAGGTGCCGCCGAATCCGCAACAGACCTCCGATTCGTCGGCCTCGCGGTAATCGAGACCGGCATCCCGCAGCAGGGCGCGGGGGGCGTCATGGACCCCGAGGCCGCGACAGAGGTGGCAGGGGGCGTGGAAGGTCGCCGCTTTGTTGTCGCCGGTAAAATCCGCCGCCTGTAAGGCCGAGGACATCATGGGCGAAGGAGGAGAAGTCGATCACCTTGGCGGCAAATGTCCCGGGCCTTTTCCAGCATTGCCGGATCGTCGGCCAGCAATACCGGGTAGTTGTGCTTCAGGTGCGAGGCGCAGGAGGCGCAGAGGGTGACGACGTAGTCGACATTCTCGCGCTCGAAGGCCCGGATATTCTGGATCGCCACTTCCCTGCGAGGTCCTGGCCTCGCCCATCATCTGCAGCGGCAGACCGCAGCAGGACTGGGCCATCGGGAAGGTCATGGCGACCCGGTAGTCGGCAAACAGCCGGTAAGCGGCCTCCATCTGTTCGGGATAGACGAAATCCTGGACGCAGCCGGAAAACAGGGCGGCCTTCACCCGGGGGCCTGGCCCCTGCCGTTTCGCCGTCTCGCGCTGCAGTTCCGGGAAGCGATCGCGGAAGGGCTGGTCGGCGACCGTCGGCAGGGCCTTGAAATCGTGGTTCTTGAAGAACATCATCGGCAGATGGCGCATGAAGCCGTCGTCGCCGGCGACCGGCCGCTGCGCCCATTTGGCGGTGCGCAGCAGGGTGTGGAACAGCTTGCGGTTTTTCATGACCTGGCCGAGCAGCAGGCTGGGCAGCGGATGGCCCTGCCGGTCCTGGATCCGCACGTGGATCTGCTTGATCAGCCGCGGCAGATCGATGCCGCCGGCGCAGATATCCTTGCAGGCCTCGCAGTTGATGCAGTTCTGCACGATATTTTTGGCCTTTTCCGGGCCGTGGAAGAAATAGGTCAGGATCAGGCCGATGGCGCCGATGTAGATATGGCCCATCTTGTGGCCGCCGACCAGGCGGTAGACCGGACAGACGTTGGCGCAGGCGCCGCAGCGGACGCAGCGGAAGACCTGGGAGAACAGCGGGTCCTTGGCCATCTCCAGCCGGCCGTTGTCGAGAACGACGAAATGGATCTCCTTTTTGCGGCCGTCGGCCGCAGCGCACTCGTTGGCGCCGGTGATCCAGGTGACGTAGGAGGTGATGTGCTGACCGGTGGCGTTGCGCGGCAGGATCTTCAGGATCCTGAGGGCGTCGGTCAGGCTGGGCACCAGCTTGTCGATGCCCATCAGGGCGACATGGACCCGCGGCAGGGTGGTGACGAGGCGGGCATTGCCCTCGTTGGTGACCAGGCCGATGGTGCCGGTCTCGGCGATCGCGAAATTGGCGCCGGTGATGCCCATGTCGGCCATGGCGAATTTGCTGCGCAACTCCCGCCTTGCGACCTTGACCAGTTTTTCGATATCCGGTTCCTGGCTGGCGCCGGTGACGTCGGTAAAGAGGTCGCGAACCTGGTGGCGGGAGATGTGGATCGCCGGCATGACCATATGCGACGGGCCTTCATGGCGGAGCTGGATGATCCACTCGCCGAGATCGGTCTCGGTCACCTCGAGCCCCTGGTCTTCCAGGGCGTGGTTGAGCAGGGTCTCCTCGGCGGTCATCGACTTCGATTTGACGATTTTTTTCGAGCCGGTCTGCTTGAGCGATCCTGGCGATGATATCGTTGGCCGCGGCACCATCGCGGGCGAAATGGACCCTCACGCCGGCAGCCTCGGCGTTTCTGCGGAACTGGTCGTACAACTCCATCAGGCGGGGCAGCAGGCCGTCCGTGGCGGCGGCGATCTCGGCCACCAGGCTCTCCACGTCGATCTCGGCGAAGGCCTTGGCCCGGTCAGCCCGATAGGCGACGGCGAAGGTGTCGAGCGTCTGGCGCAGGAAGGCGTTGTTCAGCGATTCCTGTATTTCCTTGCGGTATTCCTTGAGATTCCGAGCGTCTTGCATATCAGTCCTCCAGCAGCAGTATGTGCAGTTCAAGTGGTCCGTGCACGCCCAGGGAGAGGACCCGCTCGATATCGGCGGTCCGGCTGGCCCCGGTAATAAAGGTTGTGTAATCGGGGGTATTTGCGCATGTACCGGTGCAGCTGGCGTTCGGCGGCAAAGGCGTCGACGACGATTGTCGAACGGCGCAGCACGCAGACGTGGTATTCGCATAGCATGGTGGCCAGCCGCAGCTCCTCATCGGGACAGTTGATCACCAGGGTCCCGGTCTCGGCAATGCCCAATTCGGCGATGGTGAAACCGATATCGACCCCGCTCAGGTGATGGCGCATGCCGGAGCGGAGGCAGGTCATCCCCTGGTCCGTGCAGCGCGCCTCGAGGGCGGCGAACTGGTCCGGCGCGAGGCCGGGGGCGGCGATGATTTTCCCCTGCTTGAGGTCGCAGAGACTGGCGGCCGGCGGTGACAGCGATTCGTCGCAGCCGGAGACCGAGATCCGGCAGGCGCCGCGGCGACCGCAGAGATCGACGCAGTAGGCGAAGGCAGTCATCAAGGGAGGCGACGGGCTCGACGATCGCCGACACCGCCCGCGCCTTGTCGCTGAAGCGGGCGGTGAGATCAGCGCCCGGTATCGTAGTCGTTTCGGTCATGGCAGGAATCTCCTCGTTTGATCATGCCGCCTGGCGGATAGTGGTAGTCGATACCGCGTCGGCGGCGGAGCGCCGTCCGGCCTGGTTCCCGTTGTTTTATTCCAGTTTCGCTTGTCTTGGCAAAGTCGATGTTTATTATATCCGTCCATGTGATGAAATGCGATGCATGCAGTTCCGGCTGCCGCTCGCAGAACTCGAAACGACAGCTTCAAGGAGGAATGCAATGATGCGGATAGGCCTGTATCTGGCGACAAACCTGGCAATACTGGTACTGCTCGGTATCATCATGTCGATACTCGGGCTTGACTCGCGCAGCACCACGGGGCTGCTGGTCATGGCCGGGCTGTTCGGCATGGGCGGCTCGTTCATCTCGCTGGCGATGTCCAAATGGATCGCCAAAAAATCGACTGGGGCGTATGTCATCGAACAACCGCGGAGCGCCAGCGAACAGTGGCTGGTCGATACCGTCCGGCGTCAGGCCCAGGCGGCGGAAATCGGCATGCCCGAGGTGGCGATCTACGATTCACCGGACATCAATGCCTTTGCCACCGGGATGAGAAAGGACGATGCCCTGGTCGCCGTCAGCACCGGCCTGCTGCAGAACATGACGCGAGACGAGGCGGAGGCGGTGCTGGCCCATGAGGTGAGCCACGTCGCCGGCGGCGATATGGTGACGATGGCCCTGATCCAGGGGGTGCTGAACACCTTCGTCATCTTTCTCTCCCGCGTCGCCGCCCAGATTATCAACACCTTCCTGAGCCGTGACGACGAAGGCGGCGGGTTGGGCTTTCTCGGCTATATGGCGGTGACGATCGTGCTCGAGATCGTCTTCGGCCTCTTCGCCAGCATCATCGTCATGTGGTTCTCGCGGAAGCGGGAATTCCGGGCGGACAGCGGCGCCGCCTACCTTGTCGGCCGCGACAAGATGATCGCGGCGCTGCGTCGCCTGCAGGCGCACCACGAACCGTCGCATCTGCCGGACCAGGTGGCGGCCTTCGGCATCCGGCCCAAGGTGGGCGGTCTCACCAGCCTGCTGCGCAGCCATCCGCCGCTTGAGGAGCGGATCGCCGCCCTGCAGCAGGGCTGAAGAGCTACGGCTGCTCCCGGGCGTGATCGCAGCGCCGCCGGGGCAACCTGATTGAGTGGCGCAGCTGCGGTCAGATCTCGGAAACGCCGGCAGGGATGAGGCAGATGAAGACAAAGTCCTCACCGCCGGCGTTGATGAATTGATGTTCTTCGCCGCCGGGGATGAAGACCGCCGTGCCGCTGGTGACGGTCTGCCACTCACCATTGCGGTAGACCTGGCCCTTGCCCGAGTGAATGAAGACCTCGTGTTCCCAATCGTGGGCGTGGCGGGGGGTGAAACCGCCCGGAGAAACGGTAAAGACCCGCATGCAGAAATGGTCGGCATGGTCGTCCTTGCCGATGACCACCCTTCCCGTAACCCCTCTGACCGTGTCGGAATCGAAGACGTGCGAGGGGGCTTCCTTGTAATCAAGTACCTTCATGTCGATCATGCTCTGTCTGGGGTTGGCTGCCCGGGCAGCGATTGAACCAGTCTCACAGTACTATAGAGAGAAGATCTGAGGTTGACAACGGATTTGATTCACTCTTTGCCCCGGCTGCCGGTCAGTCCCAGGTAGATGGCGGTGAGGGTGATGATCACCCCGACCCAGTTCAGCAGATCGGTCGGGCGGCGGAAAAAGAGGACGTCCCAGACAAAGGCCAGTGAAGGCTGGACCAGGAGGATCAGGCCGGTGAAGGAGGCCCGGATCCTCGGCATGGCGTTGGCGATCAGGGCCCAGCCGATCGTCTGGCTGAACAGCCCGAGGTTGACCAGAGAGAGCAGGCTCTTGATGTCGGGGATGACGAACGAGTCACCGGCCACGAGCATCTGTCCCCCGAGAAAGACCGAACTGCTGAGGGAGATCAGCATCAGGGCGAAGAAAAAGGAGTAGCTCCGGCCATCGGCCTGGATCTTGCGCAGGGTGAGGAGAAAACCGCTGTAGCAGACAGCCGTCGCCAGGCCGAGATAGATGCCGGACCGGTACTCGGCGGAGAGGGCATTCCAGTTGATGCCGACCACCAGAAAGAGGCCGGACAAGGCAAGGGGGATCGCCAGCAGAAAGCGGGGCCGGATATGCTCGCCGAAGAGCAGGACTCCGGTCAGCGCCAGGATGAAGACCTGAAAGTTGCCGAGGATGGTGGCCAGCCCCGGGCCGATGTATCCGATGCTGGCGTGCCAGCAGAACAGGTCAAGGGCGAAGAACAGACCGCAGAGAACGATCAACGCCAGCCTGTGCGCG
Source organism: uncultured delta proteobacterium (assembly GCA_963847035.1). Lineage (GTDB taxonomy): Bacteria > Desulfobacterota > Desulfobulbia > Desulfobulbales > Desulfocapsaceae > Desulfoprunum. The sequence goes on along the minus strand of CAWJYH010000001.1, from coordinate 250,293 downwards.
GTCAGTTTCATATAATCGCGGCGCCAGAGGCAGGCGATGAGGAGGAAGATGAATCCCAGGAAGACCCGATAGAAGGCGGAGGTCGAGGGCGGGACATCGGCCAGCTTGACCCAGATTCCCGAGAAACTGATGAGAAAGGCCCCGGAGAGGACCTGAAGGATATCAGGGTGGCGAAAGAATGGATGATTTGGCGTCATTGCACAAAATGCTCAGGAATCAATTTCAATAAACAGTGAAATACGGGTGGCGTGCAGGCGTGATAACAAATTTTCGCCCAATCTGCACAATAGTTCTTTTTGCTGGTGTATCGCTGGAATACATCGGAAATGAAAGAAATGCAACTCGGTACCATGGTTTTCCGGGGTATGCTACAGATTTTGGGGAAATGGGTGGCATTGAAAATTTCTTGCCTTTTGAGGATCTTTTTGTTACCCAGAAGATTTTGAACAGTATGCACATTGACCCAGATCGCTGTCCGGTTATCTGTTCTGCCGGAAGAGTCTGGGTATTTTTCAAGAGACGTTGCAGAATTTTGCCAGCGAGTGAGAAAATATGAAAGATCTTTCGGTGAAGTACCTCGGGCTGCAGTTGAAAAACCCCATCATCGTCGGGAGCTGCGGGTTGACGCATTCGGCTGCCAAAATCAAAGAATTGGCGGACAACCATGCCGCCGCCGTGGTGTTGAAGTCACTTTTCGAAGAACAGATCCAGGCCGAGCTGAAAAGCAATCTGGAAAGTTATTACACCGACTATCCAGAGGCCTCGGATTATGTCCGCGCCTATACCAGTGGAAATGCGGTTCAGGAGTACATCGCGCTCATCTCCGAGGTCAAAAATACCGTTGATATCCCGGTCATTGCCAGCATCAACTGTGTCAGCGGCGATGAATGGGTTTCCTTTGCCAGATCGATCGAACAGGCCGGCGCCGACGCCCTCGAGCTCAACATTTCGCTGCTGCCGAGCAACCCCCGGCTGACCAGCCAGGAGCACGACAATCTCTATTCCGGTATCGTCGACAAGATCGCCGCCGAAGTCTCGATTCCCATTGCCCTCAAGATCAGCAAATACTCGTCCTCCCTGGCCAACCTCATCGCCAGGCTGAGCTGGAAGGAAAAGATTCGTGGCTTCGTCCTGTTCAACCGCTTTTTCAATCCCGATGTCGACATCGACAGGTTGCGCGTCAAATCGGCCGAAATCTTCACCACCCCGGAACAAGGTGCCGATACCTTGCGGTGGATCGCGTTGCTTTCAGGGGTGATTGAAAAGGATCTGGTGGCCTCTACCGGTATCCATGACAGCGCCGGGGTGATCAAGCAGCTTCTGGTCGGGGCCTCGGCGGTGCAGGTCGTGTCAACCCTGTACAAGAACGGACCCGGTCAGATCGGCCTGATGCTCGACGGATTGAGCAAGTGGATGGAGGAAAAGTCCTACAACAGCATCGCCGACTTCAGAGGCAAACTGAGTTACGAGCAGGCGGAGAATCCGGCCGCCTTCGAACGCATTCAGTTTATGAAGTACTATGGAGGGATTGCCTAATCATTTCAGTGGCCGGCGGCAGAACCGACGGCGCTGACAGCCCATGGCGGAGTCGGGAGGGAGACGTTTCGATTTCCTGCCGCCCCCAGGAGAAGATGCTTCTTATACAGCACGAGGAAGCGAACCCGGTACGGTCCATGTTGTAACACGTGGTATCCCGTACCGCATACATTAGCCAGCTGTTCTCATCCAATATCTATGACATCCTTACTGACATTTCCGAAAGGTGGTGTGCATCCGCCGGAATCAAAGGCCCAGACATCCCAACTCAGCATTGAAACCATGCCGGTTCCCGACGAGCTGGAATTGATCCTCGGCCAGCATATCGGCGCCCCCTGTACCCCGACCGTGGCCAAGCGCGGAGAGGTCAATGAGGGCGATATCATCGGCGAGGTTTCCAAGGGGCTGGGGGTGCCGCTGCATTCCCCTGTTGCCGGGAAGGTCAAGGACCTCGGTTCTTCGGCGCACCCGATGCGGGTTACATCGCCGTCGATCACCATCGCGGTCAACCACGAGGCCGAGCCGCGCCGGTACGAGGCGAGAAACTGGCAGTCGTACGATCCGAAGGAACTGCTGAACATGGTCAAGGATGCCGGCATCATCGGTATCGGCGGGGCCGGTTTCCCCACCCATGTCAAATTGAGTCCGCCCCCGGACAATCCGATTGATACCCTCCTGCTCAACGGGGCGGAATGTGAACCGTACATTACTTCCGATCATCGCCAGATGCTCGAATATGCGGCGGATATTGTTGAAGGGGCGAAGATCATCCTGAAGATCCTCGGCATCAAACAGTGCACCATCGGGATCGAGAGCAATAAACCGGATGCCATCCTGGCCATGACCGAAGCGGCCCGGGCCGGATCCACGGCCGATTTCTCCCTGACCGTCAAGGCGTTGACGGTGAAGTACCCCCAGGGGTCGGAGAAGCAGCTCATCCAGGCGATCACCGGCCGCAAGGTTCCGGCCATGGCCCTGCCGTCGGCGGTCGGCGTGGTCGTCCACAATGTCTCGACGGCGCGGGCGATCCGTGATGCCGTCGTCCTCGGCAAGCCCCTCTATGACAAGGTCGTGACCATTGCCGGCAAGGGCATCGCCAGACCGGCCAACCTGCTCGTCAAGGTCGGGACGAAGATCTCCGATATCGTCACCTATCTCGGCGGCCTCAAACCCGATCTGGCAAAGATCGTAATGGGGGGGCCGATGATGGGCTTTGCCGTTTCGAATCTCGATATCCCGGTGACCAAAACGACATCGGCGGTCCTGTTTCTGGCCGCCGACGAGATCGACACGGCGCCCCATTCCCAGTGCATCCGCTGTGGCTGGTGTCTCGATGCCTGTCCGATGGGGCTGGAACCGAAGGAGATCGCGATCTATGTCGAGGCCGGTCGGCCCCAGGATACCGCCCAGTTCGGCGTATTCGAGTGTTTTGAATGCGGCAGCTGTGCCTACGTCTGCCCGGCGAAACGGCCGATCGTCCAGTTTGTCCGCCTCGCCAAGATGAAGGCAAAGCGCTAGCAGCCAAAGGGTCACGAGGTCGCCGGGCCGATCACCAATCCCGGGACCTCCAGTTTGAACAACGTTTCTGAAGGAGATACGCCATCGAACCGCAAGCACCAGAAAACCTGTCATCTCCCACAGTGAGAGAATGGAAGGTTTCCATCTCTCCGCATGTGAAGAGCCATGAATCGGTTGAAAAGATCATGTGGACTGTAGTGGCCTGCCTGATACCGCCGCTGCTCCTCTCGGTTTTTGTTTTCGGCATCCAGGTCCTGCTCATCACCGCCGTGTCGGTCGCCAGCTGCGTGGCGGTCGAGGCCGCCAGCCAGAAGATGCTGGGCCGCCGGGTGACCGTCAGGGACGGCAGCGCCGTCATTACCGGCATGCTGCTGGCCTTTGTCATCCCGCCGGGCGTGTCGCCGCTGCTGCCGATCCTCGGCGCCGTCATGGCCATCTATATCGGCAAGCACGTGCTGGGAGGGATCGGCTACAACATCTTCAACCCCGCCCTGCTGGGCCGGGCCTTCCTGCTGGCGACCTTTCCGGTGGCGATGACCTCGGCGTGGCTGCCGCCCCTGAAGGATATGGCCGTTTTCTCCTATCTCGGCGAAGGGATCAACGCGGTATCGACGGCCACCCCGCTGGCGGTGATCAAGGAGCAGGGAATGGCGGCCTTCACCGAGATGTTCGGTTCCGGCGCCAGTCTCTACAGTTCCTTTTTCCTCGGCTGGCGTCCCGGCTGCATCGGCGAGACCTCCGGTTTTCTCATTCTCCTCGGCGGCCTCTACCTGATGTACCGCAAGTATATCACCTGGCACATCCCGGTTTCGGTGGTGGGAACGGTCGCGGTGCTGTCCTGGATTTTCGGCGGCGACACCTACTTCACCGGTGACCCGCTGCTGGCGGTCCTGTCGGGCGGCGTGCTGCTCGGCGCCTTCTATATGGCCAACGACTATGTCACCAGTCCCAGCAACAAGATATCGCAGCTCGTCTATGGGGTCGGGATCGGGGCGTTGACGGTGATGATCCGGCTCAAGGGCGGGTATCCCGAGGGTATATGTTATGCCATCCTGCTCATGAACTCGATGAGTCCGGTTCTTGACGGCTGGTTCAAGCCGCGGCGGTTCGCACCGCCTGTGGGAGGTGGGCGATGAAGGATATCCTGACCATTATATTTCGATTGACCATCACCTGTATCCTTGCCGCCACCGTCATGGGATCGGCCTTCATCATCACCAACAAGGCAAAGAAGCACAACGAACATGTCAACGAGCAGAAGGTGCGTTATTCCCTGCTGGGCTATTCCGCCGCCAAGCCGATTCCGGAAAGCATGGCCCTGCATGAGATGTACCGCTATGTCGTGACGGACAAGGAGAGCCAGGCGATCGGTTATCTCCTGCCCGGCAAGGAGGGTTTTTTCTTTCTCACCCTCGATATGGAAGGGAAGGTCATCGCCAACAAACCCGTCGATATCGCCGAGTCCGCCGTGCTGGAAAAGGATCTGCGGGATAAGGTCGTGCAGGAGATTGCCGGCGCCGGCAAGAGTGTCACGTTTGCCGACCAGACCATTATCGTGACGAACAACGGCCAGCGGGTGGCATATCTCCTCGACGGCAAATTCACCGGCTTCAAGACCTTTATCGGAGTCATGCTGGCGGTCGATCCCAAGTTCAGCATCCTTGGTCTCGAGATCCTCGAGCACGAAGAGGATCCCGGCCTGGGGGCCGAGATCGAGCGGGACTACTTCAGGAACCAGTTCAAGGGCAAGACCTTCGACCAGTTGAAGGACCTCGATGTCGTCAAGGAACCGCTGCCCGATGAATATTTCCAGGCCCTGGAGGGCAACATCGCCGCAGCGGATGCGGCAAAGATACTGGCGCAATATGGCGACCGCGATATCTATGCCCTGACCGGCGCCACCATTTCCAGCCGCTATGTCAACACCGGGGTCAAGAGCATCGTCAAGAAATTTGCCTACCGTCTCAACATCCTGGATACTGCCCTGGCAGAACAGAAAATAACGGCAGCGTTCTAATCTTTTGAGAGGAATTACTCGTGGCGAACGATAAAACAAGCATGCAGCTGATTGCTCGCGGTATTCTGAGCGAGAACCCGATCTTCAAACTGGCGCTGTCGATGTGCCCGGCGGTGGGTATCTCGACCACGGTCATCAACGGTCTGATGCTGGGGATAGCGGTTCTTTTCGTGCAGGTATTCTCCAGCGTCACCATATCGCTGTTCAAGAACAAGATTCATCCCCGGATCCGGATTCCGACGTACACCCTGACGATCGCCACCTGGGTAACGGTCATCGACCTGGCCCTGGCCGCCTATCTTCCCGACGCCTATGCCAGGATGGGCATTTTCGTCAAGCTGATCGTTGCCTTCGCCATCATCACGATGCGGCTGGAGATGTTTGCCTGCAAGGAATCGGCGAATGACTCGTTCTGGGACGGGCTCGGCATGGGCCTTGGATTCCTCGTGGGCATGGTGGTGATCGGCTTTGTTCGTGAGTTGCTGGGTTCAGGGGCGATTTTCGGCTACGATGTCCTCGGCTTCAAGCCGCTTTTGTTCTTCATTCTGCCCAGCGCCGGTTTCTTCGTGGTCGGATTGATGATGGCCTTCTTCAACTGGATCGAGCTTGCCTACAAACGAACGAAAGGGAAGATATAATGATGCACAGACTACTCGCATACTGGACAGTCGCTTTCCTGTTCATCCTGGCCCCTGTCTGTCTCCATGCCGCTGATTTCGTCAGCGAGCAGCGATTCGGAGATAAAAATGAGATCATCCTGACCTACGCTGCCGCCGTCGACAAGACGGTCGCGCAGAACCCGGCGCGGTACACCGTGTTTGAGGAAGCCGATCCGGATATCAGATTGGAGATACAGAAGATCGACGTCTCCGATAACGGCCGCAAGGTATCGTTGTTGTTCAGTGAGACTCTGAATACCGCCAAGACCCATGTCGTGTCGGTGCGCGGCGATGACGGTCGGGAGGTCGAGAGCATCCAGGTCAAGAAGTCGTATCTCGGCTACCTGCTGTCGATTCTGATCTCGGCTCTACTGGTCAACAACTTTGTATTCACCAAATATCTCGGTCTCTGCGTCTTCTTCGGGACCTCGAAGAGGAAGACGACGGCCAAGGGTATGGGTGTCGTCTTTACGATCGTCATGGTCGTTTCGGCACTGATGAGCTGGTTCTTTTACCAGTTCATCCTCATACCCTACGATCTCAACTTCCTGCAGATCGTCGTCTTCATCGGCCTGGTGTCACTGACGGTACAGGCGGTCGATACCATTCTCCGCAAGGTCAACCCGATTCTCTTCAACTCCTTCGGGGTCTTTCTGGTACTGGTCATCGCCAACTGCGTCATTATCGCCGTACCATTGATCATGGCCAGCAACAACTACAACTTTGCCGAAACCTTTATGCTGTCCCTCGGGGCCGGGGGCGGCTTTTTACTGGCGCTGTACCTGATGAGTTCGGTGCGTGAACGACTGGATCTCGCCAATATACCGCCGACCTTCAAAGGCCTGCCGATCGCCTTCATCGTCGCCGGGCAGTTTGCCATGGCCTTCCTGGGCTTCTCCGGTCTGCAACTCTTCTGATCGTTGATCTCCAAACTACTAACGGATTGAACTGAGAGTGACTAGAATATGGATCCGGCGTTGATAAAAATTGCTATTGGTGGTGTCGTTCTTCTTGGGTGCATCGGGCTGTTTTTCGGTATCGGCCTGGCGATTGCCGCCCACAAATTTGCAGTGGAGACCAATCCTCTGATCGAAGAGGTTCTGGAGTCCCTGCCGCTGGCACAGTGCGGCGGTTGCGGCTATCCCGGTTGCGAGGGGTACGCCATCGCCGTCGTTACCGACCCCGATGTCCCCCCCAATCTCTGTTTTCCAGGGAAGGAGCCGGTCGCGGCAGTCGTCGCCGAATTGACCGGAAAAAAACTGACCGCCGTCGAGGATCAGATCGCGGTCGTCCGCTGCTCGCGGGAAGAGGGCCGGGTCAGCCACAAGCACGAATATATCGGATTCGCCTCATGCACTGCGGCCAATCTCGGTTTCGGCGGGCCTTCCAACTGCCAGTACGCCTGTATCGGCCTGGGTGAATGCGCCGAGGTCTGCCCCTTCGACGCCATTACCATGGTCGAGAATTTTCCGGTCGTCAATCCCGACAAATGCGTCAGCTGCGGCGCCTGCGTCCGCACCTGTCCGAAAAAGATCATCGAGATCCAGACGTTGAAGGCCAGGGTCCATGTCCCCTGTTCGACCATGGACATGGGCAATAAGGTCAAGGCCGTGTGCCAGGTGGGGTGCATCGCCTGCAAGCTCTGCGTCAAGGCCTGTCCGGCCGGGGCGGTGGCCTACGAGAACAACCGTATCAAAATCGACCACAAGGCCTGCATCGCCTATGGCCCGAGCTGTAACGAGGCCTGTGTCGCCAAGTGCCCTCGCGACATCTTCCGGATCTATCAGGGGCGGGATGTCATCGCTCGAAAACCCGAGCTGGGGTTGAAGATGGCTGGGTGATTACGATCCGGTCATAATGTACCGATCACCATATACAAAAAGGCAGGTTCTTCGTGAACCTGCCTTTTTTTTTGGCATCGGTCGTTTTCACAGGAAAAGGGAGGGCCATGCCGCCGCCGGCAGAGACGGCAGTTTCATCAGGTGGCAAGAAGTCCCTTGGTGGTCGGAAAGCATCCAGCCGATCACGGGACAGGTTGCGCGATAGGGCAACAATCAGACGGCCTGGAGCACCTTGAGGGTGACCCCCTCCACCATGTCCTTGACCTGCTGATGGTAGGCGCGCAGGTGGGGTGTGGCCAGATGGTTCTTCCACGCCTCGACATCACTCCATTTTTCAACAATGGTGATCAGATTGTGGTCCAGCGACTGACGGGCCATCCCGGTGTCGATGTCGATCGCCGGATAATATTCGATGCAGCCGGCCTCGGCGCGCACCGCCGGGACATTGGCGTTGAAGATGGCGATGAATTCGTTCTTTCGCTGCTGCCTGACGGTGATGGACGCGATGACGGTGATCATCGGCTCCTCCTCCTCAATGGGTTGAATTTCGATCCCGAATAAAGGTTATCTCTCTCCACGCGGCAAGAACCGGCATTACGACGCTGCAGTTCCATGGTGTCGATGCCGGTCTACCGGCCTGTGGTCTGCTCCTTGAGCCCCTGGTTTTGGTTCGTCTGCTGGTCGGCAGCGGCCCGGGCCTTGTCGATGGGGGTTTTGATCGCCTCCACTGCCGCCTTGGCGGTCTGTTCAGTCTGCTTTTCGATCGCGCCTTGCTCCTTTTTTCCCTCATCCCCGGAACAGCCGGCGAGAAGGAGAAGACTGGCGACAACAAGATAAAAGGGAATGCGATAGATCATGGCGTGCCTCCAAGGGTGCAATGATGGGATGAATCAACGCAATGTCGACCTGCTGCCGGATCGCCGGCAACGGGTCAGGACATTGGCGCTGGTGGACCGGCGGCGCCGAGACGGATGTGCCGGCGGAAAAATGGCCGGTACTCATCCTGGCGGTGACTGACGTACAGGACCGTACTGATCCGGTTGGCGGCGATCTGCTCCAGGAAATCAAGGAGCCCGGCACGATTGTGGTTGTCGAGGCCTTGCGTCGGCTCATCGAGGATCAGCAGCCGCGGCAGCTTGATCAGGGCGCGGGCGATCAGAACAAGGCGCTGCTCGGCGAAGCTCAGGCGGCGGAAGGGCTGCCCGGCCCTGCCGGCCAGACCGATCCATTCCAGCCACTGCATGGCCCTTCGCTCCTGGATGCCGGTCGGCCTTCGGTACAGCCCGATCGAGTCGAAGAGGCCGGACAGCACGACCTGTCTCGTTGTGCCGGGAGCGCGGTAGTTGCGGTGGAGGTCGGGTGAAACGATGCCCATGTCGCGCTTCAGCTCCCATATCGACTCGCCGCTGCCGCGCTGTATCCCGAAGATGCGGAGATCGTTGGCATAGCATTTGGGATTGTCGCCGGTAATCATCTGCAGCAGGGTCGATTTGCCGCTGCCGTTCGGCCCGGTGACAAGGGTATGGCAGCCGGTATCGATGCGGAGGTTCAGATGTTCGAAGAGCAGACGCTGACCGTAGCAGGCAAAACCATCCTTCAGGTTGACCAGCTCCTCGACATCGTTGCCGGGGAGTGACGGCGTCGCCGCAAGCGTGTCGAGAACGGGCTGGAACGCGCCTTTGGCCGCAGAGCGAAGCGTAGCGATCCGGTCCATGACCGTTTCCCTTCTGCCCTGCACCACGATCCTGCCCTGATGAAGGATGGCCAGATGGCTGCACCAGAGGGGAATATCCTCACGGTTGGTGACGGTGACCAGAACCTGCACCTGATGGCGGGAAAGCGCGGCGAGGGCCCTGTCCAGCTCGAGGCAGCCGGTCTGATCGAGGCCGTCGTAGGGATTCTGGAGAATGAGGTGTCTGGCGCCGTTGAGAATTTCCCGAAGAAGGATCAGTTTGCGGCTCTGGCCGGAACTGAGCTGCCGGTAGCCCTCGTTGAGCGAATCGGTCATCGCCATGGCCGCCACCAGCGGCGATTGGGCGCTGCCGGGAGGGAGAAAGGCGATCGCCGGCGTCCCGGGGTCGGGATGATCAAGGAAGTCGCTGTCGTCGATCCGGAGTTCGTTCTCGTAGATGTCCTGCTGGATTTTAAAGGAGATGATCCCCGGGGCTTCCGGCAGAATCAGGACCTCTGCCGCCGGGGTGATCTCACCGGCGAGAATGGCGAAGAACTCTTCGATCCCGGAATCATTGCCCCCGTAGATGCACCACGATTGGTCCGGCAGGGTCGAGAAATCGGCAATTTTTAGGGATGGATGACTGAGATTGCTGATCTGCATGAGAAAAAAATTCCGCTCGGGTCTATTGCAACCATCGCCCACGACGGCGACGGATCGGCCGGATTTGCATCAGGACAAGCCGTGAAGAAGATAGCACAGCGGGATGATCCCGTCCATCATTGCGCGGGGTCCGAACGCAATTGACCTGTCCGGAGTCGGGCGGAGGGTGAGGCGACCGCCGGACAGGTCCCGGGGCTGACCTTATTTGAAGGTGTCAGCGAGGAACTCGGTGAACCGGCGCCACGATTTGCGGTCGGCATCCTCACGGTAGCGATCGCTGCCGAAGACCGTGAACGCATGCGGTGCGCCGCTGTAGCTGATCATTTCGTGGGGAATACGGTTCTTTTCCAGTTCCTGGGCGAGAACAGCGAAATCCTGCATCGACACGCTTTCATCGGCGGTGCCGTGGAGGACCAGGATCTGTCCCCTGGTCTTGCCGTAGTTCTGACCTTCGGGGGTGGTCAGGCCGCCATGGAAGGAGACGAAGCCGAGCAGGTCGGCGCCGGACCGGGCCATCTCCAGGACGGCGGCGCCGCCGAAGCAGTAGCCGGCGGCGACGACCTTGGCGCTGGTGATGCCGTTCTCCCGGGCGGCGTTGAGTCCGGCATCAAGCAGAACCCGCATCTTCTCCCGGTTTTGATACAGCTCGCCGGTCAGGCGTTTCCGGTCTTCCATCGCCGTCGGCCGGATACCGGCCCCGAACAGATCAACGGCAAAGGCGTTGTATCCGAGTTCTGCGAGCATTTCGGCCCGTTTGATTTCGTAATCGGTCAGACCGTCCCAGTCATGGATCAGCAGGACCAGCGGCGCCGCGGCGGATGGGCCGGCAAGGTACCCTTCATAGGTGGTGCCGTTGACCGAATAGACAACCTTTTTCCCGGTTGCAGCCGTGCTCAGGGTTGCGGTGCAGAGTAGGAGCAGCAGAACGAGTAAGGATCGCATGGCGGACCTCCTTGTATTGAAATCGGATAGTGAGTCGGGCCCGACGCTTTCCGATGATCGGAGATCAGGTCTCGCGACCGGTGTCAGGCCCGACGATGGACGTGGAGGGCCGGGCAACGGTCCTCCCTGTCTCTGCAACGATAAGTGTCGCCAATGGGAAAATCAATGCAGGCAGATCGTTGGGGCCGCCGCAGCGTGAAGGCTGCATGCCGGCTCGGCCGGGCAGGATATCAGCGGTTGCCGGTTGTGAGGCGCAGCAGTTCGTTCGCCAGGCGGCCATCGATATAGCGCGCCAGGGCGGAGATCGCCCGGTCGCAGGTCGTGAACACCGGGACATCGTTGTCGGCGAGACTGTCGCGCAGGGGGTTGTACATCCGGCCGCCATCGACGACGGTGACGATCGGCTTGTCGGTGCGGCCGACCAGATCGATCATCATCTCCCGGATACTGCCGGGGGCATCCATGGCATAGGGGGATCGGGCGTTGCCGGCGAGGGTGCGGGTTGAGGGGGAAAGGGGATCGAGGCCGATCACCACCCCGTCGACACCTTCATCGTCCACCAGGGCCTGGGCGATACCGACATGGGTTGCGTCGTCGGCGGCCGGGGTGATATCGAGGGGGTTGCGCAGTGTGACCAGCGCCGTCAGCCCCTTGCGGTCGATGATCTCGGCGATCTTCTTTTCGGTGGTGGCTGAGAAGCGGGCCAGCTGCATGTGGTAATCGTCGGAGTCGATGGAATCGGCCATGCCGACGGCCTCGAAGCCGGCGCCGCTGACCGCCGCCAGCCGGTTGCCGGAGATTTTTTTGCCGTGCAGGTTCTCGGCGAGCAGGAACAGATCCTGGAACTCTGTGAAATTGGCGGCGACCATCGCTCCGGCCTGGCGGACGCAGTTTTCACAGACGACATAGTCGCCGGCGAGGGAGGCCGTATGACTGCTGGTGGCGGCCTTGCCTTCCGGGGTCCGGCCGGCCTTGTAGAAGATGATCTCCTTGCCGGCGAGCACCGCCTCGCGGACGGCCCGGCAGAAGTGGAGACCATCGAGCTCCTGGAATCCTTCGGCGTACACGGCGATGACATCGACCGCGTTCGAATCCTTGAAGTAGTACAGCATGTCGCCGAGGCTGAGGTCGGTCTGGTTGCCCATCGAGATCATGTAGGCCGGCCGCAGTTCCGGACACTGGTGGCTGCGGTTGAGCATGAAGGCCCCGCTCTGGCTCACCAGGGCGGCGCGGCGGTAGGCGGTGCCCCGCTCCTTCGGCAGTTTTGCCTCGGGGATGAACCAGGTGTCGTAGCGGCCCGGGCGGGAGATGATTCCCATGCTGTTGGCCCCGAGAAAAACGGGGCCGCCGTGATCCCGGCCATGGCGGGCGTGGATGGCGGCGATGACCTCGGTGGCCCGCTCCCGGCTGTTCATCGTCTCCCCCATCGCCCCGGGGATCAGCAGGACGCTGTGGGCGGCGTCGAGAGCGATGATCTCCTGTATCAGCGCCGGCACCCCGGTGGCGTTGATGGCGACGACCAGGAGATCGAGTTTGTGGTGAAGCCGGGCGAGCGAGGGAATGCAGGGGATCGCGGCGATCGTCTCCTCCTTGTCATGGATGATCACGAGGTTTTGCGGGTTGAAACCGGCGGCGATGATGTTGTCGACAATGATCCGGCCGAAGTTATGACGGGAGGCCGAAACCCCGATGATGCCGATGGTGGCGGGATGCAGCAGCTTGTCGATCTTGGCGATCGGCCGCTGCGATACGGCGGCCTTGTCCTGCGAGAAGCGGCACATGCCGTCGAGGGGGACCATCAGGAAATCGGTGAAGGCGAAGGGGTTGATCTCCAGTTCCTCGATGACGAACGGGGTTGCCGGGCTCGTGGGGGCATAGTAATTGGCCATCGCGATGAACGAGGCAAAGCATTCGATCAACTGCTCGTCGGTGACGATGCGCCGCTGCCCCCGGGTCAGGCCGGCCATCTTGCGGTAGGCAATGGTCCGGGTGAACAGGTTGAAAAAGGAAAGGCCATCGTGCATGGCGGTCGAGGCGGTCACCACTGCCTGCCCTTTGCGGAACCGTTGGGCGTAGAGTTCGGTATCGGTTCCCCCCAGGCCGGCGCTGATGATCATGCCGAACTCGCGGGAACGGCGCAGGCCGACGATCAGTTCGTTGCCGAAGGCAGTGGAATCCGGCGGCATATATTGGACTTGGAGGATCCCGAGAAGGTCGCGGCTGATCGCGGCCAGCAGGGGCTCGCCGCCGAGATGGGCGTAGACCGCGGGGGCCGACTCCGGGTGCCGCCTGATCAGATTGCCGTAGTTCTCCGGCACCTCATGGAGTATCCGTCTGATCCCCGAGCGAACGGCATGCGGTGATTTGTCGACGATCCGGACCCCGCCGACGTCGGTCTTGTGGATGATCGTCGGCGAGACGATCTTGAGCACCGACTTCCGGCCCGGCAGGGCGGTCAGATCCTCATCGCTCAGGTGGGCGCCACGGGGGATAAACCGCGCCTTCGGCGCCGTCTCCGCCCCGGAACTGGACAGCAGCCGGTAGACTTCGTATTCGAAGAGCACGTTGCGCCCCGCTTCGCTTGCCTCCCGGAACAGGCTGGTGATGACATCGAACTGGATGGGTGGGTTCATCGGGGCGGGCGTATGGTCAGGGGCTGACCCGGCGGTAGGTGATGACGGTGAACGGCTGCGATCCGGGGTGTCGCTCACGCGCTGTCTCCTGAAAGATCTGGCGATCGAATGCGGGGAAAAAGGTGTCGCCGTCGACGACCTGATCGAGGACCGAGAGGATGATCCCGGTCGCCAGCGGCAGGGCCTCCCTGAAGATCTGGGCGCCACCGATGACAAACACCCGCGGGTGTCCGGCGCAGTGGGCAAGGGCGCGCTCGAGCGTCGGCACTACGACCACCCCTGGCGGGGCAAAATCAGGATTGCGGCTGAGGACGATATTTTCCCTGCCCGGCAGAGGACCATCCGGCAGTGAGGCAAAGGTCCTTCTGCCCATGATGATCGGGTGGCCCATCGTCGTGGCCTTGAAGAAACCGAGCTCTTCCGGGATATGCCAGGGGGTTGCGCCGTTCCTGCCGATAGTCCGGTTGGCGGCCATGACGGCGATGAGCACGATGTCCATGACGAGATGCCTGAGCGATAGGGAAAATACGTTGAATGACGATGGTTTTCTATTTATTACTACCAAATTATACCTGCTTCCGGGTATGAATACAACCAACAGGAACGGGAGTGGCGGTTGGCGGTCCCCGGTTTCCTTTTCTTTTGTGTCGGAGGTTGCATGCACCTCACATTCTTCAGTCTCATCTGGTTGCTGACCGGGGTCGTGCTGTTCATTTTCGAGATATTCCTGCCCGGTTTCGTCCTTTTCTTCTTTGCCATCGGTGCCTGGATCACCGCGGTCGCCAGCTGGCTCCTGCCGATCGGGCTCAGCGGCCAGCTGGCGCTCTTTCTCGTCTCTTCGCTCCTCTCTCTCCTGGTGTTGCGCGGCTTTATCCGCAGGACCTTTCTGGGGACGCGGCTGGCTGAGAACGGCGGTGACAGCGCCCTGGCCCGCAGCGGCGAGAAGGCGGTGGTGGTGACGGCGATCGAACCCCCGGCCGAGGGCAAGGTCAGATATTCCGGAACGACCTGGCGGGCCACGGCCCCGGAGAGGATCGCGGTCGGCGAGATCGTGACGATCGTGGTCCAGGACGGACTGGTCATGCGGGTCCGCAGACAGGAGCAGGAGGGAACGTGATGCCCTGCCGGATCAACCCCATTCGAGAGGAGAACGGAGTATGGAAAATCTGATTGCCCTTGTCCTGTTGCTTGTCCTGGTACTGGTCGTCCTGCTCAAGACGGCGGTCGTCGTCCCGCAGCGGTCGGAATATGTCGTGGAGCGGCTCGGCAAATACCGTACGACCCTGGAGGCGGGGTTTCATATCCTCTTCCCTTTTCTTGACAAGGTGGCCTATAAACGGTCGCTGAAAGAGGAACCGATCGATATCGGCGCCCAGTCCTGTATCACCGCCGACAACGTCACCCTCCAGGTCGACGGCATCCTGTATCTCCAGGTCGTCGATGCCAAGATGTCGGCTTACGGTATCGACGATTATCACTTCGCGGTGTCGCAGCTGGCCCAGACCAGTCTGCGCTCGGCCATCGGCAAGATCACCCTCGACAACACCTTCGAGGCGCGAGAATCACTCAACGCCCGAGTCGTCGACGCCCTCGACGAGGCCGCGACCAACTGGGGGGTGAAGGTCCTGCGCTATGAAATCAAGGACATCCAGCCGCCGCGGACCGTTCTTGAGGCGATGGAAAAGCAGATGAAGGCCGAGAGGGAGAAGCGGGCCGAGATCGCCCGCTCGGAGGGGGAGAAACAGGCGATCATGAACCGGGCCGAGGGTGACAAGGCCGAAAAGATCTTCCTGTCCGAGGGCGAGAAGCTCAAGCGCATCAACGAGGCCGAAGGGCGCGCCCAGGAGATCCTGCGGGTGGCGGAGGCGACGGCGCAGGGGATCAGGATGGTCGCCGAGGCCATCGATTCGGCGGGGGGACGTGATGCCGCCAATCTCGAGGTGGCGAAAAAGTACCTCGACGAGTTCGGCAAGCTGGCCAAGGAGAATAACACGATGATCATCCCCGGTAATCTGACCGATATCAGCGGCATGATCGCCGCGGCGATGTCGACATTGAAGCTCGGCCAGGGCCGGCCTGCGGAGTCGCAGGGGGTCCGGGGCGAAAAGGCCTGAGGGCCGGGAACCGGGAGCGGGGGACAACAGGCGGGATGTCGGAGATGAAGCGATCGTGCGTGGTGTAACCGGGGGAACGGGGCGTTCACTTGCCTTCATCCACCTCCTGATGGTGATCTGTGCCGCCCTGGTCTCGACCTCGTTTACGGTCGGGGCGGCGATCGCCGCCGGCCTCGATCCGGCGGTCCTCACCCTGGTCCGGTTTCTGGTCGCCACCGCCATGCTGGCCCCCTATGTGATGCTGCGGCACGGCCTGCAGTTCTCGTGGTCGCTGTGCGGCCGTGCCGCTCTGATCAGTCTGTGCCTGGTGGTTTTTTTCTGGTGCATGTTCCTCGCCCTCCGCTATACCACTGCCCTCAATACCAGCGTCATCTTCACCCTCGTTCCCTCGATCGCCGGCATTTACGCCGTCTTCCTGGTCCGGGAGCGGCTGGCGGCGCGGCAGCTCGCCGCCCTCGCCGTCGGCATGGTCGGCGCGGTATGGGTGATCTTCAGGGGTGATCCGGGCCTGCTGCTGGCGATGGCCTGGAACCGGGGCGATGCCATCTTTTTCGGCGGCTGCCTGGCGATGGGGCTGTATACGCCCCTGGTGCGGCGGCTGCACCGGGGCGAATCGATGGTGGTGCTGACGTTCTGGATCCTCGTCACCGGCAGCCTCTGGCTCCTGCTCCTGACCGCCGGCCGTCTGCCCCATGTCCCCTGGGCCGAAGTGCCGCCCATGGTCTGGGCGGGCATCGGCTATCTCGCCTTCTTTACAACGGTGGTTTCCTTTTTCCTCACCCAGTACGCCATCCCCTTTATCGGCCCGACCCGGGTCATGGCCTATTCCTACTGTTATCCGGCGATGGTGGTGGTGCTCGACCTGCTCCTCGGCCATGGCCTTCCCGATCTCATGGTCCTGCCGGGGGTCGTGATCGTCATCGCCGCCATGCTGGTCCTGCAGTATGGTCGCAGGGAGCGGTGAGCTGTCATTCCCCTTTCAGGCGGTGAGCGGATACCTCCTTTCCACCGTATGGATGGCGCCCTGCGGCGTCAGGCGGCTCGAGTAGAGCACGAACTCCTTGACCGGGATTTCCTCGGTGATGAAGGCCGCGTAATCGACGACAAACGTTCTGACGCCGGCGGCGGGGGTCTTGATCCGGGCGATGGTGATATGGGGCGAATAGCTGCGCGTTTCGCCAATGATGCCGCAGGGGACCAGACTGGCCTGGATCAGGTCGTGGAGCCGGAGCAGGAGCGGTTGGGGCTGTACCCCGGCCCAGATGATCCGGGCCGTCCCCCGCGGCGGAAAACAGCCGATGCCCTGCAGGACGATCGCAAAGGGCGGCGCGGCGATGGCGGCCAGGGCCTGCTGGATCGGTTGGAGTCGGTGGTCCTCGACCTCGCCGATGAAGGACAGGGTAAGGTGGAGCTGGTGAGATGGAACCGCGCGGGCGCCGTGAACCTGCCGTCCTAACAGGTGCAGGCGGTCCTGGATCGCCGCCGGGATATCGATGGCGGTGAAGAGCCGTGTCACTGGGGATCCTCCTTCGGGCTGGAATTGTCTTCCGCGAGCTGGAGGATGGCCTGGTTGGCGATGATCAGGCCGAAGATCCCGGTCAGGGTCGGCAGGCTGCCGAGCACCCGTCGGCGGCGGCCACGGCTGTCGAAGGGCGAGACCTCCGGACAGACCTCATCCTCCGGTTCCTGGTAGTCGAAATCAATATCCTCGGTCGAAAAGACACAATGGATGCCGCGACCGACCCCGCTTTTTTTCAGCTTCTTGCGCAATCGCCGGGCCAGGGGACATTTGCGGGTATCGAACAGATCGGCCTGGCGGATCAGCAGCGGGTCGGCACGCAGGGCCGCCCCCATCGAGGAGATCACCGGGATGCCGCGGCTGTAGGCCGCTGTCAGCAGCTGGGCCTTGGGATTGAGGGAGTCGATGGCATCGACCAGCAGGTCCGGCGGCGGCGCGAGGATCTGCTGCCGCGGTGAGGCTGTCGGCAAAGAGCGGCAGGGCCTCGACGGAGCAGTCGGGATTGATCGCCACCACCCGCTCCCGCGCCACCTCGGCCTTGAGGCGGCCGATGGTGGAGGTCAGGGCGAGGATCTGGCGGTTGAGATTGGACGGCTGCACGGTATCGAAATCGACCAGGCGGAGACGACCGATCCCGGCCCGTGCCAGGGCCTCGACGACGTGGCCGCCGACGGCGCCGAGACCGACGACGGTCACAAAGCGACACTGCAGCCGGCTGAACCGTTCCTCACCGAGGAAGCAGCGAATCCGCGTAAATCGTTCCATTGGTCCAGATCTGGTGAATGAAGTTCTCAAGGTCAATCTGCCGCAACTTGGCCGCCTCCCGGTACAGGGAGAGGATGTTCGCCGGTTCGTTGACCGGTGGTGGTGTCGCCGTTCTCAAGGCGGACGGCAGCTGGTCGGGGGCATCGGTTTCCAGGAGCAGGCGGTGGAGGGGGGTTGCGTGGAAGACCCGACGCAGGCGCTCCCGTTTCGGGTCGGCCAGTCCGGCCGAGAAGGAGATCCAGCCGCCGACCCTGACTATCCGGTGCATGATCTCGGCCGAGCCGCTGAACGAGTGGATCATGAACGGCGGCAGGGCGGCGGTCTGCGCCTGGCGTTCCAGGATTTCGAGCAGCCGGCCCCAGCAGCCGAGACAGTGGAGCGACAGCGGCCGTGCGAACCGTATCGCCAGCTGCAGCTGGCGGACGAAGATCTCCTCCTGCCGCTCCATCGCCACCGGACATTTCCCGTCCAGCCCGATTTCGCCGACGCCGCAGCGGCTGGTCTGAAGGATCGCCGCCAGCCGTCGCTCCCACCCGGCACTCGCCGTCTCGGCGTGCCAGGGATGGATGCCGACAAAGGGGATGACCGCAGGCGAGACCGCGGCGAGGCGGAGGACCTCCGGCCAGTCCGCCTCCGCGGTGGCGTTGCAGAACATCCGGCTGACCCCGGCCGCGGCCGCGCGGCTGAGCACGTCGGCGCGAATGGCGGCGAGACGGGGATCCTGCAGGTGCAGGTGGCTGTCGAGCCAGTGGGCGCCGGCCATGTCATTCATTCCACGAGAACAGGGTGGCGGCGATCACCAGGGCGACGACGGTGCCCAGCAGCAGGATCCCGCACTCGAATTGGACGTCGGCAAAAGTTCCGCCCTCGTTCATGACCCGGCGGGCGGCGGTGAGGAGGTGGGTCAGGGGCAGGAACTGCGACAGGTTGTGGACCCAGGCCGGTGATCCCTCGAGCGAGAACCAGACCTCGGAGAGGAACATCATCGGCCAGGTGATGAAGTTCAGCACCCCGCTGGCGAACTCCTCGCTCGTCCCGCGGGCCGCGAGAATCAGGCCGATGGAGCAGAGATTGAGGCCGCCGAGGGCAAAGATCGGAAACAGCAGCAGCAGCGAGCCGTGGACCTGGAAATGGAACAGCAGATCGGCGCCGAGCCAGACGACGCTGATGGTGAAGAGGATCAGACAGATGCGGGAGAACATCTGGGCGCTGAGGTATTCGAGGGCGGTGAGGGGGGTGGCCCGCAGCCGCTTCAGCGCCCCGTTCTTGCGGTAACGGACGATGACGTAGCCGACGCCCCAGAGCGCCGAGAACATCATGTTCATCGCCAGGATGCCGGGCATCAGCCAGTCGATGTAGCGGATCTGGCCGCCGCTGGTGACCCCTTTTTCCGGAACGGCCTTGCCGGCCATGAACGAGGCGAGGTAGATCCGTTCGGCGAGGGACCCGTCGGGGGAGGAGTCGTTGAGCCAGTAGGCGTTGGTCGGCGACTTCGCGTCGACCAGCAGGGAGATCTGGTGGCGGCTGAGGCGGGTCTCGCCGTCCGCTTTGTCGGCGACCGGGACGAGGATGATGTGGCGGTCGCGACGGAAGGCCTCCGGCATCGCGGTTGCCGATCGCTGCCGACTGCACGGCGTCGGGGGGGAAGACCCCGACCTTGAACTGCTTGAATTCCCGGCCATTGAAGATGATGCCGAAACCGACGATGATCAGGAAGGGGAAGGCGAAATTCCAGCCGAAGGAGGCCCGGTCGCGGAAGAATTCGGCGTTTCTGGCGACAAAGATCGCCCACATGCGGTGGAAGTTCATTGGTGTGTGCGGCGCCGCTGCTGGAGGTTGGGGATCGGAATCGTCATCATTCACGCAGCCTCTTGCCGGTAAGATGGAGGAAGACGTCCTCGAGATTGGGCGAGTGGATAAAGATCCCCCGCAGGTCGATGCTCCATCTCCATCAGAGCCTGCAGGCCCTGATGAATCTCTTCGAGGTGAATGACTAGGGTCGCCTCGTCACGTTCCTCGACAGCGAACGGGAACGACGGGGGAATCCGGCTGGACGCGGTCTTCGGCAGGATGATCGCGTTCATTCCGCCGTACTGCCGGATCAGTTCGGTGGGCGAGCCGGCGGCGATGATCAGTCCCTGGTCGACGATCGCGATCTCATCGCAGAGATATTCCGCCTCTTCCATCGAGTGGGTAGTGAGGATCAGGGTCCGGCCCTCGGCCTTGAACTGGCCGACGATATCCCAGAGGTTGCGGCGGGCCTGGGGATCGAGGCCGGTGGAGGGTTCGTCGAGGAAGATCAGCCGGGGCTGGTTGAGCAGGGCCAGGGCCAGCATCAGGCGCTGGGTCTGGCCGCCGGACAACCTGTCGTTGCGGCGTTTCCTGATGTCGGCCAGGTCGCAGCGGTCGATGATCTCCTCGAGGTCGGCGGGACGGTGGTAGAGCCTGGCGAACGTTTTCAGGGTCTCCTCGACCGAGAGGAAGTTGAGCAGCGAGGTATGCTGGAACTGGATGCCGACCTCTTCTCGGAAACTTGCGGTGCGGGGGCGGCCGTCAAAGAGGACCTCGCCGCCGGTCGGTTCGATGATGTCTTCGATGATCTCGAGGGTGGTGGTCTTGCCGGCGCCGTTCGGTCCGAGGAGACCGAAACAGATGCCGGGTTCGACGTCGAAGGAGATATCCCGCACGGCCTCGACGCTGCCGTAGCGCTTGCAGAGACCATGGACCTCGAGGATGGGATGCATACAGACACCGGGGATTGGAGTTCGGGAGACCAGGGCAGGGCGGGGGTATGGCCCCTGGAGAACGGTGTTGACTGTACCATATCCGCCAGCGGATATAAACCGCCAGTGTCGATGCCGATCGGAGAACGGGGCCCCACCGGTTGCAGGCAAAACCTCCTTGACAGGCTATCGATAATTACATACATTTAGTAATAATTCCTAAAAAGGGGGCGTGATGCAGCTACGTATGACCAACCAGCGGGAGATCATCCTCGCCGAGTTGAAAAAAAGCGCCAGCCATCCGAGCGCGGATGAGCTCTATGAGCGGGTTCGCCGCATCATTCCACGGTTGAGTCTGGCGACTGTCTACCGTAACCTCGAAATTCTCTCGACCCTGCATCTGATTGCCAAACTGGAGGTCGGCGGGCGGCAGAAACGCTTTGACTATGATATCAGTGATCACGATCATATCTACTGTATCGTCTGCCACCGGGTTGATAATATCGAGTTGAACAGGGAACAGGTATCGACTGTTGCCGCTGAGGGGCGTCAGGGGTATGCTGTCACCGGCTATCGCCTAGAATTTGCTGGGATATGCCCAGAATGTCAGAAAAAAATGAACAAGGAAACGAACAAGGAGACCAACGAATGAAATGTGGATGCGGATGTGCATGCAGCAGCAATGCCATTACACTCTCGGATGAACATAAACAGATCCTGGCCGCGATGGAGAAATGCGGTGGTCCGTGCGGTACCAAGGACATTGCAGCCGCCACCGGCTATGAGGCGAAGAGTCTCAGTGCCAAGATCGCCGATCTGAAGAAGCAGGGTTATGTCGATAGTCCTGCCCGCTGCAAGTACGGCATCACCGATCAGGGGCGCACTGTCCTGAAATCCTGATCCCGGCGCCATCATGATGTGCAGAGGCCCCGGACGCTGAAGCGTTCGGGGCCTCTCGCGTTTTCCGGGACGGCCGATCAGCTGCCCATCATCTGCCGGAGGACGTAGGGCAGGATACCGCCGTGCCGGTAATACAGGACATCGATCTCGGTATCGAGACGGCAGATCGTCGTGAACGCGATCTCCCAGCCGTCGGCCTTGCGGGCGGTGACCACGACGGTCGATCGGGGCGACAGGTTCGTCAATCCGGTGAAGGAATAGACCTCGGTGCCGTTCAGGCCGAGGCTGGCGGCGCTTTCCCCTTCCTCAAAGACCAGCGGCAGGACCCCCATCCCCACCAGATTGTTGCGATGGATCCGCTCGTAGGATTCGGCAATGACGACCCTGACGCCGAGCAGGCTGGTCCCTTTGGCCGCCCAGTCACGCGAGGAACCGGTGCCGTACTCCCTGCCGGCGAGAACGAGCAGGGGGATTCCTTCCGCCTGGTAGCGCATCGCCGCTTCATGGATGAAGACGATGTCATTCTCCGGAAGTTTGCGGGTGAAACCGCCTTCCCTCCCTCCGGCCAGCAGGTTTTTGATCCGGATATTGGCGAAGGTCCCCCGGATCATGACCTCGTGGTTGCCGCGCCGGGACCCGTAGGAATTGAACTGGGCCGGGGAAATCCCCTGTCCGATGAGATGGCGGCCGGCGGGATAGTGCTCGGCGATGGTTCCGGCCGGGGAGATGTGGTCGGTGGTCACCGTGTCGCCGAGATACACCAGAACCCTGGCGCCGGCGATGTCGACCGGCGGCGAGGAGCCCGGGGTGAGACCGTCGAAATAGGGCGGTCGCCGGATGTAGGCGGAATCGGGCTGCCACGGGTACGTGGTGGTTTCCCCCGCCGGCAGCATCTTCCAGAACGCATCGCCGTCGAAAATGTGCCGGTATTCCCTGGCGTAGGCCTCGCTGGTGACGTGGGACTTTATCAATGCCTTTATTTCCGCGGTCGCAGGCCACAGTTGGGACAGGAAAACCGGCTGTCCGTTGGGGTCGCAGCCGAGGGGTTCGGTCTCGAGATCGATATCGATCCTGCCGGCGATGGCAAACGCCACGACCAGCAGCGGCGAGCCGAGAAAGTTGCTCCTGACCCGCTGGTGGATCCTGGCCTCGAAATTGCGGTTGCCGGACAGCACCGCCGCCACGTTCATCCCGTGCTGCTCGATCAGGCTCTCGATTGCCGGGTGCAGGGGGCCGCTGTTGCCGATGCAGGTCGTGCAGCCGAAGGCGGCAAGGTGGAAGCCGAGGGCCTGCAGATAGGGGGTGAGGCCGGCGGCATCGAGATAGCTGACGACGACCTTCGATCCCGGGGCAAAGGAGGTCTTGACGTAGGTCGGAACCTTCAGCCCGCGCCGTACCGCATTCCGCGCCAGCAGGCCGGCGCCGATGAGGACGAAGGGGTTGGAGGTGTTGGTGCAGGAGGTGATGGCGGCGATGACGACACTGCCGTCGCTGATCCGCACCGGTGCGCCGTTGATCTCGCAGGTGAATTCCCGGCGGTGTACCGACAGGCATTCGCTGCTCCGGGGTTCATGGCAGCCCGACTCCTGCTGAAAGGTCGAAATCTCCGGCACCTTGACGTCCCGCTCGTAGCTGCAACCGAGGATTCCGGCAAAGGTCGATTTCATCGCCGCAAGCGGGACGCGATCCTGTGGTCGGGCCGGACCGGCGAGACAGGGGGTGATCGTCGCGAGGTCGAAATCGATGATATCGGTGTACTCCCGCTGCTCGTCGGCTCCCAGGTAAAAAAGACCGTTGGCCCGGGCGTAGGCCTCGGTGATATCGGCCTGGAGCCCGCGGTTGGTGAGGCGGAGATAGTCGATGGTCCGGCCGTCGATCGGGAAGAAACCGAGGGTGGCGCCGAATTCCGGGGTCATGTTGGCGATCGTGGCCCGATCGGGGACCGTGAGGTGGGCCAGTCCGGGACCGAAGAATTCGACGAATTTTTCGACAACATGGTATTGCCGCAGATGCTGGGTGAGGGTGAGGACGATGTCGGTGGCGGTGACCCCGGCATTCGGCCTGCCCTGGAGCCGGACCCCGATGACTTCGGGGATCGACATCGAATACGGTTGACCGAGCATGACCGCCTCGGCCTCGATGCCGCCGACCCCCCAGGCCATGACGCCGATGCCGTTGATCATCGGGGTGTGCGAGTCGAGGCCGACGGCGGTGTCCGGGTAGAGCAGGATGTCGTTTTCCCGCTGTTCGGCGATGACCACCCGGCCGAGGTGTTCGAGGTTGACCTGGTGGCAGATCCCCGAGTTCGGGGGGACCACGCTGAAGTTGGCGAAATTCTTCTGCGCCCACTTCAGCAGGGCGTAGCGCTCGCCGTTGCGTTCATATTCCCTGGCGACGTTGTTGGCGAGGCTGTCGACGGTGCCGGAAAAATCGATCTGGACGCTGTGATCGACGATCAGCTCCACCGGCACCTGGGGGTTGACCCGTCGTGGGTCCCCGCCGAGAGCGCGGACGGCATCGCGCATCGCGGCGAGATCGACCACCGCCGGCACACCGGTAAAGTCCTGCATCAGCACCCGTGCCGGGTGATAGGCTATTTCCACCGGTTGCCGGTAGGTTTTCCGCCAGTCGGCTATCGCCGCCAGGTCCTGGTCGGAGACGATGACGCCGTCATGCCGGCGCAGCAGGTTTTCGACGAGAATACGGATCGAGAAGGGCAGCCGGTCGATACTGCCGAAACCGAGGCCGGATAGTTCCGGCAACGCATGGTAGCGATAGGATGTACCGTTGATGAGAAGGTCTTTGAGAACGCCTGGGTAGGACATATCGGCTCCGTCGGAAGGTTGGTTGGAATGTTTGCAGGTGCATGGGGGGATGGTACGATACGGCAAATGGAGGATGGTTGAGCCTTGCCCGTTGTTTTCTCCTGCCATCCAGTGTACTGAAATTTTGACCGCACAACAGGGAAAACAGTGATGGCGGGGGAAAAAACCTGAAAATGTGGTATATTGAAACGGAAACACCATTGACCTTGAGCGCCGATTTGGAAACGGGAATGGAAAGATGAAGAATGTTCTTCGCAGGAGCGCGGTGCAGATCCTCCTTGGCCTGGTTGTCGCGCTGACGTTGTTTCTGCCCGGCCTGCTGTTCAACATGTTCGCCGAAAACCCGCTGACCTGGTTTGAGGGGAAGTACCTGTGGATGTTCTGGGCCTTCGGTATCGTCCTCTGCGCCTGCCCCAGCTTCCGTCTGTCGGCCGCGGTCCTGACCGGGCTGGCAATCCTTGAACTGACCCAGTTCGCCAGCCTGGCCTTTACCCATGAATATATCACGCCTTTCGCGATCGGGTTGATGCTGATCGAATACCTGGATGTCGCCGAATCGACGGTGGCCAACAGCGTCCATTTTCTGTATGTGCCGCTTGTCGTACTGCTACCCTACCTCCTCTGTCTCGAGATCCTGCGCCGGACGTGGACCTTTTCCTTCAAGAGCCGCTGGTTTGTGATCTTCGTGATCGCCTTTCTCGCCTTTCCTCTGGTCCGGATCAAGACCCACACCGACCGTGACGATATCGTCAATTTTTTCCCGACGGCTACAAATCCCACCCTCGTCAACACGCTCAACTCCTACTCGCTCTACTTCGGCGTGCTGTTGCCGGAGAGTCTGTTCGGGGGGACGGTCAGGGCTGAATTCCCGGAGTATGAGATCAGGGAGACCGATATCCCGCCATCGCCGCTGACAATCGTTCTGGTGATGGGGGAGAGCCTGACCCCGAACCACATGTCGCTGTACGGATATGGGCGAAAGACGACGCCGTTTCTCGAGGAATTGGCCGGCGACCCCGGCTTTGTCCACCGCAAGGGGTACTCCGCCGCCAGCGCCACCCGCGCGGCACTGCCGATGTTCTATACGCTGCAGTACCATCCGCTCGACGAAAACCGGCTCCGGCGCCAGGATTCCAACCTCTTCCGGCTGGCGAAACAACACGGTTTCAGGACCTGGTATCTTTCCGCCCAGAACAGCAATTGTCTCAATGGCGTCGACCTCGACCCGATCGATGTCATGATCACCGCCGACACGCGGCCGGAGCTGTTCGAGCGGGAAAAGGATGAAGGACTGCTGCAGCTGGTGCGGGAGGTGCCGTCCGGCGGCAAAAATTTCATTGTCGTCCACCAGCGCAATGTCCATCTTCCTTACCAGGCCAACATCGAACACCGGCCCGCATTCCAGCGCTTCCCGACCGAAGAGCTGCCCTTCGAGGATTCGACCATCAACGCCTACGACAACGCCGTTCTCTACGCCGACTTCCTGTATCAACAGCTGCTGCAGGAACTGCGGCAGAAGACGGACGGTCCGCTCTATGTCTTATTTACCTCCGATCACGGCGAGAAACTGGGGGAAAACGGCCACTGGGGCCACGACCGGCTCGATCTGGTGTCGGCGGTGGTGCCGATCATGTTCTATGCCAGGGGCGGCGATGGCCGGTACCTCCGGGAGATGCGGGACAAACCTCCCGCCACCCATTACCAGCTGGGAAAAATGATTGCCCGGATGCTCGGCTATGATATCCGTAATCCGGCGGAAGAGGACGGGATTGTCTACGTCAACGGCGTCGCCTCATTGGGGCGCAGCGGCTATATGCGGTTTCGGGTGACGGACAACGGCGAGCGGCGGGACCTGCGGGTCATCCAGTCACCGTTTGTCACCGTGGCCGGAAAAAAGCCGGGGCAGGAAACAGGGACGACTCAATCCATCCCCAGGTAGGCCTTCTGGACCAGCGGGTTTTTCTTCAGATTTTCAGCGGTGTCGCTGACCACGATCTCTCCGGTCTGCAGCACGTAGCCGCGATGGGCGATCGACAGGGCCATGAGGGCGTTCTGCTCGACCAGGAGAATGGTCGTTCCCTTGTCGTTCAGGGTCTTGATGATATCGAAGATCAGCTCCACCAGCACCGGCGCCAGTCCCATCGACGGTTCGTCGAGCATCAGGATGCGGGGGTTGAGCATCAGTCCGCGGGCGATCGCCAGCATCTGCTGCTCGCCGCCGGACAGGGTGCCGCCATACTGGCTCAGCCGTTCCTTGAGCCGGGGAAACAGGGAAAAGCCGTACTCCATCCGCTCCTGTATCAGCCGGTGATCGGTGACGGTGAAGGCGCCCATCTCCAGGTTTTCCTTGACTGTCAGCTTGGGAAAGATGCCGCGGCCCTCCGGGACATGGCCGAGGCCGGCGAGAACGATGGCGTGCGGCTCCATCTTCGAGATGTCCTTGCCGTACAGGGTGATGGTGCCGGCGCTGGGGTGCATCATGCCGGAGATCGTCCGCAGCGTCGTGCTCTTGCCGGCGCCGTTGGAACCGATCAGGGAGACGATCTCCCCCTCGTTGACATCGACACTGATCCCCTTCAGGGCGTGGATATGGCCGTAATAACTGTGGACGTTGAGCAGGGAGAGGACGCTCATACCAGTTTTTCCTCGTGTTGTCCGGCGACCGCGCCACGACCGAGATAGGCCTCGATGACCCGCGGGTTGGCACGGATTTCCGCCGGAGTCCCCTCGGCGATCTTCTCGCCGTAATCCATGACGCAGATGTGTTCGGAGATATTCATGACGACCCGCATGTCGTGTTCGATCAGGAGGATGGTGGTGCCGCGGTCGTCACGGATGCTGCGGAACAGCCGGGTCACGTCCTCGGTCTCCTGGGGATTCATGCCGGCCGCCGGTTCATCGAGGAGCAGCAGGAGCGGATCGGCGGCCAGGGCCCTGGCGATCTCCAGCCGTCGCTGCGCCCCATAGGGCAGGTTCTTCGCCAGTTCGTTGCCGACTCCCCGGAGGCCGACGTACTGCATCAGATTCACCGCCTTGTTTTCGGCCTCGGCCTCTTCCTGCCTGAATCCTTTGAGGTGGAGGAGGGTGGCGAGCGGCGACTGCCGCAGGTGGACGTGCATGCCGACCAGGATGTTCTCGACGACGGACATCTCGCCGAACAGGCGGATATTCTGAAAGGTCCGCGAGATCCCGCGGGCGGCGATCTGGTCGGGGCGGAGGCCGATCAGAGAACGACCGTTGAAGTTGATCTCGCCCCCGTCCGGGCTGTAGATGCCGGTCAAGGTGTTGAAGAAGGTGGTCTTGCCGGCACCGTTCGGGCCGATGATGCTGACGATCCGTCCCGGCTCCAGTTTGAAGTTGACCTTGTTGACGGCCGTCAGGCCGCCGAACACCTTCATGACGTTGATTGTTTCAAGAAGCGCCATCTGCATTCCGTCCTATTGTTCTGTCACCGCCTCTTTCCCGGCGAGCCTGCGTTTTCTGCGCTTGGCCGGAATCAGCCCGCCCGGGCGGAAGATCATCATCAGGATCAGAATCAGGCCGAACAGCAGACGCTGGTATTTGGCCGGATCGAGCTGGGTGGAGAGATCGCGCCAGGCGAAGTTGATAAGGGGGATGACGGCGTCGCTCTGCCGCAGTTCGCTCAGGTACAGCGAGAATCCCTGCAGGATCTGGAGGTTCAGCAGCGTCACGGTCGCGGCCCCGAGGATCGCCCCCGGGATGCTCCCTGAACCGCCGAGAATCACCATCGTCAGCACCCCGATCGACTGCATGAAAGAGAAGGACTCGGGACTGATGAAGGTGCGGCTGGCGGCGAGCAGGACCCCCATGACCCCGGCGAACGAGGCCCCCATGGCGAAGGCGGCCAGCTTCATCCGCACCAGGGGGATGCCCATGGCGATGGCGGCGGTCTCGTCCTCGCGGACGGCCGTCCAGGCCCGGCCGATCTTGGAGTCATCGATCCTTCTGGTGACAAAGATGATGACGATGATCATCGCCAGGGCCAGAAAGTAGAACATCACGTTGTACATGTCGGCGGTGCTGGCCTGATGGCCGATGAGGCTGCCGAAGACGTTGTTGAAACTGTCGACCAGGGGTTCGGGCATGGTGGGACGCTGGATCGGGGTGATGCCCTGCGGCCCGTTGGTGAAGTTCAGCGGTTTGTCGAGGTTGTTGGCCAGCACGCGGATGACCTCGCCGAAACCGAGGGTGACGATGGCCAGATAGTCGCCGCGCAGCCGCAGGACCGGGAGACCGAGCAGGACCCCGGTAATCGCCGCGACGATGATCGCCAGAAACATGAAGAGATAGAAGGCGTCGCCGGGCAGCAGGAAGGGCAGGTTGGACGGCTGCGTCCCCGGGGCGAAGTGGAGGACGTAGAACTGCTGCGAGCCGAAGAAGGCCCAGAGATAGGCGCCGACGGCATAAAAGGCGACATACCCGAGATCGAGCAGCCCGGCGAAGCCGACGACGATATTCAGGCCGAGGGCGAGGGCGGCGAAAACGCAGATCTGGAAGATGACTTCGAGATAGAAGATGTTGCGGACCCCGACGACCGGAATGACCACCAGGGCCAGCAGGACGCCGGCGACGATCTTGAACCGGGTGTCCGCCTTGAAGTAGTACAGGGAGAAGAACGAACTCACCAGGGCAAGAAAGGCGAGACTCGACCGCGGCGTCGAGTAGACCAGGAACGTGCCGAGGAGGGTGTGGCCGATGATGATGGCATAGGGCCACAGGCCGTGGTTGAAGCGGTCGAAGAACTGCCTGAAACCGGTCGTTGTCATGGCGTCTCCCTCCTATGCCTTCTGGCCGACGTTTTCGCCCATCAGGCCCTGCGGCCGGAAGATCAGGACGAGGATCAGGATGCTGAAGGCGAAGATGTCCTTGTATTCCGAGCCGGCGGCGCCCATCGTGAAGACGCCCATGTAGGAGCCGGCGAAGGTTTCAAGCATGCCGAGGACGATGCCGCCGAGCAGGGCGCCGGTGAGGTTGCCGATGCCGCCCAGGACGGCGGCGGCAAAGGCCTTCAGTCCGGGGAAAAAGCCGACGAAGGGATCTATCCTGGTGAACTTCAGGGCATACAGGACACCGGCGGCGCCGCCGAGCAGGCCGCCGACCAGAAAGGTGATCGAAATGATGCGGTTGACATTGATCCCCATCAGGCTGGCCGTTGGCCGGTCCTGGGCGACGGCACGGATGGCCTTGCCGATGCGGGTGGCGTTGACCAGGTAATTGAGTCCCATCAGCATCAGCATCGCGGCGACGATGACGATGATCGACTTGATCGATATGCCGAGGTTGATGGTCGTCTCTCCAAGGGCCAGTTTGCCGAAGTTGAGGCGCTGGTCGAAGTTGCCGAAGGAAGGGAATATCCGGTTGAAATCACCGGTCGTCAATCCCTCGACCAGGCGGATGAGGTCCTGCAGCAGAAAGGAGACGCCGATCGCCGAGATCAGCGGCACCAGCCGGGATGCCCCGCGCAGGGGGCGATAGGCGACGCGTTCGACCGTCACGGCCAGGGCCCCGGCGGCGACCATCCCCGAGATGATGGCAAAGGTCAGCAGGACATAGGACATCCCGAGGGAGGCGCTCCGCAACAGGCCGCTGTGGTCGAGGGCGATGAGAATCTCAACCCCGACGAAGGCCCCGACGGCGAAGATTTCGCTGTGGGCGAAGTTGATGAACTCGAGGACGCCGTAGACCATGGTATAGCCCAGGGCGATCGCCGCATAGACGAAGCCGATGGTCAAACCGTCGATCACGACCTGAGGAAGATTGACCAGGGTATAGGTATACAGGGAGACATTGTACTTGTCCTGGAGGGCGAGGCCGACGGCGGTCTGGTCCAGCCCCAGGGCAAGCGTCAGGACGAGGCTCGACAGGACGATCGCGCTGCCCAGAGAAAAGACCACCATCTGCCCTAGCGGCCGGATGAGCTCACGGGCGTTGATTGATTGTAAAAAACGGTTCATAGGGACTCCCCAGTGAAGAACTTCCGGTCCTTTCCCGGGGGAAAGGACCGGAAGGAAGCGTGCTCAGGAAGCCTTATTGCTGAGGAGGGGCGATATCGAGGGTCTTGACGATGGAGTTGTCGCTCCACTTCGCCGGGTCGGCGGAATTGACTTTGAGGACGAAGTACTTGGCGACGGTCGGGTCGCCGATCTGGTTGAAGGTGAAGGTGCCGGTAATTCCGGGGAAATCTTTCAATTCACGAACGGCCTTGGCGACCGCGGCGCGGGTCGGGGTGGCGCCGCCGCCGGCCTTGGCCGCATTCTCGATGGCCTTGAGAATGATGGCCATGCTGTCATAGCCCTGGGCGGCGAACGGCTGGGGATCGGAATTATATTTCGCCTTGAAATCGGCGATGAACTTGGCCGTGCCGGGATAGACCGAGGCCGGGCCGGAGACCGTCGAATAGTAGGTGCCGCCGCCGTCGATCAGCGTCTGGCCGGCGATCTTGGAGGCGTCGGAGGAGTCGAAGCCGTCATCGCTCAGAAACGTACCGGCATAGCCGCGTTCACGGGCCTGTTTGAACAGGACCGCAGCCTGGGAATACATGCCGCCGAAGTACACCAGGTCAGGATTGCCGGCCAGGATCGGTGACAGCAGGGCGTCGAAGTTGGCCTTCTCTTCGGTGCCTTCGAAACCCAGGACTTTCATCCCGATCTCGTCCGCCCGTTTCTTGAAGAATTCGGCGATGCCCTGGCCGTAGGCGGTCTTGTCATGGAGGACGAACACCGTCTTGGCGCCGAGGCTGAGGGCGAAGTCGGCGCCGACGACGCCCTGGACGTCGTCACGACCGACGATACGGTTGATTTCCAGGTAGCCGCGGGTGGTGACCTTGGGATTGGTGTTGGCCGGCGAGACGTTGGCGAGACCGGAGGTGTGGTAGACCTCCGAGGAGGGGATCTGGACGCCGGAGTTGTAATGGCCCATGATCGCCAGAATTGCCGGATCGGAGACGATGCGCTTGGCATTGGCGACGCCGGTGTCAGGATTGGCCTGATCGTCGAAGGGGGCGAGCTCGACCTTGAACCCCATGTCGGCAAGAGGCTTGCCGAGCTGTTCGAGGGCCAGTTCGGCCCCTCTCTTCATATCGACACCGACCACAGATTGATCGCCGGAGAGCGGAGACTGGGTGGCGACCTTGATGGCCTTGGTGTCGGCGGCCGAGGCAAGGCCGCAGGCGGCGACGGTCATACCGGCAGCTACGAACAGAGAAAAGGCTTTAGACATGTGTTTGAACATACTCCCTCCTTCTTTGAATGGATCAACAGATGGTTTCGGTTCACCCATTGGTCCGGGGATGGGGAAAAGCGACCCACAACCTTTCCAAACAGGGTGTGTTGCATTACAGGTCTTCTGAGATACCACAGCTGCGTACCGGAAGTGATGCTACCTTATTCAGGTTGAAAAGGTCAAGAACAGTATTGGACAGGGCTGTATAAATAAAAATTACGACAATATTGTCAAAAAATAGAACCTGACACGCGACTGCAACCTGCGGCAGAGCGGCGGTGGTTCGAGGGCGCTGTGGTCTGCGGGGGAATATTCCCTTGACAAGGAATTTTGCAAATTGTACTTAAAAATAAGGGTGTTGTTGAATAATGAGAGGAAAATGCCCGCGTTTTCAAGACGTCGGGGCCTCTTCTGCACCAGACGGCATGATGGAAATGTGCTGCTGGCGTTTATGAGCCGAAAGGAGAAAAAATGGCAGAACAACCGACCGTACTGACCCCTGAGATGGATGATGTTGACAATGACGGCAAGTCTCTGATCGTTGCCGAGGACAAGCTCCCTGAGCAGCTGCTGCTCATCCCGCTCCACGACCGACCACTGTTCCCGAAAATGATGGGGCCGATCATCATCGAGGAGCCGGCCCTGCAGCAGGCCCTGATGGATATCGAGGATAAGACCGCACCGCTCTACCTCGGTCTTCTGCTCACTCACCCTTCCGAAGACTCGTTGGCCCGCATGCCGCAGAACGCGGATGATTTCTTCAAGGTGGGGGTCGTCGTCAGGGTCCTGCAGGTATCGGTACCCAAGCCGGGAGCGCCGATGCAGCTGCTGGTCCAGGCCCTGGAGCGGTTCGATGTCATCAGTATCGAACGGATCAAAGGGGTGTTTCGGGCCGAAGTGCAGTACTGGCTTGACGGCAAGCCCGAAAATACCGAGGAAATCAAGGCGTACGCCGTGGCGATCATCGACTGCATCAAGGAGCTGGTCAATCTCAATCCCCTGTTCAAGGAAGGCCTGTCGCTGCTGATCGAGCGGATCAACCTCAGCGATCCCAGCGCCCTGGCCGACTTTTCGGCCTCGATGACGACCTCCTCCGGCAGCGAAATCCAGGAGATCCTCGAAACCCGTGAGGTCCGGGTGCGGATCGAGGCGTCCCTGGTCCTGCTGAAAAAGGAACTGGAGATCACCAAGCTGAAGGCCCAGATCTCCAAACGCATCGAAGACCAGCTGTCGAAGCAGCAGCGTGAGTTTTTCCTCAAGCAGCAGCTGCAGGAGATCAAGAAGGAACTCGGGCTGGCAAAGGATGAGGGCGAGAGCGAGATCGACAAATTCCAGCAGCGGCTGAAGAAACTCGTGCTGTCCGATGAGGCCAGGGAACGGATTCAGGACGAACTGGAGAAACTGCGGCTGCTCGGTCCGTCTTCCGCCGAGTTCAACGTCAGCCGGACCTATCTCGACTGGCTGACGATCCTGCCCTGGGGGGTCTATACCGAGGATAACTATGATATCGACAAGGCCGCGGAAATTCTCAACAACGATCACTACGGCCTCGAGGATGTCAAGGACCGGATCCTTGAATTGATCTCAGTCGGCATCGTCAAGGGGGATATCTCGGGATCGATCATCCTCCTCATCGGTCCCCCAGGCGTCGGCAAGACCTCGGTCGGGCAGTCCATCGCCCGGAGTCTGGGCCGGGAATTTTACCGCTTCTCCCTCGGCGGGATGCGGGACGAGGCGGAAATCAAGGGCCACCGGCGGACCTATATCGGGGCGATGCCGGGCAAGTTCCTCCAGGCGATCAAGACCTGCAAGACCGCCAACCCGCTGATCATGCTCGACGAGATCGACAAGATCGGCGCCAGCTTCCACGGCGACCCGGCCTCGGCCCTGCTGGAGGTCCTTGATCCGGAGCAGAACAGGGACTTCCTCGACCATTACCTCGACGTCCGCTTCGATCTGTCCAAGGTCCTGTTCATCTGTACGGCCAACCAGATGGAAACTATCCCGGGACCGCTGATCGACCGTATGGAAGTCATCCGCCTGCCCGGCTACATCATGGCGGAAAAGGTCGAGATCGCCAGACGCCACCTGATTCCCAAACAGCTGAAGCTGCATGGCCTGACAAAAGATCAGGTCGTCTTCCCGAAACCGGTGCTGACCGCCATCGTCGACAGTTACGCCAGAGAGGCCGGGGTGCGCGGACTGGAGAACTGCATCAAGAAGATTATGCGCAAGGCGATCAAGGAGATCGTCAAGGATCCGCAGAAGACGATGCGGGTCGGCAAGGACGATCTGACCGAGCTGCTCGGCAAGAAGCTCTTCACCGAGGATCATGCCTACAAGAAGCCGCGGATCGGCGTGGTGACGGGACTGGCCTATACCAGCATGGGCGGGGCGACCCTCCACATCGAGTCGATACCGGTGCCGACCGGTCAGCCCGGTTTCAAGCAGACCGGCCAGCTGGGCCAGGTCATGGTCGAATCGTCGGAGATTGCCTACAGCTATGTCCGCTCACTGCTGCAGGACAACAAGGAGGCGACGGAATTTTTCGCCAAGAATTTCATCCACCTCCATGTTCCGGCCGGAGCCACGCCGAAGGACGGCCCCTCGGCCGGCATCACCATGGCCTGCTCCCTCTACTCCCTGGCCGTCGGCAAGACGATGCCGGCCAGCACCGCGATGACCGGCGAACTGACCCTGAGCGGCCTGGTCATGCCGATCGGCGGCGTCAAGGAAAAGATCATCGCCGCGACCCGCGCCAAGATCGCCCAGGTCCTGCTGCCGAAGGAGAACAGGGAGGATTTCGAACTGCTGCCGGCCCATATCCGGGAGGGGATTACCCCCCACTATGTCGCAACCTTCAAGGATGTCCTGAGGATCTGTTTTCACTGAAAAACGCAGCGGATGACCCGGCCTTTCCCAGTGTGGCCGGGTCATTGACCTCGCGCCGGGATCAGTCGGGGAGGAGGTCGTAGTAGTAGGTCAGGATGTCGGTGCGGGTGACGATGCCGATGACTTCGCCGTCCAGGACTACCGGGACGTGGCCGATATTGTTGGTGACCATGATCTGCGCCGCCCTGGTCGGCGGGGCATCGGGGGCGATGGTCGCGATGTCGCGGGCCATGAAGGCCTTGACCGGGCTGTCCCACTGCCTTTCCTGTCTGACCCGCTTGAAATCCCAGAGGACGATGATCCCCTGCAGCTCCCCGTTCTCGGCGACGAGCACCCCTCGGATCTTCTGCTCGGCCATGATCGCATGGACTTCGCGCATCGTGGTGTCGGGGGGCACGGTCGTCACCGGAAAGGACATGATGTCCGCGACCTTGGCGGCCTCTTTCCGGCCCCTGTTGATCCGGTCGATGATCGCCTGCTTCAGCGCCTCGGGAGCATACTCCTTGAACTTGACCGTCGCCGATCCGGCCCCGGAGTGGCCGCCGCCGCCGAAGGACTGCATGATCTGGCCGACGTCGATGCGGTCGACGCCGCTACGGGCGATGACCGAACTGCTGGCGTCGGTCTCGTTGGCGAAGATCACGAAGACGGCATCGACGTTGATGATCTTGCGGTACATGTTGACGACGTTGGCCAGGGCTACGACCTTGTCGTTGAGCCCGACGACGTTGATGGCCACTGAACAGTCGTTGAGCCTGCGTTTATCGGTCTCCTTCATCAACTCGAAAAGGATTTCCTTCTGTTTCTCCTCGTAGGGGGGGTTGAGGAAAAAACCGGCGACATGCAGATCAGCGCCGTTTTCCAGCAGATAGGCGGCGGCATGGGCATCTTCGGCCGTGGTCGAGGTGTAGGTGAGGTGGCCGGTGTCTTCGTACAGTCCGATCAGCATGACCGTTGACACCAGCGGCGACAGGGTCATGACCCGTTTTTTCAATTCCCGCACCATCAGGGTGACGGTGGCGCCGGTGGCCTCCTGGCGGGACCAGTGGTAATGGATATCCCCACCGTTGATGTGGTGGTCCCAGAGGTGGACCTCAAGATCCTTGCGGTTCTTCAGTTTGTCCATCCGGTCGAGCCGCTGCCACCTGTCGGTATCGACGACGACCAGGGTATCGACGAGGTCGTGTTCGACCTCATGCGGCAGGATGAGGTTGAAGGCCGTCTTGTGCGTCGACAGGAAACGGGCGACATTGGGGTTGACCATCTTCGGAATTACGCCGATCGCATTGGGGTAGAGCAGCGTCCCGGCGATGACCGACGCGAGGCCGTCGAAGTCGGTGTTTTTATGCGTAGTTATGATTTGCATGGGGTACAGATGCGCATTGTCGTCAGCAAAATGGTGTCAATAGGGCGAGGGCATGGCCGCTTCGCTCCGGCTATGCCGCCACTGTCCGTATATCATAGAACACGCCGTCTTTTTGACAATGGGAAAAGGCCTGCAGTCGGAAGATAAGCCGTCGTCAAACAATAACCGTTACGCAGAAATACCTTTCCGGCATAAGGGGCCGTAACGAAATGGTGAAAAATGTAACGGTTATTTCGTAACGGCCCCTAAAGGGCGTAACCGGTCGATGCGGTTTCAATTTGTCAGGTAAGCCGTGTCCCTGGAGTTGCTTCGCCGGGGACACGGCTTACGTCACGCCCGCCGCAGAAAGTTGAGCGCCGAACCGGCCTTGAACCAGGCGATCTGCTCGGCATTGAGGGAGTGGTTGAGGACGCAGTCCGAGGTCGAGCCGTCGCGATGGTGAAGGACCAGCCGGACGGTGCTGCCGGGTGCCAGCTCTGTGAGACCGAGGAGATCGAGCTTGTCGCCGTCCTGGACCAGGTCGTAATCCTCGGGCCTGGCAAAGGTCAGGGGCAGGATGCCCTGCTTCTTCAGGTTGGTCTCATGGATGCGGGCAAAGGACCTGGTAATGACCGCCAGTCCGCCCATGTGGCGCGGACTCATCGCCGCATGTTCCCGTGACGACCCTTCGCCGTAATTGGTATCCCCGACCGCGACCCAGTTTTCGCCCGCCGCCTTGTAGGCCCTGGCGACCTCGTTGTAGGTCTGGATCTCTCCGCTTATCCCGTTGACCGCCTTTCCCGCCTCGCCGGTAAAGGCGTTGACCGCGCCGTTGAAGATATTGTTGGAGATGTTGTCAAGGTGTCCCCGGAACCGGAGCCAGGGGCCGGCCGGCGAGATATGGTCGGTCGTGCATTTGCCTCTGGCCTTCAACAGCAGACGGAGGTTGCGGAAATCGCTACCGCTCCAGGGCGGGAAAGGTTCGAGGATCGCCAGGCGCTCCGACTCCGGACTGATCTTGATTTCGACCCGTCCCCCGGTCTCGGGGGGGGCGAGAAAGCCGGCGACGTCGCGGACGAATCCGGCTTCCGGCACCTCATGGACGGCCTGCGGCGGGCTGAGCCGGAAGGTGCTGCCGTCGGCGGCCGTGATCTCGGCGGAGTAGGGGTCGCGGCTGAAGTCGCCGTGAATGGCGTAGGCCAGGCAGGTCTCCGGACTGGCGATGAAACAGCAGGTCTCGGGGTTGCCGTCGTTGCGTTTGGGGAAGTTGCGGTTGTAGGAGGTGATGATCGAATTTTTCGTCCCTTTCTCCAGGCCCTCCCGGTTCCACTGACCGATACAGGGCCCGCAGGCGTTGGCGAGGACCGTGGCCCCGACCGCTTCGAGCTTGGCCAGCTGGCCGTCGCGTTCGATCGTCGCCCGCACCTGTTCCGATCCGGGGGTGATCAGCAGCGGCGTCTTCAGCCGCAGGCCGTGGTCGGCCAGCTGGCCGGCCATCGCCGCAATTTTTTCCATGTCCTCGTAGGAGGAGTTGGTGCAGGAACCGATCATGGCGTAGGAGACCTTTTCCGGGTACCCTCCGGCGGCGACGTGGGCGGCCATCCCGCTGACGGTCGTTGCCCGGTCGGGTGAATGGGGGCCGACGACATGCGGTTCGAGCGCGTCGAGATCGATTTCGATGACCTCGGCGAAATAGCGCGTCGGATCGGCCAGCACCTCGGGATCGGCCCGGAGCAGATCGGCATATTGCCGGGCAAGGGCTGCGGCCTCGCCGCGGCCGCAGGATTGAGGTACAGCTCCATGCGCCGGTCGAACGGGAACAGCGAGGTCGTGGCCCCCAGTTCCGCCCCCATGTTGCAGATCGTGCTCTTGCCGGTGGCGGAGATGCTCTCGACGCCGGCGCCGAAATATTCGAAGACCCGGTTGGTGCCGCCGGCACAGGTCAGCTCGGCCAGCAGCCGGAGGATGATATCCTTCGGGGCGGTCCAGCCATGCAACCGGCCCTTGAGGTGGACGCCGACGATGTGCGGGTGGAGCACTTCCCAGGGCATGCCGACCATCACGTCGACGGCGTCGGCGCCGCCGACCCCGGAGGCGAACGCCCCGAGGCCGCCGGCGTTGGGGGTGTGGGAATCGGTGCCGAGCATCATCAGGCCGGGAAAGGCGTAGCGTTCGAGGATGACCTGATGGATGATGCCGGCCCCGGGCAGCCAGCAGCCGAAGCCATAACGCTGCGAGGCCGAGGTCAGGAAGTCGTAGACCTCCCGATTCTCATTGCGGGCGAGGGAAAGATCGGGGCCCGCTCCCCGGTGAGCGCGGATCAGATGGTCGCAATGGATGGTCACCGGCACCGCGGCCTCGTCCTTGCCGGCGAGCATGAACTGGAGGATGGCCATCTGGGCCGTCGCATCCTGGAGGGCGACCCGGTCCGGCCTGGTCTTGATATACGACCGGCCGGCCTCGAGCTCCGTCTCGGCCGGGGCGTCGAGATGGCCGTAAAGGATCTTTTCGGCAAAGGTCAGGGGGCGGGCCAGTCGCTGCCGGACGATGGCGAGGGCGGTGGCCATTTTCCGGTATACTGTTTCAATGTAGACGGCGGTTGAATCGACTGAGGTCATCGGGAGTCTCCTGATACAATACAATCCCTGTTGCTATCGGCGACAGGGAATCGTGGTGAAAAACAGCGTCGGACGGCAGTGGGGTCAGGCCCGGATATGTTCCTCTGCGAGCATCCGATCGATGAAATCGATGATGAACTGGCGCTGTCCGGGAGTGGCGTAGGCGGTACAGGGGCAGTGCAGGTTGCCGGTGCTGCGGACCAGCAATTCGAAACGGACCTGGTACCTTTCCACTTCGATGCCGATGTGGAATGGGCTGCACTGCCGGTGCTCGAGCTGGAGCGGGGACAGCAGGTCGGCAGGGAGCGGCAGCCAGTAGAGACCGATCACCGGCCCCTGCTGAAGGTTTCGTTTGAGGTAGGAATCTATATTGTCTCTTTCCATCGGCGACAATTCATCGATAACAATCTGGCGCATCGTTCGTTCCGGAATCTGTGGTGGGGGTTGAGGATAAGGGTAACCGAGGCCGGCCACTGGCCGGGAACGGTGGCAGCGGCCGGTCCGTTTCCAGTCGGCAAAGGTATCCGCCCGGGGCAAAAAAAGCTATAAAAAGTCGGCCATTGTTGTTGATAAGGGGCGTGTTTGGCTGGGGCCGGGGCCAGGGATCCGGGCGGGATTACAGGTCGAGCCAGGTCGTGTCGGCATTGAGGTTTTCGCAACCCTCGTCACGGACGACCACCATGTTTTCGAGCCTGATGCCGCCCCAGCCGGGGAGGTAGATGCCGGGCTCGACGGTAACCACCATGCCGGCCTTAAGCTGCTTGTGGTTCAGCGACGACAGACGGGGATCCTCGTGAACCGCCAGTCCGACCCCGTGGCCCAGGGCGTGGCCGAAGGCGTTGCCGTAGCCGGCCCCGGCGATGATGGCGCGGGCCGCCCGGTCAACCGCACTGGCCTTGACACCGGCCCGGATCGTCTCCATCCCGGCCAGTTGCGCTCGCCGCACCAGACGGTGCAGCTCCAGATAGCGGTCATCGGCCCGGCCGGGGACGAAGGTCCGGGTCATGTCGGAGCAGTAGCCGTTCAGGACCAGGCCCATGTCGATCGTCAGCGGGCGGTTCTTCTCGACCGGCAGGACCCCGGGGACGGCATGGGGCAGGGCGCTGCGGTCCGCCGAGGCGACGATCGACGGGAAACTCGGTTGCTCCGCCCCATGGTGCCGCATCGCCGTTTCAATGGCCATGGCGATGTCGATCTCGGTCCGGCCGGGGTGGATGGTGGGGAAGATCTCGCCGAACACCTGTTCGTTCAACTTGACCGAGCGGCGGATGCAGGCGATTTCTTCCTCGTCCTTGATCAACCGCATGTTCTCGACCAGTCCCCTGAGGGGGACCATGGTGACCCCGACTTTGGCCAGTCCTTCCGCCAGCATCGTCGCCGTCGAGTGCAGGGTATAGTGGCTTTCGAAGGCCAGCTTCCTGATCCCGAGATCCGGCAGCAGGCGGGGCAGAAGCCTCAGCAGACCGCGGGGGTAGAGCACCACCGTCGCCCAGGGCACGTCCTGCTCGGCCTGGAGCCGGTAGCGGAAATCGGTCAGCAGGCAGATCCCGCCCCGGGCCGGGACGAGGAGGACGCCGGAGGTCTCGCCGATCCCGTGATCACCCCCGGTATAACCGCACAGATAACGGCGGTTGTCGGGCTGGGTGATGAGGATCGCGTCCACCTGCCGCCGGCGGAGGACCGCCTGCAGTTTCTTGATCCGCTTCGAATAGTCCATGATGGGGAGATCGATCGGGTTGTTCCCGGCTGGCCGGGTGAGGTCGGGTCAGCGCAGGGGGGCGATGGTCTGCCGGATCAGCTCCTTGCGCTGGTCGAGGGCCTGGGTGTACTGATTGTTGAGATCTCCCTGTATCCGCGCCAGTTCTTCCCGATATTGCGGATGCAGCGCCGGATTGAGCGAGGCGGTCGCGGGGGCCTCGCCTCCCCGGCGGGCCATCTGCTGGCCGAGTTGCGTTCTGATCGCGTCCTCGAGCTGCTTGATGGTCTGTTCCCGATGCTGCCCGTACTGCTCGAGCAGCTGCTGCAGTTCGGCGCAGACCGCCGCGAGCTGCGTTCCACCCAGGCTGATGATGCCCTTGAGGGCGAGGAGGCTGGTGGCCTTCAGCTGCTCGTCGCGGGGCAGGGTGATGTTGCGCAGCAGCGTATCCACCATGCCCTGGCGGATGGCGGCGGCTTCGGCCGGGTCGTTTTCGGCCAGCGCGGCAGTGAGGTCGGTGACCTTGCCGTTGAGAAAATCGGCGGCCAGCCGCATCCCCTTTTTCTGTAATTCCTCGTTGCCGGATGCCGTGACGGGGGAAGCGGACATCCGTGCGGCCCGCTCCAGGACCATTTCGAGGGTGCTCTTGATTTCTGCCATTGAGGACCTGTCTGTCAAATGATTGAGTGATGTGCTGTCGATCCGGTAAAATGTACAACAGCATGGTAGCGATGGCAAAGGAAAAGCATGACGGTCAGCGGCGGACCAGCCGGGCGGCGAAGAAGCCATCGATGGTGGCGTCGGGGCGAGGGCAAAAGCAGCGATCGGCGATAAACCGGCCGGCCGCGGGCGGCAGCAGCGGCCCGGGATCGGTGAGCCGGAACTGATCGTGGCGGAGGAGAAAGAGGCGGATGACCTCTTCGTTCTCTTCCGGTTCGAGGGAGCAGGTGGCATACACCAGCACCCCGCCGGCGGCCGTCAGGGCGGCAGCCTGACAAAGGAGTTCCAGCTGGGTCGCCTGGTAACGGAGAAGGTCCGCCTCCGTCCGGTTCCAGCGGATGTCCGGGTGCCGGCCGGTGACGCCGGTGCCGGAGCAGGGGGCGTCGACCAGGATGCCGTCAAAGGGACCGTCATCGGCGGCAACGAAATCCTGGAGGGTGCACTGCCGGGTCGTGCAGCCGGTGCCGGGATACAGGCGCCGCAGGTTTTCGCCCAGCTTGCGGTAACGGTACGGGTCCGGTTCGATGGCGGTGATCCGCAGCCCGAGCTCCCGCTCCTGTTCGATGAGAGTACCGGTCTTGCCGCCGAGGCCGGCACAGGCATCGAGATAGCGCCCCCCGGGGCGGAGGGGGCCGAGCAGCAGGGGGGCGAGCTGGGTCGCCTCGTCCTGGACCAGGAAGTGGCCGGCGCTATATCCCGGCAGCAGGGGGATGGCGCCCTGGCAGGCGGGCAGGGCGAGGGCCTGCGGGGCGAAAAGGCCATCGCGGCAGGCAATGCCGGCCGCATCGAGGCTCATCCTGTACTGCTCCCGCGTCGTTGCGGTTCCGTTGATCTTCAGCACCAGGGTAGGCTCTTCGTTGTTACTGGCGCAGATGCGGCGCATCTCGTCCTCCCCGAACCGTTGCCGCCAGCGGTCCGTGAGCCAGGGGGGATGGTTGAGCCAGGGCCGGCCGGACGCGGGATCGGTGTCGATCCCGGGCAGGGTCGGCCGCTGCCGGATGCTTTCCCGCAGGATGCCGTTGACGAAGCCCTGGAGCCGTTGGGGCAGGCCTGCCGCCTTCACCGCCTGGACCGTTTCGTTGACCGCCGCCGATTGCGGGATGCGGTCGAGACAGAGGAGCTGGAACAGCCCGACCTCCAGGCTGTGGAGGATGAAGGGGTCGAGTTTGTGGCGGGGGTGGCGGCAGAGGCGGCCTATCAGGGATTCCAGATATTGGCGGTGACGCAGGACCCCGTAAACGAGGTTCATCGCCAGGCCGCGATCAACCGCCGGCAATCGGCACTCGACGCCGATCCCCTCCAGCAGCGGCTTGACCGGGGAACGGCTTCGCTCCATCCGGCAGAGGGTCTCGATGGCGGCATAACGGGCGGTTTTCGGGGGTCTCCGGTTTTTTTGCGGTATCCTGGGCACGGGTGCTGGCGGTCGGGTGAGGGTTGAGGCGCGAAGTTGTGGCGAACGGCGAAGAGAACGCAGATTGGAGAGCAACGGCGATGCGTTTCTACAGTTACCTGGGAAGCGGATGAAAAGCAAACGGAAAGTATTTCTCCAAAATGGATACCCCGTTTTTCAATGAGATCACTGGTTGCTCGGCATGAAACGATTGAGGTATTATGAAATTGGATGATTTATAACGGCGGCAGATGTCAATCTGTACTCGGATTGTGTCACTGCATGCGATATAAAAACTGCAGTTTCCGAGAAAAGCTGCTTGGCGGATATATCCATGTGCCGCCACATCACCCCCCCGGATGTGCCGATAGCGCATTGACCCATTCTTCGTGCGACGCGAGCAAGATATTCTATGGAAGAATTAATTAACCAGTCCCAGGACAGGTTCGACGGAAATTCCGCAGGCGAGGAAGGATACAATCTGATCCGTCAGTTGGAACTCCTCATTCCCGCTGTTTCTGCACGCATCCTGAAAGCTTCCACCGACACTCTCGACGAGGTCATCCACTTCTCCCTTCAAGAAATCATTCAGTTGCTGAAACTGGGTCGTGGCGGGCTACTCGAAGTCTCGGAAGGAATCTGCAAAGTAAAAATCTCTCACGCCTGGTTTGATGCGGATGTGGAGGTCGTACCCGATACGATCGATCTCTCGCAGTTGTTTCCATGGAGTTATCGTCAACTGGTCAGGGACTGTACAACGGTGGCCATAAACAGTCTGGACTCGTTGCCCGCGGAAGCGGCAACAGATAAGCAATCCTTTGCCCAAATGGGCGTACAATCATCTTTGACCATCCCCCTGCTTATCGGTCAACGCGTTCATCATCTCATCGTGGTGCATGCAGTGAAGCAACAATGGAGTTGGCCGGAACCTTTGATTACCTCTTTGCGGCTCCTCGGGGAGATATTCGTCAGTGCCCTGGATCGACGCGATGTGTTCCGATCATTGGAAATTTATCAGGCTCGTCTCGAGATAGCGGCTGTTTCGGCCAGAGTCGGACTTTGGGAGTTGGATCCGGTCACCGGAAACATATGGGCAACCAACAGCGCCAAAGTACTGTTTGAGTTTGGCCAGGATGAACAGATAACCCTCACTAATTTGCTCGACAAGATTCATCCCGACGATCGCAGCCTGGTTGTCGAGACAGTCGACAAAGCCTTTGATGCTGATACGGAATCATACGTGGAATACCGGCTGCCAAAGGCCGATGGGGAAATTCGCTGGCTGATATCTCGAGGTCGGGTTCATGAGAAGGGGGCAACTGCGACCAGATGCCTGGTAGGCGTGACTGCGGATATCACCGCACGGAAGCAGATGGAGCAAAAGCTTCATGAACAGTTTCGAGAAATTAACAGACTGCGTGAACAGCTCGAACATGAAAACACTCTGCTGCGATCAGAGATCGGACTCGACGAAGATAAATATAGTTTTCTCGGTGTCAGTTCTGCCATGCAGGATGTTAAACTTGAGATTGAGCAGGTCGCCAAAACCGACAGTACGGTGCTCATCCAAGGGGAAACAGGGACCGGCAAGGAGTTGGTCTGCCAGGCTATCCATCAACTCAGCGATCGAAGCAAACGGTTGATGGTCACGGTGAACTGTGCGGCGTTGCCGTCGGCACTCATCGAGAGTGAACTGTTCGGTCGGGAAAAGGGTGCCTTTACCGGTGCACTCAGCCGGCAGAAGGGGCGGTTCGAGTCAGCCCATCAATCGACCTTGTTTCTCGATGAAATCGCTGAAATGCCGCTGGAGACGCAGGCCAAGTTGCTTCGAGTGCTGCAGAATGGAGTTTTTGAACGACTCGGCAGCTCCGTCAGCATCAAGGTCGATGTGCGTATCATCGCCGCTACCAATCGCAATCTTTACGAGGAGGTCGAGCAGGGCCGGTTTCGTCGTGATCTTTTTTATCGTCTGAACATCTTTCCCATTCAGGTGCCGCCGCTACGGGATCGTGTTGAGGATATTCCGCCGTTGGTGTGGACATTCGTGAGTGAGTTCGGTCAGATTATGGGGCGAAAGATCAGTCGAATTGCCAGTCAGGACATGGCCAGGCTCATGGCCTACTCCTGGCCGGGAAACGTTCGTGAACTCCGCAACGTCGTTGAGCGGGCCATGATCATCAGTCAGGGGAAATCGCTTGATTTGTCGCACTTTGATACGGCCCCACCTCGCTCCTTGCATCCTTCGATTATGACTCTTGAGGAGGTCGAACGCCGGCACATTCAGGACGCCATCGGGTTCACGTGTGGAAAAATTAAAGGAAAAGGCGGGGCGGCCGAACTTCTGGGGCTTCATCCGTCCACCTTGTATTCACGCATGCGTAAACTGAAAATACAATGCAACGCTATAAAGCTCCGGGGCGATATCTCGTCTCTCTAGGGGTTGATATTTCAACCATTTGCTTCATCCACCAGCCTCTGCATTCGCTCACTCGATATAAAAATTCACTTAAATCAAATACATAGGTAAATATTTG
The DNA here is from genome assembly GCA_963847035.1 of uncultured delta proteobacterium. Lineage (GTDB taxonomy): Bacteria > Desulfobacterota > Desulfobulbia > Desulfobulbales > Desulfocapsaceae > Desulfoprunum. The sequence continues at coordinate 205,529 of CAWJYH010000001.1, read as the reverse complement.
CAGTATGCTCCAAACTGGCGCTGCTTTTGCAATATTTCCACTTATGCTTCTTTCCCTCATCACCATATACCCCTGTCCGGGAGATGAATCGAAGATCATCGACGTCCTGGACTCCATGCAGGGGCTCGTTACCACTAAAGCTGATTGCCAGGGTTGTTTCCTCACGGTTGAGGCGATAACTGGCAAGTCGATCTGCTATATGGAGCGGTGGCGCACACGCGAAGCTCTTGACAGGCATTTGCGTTCGCCCCTTTACCGCCAGATACTGGAGGTGATCGAGCTGTCGCGGACCACCCCCACGTTCGAGTTTCTTGAAGTGAAAGAGCTGGGTGGTCTGAGTCTGGTCGAGCAGGCCAGGTTCCTGGTCCCGATCACCGAAAACAGCACCAGAGAGAACACGATCGGTCATCGCGACCATTTGATCGGTAAAAGGAGATTGCCGGAATAGAGAGTGGCAACGAGCCATCAGCCGTGCAGTCAGGGTTGATATTTCGTCCTTTGCAACCCGCATCTCCGGCTGTGAACTTTTTGCCAATAATTTATTCGATATCTTCAGAAGAGGAGAAGAACATGAAGAGGCAGGACAAGAAATTTACTCACCTCAAAGCATGTGCTACCGCAGGCGCCTTGCTCATGGGAAGCCTGGGAACGACCAGTGCCCAGGCGGCTCCGGACCGTACTGTTCTGCCGATCCCTGAACCGTCCAACCCCAACAGCACCGTGCTTGACGTCCGCAAGGCCACGCCGCCGGATCGGTTTGCGGTCAAGGCACCGGCCGGCGCGCCCAACGTGATCATCGTGCTGATAGATGACCTGGGTTTTGCGGGAACCAGCACGTACGGCGGGCCGATCGCGACCCCGACCTTTGACCGCTTGGCCAGTCAGGGCTTGATCTACAACAACTTCCACACCACCGCCGTTTCCTCTCCGACGCGCACTGCGATCAAGAGCGGCCGCAACCACCATGTCAACAACATGGGCGGGATCATCGAAACAGGTACGGCATTTCCCGGCAACACCGGCCAGATCCCCAACGAGGTCGCTCCGGTCGCCGAAATGCTGCGCCTCAATGGCTACAGCACGGCCGCATTCGGTAAGTGGCACGAGACCGCGGCCTGGGAGGCCAGCGTCTCAGGCCCCTTCGATCGCTGGCCGACGCGCCAGGGCTTCGACAAGTTCTATGGCTTCCTGGGTGGCGAGACCAATCAGTGGGCGCCTTTCATCTACGATGGCACCCACCAGGTCGAGTTGCCCGAGGACCCGAAGTATCATTTCCTCACCGACATGACCGACCAGTCGGTGGCCTGGGTCAAATACCAGAAGGCCCTGACACCGGACAGGCCGTTTTTCATTTACTATGCCCCCGGAGCGGTGCATGCGCCGCACCACGTCCCGCAGGAATGGATCGACCGCTGGAAGGGCAAATTCGACCAGGGCTGGGACAAGATGCGCGAGGAGATCCTGGCCAGGCAGATCAAGCTCGGCATTGTCCCCGAGGGCACAAAACTTGCGCCCAAGCCAGAGGCGATCCCGGACTGGGATACGTTGTCAGCCGACCAGAAGCGCCTGTTCGCCCGCCAGTTCGAAGTGTTCGCCGCCTTCCTGGAAATGACCGACCACGAGGTCGGCCGGCTTCTGCAGGCGGTGAAGGACACGGGCCAGGGCGACAACACAATGGTCTTCTATGTTGCCGGTGACAACGGCACCAGCGCCGAGGGCGGCGCCAACGGCATGTTCAACGAAATGACGTACTTCAACGGCGTTACAGGAGAACGTGCCGGACATGCTCAAGTCCATCGACAAATGGGGCGGGCCCGAAACCTACCCGCACATGGCCGCGGGCTGGGCGGTGGCGCTTGACACGCCCTACCAGTGGACCAAGCAGGTGGCCTCGGACCCCGGCGGGACCAAGGTCGGCATGGCCGTTTACTGGCCCAAGGGCATCAAGAGCAAGGGGGAACGTCGCACCCAGTTTCATCACGTCATCGATGTCGCTCCGACCATTCTGGAGGCAGCCGGCCTGCCGGAGCCGAAGATGGTCAACGGCGTGCAGCAGCGACCGATGGACGGCGTGAGCATGGCCTACAGCTTCAACGATGCCAAGGCAAAGGATCGGCACGTCAGCCAGTATTTTGAGATGTTCGGCAACCGCGCCATGTATCATGAGGGCTGGTTTGCTCGAACCATCCACAGGGCGCCGTGGGAGCAAAAGCCCCGCCGGCCGCTGACTGAAGATATCTGGGAGCTGTATGATACGCGAAACGACTTCAGCCTGGTGAACGACCTGGCGGCGAAGAACCCGCAGAAGCTCGCCGAGTTGCAGGCCCTGTTCATGAAGGAGGCTGAGAAGAATAAAGCACTTCCCATCGACGACCGGGTGTTCGAACGCGTCAACGCAGAGCTGGTGAACCGCCCCGATCTGATGGCGGGACGTACCTCGATCACGCTGGCAGAAGGCATGACGGGCATGACCGAAAACGTCTTCCTCAACATCAAGAACAAATCCAAGACCATTACTGCGGAAGTCGAAGTACCGGATGGGAAAACGGCCAACGGCATCATCATTGCACAGGGCGGCCGATTCGGCGGATGGGCCCTCTATGTCAAGGATGGCATTCCTGCCTACGCTTACAACTTCCTTGGCCTGCAGAGCTTCACCGTTGCGGCGACAGAGAAGTTGAAGCCCGGCAAGTCGACACTCCGTTTCGACTTTGCCTATGATGGCGGCGGTCTGGGCAAGGGCGGCACGGGTTCGCTGTTCGTGAACGACACGAAGGTCGCTGAGGGCCGCGTCGATCGCACCCAGCCCATGATTTTCTCGGCGGATGAAACCGCCGATGTCGGCATCGACCTTGCCACACCGGTGGTTGAGTCGATCGGGTCGGAAGCCAGATCGAAATTCACCGGCAGAATCCCCAAAGTCACCATAGAAGTGAAGGAAATGAAGAATGCGGAAAAAGCGCTGGAGAACAAGCTCCGTGCTGAGACCACGCAAAAGAAGGTGATGGCTGATTAGATCGATAACCGGTTGGGGGAGAGCCTGCTCTCCCCATTCGGGCGCGGCAAGTTGCACCGCAGATGAACCGGGTAATTCCGGTCGCTATGAAACCTTACCAAGGAAGGGGAACACACACATGAGAAGAGCATGGGAGCGGAACGCGGTACTCGCGACGGTGATGATTGGCATTATGGCGGTACCTGGTTGGGCAGCATCGCCCAATATGAAGATGACCACGGACATTCCGCCGGGCATTGCAATACCGGACATTGTGGAAACGCGCCTGGGAGAGCTGAAGTTCTTTGACGGCTTCCCCGACAAGCCCACCGTTGAGAAGATCTACGACAACCTCGACTTCCAGCGCGCCGTGCAGGCATACCTCCTGGCGTTGGCACCGGTGAACATGACCGGACTGCGTGAGGGGCTTCTGAAAGTCGGGCCTGCGAACGTTACGATCCCGACGTTTGAAGACAACATGAATGCCCGTTCGATCTTTCTCACGGCGAACGCCACCACGCCCTACACGTGGGTCTGGATCAACCTGCACGATGGCCCGCTGGTGGCCGAAGTACCCCCGATGACCCTGGGTATGATTGATGACTTCTGGTTCAGATACGTCACCGACATCGGTATCGTTGGACCCGACAAGGGCAAGGGAGGCAAATACCTGCTGCTTCCCCCAGGGTATAAGGGCGAGGTACCGGAGGGATACCTGGTCGTGCGAGTCCCCACGTTTGAGTCCATCCTGGTCTGGCGTAACATGCCGGTTAAAGGGGACATAAAGCCCGCAATTGAGAATCTCAAGAAGTTCACGCGGATCTATCCCTTGTCGCAGGCCGCGAATCCACCGGCCAACACGTTCGTGAATGTATCGAATCGGGATTTCAGTACGGTGGCGGAGGCGGATTACAAGTTCTGGGAGCTTCTCAACTATGTCGTCCAGAACGAACCGGTCGAGTCGCTCGACCCGGTCACCTTGGGCTTTTTTGCCTCCATCGGCATCGAGAAGGGCAAGCCGTTCACCCCGGATGCCCGCATGAAGAAGATCCTGACGGAGGCGGCGGCGGTGGGCGATGCCACTGCGCGCACGATCACCTATCAGAGCCGGATTCCGGATGCCTTCTATTATCCGAACAGCACCTGGCGTCAGTGGCTGGGTGGGTACAGATTCCAGTCGCAACCCGGCGTGAGCTATCTGGATGCCGCCGCCTTCTTCTATTTCTATGCGACCGGCGTAACGCCTGCCATGGAAGAGAAAATGGTCGGCAAAGGCTCCCAGTATGCGGTGGGGATCGTGGACTCCCAGGGCGCTCCGCTGAACGGCGGCAATACCTACCGCCTGCACGTGCTGCCCAACGCCCCGGCGAAGGATTTCTGGTCGGCGATCGTCTATGACAATCAGACCCGCTCCATGCTCCAGACTGACCAGGACTATCCCCAAGTGAGCAGCTTGGACAAGGGGCTGGCGGTCAACGCGGATGGCTCGGTGGACGTTTACTTTGGTCCGAAAGCGCCGGCCGGCAAAGAGAACAACTGGATTCAGACGGTCCCGGGCAAGGGCTGGAACATGCTCTTCCGCCTTTACGGCCCGCTCGAGCCGTGGTTTGACAAGACTTGGAAGCTCAGTGAGATCGAACTCATTAAATAAGCAGAGGAACGGCCGGTTAATCCGGTCATAGAACCAATGGTTACGCAATGAAAGGACTATAGATGATTCGGTTTTTCAACAGGTTGCCTGAGCATTTTTTCAGGGGAAAAAAACTGCGGTAGGAGCATGCGCACGCAATCGACCGATACAGGTGCAACTCGGGAAGTTCCGCGCCAGGGGATTCACGTCGTGGCCAAACCCATTGGTCCGGTCTGCAACCTGAGTTGCGATTATTGCTTTTATCTTGAGAAACTGGCGCTGTTCAGTCCTGACAGGCAGTACCGCATGTCCGATGAGGTTCTGTCCGCATTTATCGCAAACTATATCAGCTCGCAACCCAGCCCTGTCGTTGATTTTGTCTGGCAGGGCGGGGAACCTACCCTGCTGGGCGTTGATTTTTTCAGGCGGGTTGTCGAACTGCAGCGATCATGTGCCGCAGGAAAAACCATCAACAACGCCCTGCAGACCAACGGCACGCTGCTGACCGACGACTGGTGCGCATTTTTGCGCGAACAGAACTTCATGGTCGGTCTCAGCCTCGACGGTCCGCGGGAGATCCATGACCGCTACCGTCGCGACCCCAGGGGAAAGGGCAGCTTTGATGCGGTGATGCGTGGCTTGAAACTGCTGCAAAAGCATGGTGTGGAGTACAACGTCATGGCCAGCGTCGCCCGCGAGACTGCGGCAAAGCCGCTGGAGGTCTATCGCTTTTTCAAAGATGTTGGTGTCGAATTCATCCAGTTTGTCCCGGTGGTCGAGCGCCTGGCCGACGAGCAGTCGGCACGGATCGGGCTCCGGCTGGCCGCGCCCGCCGCCCTGGACACGCTTGAAACGCATACCCAGGTCAGCGACTGGACGGTCTTGCCGGAAGGGTACGGCGACTTCCTCATCGAGATCTTCGAGGAATGGGTGCAGCACGATGTGGGCACGGTCTTTGTCATGAACTTTGAATGGGCCCTCAATGCCTGGATCGGTGCTCCTGCAACGGTTTGCGTCCACGCCAAACAGTGCGGCCGCTCGCTGGTGATCGAGCATGACGGCAGTCTGTATGCCTGCGATCATTGCGTCTACCCTCAGTTCCGGCTGGGCAACATCCTGACCGATACCCTGCCGTTCATGGTGGAGAAATCGCTGCACACCCAGTTCGGCATCAGCAAGGAGTCGGCCCTGCCACGATGGTGTCGAGAATGTGAGGTCCTGGCTGCCTGCCAGGGAGGATGTCCTAAACATCGTTTCGCCAGCACCTGTGACGATGAACCAGGACTTCATTATCTGTGTGCGGGCTACAAGAAATTTTTTCTCCATATCCGCAAATACTTACGCGTTATGGCGCAGTTGCTGGAAAACGACCTTCCCGTCTCGCTGGTGATGGAGGCGGTGAAGGGGCCACTGGTTCTATCTAGCAATCCGAACACAACCGAACGACGGTAACGGCGGGGCTCGTGGCAACACGGACCGGCTTCAACGAAGACAGCGCCGAACAGAGGGCCTCAAAATCTCAGCCAAAAAAGGAAGGAATCACATGAAACAAACAACGGAAGGAACCTTGAACACAAGACTGCCGGGATTCATAGCGCTGTTGCTGACGGTTGTCTTGCTGGCGGCGCCCCGGATGTCGCAGGCGGCAACGGCCGGTGAAATCGACCGTGACGTGGACGGGGCCCTGCAGACCCTGTACCGAACCACTCCGGCGGCAAAAAATCTGGCAAGAGTGGCCAAGGGCATCCTGGTCTTTCCCTCCATCATCAAGGCGGGGCTCGTCGTTGGCGGGCAATACGGCGAGGGCGCGCTTCGTATCGGCGGCAAGACCTTCGGCTATTACAGGACTGTGGCAGCGTCCTACGGTCTGCAGGCGGGGGCGCAATCTTTCGGGTATGCCCTGTTTTTTATCGACAATGCGGGGTTGAACCATCTCAAACAAAGCAAGGGATGGGAGATAGGCGTCGGCCCCAGCGTTGTCATCGTAGATGAAGGGGTTGCCCGTTCACTGACGACCACCACGGCCAAATCCGGGATCTACGCCTTTATTTTCCGTCAGAAAGGACTGATGGCCGGCATCGGCATCCAGGGCAGCAAAATTACTCGGATCACTCCGGAAAATTAAGAAACCAACCCACAGAGAAAATTTTTGGAAATGTGCACAATGAACAACATGCAAGCAGTCTCGAAACTTTTGGTGATCCTGTTGACAGGGTTCGTACTCTGCGGCTGTGCCGCGACGCCCAAGGTCGAACACTCCGTGTTTCTTCAAGATTTACCCAAATTCCAACCGGGGCCGTCCGATGGAATGGACCAGATCTATATCAGGCCCGGGGCGGATCTGAGGAAATATAACAGGGTAATGCTGGACGAAGTCCAATTTTTCCTGAAGCAAGATGCCGCCACACAGGGGCTCCAGGCCAGCGAACTGAAGGAACTTGCCGATACCTTTCATCGCGCGATCTTCGAGGCCCTGGGAACCGCTTATCCCGTAGTCACCGAGCCGGGGGCTGATGTCCTGCGGATTCGTGTGGCGATCACCGATATCGTGACGAGCAATCCGGCAGTGAGCGGGATAACCACGGTGCTGCCGGTAGGCCTGGCCGTCAGCGTCGGCAAAAAGGCGGCGGGTGGTTCCTATTCGGGGGTGGGCGGCGCAAGTATGGAGGTCGAATTCCTCGATTCGATGGCTGACGCGCGGCTTGCTGCCGCCATCGATACCTTCAATGGTTCGAAGATGAGCGGCTTCAGCAAGCTCGGCGCCACCAAGGAGGCTTTTGAGTTCTGGGCAAAAAGACTCCGGGTGACCCTGGATAATGCGCATGGTGCAGGCAAATAAGCATTGCCGCTCAGCGGATGTTCGTTCGCCATCATTCCGGTCTGGCCTTGGAATGAAAGCGGATTCAAGATGAGACGACTGGAACTCGGCTGTAGCCGGGAATACGCACTTTTCTAATCGTACTGTTTTGCTGCCCGCGCAAGCACATGCATAAGCTCCGTTCGCTCATAGCCCTGATATTTGCTCTGCCCCTGGTGGGTTGGGGAGCCTTGTCCCTGTATTACTCCGCCTCTCTCCCCGGCACCCTGTCCACCGTGGCAGCGGCGGGTTTTGTGCTGATATCCATCATGTTTTTTTTCGTTGCCCGCACCTGGAAAAAGGCGATGACCCTCTTTGCCGTACTTTTCGCCCTGGTGCTCGTGTTCTTTTTGCTGAAGAAACCCTCCAACAACCGGAACTGGCAACCCGATGTGGCCCTGCTGCCCTACGCCACTTTCGCAGGCGACAAGGTCACTGTGCACAACATTCGCAATTGTGACTACCGCACCGCGACAGGGCCTTTCAGGAGTTGAGTATGAGGAATTCTCTTTCAATACGGGTCGACTGTCGATCATGGTTGTTCAGCACAAGGCGATTGGCTGAGAAGAAGGGCTGTAGCCGGTTGTACCGGCAGGGAGCCCTTCTCCTGCTCCTCATCGTCTCCCTCGGTATCACCGGCTGCGCCACTTCGGTGGGAGTAAAACGAAACGACCCCCGTGAAACCTATGCTCAGATCAATATAAGCGCCATCAACGCCGACGACTACAGCCGGTTTTCCCATGATGTCCTGATCCGCTTTAACCTGCTCCAGGCCTTTCACGAGATCCCCAGCAGGTTCTCACCTTTCTCCATCACGAGGCGGAAAAAGATTACCGCAACGATCTGCTCTTTGCCCTGGCTGAACTCAATTATTATATCGGCATGCGCTATCGGAAGGACGGGATCAGCCGGTCGCACAGGCACTTCTTTGCCTCGGCAATCTATGCCTATTTTTATCTGTTGGGCAAAGAATGGCTGGACTCTCCCAACCCCTTTGAACGGCGATTCCGGATCGCCTGCGATCTGTATAACGGCGCCCTGGCTGAAGCCCTGGCCGATGCCGACGGCAATCTCCAGATTGTCCCCACCCAGGTGGAACTGCCGGTCGGTCGTTTCAGCTTTTCCGTTGATACCACGGAATTTCCATCAGGAGATTGAGCTGTATGAAAAATTCATTTCGACCGACCGGTTCGGTATCAGGGGTCTGAGCAGGAGAAACCGGGAGGCAGGGATGGGGGCGCCTTTTATTGCGGTGGAGAAAAAGCCGGAAGGCGCTCCGATGTTTCGAACCAGTCCGGGAACTCTTTTTCTGCGGTTTAATTGCCGGTTGAAGGAGATCACGGCAGGGACCTGTGCCGGCTCGCTGGAAGTGTACTCCGCCTATGACCAGACCGAGATCGAGGTTGGCGACACAGAAAATCCCTCTGGAGCGGGATGTTACGGCGCAACTGGCGTATATGATCGATCAACCGTATGTCCAGAGGGCGGGCTTAAATGAGTTTCTCCACGGAACGAGTTATGTCAAAGCCGGCCTCCTCTTAATGCAGCCGTATCAACCGAACAAGATCCCCATAGTCTTTGTGCACGGTACGTTCAGCAGTCCTATCGCCTGGGCGGAAATGGTCAACACGCTCCGTGCCGATCCCGTCATCAACCAGAAATATCAGCTATGGAATTTTTTCTACGACAGCGGTAAACGGATCGGCATCTCTGCGCAAGAGCTGAGAGAAGCTCTCAGCACACAGGTGCGGAAGGTGGACCCGGAGGGGACGAATGCCGCTTTGCGGCAAATGGTCATCATCGGTCACAGCCAGGGAGGGTTGCTGACCAAACTGACCGCCACCGATGTCGGCGATGCCTTTGTGCGGATGGCGACGGGAAAAGCGCTGGCGGAACTCCAGGTGACGGATGAAGATCGGGATCGTATTGAGAAAGAAACAGTTTTTACAGCGTTGCCCTTTGTGAAACGCGTGATCTTTATCTCGACCCCCCACCGGGGCAGTTTTCTCTCCAAGAACTGGGTTCGCACCCTTGTTCTGAAAATGGTGACCTTCCCCAGAGGGGTGATCCATTCAACGGCCAACCTGATGAAAACCGTTGCCAATCTGGGAATCTCCGAGGCCCAGGCGCAACAGTTCATTGCCACGACGAGTCTGGATGTCATGTCGCCCGACAACCCGACGATCAAGACCTTGGCAGAGATTCCCCTCGCCCCGGGGGTCAAGGGCCATTCCATCGTCGCCATCGACGGCGATGAAACACCGCCTGAGGGCGATGACGGCGTGGTCAAGTATACCAGCGCCCATGTGGAGTATGTCGAATCCGAGTTCCTGGTCCGGCACAACCACTCCTGCCAGGGGCATCCCCTGGTCATCGAGGAAGTGCGCCGCATTCTTCTGGCGCATCTGCAGGAGAATGAACAACTGCCGGAACAGGTGCATTGATACCATGATGGAACGGCGGGATCAGCTCAGGGAGTTTTGTGAAAATTTCAGATGTTCTAAAGAACATGAATGTGAATGGAAGAGAAAAGTGATGAAGAAAAGTATTTGCCGGATTTTCACGTGTTACCGGCGAAGCCTGTGGCAGAGTCTGTATCTGCATGATTGGGTTCGACGACCTTGCCTTGCCAGCGCCGACAATCTGAGCCCAACCCTCTCTTGGCCAACAATCCTGCCGGATGACCCGTCTGCAAGAGGACAATCACCCAAGGCAGCAAACCATGACGGGGAATTGGATTACACCTTGGGCGATGAACAACAGACCGGGCATTGTCCGTCGGCGGTTGCCAGGCGGTAGCGCCTTCACGCCACAGCATCACGGTCCGAAAGTCGGGTGGAGCTGTAGGCGATTCGACGAGTGGGCGGCCAGGGGCGCAGTTGGCGGAGCGGCGATTGGTGCCATTGCCGGAGATACCGGTGCAGGGGCCGGTATAGGTGCTGTGGCCGGTACAATGGCCGGCGGTCGTCAGGCACGGCAGAATAGACAATCTCAAGCAAAGCAGGCACAGGATGCTAAAGCAGGGATGGTCCAGCAATTCAACAGGGCTTTCGGCGCCTGCATGGAAGGGAAAGGCTATGTGGTCAAATAGACGGTGAAAATGAAAAAGCCTCGTGAGGGTCATGGGCTTTTATAGGTGGTACTCTTTATTGAAACTGCAGCAGGATCGGAGGTCAAGAAACGGTACTTTGCCGAACTCGATGGTGACAAACAGGCTGCCAATGAGGTATTGCAGTACATGGAAAACAGCGAAGCTACCCTGCGCCAGGCGGCGAAGGTCGTGGAATACAACCATGCTGTCGCTTTACTGGATAATGGTGTTGCCGTAAAGTGCGACGCCGATATCAATGTGTGTGAGCCGGCGCGCAACCGCACGGCAGCGTAACCCCAGTCCGTGACCTATTGAAATTCCCCGGAGTTTTCATGGAAAACAGTATCGACAAGCGCATCAGAGACAGCTATGCCCGTCAAACCGCGATGGCCACCATCGGGGCAGCCATCACGGCAGTCGAAAACGGCGCAGTGACCATCGAGTTGCCGTTTCGCTCCGATCTCACCCAGCAGCACGGCTTCATCCATGCCGGGGTCGTGACCATGATTGTCGATACCGCCTGCGGCTACGCGGCACTGACCATGATGCCCGCCTCTGCCGCAGTCCTGACCGCCGAATATAAGGTCAATTTCCTCTCGCCGGCCGAGGGCGAAAAACTGATTGCCCGCGGCCGGGTGCTCAAGCCGGGCCGCACCTTGACGGTCTGCTTCGGCGAAGTGCATGCGGTCAGGGGCGGGAAAGAAAAACTGGTGGCGACGATGATGGCGACGATGATCGCGCGTGAAGAAACGGGTCTGACGGATTAGCCAACCACCCGGTGGCAAAAATGGCCCCCGACTTCGGCAGAGAGGCTCCCTGGACGGATTCGCGGCCTGTCAACGCTATCCGGCAGCTATTCATGCATGTGCTTCACCACCCGTTTGCGCAGGTGGGTGGCAATCTCCGGGTCGCGATAGCTGATGACCGTGGCCGGGCAGCGGTGAAAAACCCGTTCGGCCACCGAACCGGTGAACAGCGTGCTGATGTCCCGGTTCTTCACCCCCATGACCACCGCATCGATGTTTTCCCTCACCACCAGCTGCAGTAATTTCTCGGCCGGATTGCCGACCTCGAAGTGGAAGGTCACCTCGTCACCGTTCAGCCCGACCTTTTCCAGCAGCCGGGCCATCTCCTCCCGCCGTTCCTGGATCAGGGTCTGGAGGTAGTGCTCGGTGTCGACCTTGTAACCGAAGGCGGTGATCTTCTGCACCGCCTCGAGATCGCGCTCGTTGATGACGTTGATGAGCTGCAGTTCGGCACCGCAGGCCTCGGCTATTTCGGCGGCGAACCGCAGCATGCCTTCAGTAAATCTCGAGAAGGCGATAGGTACGAGAATTTTTTTTATCATATCCTTACCTTGATCAATCGATCACATCGTTTCAGCCGACCGCTTGCGTGGGCCCGTTGACCTGTGGCCCGGCACTACGCCCGGCCCGTCGTTTCTGTGACAGCCACACCAGGACGAGCAGGGCCAGCGCCGGAAGGAACATCCACTGTTTGCGCGGCCGATCGGCCAGGGTCTGGATACTGACGATCTCCTGGTCCCAGTCGATCCCCGCCTTCTGCGCCGGGCTGTTGAAGACGACATTGTCGATAAAGATGCGCCCGTCCTCGTTGCGGGATGCCGAAGCCCATCGCCAGCAGCCGTTCCTCAGCCGGCGCTTTTTTGCCGGCCGCCAGCGACACCACCATCGTGAATTCGTCGCCGTTCATCTTCTCGCCCTTCAGGGTCAGGCGCAGCTGCCTGCCCGACGGCAGGTCGCCGACGAACTGTTCCAGCTCGGCAGCGGGTCGGGTCTCCAGTTCCGGATACACCATGTCCCAGAAAAAACCGGGGCGGAACAGGGTGAAGGCCACCAGCAGCAGCAGCACCGTTTCCCACAGCTTGTTGCGGGTCAGCATATACTTCTGGGTGGCGGCGGCGAAGGCCATCATCGCAACCATCGCGCCGAAGACGACGACGATGAAGTGCAGCGGCGAGCCGATGCCGATCATCAGCAGTTCAGTGTTGTAGATGAAGACAAAGGGCAGGATGCCGGTACGGATGTCGTACATGAATCCCTGGATACCGGTGCGGATCGGGTCGCCGCCGGAGATGCCGGCGGCGGCGAAGGCGGCCAGGCCCACCGGCGGGGTGTCGTCGGCGAGGACGCCGAAATAGAAGACGAACAGATGGACGGCGACCAGGGGAATCAGCAGGCCGTTCTGGGCCCCGAGGCTGACGATGACCGGCGCCATCAGCGTCGAGACGACGATATAGTTGGCGGTGGTCGGCAGGCCCATCCCGAGGATGATGCTGAACAGGGCGGTGAAGATCAGGGTCAGGGCCATGTTGCCGAGCGAGATGAACTCGACGAATTCGGTCATGACCAGGGCGATGCCGGTCAGGGTGACGGTGCCGACGACGATGCCGGCGGCGGCGGTGGCCACGCCGATCCCGATCATGTTGCGGCCGCCGGCGACCAGTCCGGCGATGAGGTCATCGATGCCGCTGCGGAAGCTGAACTCTTCGTTGTGGATCTTGCGGAAGATTCCCTTGAGCGGCCGCTGGGTGACGACCATCACCAGCAGCAGCACGGTCGCCCAGAACACCGACAGCGAGGGTGAGAGCTGCTCAACCGTCAGGCACCACATCAGCACCACGACCGGCAGCAGGAAGTACAGGCCGGCCTGGACGGTCGGGCCGAGTTCGGGCAGCTCGGTCATATCGGTGGTGATCTCGAGTTCCGGCACCCGGCAGGCGACATAGAGGAGAGCTGAGATAGGCCACAATGGCCAGGGCGGCGACGACGTATACTGCCGCGTCCCCGGCTGCGGTCTTGATCCAGCCCAGGCCGTAGTAGGTGGCGGCACCGGTCAGGATCACCCCGAGCAGGACCGCGACGATACCGAGCAGTGACTGGGCCAGCGTCTTTTTGTGCCTTTTCGGCAGTCCCTGCAGCCCCATCTTGCAGGCCTCGAGGTGGACGATGTAGAGCAGGGCGGCGTAGGCGATGAAGGCCGGCAGGGCGGCGTGCTTGATGATCTCGATATACGGTACGCCGACGTATTCGACCATCAGGAAGGCGGCGGCGCCCATGACCGGCGGGGTGATCTGGCCGTTGACCGACGAGGCGCATTCGATGCCGCCGGCTTTTTCCGGCGGTGAAGCCGACCTTCTTCATCAGCGGGATGGTGAAGGTCCCGGTGGTGACGACATTGGCGATCGACGAACCGGAGATCATCCCGGTCATCGCCGAGGAGACGACCGCGGCCTTGGCCGGGCCGCCGCGCATGTGACCGAGACCGGCGAAGGCGACCTTGATGAAGTAGTTGCCGGCGCCGGCCTTTTCCAGCAGCGAGCCGAAGAGGACGAACATGAAGACCATGCCGGTCGAGACCCCGAGGGCGACGCCGAAGACGCCTTCGGTCGACAGCCAGTAATGGGACATGCCCTTGATCAGGCTCGCCCCCTTGTGGGCGATGACATCGGGCATGTAGGGGCCGGCGAAGGCGTAGATGATGAACAGGGTGCCGATGACCATCAGCGGCGGGCCGAGGGCGCGGCGGGTGGCCTCGAGGAGCAGGATGATGCCGACCGCCGACACGATCAGATCGAAGGTGATCGGAGACCCCGGCCGGGTCGAGAGCGCGGCGTAGCTGAGGTAGATGTAGGCGGCGGCGTAGGCGGCGATTAGGGCCAGAACCCAGTCCTGGATCGGGATGTACTTCCTCGGCGATGATTTGAAGGTCGGGAAGGCGGTGTAGGCCAGGAACATCGCGAACGCCAGGTGGATGGAGCGGGCCTGGGTGTCGTTGATGACAAAGAAATCGAGGAGAAACGGCAGCGGCGAGGAGTACCAGAGCTGGAACAGGCTCCACAGCAGGGGGACAAAGAACAGCACCGCCTTGGGGATGCTGCCGTGCGGGGCGCGGCCGCCGCTGTCGATCTCGGCCACCATCTGTTCCAGTTTTTCTGCCGTCAGGAGATCTTTTGTCTCGGTCGCCATAGTCATTTCCTGTTGTGTTGTATCTGCGTCACGCCTCGCTGTGTCGATTCGGGCAAGGTATGCAAGCGGCGATGCGAGCGGCCGGGAGGAAGGCACAACGGGCGATGGGAAGCGCTCCGGGCCGCCAGGGCGGGGTGAGCGGCGGAATCAGCCGCTTCGTCCCCGCCCGGCTCGGTCGGGCCTACATCAGGCCGGCTTCCTTGAAGTACTTCACCGCTCCTTCATGCAGCGGTGCGGAAAGAGCGTCCTTCATCATGTGCTTCTTGTCGAGGTTGGCAAAGGCCGGGTGGAGCTGTTTGAACTCGTCGAAATTCTCGAAAACGGCCTTGACCACCTGGTAGACCGTCTCGGCCGGGACCTTGGCCGAGGAGACGATCGTCGCGCTGACGCCGAAGGTCTTGGTATCGGCGGCATTGCCGCGGTACATACCGGCGGGGATCGTGGCCTCGCTGAAGTAGGGGTTGGCGGCGACCAGCTCGGCAATGGCCGGGCCGGCGACGTTGACGAGCACCGCATCGCAGGCGGTATGGGCCTCCTGGATCGAGCCGTTGGGATGGCCGACGGTGTAGGCGAAGGCGTCGATCTTGTTGTCGCAGAGGGCGCCGGCCATCTCGGCGGCCTTCAGTTCGGAGGCCAGCTTGAAGTCTCCCATCTTCCAGCCCAACTTGGCCATAACCGCCTCCATGGTGCTGCGCTGGCCGGAACCGGGATCGCCGATATTGACCCGTTTTCCTTTCAGGTCCTCGAAATTCTTGATGCCGGCGTCGGCGCGGGCGACAATGGTGAACGGCTCCGGATGCAGGGCGAAGACGGCGCGGAGGTCTTTGTCCGGACCGCTTTCGGCAAATTTATTCTGGCCCTTGACCGCATCGTACTGGACATCGGACTGGACGACGCCGAAGTCGAGCTCGCCGGCGGCGACGGCGTTGACGTTGTACACCGATCCCCCGGTACTCTCGACGGTGGCGCGCAGGCCGTGCTCCTTCTTTCCCTTGTTGACGAGACGGGCAATGGCGCCGCCGGCTGGATAGTAGACGCCGGTAACGCCGCCGGTGCCGATGGTGATGAACTTCTGATCGGCGGCGGCGGCCGGGGTGGCAGCGGCCCCAAAATGCATGACGAAACCAAAGGCGACTGCGGCTAACAGCGAGGTAGTTCTTTTCATCGTTTTCCTCCTTGAATTTGAGTGGTCTCCCCATATACCGGAGTCCCGGCGTGGGAAAGGTTCACCGTACACCCCCGTGCATCAGGCCGGGAGTAATCCCGGAACATCAATGCAATCAGTATTGTACGTTATCAGCCTGATACCAGCAAACACCAATACTTCCCCATCCGTCAAGATTTTTCCTCTGGTGGCTTACAGAGGAGCGTTCATAAAATATCTTGATATCAATCAATTATAAAATCATTGGGCCGGCTGGAAGGATCCCGTGCCGGTTGCATGGCAGCGCTCACCGCCACCGGAATGGTATGTCAACTGGACCTGAGGACCTGATCCCGGATGCTCAGGATACTGCAGGCGGCGAGGCGGACCCGGTCCGGCAGGCTGTGCCGGAGCATATACTCCCGGTCGCTGTGGTCGCCATCGCCGATCGGGCCCATCCCGTCGACCACCGGGATGTCGAGCTGGGCGATGGTGTTGGCATCGGACACCCCGCTGCGTAGTTCTTCGACGCAGGGAAGTTCGAGTTTGTCCGCCTCGGCGCGGATGATCCGGAACAGCCCGGAATTGCGATCGTTTTGCTCCATCGGCGGTCGGCCGCCGACGTACTCCAACGCCGCGGTGGTGCCGGCAACCGTGGAGCGGGAGGCGATTTCGGCCAGGCGCGCCGCCGTCTCTTCCGCATCGGTCCGGGTCAGGAAGCGGGTGTCGATCTCGGCGGCGGCATGGTCGCTGACGGTGTTGGGGCCGATGCCGCCCTGGACCTGGCCGACATTGACGACGATGCCGCGCCGGCTGTCGTTGAGCCCTTCCAGGGCGATGGTCTTGTGGGCCAGCTCGAGGATGGCGCTGGCCTTGTCGGCGCCGGCGGAGGCGGCATGGCCGGCGCGGCCGGTCACGATCAGGCGGTAACCCGACCGGCCCTTGCGCCCGGTGACGACCTCGCCGCCCAGCCCGCCGCATTCGAAGCCCAGCGCCGCGATGCTCCGTTCGCCTCGGCCTGGAAAAGAGCGGTGGAGGAGGGGGAGCCGATCTCCTCGTCGGAGTTGCACAGCAAGGTCAGCGGTATGTCGGCCAGCAGATCGCAGGCGGCCAGGGCCTTGATCGCGTAGATCGCGGCGACCAGCCCGCCCTTCATGTCGATCACCCCGGGGCCGGACACCGTGCCGTCCTGATCTTTGTACCAGTTGAAGGGACTGTTCAGCGGGAACACGGTGTCCATGTGGCCGAAGAGGAGGAGCGCCGGCCGGCCGTCAGCGGCAGGCGGGGGTGCGGAACAGCAGGTGATCGCCGAATTCCGATTGCCGCACCGTCTCCAGGTCCAGGCCGGAGGTCTGCAGGGCGGCGGCGAGCCGGGCCCCGACCGCGTCCACCCCCTGCTTGCACCGGGACGGGCTGGGCTGGAGGACCAGATCCCGGAGCAGGCGGAACATCCCCTCTTCCTCCCGGCGGCAGAACTGGTCGATCCGCTCCCGCATGATCTGCCTATCTGTTGAAGGCGAACAGTGCGCTGGCATAGATCTCGGGGTCGGCGTCGGGATAGCTGACCTCCTCGCCGCTCCACGGTTTCCTGAGGATAACGTCGTTGCCCGCCCGGCTCACCACGTTGGAGCGGTGCAGCGGGATCTTGCCGCCGGCGGTGGCGATGTAGCGGGGGATGGCGTCGCCGGAGATGTTGCCGTACATCGACTCGACGATGTCCCGTCCGACCTCGAGGGGCACGCGGAAGTGGGCGAACTGGGGGTTGCGGTAGCTGCAGTTGAACAGGTAGTAGGGCCGGACATAGGATTCGTGCACCGTCTCGCACAGTTTCCACATCTTGACCCGGGTGTCGTTGATTCCCTTCAGCAGCACGGCCTGGTTGAGGACGGCGAAGGTCCGTTTCGAGATGCGGCGGAAGACCTCGCGCGACAGCGGGGTGATCTCCTGGGCGGTGTTGATCTGGGTGACGACCCGGATCGGCTTGCGGTCATTGCTCTGTTCCAGGATATCGAGGAGTTCGTCGTCGACCCGCATCGGCGCGGTGACCGGGATCCGGGTGCCGAGCCGCTTCAGCCGGACATGGTCGATGCCGTCCAGTTCCGCCAGCAGCCATTTGATCATCGAATTGGGCAGGACAAAGGCGTCGCCGCCGGTGATCAGCACGTCGCGGATCCGGTCGTTGGCGCGGATATAGTCCAGCGCCTCGGTGTAGGCCTCCTTCGCATACACCTGGTCCTTGCGGCCGATATGGGCCAGACGCAGGCAGTGGGTGCAGAACATCGCACACATGTTGGTGGCCTTGATCGTCAGCACCCGGGGGTAGAACTGGTCGACCAGACGGGCCGGGGAGTGGTCGGCGGCCACCGGCGGGATCTCGATTCCGGCGTTCTCCACCATCTCGCCGGTCGGCACCGACTGCAGCATGATCGGATCGTTGATGATCCCCGGCATGATCAGGCTGGTGTAATAGGGGGTCAGGCGCATCCGGTAGGAGGCAGTTACCCGGGCGATCGATTCGAGTTGGGCCGGCGGCAGGTCGATGAGTTTGGCCAGGACCGCGACCGAATCGATCGCGTGGCGGATCTGGCCGGGAAAGGAGTTCCAGGCCGCTTCGTCCATGCCCAGTGCCGCCATGATCCGCGCCTTGTTCTCGAGAATCCGGTCCCAGGCCTCGATGCCGCTCGGGGCGATGCTGTCCTTGGCTGCCAGATATGCATCGACCCGGCGATTGGCGCCGGCGGCAATGGGGCGGGCCCGGGTCAGCCGGCCGCCGACCGAGACCATGTGCTCGTCGATCTGCTGGTGCTTGACGGCGAGATCCTCCAGGTCGCCGCCGCTGATGCCGAAATCGGCGGGAGTCCCTTTTCCCTCCCGGTGCAAGGTGAGCAGGCGATCGAAAAGATCGATGATCGGGGCCGTCAGTGGCGAGGTCCTCGCCTGAGCGTACAGTTTCCGCACCTCGTTTTTCTGCGCTTTCCCCGGATCCCGAGGGGTGGCGGGGGATTGCGCCAGGGTGGCGAGGAGATCCCTGGTGTACTCGTCGAGGGGTGGGTTGGCTGTCAGTATATCGTTGTTTTCTGCGTTCATTGGCGTCACACGTGTCTGAATTGTCTGGTTGATGAGGCTCATACCCTGGCGCAGGCCGAGGGCGACGTTGTCTCTGGAGTTGGCCACCGATATCACCCGCGCCAGAAAGGTCCCCGGCATGACCGTGAGCGGCGCGCCGAGGTGCTCGACGACGACGTAGTCCATTGCCAGCTCCCCGGCCGCCACCCGGCGGAACGATTCGCGCTCCCGGGTGTTCTGCGGGAGATAGCCGCTGGTCTGAACCGTCTCCGCCACCTTGTGGTTATACGTTTCCCAGTGCAACCCACTGCGGTTGGCGTCCATCGCCACGGTCCCGGGCGGGAAGCGGCCATGGAGGACGGCGTGGAGTTCCAGTTCCAGCAACGATGGGGCGCCGTCGGGCAGGTTCTGCTCCAGGGTGCAGCAGAACTCGAAGGTCGTGCCCTGCTTGCGGGCGTTGATCTCCAGAAACCAGATGATGCCCTGGTGGTCGATCAGGTAATCGCAGCCGAAGATGCCGCGGTAGCCGGCCGCCCCCAGCGCCCGGCCGGCGGCGATTGTGTGCGACCTGAGGAGCGCGGCCTGGTCGGCGGTGACCTGCGAGGGAAAGGACGAGCCGACGAAGCGGTTGCCGTCGACGATGTTCTGGTCGGCGATGCCGGCGATGTAGACGTCATCGGCATTGGCCACCACCGCCAGCACCGTCGGATCGAGGTCGTGGGGGATGTAGCGGGTGATCAGGTAGTCGCTGTCCGCGGCGGTGAACCGGCGCCGTACCTCGTCCTGGCTGCGGGTGACGGCGGAGTTGATGCCGGCGGCCGAATAGGCCGCACTGACGAAGATCCCGTCCGGCCAGCTGTCCCTTAGCGCCGCGGTCCTGGTCAGCAGGGCGTCGAGACCATGGCAGACCTCGCCCTTCACCAGGGGCACGACCTCCGCCAGTTCGGTGAACTGCACCAGCTTGCTGTTCCAGTGCCGGGCGATGGCCTTGTCCGGCCCGAGGATCGATACCCGGTCGATCGCATCGAGCGTCATCTCCATCACGCTCTCGAACAGGCTGAGGTAGATTTCCGGCTGGTTGTCGAGGATGGCGGCGATCAGGCCCCGGATCGTGGCGCTGGCGGAGACCGCCGTCATGAAGTGAGCGATGGCCATGCGGCAGCTGGTCCGCGGCCCCGGCTCTGAGGTTGTGCCGACCGCCGCTGCTCCGCCGCCGCACAGGGGATTGATGACGATCACGTCGTCATAATAGTACTGGGTGCAGACATCGGGGATGATCGCCGCGAACCGGACTTCCCGGCCGGGAACCCGCTTCTGCAGGGCTTCGCGTACGAACTGGTTCAGGCCGTAAGCCTTGAGCTCGCCGATATAGAGAAAATAGTAACAGGCGGGATCGTAGGTGAAATTGGTGTAATACAGGTCCTCGCCCTGGAGTTGCATTGTTCTGTGCCGCACATCACGCCTCATTCCACTGACCATTGGGAGGGGAGATGGCGGCGATCCTGTCGCCGCTCTCGCTGTAGTGCCGCCGCACCGTCTCTTCGATTGCGGCCGGGTCGCCGGACAGCAGGCTGGTGACGATCCGCAGGTGGCGGTCGCCGATCTCCGCCGGTGAATAGAGATCGCTCCAGTACCGGCAGAACAGGACGTGCAGCTTCAGCCGGAGACGATCCATGTACTCCGCCAGTTGGCGATTCCGGTTCCTGCTGATCAGCAGGGAGTGGAAGTCATCGCCCACCTCCACTACCATCTTCCTGTTGCCCAGTTCGGCCTCGTGGCGCATCCGGGCGACGAGCGAGTGCAGCTTGTCGATATCGCCGGTGGTGAATTGCTCACGGGTGGCCATGATGGCGTAGCCTTCGAGAACTCCCCGGGTGGTATAGACGTCGCGGATCTGCTGGGGGGGCAGGAAGGCGATGAAGCTGCCGACCTGCGGCCGGTAGTCGATGATCCCGTTGACGGTGAGCTCCTTCAGGGCCTCGCGCACCGGCGCCCGGCTGATCCCCAGCTCTCCTGCCAGCAGGGCCTCCTTGATCTGGTCGCCGGGCAGATGTCGGCCGTCAAGGATGCATTGATACACGTAGTCGATGACCTGGTCCTTGTAGGTCGTCTTTTTTATCGTTGTCATGGCATGTGGTCCCAGACTGCGGTCGATGATCGATTGTCGACAATAGACAGTCAGAGTATACCGTTTATCGTGACGGCCTGTAAAGTCGAATTTTGCGTCCGGATTCCTGTCGCCGCGATCGTTCCGGGTCTTTGTAATCGGATCGGATCGATAACTCTATCGTCGAGGTTGCCTGCCTCGGCGGAAATCTACTGGAACCCCTGCAGGTTGCGGGGTATGATGGAGGAAGGACCTTCGCGAATCCTGGAACAGGAACGTGAAAGAGAAGGGGCACTACCGTATTGGGAATCATGGTCCTTCTTTCCCGCGACCGGAGTAGCAGGCATTGACGGGAAAGGGTTGTGTACGATGCGACAGTATTGCCGGCCTCGTTATGGAACCATTGCCAGGCGCGGAAAGTTCGCAGGATAACAGGAGAAAATCATGAAACCGATGATGTGGGTGGTTATGGCCCTGACGAGTGTACTTGCCGCCGGCTTTGCCAACGCCGGCACCAGGGACGAGGTCCTGCAGCGCGGCTATCTGCAGTGCGGCGTCTCGACCGGGGTCCCAGGGTTTTCCCATCCCGATGACAAGGGCAACTGGATCGGGCTCGATGTCGATCTCTGCCGTGCCGTCGCCGCCGCGACCCTGGGCGATGCCAGCAAGGTCAAATACATCCCCCTCAATTCCAGGGAGTGCTTCACCGCCCTGCAGTCCGGCGAGATCGACCTGTTGTCGCGAGGTTCGACCTATACCCTGACCCGCGATTCCTCGTTGGGACTCAACTTCGCCGGCGTCACCTACTATGACGGCCAGGGATTTCTGGTCGCGAAAAAAACCGGCGTCAAGGATGCCGCCGACCTCAAAGGCGCCACGATCTGCGTCCTGGCCGGCACGACCAGCGAGGCCAACCTCGCCGCCTATTTCCGGCAGCACAACATGGAGTTCAGGCCCGTGATCTTCGATACCTCGCCTGACACCCTGAAGGGTCTCGAGACCGGCCGCTGCGCCGCCCTCACCAGCGACCAGTCGCAATTGCACGGCCTGCGGCTCAAGCTGGCCCATCCGGAGGCGTATACCATCCTGCCGACGGTCATTTCGAAGGAACCCCTGGGGCCGGCTGTGCGTCAGGGTGATGACAACTGGTTCGATATCGTTAAATGGACCCTGTTTGCGCTGGTCAACGCCGAAGAACTCGGCCTCACCTCTGCCACGATCGACGAGATGGTGAACAATCCCGATCCCGCCATCCGGAAATTCGTCGGCAGGGAAGGCATCAAGGGCGAAGGGCTCGGTCTGAAGGATGACTGGGCGGTCCAGATCGTCAGGCAGGTCGGCAATTACGGCGAGATCTTCGCCCGCAATGTCGGCAGGGATTCACCACTGCAGATCGACCGCGGCCTGAACAACCTCTGGAACGAGGGCGGCCTCCAGTACGCGCCGCCGATGCAGTAGCGAGGAGGATGGAGAGATGATGACGGTACCGAATCGACCAGGTACGACTGAAGTCATGGTCGAACTCAGGGGGGTCCACAAGTGGTATGGCGACTTCCATGTCCTCAAGGACATCAACCTCAAGGTCTACAAGGGGGAACGGATCATCATCTGCGGTCCCTCGGGCTGCGGTAAATCGACCCTGATCCGCTGTATGAACCGCCTCGAAGAACACCAGCAGGGCGAGATCATCGTCAACGGCATTACCCTCGACGACGACCTCAGGGGCGTCGATCAGGTCCGGCGCAACATCGGCATGGTCTTCCAGCAGTTCAACCTCTTTCCCCATCTGACGGTGCTGGAGAACTGCTGTCTGGCGCCGATCTGGGTCCAGAAGAAAACCCCCCGCGAGGCGGAGGCCATCGCCGCCACGTATCTTGAGCGGGTCCATATCGCCGACCAGGCGGCCAAATACCCCGGCCAGCTCTCCGGCGGTCAGCAGCAGCGGGTGGCGATCGCCCGCAGCCTGTGCATGAACCCGTCGATCATGCTGTTCGATGAGCCGACCTCGGCCCTCGATCCGGAGATGATCAAGGAGGTCCTCGATGTCATGGTCGATCTGGCCGACGAGGGGATGACCATGCTCTGCGTCACCCACGAGATGGGCTTTGCCCGGACGATCGCCGACCGGGTCCTGTTCATGGATGCCGGCGAGATCATCGAAGAGAACGAACCCAACGCCTTCTTCGACCATCCCCAATCGGAGCGGACCAGGCAGTTTTTGAGCCGGATCCTGTAGCGGCGGGATTCAGCCGGGGCCGGTTGCGGAAGCACAAAGGCGGTTCCCTGTGCGGGGAACCGCCTTTGTGTTGACCGGCACTGCTGCAGACAGCGGGGTCAGGAGGCCTGCTCCAGGGCGACGGCCACCGACACCGAGGCGCCGACCATCGGGTTGTTGCCCATGCCGATCAGGCCCATCATCTCGACGTGGGCCGGGACCGACGACGAGCCGGCGAACTGGGCGTCGGAGTGCATCCGTCCCATGGTGTCGGTCATCCCGTAGGAGGCGGGGCCGGCCCCCATGTTGTCGGGGTGGAGGGTGCGGCCGGTGCCGCCGCCGGAGGCCACCGAGAAGTAGTTCTTGCCCTGCTGGATGCACTCCTTCTTGTAGGTGCCGGCCACCGGGTGCTGGAAGCGGGTCGGGTTGGTCGAGTTGCCGGTGATCGAGACATCGACGCCTTCGAGGTGGTTGATCGCCACGCCCTCCCGCACGTCATCGGCGCCGAAGCAGCGGACCTTGGCGCGTTCGCCGCTGGAGTAGGGGGTCTCGGCGACCACATGCAGTTCGCCGGTCGCGTAGTCGAACCGGGTCTGGACATAGGTGAAGCCGTTGATCCGCGAGATGATCTTGGCGGCGTCCTTGCCGAGGCCGTTGAGGATGACCCTGAGCGGCGACTGGCGCACCCGGTTGGCGGAGCGGGCGATGCCGATCGCTCCCTCGGCGGCGGCGAACGATTCGTGGCCGGCCAGGAAGGCGAAGCATCTGGTCTCTTCCTTCAGCAGCCGGGAGGCGAGGTTGCCGTGACCGAGGCCGACCTTGCGGTCGTCGGCGACCGAACCGGGGATGCAGAAGGCCTGCAGGCCCTCGCCGAGGCTGGCGGCGATGGCGGCCGCCTTCTTCTCGCCCTTTTTGATGGCGATGGCGGCGCCGAGGGTATAGGCCCAGCAGGCGTTGTCAAAGCAGATCGGCTGGACGCCGCGGACGATGGCGGCGACATCGACCCCCTTGGCCAGGCACAGCTCCCGCGCCTCCTCCAGGGTCTGCATGTCGTAGTGGTTGAGGACCGGGGTGATCTGGCCGATCCGCCTGTCGTAACTTTCGAACAGTGCCATGATGATTCTCCTTATGCGTGTCGCGGATCGATGGTTTTGGCCGCTTCCTGGAAACGGCCGTAGGTCCCGGAGGCGCCTTCGATGGCCTTGGCCGGGTCGACGCCCTTCTTGATCGCGTCCATCATCCGGCCGAGGTTGACGAAGGAGTAGCCGATGATCTCGTCGTTTTCGTCCAGCCCGATCTCTTTCACATAGCCTTCCGCCATCTCCAGGTAGCGCGGTCCCTTGACCTTGGTGCCGTACATCGTGCCGCAGACCGAGCGCAACCCTTTGCCGAGGTCCTCGA
Organism: uncultured delta proteobacterium; assembly: GCA_963847035.1. Taxonomy (GTDB): domain Bacteria; phylum Desulfobacterota; class Desulfobulbia; order Desulfobulbales; family Desulfocapsaceae; genus Desulfoprunum. Next base: position 181,034 of record CAWJYH010000001.1, on the reverse strand, counting down.
GGCCGGCGCCGATCGGCAGACCGCCCTCGGAGAAGGCCGACTGGCTGCGGCCGTAGACGATCTGCAGGAACAGCTCGCGCATCGCCACGTTGATCGCGTCGCAGACCAGGTCGGTGTTGAGGGCCTCGAGGATCGTCTTGCCGGGGAGGATTTCGGAGGCCATCGCCGCCGAATGGGTCATGCCGGTGCAGCCGATGGTCTCGACCAGGGCCTCCTCGATGATGCCGTTCTTGACGTTGAGGGTGAGCTTGCAGGCGCCCTGCTGGGGGGCGCACCAGCCGATGCCGTGGGTCAGGCCATTGACGTCGCCGACCTCCCTGACCTTGGTCCATGCACCTTCCTGCGGGATCGGCGCCGGGCCGTGGTTGGCGCCCTGCGTCACCCGGCACATTTCCTGTATCTCAGAAGAGTACTGCATACCGTTCTCCTTCAAAAAAATGGGTTGAGTGGGTAGTGCCGGTGACAGCCCCGCTCCGGGGTAGGGGGGACTGCCGCCGAAAAATTCATGTCCGGTCCTTCACCGCGGTGAGCAGGAAGACGGGGAACGGCTGTTTCGCCCCCGCCGCGTTTTCTTTCATGATGGTATGGACCGTGCTCGACTCGATGGTTCCCAGCCCCAGTCGACGCAGGACGTCGGCCAGATGGACCCTGTCGAAACCGTGGTGCATGACCCCGGCCGGGTTGTCCCGATGGAAGGAACCATCCTCGGTGTCGAGATCGGCGAGGGCCACGATGCCCCCCGGTTTCAGGCCATCAACGATTTTGCCGAGAATGAGCTCGACATCGTCGATGTGATGGAGGGTCATCGCCGAGAAGATCAGGTCGAATTGCTGCGGGCAATCCCGGGAATGCAGATCGAGCAGCAGCGGCCGGACATTGGTGATCCCCTGGGCGGCAATCTTGTCGCTCAGGGTGGCGAGCATGCCTGGCGAGGAATCGGCGGCGATCAGCGAGCCCAGGCGGGGGGCGAGGGCGAGGCCGACGAGGCCGGTGCCGCAGCCGTACTCCAGCGCCTCCATCTCCCGGTGCAGCGGCAGGGCGGCAATGCCGGCGGCGATGGCCGCGGCCAGGTCCACCCGCCGCTGTTTCTGGTCCCATTCGGCGGCGGCCGTGTCAAAACGATTGCTGCTCATATCACAGTTCGGTCATAGAGGAAAAGAGGTCCTGGTCGGTTTCAATCTTCGCCCGGTTGCCGATGACGGCGCGATGGCTTGCGGCCTGCATCGCGGCGAAGGCCGGGGCGAAGGCTCGCAGATCGGCCGGGCGGGTGGCGATGATTTCCCGCAGCCGCTGCTGCTTGTACTCCGGATCGATGCCGCTCAGGTATTCGTTGCGGGCGGTGGCCCCCCGCGCCGCCGGACTCTGGAGCGGATTGTAACTGCCGTACGTGCCGATCACCAGCTGCTCCATGATCGCCGGCGGCAGGTCGAGGCCGGAGACGACCGCGGGAATGGCGCCGTAGGCCTCGTAGGTCTTGCGCACCTGGGGGTCGCGGTAACTGATCAGGGCGAAATTGCCGGTGACCTGGCTGAACTGGATGAAGCAGCCGTAGGCCCCCCCCATCTGGCGGACGGTGTTCCACAGATAATCGCGGGAGAGGAAGGTCTTCAGCACCTCGAAGTGGCCGTTGTAGCCGCTGCTGTCGGTCGGCAGGCTGCCCCCCTGGACGGCGAACACGACCTCGGCCGAGGTGATGAAGGCCTCGTGGTCGGGCAACGGCAGCGCCGGCAGGTCATAGCGGGTTACCGGGGTCGCGGCCAGGGCCGCGGGAATGATCCCGCCGAGGGCGGCGATCCGGTCGATTTCCTGGCGGTCGGCAGTGACGGCGAACAGCAGGTTGCCGCGGTTGAACAGCAGGCGCGCGGTCTGCTGCAGGGCGGCGAGGAAGGTCTCCTCCATCCCGGCATAATTCAGCGCCAGTTGCTTGAGAGCCAGATAGGCGGTAGCGCCGTTGAACATCTCCTGGTAGCGGCCGGCGAGCCCGAGATGGGCGGAGACCCGGGCGGCGGCCAGACCGTAGCCCTCGCTCTGCACCGAGTGCTCGGCCCAGGCGAATTCGCGGCCGACGATCTCCCGGATCCGGGTCCGGTCGGCGAAGGAAACATCGGCGAGGACCTCGGCGACGAGCTGCAGGGCCTGCTCCAGGTACTCGGGCAGGCACTTGAGATGCAGCCACAGCACCGGCCGGACCCGCTCCAATTCTCCCCGCCTGGTGTACGTTGTCAGGGAGTGGGAAAAGCTGCCGGTACAGGTGGCGATCTCCTTGGCAAAGTGCATGTAGTCGAGCCGGCTGGTGCCGATCTCGGTGATGATCGTGCCGAACAGGTCGATCCACGGCAGGTGCTCGGGGGGAATGCAGGAGAAATCGAAGCCGAGGTCGATATAGGAGATATGGTTGGTCTCCAGCTCGCTGACCAGCACCTCATGGCCGAACATCGCTTGCGGCCGGACCGCGTGGAAATCGACGTCGGCGGTGAGGTCGGCCAAAGACAGCTGGGGCAGCAGGGCGAGGGTGGCGACGTCGTTGGGCGCCAGCTGCATCTCCATCAGCTCCCGGGTGCGGCGGAGAAGCTGCTCCTGCTGTTCCGGATCCAGGGTGGCATCATAATCCTGCAGCCGCTGCTCCTCCGCCGCCCTGGTGCGGCCGGGCTTCTCCGGGTCGGGAGTCAGGGTGATGACGGCGGTGGCGGGATTGTCGAGCAGGTAGCGGCCGATCAACTCCTCGAAATAGCGCTCGTTCAGGGCCTTGCGCCGGATGGTGGCGATGAGGTCCTCGGCCTGCAGGCTGGCGAAGGGGTCGAGCCCGTACTTGAGGGCGTTCATCGCCTTGCCGATCAGGTCGAGGCCGCGCTGGGCCTTGCTCGATTCCTCGCGGAATTGGAACTCGAACTTGTTCAACTCCGACAGCACCAGATCGCGGTCAAGCCCCTTGTCGACCATGCCCTTGAGGGTGGTGGCGTAGAGGTCGAGAAAGCGGTCGCGATGCTCGGCCTCGCTACCGACGAGGTAGGTGATCATGAAGGTCCGGGTGCAGGACGATGGAGAGGAAGAAGCCGCCGAAATCCTTGCACAGGCCGCTGGAGACGATGGCATTTTTCAGCGGCGAGCCATCGGAGTTGAACAGGATGTTGGCGATGACCTGGAAGGCGGCGTTCTGCTCCCGGTCGCCGACCGATCCGACCGAGGTGCCGACGGCGAGGAAGGTCTTTTCGGCGGTATCGGGGGAATCGACGGCGTAGGTGTCGGCGATGGTGACCGGAGCGGTGGTCTTTTCTCCTTCGACGATGTCGCAGACGCTGCTTTTATCGGGATAGGCGGCGAGGAAGTTGTCCTGGAGGTAGGCGAGCTCGTCGGCCAGCGGGGCGTCCCCGTAGACGAAGAACATGGCGTTCGACGGGTGGTAATGGCGTCGATGGAAATCGCAGAACTCTTCGTAGCTCAGGTCGGGGATGTTTCTGGGGTCGCCGCCGGACTCGTGGGCGTATGTCGACCCCGGCATCAATCCGGCAAAGATGTGGAAGAAGATCAGGCGGATCGGATCGGAGAAGGCGCCCTTCATCTCGTTGTAGACGACGCCCTGGAACTGCAGCGGACTGTCGGGGGACTCACGGTGGTAATGCCAGCCCTCCTGTTCGAAGGTGCTGCGGTCAAGCAGGGGGTTGAACACGACGTCGCAGTAGACGTCCATGATATTGTAGTATTCCTTCAGATTACGGGTGGCGAAGGGGTAGTAGGTGATGTCGGCGCCGGTCATTGCGTTGAGGAAGGTCATCAGCCCGCCCTTGTGGATCTCGCCGAAGACATCCTTGACCGGGTACTTCTTCGAGCCCATCAGCACCGAGTGCTCGAGGATATGGGCGACGCCGGTCGAATCGGTGGGCACGGTATTGAAGGCGACGGAGAAGGTCTTGTTGCTGTCGCCGTTCTTGATCGCCAGCAGGGGGCAACCAAGGATCTCGTGCTCGAGCAGGTAGACGTCGGCGTGGAGTTCATCGATGAACTGATGTTCTTTCAGGATGAAGCCTGAATAGGTGCTGCCTGGAGTGAATGTCATGTTTATCCTTGGGGCTGAGCCCGGCTGTGCGGGGATGAGGCTAAAAGAGTTTGTCCGAGTCGACCAGCAGGGTCACCGGGCCGTCGTTGACCAGTTCCACCGCCATGAAGGCCTGAAATCGGCCGGCCGCCGCCCGAATCCCGCGCTGGCGAATCGCCTTTATGAATCGCTGGTAGACCGGCTCGGCATGGGCCGGCGGCGCCGCGTCGGCAAAGCCCGGCCTTCGGCCCTTGCGGCAGTCGCCATAGAGGGTGAATTGGGACACGATAAGTATCTCCCGGCCGATATCCAGCAGCGAGCGGTTCATTTTTCCGTCTTCGTCTTCGAAAATCCGGAGGCCGAGTATTTTATCGGCCATCCATTGTATCTCATCTGGCCCGTCGTTCCCATGGATACCGAGAAAAACGACAAGGCCGGGGCCGATCGCCCCCAGGATCTCTCCGCCGGACGTCACCACCGCCCTGCTGACCCGTTGGACGACCGCCCGCATCTCACATCATCCTTGGCCGGGGTTGCCGACGGCTCCCCGGGGCGGAATGGTCGGGGCCGGCGGGGCAGCGGTCAAAACAGGCATGGGGGTGACAATCCTGGGAAAGAATGAGGAGGCTGTAAACTACCTGATGATTGGGAAAACACATACCTACAGGATATACCGCCGGGACCCGGCACTGTCAACCGGGAAGTGGCCAGTGCGCGGCCCGGCAGCGCCAGCCTGGCCCGGCGGGTCGCATCTGACGGGAGAGGGGGGTGTGGAGCAGGGCAATGGACATCCTCTCCGGAACAGTGTATTCCATCGTCGATGGTTTTCAGGTGACCTGACAGGTCAGCGCCCAACCCGTAGCCAAGGGGTTGATCGGCGCTCAAAGCCGGTGCGGAGGCATACAGAGTCGCAACTGTTTGTATCGATCGTCAGACAGGGGACCCTGGTATCGTCATCCTCCTTTGTCTAACGCTGCGGTGAGCAGATGCATCATGATGTCAGGTGTTTGTATAGGTTACTTTTGGTTTGTATAGGAAAAAACCGGCATATCTGCTGCCATCCTGGGTAACATGATCAAAACACCGCCGCGCAGTCCTGCGACGCAGTTGTCACAGCGGCAAAGAGGGATCTCAATGAATGCCGACAAAAACAAAACGTATCTGACGACGCGGGAAGTCGCCGTTTTTCTCAATATCAACGAGAAGATGGTGTACTCGCTGGTCAACGACAAAGGGCTGCCGGCGACCAAAATCACCGGAAAATGGCTGTTCCCCCGGCGTCTCGTCGAGGAATGGCTCGAATCCCATGTCCTCAACTTTCAGAGAACGGGGATCGATCGGTCTTCCGATGACGGTACCCTGCTGATGGCCGGCAGCGATGATCTGCTGCTGCAGCGGGTTCTGTCCCTCTATCACAGAAAGGGTCTGGGAACCGTCTTCTTCGCCAATCTCGGCAGCATGGGCGGATTGAAGTGCCTGCGGTTGGGCCTCTGCCATATCGGCACCTGCCATCTGCTGCAGGATGACAACGCCGAGTACAACTTTGATTTTGCCCGGGAGGAGCTGGACCGGACCCCGGTATTCGTCAATTTCAGCCGGCGTGAGCAGGGGATCCTGCTGCAGAAGGGCAACCCCAAAGGCATTCATTGCATCGCCGATCTGGCAAACAAAGGGGTGCGGATCGTGAACCGGCAGCTGGGTACCGGGACCAGGCTGCTGCTTGATTACGAGATCTCCAGGTCGGAGATTTCCGCCAGGATGATCGACGGCTACCAGCGCGAGGTGGGGCGTCACATGGATGCCGGACTCGAGGTCCTGTCCGGCCGGGCTGATGCGGCGCCGGCGATCAGGGCGGTGGCCGGCCTGCTCGACCTCGATTTCCTGCCGCTGCGCTGGGAACGTTACGACCTGCTGATCGCCCGGGAGCGGTTTTTTGAAAAGGGGATTCAGGATTTCATCGGCCTGCTGCACGACCAGGAGTTCAGGGACCTTGCCGCGTCGTTTACCGGTTATGATGTCTCCGTCTGCGGCAAGATGCTGTTTCCCGATAATTTCAAAGGCCAGGAGTGACGACCGGAGGGCTGCGCTCCACGCGTGCCTCCGCTCAGATTCTCCCTGTGGCGAGCAGGGCCGCGACCGTCAGGCCGAGGCAGACCCGGTAGTAGCCAAAGACCGCCATGCCGTGATGGTTGAGGTAGGAGACCATCCATTTGATTGCGGCAACGGCGGAGAGAAAGGCGAAAACCAGGCCGACTGTCAGGGACAGGGGATCGAAAATACTCAGCATATCCTGGCCGTGCTTGACCGCGTCGTAGGCCGTTGCCCCGCCAAGGGTCAGGACGCCGAGCAGGAAGCTGTACTCGACCGCCGCCGGCAGCGACATCCCGACCAGCACTCCGCCGACGATCGTGATCAAACTGCGGCTGACCCCGGGCCACATGGCGATGCACTGGGCGATGCCGATGATCAGGGCCATTTTCCAGGTCAGATCATCCAGGCCCACGCCGTTTCTGGCGGCCTGCGGCTGCGATTGCCGGTACCAGTGGACGGCGAGGATCGCCATCCCTCCCGCCAGCCAGGCGGCCACGACCGGCCAGGGGCCGAACAGCCAGGCCTTGATGACCCCGTTGAACAGCAGACCGATGACCGCCGCCGGCAGAAAACCGACGATGATATTGATGAGGAGCCGGCGGCCGGCCGGGTCCCTGCCGGCCATCCCGGCGCACATCTGGCGGACCCGGCGCCAGTAGAGGCCGAGGACGGCGATGATGGCGCCGGCCTGGATGCAGATGGTATAGGCCTCGACCGCATCCTGGGAACGTTGATCGCCATTGCCGACGCTGTCGCCGTCGATGCCCATGATCCGTTGGGCGAGGAGGAGGTGGCCGGTGGAACTGACCGGCAGGTATTCGGTCAGTCCCTCGACAACGCCGAGGATCGCGGCCTGACCGATGCTCATCGCCGGTTGCCCGGCCGTTTCCGCCCCGGGCGCTTCGGCGGTGGCGGCCGCCGGGAGCGAGATGCCCAGCCAGAGGCCGGTGCAGAGGAACAGGAGAAGAAAAGAGCGGATCGGCGTCATGCTCGGGGAAAGACCTTGTCGGATTGCGGCGTCAGGCGATGGTGCCCAGGGTGAGCGGTTCGGGAATACGGCGTGAACCTACCATGGCCTCCAGCCGATGGCAAGTCCGATGTATCATGGCCGAACACGGCCCAGGGAGGGGCTGCTATTTGCGGCCCAGTGCCCTCTCCAGCCGGGCCATGGCGATCCTGTAGCCGTACAGGGCCCGATAGTAGTTGCTCTCCGCCTGGCTGAGCAAGGTCCGCGAATCGAGGACCTCGGTCGAGGTGATGACCTGGTTCTGGTACTGCAGATTGGTAATCCGCCAGTTCTCCCGGGCCTGTTCCCGCCCCCGGGCCGCGGCGGCGATGCTGTTTTCGGCGACCTGGAGGTCGAGCCAGGCCTGCTTCACGGCCAGCCGGAGCTGCTCTTCCGCCTCCCGCTGCCTCTCCGTCAAGGCCTGTTTGGAATACCGCTGTTTGGCGACGACCGCCCCGGTCCTGCCCCATTCGAAAAAATCCCATTTGGCCGTCAATGTGACGCTGGCGTTATGATCGTTGGTGTAGTCGTTGGTTTCGGCCCCGGGATCGCTGCCGTTCTGCTCGTATTTGCCGGTGACGGCAAGGGTCGGATAGTAGCCGCTTTGGGCGAGAGTGATGGCGTGGTCGAGGCTGTCAAGACCCATCCGGTAGCTCTGCAGGACCGGGCTGTGCTGCCGGGCCTCATCGTACAGGGCCTGCAGTTCGAGAGGCCGGGTGGTGACGGCGGTGAAATCCTCCAGGATCCGGCCCGGCTCGATTTCGCTCCCCATGATCCAGCCCAGGCGGCTGCGGGCGATCTCGCTCGCCGCCCGCGCCCGCTCTCTTTCCTGGATGGCGTTGGCCAGGGAGGCCTCGGCCTTGAGCAGATCGTTGCGGGAGTTGAGGCCCTGGGCCAGAAAACCGGCGGCATTGTCGCGATGGGCGGTCAGCGCGGTAGAGTTGTCCTCGGCAACCAGGTTGAGCCGGGCCGCCAGCAGGGCCTCGAACCAGGCGATCCGCAGATCCTGGCGCACCATGACGATCTGTTGCTGCCGCTCCAGTTCCCGGATCTCGGCCTCGATCTTCGCCATCTCGTGCCGGCTGGTAACGGCGAAGCCGGTGAACAGGGGTTGGCTCAGGGACAGGTCCCAGCGGTGGACATCGTTGTCGCCGACGACGATCGGGACCCCGCCGATGCGCTGGAACGGTTCGTCTCCCAGCCGCGCATAGCCGTACTGGGCCGAGGCCTTCGGCAGGAAATCGGCCCGGGTCGCCGTGATCTCTTCACGGGCGCCGTCGCGGATCGCCTCGGCCTCCCTGATCAGGGGACTGTGGTGCATGGCGATGGCGAGGGCCTCGTCGAGGGTCAGAAGCGGTCCCTGGCCCGCCGCGGCCAGGCCGGGGGCAGCCAGCAGGAGAAGGGAGCAGAGAAGGGCGGCGAATCTGGTCATAGGGTGTACCTTGAGTAGGGTCCGTTCAGGAAATGGTCTTCTTGAATCCGGCGGCGGCGATGGCGACAAAGGCCAGCGCCAGAGCGGTCTGGGCGGCGATGCTGGGCCAGAGAACGGCGACGCCGACATCCTTCATCACGATGCCGCGCAGGATCTCGAGATACCACCGCATCGGGTTGAGGATCGTGGCGTAGCGGACGAGATCGGGCATGTTGTGGATCGGGAACAGGAAACCGCTGAGCATGACCGACGGCATCAGGACCAGGAAGCTGGTGAGCAGGGCCTGCTGCTGGGTCGCGGCACTGCCGCTGATGATCAACGCCAGGCCCATGTTGCCGACGAGGTAGATGCCGGAGAGGAGGTACAGCAGGGCCAGGCTGCCCTGAATCCGGACGTCGAAGACGAGATAGGCGACGGCGAGCATGATCGACATCGAGATATAGCCGGTGATCATGTAGGGAATGGTCTTGCCGAGGATGAACTCGAGGCCGCGGATCGGCGTGACCATGACCTGTTCGATCGTGCCGATCTCCTTTTCCCGGACGATGCCGATGCTGGTGAGAATGATGCTGAAGATGAAGAGCATGACCGCGATCAGCGACGGGACGTAGTAGAACCGGCTTTCCTGGTTGGGGTTGAACCAGGCGCGGCTGACGATCTCGAGCTCGACCAGCGGCGTGGTGAAGCCTTTTCGCTCCTGGCGCTGCGTCTGTTTGCGGTCGTTGAAACCGCTGACGATCATGCCGGCATAGCCGAGGGCGATGGCGGTGCTGTTGCTGTCGGTGCCGTCGGTAATCAGCTGGAACCGGGCGGTGCGGTCGGAAGCGAGGTCGGCGGCAAATCCCGCCGGGACCTGCAGTACCGCCCGTACCTCGCTGCGGTCGAGCAGCTCGGCCAGTTCCCGTTCCGCCAGGGCATAATGGACGATGCGGAAGTAATTGCTGCCGGTGAACTCGCTGATGAGCTCGCGTGAGGCCGGGGTCTTGTCCATGTCGAGGACGGCGGTGCGGATATTCATGACGTCGGTCGTCAGGGCGAAGGCCATGACGGTCATCTGGATCACCGGCACGCCGAAGATCACGACCCGCATCCGCGGGTCGCGCAGCATCTGCAGGAACTCCTTGATCAGCATTCTCCGGATCCGGTTGAGCATCGCTTACTCCAGCTTGAAGGCGAAGGCGCGGTTGGCGGCAACGATCATGATCAGGGCATAGACCCCGAGAAACACCGCGTCGAGCCACAGGATTTCGAGGCCGATCCCCTTGAGGTAGATTCCCCTGAGGATGGCGATGAAATAGCGGGCCGGGAAGATATAGGTCAGGATCTGCAGCGGCAGGGGCATGTTCTCGATGGCGAAGACGAAGCCGCTGAGCAAGAGCGTCGGCATGAAACCGGTGATGATCGCCATCTGGTTGGCCAGCACCTGGGACTTGAGGCGGATGCTGAGCAGCAGGCCGAAGAACAGGATGCCGGTGAGAAACAGGGCGGCCAGGGCGAAGAGCAGGCCGGCGTTGCCGACGATCGGGACAGCGAAGACCCAGCGGCCGATGAAGACGGCGAGGGCGACATCGATCATGCCGACCGCGAAGTAGGGGACCACCTTGCCGAAGATCAGCTCCGGGGCCGTCAGCGGGGTGCTGATCAGCTGCTCCATCGTCCCGCTCTCCCACTCGCGGGCGATGGTGGTGCTGGTCAGCATGGCGGCGACGACGACCATGACCAGGGCGATGATCCCCGGGACCAGGACGGTCTGGCTGCGCAGGTCGGGGTTGTACCACGACCGCTGCTCCATCTCGACCGCCGGTTGCAACCGTGCCGCGGCCCTGCAGTTCCTTCTGCTCGGCGGCGACGTTGCCGGCGTAGATGGCGCCGAGGGTGGCGGCGTAGTTCATCGCCAGGCGGGAGGTGTTGGCATCGCTGCCGTCACCGATGACCTGGATCGCCACCGGTTTGCCGGCCTTGATCCGGGGTGCGAAATCGGCGGGAATGACGAGACCGATCATCGCCGCGCCGCGGTCGAGGTCATGCTGCAGGCCCTGGTAGCCGTCGCGATAGCCGCGGATCGAGAAATAGGGCGAACCGGCGAAGAGCTCGAGCAGCTCACGGCTGGCAGAGGTCTTCGACTGATCCCAGACCACGGTCGGCACCAGCCGCAGGTCGAGGGTCAGGGCGTAGCCGTAGAGCAGGATCAGCACCAGCGGGATGGCCAGCGCCAAAGTCAGGCTGCGCCAGTCGCGCAGGACATGCAGCGTCTCCTTTCTGGCGACGGCGGCCAGGCGGCGCAGATTCATGACCGTTCCTCCTGCCCGCCGGGACCCTGGCGGCGATCGACCTCTTCGATCAGCGAGATGAAGACATCCTCCATGCTCGGCAGGATCGTGGTCATGGTCGTATCCTTGATGTGCAACTGCTCGAACAGCCGGGTGATGGCCCGCGAGGCGGCGGCCGCGTCGGCGGCGACGATATGGAGACCGGAGCCGAACAGCGAGGCGTCGCGGACCTCGGGCAGGGCGCGCAGGGCGGCGACGAGGCCCTGCGGGTCGGGGCAGCGGAGATCGATGATCTGGTCGTGCATGAACCGGGTCTTCAGCTCCAGCGGCGAACCGATGGCGATCATCCGGCCGCCGTAGATCATGGCGATCCGGTCGCAGTATTCGGCCTCTTCCATATAATGGGTGGTGACGAAGATCGTGATCCCCTGGCCGGCCATGGAGTAGATCAGATTCCAGAAGCGGCGGCGGCTCAAGGGGTCGACGCCGCTGGTCGGCTCGTCGAGGAAGATGATCGGCGGCTCGTGGAGGATGGCGCAGGCCAGGGCCAGGCGCTGTTTCCAGCCGCCGCTGAGGATGGCGGTGAGGCTGTGGCGGTGGTCGCAGAGGCCGGCCATCTCCAGGGCCCAGGCCTTGCGGCGGTGAAGCCGGTTCCCGGCAAGACCGTAGATGCCGCCGTAGAAATCGATGTTCTCCTCGACCCGGAGATCCTCGTACAGCGAAAACTTCTGGCTCATATAGCCGATCTGCCGCTTGATCTCCTCGGCCTGGCGGCCGATATCGAACCCGGCGACCGTGCCGGCTCCGGAACTGGGGCGCAGCAGGCCGCAGAGCATGCGGATGGTCGTGCTCTTGCCGGCCCCGTTCGGTCCGAGAAAGCCGAAGATCTCGCCCCTTTTGACCTGGAAGGAGATGTCGTCGACGGCGACGAAATCGCCGAAGCGGCGGGTCAGGTTGTCGACCGTCACGACGATGGAGTCGTCGGTTGCGGCGGCGGAAGGGGGCGGCGCAAAGAGGGCGGTCGGCTCCGGTGCGGAAGCGCTGCCGTCCGTGCGGTCGAGGACGCTGACGAAGACATCCTCCAGCGAGGGCGGGGCTTCCCCGATATGGTCCCAGGCGAGACCCGCCCGCTGCAGGAGGTCGCGGGTTGCCGCGGCGGCCTGGTCGATATCCGGACAGACCAGGTGCACCGCATCGCCGAAGGTGTTGACGGCGGTGGCGAAGGTGCTGCCCCTTCAGGATCGCGGTGATCTCGCGGGCCCGGCTGCTGCGGATGGTGAGGATGCGGCCGTTCATCAGCGACCGGATCTCCTCGGGACTGCCCGAGGCGAGGACCCTGCCCCGATCGAGGAGAACGACCTGATCGCAGCGCTCGGCCTCGTCGAGGTAGGCGGTGGTGATCAGGATCGCCACCCCGGCCTGCCGCAGTTGATGGAGAATGCGCCAGAAATCGCGGCGGCTGACCGGGTCGACGCCGTTGGTCGGTTCATCGAGCAGCAGCACCTTCGGTGTGTGGATCAGGGCGCAGATCAGCTGCAGCTTCTGCTTCATCCCGCCGGACAGGTCGCCGGCCCGGCGGTGGATGAAGGGCCGCATGTGGCTGAAGTCAAGGAGTTCGCCGATATGCTCCTGTCGGCCCTTTCTGGCGACGCCGTACATGTCGGCGTAGAAGTGGATGTTTTCAAGGACGGTGAGATCCTGGTACAGCCCGAAGCGCTGGCTCATGTAAGCGAGCCGGTCCTTGACCGCGGCGGCCTGCGTGGCGACGTCGAAACCGGCGATTGTGGCCGAGCCGGAGGAGGGGGTCATGATCGAGGCGAGCAGGCGCAGACTGGTCGATTTGCCGGCCCCGTCCGGGCCGACCAGACCGACGATTTCCCCTGGAAGAACCTGAAGGCTGAGACCGTCGACGGCAGTCAGCGGCCCGAAGACCTTGCTCAACCGGTCCGCCTGTATCGCCGGGAGGGGCTGGGTGGTCACTTGATCTGGTCCCATTGGCGGGTCATCCTCGCGGCGGCAGATGCATCACTCGTTGAAATCGATGACGGCATCGGCCGGCATCCCGGGTTTCAGCTCGCTCTCCGGGTTGTCGAGGTCGATCTTGACCCGGTACATCAGTTTGACCCGTTCCTCGAAGGTCTGGACCGATTTGGGGGTGAATTCGGCCTCGCTGTTGATAAAGCTGATTCTGCCGGTGTAGGTCCGGTCGGGGTAGGAGTCGGTCGTTACCGTGACGTGCTGGTTGAGTTTGACCCGGCCGAGATCGGTCTCGTTGATATAGGCCCGCAGCCAGGGCCGGGCGGTCTGGCCGATGGTCAGGACCGGGGCGGCGGGGTTGAGGTATTCGCCGATCTCGGCCGAGGTGCTGAGAACAACGCCGTCGACAGGAGCGGGCAGTTCGGTATAGCTGAGCTGCTGCCTGGCCTGCTTCACCGCCTCTTCCGCCGTTGCCGACCTTGGCGCGGGCCTGATCGATCGTTTCCCGGCGCGGCCCGGTCTTCCGCAGATCAAGCTGTTCGGCGGCGGCGGCAACCCGGGCGCGGGCCTCGTCTCTGGCGTTTTTCGCGGTCTCATGGAGGGTGCGGTAGTTCTCGAAGGCCTTGCGGCTGACCCCGCCTTCTTTGTACAGGGCGGCGTAGCGGTCGTGGTCGAGGCGAGCCTGGTCGAGCTGGACGACGGCTGATTTTTCCAGCGCCGCCGCCCGGTCGTATTCGGCCCTGGCCGTCTCGATCTCCTGGCTCCGGCTGCCGGCCAGGAGTTCGGCGAGGACTGCCCGGGCATAGGCCAGATCGGCCTCGGCCCGGGCCACGGCGATGCGCTGGTCGGTCGCCTCGAGCCGGGCCAGCGACTGTCCCGCGGTGACGGCGTCTCCCTCCTCCACCAGGCGCTGTTCCAGTCTGCCGGGGATCCTGAAGCTCATCCGGACCTCGGTCACCTCGATATTGCCGGACACCCTGAGGGAAGCGGTATCGTCACGGTGATTGAGGCTGTTGTAGCCGAAGGTCGCGAGCACCACGAGGACGACAACGACGGCAACGATGCGGATCCGTTTGTTCATGGCTTCTTCGGTGGGGAAAACGGGGTTGAATGGGGCGGCGGGTTGGGATCGTGCACGGCCTCGGCGCCGCTGACGATCCCGGCGATGCCGCCGAGTGAAAACCGCCAGACGAACTCCGACAGCCGGTCGAGCTGGGTCTCGATCGGGACATCGTTGCCGGTGATCCTCTTGATAACCGGCGCCGCCAGGGCGTAGTAGAGGCATTGGCCGATGATGCTGACGGCGCAGGGGAGCAGGATCTCCGGCCCCGGATTCCTGCCGATGATGCCGACCAGGATGGTCAGCAGCAGCTCCTTGTGCGGCTTGATGTATCTGTCGAGCACGGCCTCGAAGGCCGGGGAGGGATCGAGCAGTTCCCGGGCGATCAGCCTTCCCTTGCCGTGCCGGCCGCCCCATCCCTCGCTGCTCAGCAACCGGTAGAACATGGCCCTGATAAAGAAATACAACTGCCTCTCGGGCGGCATGCCGTCGTCGATACCGTCATGCGAGGGAAATCTGGTGAAGCCGGCATGGAAGACGTGCTCGAGAACGGCGGCGTACAGGCCTTCCTTGTCGCGGAAGTGGTAGTTGATGGCGGCGACATTGACCCCGGCGCTGTCGGCGATCCGGCGGATTGTCGTCGCCTTGAACCCTTCGCGGCCAAAGATGGCGCCGGCCGCTTCGAGAATTTTCTCCTTCGTGGTGGTGGGCTGCCCGGTCATGTCGCTCCGAATGTTAAACAAATGATTCAAACAAGGGAGTAAAATGAATGTTTAACATCTGCAAGCAAAAAAGGTAGCATGATGGTCTGGTCAATCAGTTCTTTTGCAGTTGTATCCATACCCATCAACACGAGATAATGACGGGGAGGGCAAATAGGACTTGAGGAATGATATATTTTATGCTAATAAATACAAATAGTTGAATATATATGGGGTGGTATCCGGCCCTTTGGCGGTTTCGATCGCTGCTGCAAGCGGTATCGAGAACGGGTCACAGCAGTCATTTCCGAGGGTGCAGGTGCCGAACAGGGGCGTCGTTCCTGAAACAACGAGGCGAGAGGAATACCGATGAAAAAACTGCTGCTGGTGCTCATGGCTGTCATCCTGTCCGGCTGTGCCGGAACGGGGCCGAACAAGACCAACCTCAACCCGGAACTGGCCGAACAACCGGCCGGGGTGTATCCTCCCGGTATTCTCATTACCGTTGAGGGCCGGGATAATCGTCCCCAGAAACAGGTCGTCATCTACAAGGTCTCTAACGAACCGCCGATGCTGGTCAATCAGGTCGCGCCCCATGTCCTGCTGGCCGAACGGCTGGCCGACGGTCTCAGCCGGCAGGGGCTGCTGCGCGGCGGCCAGACGCCGGTGGTGGTGACGATCGCGGTCGATGAGCTGCTCGTGACGGTCGGCCGGACCAAGAGCGGACTGTTGTACAAGTCGGATGCCAAGAGCCGTATCAAATTGACGATCAACAACCGGGGCTCGGTCCTCACCAAAGACTATAATCGCCAGGAAAGCAAGGAAACGGCGACCAAGCCGGGCATCGGCGATCTCGAAAAGATGCTCAATAACCAGCTTTCCGACGTGATCCAGCGAATTCTTGGCGACGGCCAGGTCCGGGAGGCTATCCGGGGCGGGGTCTGAGCGTTCACTCGGCAGGAAACGACGTTCTTTGCCGTTTGCGGCGGTCGTTCCATGGCGGCGATCACAGGGGGAATTTCCCGTCCTGGTCGCCGCCGTTTTTTTTGCTGTGGCTCAGAGCAGTTTGCGGACAGCCGATGACGCCGCGATCCCGCCGCTGCCGCTGTAGGATTCGTGGTTTTTCTCGATATCCGGCAGTTTATAGAGATAATTGACCATCATCCCGGCCGATTGGTGGAGACCCTTGTCGGAAAGATCGGCGGCCCAGTTGATCTGTTCGATCCGGGCGCCATTGGCGAGGTGGAAATGGGCGACGCGGTCGAGTGCCTGCCGGCCTTTTTTCGCCGAAGTCAGATAGCGGGCGCAGAGCTTCAGGAGCGGCCCCTGGAGCGTATTTCTGTTGTTGGCCTCGGCCGGATCGCCGCTGCGGATGATCTCGAGCAGACCGGGTTCGCCCTCGGCCGGGGTCAGCAGCTCGAGCACCCGCATCTCGCGCTCGGTGAGTCCGGCTTCGCGGGCATCGGTCTGCAGCCAGCGCATGAAACCGGGAATCGGCGACAGGGTCGAGAAGGTCTTCAGATTCGGCATCCTGGCGCTCAGATCACTGACCACGCGCTTGATCAGGAAATTGCCGAAACTGACGCCGGCAAGCCCCTTCTGACAGTTGGAAATCGAGTAAAAGATCGCTGTATCGGCCTTTCTCGGGTTGATGACCGGCGCCTGCTCGTCGAGAAGGTCATGGATATTGGTCGAGATGCCGTTGACCAGGGCAACCTCGACGAAGATCAACGGCTCATCCGGCATCCGCGGATGGAAGAAGGCGTAGCAGCAGCGGTCGTCGCCGAGCCGGTTCTTCAGGTCGTCCCAGGAGCGGATGGCGTGGACCGCTTCATACTCGATCAGTTTTTCGAGCAGGGCCGCCGGTGTTCTCCAGGTGATCTGCTGGAGGTCGAGAAAGCCGATGTCGAACCACGATGTCAAAAGACCGAAGACGTCCTGGTCGAGGGCCGCAAGGGCCGGGTCCTCGCGGGCCCACGGCATCAGTTCGGCCCGCAGGTCAACGAGAAATTTGACGCCTTCCCGGAGTTCGTTGAACTGGCGCAACAGTCTGGTCCGCGGCGGTTCCAGCTGGCGGCGCAGGTCGTTGGTCGCCTGCTGCAGCTGTTCCGGGCCTTCGCTTGCCCGGCGCCGCTCGATCGCGGCCTCGACGGCAGCATTGTCGACATCGTAGTCGGTGGCCAGCAGTTCGAGAAAGCGCCGGCGCCCCAGGGGATTGAGGACCAGATAGGCCTCACCGAGTTCGGCGGCCCTGGCCCGGGCGGACATCTCGCCGCCGCGCCCCTCGAGGCAGGCCTTGATCTTTTTCCGCAGCTTTTCGAGATCTCCGGTCGGCAGATCGGGTTCGACCACGTCCTTCAATTTGCCAGAGTCGCCAAGGGGCCAGATCTTGCGAATTCGCCGCAGGGTCCAGTCCCAGAGGGGTTCGTCCGCCGTGCGCATGGATCCTCCTGTATTCTGAGGTAACAGGGTGAGAGGGGAGAGAAATGCAACCGTATCTGTTATCTTAACGTGGGAAGTGCGGAAATGACAGCGGCAATCGGAAAAATTCAGGGAAGGTTTGTCACACCGCTGGGGGAAAGGAAGAGCGATGAAACAGGAATTGTCGAGTGCCGTCTACCGTTATCGGTTCATCGTGCCGGAAAGTGCCCTGGACCGGAACGGTCATGTCAACAACGTGGTCTATGTCCAATGGATGCAGGATGTCGCCATCCGCCATGCCGAGTCGGTCGATGGGACCCGGATCGTTCAGTCGCTCGGTGCGACCTGGGTGGTGCGGTCCCACAATATCGAGTACCTGGCTCCGGCCTTTGCCGGTGACGAGGTCGTGGCCCTGACCTGGGTCGTCGATTTCCGGCGGGCGCGATCGCGCCGCCGCTACCGGTTCATCCGGGAAACCGACAACACCCTGCTGGCCCGGGGCGAGACGGAATGGGTGTTCGTCGATGCCGCCAGCGGCCGCCCCCGGGCCATTCCTCCCGAGGTGGCCAGGGTCTTCCCGCTGCCGGCCGCAGGCTCCGAACCCTGAGCACCCGGAGTCCCGGCGGCAGATGCCTTCAACATCCCGGTTCCGCCTATTGCCTTGAGGCGGGCAGATTTTTGATTTCTCGGGAGATTTCCCGGCACAACAGGGACAATGTTTCGCTGAGGGCCCGGACCAGGCCGTCATAGTCCGGGCTGGCGGCAGGCACCTGAAACCTGGCTCTCCGCTCGGGGACAAGTGATTCCCCTTGCCGGTTCCGTACCGCCCAGATCGCCTCGAGGTGTGCCTCACGCACCCCCTGTCCCTCGAACCGGAGGATCTCGACGACGACCTGGTAATCAAAGGCGTCATTCCGGTTCCAGGGATAGGCCACGATCCGCTCGGTCGCCAGCAATACCGCGAGATTTTCCCTGAGGACGCGGGAAATGGTGTCGGCCGGCGGCTCGATCCAGCGCCGGTCGTCGACAATCTCCATCCGGTTGGCCCCCGTGCGGATGACGAGCTGCGGTCGATCCAGCATCTCCGGCAGCCGCACCGGCCCAAGAGCGATGCCGAGGGCGGCGGTCGTCGCTGATGACACGAGCCCCTGCTCGGCGGCGATGGCGGTGAGCTGGTAATAGGCGGCAGGTCGGGAACGGGTGCATCCCGGGAGCAGCAGGGCGAGGGCGACAAGGATGGCCGGCCAGTGGCGCCGGCAGCGGGAGAAGAGCGGTTCCATCAGGGTGATTCCTCCTTCGGGTTTTTGCCGCGGAGAACCGCCTCCGGCTGCTGCTCCAGGTTCTCGGCCAGCAGGCGCAGCGCCCGGGCGGCCCGGGATATCTCCTGGAGCGAGGTGTTGAGGTGCTGGATCGTGGGGGACTCGTCGTCGGCAAGCTGCTGTACCGCCTTCGCCGCATTGGCCAGTTCGGTGCCGGCCTGGGAGAAATCGCGGGCGATAGGGGAATCGGCATCGGTCAAGGCCCCAACCTGATCGGCGGCCCGGCCGATTCTGGTCATCGCCGACTGGACGGCAGCGATTGCCCGGCGCAGATCGGCCACGGCGGTTTCCGCTTCGGCCAGCAGCGGTCCGCCCCTGCTGTCGAGTCGGGCCGTCAGAGATTCCAGATGGGTCAGGGTGGCCTCCAGTCTGGTCGGGATATTGCCGATTGCCGACGATGACAGGAGCTTGCTGATAGAGTCGCCGATCGATGCCAGATCGGCCAGGAACTCGCTCATCGGGAAATCCTCCAGCATCGACGCCAGTTCCTCGACAGTCGTCGGGATGGTCGGGATTTCGTTGCTGTCCCCGGCCTTGTTGACAAAGTGTGCCGGTTTGCCGGGATAGAAGCCCAGATCGACATAGAGCTGGCCGGTCAGCAGGCTCTGCATCTTCAGCCGGGCCCGCAGGCCCTGTTCCACCAGTTGACTGATGGTCAGTCGGTCCTGGGGAGCGATCGGTTCGCCGCTGCTCGTATTGATCATCTGCAGGTCGAGTTCGATCGTCACCTGTACCGTGAAACGCTGCTGTTCCTTCTCGAGTCCGATCTCGATGTGCTTGACGGTGCCGACCCGGACGCCGAGGAAGACGACCGGCGCCCCCACCTGCAGCCCCTGGCCCGCTTCGTCGAAATACATGACGTACTGCTGGCGATCCTGGAACCATTCGTCACCGGCCAGCAGCAGAATTGCGATGATCGCGAGGATCAAGGCGCCGAGCACGAATGTCCCGATCAGCGTGGGGTTGGCCTTCCTGCTCATGCTTCCCCCCTGGTGAGGAAATGACGGACCCGGGGATCGCCGCTCTGCAAGGCCTGTTTCGGGTTGCCGGTGGCGATCATCGTCCGGGTCTGGACATCGAGAAAGATCGAGTTGTCGCCGATCCCAAGGATGCTGGCCAGTTCGTGGGTGATGATGACGATGGTGGTGCCGAAGTTCTCCCGCAGTTCGAGGATCAGGTGGTCGAGATGGCGGGCGGTCAGGGGGTCGAGACCGGAGGAGGGTTCATCGATGATCAGGATCTCCGGATCGAGCGCCAGCGCCCGGGCCAGACCGGCCCGCTTGCGCATGCCGCCGCTCAGTTCGGCGGGGTAGAAATCCTCGAACCCGGCCAGGCCGACCAGGGCGAGCTTGAAGGAGACGATTTCGTTTATCAGAGTCGGGGAAAGGTCGGTGTATTCGCCGAGCGGCAGGGCGACATTCTCCGCCAGAGTCAGCGAACTCCACATCGCCCCGCCCTGGAACATGACCCCGAGCCGGCGCTTGAGGCGCTCGTGCTCGGCTGCCTCGACATGCCAGAAATCCTCGCCGTCGTACAGCACCGTGCCCTTGGCCGGTTGCTGCAGACCGATCAGCGAGCGCATCAGCGTCGATTTGCCGCAGCCGTTGCCGCCCATGATGATAAAGATTTCACCGCGGTTGACGGTGAAGGTGATGTCGTGCTGGACCACGTACTCGCCGTAGGCCATGGTCAGGTTGCGAACTTCGATGGGAACCGCCGTCGCCATAGTGTCAGATCCCCAGTTGGTAGAAAAGGACCGTCAGTATCGAGGCCGAGATCGTGATCAGCAGGATGCTGGTCACGACCGCCGATGTTGCCGCCTCGCCGACCGCCTCGGCACTGCGGCCGCACTGCATGCCGCGCAGACAGCCGGAATAGGCGACCATCGCCCCGTAGACGCTGCCCTTGACCAGGCCGACCGCAAAATGCTTGAGTTCCAGGGCGCTGACAGTTTCGTTGTAATACTCGAACAGGCCGATGTCAAAGATGGTGGTGGAGATCAAGAGGCCGGCCAGCATCCCGACGAAGCCGGAATAGAGGGTCAGGAGCGGCACCATCAGCATCAGGGCGATGGTCCGGGGCAGGACCAGGAAATCGATCGGTGAGATCCCCAGGGTCCGGAAGGCGTCGATCTCCTCGTTGACCTGCATCGTCCCGAGCTTGGCGGCAAAGGCCGAGCCGGTTCGGCCGGCGATGATGATCCCGGTCATCAGCGCCCCGATCTCCCGCACCATGCCGATCGCCACCAGATCGGCGATGAAGATCTGGGCCCCGACCATCCGCAGTTGGTCGG
Organism: uncultured delta proteobacterium; assembly: GCA_963847035.1. GTDB lineage: Bacteria > Desulfobacterota > Desulfobulbia > Desulfobulbales > Desulfocapsaceae > Desulfoprunum. The sequence continues at coordinate 160,431 of CAWJYH010000001.1, read as the reverse complement.
CCCCGAGGTAGGCGAGGATCAGGCCGACGAGAAAGCTGATGACCGAGACGATCAGCAGGGCCCGCGGCCCGACCTCCTCGACCTCCCACCACAGGTCGTGCCAGCGCAGGCGGGTCCGGCCGGACAGCAGGCGGCCGAAGGAAAAGACGATCTCGCCGAGGAAGCGCAGCATCTCCGGGGCGCCGTGGAAAAATTTCATCGCCGCCACCCCGATCCGGTGGAGGAAGGTGTGTCGGCCGGCGCCGCGGCCGGCGATCTTTTGCTCCGGCCCGGCGGCGGCCAACGCCAGCAGGTGCCGGACCCCTTCCGGCAGGCCGTCCTGGTCGGCCTCGATGCCCCTGTCGGCGCACAGCCGGAGCAGGACGGAGAGATAGGCGAGGAAGGCGGAATCCCAGGACGACAGGTCGGTCTTGAAGGTCAGGCGGGAGGTGCCGGTTCGCAGCACCGGAGCCAGGTCATCGGGGGAGGGGAGGCGCTGGTCGAGGCACCAGCGGCCGGAAAAGGTGATCTCCAGGTTCGATGTCTCCAGGGGTTGGGTGGCCAGACGCCACTGTCGGCTGTCCCTCTCGCTGGCCATGGAGGTCACCGAGCGCTTGCGTTGATCATCTTCTTGCCGCGCGATACAGAATCAGGATGAGGATGGCACCGCCGGTGGCGATCAGAAAACTGCCGAGATTGAAGCCGGTGAACGAGCCGATCCCGAGGAAGGAGGCGACATAGCCGCCGACGAAGGCGCCGCCGATTCCCAGCAGGACGGTGATGATGAATCCGCCCGGGTCACTGCCCGGCATGATGAACTTGGCGACGAGCCCGACCAGCAGCCCCATAACGATCCATGACAGCAAACCCATAATCGACCTCCATGTATTGCAGTTTAAGGAATCTCCGCAGCTTCGATAGCCAGGGTGCGGCGGTGGCGCCCTGCTATCGGAGAGGATCATTTTGTCCCCTTCTCTTGGGAGGTTACGTGATCGAAACGGGAAAGTCAACCATCGGGGCGGGATTGATTACCGAGGCCTTCGAGTGCCGCGGTTGACTTTCGCCCGCCATTTGACGATAATGCCGGACCCGAAACGCGAAAGCCGGCCACCGGCCTGACCCATCGCCACAATGACAAGCATGAACGAGAACACCGCCATGTCCCTGCTGATCCCCGTTTCCTGGGGGGAACTCCTCGACAAGATCACTATTCTGCAGATCAAGAGCGAGCGGATGACCGATGCCGCCAAACTCGCCAACGTCCGGCACGAACTCCAGCTGCTGGCTGGGGTCCGTGACGGCCAGGGTTTGCGGCCGGATGGTCTGGCCGAGTTGGTGGCCGAGCTGCGGGCGGTGAATGAGAAGCTGTGGGAGATCGAGGATGCGATCCGGGAGTGCGAGCGGCACCAGGAGTTCGGCGAGCGCTTCGTCGAGCTGGCCCGTTCGGTCTATTTCAGCAACGACCGGCGGGCCGCGCTCAAGTACCGGATCAACCGCCTGATGGGCTCGCCGGTCATCGAGGAGAAGTCCTATGCCGCCTATGGCCGGCAGGGATGAGCGGGAAGTGCGGCGGATCCTGGTCATCAAGTTGAGCGCCCTGGGCGATATCGTCCAGGCCGAGGGGGCGATCCACGATATCCGCCGCCATCATCCGGAGGCGGAGATCACGGTGATGACCACCCCGCCGTACCGGCGGCTGTTGGAGCGCTGCCCCTGGGTCGACCGGATCTTCATCGATCCCCGGGCCAGCCGCTTCCGCCTCGACTGCATGCTGACCCTGCGTCGCCGCCTGCGGCAGCAGGGTTTCGATCTGGTCTATGACCTGCAGCAGGTCGGCCGCACCGATTTCTACTACCGCTGGTTCCTGCGCGGCACCCCCTGGGTGGGCGGGGCCAGGGGCTGCTCCGTCCACTGCCGGCGGCCGGCCGATCGCTGTGCCGCCGACCATTTCGCCCGCTGCCTCGATCTGGCCGGGGTGCCGGTGGTCCACACGCGGCGCTGTGACGTTTCCTGGATGGCTGACGATGTCGGCGATATCCTGGCGGCGGCGGGACTTGCCGCTGATCCCTATGTCGTCCTCATTCCCGGCGCCTCGCCGGAGCACCCGCAGAAGCGCTGGCCGTACTACCGGCAACTGGCCGATCTGCTGCGGCAGGCAGGGCGACGGGTGGCGACCGTGCCCGGGCCGGGCGAGGTCGATCTCTGCCGGGAGATCGGCGGCGAGGTGCTGCTCGAGGCCGACGGCCGCGTCCTCGATATCTTCCGCCTGGCGGGTGTGCTGAAACAGGCGGCGCTGGTGGTCGGCAACGACACCGGGCCGACCCATATCGCTGTCCACCTGCAGCGGCCGGGGCTGGCCCTGTTCAGCAGCCATATCCCTCCTACCTTCTCCGGGATCCAGCACGGTTCTTTCGCCTGGCTGCAACAGGCCGACCTGCGCGACCTGGCCGTGGCCAAGGTCTGGCAACGGCTGGCGCCGCTACTGGCGGACTGCGGCCGGCTCCAGGCCTGACGGTCCCGGCCGTGTCCCTCCGCTTTTTCAGCGATGCTTGAGGAAGGTGCCGTCGTGATACTCGCGGAACGCGGTCTGCAGTTCCGCCTCGGTATTCATCACGATCGGGCCGCGCCAGGCGATCGGTTCGCGCAGGGGGCGGCCGGAGATCAGCAGGAATCGCACCGGCTGGGCGGCGGTGCGGACCGCAATCCGGTCGCCGTCGGAGAACACGAGAATGCTGCAGTTCCCCTGTCGGCCCGCCTCTGCCGGGGCAAATGCGGCCTCGCCTCCGATGACATAGGCGATCACCGTGTCGCCCGGTCGGGTCGGGTGCTCGAACCCGGATTCGGCCTGAACCGTGATATCGAGGTACTGCGGGTCGATGGTGATGTCTTCGACCGGTCCCCTGACGCCGTCGACCTGGCCGCAGATGACCTTGACCTTCGCCCCGGCGGCAGTCGTCACGCTCGGGATCGTTGCCGCCGTTACATCGCGGTAGCGGGGGAGGCACATCTTTTCGGCCGCCGGCAGGTTGCACCACAGCTGGAACCCGTGCATGCTGCCGGCGACATCACCTTTCGGCATCTCCTGATGGATGATGCCGCTGCCCGCCGTCATCCACTGGACATCGCCGGAGGAGATCGTGCCCCGGTTGCCGAGGCTGTCGCCATGCTCGACATCGCCGGTCAGGACATAGGTGATGGTCTCAATGCCCCGATGCGGGTGCCAGGGAAAACCCTTGAGGTACTCGTCGGGATGGTCCGAACGGAAGTCGTCGAACAGCAGGAACGGGTCGAACAGCGCGGTGCCGCCGAAGCCGAAGGCCCGGCGGAGATGGACACCGGCCCCTTCCAGGGTGGGGATGCTCTGAGAAATCTGCTGCAGGGTGCGAATGGTCATGGCTTCCTCCTCGGGTTGCGTTCGGATCCAATGAGTTCTTCGATATCCTCGTAGTTTTCAGGCTGAAATGGCGGGGTGCAGATGGCGGGAAAGAGCCGATCGCCCGCCTGCAGCAGTTCAATGATACCGCTGCCTTCGGCGAAACAGTATTCCGATTGCGGCCGGATATGCCTGCTCACGGTCTTCATGGCGATACCCCCTGGCCGATGCCGGGGATGCCGATACCCTGGATGCGGAGGGCGTTCCCGCCTTCTTCGTAGGCGAGGAGCCGGCCTTCCCGCTGGTGGATGCGGAAGGCGAGGGAGTAGGACAGGACCCGGATCGGATAGTCACGCGGGAGGCGCTGCAGGTAAGGCTGGATGGTGACGAAGTCGGTTGCCCCGTACTGCTTCATGATGAAGCGCAGGCCGCCGTTGGCCGGGCCGATGTTGTAGGCGAGCAGGCCGAGGAACAGGTCGTCCTTCATCTCGGTGAGATAGTGTCTGAGGGTGGCGGCGCCGAGGTGGGCGTTGTAGCGCGGGTTGTCCGGGACCCGCAGTTCCGGGGGGAAGAGCCGGTCGACCTGGTCCCTGGCGGCGGCCGGGATCTGGGTGATCTGGAACAGGCCCTGGCCGCCGTCCCGGCTTTCCCGCGGCAGGTACGAGGATTCGGTGGCGGCGAGGCCCTGGAGCAGATCGACATCGATGGCGTAGGTTCTGGCCGCCTCTTCGACCGCCGGGCGATACGGCTGGGCGCGGTCGATCAGTGTCTCCAGGGCCGGTGCCTCGAGGCGGCGGTAGGCGGCAAAGACCTGATGGGCGAGGGTGACGCGACCAGCCTCTTCCTTGCCGCCGACCAGGGTCCGGTAGTGAGCGAAGGTCTGGACGAAGCGGTCCTGAGCCGTCAGCAGGCCGGCCGCGAGCGCCAGTCCGACGGCGATGATGGCGGGGAGCTGGGGCGACCAGCCCTGCAGCCGGGGGCGCAGCCTGCGCCAGCCCAGGAGCAGGATGGCGGTGAGAACGATGAAGCCGAAGATCCCGCCGGCAAAGGGGAGGAGGCTGGAAAAGATCCGGGTGCCGCCAAAGCGGTTGGCCGAATAGCCGAGCAGGGCGATGACCGCGGCAATCCCGGCGATCGCCAGCCCGCTGATCTCGACGCTCAGCAGCAGGGCACTGCGGCGCAGCGAGATCGACGGTTTCTTTTTGCCCCGTTTCCCTTTCCGACCTTTTTTCTTTGGAGCCGCCGCCCGGCGCGATGGTTTTTTAGCGGCCTTGCCGCCATCGGTCTGGCCGGGGGCGCTCGCCGCAGCCGGCGGCGATGAGTTTTTAGCGGCCGGCGGCGGTGATTTTTCTGCCGGGACTTGGGACGCTGATTTAGGCATATGGCTGAATTTTCAAGGAAGCACCCGAAGATCGGTGGCGAGATGGGCGCTGTCGCCGCCGGCAGCCTGCATAGGCAATGGGGACGGCAGCGGAGATGAAATTGCCGATGGACAGGAGATCGATGCTGGGGTGAATATCGAGACGCAATATTCAGACTCCTGATCTGAGGAGAGCCGGTGCGGGGCGATTCCCTCCCGTCCGGCGGGCAGGATGCGGACCGGCGAAATGCTTCATTGTGCCCGTTTCAGGTGATTTTATCAACTGCTTATCAGCTGCTATTGGCACTCCTCCCTGCCCGACTGCCGCTGGCGGCGGCCGCCGGTCAGCCGTGCAGCGGTCGGTCGATGGCCTTGAAGGCGGTCTCCACCATGATCTCCGCCAGGGTCGGATGGGCGTGGATGGTCGCGGCCAGCTGTGCCACCGTGGTGCCGCTGCGCAGCGCCAGCACGGCCTCGGCGATCAGGTCGGTGGCGTGGGGACCGGCGATCTGGACGCCCAGAATCCGGCCGCTGGGCTGGTCGGCGACGATCTTGGCGAATCCGGTGATTTCACCGATGACATGGGCCTTGCCGAGGGTGCGGAAGTGGACGGTATCGGCCCGGAACTGGTAGCCGCGGGCGGCGGCCTCGGTCTCCGTCAGGCCGACGGTGGCGATCTCGGGCATGGTGAAGATGGCGCCGGGGACATGGTCGTAGGCCATTTCCCGGCTGTCGCCGAGGCAATTGGCGGCGGCGATCTCGCCTTCCGTCGCAGCGACATGGGCGAGCATGATCCGGGCCGGGCCGAGGATATCGCCGATGGCGTAGACGGCCGGGTTGCTGGTCTGCAGCCGCGAATCGGCGACAATCCAGCCCCGGGCGTCGCAGTCGACCCCGATCCGCTCCAGGCCGATCCCGGCGCTGTTGGGTTTCCGGCCGATGCAGACCAGCAACTTGTCGCAGGATTCCGGTTGTTGGCTGGAAGCGTCGGCGGTGTCGGCCGGGCCGACCCGCAGTTCCAGCCGCTCGCCGCTGAGCTTGACCGCCAGGACGGTGGCGCTGGTCAGCACCCGGATCTTCCGCTTCTTCATCTCCCGCAGCAGTAGTTTGCTGCACTCCCCGTCCACCGACGGCAGGGGCAGTATCCGGTCCATTGCCTCGACCAGGGTCACCCGGCTGCCGAGGCCGGCGAAGATGCAGGCCAGCTCGCAGCCGATGACGCCGCCGCCGACGATGGCCAGCGACTCGGGGATGGACTGAAGGGAAAAGATATCATCGCTCGACAGGATCCGGTGGGAGTCGAAGGGAAAAGCGGCAATCGGTGCCGGCCGGCTGCCGGTGGCGACGATCAGGCGGTCCCAGGCGATCTTCATCTCCTCTCCGGTGGTGGCGGTCACCGATAACCGATGCATGGCGCTGATCCGGCCGCTACCGACGACGACCCGGACGCCATGCTTCTGCAGCAGGTTGCGGATGCCGCCGGCCTGGATGGCGATGATCCGCTCCTTTCTGGCGACCAGGGCCGCCATGTCGCAGCGGGCGGCGGGGTCGGCGGTGATGGCGAATTCGCCGGCGTTGCGGATTGTCTCGAGGGTATCGGCGCTCTGCTTGAAGATCTTCGAAGGGATGCAGCCCCAATTCAGACAGGTGCCGCCGATGGGGCCTTGTTCAACCAGGGTCACAGCGGCGCCCGATTGGGCGGCGCGGATGGCGGCGACATAGCCGCCGGTGCCGGCGCCGAGGATGGCGATCTGCATTGGCGTCCTCCTCCCGATCGTTGCGGAATCCGTAATAAAATCTCACCCAAAAGGATGATATTGTCTATTTTTAGTAGTGACATTGACAATATAGCCAGTATAGCGTAGCTTTTTAATTAAAAGCAAGAGCCGTTTCAACTTGGACGAAGCCTCAATCACCTCAAGGACGGCCGGGCGCCGTTCAAGAAGATCGCCGCGGCGGTCCCGGACCAGCAGGCGGCGACGGTCGACAGCGTTGCCGCGGTCGAGACCTTCGTCGTCAACAGGAGTTTCAATCTCAAGGTGCCGCTGAACCGCTGAGCGTGCCGCGGTTACCGCCGAAGACAACAGGCGAGGTGAGACGATGGATGAACCGCGCACGACGCCGCTGTATCGATGGCATCTCGGACAAGGGGCGAACATGGCCCGTTTCGGCCGCTATGACATGCCGCTGTGGTATCCGGCCGGGGCCAAGGCCGAACACCTGGCAGTCATCGAAGCGGCCGGGATCTTCGACACCAGCCACATGGCTGTGATCGGTCTGTGGGGGGACGGGGCGAGGAACCTGCTCCAGCGCTGCTTCACCAAGGATCTGGACCGCTGCCAGGGCCGGGACAGGGGGCCGCTGGCGGTCGGCCGCTGTGTCTACGGGGTCTTTCTGGCTGACGATGGTACGGTTATCGATGACGCCATCGTCTACCGGCTGGCGGAGGCAGCCTGGATGGTGGTGGTGAACGCCGGCATGGGCCCGGCGGTGGCCGGTCATCTCGAGCGCCAGGGCGGGACCAGGGTCCGGATCACCGATTATAGCGATCGCCTCGGCAAGATGGACATCCAGGGGCCGATGGCCGCCAGAATCCTCGCCAGGGTTCTCCATGACCCTGGTCCGGTCCTGACCGACATGATGTATTTTTCCTGCAAGGGCGGCTTCGGTGAGCTGCAGAGCCCGGTGCCGGTGCAGCTGCGCGACGGTACACCGCTGCTGCTGTCGCGGACCGGTTACACCGGCGAGTTCGGTTTCGAACTGTTCGTCGCCGACGACCGGATCGTACCGCTGTGGCAGACGGTGCTGGCCGCAGGCGTTGATTTCGGCCTGCTGCCCTGTGGTCTGGCCGCCCGCGACTCGTTGCGCACCGGCGCGGTCCTGCCCCTGTCCCATCAGGACATCGGCCCGTGGCCCTTCGTCAACAATCCCTGGCTGTTCGCCCTCCCGTGGGGCGACGGGGGGAAGGATTTCAGCAAGGATTTCATCGGTGCCCAGGCCCTGCGCGACGACCCGGGCGATGCGTTCACCCTGCCCTTTGCCGGCTTCGATCCGCGAAAGATCACGGTCGGAAAAGACACCTTTGTAACCGATCTGCGAGGTGATACAATAGGTCAGGTCCTGACCTGCGCCACCGATATGGCGATCGACCGGGTCGGTGCGATCATCGTCAGTGTGGCGACTCCACCCGCCGCGGGCCGGCCCGCCGATTTCCGGCCGCGCGGTCTCAGTTGCGGTTTCATCAAGGTCAACACGTCGCTGGCCAGCGGCGAGGTCGTCATGATCACCGACGGCCGACGGCAGATCAGGGTCGAGATCCGCCAGGACATCCGGCCCCACCGGTCGGCGCGGCGCCCCATAACCTCAATGCTGTAAAACCGAGTGGAGGATGGCGACAATGAAGGAATTGAGTGAACTCGATTTTCCCGAGACCGTGCGCTACACCGAGGATCACGAATGGGCGGCCGATAACGGGGAGATCGTGCGGATCGGTGTCAGCGACTACGCCCAGGATCAGTTGGGCGATATTGTCTATGTCGAGATGCCGGAGATCGGCGACATCTTCGAGAAGGGCGACGAGTTCGGCACCCTGGAGTCGGTCAAGGCCGTGTCGGAAATCTATATGCCGGTGGGCGGTGAGGTCGTCGCGGTCAACGAGGCCCTGATCGACACCCCGGAAATGATCAACCAGGACCCGTACGGCGCCTGGATTGTCGAGATCCGGGCGACCGATGTCGGCGAGTACGATGAGCTGATGTCGGCCGAGGACTACATCGAGATGCTGAGGGGCTGAGCCATGCGCTACCTGCCCCATACCCCGGAGGAGATCCGGGAAATGCTGGCGGTGATCGGTTGTCGCGACCTTGACGATCTGTTCACCTCGATTCCGCCCGACTGCCGCTGCGACGGGGCGATTCCAGTCCCGCCGGCGCTGACCGAGTGGCAGCTGGGCGACCTGATGCGGGACATCGCCGCGACGATGACCGTTCGTCCGGACGACTGCGTGCTGGTCGGGGCCGGCCGCTACCATCACCACATTCCGGAGATCGTGCGCTCCCTCGCCGGCCGCTCGGAATTCCTGACCTCCTATACCCCCTATCAGCCGGAGATGGCCCAGGGCACCCTGCAGGGCATCTTCGAGTACCAGACCCTGACCGCCCGGTTGCTCGGCCTCGACGTCGCCAACGCCTCCCTCTATGACGGCGCCTCGGCCCTGGCCGAAGGCCTGCTGATGGGGCTGAGGATCGTCAAGCACAGCCGTCGGGTGGCGGTTTCGACCGCCATTCATCCCCACTATCGCGAAGTCGTCAGATCCTACCTGCGGCCGACCGGCTACGAGATTATCGACCTGCCGTTCGGCGCTGACGGCCGCACCGACCTTTCCCTGCTGCAGGGGATCGACGGTTTGGCGGCGGTGGCGCTCCAGTCCCCCAACTTCTTCGGCGTGGTCGAGGACCTACCGGGGGCCGCCGATCCCGTCCATGATGCCGGGGCGCTGCTGGTTGCGGCGTTCACCGAACCGCTGGCCTTCGGTCTGTACCGCAACCCCGGCCAGGGCGGGGCCGACATCGCCTGCGGCGAGGGTCAGAGCCTCGGCCTGCCGGTGTCCTTCGGCGGCGCGGCACTCGGCATGTTCGCCTGCCGCGGCGAGTTTGTCCGCAGCATGCCGGGGCGTCTGGTCGGCGAGACCGTCGATCGTGAGGGCCGGCGCGGCTTCGTCCTGACTCTGTCGACACGCGAGCAGCATATCCGCCGCGAGAAGGCGACCTCGAACATCTGCTCGAACCAGGGCCTGTGCGCGCTGACGACGGCGATCTACATGGCCGCGCTCGGCGGTAGCGGTCTGCGGGAACTGGCCCGGCAAAACTACGACCGGAGCGAATATCTCAAGGCCGGACTGGTCGGGGCCGGGGCCGACCTGGTGTTCAGCGGCCCGACCTTCAACGAGTTCGTTCTCCGCTTCGGCGGTGATTTCGCGCCGGTGCGGCAGCGGCTGCAGGAGCGGGGAATCGTCGCCGGGATCGAGCTTGGCACCTGGTACCCGCCGCTTGCCGGCTGCTAGCTGTTCTGTGTCACCGAAAAGGCGACGAAGAAGGATCTGGACACGGTCATCAGCGAGGTGCGGGCATGAACGGGATCGTCGGGGCCAGCGGCCTGATACTGAATGAACCCCTGCTGTGGGAAAAGGGCGGCAAGGGGCGGCGGGGGATGAGCATGGTGGCGGCGGAGGTGCCGAAGGCGCCGATCGACCCCGAGCTCTGCGGCGAGGGCCCCGATTTCCCCGACCTCAGCGAGATCGATGTGGTGCGCCATTACACCCGGCTGTCGCAGTGGAACTTCGGCGTCGATTCCGGCATGTATCCGCTCGGGTCCTGCACGATGAAGTACAATCCCAAGCTCAACGACCGAGCTGGCGGCGACTCCGGAGATCGCCTGCGTCCATCCGATGCTCGACGATGCCAGTTGCCAGGGGGTGCTGCGGATCATGTTCGAGCTCCAGCAGTTCCTGGCGGCGATCACCGGCCTCGACGCCGTCTCGCTCCAGCCGGCGGCCGGGGCCCAGGGGGAACTGGCGGGGATGCTGATCTTCGCCGCCTGGTTTCAAAGCCGCGGCGAGCGTCGGACCAGGATCCTGATCCCGGATACCGCCCACGGCACCAACCCGGCCAGTGCCGCCCTGTGCGGCTTCACTCCGGTGCCGCTCAAGTCCGGCGCCGACGGCCGCCTCGCGGTCGAGACTGTGGCGGCGGCGATGGACGGCGAGACCGCCGGCATCATGCTCACCAATCCCAACACCCTCGGGATCTTCGAGAGCAACATCCGCGCGATCGCCGATGTCGTCCACTCCGGCGGCGGTCTGGTCTACGGCGACGGCGCCAACATGAACGCCGTCATGGGGATCGCCGATGCGCGCAAATGCGGCATCGATGTCATGCACCTCAACCTCCACAAGACCTTTTCGACCCCCCATGGCGGCGGGGGGCCGGGGGCCGGGCCGGTCTGCGTGGTGCGGGCGCTGGAGCCGTTTTTGCCTTCGCCGCGGGCCGTGCGGGACGACGGCGGCTACCGCCTGGCGGCCGGCGGCCCGGAGTCGATCGGCCGGCTCCATGCCTTCCACGGCAATTTCAGCGTCCTGGTCCGGGCCTGGAGCTATATCCGCAGCATGGGGCCGGAAGACCTGCGCCAGGCCAGCCGGCTGGCGGTGCTGAATGCCAACTACGTCAAGTCGCGGCTGCAGGGGACGCTGCACCTGCCCTACGACCAGCCGAGCCTGCACGAGTGCGTCTTCTCCGATCTGCTGCAGCACGGCGACGGGGTCACGACCCTCGATATCGCCAAACGCCTGATCGATTACGGCTACCATCCGCCGACGATCTATTTCCCGCTGGTGGTGCCCGGGGCGATCATGATCGAGCCCACCGAGACCGAATGCCGGGACGATCTCGACCAGTTTGTCGCCGCGCTCAAGGCCGTGGTCCAGGAGGGGAGGGACAACCCCGAGCTGCTGCGCCAGGCGCCGGTGCGCACCAAGCTCCGGCGGCTCGACGAGACCCGGGCCGCCCGTCATCCCTGCCTCCGCGGTTAGCGATGGCGATCCGGCTCTGCCGCCTGGGCCTGGCCGACTACCAGGCCGTGCGCGATCTGCAGCTGCGGCTGGTCGCGGCACGGCTGACGGGGCAGGCCGATGATGTCATCCTGGTGACCGAGCACCAGCCGGTGTTCACCCTCGGCCGGCGCGGGCGCCGTGACCATCTGCTGGTCTCCGAATCCTTTCTCGCCGAGCGCGGGATCGAATTGATCCATATCGAGCGGGGCGGCGATATCACCTACCATGGTCCGGGCCAACTCGTCATCTATCCGGTGCTCGATCTCCGGCGGCGGCGCCGGTCGGTAACCGAACATGTTTCCATGCTGGAGGAGCTGATGCTGAGCCTGGCCGCCGACTGCGGCGTCACCGCCGTCCGCGATGAACGCGGGCGCGGGATCTGGTGCGGCGGCGCCAAGCTCGGCAGCGTCGGCGTCGCCGTCCGCCACGGTGTCGCCTACCACGGGCTGGCGCTCAATGTCGCTCCGGACCTGCTGCCCTTCACCTGGATCAACCCCTGCGGCCTGAGCGGGGTGCGGATGACCTCGCTGGCCAGGGAGTGCGGCCGGGAGGTGACTGTCGATTGGGTGACCCGGCACCTGCTGCAGCTCCTGCAGGACCTGCTCGGCCGGCCGGTCGAGGCGATCGACCGTGAAAACCTGCCGTGGCGGGAGGTGGCCTGATGGGTTGCGATCAGGCGGGGATCAGGGTCGGCAAACCGGGGTGGCTGCGGCGGCGGCTGCCCTCCGGTCCGGAATACGAAAGGATGCGGCAACTGCTGCGCACCAGGGAGCTGCATACCGTCTGCCAGGAGGCGCACTGTCCGAACCAGTTCGAGTGCTACGCCAGGGGCACCGCCACCTTCATGATCCTGGGCGACTGCTGCAGCCGCAGCTGCCGGTTCTGCGCCGTCCGTCACGAACCGCCGGGGCCGCTCGATCCGGGTGAGCCGGAGCGGGTGGCCGAGACGGTGGCGCTGCTCGGCCTCCGTTATGTGGTCATCACCTCGGTGACCAGGGATGATCTCCCCGACGGCGGGGCCTCGGTCTTTGCCGCCACCATCGAGGCGATCAGGGAGAGGAAGCCGACGACCCTGATCGAGGTGCTGATCCCGGATCTGCAAGGGGACCGGCGGGCCCTCGAGACTATCCTTGCGGCCGGCCCCCAGGTGCTGAACCATAATCTCGAGACGGTGCCCCGCCTCTATCCCCAGGTCCGGCCCCAGGCCCGCTACGCCCGTTCGCTCGGAGTGCTGGCGGCAGCCAAGCGTTCGCGGCCGCAGCTGATCTGCAAATCCGGACTGATGCTCGGTCTCGGCGAAACCGGGGATGAACTGCGGCAGGTCTGGGGCGATCTGGCCCGGGCCGGCTGCGATCTCCTCACCATGGGCCAGTATCTCCAGCCGTCGGCCGCCAACCTGCCGGTTGCCCGCTTCCTGCCGCCGGAAGAATTCGCCCTGCTGCAGGAGAAGGCCCTGGCCTGCGGCTTTGCCGGCGTCGCCGCCGGGCCCTTCGTGCGCAGTTCGTATCAGGCTGAAGCGCTCTACCGGCAAGCCCTGGCTCTTTTTTAAAGGAAAAGGCGGTTCAGAAAACCGCAACTCAACCATTGGTGACCGATATGGAACCAACCACTCGGGATAACAAAGTGTATCCACAATTCCCCGGACATCCCTGTCGGCGCACGATGCTGATGATCGCCGTGTGCTCCTTCTTGTCTCTGTTTCCGGCCGGATGTTCCGGGGATGGTGAACAGGCGGCGGAGGGAGGGGGGATCAGGGCCTGTGGGCTGGTTACCCAGGCCGAGATGGAGACGATCATCGGGCGGTCGATGCAGATTCCTGAGGAGAAAATACAGAGAGAATCAACGACCTGTACCTATGTCAGTGCCGAGGAGACCGGCGGAGCCGAAAATGACGTGATGGTTTCCGTTTCCCTGTTTGTAAGCGCTCATGGTGATGCTGATGCCGCTGTTGCGTATGAACGGTATGTCACAAGCCTGAAGAAGGGGGCCGGCCTGGACGTGACGGAGGTTCAGGGTATCGGCCGGAAGGCCTGCTGGAACGAGGATGTCGGGCAGCTGACGGTGTTTACCGATCGTCACATGTTGCTGTTGTCCGCCGGTCCGGGCGGGCAGGGGACACTTGAGATCAGCCGCAGAATAGTCGATACGGCATTGCCCCGTCTGCCGAAATAGAGAGAGACCGGCAGTTGATCGGGAAGTGGCGCCGCTTTTTTCCGGGACAGAACGCTGCCACGAGGGAATTCAGCGCCGTCCCGCAATGATATGGTAGCCCTTCAGGCCGAGGAGGGCGAGGAGATAGGCCGCCGCGGCGAAGAGGATGATCACCGGACCGCTCGGCAGGTCGAGGCTGTAGCTCGTCCCCAGGCCCAGAATGACGAAAAGGATGCAGAAGATCGTCGACAGCACCATCATCTGCAGGATATTGCGGGCAAAATTGCCGGCGATGGCCGCCGGCAGGGTCAACAGGGCGATGACCATGACGATGCCGACGATTCGCACCAGCAGGACGATGGTCATCGCCACCAGGCAGAGCAGCAGCAGGTACAGCCAGTGGGTGCGGATGCCGCGCAGCTGGGCGTATTCCTCGTCGAAGCAGATGGCGAGAAAGGTGTTGTAAAAAAAACCGATTATGCCGATGACCAGGACGTCAAGGGCGAGAACGAGATAGAAGTCGGTTTGGGTGATGAGCAGGATATTGCCGAAAAGGTAGCTCATCGGGTCGCTGTAGCCAGGGGTTTTGGCGATGAACAGGAGGCCGGCGGCCATCCCGACCGACCACAGGGCGCCGATGACGCTGTCCTCGCGCTGTTTGGCGTGCATGCTGACCACCGCCAGAATCAGCGAGGCCATGAGGGCGACGACGATGGCCCCGTGCAGCGGGCCGAACCAGCTGATGCCGAGGGCGTTCTGGAGGTAGAGCCCGGCCCCGACCCCGCCGAGGATGCAGTGGGAGATGGCGCCGGCGATGTAGCTGATGCGGCGGACCACGACGTAGGTGCCGATCACGCCGAAGGGGATCGAGGCGAAGATCCCGGTGAGCACGGCGTAGCGGAAGAAAGGAAGGCTGGGGTCGGCCAGGGCCGCGAGAAACTCAGTCACGGTGATGCCCCTCCTCGCTGCAGCGGTGGTCGTGCCTGATCATCTGCAGATCACCGCCGTACATCTCCTGGATCAGCTGGCCGGTCAATCTACTGGTCGGATGGATCACGACCTGGCGGTTGACGCAGGCGATGCGCTTGAAAAAACTCGAGGCGAAACCGACCTCGTGGGTCACCATCAGGATCGTCATCCGCTCGTTGAGCCCTTTCAGCAGGTCGAGGAACTGGACCTCCGATTCGTGGTCGATATTGGCCGTCGGTTCGTCGAGGATCAGGATGTCGCCGCCGGAGGCCAGGGCCCGGGCAATCAGAGTCCGCTGCCGTTGGCCGCCGGAGATCGAGGCGAAGGGCCGCGCCGCCAGATCGGTGAGGCCGGTCTGGCCGAGGGCGGCCATGGCCTGGTCGCGGTCCTCTGGCGAGTACCGGTTGCGCAGGGTTCCGGCCAACCTGCCCATCATGACCACGTCGAGCACCGAAATCGGAAACTGCGGGTCGTATTTGGCGTACTGCGGCACATAGCCGATGCGCTGGCGCTCCGCCTCCGGGCTCCGGCCGAAGATGCGGATGATGCCGCGATCCGGGGACAGGAGACCGAGAATCAGCTTGATCAGCGTGGTCTTGCCGCCGCCGTTGGGACCGACGATGCAGATCGAGTCTCCCCGCCAGATATCGAGGCGGACGTTACAGAGGATCTGGATATCGTCGTAGGCAAACGACAGGTCCCGGATCTCTATGGCGGCGGTCTCTTCGGTCATGGTCGGGCCTGGTGGTCATGGCTGAGGGCTTTGGTGATCCGGGCCGCCATAATTCGGAGGTTGGCGGCAACATCCTCGGCGAGGGGGTCGAGCGGTTCGACCACCCCGTCGATGGCCCGGGCCACGGCGGTGGCGCTCCTGCTGTCGAACTGCGGCTGGGCGAAGATGATCCGCACCCGGTCCTGCCTGGCCCGGGCGATCAGGGCCGACAACTGCTTCGGTGTCGGCGATTTGCCGGATATTTCCACAGCTTCCTGGTGCAGTCCGTACTCCCTGGCGAAATAGCCGAAGGAGGGATGAAAGACATAGAACGAGGTGCCGGTGTACGGTGCCAGTTCCAGGGAAAGCTCGTGATGGAGTTGCTGCAGTGTGACGACGGTCTGGTGCAGGTTCTTCCGGTAGCTGGCGGCATGGTCGGGATCGGCGGCGCTCATCGCCCTGGCCATGACCTCCGCCATACTGATCAGGTTCGGGGGCGACAGCCAGACATGGGGGTCGGCCCCGTCGTTGTGGCGATCGCCATGGTCGGTCTCGACTCTCCGGCCCATGTTCGCCGATCGCGATCCTTCTGATCGCTGTCGTCGTATCGATCAGCGTCAGGCCGGCGACGGCGGCATCAAGCTTTTGCGTGATCTGCTGCTCGAACTCCATGCCGATGGTGAAATAGAGCTTCGAACGGGAGATGCCGGCGATCTGCTTTGGCGTCGGTTCGAAGGTGTGGGGATCCTGTCCCCTGGCGACCAGAACAGTGGTGATCACACCTTCGCCACCAATCTGGTCGCTCAGCCATTTCTGGGGCGGAATCGAGACGGCGACCTGCAGCGGGGCCGTCATCGCCGTCGAGGTCAGGGCGAGCAGGATGGACAGTACAAGGAATCCGATGCGCAACCGCGGTGGTGCCATGCCGTCTCCAGTCTATTGCAGATCGTTGCGGTGGCCGTCATTGCAGACGAAATGCACGGCATGACACTCGCTGCACCGCTCCAGTGTGTGCATGGTGAGAAAATGTTCCCAGTGCCGGCGTTGTTGATCGTTGAGGATCCCGGTACCCTGGCACAGCGGGCAGTCCTGATCGAGGGCGGCGAGGAGTGCCCGACGAATGAACTCGGACTTGTTGGCGATACCGTCAAGCCGGTTGGCCAGGTCGGCGTCGGCCTTGAAGGTAAAGATGCGTTCTTTGGTGTTGCCCATACCGGTTCTCCTCGGAGTGGATGATTTCGGTAATACCAGGTAATACAGGAGGGGCAAAAAATCAAGCGGAGAGGCGTGTCGGACCGGGCAATCGCCCGAAAGGAGGTCGCGGCCGAAGCTGTTGCCCAAAACCCGGCGGTGCAGGAAAAAAATGACCTGATGCATTCGGGTGCATCAGGTCATGGCAGGTTCCAACACGGCCGCCGGACGAAGCGCCGCCGGCCGGCATGGCGGTAAAGAACTATTGCTCGATGACGAAATCATCCCGGCGGTTTTCGGCCCAGGATGCCTCACCACTGGTGGGGAAGAGCGGCCGTTCCTCGCCGTAGCTCTCAGTCCGCAGGCGAGACGGGTCGACGCCAATCTGGACGAGATACTCCCTGGCGCTCTGCGCCCGTCTTTCCCCGAGGGCGAGGTTGTACTCGCTCGTCCCCCGTTCGTCGCAGTTGCCCTCGACTACGACCTTGACCTCGGGATGCTCGAGCATGTAGCGGGCGTTCTGCCGGAGGCGTTCCCCCTGCTCGGCACTGATGGTGAACTGGTCAAAATCGAAATAGATCGGCAGCAGCGGCTTGGTCGACCGGCCGTACATCTTCTTGTACTCGTCGTCCTGGTTCCCCATCAGGCTGAAATCGTCCTTGCCGGCATTGTCGAGCAGGTCGTTCTCGGCCAGACCCTCCATTTCCGTGCTCGCCTGGCCGCCGGTGCCGATGCCCTGGGCCTCCGGTTTAGTGGCCGGAGGAGGTGTGCCTTTCTTGCACGAGGTGATGACGGAGACGGAAAGGATGAGACAGAAGGCCAGGCAGATTGTGCGTAGAATGGTGTTCATGGCGGCTCACTGATTGGATTTGATGAGTCTCGGTGTCCAGAAGATCACACCCTGTTCGTCGTACTCGTCGAGAAACTGCTGGCCGTTCCATTCCTTGACCTGGTCAAGGTAGCCGTTGCGCATGACCTTGAAACTGACCCGGTCCCCTGAATCCATCTCATCCCCCTCGATCAGGCTGACTCCGGCGAAGGGCGTCTGGCCGAGATAGATCCAGGGGGATGGCCTGTCGGCCCTCAGTTTGTCGATCTTGTACACCAGGAAGGACCCTTCCGGTTCGCTGTGGATCTTGAGGTTGATGTAGCCCCGGGAACTGCAGCCGCCGAGCAGCAGCAGGGAGAGCAGCAGGCAGGTGAGAAGGCCGGGAACGGGGAATGAGGTGGTCGTTCGCATGCGGTCGGTATCCTTTGCGGTGATCATTGCTGTTCAAGTTCAACCGTGATGTCGACGGCATTGGCCTTGGCTTCCGCCTCCGATTGATGCCGGTGGTTGATCCAGATTGTCGATATCTTGTCGATATAACCTTGCTTGCGGAGTTGCAGGGTGACCTGTTCGGCTGTGCCTTCCTCGCCTTTCCAGACGACCCGGGCCGGGGTCGTGCCGATCTGGGAATTGTCGCGGAGGTTGACGATCGCCGCCCCCTCGGGGGTGCTGGTGATATTGGCGGCGCCGTACATCGTCTGGGAACAGCCGGTCAGGACGAGGAAGGCGAGAAATATCCCTGTCGGGATGACGGTTCGCCGAATCTGGTGGCGGATTGTGCGCATGGAATGCTCCTGTGAAAGGGTTTATCTGATAAAAGGGTATACGCTGGATTTTGAAAGATCAACCGAGAAACGCAATGAACGGCAAAATTTGGCCGCCGTCACCATTTCTCGGACGGTTGCCGTTTTAGCCCATCGATTTGTCCATCATCGGTCACGCTGGAAGAAGAGGGAAAGGAAGTACAGATAGAGCGATATGGTGATCAGGGCGGCGGTCAGGCTGGTTTTGCCGAGCGGTGCCATGATCCCGAGCGCTATCCAGTGGATGCCGATAACCCGGAGCGAATTGACCCGCAGCGGGAAATCGTTCCAGCGGATCAACACCAGCATGCCGCTCAGACTCCAGCCGTAGAGGGCGAGGTAGCTGTGACTGTTGAGCAGCAGGCGGCCCCAGGTGGCATAGAGGCCGGGAAAGTGGGCCAGGATGATGTAGAGGACCCCGGTGATGCCGGTGAAGAGCAGAAAAAACATGCCGGAGAGGAGAAAGTGTTTCTGCTGCACCGGCCGGCCGTAACGGAGAAAGAAGACGAGCATCAGGGCGACGACGACAAAGAGCGCGGTGGCGATGGCGAATTTGGCGATCGCCATCGACTTGAGGATGAAGACGAAAAAGATCACCACCCCCAGGGTGATGAACCAGAAGAAAAAGTTCAATAACATCAGCGGTAACGGCGCCGCGACCTCTTCGACAAAGGAGAACATCACCGACATCGACAGCAGCGACAGGGGGAAGGAGTAGCCGAGAAAGAAGAGGTTCAGGGTCAGGTTCTTGTTGGCGATCCAATGCAGGGCGTCATTGTTGACGACGACGAAGGCGGCGATGACCAGGGCGATGGAGAGGCAGAGGATCGCGGCATGGTGAAACTTGTCGACGATCGGTGTCCGGGTGGAGATGAGATCGACCGGGACGAAGGGAAATTTCTGGATCCGGATCGATTCCACCACGAAGGCCAGAACCACCGAGACGATCGCCGCCGGCAGGTACAACTCCAGAAAGGCAAAAACGGCGTAGAGGAGACTGAGGATGAGGAAGCCGTAGGCCCTCGGCGACGGTTGCGCTGTGTTTTCGGTGTGGTAGATGACAACGAAGCCGCCGCTGCAGAGATTGAAGAGGAAGATGTGCAGTCGTTCGAAGTTGCGGTTGGAGATCAGGTCGGCAAACCCGAAGATAAAGGCAACGATCATGACCGCCAGCAGGGTCAGGCGTAGTCGACGTTCCTTGAAGAACTGGGGATGGACTGGTTCGTGAAGGATCATGACGGCATCATACCCGGCCTTTTCGCCAAGTCCATCCCTTTTCTCTCGTGGAACGGTCAAGAGGGCTTTCCCTTCCGTCCGGCCCACTGAGAGGCCGACGGATTGATTGATCGGGGCAGCGAGCCTGTCTTTTCCGGCGCCAAGCCTGACAGGCAATCGACCTATATCACCGGTTCTGCCGGGATTTCCCCTTCTCCGTCCTCGGAAAACGGCCTTCTTCCGTTACTTGGTGCTGGTTTACGTAAAGAACAACATTCTGCCTATCCTGATGTTGCTGGAATCATTGGATTGATATGATCGAGTGGAGTTGGGAAGCATCATCGGGACATCATCGGCGATCATGCCGTCGATTTATAAAAAAACTCGATAATACAGAATGTTATAGGTTGTATGAAATTTTCTTTAGGGGTTGAGGTTACATCGGTGATCAATGCACCCCGAAAAGAACGATCTCGCGAATTTTGTCCAATAGAATGCAAATGGTAACATTGTTACGCATCGATCGGAAGGGGGTAAATGGTATTTTAATATTCCACATAAAAACGAATTGTTACATTTATTATGCCGACAGATTGTTCTTTTTTAGCGTGAACATCCTGATCTGCAGTGATTAAGGTCTGTTCGATGTAATATTATGAATTTTATAGAAAAAGACACAACATTGTTTTTGTTGAAGGAAAGAGATGGTAACAATGTTTGATTAAATCCTTGAAGATTGAAATTCTATACTGTATACATGGGAAAGGCAGCAGGACAGACAGCTAACATTCAGACCAGATGAGGAGTGCTTATGAGTAATTTTGATTCTGTGTTCCAGAGTAGTGTGCAAAACCGCGAAGCGTTTTGGGCCGAAGCTGCAAAAGGGATTACCTGGTACAAACAGTACGACAAGGTGCTCGATTCCTCCAACCCGCCGTTCTATCGCTGGTTCGTCGGCGGCAAGATGAACACCTGCTACAATGCCGTCGATCGTCACGTGGAAAATGGCCGGGCCGACCAGACCGCCATCATCTACGACAGCCCCGTGACCAATACCATCGCCAAGATCACCTACAAGGAACTGCAGGAGCGGGTCGCTCTCTTTGCCGGGGCCTTGCAGAGTCAGGGGGTGACCAAGGGCGATACGGTCGTCATCTACATGCCGATGATCCCCGAGGCGGCGGTAGCGATGCTTGCCTGCGCCAGGCTTGGAGCCATCCATTCCGTCGTCTTCGGCGGTTTTGCCGCCCATGAGCTTGCAATCCGTATCGATCATGCCCAGCCCAAACTCATCATCACTGCCTCCGGGGCGATCGAGGGCAAAAAAATTCTCGCCTATAAACCGCTGGTCGACAGCGCCATCGAACAGTCCGTTCATGAAGTGAAGAAGGTTATTCTCTTTCAGCGCGATATCATCAAGTCGGAGATGAAAGAGGGCCGGGATTTCGACTGGAACGAGCTGGTGGCGGCCAGCAAGCCGGTCGGATGTGTCGAACTGGAGGCCACCGACCCGCTCTACATCCTCTATACCTCCGGCACGACCGGGATGCCGAAGGGGGTGTTGCGGGATAATGGCGGTCATGCCGTTGCCCTGCTCTGGACGATGAAGAATCTGTACAACATCAACCCCGGTGAGGTCTGGTGGTCAGCCTCGGATGTCGGCTGGGTCGTCGGTCACTCCTATATCGTCTATGCCCCGTTGATCCAGGGTTCCACCACCATCCTCTATGAGGGTAAACCGATCGGCACTCCCGACGCCGGGGCCTTCTGGCGGGTCATCTCCCAGCATGGGGTGAAGAGTCTGTTTACCGCCCCGACCGCCTTCCGGGCGATCAAGAAGGAAGACCCGAACGGCGAGCATTTCAAGAAATACGATACCTCCTGTTTTGAGTGCCTTTACCTTGCCGGCGAACGTCTCGATCCCGACACCCTGCACTGGGCCGAAAAACTGATCGGGGTCCCCGTCATCGACCACTGGTGGCAGACCGAGACCGGCTGGGCCATCGTCGGCAATTGCCGCGGTATCGAGGAATTGCCGGTCAAGGAAGGGTCGCCGACCAAGGCCCTGCCCGGTTACGATGTCCACATCGTCAATGAAGAAGGGACCGAACTCCCGGCCAGCAAGGAGGGCAACATCGTCATCAAGCTGCCGCTGCCTCCCGGCAACCTCGTCACGCTCTGGCGCAACGACGAGCGGTTCGTCAAATCCTACATGACCAAGTTTCCCGGCTATTATGATACAAGCGACGGCGGCTATATCGACCAGGACGGCTATGTCTATGTCATGGGCCGTATGGACGACGTCATCAATGTCGCCGGTCACCGGCTCTCCACCGGGGCGATGGAGGAGATCATCTCCAACCATCCCGATGTCGCCGAGTGTGCCGTTTTCGGTACCCATGACGATCTGAAGGGCCAGCTGCCGCTTGGTCTCTTTGTCGTCAAGGCCGGCGTCACCCGGCCCAGCGAGGAGATCAAGGAGGAACTGGTCAAGATGGTCCGCGAAGCCATCGGCCCGATCGCCTGTTTCCGCGATGCGACCCAGGTCGCAAGACTGCCGAAGACCCGTTCCGGCAAGATCCTGCGCGGGACCATGCGGGCCATCGCCGGCGGCAAGGACTACAATATGCCGTCGACCATCGATGATCCGGCGATTCTGGATGAAATTACGGCTACTCTCGCGAAGATGGGATACCCCAAACGCTGAGAAAGGAAACAACCGGGCTGCGCATCGAAGGGTTGCCGGCCCGGTTGTGTTTCTCTCGGCAAAAAAATGCGGGCGGAGGTGTTCCGTCCGTTTGAGGAATTTTTATGAAGATTCACGAATACCAGGCGAAAGAGTTGTTCCGGAAGTACAGTGTGCCGGTCCCGGAAGGAAGTGTCTGCGAGACTGTTACAGAGGTGGTGCAACTGGCCGGGACCATGGGATTCCCTGTTGCGGTCAAGGCGCAGATCCATGCCGGCGGCCGGGGCAAAGGCGGTGGCGTGAAGGTTGCCAAATCGGCGAAAGAGGCCGAGAGCGCCGCCGGAACCATCCTCGGCATGCAGCTGGTCACCAAACAGACCGGGCCGGAAGGGCGATTGGTCAGGAAGGTCCTGGTGGAGAAGGGCGTCCGGATCAAAAAAGAACTGTATCTCTCCATCATCCCGAATCGCGAGACCGCGAGCATCACCATCATCGCCAGTCAGGATGGCGGGATGGATATCGAGGAGGTCGCCGAAAAGACGCCGGAGAGGATCATCAAGGTATCGGTCAATCCGCTGATCGGCATCCAGGGCTTCCATCTCCGTCAGGTCTGCTTCGGTCTCGAGCTCGAACCGGCGCTGATGAAGACCGCCTCGGCAGTGCTGAAAAGTCTGTACCGCCTGTTTGTCGATTACGATTGTTCGCTGGTCGAGATCAACCCGTTGATCATCACCGAGGACAACGCGATCGTCGCCCTCGATGCGAAGATGGATATCGACTCCAACTCCCTGTTCCGCCACCCCGATGTCGTCGCCATGCATGATCCGTTCGAGGACGATCCGGCCGAGGCCGAGGCGGCGAAGTACAGTCTGAACTACATCAAGCTCGACGGCAACGTCGGCAACATGGTCAACGGCGCCGGTCTGGCGATGGCAACGATGGACATCATCAAGCAGGCCGGTGCCTCTCCCGCCAACTTCCTTGACGTCGGCGGCGGCGCCAACGCCGAGATGGTGGAGAACGGTTTCCGCATCATCCTCGGCGATCCCAACGTGAAGGGCATTCTGATCAACATCTTCGGCGGTATCCTCCGCTGTGACGTCCTGGCCCAGGGCGTGGTCCAGGCAGCCCAGCATGTCAACCTGAACGTCCCGGTGGTCGTGCGCATGGAGGGGACCAACGTCGACGAAGGACGCCGCATCCTCTCGGAATCGGGCATGAAGCTGATCAATGCGACCGATCTGGCCGATGCTGCCAGAAAGGTGGCGGAGATCGTTGCCTGACGGGATCGTCGCGACTCAATTACCAAATCCGAGGCCGTGAAGACAGCGCTGAGCGATCACTGTCCCGGTACAGTTTTCGGAATTGTCTGCATTCAAGGGAGCGGGAGCTCCATTACCACTAGAGGCATGAGATGAGTATCCTCGTTAATTCAGAGACCCGTGTTCTTGTGCAGGGTATCACCGGCAAGGAAGGGCAGTTTCACGCCCGGCAGTGTATCGAATACGGGACCAGGGTCGTTGCCGGCGTGACCCCCGGCAAGGGTGGGCAGTTCATGGATTCGGTCCCGGTCTTCGATACGGTCAGATCGGCACGGCAGCATACCGGCGCCAACGCCTCGATGATCCTGGTGCCCCCGCCCTTTGCCGCCGAAGCCATCCTCGAGGCGGCTGATGCCGGTATCGAACTGATAGTCTGCATCACCGAAGGAATCCCCGTTCTCGACATGCTTCGAGTCAAAAATTATCTTGGCCAGACCTCATCGCGCTTGATCGGACCGAACTGCCCCGGTATCATCACCCCGGGCGAGTGCAAGATCGGCATCATGCCCGGGGCGATCCACAAACCGGGTGGACCGGTGGGGGTCGTTTCCCGCTCGGGAACCCTGACCTATGAGGTCGTTCACCAGCTTACCCAGGTCGGTCTCGGCCAGACCACGTGTATCGGCATCGGCGGTGACCCGGTCAACGGTACGGGTTTCATCGACTGTCTCGAGCGCTTCAATGCCGATCCAAAAACCGAAGCGGTGGTCATGGTCGGCGAGATCGGCGGCAATGCCGAAGAGAAGGCATCGGCCTGGATCAAGCAGAACATGAAGAAACCGGTGGTTGGCTTCATCGCCGGGCTCACTGCCCCGCCGGGCAGGCGGATGGGCCATGCCGGCGCCATCGTCAGCGGCGGCCAGGGTACCGCCGCGGCCAAAATCACGGCAATGGAAGAGAGTGGTCTCTATGTCTGCAAGGATCTCGGCAGCCTCGGCCGCCTCTGCAAAGAGGCGTTTTCCTGATCCCAGATCGACCATCGAAGAAACAGTGATGCAGGCCCCGGCGTGCCTTCCGGTTGCGTTGCCGGCCTGCATTCGATGAACAAGACAGCATCCCGATCGTTTGACCATGATGGAGAGGATATGAATACGCAGAATCGGCTGGACCACCTTGTCCGACTCAGGGAGCAGGCCCGCCTGGGTGGCGGTCAGGACAAGATCGACAAAGTGCACGCCCAGGGAAAGATGACGGCAAGGGAGCGCATCGAACTGCTGCTTGATCCCGGATCGTTTGAAGAATTCGATATGTTCAAGACCCATCGCTGCCGTGATTTCGGCATGGAGGAGACGGTCTTTCCGGGTGACGGCGTGGTCACCGGCCATGGCACTATCGATGGGCGGATCGTCTATGTCTTTGCCCAGGATTTCACCGTTCTCGGCGGCTCGCTGTCCGAGACCTTTGCCGAAAAGATCTGCAAGATCATGGATCTGGCAATGAAAAACGGGGCCCCGGTCATCGGTCTCAACGATTCCGGCGGCGCCCGGATCCAGGAGGGCATCGAGAGCCTGGCCGGATATACCGAGATCTTCCTGCGCAATGTCATGGCCTCGGGGGTGGTGCCGCAGATTTCGGCGATTTTCGGGCCCTGTGCCGGCGGGGCGGTGTATTCTCCGGTCCTGACCGACTTCGTGGTCATGGTGCAGAACAATTCCTACATGTTCCTGACCGGCCCCAAGGTCGTCAAATCGGTGACCCATGAGGATGTCACCGTCGAAGAGCTTGGCGGGGCGGCGATGCACTCCTCGCGCAGCGGCGTCTCCGATTACGCCGCCACCTCGGGAGTCGATGCCATCAACTATATCAGGAGGATGGTGTCCTATCTGCCCCAGAACAACCTCGAGACGACACCGGTCCAGCCCTGTGACGATCCGCCGAAACGTGCCGCCGAGCACCTGAATACGATCATCCCGGAAAATCCCAACGCCGCTTATAACATGAAGGAGGTCATTCTCCACACTGTCGACGGCGGTGAATTTTTCGAAGTCAAGGAAATGTTCGCGCCGAACCTGATCGTCGGCTTTGCCCGCTATAACGGCGTCAGCGTCGGTATTGTGGCCAACCAGCCTGCCCATCTCTCCGGGGTCCTGGATATCGATTCGTCAATCAAGGGGGCGAGGTTCGTCCGCTTCTGCGACTGCTTCAACATTCCGATCGTGACCTTCGTCGATGTTCCCGGCTTTCTGCCGGGAACGGCCCAGGAGTATGGCGGAGTCATCCGCAATGGCGCCAAGATCCTCTACGCCTATGCCGAGGCGACGGTACCGAAAATCACCGTCATCACCCGCAAGGCCTATGGCGGGGCCTACTGCGTGATGTCTTCGAAGCATCTCCGCGGCGATATCAACTACGCCTGGCCCTCGGCCGAGATTGCGGTCATGGGCGCACGCGGCGCGGTCGAGGTCCTGTACGGGCGGCAGGCGCGAAAGGCGGAGAATGCCGTCGAATTTCTGGCGGACAAGGAAAAGGAATATCAGAATACGGTGGCCAACCCTTATGTGGCGGCCCAGCGCGGATATATCGACGACATTATCGAGCCTTCGATGACGCGTTCGCGCATCATCAGGGCCCTTGGCCTGCTGCAGAACAAGCGGGACAGCAATCCGATGAAGAAGCACGGCAATATTCCACTGTAACCCGAGGAGAAGGTATCCGGGGAGCGATCAATTCTTTTCATGGGAGAGATTCATGGCAGTCAAGATCTTCATCAAGCGCAGGGTGACGGGCAAGGAGAGCATCGAACTGTCGTTGCTGCTCCAGAAATTAAGGGGTCTGACCCTGAACCAGTCGGGGTACATTTCGGGAGAGACCCTCAGGAGAATCGATCGAAACGACGAATGGATGGTCATCAGTACCTGGCGATCGGTCGAAGATTGGAACAAATGGGTGAACAACGATCGCCGGCGGGTGGTCCAGGCCGAGATCGATGCCCTGCTGGGTACCGAGACCGAGTACGCCATCTATGAATAAGTGATGCCGGCCACGGCATCTGAAGGCCCGGCGGGCGTGATACCGAAAGGTAACGATCATGCCGGCGCCTGGTGTGTCAGGTGAAACCGGGGCGGGGATAGAGGACTGGACATGGAAATGAGGCAAAAGAAGACGGCAGCGGCCCTGGCGGCCGTAAATGCCTACCTGCAGCAGGAAGAGGCCCAGGTGGCGGCACAACCCTCCGAGCCGGCGCTCCAGCCGGCTCCGGCGGTTGAGAGCGGCTGGGTGATAAGCGGCAGGATGGAGATGATGACCATGCGCAGACTGATCCAGATGCGGGCCTTAGGGCGGATCGGCTAGTCTGCGCGACGAACGCAATACGATGCGAAAGGGAGATGCGCGATGAGCGATAATGTACAGATGACTGCGTTGAAATATGAGAGCGATCGTCCCAGGGCCAAGAACCCTGTCAAGATCATGGATCTCTCCCTGCGGGATGGCCATCAATCCTTGTTTGCCACCCGCGGACGGACCGAGGATATGATCCCGGTCGCCGAACTGATGGACGAGGTCGGCTTCTGGGCGATCGAGACCTGGGGTGGGGCCACCTTCGATACCATGCACCGTTTTCTCAACGAGGATCCATGGCAGAGATTGCGGACCCTGAAACGGTATATCAAGAAGACCCCTTTTTCGATGCTGCTGCGGGCCCAGAACCTCGTGGGCTACCGTAACTACGCCGATGACCTGGCCCTGGCCTTTGTCGAGCGGGCGGCGGAAAATGGCATGGACGTCTTCCGGACCTTCGATGCCCTCAACGATTACCGCAACTTCGAGACGGTGGTGAAACAGATCAAGAAGAGCGGTAAGCATTTCCAGGGCTGCATCTGCTATACCCTGACCGAACCGCGTCTCGGCGGTGAGGTCTATAACCTCGAATATTACGTCAATAAGGCCAAGGCCCTGGAGGATATGGGGGCCGATTCGATCTGTGTCAAGGACATGGCCGGGCTGATGGCCCCCTATGACGCCTATCCGTTGATCAAGGCCCTGAAAGAGGCGGTCAAGGCGCCGATCCATCTCCACAGCCATTTCACCTCCGGCATGTCGCCGATGACCCATCTCAAGGCCATCGAGGCCGGCGTCGACATCATCGACACCTGCATGACCCCCTATGCCTACCGGACCTCCCATGCCGCCATTGAACCGCTGGTCATGGCCCTGCTCGGCACCAGTCGCGATACCGGTTTCGACATCAAGAAACTGGCGGCGATCAACGAGATCCTCGAGAAGCAGATCCTGCCGAAGTACAAGCATTTGCTCGACGATTCGAAGGTCTCGATCATCGACATCAACGTCCTGCTGCACCAGACCCCGGGCGGCATGCTGTCGAATCTGGTCAACCAGCTGCGGGAGATGGATGCCCTCGACAAGATCGATGAGGTGTACAAAGAGCTGCCGAGAGTCCGGAAAGACCTGGGCCAGATCCCGCTGGTCACCCCGACCAGCCAGATCGTCGGCGTCCAGACGGTCAACAATGTTCTGCACGATACCCCCGGCGAGCGGTACAAGATGATCACCGGCCAGGTCAAGGATCTGTGCTACGGCCTGTATGGCAAGACGGCGGTGCCGATCGACCCCGAGCTGCAGAAAAAGGCCTTGAAGGGCTACCCGCGGGGCGAGGAGCCGATCACCTGCCGTCCGGCCGAGGTCCTGGAACCGGAGTTGGAAAAGGCCAAGGCCGAGATCGGCGACCTGGCGGCCGATATCGACGATGTCATCCTCTATGCCCAGTTCCCGGTTACCGGCCGTAAGTTCCTTGAATGGAAATACGGCCGCAGCGAGCCGCCGGCGAGTGTCAAGCCGATCACCCTCGAAGATGTGAAAAAGCGGGATGCGTTGCTGAAAAAGGCCCTGGCCGGGGAACTCATCGAGAAAAAGGCCGACAGTCCGGTCAAGACGGCGAACCTGCGCACCTTCAATGTCTTTATCGACGGCGAGCATTTCAACGTCGAGGTCGATCCAATCGGCGGACCGGTAGTGGCAGTGCCGCCGGCCCCGGTTGCCGCTCCGGTGGCGACTGCTCCGGCACCAGTGCAGGCCTCTGCCCAGGCCCCTGCCCAGGCTGCCGCCCCGGCTCCGGCCCCGGTGCAGCCGTCCGGCGATACCGCCGGCACCCATCTCCTGGCGCCGATGCCGGGGATGATCGTCAAGTATCGGAAGAATGTCGGCGATGCCGTCGTCAAGGGTGAAGCCATCGTCGTCCTCGAGGCGATGAAAATGGAAAACGCGCTGCCTTCCCCCTGTGACGGCGTTATCAAATCGATACCGTTCAAGAGCGGCGACACCGTGGCCAAAGGGGCTTCGCTCTGCGTCATCGGCTAGGTGATCTCCGGGGAGCCGCCTGTCCGGTATGGCAGTCGGCTCCCTGTTACCACGGAAGAGGGCAGGATATGATCATCCGGGAATTGAACGGCAAGACCCCGCAATACGGTGCCGGTTGCTATTTTGCCGAGACTGCGGTCGTGGTCGGTGACGTGGTGATGGGGGACGAGTGCAGCATCTGGTATAACGCCGTCATCCGCGGCGATGTCCATTCCATCCGGATGGGTAACCGGGTCAATGTCCAGGATGGGGCCGTCATCCACTGTACCTATCAGAAATTCCCCACCACTATAGGCAACAGGGTGTCGATCGGCCATAACGCCATTGTCCACGGCTGCACCGTCCATGACAACGTCCTGATCGGCATGGGGGCGATCGTCATGGATGACTGCGTGGTCGAGAGCCATACCATCATCGCCGCCGGGGCGGTCGTTACCCAGGGGACGAGGGTTGCCGCGGGAAGCATCTATGCCGGGGTGCCGGCGCGGAAGGTCAAGGATATCAGCGAGAAGCTGATTTCGGGCGAGATCGAGAGAATTGCCGACAACTACGTCAAATATTCAGGGTGGTACCAACAGAAATAATCCGGACCGGGTGCGGAATGGTTCAGGCCTTCGCCCCGGTGCCGTTGATTTCCCGCAGATAGTCGAGCAACCGGTCGGCAGCGGCTGTCGGCGACAGTTTCCCGGCGGCGACAGCGGTTCGAATACCGGGTAGCAGGGAGCGTATCGCCGCATTGCCGTAAAACCACTGCCGCAATCCCTCCTCGAGGAGAAAGTCCATCCAGTCGAGCGACTGCTCTCTTCTTTTGGCCTCCAGCAGGTCGGCGGCGTTATGGGCGGCCCGGTGGTCGGCAATGGTCTGCCAGATTCCTGCCAGACCTGTCATTTCCACGGAGCTGCAGGTCAGCACCGGCGGGGTCCAGACCGGGTCGGAGCGCATCAGCAGGTGCAGGGCCGTCTGATACTCCTTCTGGGCTATCTGCGCCCGGAGGATGTTGTCCCCGTCCGCCTTGTTGATGACGATGGCGTCGGCAACCTCGAGCACCCCCTTCTTTATCCCCTGCAGTTCATCACCGGCCCCGGCGATCATCAGGACCAGGAAAAAATCAACCATCGAGGCGACCGTCGTCTCCGACTGTCCCACCCCGACGGTTTCAACGATGATCACATCGTACCCCGCCGCCTCGCAGACCAGCATGGTTTCACGAGTCTTGCGGGCGACCCCGCCGAGGGTCCCCTGCGATGGAGATGGTCGGATGAAGGCCCTGTCGTTGACCGCCAGTTTTTCCATCCTGGTCTTGTCGCCGAGGATGCTGCCGCCGCTGCGGCTGCTGCTGGGGTCGATGGCCAGCACCGCCACCCGATGGCCGAGTTCGGTCAGCATGGTGCCGAAGCCTTCGATGAAGGTGCTCTTGCCGGCCCCGGGGACGCCGGTGATGCCGAGCCGGTAGGATTTGCCGGTGTAGGGCAGCAGCCGGTCGATGATCATTCGCGCCATATCCTGGTGGGCCGGCAGGCTGCTCTCGATCAGGGTGATGGTCCGCGCCAGAATCAAACGGTTCCGCTGGAGGACACCCTCAATATAGTACTGCGCTTCCTTCACTGGCGGTATCTCTGATGGGTTGGCGAACAGCGATCGTTATCAGGTCGCATCGCAACAATATCGAATCACCTGCAACCCGGCGAGGAGAGTGTCCATTCCGGGTTGCAGGGTATGGTTGACTGCAGTGCATCTCAGCGCCGGAATTTTTCCTCCAGGAGGCTGAGGGTCTTGTCGGCGGAGACCGTGATCGGGGTGCCGGGACCGAAGACCGCCTGGACCCCGGCGTCGAAAAGGAAGGCATAATCGCCCGGCGGGATGACCCCTCCGGCTACGACCAGGATATCTTCACCACCCTGTTTCTTCAATTCGGCGATCAGGGCCGGGACCAGGGTTTTGTGGCCGGCGGCGAGACTCGATGCGCCGACGACATGGACGTCGTTTTCGATCGCCATCTTGGCCGCCTCTTCCGGGGTCTGGAACATCGGGCTGATATCGACGTCGAAACCGAGGTCGGCATAGGCGCTGGCGATGACCTTGAACCCACGGTCATGGCCGTCCTGACCCATTTTGGTGACCAGCAGCCGCGGGCGTCGGCCCTGGGTCTCGAGAAATTTGGCAGTCCGAGCCCGTAAGGCGGAAATGATCTCTGAATCCTGAGCGAATTCCGAGGAATAGGCGCCGGAGATGCAGCGGGTGGTGGCGACGAAGCGGCCGAAGACCTTTTCCATCGCATCGGAGATCTCGCCGACGGTGGCCCGTGCCCGCACTGCCGGCAGCGCCGCCTCGAGGAGATTGCCGTCACCCTCAGCCGCCCTTGTCAGGTCGGCCAGGGCCTTCTCGACCGCGGCAGTGTCGCGGCTGGCCCTGATCTGTTTGAGCCTCTCGACCTGTTCGTCGCGGACCGTTGCCGGGACCTCGCGGACCTCGAAATCGATCTTCTCGTCCGGCAGCTTGTACTTGTTGACCCCGACGATGACATCGAGGCCCTGGTCGATCCGGGCCTGCTTGCGGGCGGCCGACTCCTCGATCCGCATCTTCGGCATCCCCGATTCGATGGCCTTGGCCATGCCGCCCAGCTTCTCGATCTCGTCGATGATCTTCTGGGCCTCGTTGATGATGCTGTGGGTCAGCGACTCGAGGTAGTAGGAACCGCCGAGCGGGTCGATGACGTGGCAGATCTGGCTCTCCTCCTGGATGACGATCTGGGTGTTGCGGGCGATCCGGGCCGAGAAGTCGGTCGGCAGGCCGATGGCCTCGTCGAAGGAGTTGGTGTGCAGCGACTGGGTGCCGCCGAGCACCGCCGACAGGGCCTCGAGCGTCGTTCTGATGACGTTGTTGTACGGATCCTGCTCGGTCAGGCTCCAGCCCGAGGTCTGGCAATGGGTGCGGAGCATCGACGACTGCGGGTTTTTGGGGTTGAACTGGCTCATCAGGCGGTGCCAGAGGAAACGGGCCGCCCGCAGCATGGCGATATCCATGAAGAAATTCATGCCGATGCCGAAGAAGAACGACAGCCGCGGGGCGAAGGTGTCGACATCGAGTCCGCTCTTCAGCGCGGCCTTGACGTACTCCACCCCGTCGGCCAGGGTAAAGGCCGTCTGCAGGACACTGTTGGCGCCGGCCTCCATCATGTGGTAGCCGCTGATGCTGATCGTGTTGTATTTCGGCATCTCCTTCGAGCAGAAGGCCATGATGTCGGAGATGATCCGCATCGACGGGCTCGGCGGGTAGATGTAGGTGTTGCGGGTCAGGTATTCCTTGAGGATGTCGTTCTGGATGGTGCCCGTCAATTTCTCATGGGGTACCCCCTGTTCCTCGGCGGCGACGATATAGCCGGCAAGGATCGGGATGACCGCCCCGTTCATCGTCATCGAAACCGACATCTGGTCGAGCGGGATGCCGTCGAAGAGGATCTTCATGTCCTCGACCGAATCGATGGCCACCCCGGCCTTGCCGATGTCGCCGGCGACGCGCGGGTGATCGGAGTCGTAACCGCGGTGGGTGGCGAGATCGAAGGCCACCGACAGACCTTTCTGGCCGGCGGCGAGGGCCTTGCGATAAAAGGCGTTGGATTCCTTGGCGGTGGAAAAGCCGGCGTACTGCCGGATGGTCCAGGGACGGCCGGAGTACATTGTCGCCATCGGCCCCCGAACATACGGGGGAAGTCCGGGCAGGGTGTTGACCGATTCAATGCCGTCCAGGTCTTCCGCCGTATAGAGGGCCTTGACCTTGATGCCTTCCGGGGTCAGCCAATCGAGTGAATCCGGGCTCTTGCCCTTCATCTGCTTGCTGGCGAGTTCTTCCCATCTCGTTTTTTCCGGATGCGATGCCATTCTCTGTCCTCCTGGTAGGATGCGGTTGTTCGCTTAGGTTGATGCAACGGATCAGGATCGTTCACACAATTCGACCAGAACACCGCCGGTCGCCTTGGGATGGAGGAAGGCTATCTTGGCGCCGCCGGCACCTTTCCTCGGGACCTGGTCGATCAGCTGGACTCCCTTGGCCTTCAGTTCGGCCAGCGCCTCCTCGATGTTTTCGACCCGGAAGGCGACATGCTGGAACCCGGTGCCCTTCTTCTCAATGAATTTCGCCACCGGCCCGTCAGGAGAGGTGGATTCCAGCAGTTCGACCTCGCTTTCCCCGACCGGGAAAAATGCGGTCGTCACCTTCTGCTCGGCAACGGTTTCGGCGCCTTCGAAGGAGAGACCGAGGACGTCGGACCAGAATGATTTGCCTTCGTCCATGCTGTTGACTGCGATACCGAGATGATCGATTTTCAGAATCTTCATTTGCGTCTCCATCGGAAAGGGTAAGGGTCTGGGGCCTTGCGGCCATGCAGGTTCGAAGCTGAGTTACTCGGGATTTCTGGTGTGATTGGCAGAGGGATGAGGATTGGCCATGCCGCGCCATACCATCTCGAACATGGTGTTGGCCTGTTCGGACAGGCTTCCCTGCTGGCCGCGCAGAATCCACATGAAGAAACTGCGCTGAACGAAGCCCATCAGGAAATCGAGAAGGGTGCCGGCCCGCACGTCGGGGTTCAGCACCCCTTCCTTCTGGCCCTGGCGCAGGACGCCGATCAGCAGGTTCATCATGCGTCGCTGGTTGAAGGTCTCGTCGGCCATCCAGGTTTTCATCGGCAGGGTCATGAAGACAATCTTGCCCAGCCCCTGGTGCCGTTCGTAGTAGTCGAGCTGCAGCCAGAAGACCTTGCGCAGTTTCTCCTTCAGATCCTCGATGCCCTGGAGATGGTCAACGATGCGATCAGTCAGCTTTCCCATCCAGACGTCGACGAAAGCGAAGACCAGGCGCTCCTTGCTGCCGTAATGCTTGTAGATCGTAGTGAAGCTGACACCGGCGCGACCGGCAATGTCCCTGATGCTCGCCTTGTGGAAGTCGGAGTTGGAGAAGACCTCGAGAACCGCCAGTTCAAGGCGTTTCTGGATATCGGGGTTCAATTCGTTTAACATTGTTACTGCACAGTCGCTCTCTGCTGAAGAAATAGGTCGCAATGCATTACTATCGGCATCTGTCCGGTGATTGTAATTTGTATTTCGATACAACAAATATTATTGATATGATTTATAAAATTTATAATTTCTTTCCCGTGGCGGGATGTCATGGAGTCTTTACACCCAGGGGTTCACCGAAAACGGTCAGAAAAGAACAATGTTACTATTGCACTTGTATGCTACTCTTGGAGAATTGTCAAGAGCAAACGGCGCCGGCTCTCAGGCCTGCAGGTGGCGACAGGTGCTGTCGGCCGACGCGGGAGGGCATCGATGCCGGCTTCTCTACTTGAACAGGGATAACAGTATTCCAGCGGCGACGGCGGAGCCGATGACACCGGCGACGTTGGGCCCCATCGCGTGCATGAGCAGGAAGTTGGACGGATCCTCTTTCTGTCCCTCGACCTGGGATACCCGGGCCGCCATCGGTACCGCCGAGACTCCGGCCGAGCCGATGAGCGGATTGATGCCCCCGCCCATGACCTTGTTCATCAGCTTGGCGAGCAACACGCCGCCGGCGGTGCCGATCGCGAAGGCGGTCACGCCGAGAAAGAGGATGGCAAGGGTTTCGACCCGAAGGAAATTCTCGGCGGTGGCGGTTGCGCCGACCGACATCCCGAGAAAGATCGTGATGGTGTTGATCAAGGCGTTTTTGGCGGTATCCTCGAGGCGGCCGGTCGACGCCGCACTCGCGGAAGAGGTTGCCGACCATCAGCATGCCGATGAGCGAGGTCGCCGGCGGGACGATCAGGGCGACGACGATGGTGACGACGATCGGAAACAGGATCCGCTCCTTCTTGCTGACCTCGCGCAGCTGTTCCATCTTGATCGCCCGTTCCTTCTTCGTGGTCAACAGCCGCATGATCGGCGGCTGGATGATCGGCACCATCGCCATGTACGAATAGGCGGCGATGGCGATCGAGCCGAGGAGATGCGGTGCCAGTCGGGAGGAGAGGAAAATCGCGGTCGGCCCGTCGGCCCCGCCGATGATGCCGATGGAGGCGGCCTCCTGGGCGGTGAACAGGCCTGAGCCGATCGCGGCGATGAACGTGATGAAAATCCCGAGTTGGGCGGCGGCGCCGAGGAGCAGGGACTTGGGGTTGGCGATCAGCGGCCCGAAATCGGTCATCGCCCCGACCCCGAGAAAGATCAGGGGCGGGAAGATCCCCAGATGATCGCCCTGGAACAGGTAGTACATCAAACCGCCGGGCTGGACGGTATGGATGACCTTATCCCTGATCTCGATGATCGGCTCGGCCATCATGTCCGCCAGGGGCAGGTTGGTGAGCAGGACGCCGAAGGCGATGGGAATGAGCAGCAGGGGTTCGAAGCCCTTGACGATCGCCAGATAGATCAGCAGGCAGGCGATACCGATCATCAGGACATGACCGAAAGTGAGGTTGAATATCCCCATGCTGTGGATGAACTCCGCCAGTGCCGCGAGCATGTTGTTCTCCTTTGGTTAGGCGAGGACGACCAGGGGATCGCCGGCGTTCACCGAGGCGCCCTTGACGGCACGGACCTCGGCGATGGTGCAGTCGTGCGGGGCCAGGATCTCGTTTTCCATCTTCATCGCCTCGAGGATCATCAGGATCTGACCCTTGGCGACCTTCTCCCCGGCCTGGACCTTGACGTCGAGGATGGTTCCCGGCATCGGGGCGGCGATGGTTTCCGCCCCGCCAGTCGCCGGGGCGGCAGGGGCCGCCGGTCGGGGAGTGGCCTTCGCCGCCGCCTGCACCGGTTGGGCCGCAGGAGCGGGGCGAGATGGTGTTGCTACGGCCGGTGCAGTGGAGGGGGATGCCTCCATCTCCTCAACCTCGACCTCATACTCCTTGCCATTGACGCGTACTCTGAATTTCTTCATTCGTGTTTTCCCATGGTTAGAATCTGCTGTTCATCTGATCTACAATCCCTGCCTTGCCCCATACCGGGGCTGGATCTATCTTGCGGATATTGCGGATGACGATGTCCCCGGTCGCGCGGGCCGAATACATGGCGAGCACCGCCGAGATGACGGCCGGGATCTCGTCATCGTCGGTGCCGGCAACAGGGGTATCGTCGACCGGCCAGGCCGCCGGAGCGGTTTGCGGAGCGGTTTGCGGAGCGGTTTGCGGAGCCGGTTCCGGGGCCGGTTGCCGGCTGGGTTGGGCGGTGAATCTGGCCAGAAGGCTGATGACGATCTGGAGGATGATCAGGGCGAGAAAGGTTATGCCCATCCCGAGGAACGTAACGACCAGGCTTGCCCACATTTTGTCGGCGAAGGACAGGGTCTTGATGGTTGCAGGATCGGCAAGTTGGGCCAGCAGTTCGGATATTCCCATTGTCGCGTTCTCCCCGCCCTATAATGGTATGTTGCCGTGCTTTTTGGCCGGTCGTTTTTCCCTCTTGCCGGCAAGCATCATGAAGGCGTCGATGATACGCTGCCGGGTGGCGTGCGGTTCGATGACATCATCGACAAATCCCCGTTCGGCCGCCTTGTAGGGCGTCGCGAATTCGGCGGCGTACTCTTCGAGGATCTGCTGGCGCATCGCCTCCTTGTCCTCAGCCTTGTCGATGTCGTTCTTGAAGATGATGTTGACCGCGCCGTCCGAACCCATGACCGCGACCTCGGCCGTCGGCCAGGCGAAGACCATGTCGGCGCCGAGGGATTTCGAGCACATCGCGACGTAGGCGCCGCCGTAGGCCTTTCTGGTGATCAGGGTGACCTTGGCGACGGTCGCCTCGCTGTAGGCGTAGAGGATCTTGGCCCCGTGGCGGATGATGCCGCCGTACTCCTGGGTCGTTCCCGGCAGGAAGCCGGGGACGTCGACGATGGTCAGCAGCGGGATGTTGAAGGCATCGCAGGTCCGGATGAACCGCGAGGCCTTGTCGCCGGCGTTCATGTCGAGACAGCCGGCCATGATCTGGGGCTGGTTGGCGATGATGCCGACCGACCGGCCGTTGATTCTGGCCAGACAGGTGATCAGGTTCCTGGCAAAATAGTGCTGATATTCGAGTATTGATCCATCATCGACGATATGGCCGATGACCTCGTACATATCGTAGGCCTTGTTGGGGCTGTCGGGGATGATATCGTCGAGCGCATCGACCTGGAGGTTGACGTCGGTCTCTACCTCCACCGTAGGGGCGGTCTCCATGTTGTTGGAGGGCAGATAGCCGACCAGACGGCGAATGTCGTTGAGACAGTCGATGTCGCTGTCGGCGATGAAATGGACATTGCCGCTGATGCTGTTATGGGTCATGGCCCCGCCGAGTTCCTCGGCGGAGACGTTTTCCCCGGTCACCGTCTTGATGACCTGTGGGCCGGTGATGAACATCTGTGAGGTCCCGTTGACCATGAAGATGAAGTCGGTCAATGCCGGCGAGTAGACCGCGCCGCCGGCGCATGGCCCCATGACGGCCGAGATCTGGGGGATGACGCCGGAATAGATCGCATTGCGGTAGAAGATGTCGCCGTAGCCGGACAGGGCGTCGACCGCCTCCTGGATGCGGGCGCCGCCCGAGTCGTTGAGGCCGACGATCGGGGCCCCGACCTTGACCGCGGCGTCCATCGCCTTGACCACCTTGCGGGCGTGCATCTCGCCGAGGGCACCGCCGGTGATCGTGAAGTCCTGCGAGAAGGCGTAGACCAGCCGGCCGTCGATCCGGCCGTAACCGGTGACGACCGATTCACCCTCGAAGTCGAGCTTGTCCATGCCGAATCGGGTGCAGCGGTTCTTGACGAAGGCGTCGAGTTCGACGAAGGTGCCGGGATCGAAGAGGGCCAGCAGTCGTTCCCGGGCAGTCATCTTGCCCTGGGCCTGCTGCTTGTCGATCCTGGCCTGGCCGCCGCCAAGGGCGATCTTTTCTTTTTTCTGCTGCAGGAATTGGCGTTTGTCGATGCTCATGTCTCTGGCTTCCTTTTTCAACAGGGCGAAAATGTAGGGTTGCTGACAGGGGTGGAATCGGGGTTTGGCTGCTTTAACATTGTTACCGTCTTGACCAAAATCGTTATCTGGATAATGATGACCTGACCATCCTGTACATGGATAGATCGATGTTAGTATCGCTGACTGAGGTGCAAAGAAATCAAACAGTAAGACAATATGCCGATATTTATTGCGAATTCAATGATATATTTCCTTTATAGGATGGTTCATTATTCTTTCTTCACTTGAAAATAATGGAAGAACGATGTTACTCGACCTTATTCGCATGGGTTTTGTCAAGAGTAAAAATCGAAGTGCTGTTCCCTTTTGGGCATTTTCCGGTAGAATACTGTACAGAAGGGAAAAAGCCGGCGGGATGCTGCAGTCTGGCCCGGGGGTCAGCACGGTTGTGCATCAATCATCAAGGAAGGCCCGATGGAACACATGAATCCTCTCACGGTTGGTGATATCGAGATATGCTGGCTGTCCGGCGGCGATTTCAAACTGGATGGCGGCACCATGTTCGGGGTGGTGCCGAAGGTCCTCTGGCAGAAGCGCTATCCGGTCGATGCCGACAACTGCATCCTGATGCGCAACGACCCCCTGCTGGTCAGAACGCCGGATGCCGTTGTCGTCATCGATACCGGCCTCGGCAACAAGCTGTCGGAAAAACAGCAACGGATCTATCAGGTCTCCTCTTCCTGGGAGATCCCGGCGCAGCTCAACCAGCTCGGGATGACTCGCGAGGACGTCGATTACGTTGTCCTGACCCACGGCGATTTCGATCATGCCGGCGGCATCGAGATGATCAACACCGCCGGCGAGTGCGAACTTACATTTCCAAAGGCGACGCATGTCGTGCAAAAAAAGGAGTGGCAGGACCTGAGCCGACCCGGTGATCGCGCCAAGGCCACCTATCTGGAGGAGAATTTCGTCCTCCTCCGCCGCCGGGGGCGGTTGCAGCTCGTCGAAGGGGACGTGGAAATCTGTCCCGGCATCGTCGTTCGTCATACCGGCGGCCATACCCGCGGCCACCAGATGGTGGAGATGACCTCGAGGGGCGAAACGGCCCTGCATCTCGGGGATCTCTGTCCCACCCATGCCCATGTCAACCCACTGTGGGTCATGGCCTACGATAATTTTCCGCTGGAGGCGATCAAGCGGAAAAAGCGATATCTGACCGAATACCTGGCGCGGGGGAGTTGGTTCACCTTCTATCACGATCCGTTCCGCCAGGCAGTCAAGATCGATGCGGCCTTCCGGATCACTGACTCCTGGCCGCAACCGGCTGCGGAACTGGACAGGATGGGGGCGGATCAGGTTCGGTAGCCGAGCGATGCAGATGATCCGGGAACAGGGCGAGCGGATCGCACACTGAAGGAGAGCTGATACGATGGCAACGACGTTTCGGGCGATGGTCGTGGCGGAGCAGGCCGATGGAAGCTATATTAGGACAATCCGGGAGAGGACGGTGGATGATCTGCCGCCCGGTGATGTCCTCATCCGTGTGCTGTGGTCGTCACTCAATTACAAGGATGCCCTGTCCGCCAGCGGCAATAAAGGGGTGACACGAAAATACCCCCACACCCCGGGGATCGATGCCGCCGGGATCGTCGAGGACAGCCGGAGCGCCCGGTTCCGTTCCGGCGACAAGGTACTGGTCACCAGCTACGACCTCGGGATGAATACCTCCGGCGGGTTCGGCCAGTACATTCGCGTCCCGGCCGACTGGGTCGTGTCGCTGCCGGTCGGGCTGGAGTTGCGGGAGAGCATGGTCCTCGGCACTGCCGGTCTGACGGCGGCGATGTCGGTCACCGCTCTGCGCGCCGGCATCGGTCCCGAGAAGGGTGTGATTCTGGTGACCGGGGCCAGTGGCGGCGTCGGCAGCATGGCGGTTTCCATCCTGGCGCGGCTTGGCTACGAGGTCTGCGCCGCCAGCAGTAAGGACGCCGCCTATCTTCTCGGGTTGGGGGCGAAAACCGTCGTCGGCAGGGCCGATGTCGACGACGCCGGCGGCCGGCCCCTGCTGACGACCCGCTGGGCGGGGGTCATCGATACCGTCGGCGGCAGCATTCTCGCCACGGCGATCAAATCCACCGCTCACAGGGGGATCGTCACCTGCTGCGGCAACGTTTCCTCCCCCGACCTCCAACTGACGGTTTTCCCCTTTATTCTTCGAGGGGTAACACTGGTCGGCATCGATTCGCAGAACCTGCCGATGGAAGAGAGGGTGATAATCTGGCAGCGACTGGCTGACGAATGGAAACCGGCACAACTCGGCAGTATGGGGCACGAGGTCTCACTGGCCGGACTTGAAGATGAGATCGCCAGGATCCTGAAGGGCGGTCAGCAGGGGCGGATCGTGGTCAACCTGGGGCAGTGATGACATCACGATACCGGTAAGGAAGAACACATTCACAATGGTGATGAGCGCCAATGGCGGGTGATATGAAAAAGACAGGTTTCGTATACGACGACAGGTTTCTTCAGCATGTGACCTTCTCCTCCCACCCGGAATCTCCCGGGCGGCTCCGGGCTATTGTCGAAGGTCTTGCCGCTTCGGGGCTGCTGCAGCAGCTGGTTCCGATCGAAGTCAGGCGAGCCGATCAGCGCTGGATCGAAATGGTGCACAACATCCGGTACATGATGCGTCTCGAGGAGGCATGCATCATGGGGATGCCGGACATCGATCACCAGGACAATTCGATCTGCCGCGATACCTATGACATCGCCTTTCTTGCCGTGGGCGGGGTCCTCAATGCGATCGACGCGGTGATGCAGGGCACTATCGATAACGCCTTCTGCGCCGTCCGCCCCCCCGGCCATCATGCCGAGGTCGATCGGGCCATGGGATTCTGCTATTTCAACAATGTCGCCATCGGCGCCAGGTACCTCCAGCGGAAATGGGGCGTCAAGCGGATCGGCATCATCGATTTCGACGTCCATCACGGCAACGGCACCCAGCATATCTTCGAGCAGGATCCCACGGTCTACTACTACTCAATCCACGAGCATCCCTCTTTCGCCTATCCGGGAACCGGACGTGAGTTCGAGACCGGTATCGGTGAAGGTCTCGGCTATACCCTCAACTCGCCGATCCTGCCCGGCCGGGGGGATGACGAGTACAAGAAGATGATCATGCAGGACCTGGTGCCGGCATTCAAGCAATTCGCGCCGGAGGTCATCCTGCTGTCAGCCGGTTTTGACGCCCATGTCACCGACATGATGTCCGGAACCAACCTGTCGACCGAGGGCTACGATTTTATTACCGAGGTCATTCTCAACCTGGCGAACAAGTTTGCCGGGGGTAGGGTGATTTCCGTTCTCGAGGGGGGATACCACTATCCGGTTCTGGCATTGCTCGTCGAAAACCATATCCGGATGATGACCGGAGTTCGATGAGAGAAGCTGCCAGAGCCAACGGTGTATAAAATTATGTTGCAGGAGGGGATATGTTTGTAAGTGAAAGAATGGCGAGAAAGCTGATAACGGTGCGACCCGACACGCTACTCTCCGAGGTCAGGGATTTGATGGTACAGCACAATATCCGGCATCTGCCGGTGGTCGACGGGGAGGGGCTGCTTGTCGGCATCATTTCCGACCGCGACATGCGTGCGGCATTGCCGTCATCGCTGCTCGGCAAGGAGGCGTATGAACGGGCACTGGAGCGGGTGATAACGCACCGGGCCGAGGAGATCATGACCGCCAATCCGTTGACGGTCTCGGTCTATTACACCATCCAGGATACCCTCCTGATGATGCGCCAGAAACGGGTCGGGGCCTTCCCGGTGATCGACGAGAACGGCTATCTGAAAGGTATTCTGTCGACGAGGGATCTTCTGTCGTCGCTGGCCAACGTCATGGGCATCGGCGAGCCGGGGACGCTGCTCTGCATCCTGGCGAGAGAGGAGCGCGGCCAGTTGAAGAAGATCGTCGATATCGTTACCGAGGAGAACATCCTGCTGGGTAGCGTGCTGGTCTCCCGGACCTGGGACGTCAACAAGAAGGCGGTCTTTCCCTATCTCCTCACCAATAACGTGGCCCGGGTAAAGCAGCGGCTCCTCGATGCCGGTTTCCAACTCTTCGATCCGATGAAGTGGTACCTCGACAACGTGTCGTCCAATCCCAATCTGCTGCTGTGAACGGTGGGACCGAAATGGATGTCGAGGATGATTCTGGAAATGTTTCGAACGTGAGAGTACGAGATGAGTTCGCAGTCGTCGCCGTTTGATCAGGATATCGTTCAGTTGATCAATGAAGCCTGTCTCGCCGGGGCCACCGAGGTCCGGAGGCTGGCTCCCGGAGATATCGTGGTCGAGAAGCAGATGGCCGTCTACTGCCGGGAGCCGGGGTGCCCGAACTACGGCCAGTCGCTGAGCTGTCCGCCCCATGTCGCCGGTCCGGCTGCGTTCGTGGCATTGCAGGCCGCGAGCAGGGTGGCCCTGGTGGTGCGGATCGAGGTCCCGTCGGCGGTCCTGTTTTCTGATGAGCGGCGGGAGGTCATGCGATTGCTGCATGAGATCGTGGCGGGCATCGAGAGATCGGCCATCGCCCGCGGGTATACCGGATCAAGGGCCTTTGCCGGCGGTTCCTGTAAAGACCTGTTCTGTCCTGATCATCCTTTATGTCGGGTCCTTGCCGAAAACGGCCCCTGCCGCAACCCGGACGCTGCCAGGCCCTCGATGTCCGGTTTTGGCGTCAATGTGGCCAGGACGCTGGAGAACGCCGGTTTCACCGAACCGGACAAGACCCGGCCGGCCGTCAAGGGTCAGGAGGCGGTGAGCTGGGTTGCCGGGATGGTCCTCATCATCTGAATGCCCGGGGTTTCCTGCGGCCTCGGGGCCGATTTGCGCCGTGGCGGCCGGTATCCGCCGATTCGGAAAATATCGGGGAATTTAGAAGATCAGTTCGTTGAAATACGCAATCGACGGGAACTCGGCGGAATAACTGATCGGTTGGCGCGAACTGGGCCTGGCGATATGGACCAGATAGGCGATGCCGTATTCCCTGGCCGAGGCGAGGACTGTGGCGGTATCGTCCGCCAGCAGTGTTCGTTTTTTGTCGAAACCGATGATCTCCTCCAGCTTTTTCCAGAACACCGGCTGTTCCTTCGCCTTTCCCACCACCTCGGAGCAGATGATCCCGGAAAAATAGCCTCCGATCCGGGTCTTGCGCAACTTGATCGCCAGCGTTTTCGAATGGGCGTTGGTGACGAGGTGGATCTGCTTTCCTTTTTTGTCAAGAAATGAAAGGAAATCGACGACATGGGGATGAACCTGGATCAGGTGGTTGATCCGGTACTTGAGTTCGGGGATGTCGAGCCCCAGCTGTTCCGACCAGTAGTCGAGATCGGTCCACTGCAGGGTCGCCTCGACCTGGCGGTAGCGGGAGAGCAGCCGCTGCCGTGCCTCTTCCGGGCTGAGATCGTTGATTTCGGCGTAGACCTCCGGGACATAGTGCTCCCAGAAGTAATCGTCGAAATATTTGTCCAGCAGAGTCCCATCCATATCCAGCAGAACGCAGTCGATGTCGCTCCAGGTGAAGGCGGGTCTGATCTGTGACGGTTCAGTCGGCATTATCGCTCATCCTCCGCAGCTCGCCGATGGTCGAGCTGATCGATTCGAACAGATCATCGCCGGCGACCGGCTGGCCGGTGACGACCAGACGGCCGTCGGGGGTCAGCTTGGCCTGGACCCGGCGCTTTTTCGGTTGCCGCTGCAGGGAGGCGAGCAGCCGTTCCGGTTGCAGCGGCGTATCCGCCATGAACGAGTAAACGAGGCTGTCTTTTCCCTGTTCGAGTTTGTTGATCCGCAAGGCCGCGAGATCGGCCTTCAGGCTGACGATTCGGAAGAGATTGCGGAGTTCCTGCGGCAGGGGCCCGTAACGATCGATCAGCTCGTCCTGCAGTTCATCATGACTGGCCGCCGGGGCGGTGGTCAGGGCGGCGATCCGGCGGTAGGTCATATAGCGCTGGCTGATGTCCGCCATGTACTGCTGGGGGATGAAGGCCGAGATATGGAGGTTGATCTCCGGGTCGACTTCGTCGGTGGCTCGGGCCTGGAGGTCCTGACCGGCGCCGGCCTTGAGATCGGCGACGGTCTTCTGCAGCAGGTCGAGATAGAGGTCGTAGCCGATG
This sequence comes from uncultured delta proteobacterium, assembly GCA_963847035.1. Classification (GTDB taxonomy): domain Bacteria; phylum Desulfobacterota; class Desulfobulbia; order Desulfobulbales; family Desulfocapsaceae; genus Desulfoprunum. Next base: position 116,820 of record CAWJYH010000001.1, on the reverse strand, counting down.
GCGGCGATGTGGCCGCTCTGCGACACCCCGAGCAGGTTGCCGCCGCCCCTGATCTGCAGGTCGCTCATCGCCAGCCGGAAGCCGCCTCCGAGTTCGTCGCAGTCCATCAGGGCCTGGAGCCGATCCCGCGAGTCCTTGGTCAGGCTGTCGAGGGAAGGCACCAGCAGGAAGGCGTAGGATTGCAGGCTCGAGCGGCCGACCCGGCCCCGCAGCTGGTAGATCTCGGCCAGTCCGAGCTGATCGGCGCGGTTGATGATGATCGTGTTGGCCGACGGGATGTCGAGCCCCGATTCGATGATCGTCGTGCAGATCAACACATCGATGTCATGGTTGACGAAGGCGACCATAATGTCTTCCAGTTCCTTGCCCGCCATCTGCCCATGGGCCACGGCGACCCTGGCGTTGGGGACGAGTTTCTGGATATTGGCCGCGACCTGGTGGATCGATCTGACCCGGTTGTGGACGAAAAAGACCTGGCCGTTCCTTCGTATTTCCCTGGTCACCGCCTCCTTGATGACCAGATCGTCATACTGGGCGACAAAGGTCTTGACCGGACGGCGGTGCTCGGGCGGGCTGGAGATGACCGACAGGTCGCGGATGCCGAGCAGCGACATCTGCAGGGTGCGGGGGATCGGAGTCGCGGTGAGGGTGAGGACATCGACCTCGGCCCGCAGCTTCTTGATCTTTTCCTTGTGGCTGACGCCGAACCGGTGCTCTTCGTCGACGATCAGCAGGCCGAGATTGTTGAAGACGATATCCTTCGACAGCAGCCGGTGGGTACCGATCAGGATATCGATGCCGCCTTCCCCCAGCGCCTTGACGAGTTTTTTCTGTTCACTCGCCGTCCGGAAGCGATTGATGCATTCAACCCGTACCGGAAACCCCTGCAGGCGCTCACGGAAGGTCTTGGCATGCTGTTCGGCGAGCACGGTCGTCGGCACCAGGACCGCCACCTGCATGCCATCCTCGACGACCTTGAAGGCGGCCCGTATCGCCACCTCGGTCTTGCCATACCCGACATCGCCACAGACGAGCCGGTCCATCGGTTTGTCGGAGGTCAGATCGTCGATGACCTCGGTAATAGCCTTGTCCTGCCCCGGAGTCTCGTCGAAGGGGAAGGACTCTTCCAGTTCATGGAAGAGTTCGGCCGGCGGCGAGAACTGCCGGCCCTCGCGGAGTTCCCTGGTCGCGTAGATCTCCAGCAGTTCCTGGGCCACCTTCCACACCTCTTCCTTGACCTTGGCGGTGGTCGTCTTCCAGGTCTGGGTGCCGAGTTTGTCGATTTTCGGGGTCTGATCGGACAGTCCCTCGTAGCGGGAAATCAGGTTGAGCCTGTCCACCGGGACATAGAGCCGGTCACCGTCGCGGTATTCAATCTGGACGAAGTCGTTGGTGACGTCATTGAACTGCATTGTCACCAGTCCCTGGTAGAACCCGAGCCCATGGTCGCGATGGACGATGATGTCGCCGTCCTTCAGTTCGGCGAAGCGCAGTGGCGCCCCTTCCTGGTATCCTTTGCGCTTTTTGCCGAGACGCATCTCGCCGAACAGCTCGCTCTCGGAGAGGAGATGGATCTTCCGCTCGGTCAGGGAGAACCCCTGGGTCAGGGGATGATTGCAGAGGAAGACAGGGCTTTCGATTTCGGGGACGGCGAACTGGTCGAGGTCGAGTGGCGGCGTGGCCTCGGCGGTTTGATGATGATGCCGAGCCAGAAGATCCCGCAGGTTTTTCATGTGCCGGCTGGAGCGGCAGCAGAGGATGATCCGGTCGCCCTGTCGTTGCCAGGTATTGATCTGCTCCGAGAGCGGGGTCAGGATGCCGCGGTCGCGACGCTGGAGGGTGATATCCTGCTTGAGCGGGAGATGGCTCTGGGTTGCCAGGGAGATCGTTGCGGTCGCGTTCAGGTTGAAATCGCTGCACAGGGCCTGAGGAAAACCGGCCATCAGCTTTCTGGTGGCCGTGGCATCGAGAAACAGGCGGTCGGGATGCAAGGCCGGTCGGCCGGCGGCCTGGGCGGCGGCGAAATTGCTGACAATGCGTTCCTCGACCAGATCCATGTTCTGGTTGATCGCCTCGGGCGAGACCAGGAGCAGCGTGGTTCCCGGAGGGAAAAAATCGAGAACCGTAGAACTGCCGGATGGTTCGGACGGATAGAAGAGCGGCAGATAGAACTGCATCCCGGCAAAGCGCCGGCCGCTGACGGCCTGCTCGATCAGGGTCGCGGCCGCTTCCTGGTTCCAGCCGGCGCTGTCGCTGCAGGCCTGGAAGCTCCTTTTGAGCCGGGGCGCCGCCGTTGTGTCGGACGGGTTGAGCAGGATGTCGGATACCGGCAGCAGGATGGCCTCGGCGATCTCCATCGTCGACCGCTGTGACAGCGGATCAAAGGCCCGCAGCGATTCAACGGTATCACCGAAAAAATCGAGGCGGACCGGTCCGTCATGGAGGCGAAGTGCATCAAGAGGGAAAGGGGGAGGATAGATGTCGAGGATGCCGCCGCGGAGCGAAAAATCCCCGACACTCTGGACCAGGGCGACTTGCTCATACCCCATCATGACCAGACTGGTGATCAGTCGATCGATATCGATGTCCTCGCCGGCGATGATCAGTTCCGGAATCCGGGTAAGCAACCCCTTGGGCATGACACGCCGCATCAGGGCCTCGATCGAGGAGACGACGAGGAGCGGGGCGTGGCTGTCCGTCAACTGGTACAGGGTCGAGAGGCGGAGGGCGGTTGTCTGCTGGTCGGGTGAAAGCGGGGTGTACGGCGGAATTTCGTGGGCCGGATAACTGAGGACCTTTCCAGCGGAAAAAAGCCGCAGATCCTGTTCGAACGGGGCGACCATCTGCTCGTCCGGGACGATGCAGCAGCAAGTGCCCCGCTCGCCGAGCAGGGCCCCGAGCAGGGCGGGACTGGAACCGCGCAGGCCGGTGCACTGTACGGTCGATGCAGATTGAAAGAGGTGTTGGAGTTGATTGCGCATTGGTAAAAAAAAGTGCCGGTTGCCCCCATGGGAGCAACCGGCAGGAAAGAAAAACGGGCAGAAACGTTGGCTAAAAGGTACCGCCGACGCTGAAATCCCAGACGGAATCATCCTCGTCGTCGAGCGGGTCGAGGTTGTAACCCCAGACAATCTTCAACGGTCCCATCGGCGACAGCCAGTTCAGGCCAAGGCCGACGGACTCTCTGTAGGAATCGAGCGACCAGTCCTCGTCGTCATCGAGGACCTGGCCGGCATCAAAGAATACCAGCCCCTGGACACCCTGGCTTTCGGCAAGGGGGAAGAGGATTTCCCAATTGGTGTACCACATCTTGTCGCCGCCGATACGCTCGCCGGTAACGGGATCGAGCGGACTGATATCGCCGTAGTCGAAGCCGCGCACGGTGTTGATCCCGCCGAGATAGAAGCGCTCGTACACCGGCAGCTTGTCGGTCTCGTTTTCAAACACCTGGCCGGCGGAGCCTTTGAAATGGAACACCGTCTTCCAGAACATCGGAAAGTACCAGCTGGTCGAACCCTCCAGTTTGGTGAACTCGGCGTCGCCGGCGAATGGTCCCCCGGCATATTCGGCGCTGAGCAGGTTGTAGGATCCCTTCGAGGCGCTGAGGATTCTGTCGCGGGAATCGCGGACGAGCGACACCTTGACGGCGCTGGTGACATGCAGGTCGACCGAATTTCTGATGACATAGGAGGCGTTTTCGGAAACATCGGTCAGGTCGGTGTCGGTGTAGCTGTACATGCCGACCATCCGCCATTTTTCCCAGACGGGATAGCCGATGCGGAGATCGCCGCCCAGCGAATCCTTGGTGTAGTCGTCGTATTCGCGTTCGCTATCGAAGAGGTCGGCGCCCCAGGACAGGTCGGAGTCGTTGAGGCGGGGGTTGGTGTATCCGAGATTGTAGCGTGAACTGGAGCCGCCGATATTGGCGGCAAGCGAGAGCCGGTCACCGCGGCCGAGGAAGTTGTTCTCCGAAATCTCACCCATGAAGATCAGGTTGTCGACGGAACTGTATCCCGCACCGATACTGAAGTTGCCGGTACTTTTTTCCTTGACGGCGATGACGATGTTCATCCGGGTCGGATCGAGAGAAGGCTCCGGGGTGATATTGACCTCCTCGAAATATTCAAGACGCTGCAGGGCCTGGGTGCTTTGCCGCAGGGCCTTGGAATCGAAGATGCCGCCCTCGGAAACCTTCAGTTCCCGGCGGATGACGTTGTCGCGGGTACGGGTGTTGCCCTTGATGGAGATCCGGTCGATATAGACCAGATCGCCCTTTTCGATCTTGAACTCGACATCCAGCCTGCCGCCCGATGCCGATTTCTTGATATCCGGTCGGACCGTGGCGAAGGCATACCCTCTCTCGGCGTAATAGTCGGTGATCTTGAGGATATCGTCTCGCATGACCTGCCGGCTCAGGAATTCTTCGTTACGGATGGCGAGCAGGTTGAGCAGCTCATCCTTGCCGGTGATCAGAGTCACCGGCAATATCGATGGTCCCGACCTTGAACCGCGGCCCTTCCTCGACCATGAAGGTCAGGTAGAGCCACTCCTCCTCCTGCCGTATCGTGGGTTCGGAAATCCTCGCTTCGAGAAAGCCGTGATTGTTGTAGAAGGCGACGATGCGGCCGACATCCTGTTTGACCTCATCCATTTTCAGCGTCCCTGATGCGGTCAGCCAACTGAAGAAGCCTTTTTCACTGGTCTCGATCTCGTCGGCGAGATCATCGTCGTCAAAGGTTGTATTACCTTCGAAATCGATCTTCTTGATATAGATCTTGCTTCCCTCGTCGATGATGATCCGGACGACGGCGCCTTCATCGCTGGGGAAGGTCGTTTCGGCCTTGACCTGGGTGTTGTAATAGCCTTTGGATTTGTACAACTCCCGGATAGCCTCGATGGCGGTGTTGATCTTGGCAGGATTGAGGATGAAATGCTCCTTGATATTGGCCGCACTCTTGACGTCTTCTTCTTTGAGTTCATCGATGCCCTCGTACACCAGGGAGGCGATAACCGGTTTCTCCACCAGTTTGAAGACGATGTTCTTCCCTTTCTCGCTGTCGCTGACGTCGATCTGGACATCGTTGAAGTAGCCCATCGAGTAGATCGACTTCAGGTCCTCCCGCAATGTCGACGGACTGTAGATATCGCCGACCTTGCTCTTGATCTTGCGCAGGATCGCACCTGAGTCGATCCGCTTGTTCCCCTGCGGGGTGATGGAGGCGATCCGGAGGTCCTTGCCGGAGTAGAGCAGGATGTCGCCGATGACGGCGGCGATGCCGTCACGCAGGGTTTCAACGGTGAGTCCATCCTTGAAGTAATAGCGCGGAGCGTTCGGGGACAGCAGATCGAAGACCTTGATGTCGATGCTTATCTGTTTGCCGACATAGGTCAGACTGCCTGCCGCGACGTTGTCGAAACCGGTGGCTGCGGCGATGTTCTGCATCTGCGGCACCGCCGGTGGCCAGGCCTTGGTGTAGTCGGCCATCGATTCCACCCTGGTGCGGGGCAGCATCGTCTGGCCGTTGCTGACCAGGGCCTCCTCCAGGAAGGTGTCGGCCTGTGCCGTCAGTTTGTCCGCATCCTGCTGGCTGTTGATTTTCAGCGGCAGAAAGGCGGTATTCTGGTCGGCGGAGATCGCGGGACCGGCAAAAATGAGCGTTGCCAGGGCGAGAAATAGAAGCTGCAGCAGACGGAACATGTGGAGATGACGGAGGGGAGACAACGTTTTTCCGGTGTGATCCATGGTGGAGTTCCTTTCTGTTTGAGATGCCCTCGAGGATACGGTGGAGTGTATACACGCATCGCTGGACGTCAGTGTATCAATGGTCTGTGGGTAAATAGTCTGATAAGACAGGTATTGCACTGTGCATGATATCCAAGGGTGAAAACCGTGACCATTATGCCATGTTTGGCAGGAAATGCAAAGAGAGCTTATAGATATGAGCGAAATTGATCGCCTACGATGATGGCGGCCGACTGAAGCTCTGGTGGAGGTCAAACGCGTTGTTAAAGGTATGAAATATAGAAAGAAAATAGGAGCTTTCGGGGAAATGCCGAACGGCCGCTTGTCTCAGCGTCGGGGCCGCTGAGCTTTATGCCGCTGCCGAAATCCTGGATGACGATCTTTCTCGATCTGGTGCTTCCCCCTCGCTGCCTGCTCTGCGGCGCCTACCCCGGCTGGGAAAATCCTGAACACCTGTGTCGGGACTGCAGGCAGGGGATACACTATATCCGGCCGCCTCTCTGCGCCTGCTGCGGCAAAATAATGGCGGCAGGAGAACCGGGGCGCAGTCATCGCTGCCAGGACTGTCTTCTTCGCCCGCCGCCGTTCAGCGTTGCCCGATCCTGCATCCGCTATGACCAGACGGCGAGCCTGCTGCTGCATCGTTTGAAATACCATGGCGACACGGCGGTGCTGCCTGGTCTCAGGCATATCATCGAGCAGGCCGCTGTTGCCGAAGTCCGTGACCCTGACATTATCGTCCCCGTCCCCCTCCATCCCAGACGGCTGAAGGCGCGAGGCCTGAATCAGGCCGCTCTCCTTGCCCGCCTGTTCTTTCCCGGACGTGACAGCGATATCCGTTGCAACCTCCTCCATCGCCTGCGGGATACCCCTGCCCAGACAGCACTGAACGGCGCCGCCAGGAGGACAAACCTCCGCTTGGCCTTTGCGGTAACGGATATGGCGATGGTGAAGGGCAAGACGGTTTGCGTCGTCGATGATGTTTTCACCACCGGCACGACGGTGTCGGAATGCAGCCGAGCGCTGCGTCTGGCCGGGGCGAAAGAGGTCTATGTCCTGACCCTGGCGATGGTTGTCACCACAGTGTAGTATTCTCCGGTTCTGTTCAGAAAAAATATCCCTGCGGTTAAATAGGAATTATTTTCTTCAACGGGCGGAAATACGCCCATCTCGCCATGGAGGTTAAGATATATGGAGAAAAAAGTAATATTGCCCATTAATTTTGAGATATATTGAGTTGAACCATTTTGTAAAACTGTTGATAAGTTGTGGGAAATCAGACTAAGCGGTCTATTTGACGGTGGAAAAGGGCTATCGCCGCAATGCCCCTGAGAATAAGGATTTCGAGAGGGGGGGAGCGGAGACTCAGGCTGGTTCGGGCCTTGCCGCTGTTAACAATAAGATGCTGCACTAATAACAAATTTCTCGATATCGTCTTTGACTGGAAATGGAAAATGGAGTTAATCATCCGCCATCCAATGCGAGACGAAAATCACGGGGAGGTCCTCCTTTCGTTTTTCGGCTGACGGGTGGTTCCGGGCATTGGGATATACAGCGTACAGATCGTTCATTTCTGCAGGATTGCCTTAAATGACTCTGGATCGCAATTAAAACCTGGTACGGGAAGGATAGTGTATGATCTGGGAGAAGACGAAAGAGAGATTGAAGGACGCATTGACCGAGAATGTCTATGCGCTGTGGATAGAACCGCTGGAGTGTGTCCAGGTTCAGGCTGATACCCTGTTCCTCGCCAGCCCGGACAGGTACTTTAATGCTTACATTTCTCAGCATTATCTGGGTTTGATTGAAGAAAAAATCAAAGAGTCCGGGGCGGCGGTCCGGAAGGTGGTGCTCTGTGAAAAGGAGGCGAAGCCGTTACCGGTAAAAACCATCAAAGGCCAGATGCGTCTTCCCAGCGTACCGGAAAACACCACCCGGATCCGCGCCCTGCATCCCCGTTATACGTTCGACGAGTTCATGGTCGGCGATTGCAATATTCTCGCCCACTCCGCCTGCCGGTCGATATCGGTGAGCGAAGACCTGGTCGGTCCCTGCCTTTATATCAACAGCGGCACAGGCCTTGGCAAGAGCCATCTGACCCACGCCGTGGCCCACAAGGTCATCGCCGAATCGCCGATGACACGGCTGCAATATGTTACGGCCCAGCAATTCGCCTCGGAAATGGTTCGCGGTATCCAGTCCAATACGATGGACCAGTTCAAGCGAAAATACCACGACAACTGCGACATCCTGCTGGTCGAGGATGTCCATTCGCTGACCGGCAAGAAGAAGACCCAGGAGGAATTGAATGAGTTGCTCGACACCCTGGTCAAGTCCGGCAGGCGGGTGATACTGACCGCCAACAGCGCCCCACGGGATCTGGTGGGGATCGACGACGAATTCCGCTCACGGATGTCGGCCGGCCTGGTGACAAGCATCAAGCCGCCGGATATCGACACCCGGCTGCGCATCGTCAGCCGCAAGGCGGTCCAGCACCAGCTTGTCCTGGAGGAGAGGTATGTCGATTACCTGGCCCAGCATATCCGGGGCGATATCCGCAAAGTCGAGTCGGCAATGGTCGCGTTGCGGGCCAAGGCCTCGCTACGCAAAGGGGATATCGATCTGGATCTGGTGCGGGAGGTCGTCACCGCAGTCGTCGGCCATCAACAAACGCTGACCTCGGTGATGATCGGCGATCTGGTCGGCAGCCAGTTCAAGGTCAGCGTCAAGGATATGCAATCCCGATCACGGAAGAAGGGCATTACCTTTCCCCGTCAGGTGGCAATGTATCTGAGCCGTAAACATACCGACGAGTCCCTGGCCGATATCGGCAGGAACTTCAACCGGGACCATTCCACCGTTCTCCATGCGATCAAAGTGGTCACCAACCTGACCAACCGCGACACCTCCGTCAACGCCCAGCTCAGCCTTTTGTCCGACAAGGTCAAGCAGCTCTGATACGATAAAACGCAAAAAAAAGAAAGGGGAAGACCGCATCGGCGATCTTCCCCTTTTTTGATTATAGATTCTTCCGCGCCGGGTTCAAAAGTAAACACCCTTGATCTCCGGACCTCCGGAGTCGGCGCCTGAAGGTCTGAGGATCCGTTCGGCAGCGGCGGTGGCACCCTTGATCATGTCGTTGATGCCGATGCCCTCCCAGCCGAAACCGCAGACCGACAACCCCCGCTGATCCTGCATCAGCTGGTTGCGCCAGGTCAGAAGCCGGCCATAGCCCCGTTCCAGTTGGGGGATGGCCGCCTCCGGTCGGAGTACCGTGCTGTAGACCGGGTCGCCGGGCAGATTGAGAACCTCGCGGACATCGTCGAGGGCGAGCCTGGTCATGGTTGCGTCGTCGAGTTGCAGGCGTTCCGGATGGCGCCGGCCGCCGACGAGGGTCTCGCAGACGATATGGCCGGCCGGGGCCCGGCCGGGGAACATGTTGGAGGAGAAGAGGGTTCCGAGGGTGAAGCGCCCTTCCTGTTCCGGGGTCAGGTAACCGAACCCCGGCGGCAGGACGGCCCCCGGGCCGAAACCGAAGACTACCGTGGCAATCCATGCCTCCGGGACGGCGGCGATGGGCGTGGTGGCATCAAGGCCGGACAGCAGGGCGAGAGAGGCATTGACCGGCAGGGCCAGGACCAGATTGGCGGCAGTATGGACTCCTTTCTCCGACTCCACCTGCCAGCCGGATTCGGTACGGGAGATCGCCGTGACCCCACACTGAAGTAGCAGATCGGTACCCGGTTGCAGCGATTCGGTCAGTCGTTGTGCCAGGCGGGCCATGCCGTCAGGAAAACTGGTCATTGCCGGCATGGTCAATTTTTTCGCGGTGCCCGACCGTCTGGCCTTCAGCATCTTCATGAGCAGGCCGCGGATGACCGAGCCGTGTTGTTTCTCGAGCAGGCGGATGCCGGGCATGACGCTGTCGATCGCCAGTTCGTTGAAGTCGCCGGCATAGGTGCCGGTGTAGACGGCGTCGGCGAAGGGCAGGAGGGCCGGGCCGAAGCGGTGGTCGATCCACTTGGCGACTGTCGGTTCCCCGTCGAGCGGCCGGATCCAGAGATCGGCGAGGACGCGCAATTTGGCGGTCCAGGGAACCAGCGGGGCCATCAGTATTTTTCCCGGGCTCTGCGGGATGCAGCAGAGTTTGCCGTGGAGGTAGACATAGCGGACAAATTGCTTGAGCGGGGCCTTGACGCACTCCCGGTCAAGTCCGGTCTCCTCCAGCAACGCCCGGCTTTCGGGGCAATTGTCGAGAAAGCCGTGCGGGCCGATCTCGGTAATGTATCCCTGGTCCCGGTGGGTCCGGATCGCCCCGCCGGTTCGATCCGATTTTTCGAGGAGCAGGAAACGATGGTCGGGGGCATGGGTCTTCAGCTTGTGGCCGATTGTCAGGCCGGAGAGTCCGCCGCCGATGATGATGGTATGAAGTTGTGCTGTCATTGCAGGGCCGAAGCAGAGGTGGATTTTCCAGTGAAGGTGCTGTTGTTCTTTACCAGGAATCCTTGATATCGGCAATGCAGGAATGGCGGATCGAGGGGCCGTGGCCCGTGGGTGAAGGCGGAGATTCCGGCTTTTTTGCCAGAGATCGCGATGGCAGCCGCGATCAGGCAGCGACCGACCGCGCCGGCCGTTGCTGTTCCTCGTCGAGAAGTTCCTTCATGTCCATGGCCTTGTCGAATTCATGGATTTCCTCTTCGGTCAGGAGGAGATTCTTCAGGGCAAATACCTGGAGCCGGCAGGACTGGTTGAAAAGACGGTTGGCCATCAGCAGGGAGGCGATTTCCAGTTCGTTGATCTCGCTGTTGGCGGCCCTTTTCATAACTTCCTCGATCGCCTGTTTGTCCTTCTGTTCGAGGTGGAAGATCGTTCGCAGGAGATCGCGGTGTTGGTCCCGGGGGTTGTCGCTTTCCAGCAGGTGATTGGTATCGTAGTACAGTTCGACCAGGCGACGACGAAACAGCTTGTACTGGCGATTGAGGTGCTCATTGTCGGAACTTTCGAAGTCATCGAGATCGTTTTTGATCCCCTTGGTGTTTTTGATGGAGTTCATGATGTTGCGGGAGGCGTAGGCCATCCGTTCCAGTTCCTTGACCTCCGATTCTTCCAGCTGTGATCGCAGCATTTTGGCGTAAAACTCTATAATCTCGCCATGAAGGAGCTTTACGTTGTCATAGAGGTCGGGCAGCGTGATGCGCCGTGGACTCTGTTCCAGGGGCAGGGGGTGGTCGAAGATCAGCTTGTCGTCGATTTTAAAGGTCCTGAGACTGTACAACTGCGACTCTTCAAACAGATGGAGGATCTCCTTGCGCAGAGAAGCGGTGGCCGCGTCCGTGACTTCGGTCGGGGTATTGTTGATGTAGACGGCCACCGTCTCCTTGCGGTCCGGAAAAGTGCGGACCAGAAAACGGGCGAGGATCCCGATAAAGGGGAAAAAGACCACGACGCCGGTGACGTTGAAAAGGGTATGAAAGAAGGCCAGGGCCATGACGGCGTTTGTCTGGATGTCGAAGAAGGTGGGAAGCAGTAACGACAGGGGAGGCACAAGGGGGAAGGCCAGGATCCCTGTCCCCAGGTTGAAGATCAGATGACTGGTGCTGACCCGTTTCTTGGACGGGATTCCACCGATGGAACCGAGGAGAACGGTGACGGTGGTGCCGATATTGGCGCCGATGACCATGGCCATTGAATGCTCGAGAGTCAGCAGGCCGCCGTTCAGCCCGGTCAGGATGATGGCGATACTCGCCGAGCTCGACTGCATCAGCGCCGTGATCAGGATGCCGATCAGCAGAAAGATCCAGAGCCCGTAATGGCCGATGGCGCCGAGGTTTATATGGTGGGCGAAGTTTTCCACCCCGGTCTTCATGAACTCGAGACCAAGGAAGAGAAAGCCGAAACCTAACAACGATCGGCTGGCCTGAAAAAGTTTTGATGACGGGCCGAAGCTGATGAACACCAGTCCTCCGAGCGCGACCAGAGGCAGGGCAAAAACCTCGATGTTGAGCTTGAAACCGAAAACGGCGACAATCCAGGAGGTCAGGGTGGTGCCGATATTGGCGCCCATCATCACCCCGATCCCGTTCTGCATCGTCATCACCCCTGCCCCGACAAAGGCCAGGATCATCAGGGAGACTGCCGAACTGGACTGAAGGATGGCGGTGATGAAGGCGCCGCTGCCGATGGCGCGGAGGCGGCCGGCGGTGCAGTATCTGATCATCTGGCGGAAGGCCTTGCCGGACATGGTTCTGATGGCGTCCTCCAGCAGGTACATCCCATACAGAAAGAGGGAGAGACCGGCCAGGAGCTTCCAGATATCGAGGGATTCATTCATGGGCATGGGCAACGATCAGAGGATGGTGGAACAACGTCAATTGCCGGTTGTCCGCAGGAGTGTCGACGACCGTAGGCAAGTATACACGACTTCAGGCGGCAAGAACACCTCATCGAAAGCCGGCGACCGTGCGGCAGGGATCGGCGGCGATGGACCACTCCGAGGGCAATGAGGAGCGTATGGGCGTTGTAGGGCCGTGACCGGGTGGCCGCCATGGCTTGACAACTATCCAGATATGCTTACCGTTAACGCCGAAATTGGCTGATAAATCAATGGCAGGGGAGCTGCGTGTTCCCGTCCCGTTCCGAAAAAAGTATAAGAGGTATTCGTAATGACAGTGAAAACCACAACCCACGAATTTCAGGCTGAGACCAAAAAGCTCCTCGATATCGTCATCCACTCGCTGTACACCGAGCGTGATGTCTTTATCCGCGAATTAATCTCCAATGCCGCGGATGCCCTGGAGAAATTCAGACATGAGAGCATTACCGCCACCGATGTCTTCGATGCCCACGTGCCGCTCGAGATCAACATCAGCCTCGATGACAAGAACCACACCTTTACGATCACCGATACCGGGATCGGCATGAACCGCCATGAGCTCGAGGCCAATCTCGGGACAATCGCCCACTCAGGGTCGAATACCTTCCTGGCCCAGCTGGCGGAGGCGGCGAAGAAGGATGTCAGCCTTATCGGCCAGTTCGGCGTCGGATTCTACGCCGCCTTCATGGCCGGCAGTCGCGTCCTCGTCCAGAGCCGGTCCTGGGACGGCAGCGAGGGCCATGAATGGGCCTCCGACGGCACCGGCTCCTTCACCATCAGCGAAATGCCGGGTCTGCACCGCGGCACCAGGATCATTGTCGAGTTGAAGGAAGATGCCCATGACTATGCCCAGAAATGGAAGGTCGAATCGATCATCAGGCAGTATTCGGCCTTTGTCTCTTTCCCGATCAAGATCGAGGGCGAGATCGTCAATACCGTCCAGGCCCTGTGGACGCGAAACAAGGCAGAGATCACCGAACAGGAGTATGTCGATTTCTACAAATTCGTCGGCAATGCCATCGACGAGCCGATGTACCGCCTGCATTTTTCGGCCGATGCGCCGCTGGCGATCAATGCCCTGCTCTTCGTCCCGAAGGAGAATTTTGAAGTCATGGGTTTCGGCCGGATGGAGTCCGGAGTGAACCTGTACTGCCAGAGGATCCTCATCGATCAGCATTCTGAGAATATCCTTCCGGAATGGCTGAGATTCCTCAAAGGTGTGGTGGACAGCGAAGACCTGCCGTTGAATATTTCCCGTCAGGCGCTGCAGGACAATGCCCTGGTCGGCAAACTGAGCCGGGTCATCACCAAACGGTTCCTGAAATACCTGGAGGAGGAGGCGAAACGGGATGCCGACGCGTATCTGGCTTTCTGGAAGACCTTCGGTATCTTCCTGAAGGAGGGCGCCACCTCCAGTTTTGAATATCGCAACGATCTCGGCAAGCTGCTGCGCTTCGAGTCGTCGAAGTCCGAGGCCGGCAAACCGGTGGGATTGGCCGATTACCTGCTGCGGATGAACCCGGATCAGCAGGAAATATACTATATCAACGGCACCAGTCGGGCGGCGATCGAGGCCGGCCCCTATGTCGAGATGTTCCGGAAGAAGGATATCGAGATCATCTACACGATGGAACCGATCGACGACTTCGTCCTCAGCCATCTCGGCGAGTTCGAGGGCAAGAAGCTGGTTTCCGCCGATCGGGCCGATCTCGCCATTCCCGAGACCGAGGAGGAGAAAAAGGCCGAAGAGAATCAGGAGGCAGGGCTTGACAGCACGCAGACCGAAGCCCTTCTCTCCTGGTTGAAGAAGATCCTTGCCGACGGGGTGCAGGATGTCATCATCTCGAAACGGCTGGTCGATGCACCGGCGATGATCGTCAATCCCGACAGCCATATGACTTCGTCGATGCAGCGGGTCCTGGCGGCATCGAGATTCGAGAAGGGGCTCGGGCTCGAGACCTCGAAAAAGAACCTGGAGATCAACCTCAAAAATCCCCTCATCAAACGGCTGGCCGACCTGCAGCAATCGGACGAGGAGTTCGCCGTCGATGTGGCAAGGCAGATCTATGATAACGCGATGATTCAGGCGGGACTGGTAGTCGATCCGCTGGTCATGGTCGAGAGGAACTACAAGATCCTCAATCGGGCGGTTCGAGGGTAATCGCTGTTCATTGGTCTGAAGTATTGCGATTTCAGTGATATGTCGAATCAATGCGATGTTCCGTGTATCAGGAGGGTTGATCCGGCAGCCGGTCGGAATACGACATAACCATTGAAAAGTGATAATCTTCAGGCTATAGATCGACATGCCGTCCCGCTCTTTCGATTTCAACCACCAGGGAGGTTCTATGCCCTCTTTCCGCCGTTACTGCCTGATTTTTCTGGCAACCGCGCTCCTCCTGGGCGGATGCTACAACAAGCCCGTTCGCAACCTGGCCTCGGACGTGCTGCTGATCAAGGTGGGGCAGTCAACCGGTGATGATGTGCTGACCTTCCTTGGTGAGCCGGATGAGCAAAAGGTTGTCGACAAGGGGGTCGAGCGGTGGCTGTTCAAGGAACAGACCTCCACCGTCATGGAAAGGACCCCGGTAGTGGGCAAGTATCTCGGCAGTCCCGGTATCGGCAGGGTCATCGTAACGCTGAAAGATAATGTGGTTGTCGATAGCCGGTATGAGGCCCATGACGCCGACGAAAACGATTGGACGGACGACTTTTCCTGGCAGAAGGGCAAGAAGTGACCGATCGTTTTGCCACAGCCCGTGAGCGGATGGTACAGGAACAGCTCGCGGCCCGGGGGATAACCGACCAGCGAGTCCTCGCCGTCATGGGGGAGGTGCCGCGCCATCTTTTCGTCGACGACGCGATGCAGGGCCGGTCCTACGGCGATTATCCCCTGCCCATCGCCGCCGGCCAGACGATCTCACAACCTTACATTGTCGCCTATATGACCCAGGTCCTGGAGTTGCAGGGGCATGAAAAAGTCCTGGAGATCGGGACCGGTTCCGGTTATCAGGCGGCAATCCTTTCCCGGCTCTGCCACAAGGTCTATACGGTCGAGCGGGTCAATACCCTGTTGGCCGGGGCGAGAAAGCTTTTCGATACTCTCCGCTGTTTCAATATCGTTGCCAAAATGGACGACGGTACCCTCGGCTGGCCGGAGTTCGCTCCTTATGATGCGATCATCGTCACTGCCGGCGGTCCCGAGGTCCCCCATCCTCTGATCGACCAACTGGCCGACCCCGGGAAGCTGATCATGCCGGTTGGTGACCAGGAATTCCAGAATCTCCACCTTGTGACCAAAGAAAAGGGGAAGGTTCGGGTCGATTGTCTGGCCAGTGTCCGTTTTGTCGAACTCATCGGCGAGCATGGCTGGGGTCGCTGAGCGCGCTCTCGACCCTGCGGATACCGGCCGCTCTCCAATCCTGTGTATCCCTCTTCTCCCCACGCACCCCTGAACAGGAGCCCCGGCGCCGTCACCCGAACCTCCCCCACTCCATCGGTTTCCAAGATGCCGGCAACCCGCCGGGAACTGCCGGCCGATTTTGCACGGATCGAAAAATCAGATGCATTTGGTGGGCGAAGGAGTATTCTGACAGAAATAATTATGAGTATTTGCAAATAACAGGAGGGGAAAATGATCGAGTCGACAGCAGTGGAGCAGGAGCTTGAGGCGTTCGTCAACGGCTGGGAGGACGACAACTCTGCAGTGAGGCAGGGATTTCTCGATCTCTACCGCCATGTCCGGGCGCTGGCCGGAGTGACGGTGGATTTTGTCGGCCGGCCGGGTGTCAGTTTCTCGCTCCGGCCACGGGGCGGTCGCCAGCGGCAGGGCGAATTTTTCTCCATTATCGATGTCATCGATGACGATCCCGAGGCGCGGTGGCTGTCCGTCTGTTTTTACGGCGAGATGATCACCGATCCGGAGAGTCGGGGCGAGGTCATTCCCGGCGGTCTGGCCGGGGCTGACGGCTATTGTTTCGACGTGGCCGGAGATGAGGTGGGTGTGATCGACTATCTTCAAGAGCGTTGCCGCGAGGCCTGGACCCGGGTGTCGTGACGGGTTGTCGGCCAGCCGATGATTTTCAGGTACATCAGACGGTAGTGCTTGCCGCCGCCCCCCTGGATCAGGTACATTCTCTGCTCCGATTGGCCGTGAACCGCTGTCTCAAGGGATGGAGTGAATGGAAACCATACTGTTGATGTACCTGGCCGCCGGCGCCGTTGCCGGTCTGCTCGCCGGTCTCCTGGGGATCGGCGGTGGACTGGTGATCGTGCCGATGCTGGTCTTCTGTTTCTCGCTGCAGCACGTCGACCCGGCGGTGACGATGCACCTGGCCCTGGGCACTTCCATGGCCAGCATCATCTTCACCTCCGTCTCCAGCTTCAGGGCCCACCACCGGCGGGGTGCTGTCGAGTGGCCGCTGGTGCGGCGCATCGTCCTCGGCATCTTTGTCGGCACGTTCCTCGGCTCCTGTGTGGCGGCGAGGCTGTCGACCGGCTTTCTCAAGGGCTTCTTTGTGGTCTTCCTCTATTACGTCGCCACCCAGATGCTGCTGAACAAGAAACCGAAGCCTTCCCGCCAGCTGCCTGGCAATCTCGCGACCTTTGCCGTCGGCAATGTCATCGGCGCCTTTTCCAGCCTGGTCGGCATCGGCGGCGGCACCCTGTCGGTGCCGTTCATGACCTGGTGCAACGTGCCTGTGCACCGGGCGATCGGGACCTCGGCGGCGATCGGGTTTCCGATCGCCATTGCCGGGACGGTCGGTTATATCGTCAACGGGTGGCACGCCGCCAGCCTTCCCGCCTACTCGGTCGGCTATGTATATCTGCCGGCCCTGGTCGGCCTGGTCGCCACCAGCGTCCTCACCGCCCCGTTCGGCGTCCGCCTGGCCCACAGCCTGCCGGTCGACAAGCTGAAACGGGTTTTTGCCGTCCTGCTCTACGTGGTCGGTACCCGGATGCTGATCAGCCTGATCTGAACCTTGTCGCAGACAAAGGCCTTCGCAGAACAAAGGCCTTTGTCGCAGAGATGGTACAGCCTCAACCCATCAATCGATCCAGTCGTCGGTTTCCTCGATCGGGGCGAAACCGCGCCGCATCGTATTCTCGCTGACCAGTTTGGGGTCGACGAACTGGAGGAGATAATCCGGTCCGCCGGCCTTCGAGCCGATCCCCGACATGTTGAAGCCGCCGAAGGGGTGGCGCTCGACCAGGGCCCCGGTGCTGCCGCGGTTGAGGTAGAGATTGCCGACGTTGAACTCGGCCCGGGCCCGGTCGAGATGCTCCGGGCTGCGGGAGAAGATCGCCCCGGTCAGGCTGAAGCGGGTCGAGTTGGCCCACTCGATCGCCTGGTCGAAGTTCCTGACCTTCATCAGTGCCAGCACCGGTCCGAAAATCTCCTCCTGGGCGATGCGGTGTTCCGGCCGGATGTCTTCGACGATCGTCAACGGCACATAGTAGCCGGTTCCCGGGACCTCCCGGCTGAGCAGCACCTTGCCCTCCGTCTTTGCCAGTTCGATATACTGGAGAATCGATCTCCGGGCACTCTCGTCGACCACCGGTCCCAGGGAATTGGCAGGATCTTCGGCCGGACCGATCGTCAGTGATGCGGCGGCCTGGACCAACCGCTCGCGGAATTTCTCGTAAATCGGCTCGACGACAATGGCCCGGGAACAGGCCGAACACTTCTGGCCCTGGAAGGCGAAGGCCGAATTGATGACCTGTCTGATCGCCTCGTCGAGATCGGCGTCATCATCGATGATGATGGCGTTCTTGCCTCCCATTTCGGCGACGACCTTCTTGATCTGTCGCTGCCCCGGCCTGACCGTCGCGGCCTTGTTGATGATCCGCTGCCCGACCTCCATCGAGCCGGTGAAGGCGATGAGAGCGATGTCGGGATGCTCGACGAGGTAGTCGCCCATCACCGCGCCACGGCCGGGGACATAATTGAAGACCCCGGCGGGTAGCCCGGCCTCGCGGAATATGTCCACCAGGTTGAAGCCGACGATCGAGGACGGGCCGGCCGGCTTGTAAAGTACCGGATTGCCGGTGACGATGGCGGCGGCGGCCATGCCGCAACTGATCGCCAGCGGGAAGTTCCAGGGGGCGATGACGGCGGCGATGCCCTTGGCCTGATAGCTCAGCAGGTTGACCTCGCCGGGGCTGTTGCCCATGCGTCGGGGGGTGCCGATCCGGATTGCTTCCCTGGCGTAGTATTCGAGAAAGTCGATGGCCTCGGCGACATCGGCCTGGGCCTGGTTCCACTGCTTGCCGACCTCGAGGATCTGCCAGGCGCTCAGTTCGTAGGTCTTCCGGCGGGCGACGGCGGCCGCCTTGACCAGGTACTGGGCCCGTTCGGCGAAGGACAGGGCCTGCCACGCCGGAGCGGCTTTCCTGGCGGCGGTGATGGCCTCGTCGATTTCCCTGATCGAGGCCTGACAGATTGTGCCGATGAGTTCCTGCGGCCGGGCTGGATTGACCGACGGCAGCCGGTCCTCGGTGACGATCTCGCGGCCGCCGATGACCAGCGGGTAGGTGGCGCCAAGTTTGCCGCGTACGGCGGCGATGGCGGTGACGAAGCCGTCGCGGACCTCCTGGCGGGTGAAGTCGGCGATCGGTTCGTTGACGAAACGATCGGCCCTGGCGACCGCCGGCCTGGCCGTCTCCTTTTTCAGGCCGGCGATGCGGACCAGGGTCTCGAGCGGATTCTCGACCAGCCGGTCGATTTCCGTCGCCTCGGCAAAGGACTGGCGGAGGAAAGACTCGTTGGCGGTATTTTCCAAGAGGCGCCGGACCAGATAGGCCATCCCCGGCAGCAGGTCGCCGTAGGGGGCGTAGAGCCGCACCCGTCTGGCGACGTTGAGCAGCCCTTTGCGTACCGGTTCGGCCATGCCGTACAGGACCTGGAATTCGTATCGGTGCTCGGGAACTCCCAGTTCCCTGGCCATCTCCATCGCCGCCGAGATCGAGCGGATGTTGTGGGATGCGCAGGCGTAGCTGCAGATATCGTGGTTTTCGAGGATCATCCGGGTGTGGCGCTCGAAGGCGGCATCGGATTCGGCCTTGATCGTGTAGACCGGAATCTCCCAGCCGTTCTGTTTGGCGATGACCGTTTCATAGTCCCAGTAGGCGCCCTTGACCAGGCGGATGGAAATCGGCAGTTTCCCGCTGCGGGCCCAGGAAAGCAGGGCCTTGAGATCGGCATCGGTCTCCTTCAGGTAGGATTGGAGGGCGATGCCGAGGTGGGGATAGTCGCGGAACTCCTGGCTGGCCCGCAGGCGGCGGTACACCTCGAGGGTGATATCCTTGAAGCGGTGATGCTCCATGTCGATGCGCATGAAGCCGTTCAGTTCCCTGACCTTGCGGAGGATCGGGATGAGCCGGTTGCAGATGCCCGTCACCGATCCCTCGAAGTCCATCGGATCGGTCAGCGAGAACAGGGCCGAGGGCTTGACCGAGATGTTGATGCGTGGTGCGTGCCCCCAGTCGAGGGTGTCGCCGCCGATCGCATGCCAGTCCTTGTAGGATTTTTCCAGCGCCGCCAGCAACTGAAGGTACATCTCCATGAAGGAGACCGCCTCCTTCTCGCTGACCGTCGCCTCGCCGAGGATATCGACGGTCAGGGTGAAGCCGTCCTTGCGGATTTTTTTGATGTTCTTCAACGCGTCCTTGACGTTCTCGCCGATGATGAACTGCTTCGCCATGCTTTCGAGGTTGGTGCGGATCGTCCGGTTGAGAATGACGCCGGTGAGTTTGCCGCCGAAACCGGCGCCGATCGCCCCCCATTTCATCACCGCCGGGACATCCTGGTCGTCGCCGGCAAAGTATTCCCGGATATGGCGGGCCAGCGATTCGGAGGTGTTGAGGTAGGGCAGGACGTCGACGAAGCGGAACAGCTGGACCTTGAAGTTTTCGTTTTTCATCGACCAGTCCATGACCTTGCCGGTCCACCAGCCCTTGTTGAAGATGGAGGGGGCCTCACCGCTGATGCTGGCGAAGAACTCCCTGCTGCGGGCGGTGATCTTTTGATCGAGGGAATTGATATCCATGGATGTACCTCATGCAAAGGAAGGGAGAGGGGATCAGGTGTCTTTTTTCAGCTTTTTCTGGTTCTGCTTGGTTTCGGCGAAGGCGGTGTCGAGCGTCTGTTCTTCCTTGAGGGTGCCGAGGACGAGGGTTGTCCGGCTGTCCTGGACCCCGGGAATGCCGCCGATGCTTTTCATCAGCGCGGTCAGGCCGTCGGTGCTGTTGACCCTGGCCTTGATGAGATAGTTGTACTCGCCGGCAATCCAGTGCACCTCCTGGATGCCGCCGATCTTCGCCACTTCCCGGCCGACAGCGGTACAGCCGACGGCATCGGCCGTCTTCAGGTGCATGAAGATCGTCAAGGCCAGGCCGACGGCCTTGGGATCGAGACGCACCTCGTACCCGACAATGACGCCGTCCTTCTCCAGCTTTCTCACCCGCTCGAGGACCCCTGAGGGTGCCATGCCGAGTCGCCGCGCCAGTTCGGCGTTGGCGATTTTGCCGTTATTCTGGATTATGTTCAATATTTCAAGATCAATATCGTCTATCATATAGAAATAAACTCCTTTACAAGAATAATATTCAAATTAAAGGGGTGGGTCAAGAGCGATCTTTTGTCTGATGATCTTCTACTTGAGTGGGGTGCTGAATCGAGGGTATTGAACACGACAGAGGAGGTGGAGAAGCTGGCTGGATACTGCCGCGATCGTCAGCGTACCGTGAGGCCCTTGGCCTGTGAAATTCGGGTCATGCCGGCGAGATATTCCCCGTGCTGCTCGAGATAGAAGGCAAGAGCCCTGGAGAAATACTTGCCGACCAGTCCATCGACGAAGATCTGGCTGATCTCCCGATAGCGCTTGAGAATGAGCTGGGAACGATACACGATCAGCCACTCTTCGGTGGACATATCCAGGGCGACGATCTCCAGAGCCTTGCGGGCCCGGGGTTGGTACATCCAGAAATACATCAGGTCGAGGGCGGTGACGATGAAGGCCCGTTCGAGGTCCCGCGCCTCGTAGTTCATCGTTTCAATAAACATCTTCGGCGACTGCAGCATGTCAAGGACATCCTCCTCCGGGAACAGCATGTCGAGATGGGCGAAAAGACCGAAGAGGTGTGTCAGTTTGCTCTTGTAATCGGCAAGACGGATACGGATATTGGCCTGACGATCGGCGAGACCTTCGATGACTGCGGCAACACAGTCGGAGGCAAATTTGGAGATGACGGCCGCCCACTTCTGCAGGATCCCGTCGACCCCGGGGATCAACGCCGCATGCAGGATGGATGCGATCAGGGTGTTGAACAGGATGGCGAGCGGGATGGAGAGGATCGAGCGGAACATATTGCCGAGGGCGGCGCTTCGGGGCAGGCCGCGGAAGAAATTATGGCTCGAGATGTACAGGCCGTTGGCCACTCCCATTGCCGAATAGAGGAGCACCGGATTGGTCGAGGTGTTGACGCCCAGATAGTGGTCGAGCAGGACGGTCTTGACCAGGTAGTCGAGGAGAGGAACGGAGAAGCCGGTGTACAGCAGGGAATCGGCGATCCGCGACCAGCTGATGAAGGCGTTCCACTGCAGCAGCGGCGAGCGGACCAGGCCGCCGCCCCCCAGGACCGACTGGATGATATTGCGCAGACAGGTGATCCCGAGCCAGATAAAGGCCCCGAAATAGGCGAGCAGCCACCAGTCCTTGGTCAGGCTGAAGGTCAGGAAGGCCGGGATGAAGCCGATCACAACCTTCAACAGGTTCTTCAATCCGGTATTGAGGTATTTCAATGGCCTGCCGATGCGTTCGGCCGCCGCCCCGGTCCCCAATCTGATCGGGTAATCGGCGGGGTGGCGGAGTCCTCCCAGGGTGACGACGTTGCCCTCTCGTCCCGGGTGGAGCTCGATGGCCTCGAGGCTCCAGTCCCGCCATTCGCTGCGGGTGGCGAACCGGCTGCCGGGGAGACAGCCGAGGATCCGTTCCAGCAGGTGTTGTGGCCGGGCGCTGCGGCGGGTGTGGCGATGATTGACCATCCGGGCGGTGACCGGCAGGCACTTCCGCCGGTTCTGGCGGACCTCCCGGATTGCCTCGCGACGGGCCCGGGGGGGAGGGTGTCGAGGACCACCAGTCCCATGCCGTACTGGTGTTCCGACTGGCCGGTGGAACTGCTGCCGATCCGGGAGCCGAGATTGCGCTTGCGATAGTAGGTGTGGAACGTTTCGATGTCGAACAGGATATTGAGCAGCCGCTCCTTGCGGCTATCCATCGCCTTCAGTTCGGTGGTCATGGCTCCGAGCATTGCTTCGGAAAAGGTTTCGGATCCTCTCGACTGTTCCAGATTCCGTTCGAGACCGACCCTGGAGTTTTCGAAATCCCAGATGATCTCGCGAATCGTCCGCTTGAGGACGATGACGTTGTCCTCGTTGAGGGCCTTCTGCAGCGTGTTGGTCAGACTGTAGGTACGCTCCGGGTTGACGATCGTGACCGCCTCGCCTGCCGGTCCGGCAGTTGCATGGATATCGGGGCCGGCCGGCATGCCATGCGAGGCGTCTTTGAGATTATAGCTCTCGATATGGGTTATCTTGCCCTGGCAGTCGTACAGCAGTTCGAGGGTGTCCTGGATCGAGAGGTTGCTCAGACTGAGGATGAAGTGCGAGCCGGAATGGAGGGCCGACAGCCGCTCGAGCAACTCCCGGGGCGACGTGTGCAGCAGGGCCGGGATATCCGCATCGTCTTGCGGGATATTCGGGTCGACGATCTCCGGGTTCCGACCCGGTTGCAGAAACCGGTCGATCAACGTTTCTCTGGTCACGGTCCTGAACCGCTCGAGACGGGAGTGCAGTTCGTGATGCTCATCGGTTCCGGCTGTACCGTACCGCTCCCCCAGGATCCTGATCTCTTCCTTGATCCGGGGCTGCAGGGTGCTGTGGATGAATTTGGCAAGGTGCAGAAGGGACGGCTGGCCAGTGCCGACCGAGTCGATGAACGCCTGTTTGTCGAGGGCCCTGATTTCGAATCCAAGCTCCTCCGCCAGGGTGTGCCGATGTCGGCCGTTGAAAGCTTCCAGGACCTGGAACACATACCGTTGCTGGTAGCGTGAAACCTGGCGCCCCTCCTCCATCAGTATCTCGACCTGTTTCTCGCGCAGGAAATGCAGCAGCGAGTGACTGTCGGTGAATCCGTGCGGGCTCCAGGTCATCCGGACGTATTTGTCGAGAAAGCGGGACGACATCTCGATGCCGATGCGGATGTGGACGTCGAGGATCTCGCCGGCCTCGAGCAGTTCTTCCGCCACCTCCGGGTCGACGTAGTTGTAATAGATGACGGTCAGGTTGCGGATGCCTTTGATCCAGGCATCCATCACCAGGTGGGTGGCCGATTTTCGCCCCTTGGTGTTGGCGTCGTGTACCCGGTCGTCAAAGGTAAACTGGTTCCACTCCTCCGGCATTTCCAGCAGGTGGTACTGCCTGAGTTCGGTGCGGACCAAACGGGGGCGGCCGGTGGAGACGAGCCGGAAGTCGTGGGCGAGCTTGAGCTGACGGAGTGTGTTGCCGCGGTTGCGGACCAGCTCCTTCATGATCTGCATCAATACCCGGGCGGT
This sequence comes from uncultured delta proteobacterium, assembly GCA_963847035.1. Lineage (GTDB taxonomy): Bacteria > Desulfobacterota > Desulfobulbia > Desulfobulbales > Desulfocapsaceae > Desulfoprunum. The sequence goes on along the minus strand of CAWJYH010000001.1, from coordinate 93,091 downwards.
GTTTTTCTGGAAATAGGTGGTGGCGGAGAGGAAGACCTCGTCGCGCAGTGAGCGCAGGGCGACCAGGCGGTCATCGGCTTTGCCGGTTTCAAGCGAGCCGAGGAGCTGGGCGATGGCATGGGCGATGCGGAGTCCCCGGGAGGCAGCCATCTCCTTGATACCGTGGGGGTGCATGCTCGCGATCATCAGCGAGCTCATTGACTGCTGTTTGTGGGCGCGGCTTAAGACTTTCTTGACGATACGGAGAAGCTCGTAATCATCCTTGTCAAAAAAAGGTCGGGTCGGATTCGTCGGCATCTACTGCTCATCGCGGGAGGGCTGCGGAAACGGAGATTGTCAGTTTGCAATATTGTTTTATTTGTCGCATGGTTGAAGATCATTGTCAATGGGCATTGCAGCGAATTTGCCCGTTGATGCGGGTCGTCGGCCGATCGAACAGGCCGGGCGGACTCTGGCATCGCCACGGGGGTGGGCGGGACAGGCCGGTGGTGCTCGGGGCGATCAGGTCGGTTCGGGTATTTCCAGGATGCAGAGCAGGAGCCCCTCGTGTATCTGTATCAAGACCTCCGGCTCGGTGACGACATTGCTGATCCCCAGCGTCGAGCCAAAGGGAATGAGGTGATTGTCGAGGGGGTATTCCAGGCCGTCCAACGTCACCCCGTGCGCCGGGCCGCCAAGCGGGATCAGCGACAACCGTTGGCCCGGCATGGCGGCAAGGTCCAGCCGTTGTCGGCCCCGCAGACAGAAAAGATCGGTCGGTCCGTCCCGCAGGACAATGTGCAGGCCGGCAAACCGCGGGGCGGCGAGGAGCATGACCGCGGCGATGCTCATGTCCCAGCGCCGGCCGAGGGCGGCGAGGATCGTCATGTCGGTCATGCCGCGCTCAACCGCCAGATCGATCGCCAGTTCGAGGTCGGTGTGGTCTTTTCGCTCCGGGAAGGTGCGGATTTCCACTTCTTGCCGGCGGAGTTCTTCGAGGAGCCACCGGGGTATCGAGTCCATGTCGCCGACGACCAGATCCGGCGTCAGGCCGAGGTCATGGCAGTGGAGGGCGCCGCCGTCGGTGGCGATGACGTAGTCGTGCTGCAGCATTTGCCGGTCGATGCGGGCATCGAGCGAGAACGGACCGTTGGCGAAGATTGTACACTGCATGATGACCCCTTGATTTTGCAAACTGGACTATGGCGGTTGGATCATGCCCGGTTTTTATAGTGCCGCCGGTCTGGGGCGGAAACCGGGGCGAGCGGGAGATCGACAGGAGAACATGGTCCGGCCGAGTTGAATCGGCGGCAGGTCGAGATGAAAATGTTCCATCATCCCGCTGTTGACAAGGCCGTTGGATCCGGGGAGGGTCCCGAAGGCGGAGGCGGCGACCATCGTTGGCAGCACGAAGGGCAAAGATGATGACCGGAGCGCATCGTCTCTGTGGACGTGGTACTCATATCCCCGGGTGGTTTGAGAAGATCCGATTGTACCATTGGTCAGGCTTGCATCTGTCTTCATTGAAGATATAGCCAAGATACTGATCGAAAACAACATGTTTTCAGGGAAAGACTTGATTGTCTCTCTATTTTGTTATAAAAGGAGTATAATAATTTGAACACTGCACATTGTTCCCTGGCGTTTATCGCCGGGCGTTCAATTGTGGTGTCGATGTCAATTGACAACCGTTGTCACCTGAAGGTAATGGATATCACGACAATTGTTGTCGAAAGATGGAGGTTGCAAAAGGTGTCGAGGAGAAGCGACTGTCATCCGGGAAGATGACAGCCGATTGAGAAAAAAAAGATAGGGAGAGAAAAGATGAGGAAAAAACTGTTACTGTTGTTTGGTCTGTTTCTGGTGATGGCCTGTAGTTCGACCGCCTTCGCCGCTGTCACGCTCAAGAGGATCGGTGATCACCCGTTCTTCTGCCCACCCCTGACCTCGGAGGCCGAATTCCGGGCCATGGTCGACAAAAACGCGGAGGACATCAGGATTGGCTTCGAACAGGCCGGATACGGCGACCTGTACCCCGAGTTTGTCGCTCAGTTCCCGACCGCCAAGGTCGAGACGATTCAGGTGGCGCCCGGCGATCATATGGACTGGATGCTCTTCCGCCGCAAGGGAACCGGTCCGGTTAAAACCGTCAAGGATGTCACCTGGGGCGGCGAGGCCTCCTTTGACGCCTTCAGCTTCGCCATCGACAAGGACGGACAACGCTACAATTTCGTCGTCCCCTATGCCTGCGGCAACCTCAGCCTGATGAACGTCGCCGCGGTTCCGGCCCCGGTCAACCAGGATCCGGTGTGCAGCATGACCGTGTCCGGCGGTGAGGTGAAGTGCGGAGACAAGATTACCGTCGATGCCAGCGCTTCCACCGATGCGGAAGGCGCCATCGCCCAGGTGATCTTCAGGCTGGTCGACGCCAACAACCAGGTCGTCGCCGAGCAGGTTGACACCGAAGCCCCGTATGTCCAGGAATTCACGGTCCCCTGCGAATCGACCCAGTACACGGTCAAGGTTGTGGTCGTTGACGCCAGTGGGGCGGAATCGAGCCCGACCGATTGTACCCAGACGATTACCGTCGCCGAGAAAAAAGGCGGCCCGATCGTCGATCTCGGCTATGCCCGTCAGACCGATCCGGCCGACTACCTCTTTGGTCGTGTCGGCTATGAGTATTTCCTCAATGACAGGGTGTCCGCAATCGGTGCCATTGGCGGGTTCGTCCGTGTCCACGGTGACGACGGCGGCAGCGCCTTTATCGCCGATGCCCTGATGAACTACTATTTCAACGACAAGCTGTTCGTCGGTGGTGGTGTCGGGCTCTGGACAGGAGAGGACGATTCTGCCGATGATGAGACCGAGATCGATCTCATCGCCAATATGGGCTATAAGATCCATGAAAACGAGAGAGTGAAGACCTCCCTGTTCGTGGAAGGCCGCTTCGAGGCCGACGAACTGGTCTCCAGTCTCGCCACCCGTCTTGGCGTAGGACTCCGCTTCCAGTTCTGATCAGCACTCGCTGACTGACCAAAAACAAAAAACCCCATCCGGTTCCTCCGGATGGGGTTTTTTGTTTGGGAGGTGCGAGGCGATGGTTACGCCAGCTTTGCTGCAAGCCGTATCGCCAGCTCGTCAAAGAACTCCATTGAGTCGAGAACCTTGACGGCCTTCGGCTCGCAGATCAGGGCCAGATCACCGGTCATATACCCCTGTTCGATACACTCGATGATCGTACTCTCGAGGGTGCCGGCAAAGGCGATCAGCTCCGGCAGTCCGTCGAGTTCGGCCCGTTTACGCAGGGCCCCGGTCCAGGCATAGATCAGCGCCACCGGGTTGGTCGAGGTCTTTTCCCCCTTCATGTGCTTGTAGTAATGACGCTGGACGGTGCCGTGCGCCGCCTCGTATTCGAAGTAGCCGTGCGGCGAGACCAGCACCGAGGACATCATTGCCAGCGAACCGAAGGCGGAGGCTACCATGTCGCTCATGACATCGCCGTCGTAATTCTTGCAGGCCCAGAGGATGCCGCCCCGGATTTTCATCATCCGGGCCACCACATCGTCGATCAGGGTGTAGAAGAACTCGATACCGGCGGCTGCAAACTCCTCCCGGTACTCGGCAGCGAAGATCTCCTGAAAGATATCCTTGAACCGCTGGTCGTAAATCTTCGAGATGGTGTCCTTGGTGGCGAACCAGCAGTCGATCTTCTGATCGAGCGCATACTCGAAACAAGCCCTGGCAAAGCTTTCGATCGAGGCGACGGTATTATGCACCCCCTGGAGGATGGCCGGCCCGTCGACATCCATGACGGTCTCCCGGGTTACCTTGCCGTCTCTGGCAGTGACGACGATCTCGAGTTTGCCGCCGTGTTCGGCGAAAATCTCGGCATTTTTGTAGACATCGCCGTAGGCGTGGCGGCCGACGACGATCGGTTTTTCCCAGCTGCGGACCGCCGGGCGGATGTTGCCCACCATGATCGGTTTGCGGAACACGGTACCGTCGAGCATCGCCCTGATGGTGCCGTTGGGTGATTTCCACTGCTTTTTCAGGCCATATTCCCTGACCCGGTCGGCGTTGGGGGTGATGGTGGCGTTCTTGACCCCGACCCCGTATTTCATGATTGCGCGGGCGGCAGCGACCGTGACCTGATCGTCGGTCCGATCCCGTTCCTCTATCCCCAGGTCGTAATATTCAGTCTTCAGGTCGACAAAAGGGCGCAGAAGTTTTTCCTTGACGAGCGGCCAGAGGACCCTCGTCATCTCATCCCCGTCGAGTTCGACGAGGGGGGTAGTCATCGTAATTTTCTGTGGCATGGATGTATTTCCCTGCGGAGATGGGTTGATTGAATTCTTCAGTTCCTGAAACTATGGATCGGCGCCGGGATGCGTCCCCCCCATGCCATGAAACGGCTGGATTTGCCGGCATTCCTGATCTCCATGATTGGGCTGGCGCCGAAGAGGCCGCCAAAACTGACATAATCCCCGGCCTCCTTGCCTGGCACCGGGATAATGCGGGCGGCAGTCGTCTTGTGGTTGACCATGCCCAGGGCCATCTCATCAGCAATGATGGCGGAGATGGTGTCGGCATCGGTCGAACCGGGGATCGCAATCATGTCCAGGCCGACCGAACAGACACAGGTCATCGACTCGAGCTTTTCGAGGCAGAGTGAGCCCTCACCCACGGCCTCGGCGAGGACCGCGTCCTCCATGACCGGGATGAATGCGCCGCTGAGACCGCCGACAGTCTTGCTGGCGAAGATCCCGCCTTTTTTCACCGCGTCGTTGAGCAGCGCGAGAATGGCGGTCGAACCGGGGGCGCCGACCGCATCAACGCCGAGAATCTTGAAGATCTCGCCGACGCTGTCGCCGATTGTCGGAGTCGGGGCCAGGGACAGGTCGACGACGCCGAACTCGACCCCGAGGGCCTTCGACACCTGACGGCCGATCAGTTCGCCGCAGCGGGTGACACGGAAGGTGGTCTGCTTGATCTCTTCGGCGATCTCGTCGAGCCGCAGGGGTTCCTTGCCCTGGTGATGGCCGATCATCCGCTCGAGAGCCCGGGCGATGACCCCCGGCCCGCTGACGCCGATGTTGAGCACGGCGTCGGCCTCCTCCAGGCCGTGGATAGCCCCGGCCATGAAGGGATTGTCGCCCGGCTGATTGCAGAAGACGACAAACTTGGCGGCCCCGAACCCTCCCTGATCCCTGGTCTTTTCGGCCAGTTCCTTGATGGTCCGGCCGATCATCGCCAGGGCGTCCATGTTGATCCCCTTCTGGCTGGTGGCGATGTTGATCGAGGCACAGACCTTTTCGGTCCGGGCCAGGGCCTCGGGCAGGGAGGCGATGTATTCGCGGTCGGTGGCGGTCATCCCCTTCTCGACCTGGGCGGAGAAGCCGCCGAGGATGTCGACACCGACGGCGGTGGCGGCACGGTCGAGGCATACGGCCAGGTCGATGAAGCCGAAGCGGTCAAAACCGGCGCCGACAAAGGCGATGGGGGTGACTGCAATCCGTTTGTTGACCACCGGGATGCCGAGTTTTCGGCTGACGTCGTTGCAGGTCGCGACGAAGTTGCCGGCCACGGTCGTGATTCTCTCCTCGATCCGGTCGCAGGTGCCGGCGACGTCACCGGTGCGGCAGTCAAGGAGGTTGATCCCCATCGTGACGGTACGGACATCAAGGTTTTCCTTCTGGATCATCTCGACGGTGGATAAGATCTGGTCTGATCGTAGCATGTAGTGGAGTCCTCCCGGTCATCGGCTCTGCCGACTCGACGCTGTGTGGATGGTATCGCTATCAGTGCAGGGTGATCTCGTTGGTCACCCGGAAGATGTCGTTATGCTGGATCACCAGTTTGAGCCCGCTGTCCCGGGAAAAGATCTCAAGGTCGGCGACGACGGTATCCATCGAGGCGATATTGCGCATATCGAGTTGCAGGACCATGGTGTACTGATCTTCACTCAGAGTGGTGGCCAGATCGAGGATGTTGATGCCGTGGCTGAAGCAGAACTGGCTGATGCTGTGCACGAGGCCGCTTCGGTTTCGGCCCTGGGCCGTAAGGATATAGGTGTCCGTCGGCGGCGGAATGTCGGCGATTTCGATCGGGGTGTCCATTTCCTTGATCAGCACATCGAATTTTTCCCCTGACTGGATATGGGAGATTTCGGCCAGGACATCCTCGCGGGTGATGTCCTCCTCGAAAGAGGCGATGAGGATCATGGTCAGGTAGCCGCAGAGGATCGATTGGTTGAGATCGGCGAGATCCCCCTTCAGCGCGTAGATCGCCCCGGTAATTTCAGCGATAATGCCCGGCCTGTCCTTGGACATCACCGAGATGATCATCTGTTTGCTCATGCAGTGTTGCTCCTTTCAAGTTGCTGCCAGGTGGATTGATCCGCTTGCCGGCGGCTGCCGCCGGCCGGATTGAACCCGATAATATGGCACTGTTTGCGGCAATCATCAATATTTTAATGGACTGCACCGATTCCGGTACGGAAACACGGAAAATCATGGCGTGCCTTGTGACGAGGGGCAAAAAAAGATTATCCTGTTGAATAGGCATATCAATAACACCGATTATCGACGATGACAAAGGAGGAGATCCATGCTGATGTGGTCTTTGAGGTCAATGATGGTCCTGATGGTGCTGATCACGGCCGGGTGCGCCGCCGGAACGGGACAATACGGCTCGGCCGCAAAATCGATCGCCGTTGATCGAATCTTCCGGTCGGGCTCGCCGCCGGCCGAATACCGCTATTACTACAACGGGACGCAAAGTGAACCGACGGCGATCCTCGGGCTCCGCCGCGATTATACCCTCCGGTCCGACTTCTGGACCGAGATCGAGCTCAACGAGCGTCAGCTGCGGGAGTGGCGTAAAACGTTCCTGCAGATCATGACCTGGTACGACGAGCGCAGTCACGGGCGGATATCCTATGACGGCTACCGTCTGTCCGATCCGCAGGGCAACGATGTCGGTATCCTCTATTCACGGTATGATTGGATCGTCGTCGAGTTTCTGCCGGACAGCGGAATCCTGGTCCATCCGCCACAGCCGCAGGTCAGCCGCCACCGCCTGTGAAAAGATATTCCCATGCAACGCTGAGGTGTCGTCCGGAGGCGGCAAGCGCGGTGGACAGAGAACAGCCGTGCGCGGAACACGGATCGGGTTGAGGCCCGGAAGCGGTCAAGCGGGAAATTCAGTGCAGCGGGAGCGGCCCGATATTGTGCATCTGCTGGAGAATCCAGCGCTGCCTGTGCACCAGATAACCGGTCGGGCGGGCCGGGTTCCATTGGCGGGGTGACGGCAGGATCGCGGCGAGCATCGCGGCCTGTCGGGCCGTCAGCTGTCTGGCAGCTGTCTGGTAATAGGTTCGCGCGGCGCTTTCCACGCCGTAGACGCCGGGGCCGAATTCGGCAACATTGAGGTAAACCTCCATGATCCGCTCCTTGCTCCAGCACAACTCGAGCAGCACGGTGAAATAGGCCTCGACGCCCTTGCGGAGATAGGAGCCACCTGGCCAGAGGAAGACATTCTTGGCCGTCTGCTGGGTGATCGTGCTGCCCCCCCTTCGTCGCCCGCCATCCCGGTTGTTTGCGTATGCCTTCGAGATCGCATCAAAATCAAAACCGAAGTGATGCAGGAATTTCTGGTCCTCGGCAGCGATGACCGCCCGGATCATCGCCGGTGAAATGGTGGCCAGTGGCTGCCATTGCTTGCGGATGATGAAGCCCTTGCCGGCGGCCATGCCCTGCAGTCCCCGGATAACCATCAGCGGGGTTGCCGGCGGCGGGACAACCCGCAGCAGCAGAGTGGAGAGGAGGGTCAAAGCGGCGAAGCCGAGGATCAGGAGACGGGTCCATCTCCTCCATGCGGATGGGCGCCGGCGGCTCGATACAGGTGCAGGACGGACCATCGGTGCAGTCAGCTTGCCGGTTGAGCGGTGCGGGCCAGTTCTCTGACCCTCGCCTTGGCCTCTTCGACGTCGAACGACAGGATGCGTCGGCCTGCCATCAGTATCCGGCCGTCAACCATGACGGTATCGACATCGGCGCCGCCGGCGGCATAGACCAGGAGGTCGGGATGGTAGAAGGGGGTGAGATGGGGCCGGTCGAGATGAAGGACGATGAGGTCGGCGCGAAATCCCGTTTCGATTCTGCCGAGGTGTGGCAGTCCGAGGACCGCCGCGCCGCCGGTCGTCGCGCTGTGCAGGGCGGCCTGGGCCGGCAGGCTTGTGGCATCACCGCCGGCAACCTTCTGGATCTTGGCCAGCATGTCCATTTCCCTGAACATGTCGAGGCTGTTGTTGCTGGCGCAGCCGTCGGTCCCGAGGCCGACAGTGATCCCGTGCCGGAGCATGTCGGGTACCCGGGCGATACCGGAGGCCAGCTTCATGTTGCTCTGCGGACAGGTGACGACCTGCGAGCCGCTCCGAGCAACGAGTTCGAGGTCATCGTCGTCGAGCCAGACGCCGTGGACGCATACGGTGTTTTTCCCAAGCAGGCCCAGGGCGGCAAGATGCCGGACGGGGCTGGTGCCCTGGGGGTCGATGACCATGTCCATCTCGCTGCGGCTCTCGGCGAGGTGGACAAAGAACCGGACCCCGGTCTTCTCCGCCAGCCGGCAGGATTTTGTAAGAGTGGCCGGGGAACAGGTGTAGGGGGAGTGGGCGAACACCGCCGGGGTGATCAGGGGGTCCTTGCCTTGCCATTCGGCGATGAAGGTCGCGACGGTGTCGACGTTTTTGGCCGGGTCCGGGACGCTGGGTACGGAAAAATCGACGATGCCGTGACCGATGACCGCCCGCAGGCCGCAGTCGCTGAGGGCCTGGCCGCTCATCGCCGAGAAGAAGTAGGCGTCGGCGACGCAGGTCGTCCCGGAGAGGATCAGTTCGGCGGCGGCAAGTTTGGTCGACCAGTACACCATCTCCGGCGAGATACACCTGGCTTCGGCCGGAAAGATATGGTCATGCAGCCAGGTATGGAGGGCGAGATCGTCGGCCATTCCTCGGAACAGGGTCATCGCGCAGTGGGTGTGAGCGTTGACAAGCCCCGGCATCACCAGTTTGCCGCGAACATCGACGACCCTGGCCGTACCGGGGGGAGGCGCCTGCGCCATCGGCCCGATTGCGGCTATACTGTTTGCCTCGACGAGGATGAAGGCATCGTCGATGACTGCGGCATAGGCCCCGGGAAAGAGCGTGCAGTGAGTGAAGAGCGTAGCGGACATGTGCGGGAGCTGACCGATTGGGGGCGATTTTATAACATGGGCATTTTCAGGCAATACAAGTATAATACACAGTTCTCGAAAAATTGTCGGTAAAAGCAGCCGCTGGTTTCAATGATTTCGCTCTGTCCGCTGTTCGGGACGTATTGACTGCCGTATTTGTGTAATTTACAGGGAAAATAGAGAGGATTGGGAGTGAGCCCCACTCTTTCCTCGCAAAGGAGTTGTTCACTATGGGATTTCGCTGTGGCATTGTCGGCTTGCCCAATGTCGGAAAGTCGACGATTTTCAATGCCTTGACCGCGGCCGGTATCGCCGCTGAAAATTATCCGTTCTGTACGATCGAGCCGAATGTCGGCATCGTCCCGGTACCGGACGAACGTCTCGATATACTGGCCGATATCGTCAAGACCCGGAAGAAGGTGCATACCCAGATGGAGTTTGTCGATATCGCCGGTCTCGTCAAGGGGGCCAGCAGGGGGGAAGGGCTTGGGAATCAGTTCCTCGGCCATATCCGCCAGGTCGACGCCATCGTCCATGTCATTCGCTGCTTCGAAGATGACAATGTCGTTCATGTCGATGGGTCGATCGATGCCGACCGTGATCGCGAGATCATCACGATGGAACTGATCATGGCCGATCTCGAGACCGTGGAGAAACGGCTGCGCAAGAGCCAGAGCCAGGCCAAGTCGGGCGACAGGTTCTTCAAGGAACAGGTGGCCTTTCTCGAGAAACTGATGGCCCATCTCGATTCCGGGCAGCCGGCCCGCCGGCTCCCGCTCCAGTCCGAGACGGAGGAAGAACTGGTCCGCGAACTCTGTCTGCTGACGGCAAAACCCGTTCTCTACGTCGCGAATGTCAGCGAAAATGACATCCGCACCGGCAACGACCATGTCCGCCGCCTCGAGGCGACGGCGCGGGCCGATGGTGACAGCGTGGTCATGATAGCCGGGAGCATCGAACAGGAGTTGAGCCAGCTGGACAAGGAAGAACAGCGGGAATTCCTGCATGAGATGGAGATGGAGGAACCCGGGCTCAACCGGCTGATCAAGGCCGGCTATGCCCTGCTCGGCCTCCAGACCTTTTTTACGGTCGGCGAGAAGGAAACGAAGGCCTGGACGATCCCGGTCGGAACCAAGGCCCCCGCCGCCGCCGGCAAGATCCATTCCGATTTCGAACACGGGTTTATCCGGGCCGAGGTCATTGCCTATGCGGATTATGTCGCCTGCCAGGGCGAGGCCAAGGCCAAGGAAAAGGGGCTGATGCGGGTGGAAGGGAAGGAGTACGTGGTTGCCGACGGCGATTGCATGTATTTCCGTTTCAACGTGTGAACCGGGGTAGCGGCGGCGAGGCGGGGATGGCGAAAAACACGTTTGTCGAGCAGCTGAAGGAAGGCGACCGTTTCGATGACCTGTTTCTGGTCAAATCGGCCCGGCTGTCTGAGACCAAGGCCGGCAAGAGCTATCTGATCCTGACGGTGATGGATCGCAGCGGCGAATTGAGCGGCCCGATCTGGGACAATGTCGAGGCCTGCCACAAGATGTGCCGCGCCGGCGAATTCATCCGCTTGAAGGGGTTGGTGCAGGCCTATCGCGACAAGCCGCAGTTGAAGGTGGATTCCGTCCAGGAGGTCGATCGCGACGCAGTCGATCTGGCCGATTTCGTCGTTGCCACGACCAGAGATCCGCAGCAGATGGCCGAAGAGCTCCAGCGACTGGTGCGTTCCGTCAAGGAGCCCTTTCTTCGCAAGCTGCTCAACCATTTTTTCAAATCGGGGGCGATATGGGACAGGTTCCAGATGGCCCCGGCGGCCAAGGGCATCCACCACGCCTATGCCGGCGGCCTGCTCGAGCACTGCCTGTCAATGGCCCGACTGGCCGACGTGCTGGCCGGCCACTACGAGGGGGTCGATCGCTCGCTCCTCATCACCGGCGCCCTGCTCCATGATATCGGCAAGGTACATGAGCTGGCGATGGAGGTCGGCCTGGTCGAGTACACCGACCGCGGCCGCCTCCAGGGGCACCTGGTGATCGGCAGTGAAATGGTGGCCGCGGCGGCGGCGAGGATCAGCGATTTTCCACCCGATCTGCTGGTCCAGGTGCAGCATCTTATTCTCAGCCATCATGGCCGCCAGGAGTTCGGCTCGCCGATCGTGCCGATGACGGTGGAGGCCCTGCTGCTCAGCTTTATCGACGATGTCGATGCCAAGATGAATCTGATCGAGCAGTTGCGCCGCAAGATGGAAGGGGGATCGATGCAGTGGACGGAATACCAGCGTTCGCTCGAGCGTTTCCTGTATCTCGGCGGATTTGAGGAGAAGGAAACGGCGGAAGAGACGAACACGCCGGCCAGGCAGCAGTCCCTTTTCTCTTGAGGCGCAGGCGGCGATGGTGATGAGCCAGTCCGGTACAGCCTTTGCGGGTCTGCTGGGCCAGGAAAAGGCCAAAAAATTGATCCGCCGCGCCCTCTCCTCAAACCGGATGCCGCATGCCTTCCTGTTCCGGGGGCCCGAGGGGATCGGAAAACAACTTTTCGCCCGGGAGATGGCGGCCGCCGTCAACTGCCGGAAGCGGGACGGAGAGAGGGCCTGCGGCACCTGTCCCTCGTGCCGAAAGTATCGTTCCGGCAGCCACCCCGACTTTATGGTGGTAAGCCCGGACAAGGGAGCGATCAAGATCGAGCAGGTGCGGCAGATGTGTCAGGCGCTGAGCTACCCTCCCTATGAATCGCAGACGCGGGTCGTGCTCATCGAGGACGTCCATGGCATGCGGGCCGAGGCCGCCAACAGTCTGCTGAAGACCCTGGAGGAGCCTCCGCCGGATAACCTGCTGATCCTGACCGCCGACTCATCGCGGGAGATCCTGCCGACCATTGCCTCACGCTGTCAGCTCGTCCCGTTCTACAGCCTCAGTCGGCAGGAGACGGTGGAGGTGTTGCTACGCTGCGATGCCGGTCTGGACCAGGACACGGCCGAACTGGTGGCCCGGTTGGCCGAGGGAAGCCCCGGCCGGGCCCGGTTGTTCCTGCAAACGGAGATGATCGCGGTGATGAGGCAGGTCACAGCGGTGCTTTCGGACCCCTTCTTCCATCCCGACCGGGGTGCCGGCGCCCTGCTGCAGGCAGCCGAGACCATGGCGGATTTGAAGGAAAATCTCCCTTCTCTGCTCGGCCTTCTCCGTCTCTGGCTGCGGGATAAGCTGATGCTGGCCTGCGGCCTGCCTGAACGCTCCGGATCGCGGGAGGAGGGAGGATGCAGTCCGGAACGAGACAGGGTCAATAACTGGAGCATTCCCAGGTTTTTTGATACATTGGAGGCGATTAGCGCCGCAGAGCGGCAATTGGCCCGAAACTGCAACCGCAACCTGGTCTGCGAGGTCCTGCTGTTCAAATTATCCGCCCCCTGTAATGGCTGCGAGGTGGAGTGAATCGAGTATGACAATGGAAACAACGGAGTTTCATGAAATGACGGAAAAGGATGACGGGTCGTCTGTACCGGTGCATGTGGCCGATGTCAACGACGTCTTCTACCATATCCGCTTCCGGGAAGATGGCCAGCAGTTTACCGCCTCGTCTTCGGCGGCGGGGGTCAGACGTGAGACGGGGGTGATGGTCAAAACCGATCATGGGCTCGAACCGGCGCAAATCGTCGCCGCCGCACCTCCTTGCATGTGGACCGAAAAACCGCGATTGGCCTCGTTCGAGATCGCCAGGGAGATGACTGCCGAAGAGCAGGAGCGCTATGCGCTGCTGATCGACCAGGAAAAGCAGGCACAGGCGACCTGCGTTCACCTGATCGCCAAACATCAATTGGAGATGCGCCTGGTCCGGGTCGAGAAATTTTTCAACGGCAGCAAGATGATCTTCTACTTTACCGCCGACAATCGGGTTGACTTCCGCAATCTGGTCAAGGACCTGGTCCAGGAGTTTCGAACCCGGGTGGAGATGCGGCAGGTCGGTGTCCGTCATGAAACCAAAATGCTGGGCGGACTCGGAACCTGCGGCCGGGAGTTGTGCTGCGCCTCCTTTATCAAGAAGTTCGATTCGGTCTCCATCAAGATGGCCAAGGAACAGGATCTCCCCCTCAATCCTTCCAAGATTTCCGGGTTATGCAACCGGCTGCTGTGCTGCCTGACCTACGAGTACGATATCTATCGGAGGCAGCGTAAGGGGATGCCGAAGGTCGGCAAGAAAATCATGATCGGCGACGCATGTTACCTGGTCAAACGACAGAATCCGTTGCAGGAATCGATAGTTGTGAGTAATGAAAAAGGTGAGGATGAGCATCTGCGGAAAGATCAATGGCAGGCCTGTGAACCGTTGAAGACCGAACGGCCCATCAGGAAAGACAGAAAGGTTTAAGAATGACGGTTGCAACCAGCCGGCACAGCTACAGGCAGATCAAGCGATGACGACGTATATCACTACCCCCATTTATTATGTCAATGCCCAGCCGCATCTCGGCCACGCCTACACGACCATTGTCGCCGACGCCTACAGCCGCTACCGCCGCCTGACCGGGGATACGGTACGATTCCAGACGGGCACCGATGAACACGGCGACAAGATTGCCGAGGCTGCCGCGAAAGAGGATGTGCCGCCCAAGGCCTATGCCGACCGGATCAGCGCCCTGTTCCGGGAGACCTGGCCGCTGCTCGACATCCTGCCCGATCATTTCATCCGTACCACCGACAAACAGCATGTCGCGGTCGTCCAGTCGATCCTGCAGCAGGTCCATGCCAGCGGTGATATCTATTTCGACGAATATTCAGGGTTGTACTGCCGCGGCTGCGAGCGGTTCCTGACCGAAAAGGAACTGGTGGACGGGGTCTGTCCCGATCATCAGGTACCGCCGCAGGAAATCGCCGAACAGAACTATTTTTTCCGGATGTCGCGGTACCAGGAGCGACTGATCCGCCACATCCAGGACAACCCGGAGTTTATCACCCCTGAACGGTATCGCAACGAGGTGCTGTCCTTTCTCTCCGAACCGCTGGAAGACCTCTGCATCTCGCGACCGAAATCCCGTCTGACCTGGGGGATTGAACTGCCCTTCGACTCCGGTTTTGTCACCTATGTCTGGTTCGATGCCCTCATCAACTACCTGACCGGAATCGGTTATCCTGACGGCGCCGATTTTCAGCGCTACTGGTCAGTCGCCGAACATGTGATCGCCAAGGATATCCTGAAGCCGCACGCCATCTACTGGCCGACGATGCTGATGTCCATGGGCCTGCCACTGTACCGCAGGCTGCATGTCCACGGCTATTGGAATGTCGATGATACCAAGATGTCGAAGAGCATCGGCAATGTCGTCCGCCCGGCCCAGCTGGTCGAAGAGTACGGGGTTGATACGCTGCGGTATTTCACTCTGCGGGAGATGTCGTTCGGCCTCGATGCCTCCTTCAACAGGGATGCGATCATCGCTCGGAAAAATTCCGATCTGGCGAACGATATCGGCAATCTCTTCAGTCGTTCTGTCGCCATGCTGCAGAAATACACCGCCGGCCTGGTTCCTGCCCCGGCCCCGGACAGTTCAGGTGATGCTGTGCTGCAGCAGGCGGTCGAGCAGATGCTGCCGATATACGGCGAGGCGATGGACGGTTTCCAGTTCCATCGTGCCCTTCAGGCGGTTTGGGAAGTCATCAGCCAGGCCAACAAGTATATCGTCACCAACGAACCGTGGGTCCTGGCGAAGGATCCGGCACGGGCCGCCCGGCTGCATACGGTCCTCTACAATCTGGCCGAGTGTCTGCGGCTGCTGACCATGGTGCTGCGGCCGATCATGCCGGGGGCGGCGGCGAAAATGGCCCGCGGTCTGGGGCTGGACCCCGATCATCAGCTGGTTTCCAGCCTGGCCGAGTGCGGCAGGTGGGGACTGCTCCCGGCCGGTATCGAATTGCAGCCGACGGCGTCGCTGTTCCCCCGGGTCGAAAAGGAAAAAACCGGCGAGAAGCTGCCGGCTGATGAAAAGAAAATGCCGGAGCCTGCGGCCGAGAAGATCATTGCCGCCAATGTCCTGACCTTTGACCAGTTCCAGCAGGTCGACCTGCGAGTCGCCAAGATCATCGCGGCGCAGAAGGTTAAAAAATCGGAAAAATTGCTGCAGTTGACGGTCCTGGTGCCGGAACAGCGGACCATCGTCGCCGGCATCGGAGAATACTACAATCCGCAGGAGCTGGTGGGCAAGCTGGTGCTGGTGGTTGCCAATATGAAACCGGCCACCCTGATGGGCATCGAATCCCAGGGGATGGTTCTGGCGGCGAGGACCATGGTCGATGGCAGGGAGTGTCTGGTCCTGCCGACCGTCAGTGATGAGATGCCGGCGGGCAGCAAGGTCGCTTGAGTAAAGGGGAGGAACATGTTCGTACTCAATAATTTTCTGATGGCCGTGGCGCAACTGGTGGAGTTTCTTCTGGTGGCCTATATGTGGATCGTCATCGGCAGGGCGGTGATTTCCTGGGTCAACGCCGACCCCTCCAATCCGATTGTCCGCTTTCTGTATGAAGTGACGGAGCCTCCGCTGCGGCGGATCCGCCGGTATTTGCCTGTCAGCATGGGCAGTATCGATTTCTCGCCGATGATTTTGATCCTGGTGATCATGTTTCTCCAGAATTTCCTTGTCCCGACATTGAAACGTCTTGCCATGGGACTGGGGTAGCGGATTGCAGGCACATCTTCAAATTTTTAACGGAGCATCTTCATGTCTATGACGCCGCAGGTTATAAAAGATCAGGAATTTCAAGTAAAATTCAGAGGATATGATGCAATAGAGGTAAAGGCCTACCTGGAACTGCTGGCGGAGGAGTTTTTTGAACTGAACGAGCAGAACAGGGTTCTGGCCGAGGATATCGAAGGATTGACCGTAGAAAAGCAAACCCTCGAATCAGAGCGGGAAAAACTGCAGAAGGAAATCAAATCGCTACGGGACGAACTTCAGCAGTCCCGAGCCGGGGCGGAACGCAAGGATGATTATCTTGTCGCCCTGCAGCAGGAGATAAAGGAACTGAAGGCCAAACTCGATGCAAGCCGTAAAGAGACCGATTTGGCGAAAGAAGTCGTGGATGCGGCTGAGAGGCGGATGAGATCGGAACAGGAAAAGGCGGCGATCCGGTTGCGAGAGGAAGTGGAGGCAGTCGAGTCATGGGTTACTGAGGAGAGGGAGCAGAGCAATCAACTGAGACTTGAAAATGAACAACTGCGCCAGCGCTTCGAACTGCTCGAACAGCAGTACAAGGAACTGAAGAAGGACGAAATGGACTTCAAGACGACCATTGTTGCCGCCCAGAAATTCTCTGAAGACTTGAGGAAACGAGCAGAGGAAGAGACCACGGAGATGATGGAGAAGGCAAGGCAGGATGTTGAGCTTTTCCGTCGCAAGGCCCAAGAAGAACTGGCCCATCTGCGGATCGAGATCGAAAGGCTGGAGAACAGGCGGGTGGAGGTCCGGGAGGAGTTGAAATCATTGTTGAACACCTACCTCCAGCAACTAGATACCTTTCATGGCAGTCAGTCTTCGGAGTCGGAGGGAGATCTGATGGAATTGTATCAGACTATCCAGTTGCCGGATGTCGGGGCGCTTTCTTCCGAAGAAATCGACAATCTCAATCCGGAACTGTCCTGATCAACGCTGTCAAAGGGAAATCGGAATCGACCGGACGGCTTGGGGAACGACGATGGAAACCGGCGAATCGGCGTTGCCTTGCCTTACAGTACAAAGAGACGGCTCGGTTGGCATCTGGATATACGTGCAGCCCAGGGCCTCGAAATCCGGCATCACCGGCATGCATGATGGATGCCTGAAACTGGCAATCACCTCCCCTCCGGTCGACAACAAGGCGAACCGCGCCGTTGCCGCATTTCTTGCCAATTTTCTCAAAATACCACAGAAAAACATAAAGTTGATCAGTGGTGACAAATCCCGACGCAAACTGTTCGGTATTGCTGGCAGCACTCTGATTGAATTGCAGGAGCGGATAATGCCGATCGTCCTGAAGGGATAATCATGACGCTGTTGAAAAGGGGGAAAGGATGAAGCGATTTGTCATTGGCAACTGGAAATGCAACAAGAACATCGATGATGCCCGCCGTTGGTTCGATACCTTTGCTTCGCTTTATCGGCCGGCGTCGGGGGTCGAGGTCATCATCGCCCCGTCGTTCATCTGTCTGGCGGACCTCGCCGTTCATGTAAAGGAACTCGGTCTCGACACTGTATCCCTGGCGGCCCAGGATATCTCGCCCTTCCCGAAAGGCGGTTACACCGGGGCAATCGCCGCGGATATGGTCCGTGGTCTTGCCGACTACGTCATTGTCGGCCATTCGGAACGCCGGCGCTATTTTCATGAAACAGTTCAGGATGTGGTCAACAAGGTCCACGAAGCTGTGGATTTCGGACTGCGGCCTGTCCTCTGTGTCGAACCGGCCGCGGCGATGTCGCAGTTGGCGCCGTTGACCGATATCGATTGTGAAAAGATGATCATCGCCTACTGTCCGGTCGATCCACTGACCTTCAGGATCCCGGAATCGCTGGAAAAGGTCAGGAATGGCATCGGGTTTATCGCCGAGATGCACCCGAACCGGGCGATCGTCTATGGCGGCTCGATAACCCTTGACAATGCTGCCGAGTACCTGGCGTTGACCGGACTTTCCGGGGTGATGGTCGGTGCCGCGAGTCTTGAGGCCGAGTCGTTTGCCGGGATCTGTAATCTTGCCGGGGCTCGTTGAGGCGGCACTCTCGGAATGGATCGATATTTCGGATCATATCCTGTTGGTTGATATGGCTGGACTTTATGCGAGGGCGATGCGGAAAACTCTGCTGGACTGAAAAACATTTATAAATAACGGACTGATATGATAAACGCTGAAAAGCTGTTGGGGCAGGTTCTGGGGGGAGTTCTTGGCAAAAAGAGCGGCAAGGGGAAGAAAAAGCTGATGAACGGGCTGACCTCGGGGGCCGGTCTGATGGCGGCTATCGGTCTGGCCGTCGGTGCCTACGAGGTTCTGAAGGATAAGAAGACGGGCGGAGCGATGGCGATGCCCGGCATGCCGGGTCCCCCACCTCCTCCATTTCCCGTGCCTGGGCAGATGGGCAGCAGCCCGACTCCTTCACCACCGCCTGTCCCGCCCCCCCAGTGGACAGCCGCCCCCCCGGCAGCGCCGGTCTCTGCAGGTCCTGCAGCGGTGTCGGGTTCGGAGGAAATTGCCCGCCGGATGATCCAGGTCATGGTTGCCGCCGCCCATGCCGATGGGACGATGGATGAGCGGGAGGAGAGGGCGATTCTCGACAAGCTGCGCACAATTGATCTCTCCCAGGAAGAGAGGATGTTCCTACTGGACGAACTACACCACCCCAGGGATGTCGCTGCTCTGGTTGCTGGAATGAGTGATCCGTCCACCGCCAAGGTTATGTATATGCTGGCCTGTTCTACAATCGAGGTCGATGCCGAGGCCGAGAGGGCATGGTTGAACGAGCTGGCGGTGGGGCTCGGACTCAGCCCGGCGGTTCAGGCGTTTATCGAGGAACAGAACCGGTAGCGCTGATTCCCACCCGTTCCCTCCCCATCTCGTCACGGTTACTTCCGCTTTTTCGGCAACAGGAAGGAGACGACAAATCCAACTGCGTAGACCCCGGCCAGGCCGAGGCCAAAAAGCCCCATGGTGCCGAGGAATCCTTGCCTGTCGGAGAGTTGATCGGCAAGGATGAGGATCGACGAGCCGACGATCAGGGCGGCGATGATCATCGCAATTCCCATGACCCGGCTGGCCAGGTCGATCTTGTCGGCCAGATGCTCTATTCGTTTCAGCTCCAGATTGAGAGTGAATCGGCGATGGCGGATGTGGTCGAGGAATCTCTGGATATCTTTTGGGATATACTCGAAAAGTTCGAAATACCCGGTCGCCGCCTTCTGCAGCCGGTCCTTGAGGGCGTTGAAGCCGTACCTGTTGATCACGATTTCCTGGATCTGCGGTTCGACATGGGCCAGGACATCAAAAGTCGGGTCGAAATGGGCGGCGACGCCTTCGATGGTGGTCAGGGCCTTGGTCAGGAGCATCAGGTCACCGGGGCATTGCAGGTGATAGCTCTGCAACATCTCGAAAAATTCGGTCAACAGGGTGCTGATATCGAGATGCTGCAGGTCGGCATTTTGAAAATGGCTGATCAGGTGCTGCAGGTCGGCGCGGAAATCGCGTCGATCGGTCTTGGCCGGATCGGTGTCGGTCAGCTCGACGACGACCCGGCAGAGCTTCTCGATATCGCCGCGGATGACCCCGGCGACGAGATCGATAAGCTGGTCGGTGGTCTTCCGGTCAAGCTGGCCGGTCATGCCGCAGTCGATGAAACAGAGCGATCCGTCCGCCAGGAGAAAGATGTTGCCGGGGTGCGGGTCGGCATGGAAGAACCCGAACCGCAGACACTGTTTGAAAACGGCATCGGTGCCTTTGGCGACAATGGCCCGGCGTTCCTGCGGGCTGAGACTGTCCGGCTGGATGGTCGACAGGAGACGGCCATGGATTTCCTCCAGGGTCAGGACATGGCGAGTCGTCGCCGACCAGTAGACCTTCGGAAAATGGATGTTCGGATCGTTCTCGAAATAGCGGCGGAGGCGATCGGTCGATTGGCCCTCGTAGATCAGGTTGACCTCTTTGGCCAGTTCCCGGGAGAATTCCTTCACCACTGCGACCGGGCTGTAGCCAAGGTTGGAAAAGTACTGTTCAACGATCTGGGACAGGCTCTCGAGGAGGGCCATATCCTCTTCCACCAGCTGCCTGCTGTCCGGTCGCAGCACCTTGATCACCACCTGCTGACCATCACGGAGGGTGGCCCGATGCACCTGGGCCATGGAGGCGGCGGCAAGGGGTGTTTCCTCGATCGACGAGAAGAGCTCGTCGAGCCGGCCGGGGAAATCCATGCTCAGGACTTCGTAGATCTCGCTGAACGGGACCTCGGAACAGTTGTCCTGCAGCTTCTTCAACTCCTCGGCCCATTCGGCGGGGATCAGATCGGGACGGGTCGACAGGATCTGGCCGCATTTAATGAAGGTCGGGCCCAGTTCCTCGAGGACCCGGCGAAACCGGACCGGTTTGGGAATATTGCTGGAGGCGGCGGCATCCGGGCCTTCGACCTCCCTGTCGAGGAGCCGACTGATGCCTGAATCGATCAGGACCTGGCGAAATCCATAGGTGGACAGGACCTTGATGATCTCGGCCAGCCGTTTGGTATTGCGAATGGTCCGGGTGATGGTGGTTATTTTCATGGAATGGCGAGGTCATCAGGGGCTGAAAGTCATTTTCCGGGGGCGTTGTGGTGAGACCGGAGGAAACTCTCCTGCTTTTTGAAACGTATATTTTTTCTCGGAAAAAAAAGCAAATTGCATGAATCTGTGCGATCTTTCAGCTCTTGTCGCTGCAGGCGATCGGCAGGATCTCGTCCCGAAGTCGCCATTTTCGCGGTATCGTGTACGCCTCGTTGATCAGCTGCTTTAAGTGAGGACGTATATCCGCCAATGCCGGGAGTGGCGAGATCGTCGGTAGAAGGTCGCAGGCAGGCAGGGGAGGATGCAGCCGCATCTTCTCATCGAGGCCATGCTGTGCGTCAATGGTGGAGGATGCCGTCAACTCACTGGGATCAGGGTTGTCAATCCGGCGGATAAAGCTCATAATGCTGTCGATATCGTTTCTGCGGTAGAACAGGTTGATCTGTTCACGAATCGTTTCCTGTTCTTCCGTCAGTTCCGACAATGTTTTGCGATAGGATTCGATATGGTCTGCCAGTGATTCGTAGATACTGTAGAACATGTTGCGAAATCGCGACCGCCTGGACCACCCCCTGGATTTCATTCCACTGAATACCCGTCTCCGGATTGACGCCGATTGGACAAAATAGGGATCATAGAAGAATTCCTGCGGCAGACCGACAAGATCGATAAAACGATGGATGAGGTGTTCGTCGTGGAGGAGGATATAGATGCGGATCAGATCGAATCCGATACTGCTTTCCAACTCGAGCGTGGAAGCGGTGAGTCGCTGTTGATAGAGACCTGTGTCGTCCTCTATACGTTTGCGAAAACCGAAATAACGCTCGGCAATCTCTTTTTTAACCTCAAACGACAGTATCTTTGTAATATCATCCATGGCGTATTGTACTCCGGGCTATTGCGGCAGATAGTCGGTAACCGCCCGGCCGCCATGGAGGCGGCCGGCTATGGTTGCAGTATAGTCCCTTGCCGGCCGAGAATCACCACCCATTTTGGATAACGAAATGAAATTTCAGGAATCCCGGGAAGACATTGCGGCCCGGATCAAGGACCAGGCGGATATCGTCAAGATTATCGGTGAGTGCGTCGATCTGAAAAAAAGCGGTACCAGATTCCTTGGCCTGTGTCCTTTTCATGGTGAGAAAACGCCATCGTTCACGGTGCATCCGGGGCGGCAGTTTTTCCACTGTTTCGGCTGCGGCGAGTCCGGCGATATCTTCACCTTCATGATGAAGTACCACAACCTCGACTTTCCCGCCGCCTTGAAGGAGCTTGCCGCCAGATACCAGATTGCCCTGCCGGAGAAGCCTCGCTCCGCAGCCGAGGAAAAACTGGCCAGAAAACGTCAGGCCATGTTCGCGGTCAACGACAGGTGTGCCGCCATCTACAGTCGCTATCTGCTGGAAGCACCAGGAGCCGCCGCGGCCCGCGAGTATCTTGCCCGGCGGGGGGTCAGCGCCGCTGTCCGCGATCGATTCAGGATCGGATATGCCCCTGCCGCTGACGGCGCCGGCTGGGACTTTCTTGCCCGGCAACTGCCGGCGGAAGAGAGGCGTATTGCCGAAGAACTGGGACTCCTGGTCAAAAAGGACAACGGCGGCTCCTATGACCGTTTCCGTGACAGAGTCCTCTTTCCCATTCTCGACATCCGGGGCCGGGTGATCGGTTTCGGTGGCAGGATACTTGGCGATGGTCAGCCCAAGTATATGAATTCACCCGAGAGTCCGGTATTCAACAAGAGTGGGTCCCTGCTCGGGCTGTTTCAGCAGGGTGAGTCCATCCGGCGGATGCGGCAGGCCATTGTCGTCGAGGGAAATTTCGATCTGATCTCGCTCGTGGAGCATGGCCTGGGCAATGTCGTGGCCCCGCTCGGTACCGCCCTGACCCGGGAGCAACTGCGGCTGCTCCATCGCTTCGCCGAAGAGGTGATCCTGCTCTTCGATGGCGATTCCGCCGGGCAGAAGGCGGCGATGCGGGCGGTGCCGCTTCTGTTTGCAGAGCAGATGGCCGGTCGGATCGCCATCCTGCCTGTCGGTCACGACCCGGACACCTTCGTTCGTCAGGAAGGGGCCGAGGCGCTGCGGCTGATTGTTGAGAAGGCCGAGCCTCTCCCCGAATTCGTCCTGGCGTCGCTGATTCGGGTCCATGGCCTGACCCTTGACGGCAAGATGAAGATCATCCAGGAGTTGAAACCCATCGCCGATGCCGCCGCCTCACCTTTGCAGCGCTCCGTGGTCCTGGCGCATTTCAGTGAAAAGCTGGGGTTGCCGGCAGGGCAGGTGGAATCGTTGTGGACAGCCAGGAGCGGGACCAGCGAACTGCCCCGACAACAGTCGTCAGGGCCGACGACCGGTGGCTCGGACCACGAAAGGGAAACGTCGCTTTCAGCGGCTCAGCGGCATCTTGTCAATTTCATGGTCCTTCATCCCCGGTTTTTTCCAAAGCTCGAGGCGACCGGATTACGCGATTTTCTTGGTGGCACGGTGGGGGAGGTCCTCTTTCTCCAGATGCAGGCGATACTCGCGCAGAAAGATCAAATCGAGCCGGAGGAACTGCTCTCGCTGCTGCCGGAAGGTGCCGAGCGGGGTCTTGTTTCCGATCTTTTAATGAAAGCCGCCGGGCAATCCGACGACCCGCTCTACCCAACTTCTCCCGAAGCAGAATTCGAAGACCTGGTCGGTTGGCTGCGGAATCAAGTTTTACGGAAAAAATCATTGGAATTGCAGGAAAAAATACTTTTGTCGCAGCAGCATGGCGATATCGGAATGTTGCAGCTTCTGATGGTGGAAAAACAGGAGGTCGACCGTCAATTACAGGGCGTGGAGGGCTGAGTCCCGTTCTATCCCGGCCCTGTGACCCGCCTGAGTGCAGGGAAAAAAGAGGGCTTGTCAGCGGTTTTTATTTATCCAGTTATCACACGGTGTGATTGAATTATACGATCTTATTGATTATGTATACGGCACAGGATAGGCGGATTCCCGGGAGGAAGTCCCTTGGGCTGGTATGGCATATCGTGGTTAGGAGAGGGAGAAAGCGCATGGCTTCGAAGGAACGGGATTTTGAGGATCGAAACCGGTTTGACGCAGACGATGATTTTTTTGCCGTCGATGACGATGATGCATCGATCTATCAACTTACCGGTATGTATAAGACTGATGATGAAGCCATTCCTGTAGAACTTCCTGAAGATTATCTGGAAGACGGGATAGCGGCGGCGGGAGATCCTCAGGGCATTCCTCTGCCCGGACGCCGGAAGAGCGATCGTCGTCGTACTTCGCGAGGGACCATCAAGGATGGTTCGCATTCGATCGACCCGATGAACATCTATCTTCGTGAAATGGGCTCTCTGACTCTGCTCAGTCACGAAGAGGAGTTGAAACTGGCCAGGTTGATGGAGGAGGGGAAGCGGAGAATACAGAACGCCGTTTTCAAGACACCCCTCGCCATCCCCGCTTTGATCGAGGTGGCGAAAGATCTCAGAAAAAGCAAAGAGAAAATATGCAGTATCATCAATAGCGTCCCTGAAGATCAGACCGAACTGGTGGAGAGGGAGAGCAAAAGCTTCCTCGACGGTGTCGATACAGCGGTTGAGCTGGACAGGCAAAGGAGTCAGCTGCTCTCGGAGATGCTGACTGTTGCCCCCGGGTCGGCCAGATGGGGTGAACTTCAGAACGAGGTCGAGAAGATCGGCGAAAAGATCGTCAAACTGTTCCACAACTGGATAGTCTGCTCTGAATGTGTCAATGCTGTAGCCGCCGGTCTTGAAGACCTGTCGAGGCGATTCCGCAAGGTCTTTGTCGAGTTGATGAGCGCGCGGGACATGGAGTCGATCTCCCCGACCGTCGAGTTGAACTCGTATGAAATCGAGGAACTGGTGGACAGGCAGCTTCTCGGCCAGTCCGGTATCGACCACAAGAGCCTGAAGCTGGCCCTCTACGAGATCGAGGCGGGAAGGGACATGGCCAAATACGCCAAGGAGGCCCTGGTTCGGGCCAACCTGCGACTGGTTATTTCTGTGTCGAAAAAATTCGCCAATCGCGGCCTACAGTTCTCTGATCTCATCCAGGAGGGAAATATCGGCCTGATGAAGGCTGTGGAAAAGTTCGATTATCATCGGGGGTATAAATTCAGTACGTATGCCACCTGGTGGATCCGGCAGTCGATCACTCGCGGCATTGCCGACCAGGGGCGGACAATCCGTCTGCCGGTGCACATGATCGAGACGATCAACCGCCTTCTCCGGGTATCGAAAGATTTTCTGTTGGAAGAGCACCGGGAGCCTACCCCGGAAGAGATGGCTGAACAGCTCGGCACCGAGGTCTCCAAGGTCAAGTCGGCGCTGAAGATCGCGAAAGACGCAATCTCCCTCGACACCCCGGTCGGTGATGATGGCGAGACGTATCTTGGCGACTTCATAGAAGACAGCGAGCGGCCCGGTCCCCACGAGGTCTCGATGGTGTCGAGCCTGCGGGAATGCCTGAGCCAGGTGATGTCCTCCCTTACGCCGCGTGAGGCCAAGGTCCTGCGGATGCGGTATGGAATAAACGCCGATTGCGACCATACCCTGGAAGAAGTCGGCAGGTGTTTCGCCGTCACCAGGGAGCGAATCAGGCAGATCGAAGCGCAGGCCATCGCCAAGCTGAAGCACCCGTCGAGGATTGAAGAGCTGCGCGTCTTTATGACCGATTGATGCTTCGAGCGCCCCTGATTCGTGATACTGACGGGCCTTCTCCTGCTTTATTACGAACGTCGATTCAGATAGATGAGGATGCTATGGTCCTGGATTGGATCAGTCTGTGTCTGGCACCAGGTTTGGGCCTAACCGGCTTCTGGCGTCTTGTCGAGTATTTCGGCAGCCCGGGGCGGGTACTTGCTGCCAGCCGGACGGAGATACTGAAGGTCCCTGGAATCCAGCCACGCCAGGTCGGGGCCCTGGCCTGTCCCCAGGCGCTGCGGCAACGCGGCAGCGCTGAGCTCGAGTCGCTCCTGAAAAAAGACTGTCTCGCCGTTGATTTCAGCGATGCATCCTATCCCGAGCTCCTTCGTCAGATTGCGGATCCTCCTCCTGTCCTGTTTCTTCGTGGTCGCAAGGAGCTGATGCATCGCAGCAGCCTGGCGATTGTCGGTTCCCGGGCCTCAACGGCCTATGGGCGGAGGACGGCACGTTCACTGGCTGCCGATCTTGCTCCCTATCTTTCCATCGTATCCGGCATGGCGCTCGGCATCGATGCCGAGGCCCACGCCGGTGCGCTTGCCGTAGCCGGAGGGACAATCGCCGTCCTTGGTTGCGGCCTCGACGTTGTCTACCCCAGTCAGAACCGCCGTCTCTATGATCAGATCGGCCAATCCGGGCTGCTGGTCACCGAATACCCGCTCGGGACGAGTCCGGAGGGGTTCCGCTTTCCGGCGAGAAACAGGATCATTGCCGGCATGAGCCTTGGGGTCCTTGTCGTCGAGGCGGCGAGGAAATCGGGCTCGCTCATTACCGCGCAGATGGCCCTTGATGCCGGCAGAGAGGTTTTCGCCGTTCCCGGCCAGGTCGATTCCTTCAAGAGTGAAGGGACGCATTGGTTGTTGAAAGAGGGGGCAAAGCTGGTACAATCGGCTCGTGACGTGTTGGAGGAGCTGAATCTGGCACCAGATTCCGTCGTCGCAAGCGGCACCGCCGTCGATAGCCGTGCCTTTCCCGTTGATCCGGAGGCACGGCAGCTGTTGCTACACATCGAACCCTACCCGCAGGCACGTGAGCGGCTGTGCAACGATTCCGGCCTGACTCCCGCCAGAGTCAACGAACTCCTTCTGCTGCTCGAGCTGGAGGGGCTCATTGAAATGCTGCCTGGTGACGCTGTGAGGAGACTGTGTCCCGAAAATATGTGAACGATGCCGGAACTGGTTCGGTTCCGGTGTCAATAGACCAATCAACTGACATCAAAAAGGAATGTGAGATGCGACGGATACTGATAGCCCCGTCGATCCTTTCGGCTGATTTTACTTCCCTGGGTGATGAAATCCGGGCGGTTGAGCAGGCCGGAGCCGACATTATCCATATCGATGTGATGGATGGGCATTTTGTTCCCAATATCACTCTGGGGCCGCTTGTCGTCAAAGCGGCCAAGGCGGTTACTGCCAAGGAACTTGATGTCCATCTGATGATTTCCGATCCTGACGCTTATCTTGACGCGTTCGCCGATGCCGGTGCCGACTGGATAACCGTTCATGTTGAAACCGGACGTCATCTGCACCGGACGATCTCCAGAATCAAAGAGCTCGGCAAGAGAGCCGGAGTCGTGCTGAATCCTGCGACCTCGCTGTCCACCCTGGATTACATCCTTGAGGAAGTCGACCTGGTGATGCTGATGTCGGTCAATCCAGGCTTTGGCGGGCAGTCATTCATCCTCTCCTGTCTCGATAAAATCAGACAACTGCGGCATCGCATCGACACTTTGGGGATGAAGGTCGACATCGAGATTGATGGTGGGATAAGCAGCCGGACCATCGCCGATGTCGTTGAGGCAGGGGCCAATATTTTCGTGGCCGGGTCGGCTGTCTTCGGCAGTGACGATTACGCTGCCACTATCGCTGAATTGAGAAGACTCGCCGAGACCGGAAGGCGATCGGCCCGGGGATGAAATCCGGGGGGAGGGCAAGTATGGGAAACGGATACTGCAGCATGTATGAAACTGCCGCCGGAAAACGGCTGCAGCACCTCGCCGAGCGGCCGTATGACCTGACGGCGCCCGATGCCTTGACTGCGGCGGGACGACTGGAAAGGCATGTCTGCCGGGCAGGATCAGTAAAAATGCTCTACTCGATGCAGCGTGTAACCGATGAGGTGCTGGCTGCGTTGCAGGATCTTGCCGATGAATGCCGCCTGGTGGAGCAATTCAAGGAAATGCGGCGAGGGGCGGTGATGAATAGAATCGCAGGCTGGCCCAGCGAAAACAGGCAGGTTCTGCATACTGCCTGTCGCGACGTATTTTGCCAGAATCCGGCTGCACCCGCCGCCACTGCCCAGGCAAGAAACGAGTTGGAAAAGTTGCAGAGATTTCTATACGATGTGGACACCGGTCATGTCTGCAATGCCGATGGGGAAAAGTTCCGAACGCTGATCCATGTGGGCATAGGCGGGTCGGACCTCGGGCCCCGGGCCGTGTATGAAGCTTTGCGGGCCTTCGGCAGAAAGGATCGAGAGGTCCATTTCATTTCCAATGTCGATCCGGATGATGCCGCGGCTGTTCTTGAAAAAACTGACCTGACGACATCGCTCGTGGTGATTGTGTCGAAGAGCGGCACGACCATGGAAACAAGGGCTAACGAGGAATTTGTCTGCCAGGCCTTGCGCAAAAAAGGTCTTGAACCCCGGCATCACTGCATTGCCGTAACCGGCAAAGGCAGTCCGATGGACAACCCCGATCGGTACCTTCGCGCATTTTATATGTATGATTACATCGGCGGACGGTACAGCCTCACCTCGATGGTTGGCCTGGTGACACTGGGTTTTGCTCTGGGGTACGAGAAAATCACGGGCTTTCTGCAAGGTGCCGCCGAGATCGATCTTTTGGCCGAGGAGGCCGATATCCGCCGCAATCTCCCCCTGCTCCTGGCCTTGCTCGGGATCTGGAACCACAACTATCTCGGCTATCCGACGGTCGCGGTTCTGCCCTACAGCCAGGCCCTGCATCGATTTCCAGCGCATCTGCAGCAGTGCGACATGGAGAGCAACGGCAAGTCTATCGATAGGAATGGTCGGCACCTCGACGGTAAATCAGGACCGGTTCTCTGGGGCGAACCAGGGACGAACGGGCAGCATGCCTTCTATCAGCTGCTGCATCAGGGCACGGAAATTGTGCCGGTGGAATTTATCGGATTTATCAGGAGCCAACGGGGCGAAGACCTGGAAGTGGCGGGAACTTCGTCGCAGCAAAAGCTGATCGCCAATCTCCTTGCCCAATCCATAGCCCTGGCAACGGGAAAAGAGGACGAAAATCCGAATAAGCGTTTTCCCGGCAACCGCCCATCGCTTCTATTGATAGGAAACAGGCTGACTCCGGAGGTCATGGGAACCTTGCTTGCTCTGTATGAAGCAAAAATTGTGTTTCAGGGATTTGCATGGAATATCAATTCGTTTGATCAGGAAGGGGTACAGTTGGGCAAGGCGTTGGCAAACCGATTGCTCGAGTGCATGATCGGCGGTGAAAATCAACCTGAAAGCCTTGAGTCGAAACTCCTGAAAGTCGCCAGTAAAACTGGCTGATGGACTGAGTATCAGGTGAATGGTTGTTCATTCAAGGCATCTCTGAAAGCGTGATTTCTGTTGACAAACGAGATATACAACGATATTCTCGACTGCTGAATGAATAGTCAAAGGCTGAGTTTTTCCTGTCTTGTCGCAGCTTGTGATGGAGCGATGGGCAGGCCGGGTGGATGAGTCACGGGATTTTCTATCATTCGCCGGGAAATGAGAACTGCTGATAGGATTTAGAGGTTAAGGTTGCAGTATAAACAGAAATTCAAAGGAGGAATTCATGGCAAAGCATGAGACGCCCTTGTTGGATCAGCTGGAGAGTGGCCCATGGCCAAGCTTCGTTACCGATCTCAAGCGGCAGGCTGAGAAGAAGCCGGAGTGCTGGGATATTCTTGGTCAGCTTGAGCTGTCGTTCAAAGACAGGATCACCCACTGGAAACACGGCGGTATTGTAGGTGTTTTCGGATACGGTGGTGGTATCGTCGGTCGTTATTCGGATGTGCCGAAGCAGTTTCCGGGTGTTGAGCATTTCCACACCGTTCGTGTTGCCCAGCCTGCCTCGAAATACTACTCGACCAAGCATCTGCGGCAGTTGATGGACCTGTGGGAGAAGCACGGTTCCGGTATGACCAACTTTCATGGTTCAACCGGCGATATTATCCTTCTTGGTACCCGCACCGAGCATCTTGAGCCCTTGTTCTGGGATCTGACCCATGATATGGGACAGGATCTTGGCGGCTCGGGCTCCAACCTCCGGACCCCTGCCAACTGCCTTGGCCAGTCCCGCTGTGAATGGTCCTGCTATGACACCGAGGAATGCTGCCATCAGTTGACCATCAAGTATCAGGATGAAATACATCGTCCGGCCTTCCCCTATAAGTTCAAATTCAAATTCTCCGGTTGTCCGAACGACTGTGTTGCCGCGATTGCCCGTTCCGATGTGGCGGTAATCGGTACCTGGAGGGACAATATTCGTATTGACCAGGCTGCCGTCAAGGAATACATCGCAGGCAATTATCCGTCGAATGGTGGTGCTCACAGCGGTCGTGACTGGGGCAAATTCGACATTCAGAAAGAGGTTGTTGACCTTTGCCCGACCCAGTGCATGTGGATGGAAGGCGATGTGTTGAAGATCGATGACAAGGAATGTACCCGTTGCATGCATTGTATCAACGTCATGCCGCGTGCGCTCCGTCCCGGTGTCGATACCGGAGCTACAGTCTGTGTCGGAGCCAAGGCCCCGATTCTTGACGGCGCCCAGTTCGCTACCTTGATTGTACCTTTCATGAAAATTTCTGCTGATGATGAATTTGCTGAGCTCACCGAATTTATTGAGAAGATCTGGGATTGGTGGATGGAAGTAGGTAAGAACCGTGAGCGTGTCGGTGAGACCATGCAGCGTGTTGGTTTGCCGACCTTCCTGAGTGTCATGGGCATCGAGCCGATTCCCCAGCATGTCAAAGAACCGCGGTCCAACCCCTACGTCTTCTGGAGAGACGAAGAGGTTCCCGGTGGTTTCGAGCGTAATGTCGAGGAATTCCGCGCTCGTCATGCAGCTTGATGAGTACAGGCTCTGATCAAAGTTTCACTTCATAATCAATATAAGGAGACTTACCATGGGTTATAATCCCGATAAACCAATGGACGGTCGGATCTCGGATCTCGGCCCTCCCTACTACGAGCAGTTCCATCCACCGGTCATTAAAGAGAACAAGGGGAAATGGGCTTTGGCATGAAATCCTGAAGCCTGGTATTCTGATGCATAAATCAGAAACGGGTGCAGAGGTTTATACCGTTCGTTGTGGAACGGCACGCCTGGTGTCTGTTGAGTATATTCGTGAGGTCTGCGATATCGCCGACAAGCATTGCGACGGTTACCTGCGTTTCACCACCAGAAACAACCTCGAGTTCATGGTTGATGACAAGGCCAAGGTTCAGCCTTTGCTCGATGACCTTGCCAGCCGCGGCAACAAATTCCCGGTTGGCGGTACCGGCGCCGGTGTTACAAACATCGTCCACACCCAGGGTTGGGTTCACTGCCACACCCCGGCAACCGATGCTTCTGGCGTCGTTAAAGCCGTCATGGACGAGTTGTTTGACTACTTCACCTCGATGACCCTGCCGGCCCAGTGCCGAATCGCTCTGGCCTGTTGTTTGAACATGTGCGGTGCGGTTCATGCGTCGGACATCGCTATCCTCGGTGTCCATCGTAAACCGCCGATGATCGACCATTCCCGTATCACCGGTGTTTGTGAGTTACCACTGGCGATCGCTTCCTGTCCGCTGGGCGCTGTAAAACCGGCCAAGGCAACGGTTGAAGGAAAAGAGATCAAAACGGTACAGGTCAACGTCGAAAGGTGTATGTTCTGCGGTAACTGTTACACCATGTGCCCGGCAATGCCTCTGGCTGACCCCGAGGGTGACGGTATCGCCATCCTTGTCGGCGGTAAGGTTTCCAACTCCAGATCGATGCCTAAGTTCTCGAAATTGGTCATTCCTTTCCTCCCGAACACAACTCCACGGTGGCCGGAGACTGTAGCAGCCATTAAGAAGATCCTCGAGGCCTATGCCAAGGGCGCCAAGAAGTATGAGCGGCTGGGTGAATGGGCTGAAAGGATTGGCTGGGAGAAGTTCTTTGAAGTGTGTGATATTCCATTTACCGAGAAGAGCATCGATGACTATCGTCTGGCTTACGATACCTGGCGTACGAGTACTCAGTTCAAGTACACAAGCCATATAAAGTAGTTAGTAGCAGGAAAACAGGGTCTGATTGGAGCAATCCGGTCAGACCTTTTGGTGCTTGTTCAAGTACCCAAAAATAGGAGATTTACCATGGCCCTTAGTAAAGATGAACTTAAAGCTGCAATCTTGGAGAAAAGTGAGAAATCTCCTAAGCCACAGCTGTACGTCAAGGATTTCTACGCATGCGATCCTGAGGCCAAACCCCGTGATATCAAAAACGCTGCCAATGATTTGGTGAAAGAAGGGAAATTGATGTTCTGGTCATCAGGTTCGACCACGATGTATGCGTTGAAAAGCCGTATTAAAAACGAAGAGGGTGAAGGCGGTATCGGAAATTAAAGATACTTGGTTTTGTTTCATATCAATTAAGTAAGGGGCGTTGAGAGTACTCAACGCCCCTTACTTTTGCCGACTGATTTTAAAAAGGACCTCACTGAAAGACAGATGGGACGTTTTCTGATTCGCGACTTGAGAGATACAAAATGAGTGTAAGATTAAGTCAGGAAAATAATCTTTCCCTCAACTTAACTGTTTGACGAAGCGTTTTTGTGCTGAATCAGAAATCAACTCTTGCAATCATGAATGAACTGTCTAAAAAAATGCATGTTTTAATGAATTGTTAGTACCGATAGTACTCAGGCTTGAAAGGACCATCGATATCAACACCGATATAATCAGCCTGCTCCTGGGTTAATCTGGTCAATTGAACCCCGATTTTCTTCAGATGCATAGACGCTACCATTTCGTCGAGTTTTTTCGGCAGGAAATAGACCTTCTTCTCATATCTCTCTGCGTTCTGCCACAGTTCAATCTGGGCCAGTACCTGGTTGGAAAATGAATTGCTCATGACAAAACTTGGATGACCAGTAGCGCAACCGAGATTAACGAGTCGCCCCTCGGCAAGTATGATAATTCTTTTTCCATCAGGGAAGATCACATGGTCGACCTGAGGCTTGATGTTTTCCCACTGGAGGCTGCGGATAGCGGCGATATCGATCTCTGAATCAAAATGGCCGATATTGCAGACGATTGCCTGATCAGGCATTTTGTCCATGTGTTCTCTGGTAATGACTTTGAGATTACCGGTACAAGTCACAAAGATGTTTCCATAGGTGCAGGCATCTTCCATCGTCACGACCTTGTACCCTTCCATTGCTGCCTGCAAGGCGCAGATTGGGTCGATTTCAATGATAAAAACGGTAGCTCCCATCCCACGTAAAGCCTGGGCACACCCCTTGCCGACATCACCGTAACCGACGATGACGGCGTTCTTGCCGGCGATCATGACATCGGTGGCACGTTTAATGCCGTCAATCAGTGATTCACGACATCCGTAGAGGTTGTCGAACTTGGATTTGGTCACCGAGTCATTGACATTGAAGGCAGGGCACGCCAACGTATTTACTTTGGCCATCTCGTTGAGGCGATGGACTCCGGTCGTCGTTTCTTCGCTTATGCCACGAATATTCTTGAGCTCGTCAGGGTACCTGGTGTGCATCACGAGCGTCAGGTCGCCACCATCATCAAGGATCATATTGGGCCGCCAGCCATTGGGTCCGAATATGGTCTGGTCGATGCACCACCAGAATTCCTCTTCAGTTTCTCCCTTCCAGGCAAACGTTGGAATGCCGGCAGCAGCCATAGCCGCCGCAGCATGATCCTGGGTGGAAAAAATATTGCAACTGGACCATCGCACTTCGGCACCGAGTGAGACGAGGGTCTCCATGAGAACCGCCGTCTGAATGGTCATGTGCAGGCATCCGGCAATATGAGCGCCCTTGAGCGGTTGCTGGCCGCGATATTCCTCGCGTAGCGCAATCAACCCGGGCATTTCGGTTTCAGCGATGGCGATCTCTTTTCTGCCCCATGCCGCAAGCGAGATATCGGCAACTTTGTAATCTGTAGTAGAAATAGTCATGACAGCCCCTGATAAGATCAATATTTGAAAAATGAATGCGTCCGTTTCAAATCTTGGCTGCATCCCGCAGGATTGCAGCCTTGTCCGTACGTTCCCAGGTAAAACTGGCCTCTTCTCTGCCAAAGTGACCATATGCAGCGGTCGGTCGATATATTGGGCGGAGAAGGTCAAGTTGTTGAATGATCGCTTTGGGGCGGAGATCAAAAAATTCAAGGATCAGGTTGCGAATGGCGTCGTTGGAAATTTTGCCGGTTCCGAAGCTGTTGACATTGACTGATACCGGTTGTGATATACCGATGGCATAGGCGATCTGCACCTCGACTTCGGAGGCAATTCCGGCAGCGACGATATTTTTGGCGACATACCGACCCATATACGATGATGAGCGATCGACTTTTGATGGATCCTTCCCTGAGAAGGCGCCGCCGCCATGAGACCCTTTGCCGCCATAGGTGTCGACGATGATTTTCCGGCCGGTGACTCCGCAATCTCCTACCGGGCCGCCAATAACAAAACGACCGGTCGGGTTGATAAAGAATTTGGTGTTGGAGTCAAGCATGTCCTGTGGCAACACGGGCTTAATGATCTCTTCCATGACCGCTTCCTTGAGATCGGAATAACTGATGGACTCATCGTGCTGAGTTGAGAGAACGACAGCCTCGATACGCCTTGGTCTACCATCGGTATATTCGATGGTAACCTGGCTTTTGGCATCCGGCCGTAACCATGCCAATTGACCAGCCTTGCGGATTGCAGCCTGTTGTTTCGTCAAAAGGTGGGCGTAATAGATCGGCGTCGGCATGAGGACCGCAGTTTCATTGCAGGCGTACCCGAACATCAGCCCCTGATCGCCTGCGCCCTGGTCCAGATCGAGACCTTTGCCTTCATCAACACCCTGGGCGATATCGGCCGATTGTTTGTCGATGGAGGTCAGAACAGCGCATGACTGCCAGTCGAAGCCCATGTCGGAGGAGTTGTAGCCGATTTCCCTAATGGTTTGACGAACGACATCCGGCATGTCCACCCAGGCTGATGTCGTAATCTCACCGGCGATGATCGCCATGCCGGTGGTAACCATAGTTTCACAGGCAACCCGGGCGTGAGGGTCCTGGAGCAGGATGGAATCGAGGATGGCATCCGATATCTGATCGGCAACTTTGTCAGGATGGCCTTCGGAGACTGATTCCGAAGTAAAGATGTAATTGGACATGGAAAACTCCGTTTGCGAGAGTGGAATTTGTGTAGAGAACTCTGAGGGGATTACCAGTACCCAGATACTGCAGAGTGTTGGATGTCTTTTTGAAAAAATGCAAATGGTTAATGAGAGAGTGCTGACTTGCTTCTCAAAAACTTATATTTTAATCTAAACCGGCAAGAAAAGCTCGAGTAAAAACAAGGAGGCCTTTTGTGCAAGACAACCGTATAGGCCATTGATATGCAATATTAAACTGGATGAGACTGTATCAGTTCAAACTGTTGCATCACAGGATATCGATGTCAAAGCTTGAACAATCACCAGAAACCAGTAAAATAACAGGCCTTGAAAGTGAACGGTAAAAATCGATAACGCGACACCATGTCAAGTAGAATTACTCCGGTAATGGTATATCAAGATAGAGAAGCGAGGTTTGGCTGAATCATGTCGATTGAAGAGGCTCGAAAAGTTTTTACCATTGAAGTCCAAGGGCTTACAGCTGTACGAGACAAAATCGATCAGGAGTTTCTTCGTGCTGTCGAACTCATCATGGAGTGCCCGACCCGGTTGGTGATCACCGGAATTGGAAAGTCAGGCATCATTGGTCAGAAAATTGCTGCAACATTGAACAGCACCGGGACACCATCGTTTTTTCTTCATCCGGTGGAGGCGATGCATGGCGATCTTGGCATGGTTACCGCTTCGGACGTAATATTGGCAATATCGTATTCAGGTGAGACTATCGAATTGAACGCGCTTCTCAGCAGTATGAAAAAACGCGGGAACACGATCATCGCCATGACCGGAGGCAAAAATTCTCTGCTTGCCCTGTCTGCCGATGTCGTTCTGGATATTGCCGTACCGAAGGAAGCCTGTCCCCTGGGGCTGGCGCCAACTGCAAGTACAACGGCCACCCTGGCGATGGGAGATGCTTTATCGGTCGTGCTGCTCAATCGGAAAAAATTCCAGGCTGAGGATTTCAGATTCAACCATCCTGGTGGAAGTCTCGGAGAACGTTTGAAGGTCCGGGTGTCACAGGTCATGCTTACGGGGCAGGATATTCCTGTAATAACGCAAGAATTTACTGCAGCAGAGGCAGTTCGTATTCTGAATGAGAAAAACCTGGGTGCGGTCCTGGTTGTCGATCTGTCTGACCATGTCGTCGGAATTGTGACGGACGGAGATGTTCGCCGGTACGTGCTGGGAGATGCTGGTCTCGCTGAGGTAGGGGTCAGTGGATTGATGACTGTCAACCCGATCTGCATAGAACCCGACATGCAGGCGGCTGATGCCTTGTCCATCATGCAGCGTCATGAAATTACCGTACTGCCGATAATCGACAGTGACCGGAAACTGGCCGGCATCCTTCACCTCCACAATCTTCTCGGAAAGGGCGAGTTTCGTTTCCTGGTCTAGGTCGCGACAGAGAGCAATGAACCCCCGGATTGCGGCTCTATTCGACCGTATCGCTGTGGAATGCCCAGGCTCCAGTAGTTTTTGCAAAGCTGTAATACATTATCAGCTTCATAGGCTTTCCTCCGCCGCTTTCCGTGCATTGCATCTTGAACACCAGTTTGTCAACTTCCTCCTTGATAAAGGTGGTTCATCAATTTAAGCGTACTTTTGAAATAAAAAACCTTCCTTCGTCAACAAAAAGCAGACATCGAGAATGATTCTGCCGTGTATTTGCGGGAAAAATCCCTCTGGAACGATCTCGAGCTGGTAGATCAGGAGTGCGCCAATCGGTTGCTCCTGAAGGCGCAGGGTCAGGGGAAACGATTGCGATGAAGGAGCGGCGTATCGATAGTATCAAGGTTTGCATCAAGCGTCTTTCTCTAGGTGTGCCTCGCGAATGGAGGGAGGGCGAGGATTTCCATGAATCCATCAACATGGTAGGCAGCGTCCAGTCTTCGGTTCTTGAAGGCGATAAAGGGTACGGCGCATGAGCCGGCGTGGAGCTGGTCAATGGTCGAGTCGCCAACATAGATCGACTCATCAGCTCTGCAATCATAGTGAGAAAGAATTTCCAGCAACGCATCCGGGGCGGGTTTGGGACGTTTTGCATTTTGCGCCGTCATGACCTTGCCAAAATAATGGCGCAGCTGAAATTTCTGCAGCAGGGGCTCCATCGTGTTCGTGCGGTTGGTCGATATTGCCAGGTGATAGTGAGGATGGACGGTATCGAGGAAGGTCATCAGGTCTCTCTCGACTTTAAGCATTTGCAGAAAAGGACCATAATCGCATGACAATCTGAAGCGGTCGACCTCTTGCAGGTCCAATTCAGGATAATGTCGAAATATATGGGCAATCGCGTCCATTGTGTTGTGAATATGGGCAAAATCACACTCTTCTTCCGTCATCGGCGGTTTGCCGAAGTGGTGCAGAAGGTGGTTGTAAAAATGCCGGTTTGATTCCCTGGAATCGAACAGGACGCCGTCACAGTCGAAGACGATGAGCTTGAGCATGGGTCGCGGAATTGGAAAGGTCAGAGGGATCAGGCGAAGAGCCGCTGCCTCAGCCATTCGATGGCAAAGAGCAGCAGGTCCTCGTCGTTTGTGGAAATAACTTCCTGCACGGTGATTGGGGTCATATCCGGAATCATCCCGCCGCTGATTTCTATTCGCAAGCGATCGAGATCATAGAGAAAAAGTAGAAAGAGCTCCCGTTCTTCAGGCTGCAGTATTTTTCCACTGATTACCTGAGGATGCTTCAGGAGTGACGCAACCTCATCGTTGAACCGGTTGTATTCGGCAAGTCCCTGCTCGAGGCAGTAGCGTTCAGCCGTCTGGGTAACCTGCTCTACAAAACCATGGCAATGGGGTTCCTGTATCAGAATGTAATGTTCTTCGGTGCTTCCTGCTGCGCTTCGCATTGATGTCCCCCGGCCGAGCGGGTATGCACGGCATGCCCCGGGACGATCCTGATAGACTGTGCAGCCATGAGCGGTGACAAAAACACAGCTCGCCCGCCCGTCATCGACCATCGTCAGATACAGTCTGGGAAACACCTCGTCTTCAGGGTGCTCGATAATGACAAATCGCTCCAAAAAATCGGTGGAACTGAGACCGGTTGCCCGCCGCAGGCGAAGGACGTCATAGGGTGTCAGGGCCAGTTCCAGGAGGCGACAGCATTCAGTGAAGCACTTCAGGCCGCTGTGGCAGGAAAAGGTGAACTGGGTATCCTTTTCCAGGGTTTGGGCGCTGACCGGTAAGTGCGCGATCTCAACCTGGCTCAACCCCATGTCAGATCTTCCTTTCCTGAAAGAGGGTGAGGATGGGGCTGGCGACAAAGACCGAAGAATAGGTGCCTATCAGGATGCCGATAATCAACACCAGCGAGAAATCATGGATGACTGATCCTCCCATGAAGAAGAGGGAGGACAGGACCAGCAGTGTTGTCGTCCCTGTCACGACGGTCCGGCTCAACACCTCGTTGACACTCAGGTTTATGGTATCGTACAGAGATTTGTCTTGATATTTATGAATATTTTCACGGATACGGTCAAACACGACGACCGAGTCATTGATAGAGTAGCCGGCGAGAGTCAACAGCGCGGTTACGAGCAGCAGGTTCATCTCGATATTCAGCAACCAGCAGATGCCGATGACGCAGAAGACATCGTGCAGCGTGGCGAGCATGCCGGCCAGACCGAAACGGAGGTCAAAGCGGATCGCCAGGTAGAAGACGATCCCGCACAGGGACAGGATGATCGCCAGCAGGGCCTTGTTGCGCAGCGTGGAACTGACCGAGGAACCGATCTCGGACTGGCTTTCGAGGACGAAATTTCTCCCGGGTAGATCCTTGTTGAGGAGAGTGGTAATGCTGTCGCTGATGCCGGACAGGACCTCTTCACTTTTCTTGACCTTGACGATCAACCGCGATTCGTTCTCGACTTCCTGCAGATCGATTCCTTCCAGGTTGTTGTCGGCGAACACCTTGCGAACCTCTCGCCAATTCAAAAGGCTTGTCCGCCTTGTAATTGAGCAGCGAACCTCCGGCAAAATCGACTCCGAGATTGGCATTGCCGAGTACGATCTGAATCAAGGCGACGATGCCGATCAGGGAGGTGACCCCGGAGATCACGAATGAGACTTTCTTGATCCGCAGGAAGTCAAAATTGGGCTTTTCGATAATATTCAGATATATGATTTGTTTGATCGGACGTAAGCGATTGAGAATATTAAACATCATCTCCGAGCAGGTAAGGGCGGTATAGAGGTTGAAGAGGATGCCGAGGGTGAGGGTGATGGCAAAGCCTTTGATCGGACCGGTTCCGAACATGAAGAGGACGACGGCGGTGATCAGGGTGGTGACCTGGGAATCCATGATGGAAAAAAAGGCCTTGTCAAAACCACCTTCAATGCTCGATCGCACCGTTTTCCCGACCGCCATTTCTTCCCGCATACGTTCGAATATCAGAACGTTGGAGTCGACGGCCATACCGATGGAAAGCACGATACCGGCGATGCCGGGAAGGGTCAGGGTGGCATTGAGGATGGCGAGGCCGGAGAACAGAAAAAGGATGTTAAGGAATAAGGCGGCGTTGGCGATGGCACCGGAGGTCCGGTAATAAATCAGCATGAAGCCGATGACGAGGATCGTCCCGAAGACACCGGAGACCAGACCCTTGTTGATTGAATCCTGGCCGAGACTGGCGCCGACGGTCAGGTTCTGGATGATGTTGACCGGGGCGGGCAGGGCGCCGACACGAAGAACGATGGCCAGATCGGCGGCCTCCTCATGGGTGAAATTGCCGGAGATCTGGGCTGAGCCGCCAAGGATCCGCTCGCGGATGACCGGGCGCGGAGCGGACGTTGTTGTCGAGGACGATGGCCATGCGCCGGCCGACATTTTTTTCGGTGAGCTGGCCGAACAGTTTGCCGCCTCTGCCGGTCATGTCCAGACTGACGTACGGTTCGTTGAAGCTGCCGCCGATACGGACCTGGGCATCCTTCACCATATCGCCGGTCATCAGCACCTTGTTCTCCAGCAGGATGGGGCTCAGGGTCTCGACCCGCGTCTTGGGATCGACGTTTTTCTCAAAATGGATCGATGTGTCGGCGGGCAACCTGTTCTGCAGAGCCCGGGTGAGTTTTTTCGGGTCCTCGCCATCCTGCCATTGTCCGGATTTCTTTGTCTGGTCGATCAATTCCGGCAGGTTCAGGCCGGCCGGTTCGGCAACGAGCTTGAATTCGAGCTGGGCCGTATCGCCAAGCAGTTTCATCGCCCGCTTCGGATCGCGGACACCCGGTAGCTGGATGACGATTTCATCGGTGCCCTGGCGGATGATGACTGGTTCGGCGACACCGAACTGATCGATACGGTTTCGTATGATTTCAAGGGATTGGTCGACTGAATGGGTCTTGATATACTCTTTTTTCTCATCACTCAAGGTGATGATGATACGGGGAAAGCTGCCCTCCTGGGTTTCAATCTTCGTGTCGATATCGGGAAAATCTTCTTCGATCAGTTTTTTCACCTGCTCGACGCTGCCGGTATTGGGGAGGGTGAAAACGATCGAACCAGCCGCAGGAGATGGCGTCTGGATGGCACTGATCGACTGCTCCGACAGGGTATCCTTGAGATCGTTGGCCGCCAGTTCGAGGGAGTTTTCCTCCGCCTTCTGCAGATCGACCTTCAGCACCAGGTGCATGCCGCCCTGCAGATCAAGACCGAGCCGAAGCCCCTCCGGGGCCATGTACTTTTTCCACCAGTCCGGAGTCGCCGAGTAAAAGGAGGGCACAATCGTGACGACGGCGAGGGCGACGAGAAAGACCAGCAGGCCCAGTTTGAGTTTGAGTGATGTATTCATGGATATCCCGAAGTTTGCGTAACCGATGTGCTACAGGTTGTCAGATATGAATGGAAAGCGGCGAATTCCTGCCTCAGAACCTCGGGATTATACCCCAACGCATGAATCTTGCAAGGTCCAGGGAGGTATCTGCCGGAAAATGAGACCGAATCTCCCGTTGTGACAAAGGGAGTGTGCGATTATTTTTGGGGAAGGGGGCAGATCCGGCCGAGATTGATCGCATGGGCCATGCATGCGGCCCCGAAACCGTTGTTGATATTGACGACCGCCAATCCTGGGGCGCAGCTGTTGAGCATGCTCAGCAACGCGGCGATCCCGCCGAAACTGGTGCCATAGCCGATCGAGGTCGGCACGCCGATGACCGGGCACGACACCAGTCCGGCGATGACCCCGGGAAGCGCGCCCTCCATGCCGGCGACGGCGATGATGGCTGTTGCCTTGTCGAAGAGGGGGCGATGGGCGAGGAGACGGTGAATGCCGGCGATACCGACATCGTAGATTCTGGCGATTGGATTGCCGAGGCTTTCAGCGGTAACGGCGGCCTCCTCCGCGATCGGCATGTCTGAGGTTCCGGCACAGATCACGGCAATCGTCCCGGCATGATCACTGCTGCCGGGTTGTATTTCGCGGGCGCTCAGCATCTCGGCGGCTTGGTGATAGACCATTGCCGGCAGTTCGTCGCGGATGGCCCTCGCCTTGTCCTCCCCAACCTTGGTGACGAGCACTGGAGAGGTGTGGGGCAGCAGCGCTTTGGCAATGGCGATGATCTGCGCTGCAGATTTTGAAGCCCCGTAGATCACCTCGGGCATCCCGGTGCGGAGAGAACGATGATGGTCAATGCAGGCATCGGTCATCGTTTCGGCCGGGAAATGTTTCAGCTGGTGAAGGGCGCTATCGACAGAACATTGGCCGTCTTGGACAAGCAGGAGGAGGTGTTTGAGAAAATTCTGTTCCATCAGGCGATGTCGGGAGATTGAGCAGCGAACTGCAGTGATGATGCGATCGGTTTCGAAGCCAGCGTACAGACTAGCATGATATGGCGTCGCGGTAAAGGATATGGAGAGATTTACGTCCTGGTCAATTTCGTGCTATTATCGATGTGTGATCGCAACAGATGCATGGCCCGTCGGATACATGGTCAAGTAGGCGTCAGGAGTGTGTGATGAGTCCGGAAAGATTACCTGAATACATTCAGTTTCTCATGAATGCCGATGCG
This sequence comes from uncultured delta proteobacterium, assembly GCA_963847035.1. Classification (GTDB taxonomy): domain Bacteria; phylum Desulfobacterota; class Desulfobulbia; order Desulfobulbales; family Desulfocapsaceae; genus Desulfoprunum. The sequence continues at coordinate 51,504 of CAWJYH010000001.1, read as the reverse complement.
TATCCGCATCCGGTCGATGCGGTACGGCTGATCCAGACCCATATATCGTATGTTGTCCTTGCCGGATCTTTTGTCTACAAATGGAAAAAGCCGGTCGATCTCGGGTTTCTCAATTTTTCGACGCTCCCCCGCAGGCGTTACTATTGCAGGCAGGAGCTCCTGCTCAATCGCCGTCTCTGTCCGGAGAACGTCTATCTTGACCTGGTATCGCTGACGTGTCAGGACGGGGTATTTCGCCTTGGGGGCCGTGGCCGGAAGGTGGAGTACGGGGTGAAGATGGCCCAGCTCCCGGAAGGGCGGATGATGAATCGGCTGATCCGCGAAGGTGGGGTCGACCGAAGGGATATTGACAGGATAGTGACCCGGCTGGTGCCGTTTTATGAACGGAGCGAGAGTTCGGCGACGGTGACGGGGTTCGGCAGCGTCAGGGAAGTCGGCCGCAGTGTCATGGACAATTTCCGGCAGACGGCTCCGTATATCGGGCAGGAAGGGCTGACACAGGAGTGCTTCGACAGGATACGCGATTTCGCCGCCGGGTTCCTCGCCGATCGTCGCCTCTTCGACCACAGGATGGCAGAGGGGAGGATACGTGACTGTCATGGTGACCTGCACACGGCGAACATCTGTCTCGCCGACGAGGTCATCATCTTTGACTGCATCGAGTTCAGCCGCCGCCTTCGTTGTACCGATATTGCCGCTGATGTGGCCTTTCTCGCCATGGACCTCGATCTCCATGGCTTGCACAATCTCTCCGAGTATTTTATACAACGGTTCATGGAGGCGTCTGGGGATTCAGGTCTTTTGTCCATGCTCGGATTCTACAAATGCTATCGTGCCTATGTGCGTGGCAAGATCAATCTGTTGACGGCGATTGATCCCGGGGTCGACAAGCACACAGCCGGTGAATGCAGGGCGCAGGCCGGACGTTATTTCGCTTTGGCCGAAGCCTATGCCGGGATGTCATAGTGAACGCCGAGACGAGGAAGACAGCCTATGTGTTTTTCGGCATGGTCGCCACGGGGAAGAGCTACCTGGCCAGGGCCTGGGCCGAACGGCAGGGGGGCCTTTATATCAACTCCGATATCGTCCGCAAGGAACTGGCGGGGCTGGGACAGCGGGATCGGAGCTGGGTCTCCTGGAACGAGGGCATGTATACCCCCGACTCCACCCGTCGCACCTATGACGAACTGCTGCGTCGCGCTCAGTCCTATCTCGCCGGAGACGGCCATTTCTGTGTTGTCCTGGATGCCTCATACCAGTCGCGAGAGGAGCGCAGCCGACTTCGGCAGGGACTTGCAGTGCAGTGCCGACTGCTTTTTATCCTCTGCACCTGTCCTGAATCAACAGTGAAAAAAAGGCTGGCCGAGAGGGCTGTCGATCCCCATGCGGTTTCCGATGGCCGGTGGGAAATTTATCTGCACCAGAAGGTGCATTTCATGCCTCCCGATGAATTGGAACAAGACCAGGTCGTGAGCATCGATACCGACAGGCCGCTGGCAGTGGTGCTGACTGAGTTGGAACAGGCTGTGCAGGAAAAGATGAACGGGGCTCATGCAGCAAAGCCGGGGTGATGAGGACTTCGGTGCGATGCAGGAGCGAAGATGCAAACCAGGCGGTCCAATCAGTCAGGGACCAATGAAGGACACAACGTGTTTACTCAGATTTACATATTGCGGTTCCCTAAAGAGACAAGCGACCAGCCTTTTATTTATCAGCTGGTCAAGGAATATGATATCGAATTCAATATCCTCAAAGCAGATATCCTGCTGCAGAGAGAAGGGGTAATGATCCTCGAGCTGAAAGGGAGCAGCAAGCACAATGTCAATGCCGCTCTCGAATATCTGAAAGGGTTGGGCGTCCAGGTCGAGCGACTGGCTGCACGCATCCATCGCGATGACGAGAAATGTTTCCAATGCGGTGCTTGCACAGGAGTCTGCCCTGTTGGCGCTCTCTACATCAAGCGGCCATCGATGGAGGTGCTGTTCGATCCGCAGAAATGCACCGGCTGCAGCCTCTGTGTGCCAGTGTGCCCGGTGCGGGCAATGGCGGTGTCGCTCGCCGAGGAATGGGTCGTGCCGGAGGAACTGATCGTTTGATCGACAACGCCTTGTCCAGTTGAAACGAAAACGCCGATGCAATCCTGCCATCGGCGTTTCGGATATACAGGAGCAGATGATTTACGGTGTTGCAGTCAGTCTTTCGCGGCCGGATTTTCCGCGGCCTCTTCCTTCGATGATGAAAATTTTGCCCAGTCGGGAAGAGCGACTTTGGGCAACCACGAGGAAAGGGTCTGTCTCGGGGGATTGCCGGCCTGAATCTGGGCCAGAAGTTCCTTGGCCTCTGGGGCTATATCGGCATCGGGGTAGGTGGCCAGGATATACTTCAAACGCGTTTCAGCCTCGCTGATCTTGTTTCTCCTGATGTAGAAATCAACCACAAAGAATTCATGATTGGCAATGAATTGACGGGCTGCTTTGATCCGTGCCTTGGCCTCGGAGGTGTAAGGTGAATTCGGGTAGGCCCGTATCAGTTGACTGAAGAGTTGGACGGCCTTTTCCGCCCCTGAGACGTCACGGTCAATTCGGTCTATCTGTTTGTAGTTGCACATAGCCTTCTGGTAAATGACGTAAGGCATTGCTTCGTTGGTCGGGTGCTTCTCCTCAAATGCCTCGTAGAGCACCAGGGCCTCGGCATAGTTTTCGAGGAAAAAATTGCAGTCGGCAGCCTTGAGTTCGGCCAGTGTGGCTTCCGGCGCAAAGGGATACCGGTCGAGGATTTCCTGGAAATACTCGAGGGCGGTAAAGTATTTCCCGACGGCGTAGTCATCCATCCCCTTTGTCACCAGATTCTTGACGGTCAGCGTTGCTGTGTCCTCTGCTTCTCCGGTAAAGGTCAGCATGTCCTTCATCTTGGCGCAGCCGGCGATATTCAACAGGAGGATGAGGATGCAGATTCTGATGACTATCGATCCCCGGTATGCTCTGGCCGAAAACAGGTTTGAGTTGTCCATTGCTCTCCGGTGTTAACGTTTAAGGCTTTGCAGGTAGGCCTCAGCGGCAAGCACGGCGGTCGCTCCTTCCCCGGCGGCATTGACGATCTGGCGGACTGCCTTGCTGCGGATGTCGCCGGCGGCCATGACCCCGGCAACAGCGGTGCAGGTTTCAACATCGGTTGGAATGAAGCCCCATTTGTCGGCCTGCAGCAGGTCGAGAGGCAGACAGGCGTTGTTTGGGGTCACGCCGATCAGGACAAAAACACCCTCGACATCGAGAGTCGACGTCCTCCCGCTGTTGTCGACAAGGTTGAGCCGCTCCACCCCAGTTGTCCCTGCGATGGAGGTCACTCGACTGTTCCAGATAAAGTCGATCCTGCTGTTGGCGAAGGCTGTTTCCTGGATGATCTTGGTTGCCCGTAATTGCTCCCGGCGATGGATGACGGTTACTCTGCTGGCAAACTTCGTCAGGTACTCGGCTTCCTGGATCGCGGTATTGCCGCCGCCGACGACCGCCACATGCATGTTCCGGTAGAATGGGGCATCGCAGGTGCCGCAGTAGGAGACCCCTTTGCCCCGGAGTTCGTGCTCGCCTGGTATATCGAGGGTGTTCGCCCTGGCACCGGTACTGATGATGAGGGCGTTACAACCGATCACCGATCCGTTGTCGAGGGTCAGTCGTTTTTGGCCAGGATCACTCAGATCGATACGTGCCACTTCGGCGGTAAGGGTATTGAGGTCGAAACGCCGGGCATGCGTCGACATCTTTTCTACCAGATCGAAACCGGAAATTCCGTCGGGAAAGCCAGGATAGTTATCGACCCAGTCGGTAAGAAGTACCTGCCCGCCAGGGGCTCCTTTTTCGATCATGACATGATCGAGTCGCGCCCTCGCCGCATAGAGTCCGGCAGATAGACCGGCCGGCCCGCCGCCGAGGATAACAAGGTCAAAATGGTTTTTCTGCATGAAGTACGAACGTTCGCCAAGAGGGAAGGCGCTGTCTGCAGATGGGATGCCCCTGGATGGCAGACAGCGCGGGGGTGGATCAGAGGGCTTTTTTGATCAGGTCGATCAGTTGTCCCTTGCCGACAGCACCGGTAATCTGGTCGACCACCTCTCCTTTTTTGAACAGGATGAGGGTCGGAATTGCACGGATTCCAAACTTTCCGGGAGTGACGGGATTCTCGTCGACATTCATCTTGGCAATAGTCACTTTGCCGGCATATTCATCAGCCAGTTCTTCGACCACTGGCCCGATCGCCTTGCAGGGACCGCACCAGGGAGCCCAGAAATCAACCAGCGATGGCTGTTCGGAACTGATCATTGCATTGAAATCCGCATCATTAATCTGCTGGACTTTATCATTTGCCATTGCGTGTCTCTCCTCTCATTCGGAATTGGATCGTTCAGCCGTGATCAAACTGGACTGGTTAGCAGCCGAAGAAATGTGGTTTCAGTTTACATGCTGGATATTTCGCTGACAAGCAAAAATATCGGCGGGAAAACCGGCTGTCGGCACGGGAAATCCTTCAAATGACGGCATTATCAGTGAGGAATCAAGAAGGTTCCTGTTTGACAGTTCTTCAGACTGCATGCTATATTTCGTGGCGTTCGGCCTGCGGTTTGCAAATGTGCAGACGGCCGTCACTCACCACAATAAGGGCTGATTTGCTTCCGTCAACACCTTGGCCTTGGTTCCAAGATAAGGGGATGTATGAAAAGAACTGTTTCCGATAAAATGTTTGAAGCGGCCCGGCGGGTCATTCCCGGGGGGGTGAACAGTCCTGTCAGGGCCTGCCGATCGGTCGGCTGTGATCCATTGTTTATCAAACGGGGCATAGGATCCTTGCTGATCGACGTTGACGGCAACGAGTATATCGATTTCGTCTGTTCCTGGGGGCCGATGATTCTCGGGCATGCACATCCATTCGTCATCGCTGCTATCCGGGCGGCAGCGGTTGACGGCACCAGTTTCGGGGCACCGACGCCGACAGAGGTGGATCTGGCTTCGATGGTGGTTGAGGCGGTACCGTCGATTGAGAAGGTACGGTTTGTCAACTCCGGTACTGAGGCGACGATGAGCGCGGTTCGCCTGGCCCGGGGGTATACCGGGCGGAATATCGTCGTCAAATTTGACGGGTGCTATCATGGCCACGCCGATTCGTTCCTGGTGAAGGCCGGATCGGGGCTCCTGACGCTTGGAATTCCCGGCAGCCCCGGGGTTCCGGAGGATATCGTCAAGAATACCCTGTCAATCCCTTACAATAACCTGGAGGTCTTGGAAGATACCCTGACGCAGAAGGCCTCGGAGATAGCCTGTGTCATCGTCGAACCGGTCGCCGGCAACATGGGGTGCGTTCCTCCGGCTCCCGGATTTCTCGAAGGTATCCGTCGGCTGACAAAGGAATTCAATATTCTGCTGATCTTTGATGAGGTCATTACTGGTTTTCGTGTAGCCTATGGTGGTGCTCAGGAACGATTCGGGATCACCCCCGATTTGACCTGTTTGGGCAAAATCATCGGCGGCGGCTTGCCGGTCGGGGCCTATGGGGGGAAGGCGGAGATCATGGATTGTATCGCCCCGGATGGCCCGGTGTACCAGGCCGGTACTCTTTCCGGAAACCCACTGGCAATGGCTGCAGGAATCGCCATGTTGAAAGAACTTCAACGGCCGGGCATTTATGACGAACTTGAACGCAAATCGGCACGATTCGAGGAGATGCTGAACGGGATCAGCCGAGCAACCGGGGTTCCGGCGCAACTCAACAGGGTTGGCTCGGTGATGACGGTGTTTTTCGCTCCGGATCCGGTCAGTGATTTCGGGTCGGCGATGAGATCGGATACCGGAAGATATGCCCAGCACTATCGCCAGATGCTGGCCAATGGGATATATCTGGCGCCATCGCAGTACGAGGCTGCCTTCGTGTCCATGGCCCATTCGGAAAAAGATCTCGATACGGCGGCAAAAATGACTGAATGGTCATTCAAGAAATTGCTCGAAAAGTGAAAAACCGATTGACTTTGGCATAGAGGCGTGCTACCAAAACCTGTTATATCAGGACCGAACTTGCGCCCCTGAAAGTGGAGAAATGGATGTCGGATTTGAAAAATGAATGGATCCACTTGCTGGCAAATTACGGTCACGTCGGGTTTACATTTGTTGCTGCAATTTTCATCGGTCTAGGCGGTGGGATCCTCCTTGACCAGAAGGTATTCGACGGCCGGACGGCGCCATGGTTTACATTTATCGGTCTGGCGTTCGGCATTGCCGCCGGTTTCAAAAACCTGTTAGACATAGTATGGCGTCATCAGGACAAAAAGAAGTGATAGACCGGAAGGCGAGTGCGTGACGGATGACTTGATGTCCCTGCACAAGATGCAGGTCATGAGTTGGGTATATCTGGCAGTTCTGACTCTGGGTGCATGGATTTTTCACTCTGCTTTCTTTTCGTGGTCGGTGTTTGTCGGAGGAGTCATCTCGATCCTGAGTTTTTGGGTATCGCATAACGATGTAACCAAATTTTTCGGCTCACTGGCTTCAACGGAGCCGATGGCGGAAAAGGAAAAGGTAAAAAAGAGCAGGATCGGATACATCGTCAAGTTCTGGGTACGGATTGTAATTATAGGTATTGTCCTGCTTGTCCTGATTAAGTATAAGAAGGTCAATATCTTTGGATTGATATTGGGGTTGTCAACGGTAGTGTTTACGGTTACGATTACTGCGGTAAATGTGGCCAGGCGCTATTTCTTCAGTGGGAGGAGGTAAGAAGGGATTATGGAACATCCGATACTATTTATTTCGATCATCCTTGAGAAACTTGGGCTTCCAGTACCGCACGGACCTGTGGGGCATACCATCCTTGAGCAATTATGCGCTCCATACATGACCTACACCTGGCTGGTCATGGCCTTTCTGTTCATCGTAGCAAAGCTGACCCTTGGAAATCTCGAGATGATTCCCGGCAAGGGCCAGAATTTCTGGGAGATCGTGATCGGAGGGATGGACGAATTCTTTGCCGACAACATGGGCCGTGAAATGACGGACAAGTTCTTCCCGATGATCGCGACCTTTGGTATTTACATTGCCGTCGCCAATCTGATCGGTCTGATCCCCGGATTCATGTCTCCGACCGCAAGTATCAATACGACACTGGCCCTAACGATCATCGTGTGGGTTACCCATCATATCATCGGCTTCAGTACGCATGGGATTGGCTATTACAAACATTTCATCGGTCCGATGTGGTGGCTTATTCCGCTGATGTTGCCAATCGAGCTGATCAGTAACTTCGCCCGTCTGCTTTCCCTCTCCATCCGTCTTTTCGGAAACATCATGGCGAAGGAGACTCTTCTCGGCATTCTCTTTATGCTCGCCGGCGCATTTTTCGCCCCATTGCCCATCATGATTCTCGGCGTCCTGGTTTCCCTCGTACAGGCAATGGTATTTGTCCTGCTCACCGTGGTGTATTTTGGCCAGGCGAAGGAACATGCTCATTGATGAGTCGTGATGCAATGTTGAATGTAGAACGTCAGGTTTTTAGGAAGAAGGCCAAACATATATAATTTTTAAAGGAGAAAAAAATGGAAGGTAACATTCAGTTGGCGTTGATCTGTATCGGTGCAGCTCTTTCTATCGGCCTCGCCGGTCTTGGTGCCGGTATCGGTATCGGCTCTGTTGGTCAGGGTGCGACCATGGGCTTGGCACGGAATCCCGAAGTACAGCCGAAGTTGATGGTGTTCATGATTCTTGGTATGGCTCTTGCCGAGTCGATCGCGATTTATGGACTGGTTATTTCCCTGATTCTTCTGTATGCAAATCCGCTGCTTGGATAAGTTGAAGATCAGTTGTTGAAAACAAGTTGGACAAAAAGGGCCGCAGAGAAATCTGCGGCCCTTTTTGTGTTTATATTCAAAGTGTGTTGCAGTGATTGCAGACAAGATGGAAGCCTGGAAAGACGATGCGATAATTACCCCGAGACGGGGCAAGCATGAAAAACCCCTCCCACCCACCGGGATAGTTCTGATCAATTCGAAGGAGGCCGCTCTCGGCCACGCCTTGGTTGTTGACCTGGGGGGTGAGATGAGGGGATTTCCCCACTCAAAGCTTTCGGTCAATGCCAATCGTTACTGTGTTGCCGGGCCTGCCGTTGGTGCCCCGATAGCAGCCATGGTGATAGAAAAATTGATTGCCCTCGGGGTCGAACGAGTCTTTATGCTCAGTTGGTGTGGCGCCCTGTCGCCGGACCTCAAGATCGGTGATGTCGTGATTGGCGGGATGCCGTTGTCGGGAGAGGGGACTTCGCACTATTACCAGACCGGGGTTCCGGCTGCTCCCTCGAGCAGACTCTCGCAGATGCTGTTGCAATGGGCGTCCGATCAAGGTCTTACACCAGTGTCAGGAAGAATCTGGTCAACTGATGCGCCGTACCGGGAGAGTCGAGCCTTGCTGCAAAAACTCTGGCGAGATGACAACGTCCTTGGCATCGATATGGAATATTCGGCCCTATGCTCGGTCTGCACTTTCAGATCAATCGAGTTCGCCGCGCTTTTCCTCGTCTCCGACGAACTCCTCGGGGAAAAGTGGAAGCCTGGTTTCAAGGACCTGCATTTTCAGGAAATCAATAAGAGGCTGACCCAGGCTCTTGTTTCAGAAGATATCTTTGCCGTGGTTTAACATGCAGCGGACTGTGTACATGGTGAGTCTCGGATGTGCCAAGAATCTTGTTGATTCGGAGGTCATCCTCGGTACTGTCGTCCAGGCGGGGTGGAAGATCGTCGAAGACGCATCTCTCGCTCAGATATTGTTGATTAATACCTGTGGCTTTATCCAGTCTGCCGTGGAAGAGGCGGTCGATGAAATTCTGCAACTGGCGAAGGTGAAGGCGGAATTTCCCGAAAAAAAACTGGTTGTTGTCGGTTGCCTGGTGCAGCGTTATAAAGACCAGCTACTGGATGAATTGCCGGAGGTTGATCTTTTTATCGGCACTGAGGGCGGTAAGGATATGGCTGGGTATTTCGAGGCATTGTTGCGTTGCCGGCCCTCCGCCCGGATGGAAATCCCGTCGTCTCATGTCCCGGACAGTACGTATCCACGGATTTTGACTACCCCTCATTTTCGCTCTTCGTTAAAGATTACAGAAGGGTGTAACAACAGATGCGCCTATTGTATGATCCCGGCTATCCGCGGCCGGCTCAGAAGTCGGAGCACGGCCGATCTCGTTCAAGAGGCCCTGATCCTGCAGGACATGGGAGTGAAAGAACTGTCGCTGATCGCTCAGGATCTCACAGCCTATGGAACCGAACGGGGTAAAAAGGAAAATCTGCGAGCACTGCTTGAACAGCTCCTGGCTGCCACAACAATCCCTTGGTTGAGATTGATGTATCTGTATCCGATTGAAATCGATGACGGCCTGCTTGATATCATGGTGGAGGAGCCGAGAATTGTGCCATATCTTGATATCCCGATACAGCATGCGAGCACTTCGGTTCTGGCGGCGATGAATCGGCGATACACAAGGGAAGATCTCTACAACCTTGTCGGCAGGATCCGTTCCCGGCTGCCGGCGATTGCCTTGCGGACGACGCTTCTTGTCGGCTTCCCCGGAGAGAAGGAGGCGGATGTTCTCCTGCTGGAAAGGTTTCTCCGTGAGATGCGCTTCGATCACGTTGGAATCTTTGCCTATTCAAACGAGGAGGGATGTGCGTCGGAGCATTTTCCGGAACAGTGCCCGGAGCAGGAAAAGGATGCGCGTCGCCAACATCTGCTGAATGTTCAGGCTGATATATCCGCTCAGGTGCTGCAGAATTATATAGGTCGTGTAGAACCTGTATTGATAGAAGGACTCAGCAGCGAAACCGAGCTGCTATTGGAAGGGCGGACTCGATTCCAGGCCCCGGAAGTAGATGGTTGTGTCTTTATCGTCGATGGCGAGGCAACCCCCGGTGATATAGTTCAAGTACATATCACCGAGGCCCATATATACGATCTTGTTGGAGAGATTGTTACGACAGGCACCCAGGGGTGAATGTGCACATGAGGTGCGAATCACGACGCGGCGGGATAATCCCTGTTCGTGATCCTGCAATCACTTTTTGTTGCCGTTGACCTGCTCTCTCAGGTCCTTGCCGACTTTGAAAAAAGGCAACTTTTTCGGTTTGACCTTGATCTTTTTGCCGGTTTTGGGATTGCGTCCTTCGTATGAATCATATTTCTTGATGACAAAACTGCCGAACCCCCGTATCTCGATACTCTCACCCTTGGCCAGTGCTTCCGTCATTGTATTGATGATGGTGTTGGTGATCGCGGCAGCCTCGCGATGCGGGATATTGATTTCCTGTGCCAGAGCTTCGATGAGTTCTGATTTGTTCATACCTTTCTCCTGTTTTCCGGAAGTCGAATTGCGCCCCTGAACATAGGGGGGTACTGAAAAAGGCTGTTTTTCAGTGCGGCGGTCAACGAAAAAGCCAAATAAAGTTCACCCGTTAATTATCGATAACCAGAAGTTCAAATATTTGTTGAATATAATCAGTAAAATACAGCATGGGCTGCTGAATATTTCACCAAGCTCCCTTCTAACTGTTTAGATTTAATCAGCTATTTTTTAGTTTGTAAAGGGAATTCTAAAAAAATCTTTTCCAGATCTCCGGAGTTCAGCAATCTGAATTTCCCGGTAGGCAAGCGGTGCAATCGCAGGCAGCCATAGGCAATCCGCTTCAGATGCAGAACAGGGTGAGCGACGGCTTCAAACATTTTCCTTACCTGTCGTTTCCTGCCCTCATGGATTGTGATTTGGATCAGGGTGGCGTGTTTGATTTTTTTTACAACTGTCAATTCAGCCGGCGAAGTGATCTTCCCTTCAATGAGAACTCCCTTTTGCAGTTGTGCAAGTTGGTCCTTGGATGGATGGCCGGCGACAAGGGCTTCGTAGGTCTTGGTGACTTCATGACTCGGATGCTGTACTTTCTGTGCAAATTCTCCATCGTTGGTCAGGATGAGCGCTCCTTCGGTATCCAGGTCGAGTCTGCCGACCGGGAATACCCGTTCGGCAATCCCCGTCAGGAGAGATGTCACAATCGGCCTACCCTGGGGATCGGACAGGGTGGTGACGTAGCCCTTAGGTTTGTTGAGGAGAATGTAGATCATCCTGTTGTGGGGGGAAAGGGGCTGGCCGTCGCACGTGATATTGTTGTGGCCGGGGGTGATTTTGTATCCCATATCGGTGACGATAACCCTATCAACCTGCACCCGTCCCGCCTTGATCATCTCCTCTGCCTTTCGACGTGAGGCGATGCCACACTGCGACAGGAACTTCTGCAGTCGTACCATGATCGTTCATCGCCATGTATTCGGAACCATTCTGACAAATTTAGAATCAACGAGTTTTTTCGTATCTTCATCCACTTCGAGCACGTCGGTGTACCAGGGTTTCATCCGGCAGTCGACGACGACAGGCGGTTGCAGGCCGACATGGAAACGTTGCATGGTGACGGCTGAGGCGTGGATGTCGGCGGCGGGTTCGAAACGGGTGAAGAACGTCCAGAGAAATTCCTGCATCGAACGAGTGGCCTGGTCGGAGTCGTCAACGACAAGCACAAAGGGCCAGTCCTGCAGATCGGCCCATCCGGCAACCGTGGCGGCAAGGGTCGGGTCGGCCGTGTAGCCGATTCCCTCAAGGACCAGCGTCCCCGGCAGATATACATGCGGCTTCGAACACCCCGGGGGCAGATTACCGGAAAATGAACGCGGGAGGTCGCGGCATTTTTCCTTTCCCAGCCCCATCAGCATTGCCTTCGAGCCCTTGTTGACCGATGGTCCGGTATAGTCAAGGGTGTCCTGGGAAACATTGGCGAAGATGAAGAGATCCTGGTCCCAGCGTACACGTTCGAGAACATGGGGCCAGAGAATTGAAAAATTCGTGATGTCGATGTCGCCGTCGGTGACAATGAGGAACTTTGTCAGGGAGAGTTGTCCTTCTCCAAGTACCCTGAGACCGCTGGCAAAGGCCTCACGCGGATAACGGTCGGTGACGCGGGCGGCGGCGAGACAGTGGAAGCCGGTCTCGCCGAACGTTTTTAATTCGCGCACACCTTTCATGACCAGAGGGAACAGCGGGGAAAGCAGATCCTGGAGAAAGTCGCCGATAAAAAAATCTTCCTGCCGTGGTCGGCCGACAACGGTGGCTGGGTAGATTGCCTTGTTCCGGTGATAGATATGGCTGATCTTGAAGACGGGATAGTCATGCTGCAAAGAATTATAGCCGTAGTGGTCGCCAAATGGGCCTTCAGGCCTTCGCTCATGCGGCGGCACCATGCCCTTGATCGCAAATTCGACATGGGACACGAGATCATGGCCGCCGCGCGGGTCCCGTGTCATCTGCAGCTTCGACCCCAGCAGCAGGGAGGTCAGGATCAGTTCGGGGACATCCTCGGGTAGGGGCGCAATCGCGGAGAGGATAAGGGCAGGCGGGCCGCCGACATACAGGGTTACCGGCAGCGCTCGGTTCAATTTCTCGGCTTCGAAATAATGATAGCCGCCGCCTTTGTGGATCTGCCAGTGGATTCCTGTCGTCTGGTCGTCATGCCGTTGGATGCGGTACATGCCGAGATTGTGGCCGCGCCCGCCCGGATGTTCGGTATAGACGAGCGGGAGCGTGACGAATGGACCGGAGTCCGAATGCCAGGAGGTCAGGAGCGGCAGGCTGCTCAAACGGGGTGGGGTCTGGCAGTTTTCGAGAATGGGCCCTGTCGACGAAGTCTTGAGCCCGATCCTGAGTCCTTCGAGCAACAGATTCCGACGGTGCCAGACCTTGCCGATCGACAGCGGCATGATCGATTCGGCAAGGTCGACAATCCCCTTGACGAACTGCTGCGGTCGCCGACCAAAGGCCAATTCCAGTCTTTTCGCCGTTCCAAAGAGGTTGGTCGTGACAGGAAACTGCGAGTTTCTGACCTTCGTGAAGAGGAGCGCGGGGCCGCCTTTGGCGATGATTCGTCGGTGAATCTCGGCGATTTCCAGATGGGGATCGACTTCTTCCTCGATGACGAGAAGTTCGTTTTCCCGCTGCAGGAGGTCGACAAAGCTGCGAAGATCGATGAGCGTATGCCCGGCCACTGTCTATCCCTCGCTCTCGTCGTGGTGATGGGAATCGTCGTGCAGGAAATGATGATGGTATTCGGATTTGGAAATATGCTTGCGCAGCAGTCCGGTGAACATATCAACAAACTGTTCGATTTCGTCGCTGTCGAGGCGTGAGGCGAGGATGTCGGCGAATTCCCTGGTGCCGGCAAGCTGTAGAAAACAGGAAAAAGAACGGCGATCGAGATCAGGATCAAGACCGAAACAGATCTGCGACGGTGATAAAAGGCTGTTATCCATGGTAGATTCTTGTCAGAGGGTTGCGGCGAAACGCCAGAGGATGTGACGATGGCGGGGGCCGTCGAATTCACAGAAGAAAACCCGCTGCCACTGGCCGAGAACAAGCCTACCCTCCTCGACGAAGAGGGTGAGGGAAGAACCGATCAGCGAGGCCATGAGGTGGGCGGGAGAGTTGCCTTCGGCGTGTTTGAACGGATAGTGCATGGGTATGAACGCAGACAGGCCAGCTATGATGTCCTCCCGAACCGCCGGATCCGCTCCTTCGTTGATGGTGAGTCCAGCGGTGGTGTGGGGATTGAAGAGATGGATGAGCCCCGTGCCGGTCGCAGCAGACTTCGCCAGTTTATTTATATCTGGTGTAATATCGATGAGTTCCATCTGTCGATTGGAGGACACTGACAGTTCACCACTCTTCATGTATGCCCCGGAGGTGTTGGTGTAGGCTGGACTCTTGTGGCAAGAGATATCGGTCAATGATCCCGCCAGAGGTCTGGATGAACGATGGCCGATGAGAAAATGCGGTTAGTTTGTCAAGGTGATGATGATTTCCAATGATCCTCAATATATGTTTTTTCTTCCTCACAGTCAACGTCCCAGACCTGGAATGTAGGTTCGCGTCTTCTGCTGTAGATTTCATTGTAAATTATCAAATAGATATCTGATATTCCTATCTCTTGGCTTGACAGGGCCCGGCATCAGCATAGAATAGAAGGGTGCGTCGGCAATGGATGCATCGATTTTTCGCGTGGGGTTCAGGGTGAAGATCGCCCTGATGATCCATGGGGAACAACGTCGGCGACAAGGCGAAGGAGTGGAGAGATGGCAGGCAATACATTCGGGCAGGTGTTTCGGGTCACGACCTGGGGTGAATCCCATGGCACGGCGATAGGGGCGGTCATCGACGGCTGTCCTCCCGGTATCGCTCTGGACCTCGAAAAAATCCAAAGGGAGATGGCACGAAGACGTCCCGGGCAGGGCGGGGCCTCGAGCCCGCGGAAAGAGCCGGACACAATCGAAATCCTGTCCGGCGTTTTCACCCCCGAGGGAGAGGGAGCGCCGAGAACAACCGGGACCCCGATCTCCCTTGTGATTTTCAACAAGGATGCGCACTCGAAGTCGTATGACAACCTGCGGGATGTCTTCCGCCCGGGGCATGGCGACTTTACCTACCAGGCGAAATACGGGATCCGGGACCATCGCGGCGGCGGGCGTGCCTCGGCGCGGGAGACCGCCGCCCGGGTGGCCGCCGGGGCGGTTGCCGCTCAGGTCCTGGCGCAGCACGGTATCGAAGTTGTCGCCTATACCGTCGCCCTCGGCGGTATCCGGATTGCGCGTCGTGATATGGCGACCATCCATGCCAATCCCTATTGCTGCCCGGACCCGGAAGCGGCTGAACGTATGGAGCAGCGGGTCAGGGAGGTTCGCGGCCGGGGAGACACCGTCGGCGGCATCGTCGAGATTCGGGCAAGTTGTCCCCCCGGTCTCGGCGAACCGGTGTTCGACAAGCTCGAAGCCGATCTGGCGCACGGCCTGATGTCGATCGGCGCCGTCAAGGGTGTCGAGTTCGGCGCCGGTTTCGCCGCCGCCGATTTGCTGGGATCTGAAAACAATGATAGTATCTGTACAACGGGTTTTGCGAGTAACAATGCCGGAGGCGTGTTGGCCGGCATCTCGAGTGGACAGGAACTGGTGATGCGGGTGGCGGTGAAACCGATCCCCTCTATTGCCAGGGAACAGGCGACGATTAACCGCGCTGGAGAGGCAATCACTATCAAGGTCGGAGGGAGGCATGACATTTCGGCGATCCCCCGGATTGTTCCGGTATGCGAGGCCATGGTCAGCCTGACACTGATCGACCACCTCCTCCGCCAACATTGCTCAGGCCGTTGAAAAATGAAGCGAAACAACACGCAGGCACAGACCATTCGCAAGATATGGATGCTGACCAGGGAATATGGCGAAATTGCCGGAGCGGGAGGCGTCAAGGATGTCAGCAAGCAGTTGGCCGAAAGTTTCGCCGCAATGGCGGGCTGCGATGTCCGGGTGGTGCTGCCCTTGTATGGGTTTATCGATCCGGCGAAATTTGAGTGCCGGCTGCTGCAGGACAACCTCGTCCGGCGTCCGCTCCTGTTCGCAGTGGATATGAACTATCCCGGGTTGGAACGACGGGAGGATGTCCGGATCTGGACCTGCAGGCTGGGTGGGGTGACTGTGTATCTGCTGGAGTCGGACCGATTCCGGGAAAAGCTGGATGTGTATACCTACACCCCCCGGGAAGAGGATGATGCCGGCTGGAAACAGGCGGGCAAGGGACATGTCGACTATTTTGCGATGAACATCCTGTTGCAGAAAGGGGCTCTTGAACTGATGCTGCTGCTCGATGAGCGCCCTGATGTCATTCACTGCCATGATGGTCATACGGCGATCGTCCCGGCGTTGATCAACGAGTGCCCGGGCTTCAGAAGTTATTTTCGCCGGACCGGCTGTCTGGTGACCATACACAACGCCGGGATCGGCTACCATCAGGAGGTGGCCGACCTGCCGTTTGCCCATGCCATTACCGGTCTGCCGCAACGCTTCATCGAATCGAACTGTCTGGCTGCGGCCTTCGACCCGTTTCTCGCCGCCGGCCGCTATGCCCTGCTCAATACCGTCAGCGAGAATTATGCCCGGGAACTCCAGGAAACGGATGATGATCAGAGCACCGGCTGGCTCGGCCATCTCCTTGCTGATCGCGGGGTGGTCATCGAAGGGGTCACCAACGGCATCGATCCGGCGGATTTCAATCCGTCGGACCCGAAGAAGACCGGTATCGCCGCGGCTTTCGATCCGGCTGACCCTGTCGACGCGCTCGCCGGGAAAAAGATGTGCAAGGCCGCACTCCTTGACGCGGTGCGCAGGAGATCGCCGGCGGCTGGGCTCGAAATAATCGGTACCTTGGAAAACAACAGCGAAATCCCTCTCTTTACGTTCATCGGCCGTCTCAGCGAGCAGAAGGGGATCGATATCCTCATCGCCGCGCTTGTGAGCTTTCTGCGCCGCCATCCACAGTGCCAGATGCTCTTTCTCGGCAGCGGTGATCGGATCGAGGAAGAAAGACTGCGATCCCTGGCGGAGACGAAGGGGCTGGCCGGCAGGGTCTGCTTTTTTCGCGGCTTCAGCCCATTGGGCGCCAACCAGGTCTATGCGGCGGGAGATTTCTTCGTCATCCCCTCAAGGTACGAACCCTGCGGACTCACCGATTACATCGCCCAACTGTTCGGCAGCATCCCGATCGTCCATCATGTCGGGGGCTTGGTGAAGGTTGTCGACGGCCAGACCGGCATCGCCTATCGCGGCGGGGTGGCCGACCTGCAGGAGGCACTCGAACGGGCCATCGTCCTCTTCGGCAAGCCGCAGCGGATGCGACAGATGCAGCGAGATGCGGTTCTGCGCATCCATGAGCGGCATACCTGGGATCAGGTCATGAAGGCCTATCAGCGACTTTATGAAAAAGCCCGGCTGCAGCGATGGATGAGCGCGTCCATGTCGGTGGCCGACAGTCCGGGCTCGACCCCGGTAATCACTTTGAATAACAGGAGATAGATATGACTATACGAATCGGAATCAACGGCTTCGGCCGCATCGGCAGAAACATTTTCAGGGCCATCAGCAGGGATGCGGCCTTTGCCGAGGTCGAAGTCATGGCCATCAACGACCTCACCGACAATGCCACCCTGGCCCACCTGTTGAAGTACGATTCGGTGATGGGGACGTATGAGAAAGAGGTCGCCGCCGATGACAAAGGCATCATCGTCGACGGGCGGCATATCGCCGTCACCAGCCATCGCAATCCCGCCGATATCGCCTGGGGAGATGCCGGAGTTGATTATGTTGCGGAATGCACAGGATTTTTCGTTGACAGTGATTCGGCTCAGGCCCATCTTGATGCCGGCGCCAGCAAGGTCATCATCTCCGCCCCGGCGAAAGGCGGGGTGAAGACGTTCGTGATGGGAGTCAACGAGGACGAATACGATACGACCGTCCACAATATCGTTTCCAATGCCTCCTGTACCACCAACTGCCTGGCCCCGGTTGCCAAGGTCATTCTTGACAACTTCGGCATTCAGAGGGGCCTGATGACGACCGTCCACGCCTACACCGGGGATCAGCGCCTGCTCGATTTCCCCCACTCCGACCTGCGCCGGGCGCGGGCGGCCGGCCTGTCGATGATCCCGACCAAGACCGGGGCTGCGGCTGCGGTCTCTCTCGTCATTCCGGAGCTCAAGGGAAAATTCGATGGTCTGGCCATCCGGGTGCCGACCCCGACGGTGTCCATTGTCGATGTGGTCATGGAGGTCGAGAGGGAGACGACGGTCGATGAGGTCAACCAGGCCCTGCGCGAGGCGGCGAACCGCTATCTCGGCTATACCGATCTGCCGCTTGTCTCCATCGACTTCAAGGGGGACAGCCACTCGTCGACCGTCGATGGCAAGTGCACGAAGGTCATCGGCAAGTCGGTCAAGGTCATGAGCTGGTACGACAACGAATGGGGATATTCCAATCGCATGCTTGATCTGATCCTCCACATGGAGGCCAACAAGCTGCTGTAGTTCCGGATCATCCCGGGGACCGCCAGGCTTCTCTGAGAAGACAGGCCTGGAGTCAGGGAGATGGGGTCCCGCGAACGGTCGGGCCGGGCGGGCACCCCCGGCCCTGTCCTCTTGAAATGTTATGGTGGAAACGTTGAACATCGAACTTGATATCGAATCCGACGCCCTGCGGGCGAACCTGTTGGAGACCGCCGGTGAGGTGGTGATCGCCGATGACCTGCGACTGCTCCTCGATGTCGTCCGGAAGTACAGGGGGATCCATGCCAATCTCGAGAAGCTGCTGTATGAGATCTGCCATCCATTCCGGAACTGGAACCTGATTCTTCCCCAACTCCGTAGTTTTGTCCTGAAAAACAGCAACCATTTCATCGCCCACCCCCAGGGTCCTGAGTCATTTCGGCTGTTTTCCCGGATTTTCCTCGGCGTCGTGGAAGATTCCCGCCGCAGTCCCGGCCTTCTCGACCAGACTGCCGGCGCCTTGATCCTGTGGCTGGAGAAGATCGTTTCACTGCTTGATGAGAACAGTATCCTCCGGTTTGCCGAGCCACTGAATGAGCTGCTGCGCCGGCTCGGACAGGAAGGAGAAGAAGAAAATTTTCTCCTGACGCATATCGTCCATGGCCAGCATCCGATCAAGAAGTTTGCCGGTCGCCTTCTTGAGCTGGCGGGTGAAGGCACCTCGTCGTTCGATTTCCTGCCGCTCGCCGAATTCGCCCGAACAGTCCAGCAGAAGACCTACCTCTCCTGGTTGCAGGAGGACGATCCGCTGCCATGGTTTCTCGATCGCTGCGGTATAAAGGCGGAGGACTTCCGGTTCGGTGGGATTTTTGCCAGGATTTCCCATGCAACCCTCAGGGGGCACCTGGCGACGGTGGAAGGGCTTGACCTCGAGAAGGATCCGATCGGCAGCCTGCGATGCGTCCTCGAACTCCCGGCTGGGATCGATATCGTCAAGTATTACCGTGAAATACCGAACCTGCTGGTCGAGCATATGGGGGATGGGCGGCCGGGAGAGGGGCAACCCTCTGCCCTGGATCCGGGCGTCGAAAACGACAAGTTGTTGTTTCTTTTTAAAATCATGGATACGGCCGGCCTGCACCTGATCCATGAGGAGATGCTGCGGGAAATCAACCGCAGCCTGGTCCAACTGATTCGCCAGCAGAGTTTCGAGGAGATCGAAGAGTTCCTGCTCATCACCTTCAAACTGCTCAAGGTCAACGTCCGCAAATACCCGCATACCTCATTGCAATGCATCCAGGTCCTCGGCGGTGAGGTCTTCGATCGCGGCAACAGCCGGATGGTCGAGGCCTTTCTCTGGGGAGTGGTGCGATTTGGTTTCCAGCATGCCAATGTCAGGGGGGTCGACGAAGACTGGCAGCCGCTGGCCAACCCTGCCCATCTCAGCAATATCAGGGTGTGGCTGCATCTGATCATGCGCGAGCCGAAATGGTGTTCGACGCTGTTTTCCGCGCTCATCATTCATCTGAAACTGTCCGGCACCTGCGTCAAGGATACCGACCTGTTCCAGCGTGATATCACTGAATTGTTGAATCATCCGATCGAACCGATCTACAACCTGGCCAAACAGTTCACCAAGTTGATGCCGGTCTTCTACAACGAGATCGGGTCGGAAGGGGAATTGCGCGATGTCTCGACTGAACTCGACGAGATCCACCGGCGCAAGGATGTCCTGATCCATTTCCTGCGCAAGCAGGGTCATGTCGAGAGTTCCAACCTGATCGTCGACTTTATTCAGGCGATTTTTCTGTTCTGGAAGACCAGGGACAAGAACCTGCTCCACCCTTTTCTCCCGGTCGAAGTCTTGAATCAGGTGCAGGTGAACGGACCGTTCGTCGATGGTCAGCGTCTGCTTGTCCAGCGGCTCTGGGACGAGATGTCGTTCAGGCGGATCAATGATCTGCTGGCGGTCGACCAGGAGGCCGTAACACAGTTTCTCAAACGTCAGGGGGACATCGAAGCCCA
Organism: uncultured delta proteobacterium; assembly: GCA_963847035.1. Classification (GTDB taxonomy): domain Bacteria; phylum Desulfobacterota; class Desulfobulbia; order Desulfobulbales; family Desulfocapsaceae; genus Desulfoprunum. The sequence continues at coordinate 31,562 of CAWJYH010000001.1, read as the reverse complement.
TGAAATCCGCCGCTTCGAACTCCTGGTCAAGATGTACCGGCTCCTGTACAAGAAGTACATGCTCGGCTTCGAGGAACTGCGGTCGGAGTTGATCCAGGCCGTCCATGACGGTTTCCCGGAGATGGAAAAACTCCTGGTCAATCTTCAGCACGACGACACCGAAAGCAGTCTCGAGGCCCTGCTCGACAGTCTCGAGGGGTTGAAGGAGATCATCCTTTCACCTGAGAAATTCGAGGCGCGTGAGGATATATATTATAAACGCCATATCGCGGTCGATATCCCCTCCGTCTACGGCCGGTACAAGGAAAGGAAATTCGACGCCCTGAGCCTGACGTTCAGGCTGGAGAACCTGGCCAATATCTACCTGGAGAAACTCTCGGTCACCGTCAATCTGACCTTTATCACCCAGGCCACGTTCTACAGTATCGTCAGGTCGATCAAGCTGTTCATGCAGGCCCTGCGGATCGACGGCATCAGTTCCCGCCGGCTCAGTACCTATCTGTCGCTGCTTTCGAGTTCACTCAAGGTGCGGCGCTTTTCCTACACCCAGTACCTCGATATCTTCCGCGGCCTCTCGGAAGGAGTCAAAGACATCATCTATGCCTACTACACCAATATTCACCAGAACAACCTGTCGTTGATCATTCCCCAGATCGGGCGGGAGAACCTGCTGCCGAAATTCATGAGCCTGTACGACGAGGGCGAGATCGGCACTTCGGTGCAGCGGTTGTCGGAGGCCTTTTTCCGTGATTTGATCGCCTCGACCTTCGGCTTGCAGCATCTCGACAATTTCATCCTGCGGATCATCCAGACCCTGGAGAACCAGAAGACCATCCTCGACCAGAACCGTCTCGACCTGTTGATGACATACAATCCCGACAAGGCCCTCTCCCTGCTGCATCGGCTCAACCCGTTCACCCACAACCTCATTCACCTCGGCAACAAGGGGTATAATCTCGCCACCCTGATATCGGACGGCAAGCCGGTACCGCCGGCCTTTGTCATCACCACCGAAGTCTTCCGCTGCCGTGATGTCGTCTTCGGCTTCTCGCAGGCCCGGGAGGATTTCATGCGCCGGATCAGGTCCTCGCTCAATGAGGTCGAACGGCTGACCGGCAAGGTCTTCGGTTCCCCCGACGCCCCCCTGCTCCTCTCCGTCCGCAGCGGCGGGGCGATCTCGATGCCGGGCATGATGGCCACCGTCCATAATGTCGGCTTCAACGAGGATCTGATCGAGGAGTATGTCGAGCGCCACGACAATGCCTATCTCGCCTGGGACAATTACCGCAGGTTCCTGCAGTCATGGGCCATGGTGTCCGGTATGGAGCGGGAGGATTTTCAGGTCCTGATGGACGAGGCCAAGGCCAAGCACCAGGTGAGTCTGAAACGGCATTTTTCGCCGGAACAGATGCGGGAGTTGGCCTTGTCGTACCAGAAACTCATCCGCAAGCGGGGCCTCGGGATTCCCGACGACCCCTGGCTGCAGCTGGTCAATGCGATCGAGCTGGTGCTCGATTCCTGGGGTACCGCCAAGGCCATCGACTACCGCAAGATCATGGATGTCTCCGATGCCTGGGGGACCGCGGTCATCGTCCAGGCCATGGTTTTCGGCAATCGCAGCGACACCGCCGGGGCCGGGGTCGTGTTCACCTCGCATCCGTACCGCAAGGTCCATCGGGTCGCCCTGTGGGGCGATTATGCCTATGGCGACCAGGGTGAAGATATCGTGTCCGGTCTCGTTACCAGCTGCGCCGTATCGATGGAGCAGGCCCAGCTCGATGGCCGGGCGGTGGAGGATACGCTTGAACGGCGGTTCCCGGCGATCTACGCCCGCCTGCTTGAGATATCGAGGGAACTGGTCTATGAGAAACGATGGAATCCCCAGGAGATAGAATTCACCTTCGAGGGGCCGAATCCGGAGGATCTCTATCTTCTCCAGACCAGGGATATGATCACCATCAAGAAGAAAGAGCATCTCAATGTCTTTGTCGACAGCGATGAACTTGTGCCTTCACATCTTGGCCAGGGGATCGGGGTGTCCGGGTCGGCGCTTTCTGGTCTCGCCGTTTTTACCGAAGAGAATATCAACGAGCTGCGGCGGCGTCTGCCCAACACCCCGCTGATCCTGATCCGGCAGGATACGGTGCCGGAGGATATCAAGGTCATCAATATGGCGGATGGACTGCTGACTTCGCGAGGTGGGCAGACATCGCATGCGTCCGTGGTCGCCGTTCGGCTCGAAAAGACCTGTGTGGTCGGCTGCAAGGCCTTGCGGGTGTACGATACCGGGCAGTATTGCGAGATCGGGGGCATCCGTCTCGGTTTTGGTGATGAGGTCTCCATTGACGGCAGGACCGGAGCGGTCCTGCGCGGGACGCACCTCATCCGCGAAGAATATCACATCTTACCGATCTGATGGATCTGGGCTGTCACGATCTTGTGGCGTTGAAGGAGGAGGCTATGATGAAAAAAGAGTTTGTCAAAGGGCCGAAGCTGTTCTCACTGGCCAGGAAAAAGGCATTGCATTTTGGCCTGCCGCAGACCAAAGGCATCAAGCTGGCGGAACTGATCTGCAGCATCCAGGAGAAGGAGGGGTATGAGCCCTGTTTCCAGCGGCGGGAGATCTGCCATCAACTCGATTGCTGCTGGCAGGCATCATGCAACACGAAGATGGTTGCTGAATAAAGGCCGGTGTTTGCCCGGCAATTTGGGTCACTGTGAACGCGTTTCGGGAACACCAAGTTTTTTGAGGATAAGCGCCAGTGGACAGAATTTGGAAATGCCGAATTGAAGGAGGTTGAGACCCACAAATGCGGTAAACAGAAGCCAGTACCGGCTGTGAAAGATCGGGCTTGCCTCAACCCCGAGGGAGAGACTGAAAAGGATGAAAAAACCTGCCAGAGAATGAACCCAGTCCAGTATAACCATTGCTGTTCTCCTTTTGCCGTCTGACGAACACCCCGCTACTTTCCACCTCAATTATCCGGACAAAACAGCACATGCATCTTCTGGATGAGTTCCAGAATGCGTTTGTCCGTGATCCTGTTGTAAATGAAGTTGGCATCCTTGCGGAAATCGATGATTCCCTGGCTCCGCAGAATGTTGAGATGCTGGGACACATTCGCGTTGGTGGTTTTTACGCTGTCCCTGATTTCCCCGACCGACAGCTCCTGGTCCTGAAGCAGACAGAGTATCTTCAGGCGGATCGGATGGGACATGGATTTGAGCAGTTTTGAAACCGCATCGATCTGTTCATCTTTCATGCATGCGTCCTTGTGGAGTAAAAAGTATTTCACTAATTAATTAATTAGCTTCGGGTGTTTTGTAAAGAAAAATTTCAACGATTCAGCAGATAAAACCGTCGCGACAACGGTGGCGGATGGATTCCCATGGCCTGCAACGATCCGGACCGGATGAGTGGCTGAGAACATTCCCGGTTGAGCCAAAAACGGTTAGGAGCGGCGATACCAAGGCAAGGGTTCGATCCGGATCGAAATGACGGGGCTTTTTTGTGCCGGTGCAGAGGATAAACTTGAATCTCTGCAGAGAAAAGAGTTTATTGGGGTGTCGTCTGCAGTGGAACTCAAGTTCAGTCATCGGCGCCGGGAGTCTATTTTATTCCCGGGGGATATTTCTGCTTCACCGAGATCGGTGGGGAAGTTACTGAAGAGGAGGCTGGATGGACGGGAAGAACGTTGGATTGTTGAGGTTGGAAAACTGCTGTCTGCATCTGGTCGACCTGCAGGAAAGTCTCATGGCCCAGATCCATGGGAAGGATCGTGTAACAGCGACGATCAAATTGATGCTGCAATTCGCCAGGATCGTCAATCTGCCGATTATCGCCAATACTCAGTATAAAAAAGGCCTCGGGCCGTATGTCGCCGATCTCGAATCGATGATGGGCGATATTCCGAGACCTGATAAAGTGGAGTTCGGAGCCCTTGCCAATGCGCCGACTCGAGCACTCTATGGTTCTTTGCCCGAATCGGTCACGACCGTCATTCTCGGCGGGGTCGAATCGCATATCTGTATTTACCAGACGGCGGTCGGGATCCTGGAGATGGGCAAAACACCATGGATAGTCGCCGATGCGGTTTCGTCGCGTAACGTCGAAAACCATCACCTGGCCCTGCAGCGTCTCAGGGATCTCGGCGCTGTCATCGGTCCTGCCGAGATGATCATCTACGAACTTCTGGGTCGTGCCGGAACGCCGACTTTCAAAGAGGTGTTGCCGCTGATCATCAACCATACTTCATAAGAAGAGTATGCTGTTTTAATCTCATTGTCCTGCAGACCGTTCTGCTGACTCGATTTTATTCAATTGACACAAAGAGTTGACTTGTTCATGAAAGGTAGCGAAATTCGATCGAAGTTTCTCCGGTTCTTTGAAGGCAAAGGACACACCATCGTTGAGAGTTCTCCCCTCGTCCCGAAGGATGACCCCACCCTGCTCTTCACCAATGCCGGCATGGTTCAGTTCAAAATGGTGTTCATGGGTGAGGATAAACGGCCGTACTCCAAGGCCGTCACCAGCCAACGGTGCGTCAGGGCCGGCGGCAAGCACAACGACCTGGAAAATGTCGGGTACACCGCCAGGCACCATACCTTTTTCGAAATGCTCGGCAATTTCTCTTTCGGCGACTACTTCAAGGAAGATGCGATCCGGTACGCCTGGCAGTTTCTCACCCGGGAACTGTGTCTGCCGCCCGAGAAACTCTGGGTCTCCGTCTTCGAAGATGACGACGAGGCCTTCGGCCTCTGGGAAAAGGTCGAGGATCTGCCGAAGGGACGGATTGTCCGCATGGGCGAGAAGGATAATTTCTGGGCGATGGGGGATACCGGGCCATGCGGCCCCTGCTCCGAAATCCATATCGACCAGGGGGTCGAGGCTGGCTGCGGCCGGAGCGACTGCGCCCTGGGGTGCGACTGCGATCGGTTCCTGGAACTGTGGAACCTCGTGTTCATGCAGTTCAACAGAGCGGAAGACGGAACCATGACTCCCCTCCCCAAGCCGAGTATCGATACCGGCATGGGGCTTGAACGGGTGGCGGCTGTCCTCCAGGGGAAATTGACCAACTACGATTCCGATCTCTTTGCACCGATCATCGCAAAACTCGAGCAGCTCTCCGGAAAACGGTACAAGGAACACAATGGCGACGACACGGCGATGCGGGTCATCGCCGATCATGCCCGGGCTACGGCCTTTCTTGTTGCCGACGGGGTGTTGCCGTCCAACGAGGGGCGGGGTTATGTCTTGCGGCGGATCATGCGACGGGCCGTCCGTTATGGGAGAAATCTCGGCCTGACCTCGAATTTTCTCGAACAGGTGGTCGAAACCGTCGTTGCCGCAATGGGAGCAGCCTACCCTGTGCTGGAGGAGGCAACCTCGCTTCTCGCCAAGGTCGTGCGCAACGAGGAGGAGCGGTTTCGGGAGACGCTCGAGCATGGACTGCAGCTCCTTGAAGAGGAGATTGCGAAGCTCGAATCCGCGAGCGCCAGGACACTTCCAGGTGCCTTTGTCTTCAAACTCTACGATACATACGGCTTTCCCTATGACATCGTTCGCGATATCGCCAATGAACGGCGATTCGCGATCGACGAGGCCGGATATCAGACGGCCATGACGGGGCAGCGCCGCCAGTCGAGATCCTCTCGCAAGGACGAAGGACTGCGCCTGCGGGAAGATGGCGTCAAATCGTTGATTGAAGCCGGTGTTGCAACGACCTTTGTCGGCTATGATTGCCTGGAAATCGAGTCGGAGATCAAGGGACTGATTGATGACGGAGGGGCCTGCGTCGACATTCTCGGCGCCGGAATCCAAGCGAAAGTCATTGTCGCGAGGACTCCATTCTACGCTGAATCCGGCGGGCAGGTTGGTGACAGTGGTGAAATACGCTGGCCGAACGGCAGGGCACAGGTCAAAACGACGTCCCTGGAGGGGGAGGCAATAGTTCTTCATGATGCCGTGATCGTCCAGGGACAACTCGCCGTCGGTCAGAAAGTCACCCTGGCAGTCACGAATGAGAGCCGCAAGGAAGTCGCCGCCCATCATTCGGCAACGCATCTACTCCATGCGGCACTTACCCGGGTGCTTGGCGATCATGTCAGGCAGGCCGGTTCTCTCGTCGGGCCCGGGCGACTGCGCTTTGACTTCACTCATTTTTCAGCGTTGAGCCAGGAAGAAATCGAGCGGGTCGAGGACATCGTCAACGAGCAGATCCGGGCTGATTTTCCGGTACAAACAAGAATATTGGCGAAGGAGGAGGCCATCCGGGAAGGGGCGAGGGCGCTGTTTGGCGAGAAATACGCCGACGATGTCCGGGTGGTGAATATCGGCGAGGTCAGCATGGAATTGTGTGGCGGCACGCATGCAGGATCGTCGGGGGAGATCGGTCTGTTCAAGATCCTCTCCGAAAGTGGTATTGCTGCCGGGATTCGCCGGATTGAAGCGGTGGCCGGCAGGACGGCTTTCGAGTACGTGCGCAAGGTCTGTCGGCGTGACAGTGAGATTGGCAGGCTACTCAACTCCCGTGAGGAAGAGGCGCCATCAAAAATTATATCTTTGCTCCACACGCAGAAACAACTCGAGAAACAGATCGCCGACCTGTCGACCCGTCTCGCAACCACCCGGCTTGACGGCTTGCTGGAAAAAACCATAAATATCGACGGAGTCAAGGTTCTCGCGGTCGAACTTTCACTCGACAGTGCCAAGACGCTGCGGGAAGTTGGGGACAAGGTCAGGGATCTTCTCCAATCCGGCGTTGCCGTCCTCGGCGGTGTGATCGAGGGCAAAGCGGCAATCCTGGCGTTGGTGTCAAAGGATCTGACCGGGAGGATACAGGCAGGAGATCTGGTGCGGCAGGTTGCGGCGATTGTCGGTGGTAAAGGAGGGGGCCGGCCGGACATGGCCCAGGCGGGGGGGCCTTATACCGACAAGATTGGAGAGGCGATCGCCTCGGTTCCGATGGTTGTCGGCGCAATATTAAAAAATTAATCGGTGATCGGCGAATGCAAAAAATAAACAACCAGCAATTCGGCAAGCCGAGGGAGCCATGAAAATACTGAAAAAATGGCATTTTCCCCGTTTTATAAATTGGTTGACACGCTGACATATTTACAGTAAAGATTTTTTTGCTGTAGTGAATGGTGGTTCATTTTTATGAGGAATAATCTTGTTTTGCTCGTAAAATTTTCAATTTTCTGCACCTGTGCATTGCGGTCAACATTCATTGAATGAATGTTAAGTTTTTTAAGTTATCAAAGTTAATCGGGAGCTTACTAACATGATAACGATGGACATCACGTTGCTGATCCAGATTGTGAACATGGTCATTCTCATGTTCCTCCTCAATGGAGTTCTTTACAAACCGGTAAAGAAAATCCTGAAGGACAGGGCGGAAAGGCAGCAGGGAATGCAGGGTGAAATTGCGAAGTTTGAAAAGAATGCACGGCTTCGCCAGCAGGAAGTTGATGAAAAGATGGCAAAGGCGTCGGGAAAAGCCAAGGCCGCTCTTGATTCCACCAGGGCTGAAGCCCAGGCTGCTGGAGAACAGAGGCTCGGTTCGATCAAGGCGGAGGCTGAAGAGGGTAAGAACAGGCAGCTTGCTGAGATCAGGGCTCAGATCGATAGTGCCAGGGCAGGCCTTAAGGCTAATCTTGAAGGATTCGCAAACGATATGGCCAGTAAAATTCTGGGAAGGAGTCTATAGAGATGAGAGGAGTCAAACGCGTAGCCCGACTAATGGTTCTGGTCACGGCAGCTCTATGGTTTGCCTTGTCCGTTGGAACTGTTTGGGCGGCTGAACAGAAGAGTCATGAGACACCAGCGGCGGTTCAGGAGGTTGCGTCGGGACAGGGGCATGAGGCTGCTTCTGTCGAGGCTGGCCATGGAGCTGCGGCTGAAGGTGGCCATGCTGCCGTGAGAAACAGTCTTTCGGCGGAAAAGCTGAAAGATCTGGGATGGCGGGTTGTCAACTTTATAGCCTTGATGATCATCCTGGTCAAATTCGCTGCCAAACCTATCGGCGCCGGTCTTGCCGGCAGGCAGAAGAGGATCAGGGACGAGATAGAAGAGCTGGAGGCCAAGCGGGCTGCTGCAGAGAAATCGTATCGGGATTTCGAGTCCAAACTTGCGACGGTCGAAAAGGATATCGATAAAATTGTCGAGAAAGCAGTTGCCCAGGCCGAACTCGAGAAAGTCAAGATTCTCGAGAGAGCGGAACTGGCAGCTGCCGATATCAAACGGCAGGCCGAGTTGGCGGTCCAGAAGGAAATTATGGATGCAAGGCGATATTTGAAGGATGAAGTGGCTGACAAGGCTGCTGCTATGGCTGAATCGCTGATCATGAAAAATCTCACCCCTGGCGATCAGGTGAAGATTGTAGAAGATTATCTAGCTAAAGTGGGGGCCGTACAGTGAAACAGACTATCCTCGCACGCCGATATGCCAAGGCGCTCTTTATCGTTGGCAAAGAGCAGAACAATTATGACGAATACAATCAGATCCTGCAGGGGGTTGCCAAGCTCTATGTGTCCAACCCAGAGGTGGTCGATGCGCTGACCAATCCTTTGTACCCCTTGGATATCAAAGAAAAGGTCATGGCCGGAATGATCAAATCCATGGGGGTCGACAAGGTCATGGGCAATTTCCTGACCTTACTGGTTCACAAAAAAAGAACCATGATCCTGCCGGAGATTGCCGAAGAATTTCAGGTCATGGTTGATAGTGAGAAGAATATCAGTCACGGTCATGTTGTTTCGGCAATCGAGCTCAGCGCTGAATTGCAGGAGAATGTTCAGGCGACATTAGAAAAGTTGACAGGCAAGAAAGTGAAACTGACCACCAGCGTTGATCCATCGATTATCGGCGGAATTATCGCCAAGGTCGGCGATCTCGTACTGGATGGCAGTATCAAAACACAACTTGCAGGTTTAAAAGATTCCATTAAGGGGAGAGAATAGATGCAGATCAAAGCTGAAGAAATTAGTCAGATCATCAAGGACCAGATCAGTGAGTACGAGACCAGTGTCGACTTGAACGAGACTGGAACTGTCATCTCTGTCGGTGACGGTATCGCCCGTGTCTATGGCGTACAGAACTGCATGGCCATGGAACTTCTCGAGTTTCCTGGTGGAATCATGGGCCTTGCCCTGAATCTTGAGGCCGATAACGTCGGTTGCGCCGTACTTGGTAATGTCTCCAACATCAAAGAAGGCGATGTCGTCAAACGAACCGGAAAAATTGCCGAGGTTCCCGTAGGGCCGGCGATGCTGGGCAGGGTTGTCGACGGTATCGGCCAGCCGATTGATGGTCAGGGGCCGATCAAATCCGATCTTTCATCCAAGATCGAGGTCCTTGCCCCCGGCGTTATCGCCAGAAAGGGTGTGCATGAGCCATGCTATACCGGTGCCAAGGCGGTTGATGCCATGACCCCGGTTGGACGAGGCCAGCGTGAACTGGTCATCGGCGACCGTCAGATCGGTAAAACCGCTCTCTGCGTCGACGCGATCATCGCCCAGAAGAATACCGATGTCTATTGCATCTATGTTGCGGTCGGACAGAAAAAGTCGACGGTGGCTCTTGTTGTTGAAGCCCTGCGGAAACATGGGGCGATGGAGTATACGACGGTCGTTGCCGCCTGTGCATCCGATCCGGCTCCAATGCAGTATGTCGCTCCGTTTGCCGGATGCTCGATGGGTGAGTACTACCGTGACAATGGCAAACATGCCCTGATCATTTATGACGATCTGTCGAAACAGGCCGTTGCCTATCGCGAACTGTCACTGCTTCTTCGACGTCCACCGGGACGTGAGGCCTATCCCGGCGATATTTTCTTCAACCACTCCCGTCTGCTCGAACGATCCGCCAAGGTCAATGACGCCCTCGGCGCCGGTTCCTTGACGGCCCTGCCGATCATCGAGACCCAGGCCGGTGACGTTTCCGCCTTCATTCCGACGAACGTTATCTCGATCACTGACGGTCAGGTCTATCTCGAACCGAACCTGTTCTTCTCCGGTGTCCGACCGGCCATCAACGTAGGTCTTTCCGTCTCCCGTGTTGGTGGTGCAGCCCAGGTCAAGGCGATGAAGCAGGTAGCCGGTACACTTCGACTCGATCTCGCTCAGTATCGTGAGTTGGCGGCCTTCGCCGCCTTCGGTTCAGATCTCGATGCCGCCACTCAGGCCAAGCTTACGCGGGGCGAAAGACTGGTCGAGATCCTCAAACAACCGCAGTATCAGCCGCTGCCGATGGAAAAGCAGGTCACGATCATCTATGCCGGATCAAACGGTTTCCTTGATAAGCTGCCGGTGAGTGCGTTGGCTGATTATGAGAAGGAACTCTACTCCTATATCGAGTCGAATGACCCGTCGATCTTTGCAGACCTCCTGGAGAAAAAAGAGTTTACCCCCGAGATCAAGGAGAAACTCAATAAAGCACTGACCAGCTTTGGTGATACGTTCAAGGCAACCAAGGGTCTTAACTAATAGTAGATAGGTCCAAATATGCCGAGCTTAAAAGAAGTCAAAACCAAGATCCAGGGTGTCAAAAAGACATCGCAGATCACCAAGGCCATGAACATGGTCGCTGCGGCAAAGCTGCGCGGCGCACAAGAGAAGATGGAGGCATTCCGTCCTTATACCCAGAAATTCAATGAGGCGATGTCCAATCTCTCGGGGGGGGCAACGACCGATCAGTTCCCTTTGATGGAAAAGCGTGATGTAAAAACTGTGGAACTGGTTGTTGTAACTTCCGATCGTGGGCTGTGCGGTTCCTACAACGCCAATATCGTCAGGCTGGCTTTGAGAATGATCAAGGCATACGAAGCCGAAGGCAAGAAGGTCAGTGTGGTCTGTGTCGGCAAGAAAGGTTTTCAGGCCTTCAACAAGACCGGGAAGGTAAGAAAAAAATTCATCGATATCATGGGCACCTTCCAGATGTTCAACGCTCGCGAGGTTGCCACCGATGTCGCCGATAATTTTCTCAAGGGGAACAGCGACAAGGTCGAGGTGATCTACGGTGAGTTTAAATCGGTGGCTGTCCAGGCACCGACATTCTCCCACTTCCTGCCGGTACAACCTGTCGAGGTCGCCGGCACGGAGAAGAAAAAAATTTCCGGTGACTATATATACGAACCTTCAACCGAAGAGATCATGGATGTCCTCCAGCCTCTCTATCTGAACGTTTTGATCTATCAAGCGATGCTTGAGGTCGGAGCGAGTGAACATGCGGCACGCATGACGGCAATGGATAATGCGACCAACGCCTGTAAAGATATCGTGGCCAATTTGACTGTTGTGTACAATAAGGCTCGCCAGGCCTCCGTTACCAATGAATTGATGGATATCGTTGGCGGTGCCGAGGCCCTTAAATAATAATTGACCTTCGAAAATCAAATACATCTAAGGAGGGGTAAAGCCCTATGAGTGAGCAAAAAATTGGTAAAGTTACACAGGTAATCGGCCCTGTCATCGATGTCGAGTTTGAGGCAGGTAATCTTCCTAACATCATGAACGCATGTTTTGTCAGCAATCCCGGAATATCCGATGTGCCTGACAATCTCGTCATCGAGGTCGCTCAGCATCTTGGCGACAATCTCTGCCGTTGTATTGCCATGGATCAGACGGACGGTCTCGTGCGCGGATTTGAGGTCAGAGATTCCGGAAAGCCGATCACCATCCCTGTAGGGACACCGTCTCTTGGCCGGATCATGAATGTTGTCGGCCGGCCTGTTGATGGACTGGGACCGATCAATTCCGACAAAACGATGCCCATCCATCGTGACGCGCCGCTGTTCACCGAACAGGACACCGAGGTGCGGGTTCTCGAGACCGGAATCAAAGTCATCGACCTGCTTGTTCCATTCCCTCTGGGCGGCAAGATGGGATTGTTCGGCGGCGCCGGTTGCGGCAAGACGGTCATCATGATGGAGATGGTCAACAACATCGCCATGCATCACGGTGGCATCTCGGTGTTCTGCGGCGTTGGCGAGCGGACCCGTGAAGGCAATGACCTGTACCATGAGATGAAGGAGTCCGGCGTACTCCCGAAGGCGGCTCTGATCTACGGGCAGATGACCGAACCTCCCGGAGCCCGTGCCCGTGTCGCCCTGACCGGTCTGACCGCGGCCGAGTATTTCCGTGATGTCGAGGGCCAGGACGTCCTCTTCTTCGTTGACAATATCTTCCGCTTCACCCAGGCCGGTTCCGAGGTTTCGGCTCTGCTTGGCCGCATTCCTTCGGCCGTTGGTTATCAGCCGACTCTTGCCACAGACCTCGGTGCACTGCAGGAACGTATCACTTCGACGACAAAGGGATCGATTACGGCCGTACAATGTGTTTACGTCCCCGCTGACGACTTGACCGACCCGGCCCCGGCAACGACCTTCGCCCATCTTGACGGTACCGTTGTTCTCTCGCGTCAGATCGCCGAGCTAGGTATTTATCCTGCGGTTGATCCTCTTGACTCCACCTCCCGTATTCTTGACCCGAACGTCATCGGCGAGGTTCACTATCACACCGCTCGTGGAGTTCAGGTTTCTCTCCAGAAATACAAAGATCTTCAGGATATTATAGCCATTCTCGGTATGGAGGAGCTTTCCGAAGAAGATCAGATGCTCGTTGCCCGAGCTCGGAAGATCCAGAGGTTCCTGTCGCAGCCTTTCAGTGTTGCCGAGGTCTTCACCGGCATGGCCGGCAAATTCGTCAAGGTTGCCGACACTGTTCAGGGGTTTAAAGAGATCCTTGAAGGCAAACATGACGACCTGAACGAAAACTCCTTCTACATGGTTGGATCAATTGATGAAGCAGTAGCCAAGGATGCAAAGTCAAAAGCTCAATCCTAATTTTTTGAAGGGGTAAATTTCATGGCACAACAGATAAGACTGGAGGTTGTAACTCCCAAAGGTGCAGTCGTTAGCGAGGATGTCGATATCGTTAACGCGCCGGGATACGGGGGTGACTTTGGTGTGCTTGCAAATCATGCGCCCTTTTTATCTACGATAAAGATTGGGACACTGACGTATGAGCAAGGTCGTAAACGTGAAACTCTGATGATCAGTGGCGGATTCTGTGAGGTTTCGAACAACAAGATAACCTTCCTTGTAGAAAGTGCGGAATTTGGAAGTGAGATTGACGTTGATCGTGCAATGAGGGCCAAGGAACGCGCTGAGAAGCGATTGGCTTCAGGCTGCTCAGCATGATGAGAAGTTCAACAGGGCTCGCGCAGAGGCTGCGCTCAAAAGGGCGATGGCCAGGATCAAGACGGCTAAAAATATCTGATTGACTCTATTCCATAGTAAAAAGCAAAGGCCATCTGGATTCCAGATGGCCTTTGCTTTTTGCACTGCAACGATATCAGCGCAGTGCAGGCAGTCGTCAAGGGGAAGGTTGCAGGTTGTGCCTGGCTAGGATCAGCGGATAAGTTTGTGCCAGCGGTGCGACGATGTCAATTTTTTCGGCTCAGGGAGAGGAACTAAGACTGGCGGTAGTGGTTTGGACATATAAACCGATACCTTTGACGATTTCGTTGGTTACAGTTTCAACGAATTCCTGGTTCTGCAGATTTTCTGCGTCAATCTTATTACTGATAAAAGCGATTTCCAGCAGGATCGAAGGCATCTGGGCACCGATCAGGACATAAAACGGGGCCTGCTTCACACCAAGATTTTTGACATCCCCAAAGTTTTTCCCGTCAAGTCCTGTCAGCATCGATTTATGGACATATCCGGCCAGTCTTGAAGATTCGTCGATCTTTGAATTTTTCAAAATATCCGACAGGATACCCTCAAGATCGCTCATCTGATGGGTCGATGTCGCATTCTCCATGGCCGCAACCCGCATCGCTTCGGCGTTGGTGCTCAGGTTCAGGAAATAGGTTTCAAGACCACGTGTCTCTTGCGACGGATGAGCGTTGAGATGCAGGGAGATGAAGAGGTCGGCTTCCTCGGTGTTGGCAATCGCCGTACGCTCTTCTAAAGGAAGGAAGATGTCTTCGTTGCGGGTCAGAATCACTTCACAGTTGAGCTGTTTCGCCAATTTCGGTTTGAGGATCTGGGCAATTTTGAGGACGATATCCTTTTCCTGCATCTGGTTGGCCATCGCTCCGGGGTCTTTGCCGCCGTGGCCGGGATCAAGCACGATTTTTCTGACACCGAGTCCCAATTGCTGGGCAAGGGAAAGTTTGCCCTGGCCCTTTGGAAGGGCATCTTCCTTGGGCATGGCCGGGGGCGGGCGGAGGCGTTTCTTTTGGTCTTGCCGGAGAACGACAACTGCAGTCGCAGATTGTTTTTCTCTTTCAGTGGCAGACGGTTGCTGTCGAACGCTGGTCAGTTGTGATTGTGGCGTTTGTGGTTGTGCCGGGGGTGAACCTGCCGGTGTATCAACAGTTGCTTTGCCGGTCACCGCCACGGCAGACTGTCTGGCCCCGTGAACATCGATGATGATCCGGAATGGATTTGGCAGACTGAAAATCTTGTAGCTATCGATTCCGTCGACATCAAGGAAGACGCGAACAGTGTCGGCCCGGATCTGATCGACGCGCATGTGTTTGAGAAAACCTTGTTGAACGGCGATCCGGCGTCGCTGATCGGGGGGGATGTAGCTGTTTTTAAAATCGATATAGAGTTTTTTCGAAGGCCCCTGCGGTTCTTTGACCACAACCTCGCTGTAGGTGATCGGACTGTCGGCCATAACGACGACACGGGTGTACTCGGGGGAAGACCAGAACTTGACGGGATGAATCGTGTTGAGCTGGTTGATCTGGGAACTGCCGACAAGTGCTCGAGGCAGGGGAATGTCGTAATCCTTGGAGAGGGTTTTGAGTTTCTCCGCAGCCTTCGAGTGAAAATCCCCCTGGGGATACTGGGCTATGATCTTTTCGAGGGCGAGCGCCGCGTTTTTCGGGTCTTTTTTATAATCAAGATAGAGGAGCGCCTCCGAATAGAGCGCATCATCGGCGAGGGTATGTTCGGGAAAGAGGCGGGAGGCGTCTTTGTAATACGAGAGGGATTCATCGAGATCAATACCGAGGCTGAAACGTTCGTACATGCTGCTGTACATGTTGCCGAGCATGTACAGACAGGCTGGAGCCTGTTCCGTTTTGGGATTCAACAGGTAGACCTTGCGGAAATTGCGCGTCCCCTTGAGCCAGTTCTCTCGTGAGCGGGCAAGTGAACCGTTGTTCTGAAGTTGATTGTAATAAAACTTGGCCTGGTCGTAGAACTGACCTGGGCTGGATGTTATGGCGGCGGCCGGCTGACGTGCATCGGGAAGGCCGTTGGCTTGGGCCGAAAGAGAGGGGCCTGGATCGATGAGTCCAACCAGGACGAGGAGGAAGATGCAAAGGCGAAACATGTCGTAGATTACAATCTAGGGCACCGGAATGGTTAGGTCGTGGTTGGACGCATCTGTGGGGAGAGTGGAAAAGATGGCCCAGTCAGTATACGCCAATGTACATAAAAGAGTTTTGTTTGGCAAAATAAATAGATGAGGTACTTTTCAACAAAAGTCAATAACTCAATTGATGTCATCAAGGCTGCAGAGACCTTTCAGGGTGTAAAGGGCTTCCATCGCCTGCCGCGGGGTCAGGTCGTCGACTGACAGCCGCTGAATAAACGCTCTGACCTGATCGGGGCTTGGCCCGAACAGGGGCAACTGGTTCGGATGGGTCTTCCGCCGGCCCCGTTTCGGCTTGCTGGACCTGGCGATATACGGGTCACCTTCGCGATCGAATTCGCTCTGTTCGATGTTTTTCAATATTTCTTCGGCACGTTGGATCACATGGGGCGGAACCCCGGCCAGGCCGGCGACCTGGATGCCGTAACTTTTATTGGTTCCACCTTCGATCAGTTTGTGGAGAAAGATGATCGAATCGTTCCATTCCCTGACCGCCACCGAATAGTTTTTCACCCGTTCCTGGGTTAGCGCCAGATCGATGAGTTCATGATAGTGGGTGGCGAACAGCGTCTTTACTCCCCTGTCGTCCTTCCCGGCAAGTTCTTCGGCAACCGCCCAGGCAATGGAGAGACCGTCGTAGGTCGAAGTCCCGCGGCCGATCTCATCGAGGATGACCAGGCTTCTGGAGGTCGCGTTGTTCAGGATGTTGGCAGTCTCACTCATCTCCACCATAAAGGTCGATTGACCGCGGCGGAGATCATCCATCGCCCCGACCCTGGTGAAAATACGGTCGACGATGCCGATCCTGGCGAAGTCGGCGGAAACGAAACTCCCCATCTGGGCCATCAGCACAATCAGTGCGGTCTGCCTGAGGATCGTGGATTTCCCGGCCATGTTCGGGCCGGTGATGATCAGGACTTCCTGCCCTTCCTGATCGAGCAGGATATCGTTGGGGACGAATTTCCCGGTCGGCATGCCGCGCTCGATGACCGGGTGACGGCCCTCACGGATGTGGATCACATCGGAGTCATCGAGCGTGGGCCGGTGGTAACCATAGCTGTGCGCCGTTTCGGCAAGCGAACCAAGAAAATCGATCTCGGCGAGTGCCCGGGCGGTGGCGAGAATCCGATCGCTCATCCTCGCCAGATCACTTCTGATCGCGCAGAACAGGTGATATTCCAACTCGAGCCGGCGCTCCTCGGCGCCGAGAACCTTGCCTTCGAACTCCTTCAGTTCGGGGGTGATGAAGCGCTCGGCATTGACCAGGGTCTGCTTGCGGATATAGTGCTCGGGGACCTTGTCGAGGTTGACGCGGCTGACCTCTATATAGTAGCCGAAGACCTTGTTGAACCCGATTTTCAGTTTCGACAGACCGGACTGTTCCCTTTCCTGTGTTTCCAGGGACAGGATCAACTGCCGTCCGTCCCTCTGGATCCGGATCAACTCGTCGAGCTCGGAGTTGAATCCCTCCCTGATCAGGTTCCCTTCCCGCACGGAAACCGGCGCCTCGGGATGGATGGCGGATTCGAGAAGGGCCCGGATGTCGGCGAGAGGGTCGAATGCGGCGGCAACAGCATCAAATTTTTCGCCGGCGCAGAGGTTGAGCAGGGCAACGCAATCGGGCAGTGAGGCCACCGAGTCGCGCAGGGCGAGCAGATCCCGACCGTTGCAGGTGCCCAGCATGATCCGGCTGTTGAGGCGCTCGATATCGTAGATCCGGCTCAACAGTGCGCGCAGCTGCTCGCGGATGTCCCCATGTTGATACAGAAAATCGACGGCATCCAGCCGGCTGATGATGGTTTCCAGGTCCTGGAGGGGAAAGAGCAGATTGTGCTTCAGCAATCGTGCCCCCATCGGCGTGCATGTCTGGTCGAGGACCGACAGCAGGCTGCCCTCGCGCTTGCCGCCGATGATGGTCTGGGTCAACTCGAGGTTGCGGCGTGAGGCGTCGTCGATCTGGAGGTAGGAGGAGAGATCGAGGGGGGTGAGTTTCTCGATATGGTTGATCGCCGCTTTCTGGGTCTCCCCGACATACTCGATGACGACCGCGGCGGCGACGATACCGGCGGTCAAGGCGCCGCAGCCGAAACCATCCAGCGTCACGACCTTGAAATGCTCGTGCAGCAGTTCGATCGCGGCCTGGAGTGAAAAGCAGCGGGAGTGACGTTCGGTAAAACAGATCCCGGGGAGCATGGCCGTGATCGCGTGCTTCAGGTCGGCGAGGGTCTCCGTCTCTGTTTCATCGAGAAGGATCTCGGCCGGGGCAAGACGGGTGAGCTGGTCGAGGATGAGGCTGCCGTCCCTGGAGGAGTCCTCGACCTCACCCACGAGGCATTGGCCGGTGCTGACATCGAGAAAACTCAGGCCGTACACCGGGGCCTTGGCCGGACGGGCGAGGGCGCAGATGTAGTTGTTGCTCCGGTCGTCGAGGACCTGGCTGTCGGTCACCACCCCGGGGGAAAGAACCCGCACGACTTCACGTTTGACGATGCCCTTGGCGGCGGCGGGATCCTCCGTTTGCTCGCAGATCGCCACCCGGAAGCCGGCGGCGATCAATTTGGCGAGATAGCCGGAGGCGGAGTGGAAGGGCACGCCGCACATCGGGATCCGATTGTCGTCATCCTTGCTGCTCCTGGAAGTCAGGGTGATGCCGAGCACCTTCGCTGCCGTGATCGCGTCGTCGAAGAACATCTCATAGAAATCGCCCATCCGGTAGAAGAGAATGGCATCCTCGAACTGGCCCTTGATTTCGAGATACTGCTGCAGCATCGGCGTCATTTTCACTACGGTCGTCATGCAGGTTTCCGTCGCCAGAGGTTTTTCATAGATCAGCCGGCAATTCGTGCAGCGAAGCGGAGAGGCGATGCTCGTCAATCGTCAGCACGGCATAGGTACCCATCGCCCCATGGCGGCCGGTGCCCTGGAAACTGCCGGGATTGAGCAGCAGGATGCTGCCGATCTTCGTGGACCGGGGGATATGGGTGTGGCCGAAGATGATGCAGTCGACTGCCGGAAACAGCTGCAGCAGCCGGTCCTCGATGGTCAGCCGGTTGCCGGCCCCATGGCAGATGCCGATCGTAAACCGGCCGTATGTGACGATCTTGTGGGGCGGAAGCGTCGTCTGAGCCTCGATAGTGCACATGTTGCCATGGACCGCATGGACCTCCTTGCCGGAGAAAGCCTGAAGAATCCTCCTGTCGATCAGGTCGCCGGCATGAATGATGACCTGGCAGTGGGAAAATGCATGCCTGACCTGGCGTTGAAACAGGTCGGTGCACTCCGATAAGTGGGTGTCGGAAAGAACGCCGATGTGCAGCATGATGGACGAACGCCTCCAGAATGATCAAAAGCGCATTATACCGGTTTGCCTCCCCGGGCCATAGCAAAAAACCTGGTGAAGTCACAGGTGCCGGTCCTGAAGACACCCGAGTCCGGGAATCGGCGCCACGCCATGAGGAAATGATAATGATTGCGAAAAGAGGTAATGAAAAGTTATACTGTCAAATTTAATTTTTCAAAAACAGGATGTCCCATATAGACCTGCTCCCGGAGTGTGGGGCCGTACTCATTATCCATTTTCGGAACGACCGAAACAGCACGGAGAACTGCGATGTACACTGCTTCCGACCTGCGCAAGGGCCTCAAGGTCCAGATTGACGGCAATCCCTATATCATCATCGATTTCGAATTCTCGAAGCCCGGCAAGGGTCAGGCCCTGTACCGGTGCAAGATGCGCAACATGATCAGCGGCAACCAGCTCGTCCAGACCTACCGCTCGGTCGACAAGTTCGAGAAGGCCGACCTCGAAGAGCGGAAGATGCAGTATCTTTATAACCAGGAAGACGAGTACCATTTCATGGATACCGACAACTACGAACAGTTGTTCATCACCAGGGAACATCTCGGCGACAATGTCAATTTCCTGATCGACAACATGGAGGTCGAGGTGCTGTTCTTCAACGGCAAGGCCATCGATGTCAGCCTCCCTATTTTCGTCAACCTGGTGGTAACCCAGGCCGACCCATGGGCCAAGGGAGACACCTCCGGTACCGATACCAAACCGGTGACGGTGCAGACCGGGTACGTTCTCCAGGTCCCACCCTTTGTCGAGGAGGGAGACAAGATCCAGATCGATACCCGGACCGGCGCCTACGTAACCAGGGTCAAGGAATAACCGGGTCATGCTCGACCGCCAGGGGCTGCACCTCCGTGCGGCCCTTTTTGCTTCAATCAGAGATTTTTTCACCTCCCGCGGCTTCCTCGAGGTCGATACCCCGCTGCGGCAGCCCGTCATCATCCCCGAGAGCAACATCGTTCCCCTGATCGCCGAGGGCCAGTATCTGCAGACCTCGCCCGAGCTCTGCATGAAACGCATTCTGGCCGCCGGCTGTGACAAAATCTTTCAGCTCTGTCCCTGCTTCCGCAAGGGTGAACGTGGCCGCCTTCATCTCGAAGAGTTCACGATGCTGGAATGGTATCGCCGGGATGCCGATTATCGGCAGCTGATGGACGACTGCGAATGCCTGCTGAACGAGGTCGTCGACGGCATGGTGGGGGAGTCGACTGGAACTGCTCCCGGTGGAGAAGACGGCGCGCTTGGGCGGTTCGAGCTCGCAAGACCGTGGCCCCGCTTGTCCGTCGACGAGGCCTTCCGCCGCTACAGCCCGTTGTCCCTGGAACGGAGCATGGCCGATGATTGCTTTGAGGAGATGCTGGTCGAACACGTCGAACCGAAGCTTGGCTGTGCCAAACCGCTCTTTCTCTACGATTATCCTGTCGAAATGGCCGCCCTGGCGCGGAAAAAACCGGGGGACCCGAACCGGGCGGAACGGTTTGAACTGTATCTGCACGGGGTGGAACTGGCCAATGGCTATTCCGAGTTGACCGATGCCGGCGAACAGCGGCAACGGTTTGCCGCTGAACTCGGGCGCATGGAGAAGATGGGCCTTGTCCATGGCGGGATGCCCGAGCGCTTTCTCGCTGATCTCGAGCGGTTGCCGGCGGCAGCCGGCATAGCCCTGGGGGTCGATCGCCTGTTCATGCTGCTTGCCGGTTATGGAGAGATCGGCAGGGCGGTGCCTTTCGGCCCGGAGGATTTCTGAGCAGTCCGTTCCCGACGAGCTCAATAAAGACCGTTGGTTCCCTTTCGACGAAAGAACAGTGGCGTGTACCCTTGAAAAGATGCTATCATGCCCTGTGTTTATTCATGCCTTGTGTTTATTCATGATCTGTGACTCCTGCCGTTTGTTTAATCGCCTGCCAACAAAAATGCTCGGGAACTAATGGAACAACAACAGCATCAACAAATCAGAAAGTATCTTGATCTCTTCGTCCGCTGGAAGGGTTTTATCGTCGCGGCGATCCTGATCAGCCTCCCCGTCGGCCTCGCCGTCTATTTGACGACCCCCAAGGTCTATCAATCCACTTCCCTGCTCAGTTATCAGCAGCAGTCGGTCAATCCGAGCCAGAGTAAAATGTCGCCGGACATGGCTTCCGCCATCAGCGATGTGGTCTCGACCTTGACCCAGATGGTGACCAGCAGGACCAATCTTGAAAACGTTATCACCACCCTCGATCTTTATCCCGAGATGCGGCAGAAACTGCCGATGGAAGATGTCGTCGATATGATGCGCAAGAACATCGAGATCGAACCGTCGAAGCAGGGGGATATCTTCCAGATCCGCTACTCCGGCGGTCAGCCCGACAAGGTCGTCAAGGTCACCAATGCCCTGGCCGCCAAATTCATCGAGGAGAACCTCAAGTACCGGGAAGAGCGGGCCACGGAAACCTCGGCCTATGCCAGCGACGAACTGGAGATGGCCAAGACGGTCATGGACCGCAAAGAGGCGGTCATGCGCGACTATAAGCTCAAACATTACAACGAACTGGCGGAACAGCGTCAGACCAATGTGGAGCGTCTGATCGGCCTGCAGGAGCAGTACCAGGCGAAGCAGGAGAGCATCCAGGATCTGGAGAAGACGATGATCCTGGTCCGGGACCAGATTTCCAACCGGCGCAAGATGATGGCCCAGGCCGATCTGCTCTCAACGGACGGCACCAGGGGGACCGCCGCCCAACAGGAAGCTGCCGTCAGCCCCGCCGACCGGCTGATCCAGCTCCGGGCCCTGCTGAAGAGCCTGGAGATCAAGTACACCGAAAATCATCCTGAAATCAAACGCACCAAAAGGCAGATCGCCCGGCTGGAAGAGGACCTGGCGGCAGGCCGACTTCAGCCGGATGGCGGCCTGAGCGGGTCCTCCGCCCAGTCTCAGGGAACGTCTGATCCGGTGGTTCTTCAGCTCGAGACCCAGTTGAAGAGCATCCAGATGAGCATCGGCAATATCAATGAAGAGAAGGAAGGCCTGAGAAAGACCATTGCCCAGTACGAGGAATGGGTCGCCGCAGCCCCGGTCCGCGAGGCGGAGTGGTCGGCCCTGACCCGCGAGTATGGCGAGTTGAAACGGCATTACGATATGCTCGTGTCTTCGGATCTCCAGGCCAAGTCGATGCTCAACCTCGAAAAACGGCAGAAGGGCAGCCAGTTCAAAATCGTCGACTCCGCCCGTGTTGCGGAAAAGCCGATCAAGCCCGATTTTGTCAAAATCCTTGCCATTGCCCTGTTCTGCGGTCTCGGGCTCGGGTTCGGCGTCCCCTTTGTCTGGGATTTTCTCGACCCATCGTTTCGTGACCTGGGTGACATCGAGGCCTATCTCGGTGTGCCGGTCCTGTGCACCATTCCCCTGATCGAAACCGAGCGGGAGAAGAACTGGTGCCGGAGAAAGTTCCAACTCGGGTTGCTGGCCGCGGTCGTTGCCTTTGCGGCAATCGCCGTGCTCTTTGCCTATTGCTGGCGACGAGGCCTGATCGTCGTCTAGCCGGCACCATACCTCAGGAAACCGCCATGTATCGACAACACTTTGGTCTGCTGCACAAGCCGTTTGAACTGGCTCCCGATGCCGGGACCCTCTTCCTGAGCGAATCGCACAAGGAGGCCCTGTCGGTGCTGCGCTACGGTGTCGTCGCCAACAAGGGCTTTCTGGTTCTGACCGGCGGCATCGGCACCGGCAAGACCACCCTGGTCAACGTCCTGGCGGCCGGTCTCGATTGCCCGCACCACCTCTGCGTGCTGTCCAACCCCACCCTGGAAATCGGCGATTTCTATTATTATCTGGCATCGAAGCTGGAATTGCCGTTCGACGGCAACAAGGCCAAATTCCTGATCCTGTTCTCCCAGTTCATTGAGAAGTGCCGGAAGGAACAGCGCCGGGTCCTGCTGATTTTTGACGAGGCCCATGCCCTGCCGTTCGAGCTCTTCCAGGAAATCCGCTTCCTCGCCAATCTGCCGCCGGAGGATCAGGTCGCCCTCAGCATCTTCCTGATCGGTCAGCCGGAACTGCTCGAGCGTCTGACCGACGAACGTCTGCTCCCGCTCCGGCAGCGTGTCGCCATCCGCTTCCATATCGAGCCCCTGTCGATGGACGACACCCGGGAGTACATCTTCTTCCGCCTCGAACGGGCCGGGGCGGTCAGGAGGAAGCTCTTTACCGAAAAGGCGCTGGAACTCATTCACCGGACGACGGGCGGCAATCCCCGGCTGATCAATATCCTCTGCGACAACGCCCTCGTCAGCGCCTTTGCCGCCGATGCCCTGGTAATCGACGAAGCAATCATCCGCTCCTGTGCCGGCGAGTTGGCGATCCCGGGGGAAGCTGCGTCATTTTCGCTGCCTCGACCCGACAGACGGATCGAGACCGGAGTGGATCGCCGTCGGCATCGCCATTCTTGCGGCCATGGGCCTTGGGCTGTATCTTGCATATACCAACGGATAAATTCGAACAACGGTAGCGCCTGATCTTGAAACGGGCTTGAACTGGAGAAGAGTATGGGGAAATTTACACAGGCCCTCGAGAAGTCGGGAGCCGGCACTACCAGTACAGAGGAACGACGTGATGCGGAACAGCGCGATGAGGAGAATCGCGTTGTGGACCGGGTTGCTGCCGAGCCGCGGGCGGAAGAGCAGGCTCCTGCGCCTGCAACGGCGCGACCATCAGGCCGATCAACGCCGCAGCATTCCGGCAGGTGGGATGAACGGCTCAGCCAGGCCGTGAGTTTCTCCGCCGAGACGGCCGAATCGTTCCGGGTCCTCCGTTCGCGGATCCTCCATCCCGATACCGATACCACCCCGTGCCGCACCATTATGGTGACTTCGACCGCGCCGAAGGAGGGGAAAAGTTTTGTCGCCGCCAACCTCGGCATTGTCATGGCCCAGGGGGTTGATGATCAGGCCCTGCTCGTCGATTGTGATCTGCGTCGGCCGGTGCTGGCCAGTCTCTTCGGCCTGTCCCAACAGCAGGGGCTGGCCAACTTTCTGCAAACGGGGGGCGATATCGCCGACCTGATCGTCCCAACGTCGATCAACAAGTTGAGCATCCTGCCAAGCGGCAAGCCCCCCGTCAATCCGGCGGAGCTGCTCGGCTCGGCGCGGATGGACGGCCTGATCCGGGAACTGGCGGAAGGATACGATAATCGGTTCGTGATCTTCGACACCCCGCCGATCCTCGCCGCCTCGGAGGTCATTGTGCTGGCGCAGAAGATTGACGGCGTGGTGCTGGTTGTGCGCCAGGGTGCCTCGAGCCGGACCCAGGTCAGGAAAATCATCGATCTGATCGGCAAGGAGAAGGTGATCGGCATCGTCTTCAACGGCTATGAACGCCGATACCTCGAGGAGAAGATGCTCGGGCAGTATACCTACTATGGTTCCTATGACAAAACGGAGAAAGCCCAGCCTGGTGTAAAATGAACAAAACGGACACAGCCCAGCCTGGAGTAAAATGAAGGTCTGATTGCCTTGCCATCACGACCTTCCCCCGTGTCATCACGACCTTCCCCTGCTGTCATCTCGACCGAAAGGGAGAGATCTCATGCAGCATTATCCGCTTCGAGAAAGGCATCCTCAGCAACACGAGATTTCTCGCTTCGCTTCGAATATGACAGAGATAAAAAACGAATATGACAGCGGGGCGGGTGCGTCGCGACCTTCCCCCGCTCATCGTTTCCTGTCACAATTCGCATCGAATCCTCAAAGTTTGGCGGAAGTCCGGCCGGGACTCTGGTATAGTGACCTACGCACTGTCCCGGTCTGTGTCTGCCCGTCACTATTCTCCAAGAAGGAATCCGGCCATGTCCCTTTTCAAGAAGTCCTCCCTTGCCGGTCTGATGCGGCAATCCCCGTTCAAGCTCGTTCAGGAGCACATGCGGACGGTCTTTTCCTGCATCTGCCTCATCCCGCCGCTGTTTGACGCCCTGTACCGCAAGGATCAGGACCAGGTGCACGACTTCGCCGCCCAGATCGACCAGCTCGAGACCGAGGCCGACAAGCTCAAGACGACCTTCCGGCTGAACATGCCGAAATCGCTGTTTCTGCCGGTCGACCGCGACGACCTCCTCGACCTGATCTCCGTCCAGGACGGCATCGCCGACACCGCCGAGGAGATCGGCCAGATCCTCTGCTACCGCGACATGGAGGTGCCGGAGGCGCTCAAGGAGGTCCTCGACGAGCTGCTCGAGGGGACGATGGAGATCAGTTCCGAGGCCAAGGCGATCATCGAACAGCTCGACGAACTGCTGGAGGTCGGGTTCAACGGCCTCGAGGTCGACAAGGTCTCGGGCATGATCACCGGCCTTCGGCGCAACGAGCACAATATCGACGCGATCATGCACCGGGCCTACCGGACGCTGTTCGCCCAGGAGAAGGAGCTCGACCCGGTGTCCGCCATGTTCTGGTACAAGATCATCGACCGGCTCGGCAACATCTCCGATCAGGCCGAGAACATCGCCGATCGGCTGCTTCTCTTTCTATCCAAATAGGCACGGGGACGAACAATGGAGATTCTTGCAGCGCACGGCACGGTCCTGGTGGTCCTGGCGATCATTTTCGGTCTCTACATGACCTGGGGCGTGGGGGCGAACGATCTCGCCAACGCCATGGGGACCTCGGTCGGGGCCGGGGCCATCACGATGAAACAGGCGATCGGCATCGCCATCGTCTTCGAGTTTCTCGGGGCGGTGCTGGCCGGCGGCCATGTCACGACGACGATCCGCAAGGAGATCATCGACCCGTCCAGTATCGTCGGCAATCCCGAGATCCTCGTCTACGGCATGCTGGCCTCGCTGCTGGCCTCGGCGGTGTGGCTGATGATCGCCTCCGCCAAGGGCTGGCCGGTGTCGACGACCCACTCCATCGTCGGCGCCCTGGTCGGCTTCGCCGTCGTCGGCATCGGCCCGGAGGCGGTGTACTGGAGCAAGATCACCAGCGTCGTCCTCAGTTGGATCGTCTCGCCGCTGGTCGGCGGCACGATCTCCTTCCTGCTGGTCATGAGCACCAGGGTCCTGATCTTCAATACCGACAACCCTCTGCAGAACGCCAAGCGCTACGCCCCCGGCTACATCTTCCTGGTCGGCTTCATCATCTCCCTGGTGACGATATTCAAGGGCCTCGAGCATCTCCATATCAACCTGACGACGATGCAGAGCTTTCTCCTCGCCTGCGCCTTCGGCTCCTTCACCGCCACGATCGGCTGGCTGTTCATCCGCAATATCAAGGAGGACCGGCAGGCCAACCGCGATTTCAATTTCGCCAGCGTCGAGAAGGTCTTCACCCCGATGATGCTCTTCACCGCCTGCTCCATGGCCTTCGCCCACGGCTCCAACGATGTCGCCAACGGCATCGGCCCGGTGGCCGCGGTCGTCAGCATCGTCGGTTCGGGCGGCGAGGTCATGCAGAAATCGGCCCTGCCCCTGTGGATCCTGCTGATGGGCGGCGGCGGCATCGTCCTCGGCCTGATCACCCTCGGCTTCAAGGTCATGCAGACGATCGGCAAGAAGATCACCGAACTCACCCCCTCCCGCGGTTTCTGCGCCGAGCTGGCGGCGGCGATCACCGTCGTCATCGCCTCGCGGACCGGGATGCCGATCTCCACGACGCACGTCCTGGTCGGGGCGGTGCTCGGGGTCGGCCTGGCGCGGGGGATCGGCGCCCTCGACCTGCGGGTCGTGTTCAACATCGTCATCTCCTGGCTCATCACCCTGCCGGTCGGGGCGGGCCTGGCGATGCTGTTCTTCTTTACGCTGAAGGGGATCTTCAGCTGAGACGCCTCTTCCCTGTCGTATAAAGGGATTTCGAGCATATACAGGCATTTCGACCATCCCCCGCTGTCATTTCGAAGCGAAGCGAGAAATCTCATTATTCCCGGTAGGGCGAAGGGCGCGCTGCCGCCCCCGCTCCGTCATTGCGTTCCCTCCCCTCTTGTCATTTCGAAGCGAAGGGAGAAATCTCATTGTTCCCGGTAGGGCGAAGGCGCGCTGCCGCCCCCGCTGTCATTTCGAAGCGAAGCGAGAAATCTCGTGTTCCCGAGGATGCCCTTTTTTGCGATTGATGACGGCTGCATGAGATCTCTCCCTGCGGTCGAGATGACAGCGGGGGAAGGTCGCGATGACAGAGCATGAAAGGGCGAAAAGGCGGAAGCAGGTCGAGATGACAGCGGGGCAGGGAGTGGGGCGTTGCGGCGGGAGGGCGGCAAAAAAAAACCACCCGACGCCATGCGGTCGTCGGGTGGTGGGCGTTCAAGGATAAGCGAGGGGCTTATTTTTTCCGGCGTCGGGCGATCCCGGCCAGACCGGCGAGGCCGGTGCCGAACAGCAGCATCGTGGCGGGCTCGGGGACGGGGTTGATGGACTCGACCATAACAGACGAAAGTCATCAAAATCGTATCGCATCATAATCGCAGTCTGTCCCATGCGATCTATGCAAGGTGAATCCCAGTGCATATACCATTTAACTGCAGCACATGTCGCACTGGTAAGCAAGTCATATGATCAAGGTATCCATCTGAATCAAGCTTGAATCCATAGTATCGTCACTCTGCAGTTGCTATGAAAAGATCCATTATAGTGTGCCAATAATAACCAAAGATTCTGAGAAATCTATACCAGTAGCTCAAGACTCAATTGTACCGAACAGTCATCAATGTATGAATATTGCCAGTATCACCTGCAGAAGCTGATTCCACTGAAAATAGTACAAATCGGTAGCATTAGCTGCTATCGAATATGCCAAATAGTTTTGTATAGATACCAGCGAGTTCAATGACTAATGTTGCAATAAGTCCGCCAGACGCCGCTATTGACCAGTATGAATCATTACCGACTGCATCTAGTCGCTACATCATCACTGAGCTACGTCATACTGGATCAGTATGTTATCCGATCTAACATTGCTACAAGTCCAATGTCTGCATCGCCGACGCACTCCCCGCCATCAACCCAATCCCTGCCAACGCCATCAACGCACTTTTCAATAATGTCTTCTTCATCGTGTGTTCCCTCCTGTTTGTTTTAAAGGATGCCCCCTGCGAATACAATCATGCCCGCCCTGACCGACCTGGTCGTCGTGCCATTACAGTTAACAAGCAAGTATCATGCCATGAATTGCATTCGAGAGGGGAAACGGACGGAGAAAACCACAGAACGCCTGAGAATCACCAGCAATGACAGGCGGGGCGGCAAAATACCAATGACGGAGTGTTGCAGCCCAATCTTCCTGGTCGACGCAAAAACCGGAGGGCGGCGAACAAATATTCTCCATCCCTGTCGAGGCTTCTCAGCAATATCATCTCGTTAGGCAAGGGTCCCCGGCTCTAACGTGTAAAATCTGCGGCTGCCATGGGCTGATCCGCATTTTCCGGTCGCGGGGGTTGTTTTCCGGCTTTTTGTCCGGAAAGCCGGAAAAACGGAAAATCCGGCAGGCGGTCGGGGGAGGGGGGCGGCTGTGCCGCAGGCGCCGCAGCACAAAAAAAGCGGGGAAAAGTATGATAACTCCTGGTACAGTGTGGTACAGCGCAATCCACCATGGCCGGTCAGCGACCGTCCCGGCCCTTTGCACACCACATCTCCCCGGGATCACGCCCATGTCGAAACCCGCTCCACCCGCTCCACCGGCCCCGCCCGCGATCAGCCCCTACATCTTTCCCGTCGTCCTGGCGGGGCTGGGCCTGTGGTGCCTGTATGACGGCTGGTTCTCCGCCGACCCGAAGATCCAGGAATATCTCCTGTTCAACCGCATCGGCAGCGTTGTCCTGCTGCTGTGGGCGGCCCTCGATGTCGTCCGCACCCGCCGGCTGGAGCGGGAGGAGGCGGCCGCCGCGCCACCCGACCAGCCTGGCGACTGACGGCCCGCGGTCGCATCCGATGCTCGTCAACCGCCAGCTCCTTCTCCCCTACGCCGCTCCCTATCTCGCCTACGTGGCGATCGCCTCGCTGCTTGGCGATCTGCTGGCGCCCGAGGTCAATTACGCCCTGCGCATCGTTGTCGTGGTGGTCCTGCTGGCCTGGGCGCGAGGTTGGTACTGTGCGCTGGTTGGGCCCCGGGCGCCCGCGATCTCGATCGTCGTCGGCCTGGCTGCCGGTCTGGCGGGGGCGGTGCTGTGGATCGGGCTGCTGACGCCCTTTGTCGACCAGGGCCAGACAGCGCCGTGGTCGAGCGCTTCCTTTGTCCTGCGGCTGGCTGCGGCCGGGCTGCTGGTGCCGGTGTTCGAGGAACTGCTGATGCGGGGATTCATCTTCCGTCTCGCCCTGCAGTGGGACCAGGCGCGCAGAGAAGGCGACCGGCAGGCGCTGCAGACCGCGCTCGACGAGCGCTCGGTCAACGCGGTGCGGCCCGGCGAGTGGTCATGGCCGGCGATCGCGATATCGACGGCCGTTTTCACTGGAGGCCACGGTCTGCAGGAATGGCCGGCGGCGATTGCCTTCGGCCTGCTGATGTCCTGGCTCTGGGTTGTCCGCAAAGACCTCCTGTCCTGCGTCGTCGCCCATGCGGTGACCAATATCAGTTTGGCCGGGTATGTGATGGTGACCGGCAGTTGGGGGCTGTGGTAACGATTCTGCTCTTCCCGATCGTCAGGCGGCTGTCATCATCCGCTCCGAGAAAGGCATCCTCGGCAACATGAGATTTCTCGCTCCGCTTCGAAATGACAGCGGGGGCGGGGGCATGGCGTTTGCCCTCGGGGTGACACATGTCTTGCCCTACCGGGGAAATTGGGGTCAGGTTTAGAAGATGACACGTGTTGCGGGTAGGGCTGCTGGGGGTGGCGCGGCGTTGCCTGACTTTTTTTGCTCCCTTTTCTTCAACTTTTCATACACGTATCATCGCTCGATGGAAAATGGGTTGAGAAATTGACGTCCCCAAAGATAGTTTTTATCAACCGGGCTAAGCTCCGCTTCTTCACAGACCCTCTCCCAATTGTCACGAATGGCTGCCTCGATCCGGTCCATCGCATCGACAGCTGCCGACCGGGAAAGCAGGAAGTGATGCGCGGCAGCAAGGCAGGTTTTGAGTTGACTCAACCTGTTGGCTCCGGTTATCAGCATGGCCTGCGTCGCTTCGTTGCCGGTACGACCTTGAGGGCAGATATCATAGGCCGGCGTCAAGGTCAGCTCTTTCCCATTCCAAAAAGCGGCGTGATTGCGGGCGTGATCATCGGTATTGCCGCACAGGATATTGAAAACCAGCCGACCATACAAGCTCCTTGAGGGTTTCGACCGGTTGCGTGAAGCGATGGCGAATGATTTCCGCAAGGTCTTCATAACTGGCATAACGTGCCGTCATCTCACTTAAGCCGAACAGGGTCAGGGCGGAAACCATGGATTTTCGAGCCCATCCGGAATGAAGCGCAATGCGGTCGAAGCGCTCAATCAACAAAACGTCCTTCCCGGCCGCCTTTACCAGCTTGACTGCTGCTGCCTTAAGCCCGGCAATTGAAGCCAATCTCATGGCAACGTATTCGGCTTTGACGACGCTGTAGAGATCGCTGCTGGACGAAAATTTAGCAATATATTTGGCGTCCGGCTTCTCTATCAAGGCCTTGGGGCGGGCACCGCCAATGGAACTGCCGTGGAAGAGCGCCTGATCCAGCTCGGCGGTTAATGGCACACCTTGCTCGACCCGTTCGGCCGATGCCAGTAATTCTTCCAGGCTGGCACTGTTTGGGGTCCTCGGAACGAATTCTGTTGGTGAACGCTGAAAATCAAGCGCCCCGATCCGATCGGACCCCGATTCCAGGAGATAGGTGAGCTCATCCAGACTGCCGGTATCCGCATCTCGACCTTTGCGCCCGAATTGTCTGTTGAGGATAACGCGCCGCCCCCAGGCATCGGGCGCGGCATCCCGAATGCAATTTGGTATCTCCAGGTCGCCCAGCAAGGGTAACAACCCGGCTCGCAAAGGCAATTCCGGCTCATAAATCGGAATGGCAGGATTCTTGTCACCTGTGCGCTCGAGATAGCTTTTGCCGTAGTTGAAATGGATCATGCCGTTATCCGCCTCAAGCTTGCCGGCGACCACCGGTTGCGTTTCTCCGGGGAGCCAGATCCAGACAAAGGCTTCCTTATTGTGCGGGTCAGAAGTCATCATCCACCGCCTTTGTCGGGTTTTTGATGCGTTTGGGGAGGAGAGCGATTTTGCTTTGCGTCAGTTCGATGCTGGTTGCAAGCGCCCGGCTGTCCTGCTCGAACAGAGGAACGCCAACCAGGGCGGCGACTTCGAACACAAGACCGATGGACGGAGACATTTCACCGGCCTCTATCTTTTGGAGTGTCGCTCTGGAAATACCGGCTCTGGCCGCAAGGTTTTGCTCGGACCATTGACGTTTTTTGCGCCCAAGCTTGATGTGCTGACCGAGCAAAAAAGCGGCATCTTTTGCGTATTTTGAATATGTTCTTTGTTTTATCATAGCCAATCCAGATACGAAGTGACCTAAATAATAGCCTTTAAACACTATAGTGACTACTATAATGTTCATTCATCTGGTATTCAAGAAGATACTCGGATATTTTTCGGGTTACCGGCGTCCGAAGAACAAGATTGCCGAATGGATGAGGCGCGGCGACCTGGTGTCGCCCAAGCGAGGGCTGTATGTGGTTGGGCCGACCTGGCGCGAGGGTGAGTATGGCTTCTGCCGCCTCGACCTGCCCCCGCTGTCATCTCGACCAACGGGAGAGATCTCGTGCAGCCATCATCCGCTCCGGGAAAGGCATCCTCGGGGTCACGAGATTTCTCGCTGCGCTTCGAAATGACAGGGGAGGCGGGATTATGTCCTTTGCCCTGGCGGGAACAA